>NZ_JACHZH010000001.1:0-1792381 GCF_014193405.1 Sphingomonas sp. BK069 | reverse complement strand
GACCCGCTACGACCGCTGCCCAACCGCATTCTTCTCCGCCATCGCGCTCGCTGCCACTGTCATCTTCTGGCTGTGATCAACGAGTCCTGACCCTAGACGTCCGCTGACGGTCAAGCGTCGGTCTGGCGGGCCAAGCGACTGCGACGTGGATCGAGTTACCTCAACCAGGCGCCATGGATGCCAGGCGGCACGCGATGCGGGATGCGAACGAGTCCTATGGGCGGCGCCTCGAAGTTTCGTGCGTCCAATATTTCCAGCGCGGTGGTGTGCCCGCCGGCGTCGATTACGAGCCCGATAAGCCAGCCGTCATCCTCGCCAGCTTCTGGCGAGCGCGGCACGAAGACGAATTCGCCCGCGATGCGTCCCGGCCCGAAATCGTGCAGCCAACGCTTGTTACCCTCCAAGTCGTGCTTGATCAGCGGTGCCTGACCGACAAGCGTCTCCGTCATCTGTTCGGGCAGGCCGAGCGCATAGACATAGCGGTAGGGGCGCCCGGTGCGACGCTCGTCTATCGTCGGCAATTCTTGCGCCGCGGGGTCGATCGCGCGCTGATCCACCGATCCGGTCGAAGGGTTTATCGTCCAGCGCTCAAGGCCGCGGGGCTGCTCGTCCGGCGCCAAGTTGTCGCCGGCGAACATGCGGTCGTACGCGATCACGTCGAGCGCCACGCTTCCGTCCGGTAGATCATACGCGTTGGCGGTATGGAACACGAAGCAGGGATCGAGCGGGAACCACCGGATGTCCTCCGCCTCGCCCTCACGTGGCAGCAGCCCGATCCGGGCCGGGTGCTTCTCGCTCCACCGATAGGGAAAGCCGTGCCCCGCCAGCACCGTGCGCATCGACAGGGTGAGCGGCAGGTCCATGACGACGACGTAGCGCTGCGTGATGGCGCAGTCGTGGATCAGCGGCCCGTGCGACACAGGGATCGTCACCGATCGTCGCACCCGGCCGGTGACATCTACGACGTTGTACCGAACGCGCTTCGGATCGGTCGCTTCGTAACAGAGCGCGTGCAATTCGCCCGTCGCTGGATCACGTCGCGGATGCGCGGTGAACGATCCGGGCAGCGTGCCGTCGAAGTCATCGTAGCGCTGCGTCTCCAGATGCTCGTCGAAGCGAACGGGCGTGCTGCCGGCCTCGACCAGCGCCCAGCCGCTGCCGGCATGATCCAGCACGCTCGTGTTGACGGTGTCGAAGATGTGCCGTGGCCCCGGCGCCGCCGGCACGTGCCTGGCCGCCGCGACGTCGGTCGAGCGGATCCAGCGATTGCGATACCACCGGGCTCGTCCGCCCTGGAGGCGGATGCCGTGCAGCATCCCGTCCCCGGTGAAGAAATGGTAGGAGCGCGGGTCGGCATTGGCCGGGTTTGGTCCAATGCGAACGTAGCGGCCGTCGAGCTCGGGTGGGATGATACCCTCGACGGCGAGGTCGGTGAGGGTCAGTTCCTCGGTCATTGGCTCGTGGATGCCGGTAAGCAGCGGATGTGGCGCATCGCGCGGCGGCAGGCGGCGCTTGTTGAACGCGGCGATGCGGGTGACGATCGGCGATGCGATGGCGCTAACGACGGTGTCGATCGCCTGCTCGATCCGGCCGGCGAACGTCGGGCGCCGAGTGACCGTCACGATGACGTGACCGTCTGGATGATGTCGAAGCCTTCGAAGCGGGGCGGCGCGAGATACAAAAGCTTGTGGTCACCCGCACCGCGATGCGCGGCACGGAACGCCTCGGACCGGGTCCAATTGTCGAAGTCACCGCGCGACTGCCACACGGTGTGTGACGAGTAGAGGACGTGATCGTCGGCCGCAGGACCGCGCAGCATGTGGAACTCGACGAAGCCGGGTACGTCGGCGAGGTGTGAGTCGCGGGACAACCAGACCTGCTCGAAGGCTTCCTCCTCACCAGGGATGACCTGAAATCGGTTCATGGCGATGAACATGGGGCAAGCTCCTGCGTCGACTGTGCAGGCCCAACGTGGGGTGGAGCGGGACGGGATACGAGGGCATGACCACCTGTAGAAGTTGAGAGCCGCACCTCAACGATTGACCAAAGGAGAAGGCGAGCGGGTGAGCTGAACGGCCCGGTGTCGGTCAGCGCCGGGAGGCAGCGTGGCGTCACCGAAAGCACGATGTTGCGGATACGAAGGGTAGCCACCTGGTTTTTGGCGCCTAAAGCCGCCCTTCGAGCCACCGAGGAAGGCCCGGTTAAGATCACGCGGTAGTCGGACTTTCCTTTCTCGCGTATTCGCCGTAGGTAACGGCTAGATGGCTCTCTCACCCGACTATTATTCGGTCCTAGGGGTTTCCTCGACGGCAAATCGCGACGCTATTCATGCTGCGTGGAAAGCGCTACTCCGTCAATATCACCCCGATGCCAATCACGGTGCGGATGTTTCTGCTCGTGCGAAAGAAATCAACGAGGCGTATGCCGTCTTGGGGAAAAGGGAAGCACGCGCCGCTTATGATCGTTCGCGCATCAGGCCGTCTGCCCACCAGTCGACCGCGCACCGCCCGTTTCACCACAGGAAAGCCGGCAGGCGCCCGATGCGACCTTACCCGTCGATGCAGCCCAATGGTAGCTTCTCGCATCCACTAGATACCAGCGAGTGGCTGATCGGCCTTTTCCTGCTGATCCTCACCGCCGCACCGATCGCTACAATCCTGGTTCTGTATAACGAGGAATCCGGAGTGGCACCTACGGTTCGACGTAACGCCGCCGCTCATCCCGTGCCTGAGCTTTCTCCAGAAGCCGTTCACAGCTCATCCGGCGCAAAACTCGTGCCTGGACAGCCCGCGTCATAAACTCTCGCCCATCGCGACATCTGAGTTAGCGGGTTCGGGCGCCAAACGCGGTCGTCACGAGGGAAGAACGAAAAGCTCAAGCTGAAAAGCTGGGAAAGGGCCGAGGACGTCTGCTTCTGGGACCTTATCCCGTGGATCGGTCACCCCCCCCCCGCCTCGCACCCTGAGGCCGGCATAGGTGGCGTCAGAACCGTGCCGCTACTCGGAACAAACCGAGCGCGCTCGTTGGTTCCCTTCACAGTCGCACGGTGAGGACGCATGCGCGGCAATCGCGATGCGTCCGCGGGAACCCAGCCGTCGCTACTAAACTACCACGGCGAGCTCCTGGAACTCCTTTGGCCGCCGCGCAGTGTGCACTTCGCCATCGCGGACCGAAACGTTGGACCATGGAAGACGGTGGAGGGTTTCCGCAATCCCGCCGAAGCCGCCGATGCGAACGACCAGATACTCGATTCCGCCCCCGCCGCAGCCGGCCAGGGCGTCGACCGCGTGGCCTGCCACCGAGCCGTCGGCCGCTCTAACAGGAAGACCGTCGAGCGACGCCACCGAGAACAGCGCTTCGCCGGACAGCTTGGTGCTCCGTCTCTCCTCCGCCCGCGTCGCATCGCTGATGCGCGCACGGCGGCCCAACCATCGCCAGATGCCGAACAGGTCGACGATGCCGAGGAACAGGTTCGAATAGAGGAGCTGCTGCTGGCCGGACGTTAGCCCGACGACGATCCAGCTGACCGCGCCGATCGTGAAAACGACGAAGCCCCAACCTGTGACGCGGGCGCCGAGGATGGCGGCGGTCATGAGCGCTGCCACGCAGGTCGCGACTAGCGCTACCCAACCAGCCGTATCCGCCATCCGCCTTCTCCCAACAGCTCCGCACAGGTGGAGCGACGTCGCATCGCCTTTCCTACCTAAGCTGTTGGAGAAGTCTCGGCAGGGATTGATGAAATTGACTGTGATCAAGCGCCCCTGGGTGGGCCCGTAAGAAGAAACAGCGGGTGACCAGCTGCTCCAGCCTCCCGGATGAACGAAGGCGCTCAAAGACGACCTGAGCGCTCGCATGCGGACAGCCGGCTATTCTGCCTAAAAGGCCGGACCGGCGCTCTGCGGAACGCTCAGAAGAACCGGGCACCAAGATGACGAATGGCCGGAGTTGGGAGGCGGGTGGGGCGCCGACACCGACCGCTTCTGGGCCGGGTCACGAGACAGGAGGGGAGCATCGCCCGCCCAAGCTTGCGACGCCAACTGGGTTCCTGACCCTGAGCCTCTCACCACCCAGCGGCCGGTGCATTGCCAAGCAGCGATTGACATTCGATTCGGGTCAGGAACGTTGTGCGGCGGCGGTGCTGATGCTAACGCCGCCTTAACCGTGGCGCTTTAGCAAGTCGCGATGGACAGCCTGCGCGACATCGGTGAGGTCGAACTTGGTGAGCTTCACCTCACCAAGAAGCTTCAGCTATTCGGCTTTTCCGAAGCAGACGATCTGCTTGGCCACCATATCTGGACCATTTTGCAGCCGCATGCGCACCGGGTCGCAGAAGCGGAGCTCGATGGATGGTACCGTCTGGTGCCGCAAGTTGCCTACATGGTGCGTGACCAGCACATTGCGTCATTTAACGAGATCGTCCGCGACATGCTCTGCGACCTCAAAGAGGGTTGCTGGTCTTCGTTAAGTGCGGAGTGGATGATCACCGCCTTCAATGCTGGGGTGCCCCTGACTGCCGTCCTGGCGCTCAGAAGCGGCACGATCGCCTTGTGCGTCGAGCTGATGACGGAGGAGTACAACTGCTCGAAAGAGGAGCGGACTGCTATCAACCGCCTCTTTCTTCGCCTGCAGGCTCTCCACTGCGACGTACTCGCGACGGTCCATGCCTCTCAAGTCGACGCCGCTGCGCAGCGGCAGCGCCACACGACGGCTGAGAGGTTCCGCGACGGCATCTCGTCGCTCGTCAGCGGCAGCGTCAGTGATGGCTCTGCTCTGCGCGAACAGACGACGGCGACCGCGAGCGCCACGCGAGGGATGCTGGTGCAGGCGAGCGAGGTCGCCGCAGCGGCCGAGCAGTCCGCGGTCGCGATGCGCGACGCTGCGCGCACTGCCGCCGGCCTCATACTGGCGATAAGGGAGGTACAGACCGAGGTGGACGGCGCGGCGGCAGTCGCCAGTCGGGCAAGCAGCCAAGCGACCAGCGCGGTGGAGACGTCCGAGGCGCTGAGTGGACACGCTAGGTCGATCGCATCGATCCTCGGCTTGATCCGGGACATCGCCGGCCAGACCAATCTGCTTGCCCTCAACGCGACCATCGAGGCCGCCCGCGCCGGAGATGCCGGGCGAGGCTTCGCCGTCGTCGCACAAGAGGTGAAGAGCCTTGCCGGCCAGACCGCGCGCGCTACCGACGAAATAACAGCTAAGATCGCCTCCATACAGTCGGCTACCGAGGCTACGGTGGATGTGAACGCCGGCATCAAAACGACGGTGGCCGAGGTACAGGAGGGCGCCGATCGCATCCGGCGCACGATGAATGCGCAGGCTCAGACCGTCACCGCAATCACCGCAGCGGTCGACGAGACCGCACTAGCAGCAGAGACGATGTCCATCACCATAGCCGCCATTCGGCAACAGACGGAGATTGTGGCGGCGGAGATAGACAACGTAGGTCTTGGGTTCGATCGGCTTGATGGTCGACTGACCATTCTCAGAGACAGTGCGGAGACGTACTCGCGCTCTGTGTCCGGCTAAACCAAGGTAGCACGAGGTCGTACGTGTGCTCAGCAATAGTTCGACCGATGAGCGCCCATTTTCTTGTCACATGCGGGGCAGGGCCGTCGCCTCGCTCTGGCCATCCCGCGATCGCGTTGGCTAGGGTGTTGGCCGGTTCACCAAACCTTAGTTCGCCCCGGCTAAAGCGGGCGGCTACGCTCGAGGATAGGCGAATGCGGGCGAGTCTTCGTCTTCTTGAGGATCACGGCCGGTTCTGGCGGAGGTCGGCGGTCGCCGCGCTTCTTCCCCTGACCTGCGTTCTTGGCCTGGGAGAGGCGCGGGCCGGATGCATGCGCGCGCCGACGCCTGGGCTGCAGACGCTGGCGGATGACGCGGGGCGCGACCCACCCGCGCTCCTTCTCTCCACCAGAGGCGATCCGCTGCGAACGGACGGCGATCTCGCTTGGGGCTGGCGCATGGCAGCGCGGGCGGAGGCGTACGACACCCTGTCCCAGCCTGCCAGGGCGAGGAGTACCGTCCGACAGGTGATCGACGGCGTATCGTCCGTCGACCTACAGCTTCGCGTCGAGCTGCTGACCCGCGCCGCGATGAACGGGTTGAAGATCGAGCAAGTCGATCGCGAGGCCTCTTCGCTTATATCCGCCCTTGATCGTAAGGCTCCCGACATCGTGTCGATCGCCTGTCTCCAGATCGCTCGCGGAGAGGCTCGGCGCCTATCGGGCGCCCCGGAGCGGGCAGTGTCTCTCCTCGCCTCGGCCTACCGGCTCACAAAGCGGCCGGGCCGCGAGCTGCCGCACCTGATAGCAACCGAGAAGTTGGCCAGGGTCTTGAACGCGGCGGGCGACCATCTTCAGGCGATCGCTCTCATCGAGGAGGTGATCGCCTGGGATAGGACGCATGACCGGAAGGTCGCGCTGGCCAACGATCTGTACTTCAGGGGCCTGTTCAATCTCACTCGGGGTGCGTACGCGACTGCGCTCGCCGACTTCGATCGATCAAGGGTGCGGTCCCCCCGGACGAGCGATCCGGTCGGCTCCGCCTACATCGATCTCCAGACCTGCGCCGCGTTGATCGAGCTCCGCCGTCTGCCGGCCGCGGAACCGCTCTGCCGTCAAGCCCAGGCCGTCTTTGACGCGTCGAATGAGCCGGCCAGCGCGCAGGCGCAGCTTCTCAGGGCCAAGATGGAGTGGATGTCGGGACGGTACGCCCGCGCGCTCGAACTGCTCGACCATCTGCTCGAGGACGCGGACCGGCTCTCCTCCTTCGCCTCGGCGCCGCAGGCCTATCGGCTTCGCGCGGACGTGAACCGAGCCATGGGCAGGACGGAAGGCGCCTATCGGGACCTGGAACGTTCCGTACGTCTGGACGAGCGAAGGTCCGCCTACGAGCGGTCGAGGCAGACCGCTGTGCTGCGCGCGAGCTTCGAGGCCGACAGGTCGGCAGCGCGCACGGAGGAACTGGCCCGTAGCCTCCGCTTCTCACGTGAACGCGAGAGCGAGCAGGCGCAGCGCTATCGGCAACTCGCCTGGTCGGCGGCAGCGGGCCTCGTCATGCTGGGAACGATGCTCGTCATGGGCGTCAGCCACAGGCGTAAGCTGTCGCGCGCCGCAGATACAGATCCGCTTACCGGCTTGCTGAACCGCCGATGCCTGACCGGTCGCGAGCGAGGCCTGCTGCATCGGGAGGGGTTCGGCGCCGCTTCCACCGTGGCTCTGCTCGATGTGGACCACTTCAAGGCCATAAACGACAGGTACGGGCACAATGTCGGCGACGAGGTGCTCAAGCACTTCGCCGCGCTGCTCGCCTCGAGCGCCGGCCAGGATGACGTTGTCGCACGGTGGGGAGGCGAGGAGTTCGTCATGGTTTTCCGGCACCGGTCTGCAGCCCACGCGCTGGAAGTTCTCGAGGGAATCCGCAGCAGGCTCCCTGAGCAGGTCGAGACCAAGGTGTCGGGGATGCAGGTGCGCTTCAGCGCCGGCCTCACGTCGTCGGCCGACGGAGAGCCGCTTCATACGGTCATCGCGAGGGCGGATCGGGCGCTGTACCGGGCCAAGGAGCTGGGACGAGACAGGTTCGAGATCGACGACGTGACCGCACCGACGCTGCCGGAGGCCCTGTCAGCGCAAGTCGGCCTCACTCTGGTTAGTCCGAGTGCCGAGGAGGCGAACGAGACGGACACGCGCGTGCGCAGATCCGCGTGGCCTGGCCGGCTCAACGGCTAAACGTTCCCAGCGTCTGCAATGCGCGGCTTCGAGCCGCGGGTCGGACTATGGGTCAGCGAGCACGAGAACAAGGGGAGCGGACGGCATGACGGCGGAACAGCTGGCGTTGATTGCCTCTGTCGTGAGTCGAGCGCCCGAGGGATGCGTCGGGATCTGTGTTCCACCAACCCTGCCTTGAGGCAGAGGGCTGAGGACGCGCTTGCCGCAACGGTCGCCGCCGCAACCCGAGTTGGTGATTGAGGGAGAGGGTACGGCTGCCCTGGGTGTCAGCTTAGGCGCCGCATCGACATGAACGAATGGCGAGAGTTGGGAAGCAATCAGAACCTTCGGAATGACCGTTGTTGGGTCAAGGCGGGGATAGCGTAGGCAGTCGCTCGCCCCACAGGGCGAGCAACAACCAGACGGTCAAACGGTTCGGACGGTACCGCCATCGATGACAAACTCTGCGCCGTGGATCGCGGCCGCGCGGTTGGCGGCAAGATAGGCGATCAGGTCCGCGACCTCCTCAGGCTCGGCTCCGCGTCCGATCGGAATACCGCCAAGGGCATCAAGAACAGACTGGCGGGCATCTTCGATCGTGCCGCCGTTGGCTGCCCGCAGCATGGCGAGGAAATCGCCGGTGGCGTCCGTCATAATCCAGCCAGGCGACACAGCGTTGACCCGCACACCCTTTGGCCCAACCTCCTTAGAGATCGACTTGCTGTATGTCCGAAGCGCCGCCTTCGCTGCAGCGTAACCGGTCGTGGACTCGGGCAGCGGAAGCACAGACTGGATCGAGGTGAGGTGCACCACAACGCCGTTGCCCCGTTCGAGCATCTGCGGGATCAGCAGGCGGTCGAGCCGGACGGTCGCCAATAGGTTCAAGTTCAGCTCGGCAAGCCAGTGTTCGTCGGTCAAAGCGGCAAAGCCACCCGCCGGCGAAGCCGAACCACCCACGACGTGAGCGAGGATGTCGATGCCGCCCAACCGCTCGAGCGCTCGCCTTGCAAGTGCCTCGCCGCCTTGAGGCGTGGTCAGGTCGGCCTGGACGTATTCGACGCCATCGATCGTGTCCTTGATTGCCCTCGCCGCCGTGATGACCCGTGCGCCGCCGGCTAGGAAGCGCTCGACGGTCGCGCGGCCGAGACCCTTGGTACCCCCGCTGACAAGTACGCGCTTGCCAGCGAATTCGCTGGGATCGATCGTGGTGCTCATACCGTGATCTCCAGCGTCTCGATGGCGCCGTTCGTCAGCTGGAAGCGGTAGGTGAAGCGGAGCGGGCTGCCCGGAAAGTCACCGTGAGCAGGACCTTCGACCACCACAGCCCCGCCTTCCTGTCGGACGCTATCCGGCACGAAGATCGCGTTTACCGAGACCACTTCGTCTTCAAAAAGCTGCCGAATGGCCGGCCGCCCTTTGAACCGCTTGCCGTTATCGATGACAACGGCGTCGGGCTGGAAGGGCTTCAACATGCCGTCGACATCGAGACGGGCGTTCGCCTCGACATAGTCGGCGATGGGGCTGGGTAGGTCCATGGACATGGTCATCTCCTCGCTGGTG
Organism: Sphingomonas sp. BK069; assembly: GCF_014193405.1. NCBI lineage: Bacteria > Pseudomonadati > Pseudomonadota > Alphaproteobacteria > Sphingomonadales > Sphingomonadaceae > Sphingomonas > Sphingomonas sp. BK069. The sequence goes on along the minus strand of NZ_JACHZH010000001.1, from coordinate 1,783,109 downwards.
ATGACCTCGATCTAGCGATGGACACTCCGCTCGATAATCGCGACAAAGCGCCATAACGTGTCACGGAAAGCGGGATTATGGGTCGCCATTCGCTTACCGAACTGGAGGCGGTGCTCGCTATCGTCCGGTGTGGCTCGTTCCGCGCGGCAGCGCTGGACCTTGGCCTGTCGACGACCGCGATCAGCAACGCGGTGGGCAAGCTCGAAAGAGAGCTGGCGGTGCGGCTCTTCAATCGCACCACGCGCAGCGTCTCACTCACGCACGCCGGGCGGATCTTCGTTGCCCAGATCAAGCCAGCGCTCGAGGACATCCAAAAGGCGATGAACACTGCGCGCTCGCAGCAGGAGGTTCCATCGGGCACGCTACGTATCAATGCCTTCGCAACGGCAGCGCGCGAGATCATGGCACCCCTCGTCCTGGGCTACCTACGGCGCTATCCGCAGGTGCATGTCGACCTCGTCACCGAGGGGCGGCTGGTCGACGTCGTCGCAGCGGGCTTCGATCTAGGGGTGCGCAGCGCTGACTTCGTCCCGAGCGACGCGATCGCCATCCCGCTCGGTCAAGTTCGCCGAATGGCAGTCGCGGCGTCACCTGCCTTCTTCGAGGACCGGACGATACCCCAGGTGCCGCAGGAACTGCTGAGCTGCCCATGCCTTCGCATTCGGCTACCGAACGGCGCCCTGTTCCAGTGGCGTTTCGAGAAAGACGGGGAGCAGCTGCAGATCGACGTCGAGGGGCCGATGGCGCTCGACGAGGCGTCGCTATCGCGGATGGCAGCAACGAATGGCGTGGGGATCGGCTATTTCATGGAAGCGGACGTTCGCGACGACATCGCGGAAGGCCGGCTCGTGCGCATCCTCGAAGACTGGACGCCGCCGCTCGCTCCGCTGTGCCTCTATTACCCCAACCGGCGTAATCCCTCGGCGGCCTTTCAAGCCTTCATCGCACTTGCCCGCGACCTTGCCGCTGGACGCCTTCAATCCTAAGCGTGACTGCTGCGGGTGTTGCGATGATCTTCGTACGACCGCTGCTGACGCTCAAGATGCGCAACCAGCGGCCGCATCTCAGCAGCGATGATCAGGCGCGAAGAACAGGGCTCGTGGCGCCTGCCTGCCGTCGTCAGCTGACATGAACAAACGTCCGGTCTTGGTAAGGCCGGAGTCCAGCGCCTTGTCTGAAACTGGGTGTCGAGGGCCACCCAACGCTGATAACCCAGCCGCCCTTGAACGATGTCGTCAGCAATCCTCCGGCGTCAGCATGTCATTGAGTCGACGCGAGAGCAGCTCCTTATAGCCGTCTTTGGTCCTGACGATCAGGCGAATAGGATAGTCTAGCGCCATCACCTCTGCGGGCGCGGCGACGAGCGCGATCGTGGCGAGCGCGTCGGCCAGCGTTGCGGTAGGCGCGATCACGCTGGCTGAGACGGTGGCGTGCGCGGGCGGTAGCCCGGTGCGCGGGTCGATATTATGCGCGCCGCGGACGTAGGTTCCGGAGGTGGCCACCGCGAGCTGGTGCGCGGCCACCCGGATCGGCGGCACACACGCTACGGGTGACGCCTGGAGATCGACCCACCAGGGGTCGCCGTCAGGTCGCCAACCGCGACCGACGAGCTCGCCGCCAATCTCTACGAGACAGTGACGCAGGCCCAGCTCGCCCAGCAGATCGACCACGGCGTCGACCGCATATCCCTTGGCGATGCCCGACAGGTCGAGCCGCACGCCCCCGGGCTGCCGAAGCCGTCGCCGCGGCGCGTCCCACTCCAGCCGGCGCCACCCGCCGCGCGCTAGCGCGTCCGCGATCTCCCGCGGCCTAGGCGGGATGCGAGCGCCGGCCGGGCCGAAGCCCCAGACGTCGACCAGCGCGCCGATCGCTGGATCGAAGGCGCCACCGCTCCGCTCCGCGAGCGCGAGCGCGAGGTCGACGACGCGCGCGAGGTCCGCGGGCAGCTCATGCCAGCTGTCGGCAGGCGCGTCGTTGAAGCGCGACAGCGCGGAGCCGGGCTCCCAGTGGCTCATCTGGTCGACCAGCGCCGCGAGCCGAGCCGTGATCGCGGCCGCGGCGGCCCCCGGCGCGACCCGGCCGGCGTAGCGCACGCGCCACGTCGTTCCCATCGTCTCGCCCTCGATCAGTTCGATCCGCGCGGCGGGATCGTGCGACGCCAGCGCCGCCGGATCGATCGTCGGCGGCAGCGCGATCCGAGGCGGCGGCATCAGGGCGTCATCACCTCGAGCGTGGTGGTGTAGCTCATCCGCCGCTGCGTCGCGCGCGGCGCGGTCGCGCGCGCGTCGGTCAACGTCGCGTTGAGCCAGTACATGCCCGCGCCCGGCCAGTCGATCGCGAGCGTGCCGTCTGCCGCTGTGGTCAGCTCGCGCGCGCCCTCGGCGTCGCGGTAGCGCTTCCCGCCGGGCACCACGATCACCTTGAGCGCGGCGGCGGGTTGGCCGTCGACCAGGAAGCGGAAGCGCGCCGTCTCGCCCGCGACCAGTTCGTCGGGATGGGTGACATAGTCGATCTCGAGCCCCCTGCCGCTCGTCCGCAGCACGGCGCGGGTCGGCTCGCCGGCGGTGACGAAGATCTCGTTGCGCGCGGACACCTCGGTCAGGCGCACATCGGTCGCGTCGGCGGGAATGTCGGCGACCGTCAGCGGCGGCTGGCGCGGTCCTCCCGCGCTCGTCGGCGGGCCGCCGCGGCCGCCAACCCGCTTCTCCACGCCGCCGACCTTGAAGCTGCCCATCATTCCCGACATTTCACTGCCGATCTTCCAGGTGCCGGGCTTGTCGAGCCGGACGTCGAACACCGAGCGATAGCGACCGGTGGCGCCGTTCTGGAGTGCGCCTGGCGTGCCGTCAGGCTGCCAGATCCGCACGTTCTCCAGCCGGCCGGGCTGGTGGTCGGCGTAGAACAGGTCATTCGACACCGCGCTGTCGACCGTCACCCAGCCGTCGGTGCCGGAGAAGATCGTACCCGAGGGCAGCAGCCACATGCGATGCGCCGAGACGGCGGCCGGCAGCGCGAGCAGCGCCGCGGCGACGAGGAAGCGGGAACGTGCGATCATGGGAAGGCCTCCGGTCGGGTCAGCGGGCAGTGACGGTGACGGCGCCGAGCTCGTGGCTACCGCCAGCGCGCCCTGTGCCGGGGACCGTGAGCGGCACCTGGACCAGCTCGCGTCCGCCGGTCTCGCGAGCCGCCTCGACGTGCAGGACATAGGCGCCCGGGCGAACGTCGGCGGGCAGCGCGATGGTGTGGACGCCGGGCGGTCGCGTCGCGCCGCTGACGCCGTCGGCGGGGAGGTGCAGGCTGCGGCCGCCTTTGCGCCACCAGCCGCGCAGGTCGGCGAGCCACTTGGTGCCAGGCTCGGCGCCGCTCTTGTTGACGTCATACCAGAGCGCGAGCGTCCGCGCCGGCCCGCCAGCCGCGGGTTCGAGCCACACCGCGACGTAGGGGCGATGGTATTCGGCGACGGCGAGACGCGGCACGGTGACGCTGACGGTACCCGCCACGGCGGGGGTCGCCACGGTGCCGGCGACGAGCACGAGTAGGGAAGGGCGCATGGGCGGGGTCCTCTCAGTGGATCAGGAAGAGCGCGATCAGCGCCGGCGCGGCGAGGCCGAGCGCAACGAGCGGCCAGGTGGCGCGGCGATGGCGCGCGTGGAGGTGGAGGAGCAGCAGCCCGGTTAGCGTGAAGAGTACGCAGGCTGCCGCGAACAGGTCGATGAACCAGAACCAGGCGGCGCCGGCGTTGCGCCCCTTGTGCAGGTCGTTGAGGTAGGAGACCCAGCCGCGGTCGGTGATCTCCGCGGTAATCGACCCGGTCGAGCGATCGACGCTGACCCAGGCGTCGCCGCCGGGGCGCGGCAGCGCGACATAGACCTCGCCGTCGGACCATTCGGCGGGGCGCGCGGTCGGGTCGACGCCGACCGCGCGCGCGACCGCCTCGGCGACCGCGAGCGGCAGCGGCGCGTCTCTGGCGTGCGCACCGGCGAGCTGGTGGCGCAGTGGCGCGGGCAGCACCGCGGCGCGCTCGGTCACCGCGGGCGTGGCGGCGATGCTGGCGGCGTGGTTGAGCGTGATCCCGGTGAGCGCGAACAGCAGCATCGCCACCAGCGAGACCGCCGCGCTGACCCAGTGCCATGTGTGGAGCTGCTTTAGCCACCAGGAGCGCCAGCGTTTCGCGGCCGGCTTGCGCCCCGCGACGCTCACGCGTCGGCCCAGCGGCGCAGCAGGTTGTGGTAGACGCCGGTGAGCTGCACCACCGCGCCGTCGCCGTGACCGCGGTCGGTCGCGACCGCCTGGATCGCGCGATCGAGCTCGAACAGCGTGCGGCGCTCGCCGTCGTCGCGCACCATCGACTGGAGCCAGAAGAAGCTCGCCACGCGCTCGCCGCGCGTGACCGGGGTGACGCGGTGCAGGCTGGACGCGGGATAGAGCACGAGGTGCCCCGCCGGCAGCTTGACCGACTGCGGCCCGAACTGGTCCTCGATCACCAGCTCGCCGCCGTCATAGCCGTCCGGATCCTCGAGGAAGAGAGTCGCCGACAGGTCGGAGCGGAGGCGGAAGTCGGTCCCGCGCTTCATCCGGATCGCGTTGTCGACGTGGAGGCCGAAGTCCTCGCCACCCCCGTAGCGGTTGAACAGCGGCGGGAAGACCTTGAGCGGCAGCGCCGCCGCGACGAACAGCGGCGTGCGCCCGAGCGCATCGAGGATCATCCCGCCGGCTTCACGCGCGGCGCTCGAGTCCTCGGGCAGCTGGCGGTTGCGCTTGGCGAGCGCCGACTGCGGGCCCGAGGTGACGTTGCCGTCGACCCACTCGCCGGCGTCGATGATCGCGCGGACACGCGCGAGCGCGGCGGCGTCGAGCACGTTGGGGATGGCGATCAGCATGCGCGTGCTCCGTCCGGGTCCGTTACCGCGCGGCTCAAAAGTTGTAGAAGAGGCTGAGCACCGCCGAGCGCGCGTCGCCCGGCACCGCCCAGCCGTTGTTGCGCACGCCCGTGTAATAGCGCTCGTTGCCGACGTTCTGGACGTTGAGCTGCGCGGTCAGCCCGCCCGCGAAGGTGTAGGCGAGATAGGCGCGGTGGATTAGGTAGTCGTCCACCAGCGGCTGTGCCGGCGCTGCGAGCGACGCGGCGGCGATGGCGAAGCCGCCCTGGTAGGTCAGGCCGTAGCCGAGCTCGAGCCCGAACGGGAGGCGGTAGGTGGTGAACAGGCTGCCCGAGTGTTCGGGCGTCTGCGTCAGCCGGCTGCCGCGCTGCGGGTCTGGCACCGCGGACGAGTTGCCGCATGCCACGCTCGGCGCGGCGAGGCAGCGGTCCGACACCGACTGGCGGATCGTGCCGTCGAGGTAGGTGTAATTGGCGAAGATCGTCCATGCCGGCGTGATCGCGCCCGATGCGCCCAGCGCGACCCCGTCGACGCGGCTGCGACCGTCGAGCACCTGTGTCGACGAAGGCAGCGCGGGGTCGACCGAGGGGACGCGATAGTTGGTGCGCTCGTTGCGGAACACCGCGGCGGTGAGCTCGAGCCGCCCGAACACGCTGGCCTTGACACCGGCCTCGTAGTTGCGCGCGGTCTCGGGCGCGACCTGGCAGGGGTCGTAGGTGACGGCGGCACCGTCGATCACCTGCACCACCGGCGCGCCACAGCCGAGCCTCACCGTCGTGGAGGAGGGCGTCTTGGCGTTGCCGTAGCTGGCATAGAAGCTGACCTTCCGCACCGGGTGCAGCACCACGCCGCCGCGATAGGAGAAGAGCCGCTCGCGGCTCTGCTGCGACCGCTGGGCCAGTTCGGTCACCTGCGTCGCGCCGGGCGGCACGACCGCCAGCGGCAGGTTGCGGAAGGTCGCATGCTGCGACTCCCAGCGCACGCCGCCGTTCAGCTCGACGAAGCGGCCGAGCTCGAGCGTGTCGAAGGCGTAGACGGCGAGGTTGCGCGTCTCGCCGCGCGCCTGCGCGGTGACGGTGCGGTGAAGCGGCCCGCGCCACGTCGTGTCCGGGTTCGCGATCGACAGCACTGGCAGCGGCGTCACCGCCGAACCGTCGGGATTGCGCAACAGCGAGGCGGTCGTGATCGCGTAATCCTCGATCGCGCCCGAGAAACCGAGATTGAGCGTGTTGCGGATGCCGCCCTCGGCACCCGTCACGACACGCAGGTCGGTCTGGTTATAGAGTAGCTGCGCTTCCTGATCGCGGACCAGTCCGCGCGGCCCCGACGGTCGCCACTCGCCGGGCGCGAGGCCGGCGGGGCAGGCGGCGCCGGTCGGCTGGAGCGCGACCCCGGCGAGGCAGAAGGTACCCTGCGGCGCGCTGGTGACGCCGTTCTGCACGACGTGCTGCCAGCGTGTCAGGTTGCGCACCGACACCGCCTCGCTGACCGCGTGGCGGAAGGTGGCGGTCGCGCGGTCGAGCACTTGGTCCTGCCTGTCGAGGTTGACGATGCCGTAATAGGCCGAGCGGTCCGCACCGGGCAGCAGGCCGCTCGACAGAGCGGTGCGGAAGAAGGGCACGCCGTAGTAAGGCGTGTTGTCGTCCTCCTGGTGGACATAGGCGAGCGTCAGGCTGGTCGGCCCGTCGATCCCGATCGTCACCGCGGGCGCCACGCCCCAGCGTTCGAACTTCTCGACGTCGCGCCCGGGCACGTCGTTGCGGTGATAGGCGGCGTTGAGCCGCACCGCGACGTCGTCGCCGACGCGCTTGTTGGCGTCGATCGCGGCGCGGTAATAATCGTCGGTGCCGATCGAGCCTTGCACGACGGTGAGATCGCGCGGCGTCGGCACCTTCGACACCAGGTTGATCGTGCCGCCGACCGAGCCCGAGCCGTTGAAGACGCTGTTGGCGCCGTTGTAGACCTCGATCTGCTGGAGGTTAAACGGGTCGGTGCGGCTGTACTGGCCGCTGTCGCGCACGCCGTCGACGGTGATGTCGTTGGTGGCGGAATAACCGCGCAGGATGATGTTGTCGCCGTAGCCGCCGCCACCCTCGCCGGCCCCGAAGGTGATGCCGGGGATCGTCTGCAGCGCGTCGCGGAGCGTCTGGAGATTCTGCTTGCGGATCGTCTGGTCGTTGAGGACGGTGACGGTCTGCGGCAGGTCGATCAGCGCCGAGGTCGACTTCGGGCTCTCTAGCTTCGCCGGTTCAGCCGGAGCCCCGTTGACGATGATGTCGTCGCGTCCGTCGGTGCGATCCTGCGCCGCGATCGCCGTGGGCGTGCCGGGATCCGCCGCGGCAGGCGCGGAAGCGATGAACCCGACGCACGAGAGCGCCAGGAAGGTCGGTCCATTTTTCAACATTGTAGCCCCCTGTTACCGAAGCGATATTGCGACCGATTTGCATAGTCAAGGCTAATGAGAATCGTTTGCGTAGTTGAGTACGGGGCTTCAAGGCGAATGGGCGTTCTGCGCGAGATATAAAGCTTTCTTTATATTAGCCTTGACGCGCGGTTTCGTCTCGTCGATGCGACGCAGGTCAAGGTTCTCCGGTCGGTTCGCCGCGCCGGAGCTAAGACGGGAAGCCGGTGCGATGCCGGCGCTGCCCCCGCAACTGTAAGCGGCGAGCAGGTGGTCGCTCCGTGTCACTGGTCGCGCTCGCGCGGCCGGGAAGGCCAGACCATCCGCACCGACCCGCGAGCCAGGAGACCTGCCTCGACGCCATAACGTCCACCGGCGGGGTGCCCGGTCTGGCCGCTCGCATGCCGCGGCCGGGCCTCCCGTCCGCGCGCGCCGGTGTCTGGTCCGCGTGCCCCGTCCTTCATCGGGGTATATGAAGATGATCGACACCTACCGCCCGGCGACGCATGTCGCCGCGCTGCTGCTCGCCACCTGTTCCTCCGGCGCGCTGGCGCAGGACGGCGACCGCGTGCCGCCGCGCGACGACATCCTCGTCGTCGGCCGCGGCGGCGGCGCGCTCGACCGCCCGAGCGCGACCGGCAGCCGCCTCGGTCTGACACCACTCGAGCTTCCCGCCAGCGTCGCGACCGTGGACGGCGACGCGATCCGCGCGCGCGGCGACCTCACGGTGGTCGAGGCGGTGTCGCGCGCGCCCGGCATCACTGCCGCGGCGAATGCCGGGAACGGCAACACCGCGCTCGCCGCGCGCGGCTTCGTCGGCCAGGGTTCGGTGCTGCAACTGGTCGACGGCATCCGGCTCTTCCCGGTCGCCGGCACGATCACCTTCCCGACCGACCCCTGGACCGTCGAGCGGATCGAGGTGCTGACCGGGCCCGCCTCGGTGCTCTACGGCCAGGGCGCGCTCGGCGGCGCGGTCAACGTCGTCTCGCGCGCGCCGAGCGAGAGCGCGCGCGATGACGCCGAGCTGAGCTACGGGGCGCAGGACACATGGCATGTCGCGGCGGGCACGGGCGGTCCGCTCGTCGAACAGCTCGGCTACCGCCTGGACGCGAGCTACCGTCGTTCGGACGGCTGGGTCGACCGCGGCGACAACCACAGCCTCGCGCTGTCGGGCGCGCTGCGCTTCGCGCCGAGCGAACGGCTCACCGTCATGCTGCGCGGCGACTATGGTGACGTCACACCGATGCGCTACTGGGGCACGCCGCTGATCGACGGCCGGCTCGACTCGCGCAACCGGCGCCGCAACTACAACGTCGCCGACGCCGACATCCGCTTCCGCGACGATCGCCAGACGCTCGTCGCCGAATGGAAAGTCAGCGACGCGGTGACGCTCACCAACGCCGCCTATCGGCTTGCCAGCAAGCGCAGCTGGTACGACCTCGAGAGCTACGCCTGGGCGCCGGCGGCCGGTCGGCCGAACGGCGTGATCGAGCGATCGGACAACCTCGGGATCGTCCAGGACATCGCCCAGTACGGCGACCAGGCGAGCGTGAAGCTGAGCGCGCCGCTGGGCGGAGGCTTGGCCAATGACCTGGTGCTCGGCGCCGAGGTCAACCGCGTGAACCTGCGCTACTCGAACAACTTCGCCGTCGCGGATCAGGCGGATGCGGTCGATCCCTTCGACTTTGCCCCTGGCACGCTGGAGGACCGCGCGGCGACGCTGCCGCGCTATCGCACCATCACGACCGAGTGGAGCATCTTCGGCGAGGACCGGCTGCGGCTATCGCGGCGGCTCTCGCTGGTCGGCGGCTTCCGCTACGAGGAGGATGGGGTGCGCCGCCGCAACATCCTCTACGACGCGGCCGGCGCTCCGGCGGGCGAGGCGAACGCCTTCTCGGGCGGCGCGCGCGAGAAGAGGTTTCGCGACGCGACCTGGCGCGTCGGCACCGTCTACCAGCCCGCGCAGAGCATCTCGCTCTACGCCCAATATGCCACGGGCGTGGATCCGGTCGGCACGCTGACCACCTTCACCACCAGCGCGACGCAGTTCGCCTTCACCAATGCCAAGGGCGACCAGATCGAGGCGGGCGCCAAGGCAGCGCTCCTCGGCGGACGCGTCAACGTGACACTCGCTGGCTATCGCATCGTCAAGAACGACCTGGTCGCACAGCGCGTCACCAACGGCCCGCTCGAACAGATCGGACGGCAGTCGTCGAAAGGGATCGAGGCGGCGCTGTTGCTCGCGCTCGCCGCGGGCTTCTCGATCGAGGCGAACGGGACGGTGCTCGACGCCCGCTTCGACGACCTTTTGACCGGCGACGCGGATCTCTCCAGCAACACGCCGCCCGACGTGCCCGAGCGTGCCGGCAACCTGTGGCTCACCTGGGAGAGCCGCCGCGGCGTGCGCGCCCAGGCGGGGTTGCGTCACGTCGGCGCGCGCTTCGTCGACTCGACCAACAGCGCGCGGGTGCCGGCCTACACCGTCGCCGACGGCGGCCTCTCGTTCGCGCTCACGCCGGCGCTCGCGGCGGACGTGCGCGTCTACAACCTCTTCGACACCCGCTACGTGACCTCCACCTACGGCGCGGCGCAGTGGCTGCTCGGCCGACCGCGCTCGCTCGACGTCGCGCTGCGCGCGCGGCTGTGAGATGACGCGCTCGTTCCTCCCACCGGCAGCCACGCGCTGGCTGTATCTGATCCATCGCTGGCTTGGGTGAGTAGCAGGCGCACGGCGAACAGGGGGGTAAAATCAGGAACCCCCGCTTTTCTTCCCATACTTGGCCAGACAGACAGCGTCCTGGAAAGGCCAGAACCGTCGGACTGCCGAGATGAACGAATGACAGGAATCGGAACGGGGACCGGGTGACTGGAATGACCGGTATTGGGTCAATTGCACGACGGCGGAGAACGATGATTTCTTATCACCTTGAAAGCAGCGCAAAACGCCTCATGAACCAAGGCGTTACGCCGCATTGATTATCATCGGCCTTTCGACGCCTCTTCATCAATCGTGATAGCACGACCCTCAACCTTCCAAATTCTCTTGTCCGGAGTGGTAACAAACACCGGAGAGTGCATGCTGAAGGAGGCAAACACGTGTACCTCGGTCGGTGTCGGGTCGAGAAGGTGGCTGACGATGAAGCCGACCGGTTTCGCACCAGCCGGTAGATGGGGTCGCGTCACGTTGAGGCAGCCAACGCTATACGGACGAGAAGCTGACACGGCGCCATCGGGGGCAACGATCACGCGGTAGTTGCCGCCCATGGGCCATGTGTCAGCCGTCTTCTGAGCCGAAAGCAAGTAGACCGCCACCGGGCCATTGTCGCGGGATGGCAAAACGACCGTGTTGAAGGGTGCATTCGTGCAAGGTTTGTGATTGCGCTCTCTAGCGCGCTCGACCGCGATCTCGCGCGCTCGGGCGAGACTCGCTTGAGCAGGGAGCAGCCGCACAGGGTGGGTGAGGAGCTCGCTGCGGACAACTTCACCGTCTCGGACATCTACCACGAATAAGACGTCGGCGGTCGCGGCTGCGCCTCGATAGTAGGTTACGCGCAGAACGCCAGCCTCGGCGATCTCGACGATATATCCTCCAAGACCCTTCAGGTGATCTTGCGGAACCTGCGCGGTGAGTGCGTCGCTACTGACCCAAGCGGCGCGGTCGAAAGCGTAGAGCAAGCTACCGACGCTGGAGGCTTGTGCGACGCGCTCGGTGACTTCGGCGCCATCGGCAGGGACGGGGGCAGCCTTTTGCGCTAGCGCCATCGCCGCTGCAGCCATTGCTACCATGGTGATCAAGCATCCTTCTCCTTACCGACACCTGCGCAGTCCATCAGCAGATCGACGCTTCGTTGGATCCAGCTAAGCGGCTCACTGAGCCATTGGCTGAGCCTACTCTGCGTTGCGCTAAATCTTTCTTGGGGGCACGGCCCCTTAAGGTTTGCAGCGCCAGGTTCGGTGAGCTGCGATAGGGCAATCGCATACCTTTGCCTTCCTCGCATCCTTTCGTTCTCAGATCGCTTGTCTTGTCACCGGCCACGCCGCTGCGGCGAGGGGCCGTAGGATGAGGGTGTACCCAGATGCCTGACCCTGCCGAACCCGTCTCCGTTAGCACTGAGGCTGGCAAGATCCTGGTCGATATCAGTGCTCAGGGCGGAACCTGGGCGCTCACGCTCACGATGGGCGAAGCCCTCATGCTCGCGGATAAGCTGTGCGCCGCGGTGCGGGATGTCTCTCGAGAAGCGCGGGACGCAGAAGAACGGGACTCTCAACCGCGATGAGCGTGCTTCTGCTCGTCTGCCTGCTTGCAGGAGCAGCGGGAGGAGCCGCCCCCTTCGTTTGGCGCCTCCGACCCCACGTGGCTATCTTTGCCGCCGCCGTGATCCCAATCGTGATCACCATCATCTGGTATGAGGCCATGGCGGCCGAGAACGACTGGGAGGGTCATGGAGCCTTGGCGCTCGCCATAGGCGCTTTGATATGGATGATCTTAGCCGTGATCGCCGGCCTGCTTTCGCGCTGGATTGCGAGAAGCTAACGGCTGAAGCTTTTCACCTCGTCCCTGGTGAGAAGTCCGTCCGAGTTCTTGTCCATTCCGCGAAAGCCAGGGGCGATCATACCCTCGCGCATCTTGGCTCGATCCGCCGGTTTGATCTTCCTCTGCGCCTCGTCATCGCCCGCGATCATCGCATCGATGCGGCGGTCAAACTCGGCCGTGAACTCCTTAAGGTCGAGCGCTCCGTCGTGGTTTGTGTCCGCAGCTGCGAGAAAGGCCGCATCAAGCTGAACGTCCATCTTGATCTCTCGGCCGGAGCGCGGCTCGGGAGCGCCGGGTCCGGTTGCTGCGGCTTGCAGCGACACGAGTAGCAGCACAGCGGTCAGCACGCTCACTCTCCTCGGCCTTAATCGGCCTATGCAAGGCACCATCTCAATTGGTCAGTGAACCTGCCATGAAGGACGTCAGGCGTGACTTGTGAAAGTGGTATCGCTGAGCCTTGCCGCGACGCCGATACCGCCGCAAAGTCAGCGACATGCTCGGCACGACGGTCCTGCTCGCTGCGCGTTCGATCCGGCGACATGCGCTCCGGTCCTTCCTGACTGTGCTCGGCATCGTCATCGGTGTCGCGGCGGTCGTGACGATGGTCACGCTCGGGGACGCGACCTCGGCCTCCGTGCAGAAGCAGATTGCCAATCTCGGCACGAACCTGCTGCACGTCCATCCAGGACAAGCGACCCGCCGGGGCGGAGGTGGGCCACCTCCAACCAGCTTCGATCCCGACGACGTGGTCGCCATCGAGCGACAGGTCAGCGGCGTCACCGGCGTGGCACCGCAGGCGCAGGCCACCTCGGCGGTCTTCTACGAGGGCAACAACTGGTCGACGAGCATCTTCGGCATGGATGCGACGTACTTCGTCATACAGCCCTGGCCGCTACAGGCGGGGCGGGTGTTCACGCCGGCGGAGGAGAGCGCGGGCAAGGCCGTGTGCGTGATCGGCAGCACGGTGAGCAGGAACCTGTTCAAAGAGCTGGATCCGATCGGCCGACGCTTCCGCGCGGGACCGGTCAGCTGCGAGGTCATCGGACTGTTCACCACCAAGGGGCAGGGGCAGTTCGGCGATCAGGACGATCTGGTGATCATGCCGATCAAGACCGTGGCGCGTCGCTTCCTCGGAACGAGGGACATCAAGGCGCTGCTCGTCGGTGTGGATCCGGCCTATGACACCGAGCAGGTCAAGGCGTCGCTTACCGGCCTGCTGCGCGAACGGCGACATGTGGGAGCTGGGGAAGACGACGACTTTCTCATCATCGACACGCGCCAGATCTCGGAGACCTTATCCGGCACAACCGCCGCCCTTACGCGCATCGTCGCTGCGGTCGCGGCAATCAGCCTCGTGGTGGGCGGCATCGGCATCATGAACGTTATGCTCGTCGCCGTCACCGAGCGCACGCGCGAAATCGGCATCCGGCTCGCGATCGGCGCCGTTGCCCGCGAGGTGCTGCTGCAATTCCTTGTCGAGGCGGTGACGCTCTCATGCCTCGGCGGGCTCGCCGGGCTGCTGCTCGCGCAGGTGGCTATCGCCGGGCTTTCCCGGCTCATGTCACTGGATTGGTCGTTCAACCCGGCAATCAACGCGCTCGCGTTCGGCTTCTCGGCCATCATCGGGATCGTCTTCGGCTTCGTGCCTGCTCGTCGGGCGGCGGGACTGGACCCGATCGATGCGCTCCGCCACGAGTAGCGCAGCGAAGCCGCGCCGAGTGTCACCCGCGCTAGGAGGTAAATGTGCCGAGCCTATATCATCTCCTCAGCGCGACCCTAGTTGTCAGCGCCGCGGCGAGTGTGAGCGCACGGGCTGAGCAGGTGGCAAGCGCACCAGCCACTACACCGCTCCCCAGGAACGAACACGAAGGCGTGTGGCAGGCGCCGAGCGGCGGCGAGCAAGTCCCCCTGTGGCCAGCCAACGTCAGCCTGGCCAAGCCTGACAGCGGTGACCGGCCGGAGGGACTGGGCAACGGCACTGGGCTGGTCGCCGGCAAGATGTGGCATTGGGCCAGCTATGTGACGCGACCGACGATGACCGTCTATCGGCCGAAAGGGAGCGGCACGCGGGCAGCCATGCTCGTCCTGCCGGGCGGCGGCTTCGAGGTCCTGGCGATGGACCTGGAGGGCACCGAGATCTGTGACTGGGTCGTGCGACAAGGCATGGTCTGCGCGGTTCTCAAATACCGCGTACCTCAGGTTTGGCCCCGCGAGAACGGCCGGCAGCAGCGACCCAAGGTGTTGCTCGGACTGGAAGATGCACAGCGCGCCATGGGGCTGCTTCGGCAGAATGCCCGGTCGTACGGGATTGATCCAAGCAAGGTGGGTGTGATCGGCTTCTCCGCTGGCGCGTACCTTGCTGCGAACATGAGCAACACCGAGGAGAGGACCTACCCCGTCGCTGACGCGGCGGACCGACAATCCCCACGTCCGGATTACGCCGTCGTCGCTTACACCGCGCGCATGCTCGACGACAGCAAGGGGAAGAACAGCCTCGAGCTACGCCCCTGGGTCACGATCAGCTCCAAGGCACCACCCACGCTGATCCTGCACGCCATGAACGATCCGATGGATAAGGTAAGGCAGCCGCTCGCTTATGCGTTGGCGCTCAGCGACGCAGGCGTCTCGGTCGACATGCGGATCTACGCCAAGGGCGGCCACGCTTTCGGTATGAGACCGACCGCCGACCCGATCTCAAGAGAGTGGCCTGAACAAGTCAAGCAGTGGCTACACAATCTCGGAGTCCTCTAGAACACCGCTATACGTACGAAGGCGGCATGGGGCGCCCGCTGTTCTCACCCAGGTAATTTTCATGGTTCTTCGTAGGCCATTGTGCCGAGTGACGCACTAGATGAACGAACGGTCAGAATCAGGCGGCGCTTTCTAGGGCGTGAGTGTCCGCTGTTTGGGTCTCTCGTAACGAGAGGGGCCGTAAGCGCGAGCAAGGCCGGCTTCTCACAGATTTCGTGGGCAATCGGTGCATACAACTGCTCCATGCCCGCCGCGTCATCTGAAACGCCCTTCTCCCTTGCAAGCGAAGATGGGTCTGCCACAATGCCGGGCGACAGAGAGGGACGGGGGTCCGAATAAGGGTACGTGCTGCGTTGCTGCTTGCGGCGTCGATGATCGTTGCGGGTCCCACCTGGGCGGAGACAGAGCAGGTCCGCCGCGGCCCCGTCCCAACCTGGGCCACGCCGTCCACACTCCTGCCGCTGCCAGCTACCACAACCGGCCCAGTGTTCTTTCGGCGACAGGACGTCGAAGTGCACCTCAGTGAGAAGGGGCAAGCTCAGTACCTCGGCTATCGCATCAAACTCCTCGACCCTGCGGCCTTGCAGCTCGGTAATTTCTCGATCGCTTGGAACGCCGGCGCGGGAGCTCCAATCGCTCACGGGATCAAGGTTTTCCGCGACGGTCAGGTTGTCGACGTGCTGAAGGACGCCACGTTCGAGATCCTCCGGCGCGAAGATCAGCTGGAGGCGGCGAAGCTGGATGGGACGCTTACGGCGGTACTCAGAGTGCCCGACCTTCGGGTCGGCGACGAGCTGGAGGTCGACATGACCGTCTTCTCCATCGATATGGCGGCGGCACAGCGCGACAACGGCCGCATTGCCGCCTTCGACAACAGCATGGGCTGGATTTCCTACGATCCTGCCGGGAAGAAGACGTCAATTGGCAACGGCGAGGCCGTGCCGACGACGTACGACTTCGATTGGATTGGACCTGATGTTCCATGCCGAGCCGCCGGCCCTAGTTAAATGTACGATAATCTTAAAAAAAATGACGAGGTTCAGAACCCGATATTCAGCACGCCTGTAGCGATGCGACCGGCACATAGCCGCACCCAACCGCTCGAAAGCGAACATGCGGCTCTTCTCCCAAACGAGCCCAAGCCGAGCGCTCTGCGGAAAGCCCGGACGACTCGGGTACCGGGATGAACGAGCGGCCGGAGTTGGGAGGCGAGCAAAAGCCGTCGAGTGTCCGGTTGTGGGTCTTCGGTACGAGAGGGCAGAGGGCCGCAAGCGCCCACTGGCGAGCATGGCCTCAATCCGCCATGTGGTAACGATATGGTAGCGACTTCGACCTTCGCAGTGCGCGAGTAAAGGCGGAGTACGCTGCCCGGAAAGACGCTGTGGAACAGGTTCTAGTGCCGCTTGAGGACGGTCCGCCCGTCTATTGAAGGTCCGCTTTCCCTGCCAAAACCCGACCAGACCAAGGACTTTGCGGCGCGTTAGGCCTGTCGGCCACAGAGATGAATGAACGTCCGAAGTTGGGAGACGGGCAGGGCGTCGGGGGTGACCGATTGTGGGGCCTCGTCACTAGGGAACGCTGATCCATGCCTTCGGATGGTGCAAGGAGGCGTGATCCCGCGCGTTGGCCAAAGCCGTGGCCTCGCGCGCTGAGGTGAGGCCTGTGGCGTCAGGACACGCCGCTACTCGGAACGCTCCGAGCGCACCTTCTCGATAGCAGCTTAAGTCCCACTGCGGCGACGTATGCGCGGCGACCGCGATGTCTCCACGGGGCCGGCCGTCGCCACTGGACGACCGCGGAGAGCTCGTGGAAGTCTCCTAGTTGCCGCGCCGTGTGCACATCGCCGTCGCAGACCGTTAGCGTCGCTTCGTAGAGTGACCTGCTCTCGTATACTTGCTATGTCTAATCGATTGTAAGCAAAACCTCATCGATTACAGCCCGCATGTTCTCGGCGGCTCCTGCGGCGTCATGCGCCATAATGGAGTGGTATACAGCGGCATGCTCCTCGATACGAGCGGTGTGCCCAGCGATCCTGTTAGTCAACCGACTTGAGACGCGCAGGGCGATCGCCACGACGTCGCGGAACTGAATGAAAAACGGGTTTTCGGTCGCGCGAAGTACCGCCACGTGGAAGGCCAGATCGGCGTCGAGTGGATCGTCCTCGTCGTGCTCGGCTGCTCGCATCCGCTCTAGCCCTTGCCGGATCGCCTGGCGCTGCTGCGGGTCGGCGCGTCGCGCCGCGAGCGCTGCGGCCTGGGGCTCGACGCCAGCCCGCAGCTCGTTGAAGCGCCGCAGGAGCGCGATCGATGGCGGGCGCTCGAGGATCCACCTCAGAACGTCGGTGTCGAATAGATTCCAACTTTCCTGCGGCATCAAAAAGGTGCCTAGCTTCGGGCGGGTCCCGAGGAGCCCCTTAGCTGCGAGCATCTTCAACGCCTCGCGCGTGACAGAGCGGCTGACGCCGTGGCGCGTCGCCAGCTCCTTTTCAACCGGAAAGGGGCGGTCTTCATATTCGCCGGCTACGATCGCGCGTCCTAGCAGGTCCAGCAGTCCGAACGTCAGGTTGCGCCCGAGGTCCGGCCTACCCACCGGAAGCCTGTTCGAGCCCGCGCTGACGAAGGTCGCATCAGCGGACATGGCGTGGCGTCGCTCGAACGGAGGAAGATCGTGGTCGGCGCGTCACATCACGCCTCGCCGAGGCACGCGGCTCGTCGGACAGGTGGTATGCACCCGCACGGCGGCTCGCGCATGCGGGCAGCCGTCTACGGGCGCCGCCCCGGCAGTCACACGAACGGGTCGGCCCCACCGGGCACGTCCCAATTGTAGCGTCTGATCACCGACGGCGAGGTGAAGCGCCACTCCTCCGGGGTGGGGGAGAGCGATCCGGCAATTGGATGGCCCGCTGGCGTGCCGACGGCGATGGCGAAGGCCGCGCGCACGGCATTTCTGGCCTCGTCGGTCATGGCGTCGGGTGCCGGCGCGATGAACAGGGTCGTCCCGCTGCGTGCCACGACGTCCAGCCATTGCGAGGTGAGCCGCCAGGGGATGATGCGGGTGACCGCGACGATGTCGGGATCCGCGTGGAAGAAGGTGCGATGCTGTGGGATGCGGTAGGCCAGCGCGTTGACGCCGAACCGCCGCGTCCGCTCCCACTCGCGGCCGCTGGTATCGTCCGAGATACGCTGCGTTTCGAAGATGCCCGCGGCGAGGTGACCGAAAGTGTTGCAGCCCAGGATGGTGCAGCTCGTCCCCGCCGCCGAGCGGATCGCTCGGTACAGATCGAGCACGATCTCCGCCGTGGTGCGCGTCGCGTCGGCGAAGCGCCAGCCGCGTCGTCCGGGTTGCGCCCCCATGTCGCGTCCCCACTGTCCAAAGATCTCGAAGGTGGTGAAGTCGTGCTTGATGAACTCGAAGCCTTGCGCGCGCGCGTCGCGGACAGAGCGCAGGATGGCGTCCATTCCGTCGGGCATCGAGAGCCAAAGTGTCGCCGACGGGCGCTACGCGCAGACGCTGGCCTGCCCACAGAAGAAGAGCACGCCACTGCATATCGTGCGATCCGGCAGCTATGACGCGTCAGGCCTTGCCGGTCAGGCGATCGTCACCGGCACAACGCCGAAGGGAGCATTGCGAATTACACTCGATCAACGGGCGAGCAGGATAGGCGCGTAAGTACTGCGCAGCGCGGCGCATGACCAAACGGCATGCTGATGCCGCTTGAAGTCGCTGACGGGCCGATTCTGTCTACCGAAGCGACCACGCTGAATCACGTGCTGGATTCAGCAGCGCGCGAACCAGACAGCAGCCCAGAGCGGCCAAGAGACTTTGAGGTCTAGATTGACGATTGGCGAGAGTTGGGAGGCGCGCAGCGTGACGGGAGTGACTGCTTCTGGGTCCAGTCACCTACTTGGTTGGACCATTGACGACCCTGATGGTTGCCTCAGCCGGGTCTACCGGATCCATGATGAAGGCACCGGCATCTCGGTTGGCGATCAGCCACGCGACGTGCGCAGCGGAGATGCGTTGGCCTGGCACCAGACGCGGGACGCCTGGTGGCGCCGGCGCGATCATCTCCGCCGCAATGTGCCCCTCTGCATCCTCGTAGCGGACCATCTCCGCCGGACCGGCGAGCGCTTCCGAGCCGGAGATTGCCATGTCGACCGACAAAGTTGCCACGCTTGGACCACCCGGCGAGCGCGGAAGAAGCGTGGGATCTGCCGAGAACCGAGCAACGAGATCCGCTAACCCCCGCTCGAGCCCGCGGATGTCGCTGCGCGTCGTGCCGAGTGAAATGACAGCCAGGATGTGACGCTCGTCAGAGAGCCCCATGCTGATGCGATGCTCTGCAAACAGCCAGTCGTCGATGGCGTAACCCGAGACCCCCAACCCGGAAATGTCGATAAGGACCTTGGTTTCATCGATCTCGGCACCGGCTGGTATATCATCGCGACCTAGGACTCGCAGCGGTGCGATGCTGCCGATCCTCTCTCGCGCGCTACGCGCCAATTTGAGCACATCGTTCCACATCTGCTCGCCACGCAACGCGTGGTCGCGCCTCGTTGCGTCTAGGGATGCAAGGATAGGAACCGAGGGGCTGGTCGTCTCGAACAGCTCGTACGCCATCCATAGCCGCTGGCGGTCGAGGACGTTCCCTTTCGCCACGATGATCGAGCCCTGCGCCAGCGCCCCCATCGTCTTATGCGCGCTGTACACGGCAGCATCGGCGCCCTTCGTGAGCGGATCGCCAGGTAGTGCCTCGCAAAAAGTATATGCGCCACCCCAGGCGGCATCGACGATCAGCGAGATGCCATGGTCATGGCAGATGTCGGCGAGCGCCGCGATGTCGCTCGTCACGCCGTAATAGGTCGGACTGACCACGATGGCCGCCTTCGCGGCCGGATAGCGCGCCAACGAGGCTCGCAGCGCCTCTGGCGCTACGCCGTGCTCGATGTCCCATGCCTCGTCGACCTGTACGGGCACGATCCCGACATCAAGCCCGGCCGCCAGAGCGAACGTGCGCTCCGCCTTGTGAGCATTCGCCGCAATAAGGATCGTCTCACCCGGACCAGCAACCGCCGCCATGACGGTGTGAAGACTCTGCGTCGATCCACCCGTGACAAAGCGGCAGAAATCGGCATTCCACGCCTCAGCAGCGAGTTCATGCGCACGCTGCAGCGCATGTGCTCCTTCAGTCCGATCATCCAGCCCCTTGGGTGTGAGCACGTCAGCACGGAAGAGGCGTTGGCCGAGCAAGCTGCGCAGCCTTGAAGGCATCGCAGCGCCTTGACTGTGTCCCGGAGCGCCGAACCCGATCGGCGCTTCGTGTTCGATTGCTGCCAACGCCTCGACGAGCGGCGCGCTCTTCTGGTCCATGTCGATCCCTTGTTTAAGCGGCAGGCCAAACGCGCGGATCACAATAACTTAGCCGTCAAACCGAAGATATTTATTTAGGTGGTCGGTGGGCAGGCGGGCCATGCCGCCGTTTGGCCGGATGGGCGATCAGCGCGTGGCCGCTTGATCGTCATCGATGTCGTAGGTTCGATAATCCGTTAAGCCCATTGAAGGGGGCTCGATGGTCTGACGTGACGAAAAGGCCATCAGCAGCAGAGATGAACGTCGCCATCTGCGTGCCAGCGCGCAACGAGCCGGACACGTTGCCGCAGTTCTTCTCATCGCTGGAGCGCCTCGACCAACGCAGTCTCGCGCCGGTCCTATGCCTTCACCTCGACAGCTGCGACGACGATAGCGCGGCGATCGCGCATGATGGCGCTGTCAAAGCTACTGCACCTGCAGTGCTCGCCGAGGTAGAGGAGGGGCTATGCCCCGCCCGCGCAAGCCAGCCAGTCCATTCCGCTACTTCAACTCGTCACCCGAGGTGATCCGGCTGGCGGTGCTGATGTACGTGCGCTTTCCGCTGTCGCTGCGGAACGTGTAGGATCTGCTGTTCGAGCGTGGGATCGACATCTGCCACGAGACGGTGAGGCTGTGGTGGAACAGGTTCGGTCCGCTGTTCGCCGGTGAGGTGCGGTGCCAGCGGATGAGTCGCATGCGCGGCTTTCGCCACTGGCGCTGGCACCTGGACCAAATGTACGTGAAGCTGAATGGTGAGATGGTCTACCCGTGGGAACCTGCCAATAGCTCTTGCGGCAAAGTGCGCGGAGAGCCCCGCCTTCTTGGACGCTGAGATGAACGAACGTCGGGAGTTGATTCGCCGGCAGCTGACTCTGAGTGACCGCTTCTGGGTCCTGAAGCAGTTAAGAGCAAGCCGGCGACGCTCCCTACAGAACCTGAAGATCTCCTCAAGCTGTCCCGAGCGATCCTAAAGCCCGATGCTCGCCAGACCAGGTAAGACGCTGACCTACGGATATGATGCAGAGCAAGGGCGTTGTCGGCTCCGAACCCCAGGTGCGGATCGCGCCGGTCATCCGACCACGGGGCTTCTCAGGAAGAAGCGAGAGGCGGCATGGCGAGAACCATAGTGGTGACGGGCGGCAGCGCGGGCATCGGCTTGGCGATCGCCGAGCGGTTCGCGCGCGATGGCTGGCAAGTCGCGATCGTAGCTCGGCAAGAGGCACGACTGCAGCAGGCCAGCGCGATGCTGGCGGCTGCTGGCGCCCCCAAGGTGCTGGCGATCAGCGCCGACGTCGCGGACGTGACGGCGATCGACGCAGCCGCTGCGCGCGTTGAGGCCGAGCTCGGAGCCATTGCCGCCTGGGTCAACAACGCGATGTCGACCGTCGTCGCGCCGGCGGATCGCATCACCGCCGCGGAATACGAGCGTGTCACCGCCACGACGTACCTAAGCCAGGTGTACGGCACGCTGGCGGCGCTCCGCTACATGAAGCCGCGTGGGAAAGGCGCAATCGTGCAGATCTCGTCGGGCTTGGCGGAGCGACCGGCGCCGCTCCAAGCAGCCTATTGCGCCGCCAAGGCAGCGGTGACGGGATTTACCGACTCGCTGCGTGCCGAGCTGATCGCCGACAAGAGCGCGATCTCGCTGTCGGTCATCTACCTGCCGGCGGTGAACACACCGCAGCCGACCTGGGCACGCAATCGCAGCGGGCGCGAACAGGTCCTGCCCGATCCGTTGTTCGACCCGCGGCTCTGCGCGGAGGCGGCGCTCGAAGCAGTGAGGCGGCCGCAGCGCGAGTTCTGGGTCGGCCGGTCGACCGCGATGATGGCGCTCGTGCAGTCACTCGCGCCGGCGTTCGCGGACCGCCAAGCGGCCAAGCAAATCGATGCCATGAGCGGCGCACCCGCGCCAGATCGGGAGGGCAACCTCGACAGGCCATACGAGGGTCCTGCCGCTATTGATGGGCCGTCGACTGATCGGGCGCAAGCCGGCCAGCTTCAGACCTTCTCTAGCCGGCAGCGTGACCTGCTCAAGCTCGGCGCGGCGGGTGGGTTGCTTGGCATCGGCGCCGCAGCCGCATTTGGTCTGGCACGTATTCCGCCGCGCCTGCGTTCATGAGCGGGCTGCTCGACGAAATCCGCGGCACGCTCACAGCACCGGCACCTGGCGGCGTTCGGCTGGACGGCTATCTGGCGCTCGAAGACTATGGCGCCCTCGGCGATGGTCGTTCGGTCGCACTGTCGGGCGCGGACGGCTCGATCGACTGGTGGTGCGTGCCCAATCTCGACTCGCCGCCGCTGTTCGATCGCCTGCTCGATCCCGAGGAGGGCGGCCGCTTCGTCGTGACGCCGACCGACAGCTTCACGGTCGAGCGGCGCTATCTTCCCGACAGCAACGTGCTCGAGACCGTCTTCACCACGGCAACGGGAAGCGCCAAGCTGACCGAATCGATGAACAGCGGTACCGCCGGCCGTCTTCCCTGGGCCGAGCTGGGGCGGCGGATCGATGGATTAACCGGGTCGGTGAGCTTCCGGATGGAGATGCGCCCTGGCCGCCGAGCCGACGGTGCCAGTCCGTATCACTCGACGATCGGCAAGCACGCCGTCTTCCATGTTGGAAACGTGCTCGGGCTGCTGCTGCACAGCGACGGGATCGTTGTCAGCCGCACTGACGAGGCGGTCACGGCCGAGTTCGCGGTGGCCAGCGGCCAGCGCAGGATCGTGGCGATCGTCGCAGGCGAGGACGAGCCGCTGGTGGTGCCGACGATCGATCGGATCGACGAGCGCATCGACACGTCCGACGCCGAGTGGCGGACCTGGTCCGAGCGGGTCGAGCATGGCGGGCCGCGCCGCGCCGCGTTCATCCGCAGCGTCCTCGCGCTCAAGCTCCTGCTGTTCTCGCCCTCGGGCGCTATCGCCGCGGCCGCCACGACCTCGCTGCCGGAGGGTATCGGCGGTCATAAGAACTACGACTATCGCTACGCCTGGATTCGCGACGCGGGCTATACCATCAAGGCGTTCCTCGCGGCGGGCGCGCAGGCCGAGGCCAAGGCGGCGTTCAGCTGGCTGCTCAAGCGACTGGCCGAGCATGGCGCACGCGTCTGCTACACGCTCGACGGCGCCGTCGTGCCCGGGCTGCGCGAGATCGAGGTGCCGGGCTATCGCCGCTCCACGCCCGTACAGGTCGGCAACGCCGCGACCGATCAGCACCAGCACGGCATCTATGGCGACATCTTCGAGACCGCGGCGCGCTTCGTCGCCTGCGGCAACATCCTCGATGCGTCCAGCGCCGAGCTGCTGTCGCACCTCGCCGACCAGTGCGCCGACGCGTGGCGCAAGAAGGACGCCGGCATCTGGGAGCTGCAGGAGCCGCAACATTACACCATGTCGAAGGTCAGTTGCTGGCAGGCGCTCGCGCGCGCGGTCGAGCTGGCGGACGAGGGGCAGCTACCCACCACCTGCCGCGAGCGCTGGTCACGCGAACGCGACCGGATCGCGCGCTGGATCGAGGAGCATTGCTGGTCTGAGGCGAAGCAGGCCTTCGTCTTCTATCCGGACAGCGACAGGCTCGACGCCTCGCTCGCGCTCATGGTGCGCTTCGGCTTCGACGGTCGTGAACGGCTGGAGAAGACCCTCGACGCGATCGACGCCGAGCTCGGCGCCGGCCCCTATCACTACCGCTACAGCGACGTCGCCGCCGAGGAAGGCTGCTTCCTCGCCTGCACCTTCTGGATGGTGGAGGCGCGCGCCTTGCTCGGACAGCGCGGCCGCGCCGAACAGTCTTTAGCGGCCATCACGCGGGCACTCGACCGCGGCGTCGGCGTGATGAGCGAGATGGCCGATCCGCGCTCCGGCGCGTTCCTCGGCAACCTGCCACAAGGCCTGTCGCACCTCGCGCACGTCATGGCGCTCGATGTGCTCGCCGCCGAGGGCGACTGCTGACGCCCATCCGCTTCATTTTTCTTGGTCCCCCACACAAGCTGGAGCATCTCCATGACCGATCGCCTGACCATGCAGGATCCGCGCACGCAATATCCGCAGCCGCCGTTCCCCCGCCAGCCACAACCCGTCCCCGGTCTCGCCGTCGAGATGGATCCCAAGCCCGATCACGGCGAGACAAGCTATGTCGGCGCGGGCAAGCTCAAAGGGCGCAAGGCGCTGATCACCGGCGGTGACAGCGGCGTGGGTCGCGCCGCCGCGATCGCCTACGCGCGCGAGGGTGCGGACGTTGCGATCTCCTATCTCGCCACCGAACAGTCCGATGCCGACGAGGTCGTCAAACTCATCGAGGCCGAGGGGCGAACGGCGGTCGCGCTGCCCGGCGACATCACCGACGAGTCATGGTGCCGCGAGCTGGTCAGCCAGGCCAGAGCGGCGCTGGGCGGGCTCGACATCCTCGTCATCAACGCCGGTCGGCAGCAGAACCGCGAGGACATCTCGAAGGTGACCTCGGACGACTTCGACAAGACGATGAAGACCAACCTTTACGCCATGCACTGGATCACGCAGGCAGCGGTGCCCCACCTGCCAGCGGGCGCGAGCGTCATCACCACCGCCTCGATCCAGGCGTACGAGCCGTCGGCGATCCTGCTCGACTATGCCACGACCAAGGCTGGCATCGTCGCCTACACCAAGGCGCTGGCCAAGCAGCTGCTGGAAAAGGGCATCCGCGCCAACGTGGTCGCACCGGGTCCGTTCTGGACCGCGCTGCAGGCGTCGGGTGGCCAACCTCCCGAGGCGGTGGAGAAATTCGGTTCGGAGAGCCAGTACGGTCGTCCCGGCCAGCCGGTCGAGCTGTCGGCGGTGTACGTGCTGCTCGCCAGTCAAGAGGCCAGCTTCATCAACGGCGAAGTGTACGGCGTCACCGGCGGCGCCGGCGTAGCCTAGGGCCTCTGCGGCAGCACCGTTGGTGCTGCCGCCACAACGCTGAGAGATCACGGTGCACGCCGCGTGTTGTCAGTACACGGGTTCACGATATCAGCGAAATTGCGACGACGGGCTCGGTATGCCGGAACGGATCCGCATGCCGACACTTGATGGTGATCACTGATCAACATCAATAGGTAAGCGCGTGGCCCAGCTCTATTTCTTACACGCGCTTGGCGCGAGTGCGCGCGAGTGGGACGAGGTAATCACCGGATTGGGCGATCTCGGGGATTGCGTGGCGCTCGACCTTCCCGGCTTCGGCGACAGCGCGGATGCCGTACTTGACGTCGCGGGACTGGTTGACTGGTTCGCGCAGCAGGTGTCGGCCCGGCAACCGCAGAGTTGGGCGGTGATCGGCCACAGCATGGGCGGCAAGATCGCGACGCTCGCCGCCGCTCGCGCGCGCGACGGCGACCCGGATTTCGCAGGCCTCGCCGCGGTGGTACTGCTCGCCGCCTCGCCGCCCGCGCCCGAGCCAATGAAGGAGAAGCGTCGCGCCGAGATGATCGGCTGGTTCGCCGATGGCCGGATCGGTGCGGACGAGGCGGCGATGTTCGTCGATGCCAATACCGCCCGGCGCCTGCCTAAACCGCTGCGCGCGCAGGCGATCGCCGATGTGGAGCGTTCCGGTCGCCGCGCGTGGACCGGCTGGCTGGAGCGCGACAGCCGCGAGGATTGGCAGGCGGCGGCGGGGACGCTTTCGGTGCCGGCGCTGATCGTCGCCGGCGGCGAGGACGGCGATCTGGGCGAGGACGCGCAGCGGCGGCTCAACCTGCCGCACTATCGCGACGCGCGCGTCGAGGTGGTGGCCGGTGCCGCGCATCTGTTGCCCTATGAACGGCCTTCTGCGGTCGCGGCCCTGATCCGGGACCATGTCACGCCGGCCTTTGCGCGAGCTTTGCCTGCGCCCTTCGTTGCGCTGCTCGCGTCCGATCGGGTCAGCCGCCGGACGCGGGCGGTGTTGACCGAGCGGCACGCCGCACCGCCGCAGGGCAAGGTGCTGTCGCCGCAGCAGCGGGCGGTTCTCGCCGCCCTGGTCGAGACGGTGTTGCCGGGCGCCCCCGATCCGGTCGATCTCGCCGCCCGGATCGATGCGATGCTGACGGGCGGGATCGGCGACGGCTGGCGCAGCGCCGAACTGCCCGCCGATGCCGAGGGCTGGACGTCGGGCCTCGACACGCTCGACCGTCTCGCCGGCGGCTACGCCGACGCCGCGCCGGCGGATCGTGAGCGATGTCTGCGGTCGATTGCCGACGGGACCGGCGACACGAAGGGCGGTGACCTCGATCCGCGCCAGATGCGACTATGGTTCGCCGAGGCGCGCGCGGAGATCGCGCGGCAGTGGATGGCGCTGCCGGCCACCATGGCCCGGATCGGCTATGACGGTTTCGCTGTCGGCGGCGACGGACCGCACAAGCAAGGGTATCGGCTGACCCCGGCCGACACGATCGAGGACTGGCAGCGGCTGGAGGCGCGAGCATGAGCGGCGCGGCGGACATGGCCGACGTCGTCATCGTCGGCAGCGGCGCGGGCGGCGCGCCGCTCGCCGCGCGGCTGGCCGAGGCGGGCGTCTCGGTCGTGGTGCTGGAGGCGGGGCGCGCCTTCCGGCCCGACGATCATGTCCCCGACGAACTCGCCGCCGATATCTATTGGATGGAGGAGCGGCTGAGCGGCGGCGCCGACGCCACCGCCTTCGGCGCCAACAATTCGGGCATGGGCGTCGGCGGTTCGACGTTGCACTGGGGCGCCTTCTGCCCGCGGCCCGACGCGCGCGACCTGCGGCTGCGCAGCGAGAGCGGGCAGGGCGAGGACTGGCCGATCGCGCATGACGAACTGATCGGCTATGTCGACGCGGTCGAGCGCTTCATCGGCGTGTCCGGCCCGGCGCGTTACCCGTGGGACGCGGGACGGCGCTACGAATTGCCTCCGGTCGCGCGCAACGCCCCCGCCGACGCGATGGCACGCGGCTGCGCGGCGCTCGGAATCGTCGCGACCGACGCTCCCGCCGCTCTGATCTCGCGCGACCGCGCGCAGCCGCATTGGGGTGAGCGCAAGGCGTGCGTCAACTGCGGCACCTGCCACCAGGGCTGCCGTACGGCGGCCAAGGCGACGACCGACACGAGCTGGCTGCCCCTCGCGGTTGCGCATGGCGCCGAGGTGCGCGCGGAGTGCCGCGTCATCGATATCGAACGCGACGGCAGCGGCCGGGTGAGCGGCGTCGTCTATGTCCGCCGCGGCGAGCGCAGGCGCCTGGCCTGCCGCACGCTGTTCCTGTGCGCCGGCGGGGTCGAGACGCCGCGACTGCTGCTCAACCTCGATCTCGCCAATTCGAGCGGTCAGGTCGGGCGCAACTTCATGGCGCATGTCGCGACGCAGTTATGGGGTCGGTTCGACGCCGACATGCGGATGAACCGCGGCTATCCCTCGTCGCTGATCACCGAGAACATGATGCGGGCCGCCGACGCCGACCATGCCGGCGGCTACCTGATCCAGAGCCTAGGCGTGATGCCGGTGACGCTCGCCACCAATCTGGCGCGCGGGGCCGGGCTGTGGGGGCGGGCGCTGGTCGACCTCCTCGACGATTACAACCGGTTGGGTGGGATCGGCATCAACGGCGACTGCCTGCCGTCCGACGACAACCGGCTGACTCTGGCGGACGAGACCGACGCCTATGGATTGCGCAAGGCGCGGATCGACTTCAGCTACGGGCCGAACGAGCGCGCGATCGATGTCCATGCGCGAAAGACGATGACCGCGATCTGGGAGGCGGCGGGCGCGCGCGACATCTTCGCGGTCGATCGCTCGGCGCATACGATCGGTACGTGCCGGATGGGCGATGACGGCGACCGCGCCGTGGTCGATGCCGATGGACGCAGCTTCGATATCGAGAACCTGTTCATCTGCGACAATTCGGTTTTCCCGAGCGCGCTTGCGGCCAATCCGGCGCTGACGATCATGGCGCTGTCGCTGCGCACCGCCGACCGTTTCCTCGCGACGCGAGGCTGAAGGAGAGAGACATGGATCTGGGGATCAAGGGCCGCATCGCGCTGATCAGCGGGGCGGACTCTGGCATGGGGAAAGAGACCGCGCGGTTGTTGCTGGAGGCGGGCGTGCGCGTCGCCATCACCGACAAGCCCGACGGCACGCTGGACAAGGCGGTCGGCGAACTGTCGCGGCTGGGCGAGATCGTCGCGGTGACCGGCGACGTGACCAAGGTCGACGAGGTCGAAGCGATATGGCGGCAGGTCCGCGACGAGCTGGGCGAACCCGATATCTACGTCAACGCCGCCGGCGTCACCGGCGCGACCGGCGACTTCCTCGACGTCGACGATGCCGGCTGGCTCGAGACGCTCGACATCAATCTGATGGGGGCGGTGCGCATGTGCCGCGAGGCGATCCCGGCGATGCGCGAGAAGGGCTGGGGCCGAATCGTGCTGTTCGCGTCGGAGGATGCGGTGCAGCCCTACGTCGACGAACTCGCCTATTGCGCGTCGAAGGCCGGCATCCTCAGCCTCGCGAAGGGCCTGTCCAAGGCCTATGGCTGCGACAACGTGCTGGTCAACACCGTCTCGCCGGCGTTCATCGCGACGCCGATGACCGACGCGATGATGCGCAAGCGCGCCGAGGAGAAGGGAACCTCGTTCGACGAGGCGATCGCCAGCTTCCTGGAAGAGGAACGGCCCGGCATGGTGCTGAAACGGCGCGGTAAGCCAGAAGAGGTGGCCGCGGCCGTCGCCTTCCTCGTCTCCGAGCACGCGAGTTTCATCAACGGCGCCGGCATCCGCGTCGATTCCGGCTCGGTCTCCACGATCGCCGGCTGACGGGGCGGAACCGTTAACCCTCAGGATCGCTACGCTCTCTCACTTAGATCAATGATCGGAGTCACGCGGTGGCCGGCACGGACGAAGCTCAACCTCAGTACAAGATCGATTATCGTGAGATCCAGCCGTTCGGCACGCTCAAAGAGCTCCCGCTCGGCCTGTCGGACAACGCGCGCAAGCAGAGCGTGTCGATCCTCAATCAGGTGCTCGCCGACACGATGATGCTGCGCGACCTCTACAAGAAGCATCACTGGCAGATGTCGGGCGCGACCTTCTACCAGCTGCACCTGCTGCTCGACACGCACTATGAGAAGCAGGCTGAGCTGGTCGACATGGTGGCGGAGCGGATCCAGGCGCTCGGGGGGATCAGCATCGCCACGCCGCACGACGTCGCCGAGATGACGCGGATCCAGCGCCCTCCCAAAGGTCGCGAGGACGTGCCGACGATGCTTTCGCGGCTGATCGAGGCGCATCGCATCGTGCTGGAGCAGGCGCACGAGGGCGCAAAGTCGGCCGATGAGTCAGGCGACGACGGCACCAACGACCTGCTGGTAAGCGATATCATCCGCTCGAACGAGCCGCAGGTGTGGTTCATCGGCGAGCATCTCGCCGCGACTGCTCTGCAGCGCGCCGATTGACCTCAGCGGAGCGACGCGGGCATGGCAGAGCGCGATCTTGCGGCGGGCGTGGCCGCGTCCGACATCGGTGACGATGCGATCGTCGCGGGCAAGGTCGGAGGCGAGGATGTCGTCCTGCTGCGTAGCCGGGGTCGGCTCTGCGCGCTGGCCGGCACCTGTCCGCACGCCGGCGCGCCGCTCGAGGAGGGCATCGTCGCCGACGGCACGCTACGCTGCCCATGGCATCATGCACGCTTCGATGCTGCTACTGGCGAGGCGGTGAGCGCGCCCGCGTTCGGTCGGCTCGATCGCTATGAGGTGTTCGAAGCCGCCGGGATCGTTCGGGTTGGCGCGAGGCTGCCTTTACCAGAGATCGCGCGAGCGGGGGCGGTCGGGCGGCTCGGCCGGGTGGTGATCGTGGGCGGCGGTGCCGCCGGGCATGCCTGCGCCGAGATGTTGGCGCGACATGGCGCAGGCGGCGCGGTCACTCTGCTCAGTGACGAGCGGGACGCACCCTACGACCGCACTGCCTGCTCCAAACAATACCTGGCGGGCAAGGTCGAGCGCGACGCATTGCCTCTGCCGGCGCCGGCGGGAGCAACCGTCCAGCTCGGCGCACGCGTCATACGGATCGATCGGGAAGCGCGGCGTGTCGAGCTCGAGGGCGGTGAGGTCGTCGCCTACGATCGACTCGTTCTTGCGACCGGGGCAGCGCCACAGATTCCTTCCTTCGCGGGGAACGACCGTGCCGACGTGCATGTCGTCCGCACGCTTGCCGACGCCGACGCGCTGATAGCGGCAGCGGAAGGGGCCGACCGGGCGATCGTCATCGGATCGAGCTACATCGGAATGGAGGCGGCCGCGTCGCTCATCTCGCGCGGACTGGCAGTGACGGTCGTGTCCGACGCCGACGTGCCGCTCGAGAAGACCGCCGGCGCGGAGGTCGGTGCGATGATCCGCCGATTGCACGAGAGCAAGGGGGTCACCTTCCGCACCGGTCGCGCGGTCGCGCGCTGGGACGGGCAGGAGGCGACGCTGGACGACGGCAGTCGCGTCGAGGGCGATCTGCTCGTGGCCGGCACCGGAGTCCGGCCGCGCACCGAATTAGCCGGGGCGGCGGGATTGAAACTGGCGGACGAGGTGGCTGGTGGCGGCGTCGCTGTCGGCTCTGACCTGCGCACCTCGGACGAGGCGATCTACGCGATCGGCGACGTCGTGAGCGCGCCTGACCCGCGGCTGGGTCATCCGATCCGGGTCGAACATTGGGTGGTGGCGCAGCATATGGGTCAGTGGCTCGCGCGCCACCTGCTCGGGCTTGTGGAGGGCGGCTACGACGATGTGCCGTTCTTCTGGTCGGGCCATTACGACGTCAGCCTGCGCTACGTCGGCCACGTCGACGCGCCTGATGACCGATCGCTGGGTGGCGACGCGGCAGCGCGAGACGTCGCGGTGACCTATGCCGAAGAGGGAGAGCGGCAGGCGCTGCTCACCTGCGGGCGCGATCGTGCCGCGCTGGCCTTTGAGCGGGAACTCGAGCGACGCGGGTCAAACTTGCTGCCTGCTCGTGAGTAAGACCAGATAAGGGACGTGATCGGCTTGCAGTTGCTGTAAGACGGCCGCACCCACAGACGGGGCGCCGCGGCGATTGCCCGTTTCGCTGCGCTGAACGCGGAAAATGCCGATGCGAGTGCGACCTTCAACACGCGCTTCTTGTAGAAGCCCGCCGCGTAGATCGATCCGGTGCGCGAGAAGTATTATTCCAGGCTGGCGTCGAGCTGGTCCGCGGTGAGCGGGCGAAGGTTGGCGTTGCCCGAGGTAGCAGTGCGCTGGCCGTTGGTGGGATTGTTCTCGAAGATCGTAACGTTCGGGTTGAGCTGGTCGAAGCCTGGACGCGTCAGGGCCTTGGACGCGGCGAGGCGCAGCTGCAGCTTGCCGGTGAAGTGGAACGTCAGGTTCAGGCTCGGCAGCGCCTTGGTATAGTCAGTATCGACGTTCACCGGATTGAAGATGATCGGGCCATTGCCGTAGATCGGCGCGCTGCTCGCCGCGTCGGTGCCGGTCTGCACCCGCGGCGACGAGCCGATGAAGCCCGCGGTGCTCACCTTGGTCTTGATCAGTCGCACGCCGATATTGCCGTCGATCGGCACCGCACCGCCGCTGCCGAAGCGCGCCACGCCATAAGCGGTATAAGTCTTCTCGCCCTGCGTGTTGCGGTGGACGACGCGTAGCCGACGCCGGCGCGGAGCGCCGCCTGATGCGAAAGGTCGACGAACGGAGCCAGCGCCTGCCGCGTCGCGCCATGGTCGAGCACGGTATCGCGGTCGAAGAACACCGCGCTGGTGGGCACGTCCTGGAAGCCGCGGTAGAGGTCGCCGCGGAACAGCCGCTGCTCGTAGAGATCGGGCGAGAGCGCGCGAGTGAGGCCGTAATATAGGTAGGTGGAGCTGTCGGTCACCGCCGACCGGTCGGTGTAGCGCAGCCCGCCCGCGAGCGACTTTAGAAAGCCGCCGTCGATCTTATACTCGGCGTCGAGGCGTCCGGCATATTCGGTGCCGACCGAATGCTCGATATGGTCGAGGTAGCCCGCTCCCGAAGCGTAATTGGCCGGATCGCTGACCAGACCGTTGCCGTTGGCGGGATCGCTGTCGGGCGAGATGATCATCGACGGCACGCCGCTGCCGACCGAAGTGGTAAGCCGCTCGGCGGTGGGGGCGAGGATCACGATTGAGCGCTGCCCGTCGGTGACGCGGCGGATATACTGAAAGTCGCCGTTGATCGTCAGCCGGTCGCTCGGCCGCCATTTGGCGTTGAGCGAATAGTCGTGAGGAGGCTCAGCACCACCCCGCTCGTATAAGCGGTGCCGCGGAGCGAGAGCGGGTTCAAGTCGAACTCCGTCCTGCCGCGGTCGAGCGCGCTCAGCGCGCGCCCGATTACGAGCAAGCCGAAGCCGTGGAAGAGCGCGGTCGCGAGCACGAGAATCGTCGACAGCACCAGCTCGACCCACAATGACGGTGCCACGAGCAGCCCGTTAGAACCGCCGCGCCTCGTGGCCGATGGTGTCGCATGTGCCGCGAAAGCTGTAAGAGGCGGCGCCGTCGACGGTGATCCGTCCCGTGCGGCGATCGATCACCAGCTTGGGCTTGTTGAGGCCGTTCAGGCGATAGCTCGCACGAATGATGTCTGGGCCCTCGACCACGTCGTGGAGGTCCCACCAGCCATTATCGCCGCCCGAGTGCAGTGGCGGTATAAGCGACTTGGGCAGGCGGATGCGACCGCCGCCTTCCCACGTCTGCACCATCAGCGAGGCGTCGAACACCTCCGTGGTGGTCTCGTTGTAGCGGCCATAGTCGTAGCGGTTCTTGTCGCGGTTCCACGTCCAGGTCGTGCCGCTGGCGATCCCCGCCTTGCTGCCATCGCCGAAGCAGACCAGGCCGAGGTCGACGTTGCGGCCATCAACCATCGGCGCATCGCTCCCCACGTAGCTCGGGACGGCCTGCTGGCGCTCAGGTGGGCGCGAATAGCCACGATCGGGCTCGTAGCTGGCAGACGGCCGAGTGGCGGGTTGCCCGGTGTAACTGGCGTTCGGACGAACCTTCGCTGACTTACCGCAGTCGGGGGGCAAGGTCGACTGGATCGAGCTGTACCGCCCGTCCATCGTGGCGATGGTGACGCACTGGCGGCGCTCGGCGTTCCACCAGTTGGTATAGGCGCGATCATCGCCTTGCTCCGCGCGCACATCGACGTAGCCGCGACGCCGGATCTCCAGCTCGCCCTGTCCTGCGCGGGCGCCGACCATGTCTTCGAGGCCGGTCGCTTGCGCCGTGGCGGCGCTCGGCATTACGGGTAGCAGCAGCGCGGCGGCGAGGAGTGGCGAGGCGTTGGTCATCGACATGGCATTCCCCTGTTTGCCGGCCTGGCCTCGGCCGGACGTTGGGTCGTCACGGCTGCGGCACCACCGCGTCCATCACGGTCAGCGGCTCTCCGCCGCTCGAGCCCACCCGCGACTGAGTGATGAGGATCGTCGTGCCCGGCCGTAGCGCGGCGCGTACCTGCTCGTAGAAGGCCCGCGGCAAGCGCAGCCGGTTGATCACGCCCTCGTCCAGCGGGCGTCCTGCCTCTTCCTCGTGCCCAGGAAGGCCGATGTACGCCCAGCGCGGCGATCCGTCAGGCGCGCTCGTCAGCGTGATGACGTGGCTGCCGGGATCGTCGTCGTTCACGGCCGCGACGCTGCGCCCGATCTCGACGCCACCGCGCATCACGACCACCTGCCGGTCCGACTTGGACACGATGATCGTCATCGGACCGCTCGTGGATCGTTCTGGGTTCCAGCTGAACTGCTGTCGGTCGAGCAGCGTGCGCTCTACCCGGCGGCCTTTCGCGTCGACGGGTGCGAGCAAGCTCGTCTCGGTGCTACGGACGTGGCTCGCGGCATCGCCGTCGATTACGACTGTGGCACCGAGCGAGGTGATGCCGAACAGTTCGCGCGAGAAGCCGTAGGGCAGGTGCACGCAGCCGTGGCTCTCCGGATAGCCGGGCAGCCCGCCGGCATGGAGCGCGACACCGTCCCAGGTGAGGCGCTGCTGGAACGGCATCGGCGCGTTGTTGTACTTGCTCGACCGGTGCTGCGCGTCCTTCTGGAGGATGGTGAAGACACCCGTCGGCGTCTCATGTCCCGGCTTCCCGGAAGAGACCGAGCTGACCCCGATCCGGACGCCGTTGCGGTAGACGGTCGCCAGCTGGCGCGAGAGGTCGACGTAGACGACGACCTGTCCATTGGGCGCGACACCCGGCGCCCACACCCACTCGCCAGGCTTGAGCCGCTCGGCCATGTGGACGAACTCGGTCGGCGAGCTGGCGCGCGCACCCTGCGCGAGAGCCGGGAGCGCGAACGCGATCGCGGCGCCAGCCACCATCGCTTTGAACACAGGGCATGGCATCTCGCTACTCCCCCTTGATCGCGATCAATCTGCGAGCGTTCGGCGCTGATTTGCAAGCAGATATTGCGCCGCGCCGGCCTATCGCTCAGTGTGCGGCATGGACTTCATGAAGTGGCTCAACTCGCTGGACGAGCTCCTCTACGAGGTCATGAGCTGGCTGCTCTTTTTTCCACTTACGCTGTGGCGCGCCATCTTCCGTCCGATCGGCATCATGCGCGAGATCGAACGCGAGGCTGCTCTGCCGGACGACGAACGCTACGGCGCCGTGCTGAGCCCGCCGCTCTTCCTCGCGCTGGCATTGCTGCTCGGGCATGCCGTCGCCACGGCACTGGGACAAACCGATAAGATCATCGCGAGCCATCATGGACTCGCTGACCTGATCAACGACAACGCCAGCGCGCTCGTGCTCCGCGTGATCGTGTTCGCCGCTTTTCCGCTCTTCTTGGCAGCCCGTCT
Source organism: Sphingomonas sp. BK069 (assembly GCF_014193405.1). Taxonomy (NCBI): domain Bacteria; kingdom Pseudomonadati; phylum Pseudomonadota; class Alphaproteobacteria; order Sphingomonadales; family Sphingomonadaceae; genus Sphingomonas; species Sphingomonas sp. BK069. Next base: position 1,748,437 of record NZ_JACHZH010000001.1, on the reverse strand, counting down.
GGTGCGGCGCCGAGGCGTGAAACTCGACCGCGCCTCGCTCCAGCAGCCCTTCTACGAACAATGCTATCCCGCCGCTGTCTTCGCGCTAGGCGTAAGCGTCGGCACCAGTCTCGGCATCGACCCGCATCCGACCGCTCGCGTGATCGGCCATTGGCTCGCCGCGGTTGCCGTCGTGAACTACTGGCTAGTAGGGATACGCTGGTTCGCGGGCGCGCTTGATGTCGGCGTCATGCGAGCCGCCGGTAACGTGCTGATCGGCTTCCTTGAAGGTACAGTTTTCCTCATTGGCGTCGGCTTTCTATTCACCCGGTAGATGCCCCAGCGGTAGCTCTGCGCCTGCGCGAACATGATCAGTGCAGGGCGTCGGCTCGCTACAGCCGCCTGTCAGATGGCGTGTCCCAGCGGAACGGCGGCCGAGAGCGGACAGGCTGCTATCCTGCCACGATGCGCCATTCGGTCGACATTGGAAACAGGGTGAGGAAAACGCGGGCTACCCTGCAGATACCCGCTCATCGTTGCGGTTGCAGCCGCTTGCCGATGCGCGACAACTCTCGCATGGAAGAGCGATGAGCCAGGCGGGAGAGAAAGAGAGCGTCCAATTGCCTCCGCGGCCTGATCGTCTCGCTCTCGCGACCGCGGTTCATATTCCGATCTTCCTGTTCCTAGCCACAGTGATCGCCGCCGTCCTGTTAATCCCAGGCGAGACGGTGCAGGTTGGGCATCGCGGAGGTCCATATACCGTCGTGCCAAAGCTACCCGCGCAGATCGGTGTGCTGAGTGTTACGGTGCCTTTGGCCGGCGTGGTGATAGCGAGAGTTTTTCGCGGCACCTACTTGCTCTGGGCGACGGGGCATGCAGAGTCACCCGGCCTTGTCTTGGCGCCTGGCGAGATCATTACGTGGCAAGGTAAGCAGGGGTTGCGCGGCATCGACCGGATCCGCGTGGGCATGGCAGTACTGACGTGCATCGGGCCAGCCCTGTATGTCTGGTGGCTGGTACACATTTGGACAGGCGCCGATCCCTTAGTTCTGAAGCTTTTCTGGAGCTTCCTTGCCACGGTTGCACTTGGCGCAACGGTATCGCCACTCATGTCGAAGCCCGGCCGCACCTTCGTCAACGATGTATTCGGAAACATGGTGGTGACCGATCGGCGTATCGCCTGGTGCGGCCCGCGAGGCAATCAGTACAGGGAGATTCTGGGGGTCGAGATCAAAGATGCCGCTCTTGTCGAGGGCGATGGACGCCGCGCTTGGATTATCCTCACCCACGTGCGTCGAGCCAAAGTCTCAGAGGTCGATCTGTTCGGTGTGCCCGACCCGGCAGAGGCACTGGAGGCGATCAGGCGAATCGTGCCGCCGACGGGCGCCATTGACCCCTAGATCAGTTTGGGCGTTAGCGGCCTTTCAGCTGCGCCAGCAGCGCTCTCTATCGCTGCGGTGGGCGGCCGCGAACGCCCATTAGGAAGTCTCGTGACGAGGCATCGTCCACCGCGATACAGCGGGTCGTCGGCAGCGACATGCGGTGCTACGCTTCCGCTGTCACTCCGCTAGGTGAGGCAGGTACAGCGATGCTGGTGTGGCTTGTTCTACAAGCGGCTGTTGTAGGTCCTGTGCTAGATCAACGGCAGCCGCCCGTGCGTCCTTGCGCGAGTGGCGCCGCGGCGGGTGAGGTGGTGGTTTGTGGCCGTGCCGTCGACCCGGAGGCATTTCGGCTCCGCGCACTGCCGGAACGCTACGACGAGAACCTAGCGGCGTTGCCAGAAGCTGAGACCTCGATCCTAGGCGGTCGGGCGAGGCTTGCCGCGGAGGCTGAGCAGGCTGGCGTAGGCGGCTTTGTCAGTAACAGAGGCATGGTGCGCCTTAAGATCCCGCTAGGAAAGTAGTAAGCGCGCGACCTGAGGGTGGCAGTCGATCTTCACGATGCGCGCTCGCCGACTCCAACAACGGCTGGTTCGCAAGCCTCGCGATGAAGGCAGCCGGACAGCTGCGCGGAACGCCCAGGCCGCTCGAACGCTGAGATGGATCGACGGCCAGGGTTGGGCGGCGGGCAGGTGTCCTTGAACGACCGCTCTTGCGTCGAGGAGCTGACCATCACTCCGCTGCAGCAGCCCTCTGGTTTGATGCGCCACGACGCCGGCTAGGACGTCGACGGCCGATGCCGATGTGGCATCATGCATGGGGTAGCGGCTTCTCCTGCAGCACATGCGCCATCAAGGGAGGGAATCATCACTCATCGACTCTGATGTCGGGACCAGTCGATCCGTCGTCATCGATCCGCCCTAAGCTCCCATCGTGGGACAATTGGCGATGTGTCGGTACCTCTCCCCCTTTCGTCTGTTCACCAGAGCGATGCTCCGCCAATGTAGCAAAGCCACATCGCTGGGAGAAAGCCACTGTGATCGGGAAGTCACCTGCTGTGAGCACGGCTCGTGCGTCGGGCGACTTGGAAATCGCATTGCATCGCTGCCGCGAGGCGGTTCGCGCTCGGCCAGAGAGCCCCGTCGCCGAGCACAATCTAGCGTCCCTCCTCGGAGACATGGGGGATTTTGTCGGCGCCCTTCGAGCGAGCGAGCGTGCTCTGGCAAAGGGGAGCCAGGCACCCGAGACGCAGCTCGTTCGCGCTCGGGCGTTGCAGGCGGTGGGGGCGCTGGACGCGGCCGAGCAGGGCTATGTCGCAGCCATTGCGGCCCGGACCGATTACGCAACAGCGCACCGCGATCTGGCGCAATTGCGCTGGATGCGCACCGCGGACCTGAGCCATGCGATGGCAGAATTGGCGGGCGCGCCTGCGTCGCTCGAACTCGCGCTCGTCCGCTCGACTGTGCTCCAGGCGGGCGGAAATGCGGACGCGGCCGCTACGGTGCTTGCCGAGGCACTGCGGCGCGCACCGAGCGAGATCGCGCTCCTGCTCGCCGCTGCGGCGCTGGCGGCGCGGCGAAGACGCCCCGAGGAGCAGCTCCGTCACGCCACAGCGGCATTGCGCACGGCTCCCGGCAGCGTCGCGGCGGCGCGCGCCGCGGTGGAGGCGCTGCTGCACGCCGGGCGGGTGGGGGAGGGAACCGAACTGGCGGAGCGGGTCGTCGCCGCCTCACCCGACGACCAGGGCGCGATCGCGCTGCTCGCGACCGCCTGGCGGCTCGCCGGCGATCAGCGGCATGCAGCGCTTTGCGATGATCCAGCGCTGGTCTCGACCGCGACGATCGCGGCGCCGGCGGGGTGGCGCGACCTGCCTTTTTTCCTGAGCGAGCTCGCCGCCGCGCTCGACGCCTCGCACGCGTGGCGCACCCATCCGCTGGAACAATCGCTCCGTCACGGGTCGCAGACCCAATTCGACCTGACCCGATCCGACGTGCCGGCGATCCGGGCGCTCTTCGCCGCGCTGGACGCACCGATCCGTGCCCACCTCGACCGCCTCGGGTCGGGCAGCGACCCGGTGCGGCGACGCCTCACCGGGCGCTACCGTTTCGCCGGCGCCTGGTCGGTCCGGCTCAACCCGGGCGGCTATCACATGGATCATGTCCATCCCGCCGGCTGGATCTCGTCCGCCTTCTACGTCGCGCTGCCGGACGGTGCGCGGCCGGCACCGGAGGGTTGGCTCTCGCTCGGCCGGCCCGGCGTGCCGACGCGACCGCCGCTCGCGCCGTCGCGCCAGATCGCCCCCGCGCCCGGCATGCTGGCGCTGTTCCCCTCCTATCTGTGGCACGGCACCGAGCCGTTCGGCGGCGAGCGGCCGCGGCTGACCGTCGCCTTCGATCTGTTGCCCGCGTGAGCGGCGGTTTTTTTCTGCGCCGGGGTGCGGGGCGCGGTGTCGGGTGCGTCTGGCATGCGAACCGGCGATGGAATGAGGGAGAACGAGATGAGATCGGCCATGCTGTGCGGCGTCGCCGCGTTGATCGCTACCGCGAGCGCGTGGGCCGAGCCGATCTCCCCCAAAGTGGGCTCGCTACCATCCCCCGCCGAGGCGTTCCCGACCGAGCCGGGCAGCGACTATTATCTCGCGGACTATGATGCGTATGAACGCTACCTAAAGGCACTGGCGGCGCGCTCCGACCGCATGAAGCTGATCGATATTGGCCGCTCCGCGGAGGGACGGACGATGTGGGTGGCGGTGGTGTCCTCGCCGCAGAACCTCGCCAAGCTCGAACGCTACAAGGAGATTGCGCGCCGCCTCGCCAAGGCCGAGGGGGTGAGCGAGCAGCAGGCCGCCGCGCTGGCACAGGAGGGGCGCGCCATCGTCTGGATCGATGCCGGGCTCCACGCCACCGAGACGGTGACGACACAGAGCCAGATCCACGTGCTCTATCGCCTGCTGAGCGGCGAGGATGCCGAGACGCGCCGCACGCTCGACGACACGATCGTACTGTTCGGCCAAGACAATCCAGACGGGCTCCAGCTCGTCTCCGACTGGTACATGCGCAACAAGGACCCCAAGCAACGCGAGTTCCGCACCATCCCGCGGCTGTACCAGAAGTATGTCGGCCACGATAACAACCGCGACAGCTTCATGTCGCAGATGCCCGAGACGACCGCGCTCAACCGTGTCTTCTTCCGCGAGTGGTTCCCGCAGATCATCTTCAACCAGCACCAGACCGGCCCGGCGGGAATGGTCGTCTTCGTCCCGCCGTTCCGCGACCCGTTCAACTACAATTACGCGCCGCTCGTGATGAACGAGCTGCAGGAGGTCGGCGCCGCGATGCACAGCCGGCTGGTGGCCGAGAACAAGGGCGGCTCGGGCGCGCGCTCGGCCGCGCCTTATTCCACCTGGCACAACGGCATGGTCCGCTCGATCGCCTATTTCCACAACTCGATCGGGTTGCTCACCGAGATCATCGGCGGGCCGACGCCGGAGAAGATCCCGCTGCTCGCCGACACGCAGCTGGCGCGCAACGACGAGACGCTGCCGATCGCGCCGCAGGACTGGCACCTGCGCGACAGCCTCGAATATCAATGGTCGCTCGACCGCGCGGTGATCGACTATGCCGCGCGCAATCGCGAGCGGCTGCTGATCAACATCTGGCGCATGGGCGACGCGGCGATCCGCCGCGGCGAGCGCGACAGCTGGACGATCACGCCCAAGCGCGTCGACGCGCTCAAGGAGGAGGGCAAGACAGCCAAGGCGGACGAAGGCTATGTCGGCTTCAACAGCCGCGCGCGCGAGGGGATGGTCGCCGCGCCGCTGTACGGCAGCGTGCTGCACGACCCCACCGCGCGTGACCCGCGCGCCTATGTGCTGGTGCCCGAGCAGCAGCGCGACCTGCCGACCACCATCACCTTCCTCAACACGCTGCTGAAGAACGGCGTCGACGTCGAGCGCGCGGCGCAGCCCTTCACCGCGGGGGGCAAAAGCTACCCCGCCGGCGCCTATGTGGTGCGCACCGCGCAGGCGTACCGGCCGCACGTGCTCGACATGTTCGAGCCGCAGGACCATCCGCACGATGCGGAATATCCCGGCGGGCCGCCCAAGGCGCCGTACGACATTACCGGCTATACCCTGGCCTATCAGATGGGGGTCGGCTTCGACCGCGTGCTGGACGGGGTGCCCGGCGCGCTCACGCGCGTCACCGCGGAGCAGCTCGCGCCGCCGCCCGGGCGCGTGATCGGCAGCGGCGCGGCCGGCTGGCTGATCGGGCATGAGAGCAACAACGGCTTCATCCTGACCAACCGCCTGCTCAAGGCGGGGGTGGCGGTGCGCTGGCTCGCCGGCGAGCAGCGCGTCGCCGGCCGGACGCTGGCCGCGGGCGCGCTGTTCGTCCCGGCCTCGCCGCAGGCGCGCGCGATCATCACCGCGGCCGCGCCGCTGGGTGTCGACGCCTATGCCATCGGCAAGGCACCGGCGGGCACAGGCGTGCAGCTTCGGCCGGTGCGCGTCGGGCTGGTCGATCGCTACGGCGGGATCATGCCGGCGGGTTGGACTCGCTGGCTGCTCGAGCAATATGAGTTCCCGTTCGAGGTGGTGTACCCGGGCCAGCTCGACGCCGGCGACCTGAAGCAGCGCTTCGACGTGCTGCTGTTCGCCGACGGCACCGTTCCGGTATCGCGCGGCGGCGCCTATCCCGGTGGCTATCGCTTCGATCTGCCCAAGCCCGAGGCGATCCCGGAGGCCTATCGCGGCCGGCTCGGCGAGGTCTCGCGCGCGAAGACGCTGCCTGCCGTCGCCGCCTTCGCGCGCGCGGGCGGCACCGTCATCACCGTCGGCAGCGCCAACGCGCTGGCGACGATGCTGAGCCCTGCGATCCAGCCGGCGCTGGTCACCCGCAAGCCGGACGGCAGCGCCGCGGCGCTCGACAAGAAGGACTTCTACATTCCCGGTGCCTTGGTGCGCGCCAGCGTCGATCCGCGCCAGCCGCTCGCTTTCGGCATGACGCCGCAGGTCGACATGTTCTTCGACGAGAGCCAGCCCTTCATCCCGGCGGCGGGCGCCACCCGGGTCGCCTGGTTCGATGCGGCGCGGCCGCTGCGCAGCGGCTGGGCGGTGGGGCAGGAGCGGCTGCGCGGCACCGTGGCGGTCGCCGATGTCGACCTCGGGCGCGGCAAGCTGTTCGCGATGGGTCCGGAGGTGACCCAGCGCGCGCAGCCCTATGCCACCTTCAAGCTGCTGTTCAACGGCATCCTCTACGGCCCCGCCATCGCGGCGAGCCGTTGAGGCGCTCCGCAGTTTGATTGCGTCCGTAAACGATAGACGAGGAACTTTTTTGCGTCGCAGCGTGAGGTAGGGAAACAACGCTGCGTCTTTCCCGATGAAGCCGCTCAACGAGGCGGCGCGCATCAGGGAAAGACAGAGCATGACACAGCGCCATCTCCGCCGCACTCTCCTGGCCAGCGGCGTGTGCCCCTGGGCGCTGGTCGCCGCCGCGGCGAGCGCCCAGGTCGCGGTGCCGACCGCGGAGAACCCGCCTGCCGCGGCGGCCGAGGCGATCGCCGCGGCGCAGGACCCGACCGAGCCCCCGCCGCCGTCCGACGAGGTGATCGTCACCGGCTCGCGTATCGCGCGCCCCGACTATGTCGCCAATTCGCCGATCGTCTCGCTCTCCACCGACACGATCGAGAACAGCGGCCGCGTCACGGTGGAGAGCGCCCTGACGCAGATGCCGCAGTTCAGCGGCGCGTTTGGGCAGGGCAACGGCGGCAGCACCTCGACCGGGCTCAACGGCGGCCAGGCCTATGCGTCGCTGCGCGGGCTCGGCTCGAAGCGCACGCTGCTGCTGCTCGACGGGCGCCGCATCCAGCCGTCCAACCCCGACGGTTCGGTCGACCTCAACATCATTCCAGAGGCGCTGATCGAGAACATCGAGGTGATCACGGGCGGCGCCTCGACCACCTATGGCTCCGACGCGACCGCTGGCGTCGTCAACTTCCGCCTGCGCCGCAACTTCAAGGGGCTGGAGCTGAGCGGCCAGACCGGGGTGAGCGATTATGGCGACGGCAACACCTATCGCCTGACCGGTACGCTCGGCTCCAAGTTCGCCGACGACCGCGGCTCGGCGGTGCTGTCGGTCGACTACACCAAGCGCAAGGCGGCGATCCAGTCGAAGCGCGACTATTACGTCTTCCGCCAGTCGACGCCGGGACTGGCGACGATCCCGCAGGGCAATACCGTGTTCGGCGCCAACACGCCGACGCTGGCCGCGGTCAACGCCGTGTTCGGCGGCTATGGCACGCCCGCGCTGACCAGCAGCAACGCGCGCTACAACGGGCAGATCGGATTCAACACCGACGGCTCGTTGTTCTCGACCCAGGGCGTGCCGGTCTACAACTTCCGCGACCCACAGACCGACGAGGCCTATATCGTCGACAGCGGCCCGGGCGCGCAGCAGATCAACTTCGGCTACAACGGCGGCACGCTCCAGCCCGATCTCGATCGTTGGTCGATCTTCGGCAAGGTGGACTATGCGCTGAGCGACAGCGTCCGCGCCTTCGTCCAGGCGACCTACACCACCTATACGTCGCTGGGCATCAGCAACCCGACATTGGCCTCGAACGTGTACGGGCTCAGCGTGCCGGTGACGAACCCGTTCATTACGCCCGCCTTCGCCTCGATCCTGGCGTCGCGCGCCAACCCTAATGCGCCGTTCACCTTCTACAAGGCGCTCAGTGTGCTCGGTCCGCGCTACCAGAGCTATTCCTACGACGTGTGGCAGGTCACCGCCGGCCTGTCGGGCAAGCTGGGCGTCGGCAACTGGACCTGGGACGTCTACGGCTCGACCAGCGAGGCCAAGTTCCAGAACGAGCAGACCGGCGGCGCCAGCGCGAGCGCGCTCAACCGCCTGCTCACCTCGCCGACCGGCGGCACCGAGCTGTGCGAGGGCGGGTTCAACCCGTTCGGCAACCAGATCCCGTCGCAAGCCTGCGTCGACTATATCTCGCGCCGCACGCTCAACACCAACTCGCTGCGCCAGCGCACGGTCGAGGGCAACATGCAGGGCAGCCTGTTCACGCTGCCCGCCGGCGACGTGCGGCTCGCGGTCGGCGCCGACTATCGTTACAACGGCTACGGCTTCCTGCCCGACTCTGCGCTGGCGCAGCCCGACGGCACCAGCGACATCCTCGGCTACAGCGTGCTGCGCCCCGCGAGCGGGACGGTGGAGACCGGCGAGGCCTATGCCGAGCTGCTGGTGCCGCTGCTGCACGACCTACCGCTGATCCGCGAGCTCGAGCTCGACCTCGGCTATCGCTACTCCAACTACAGCTCGGTCGGCGGGGTCCACGCCTACAAGGCGGACGTGACGTGGAAGGTGTTCGAGCCGCTGCGGCTGCGCGGCGGCTACAACCGCGCGATCCGCGCGCCCAGCGTGGGCGAGCTGTTCGCGCCGGTGTCGACCGGCTCGGTCGGGATCGGCACCGCCACCGCCAGCACCACCAACGGCGACCCGTGTGACACCCGCTCGTCCTACCGGCGCGGCAGCGATGCCGCAGCGGTGCGGTCGCTGTGCCTCGCGCAGGGCGTGCCGACGTCGATCATCGACACCTATCAGCTCGGCACCGCGCAGGTGTTCGCGCTGACCGGCGGCAACCCCGACCTGGAGGAGGAGACCGCGGACACCTATTCCGCCGGCGCGGTGCTCCAGTCGCCTTTCTCGGGTGCGTTCAGCAACCTGTCGCTGTCGGTCGACTTCTACAAGATCAAGATCAAGGACGCGGTGGGGCCGCTGTCGATCTCGCAGGCGTTCCAATTCTGCTTCAACTCGGGCGGCAACAATCCCGGCTTCGATCCGAGCAACTATTATTGCTCGCTGATCACGCGCAACACCGCGTCGGGCGTGCCGCTCAACCCGACCCAGCCGCTGCTCAACCTCGGCACGTTCAACGTCCAGGGCGTCGACGTGCAGTTCGACTGGCGTATCCCGCTCGACCAGCTCGGCCTGGGTGACTCGGGCAGCATCGCGCTCAACAGCGCGGTGAGCTATCTCGACAAGTTCACCATCCAGGCGCTGCCCGGCGCGCCGACCTACGATTATGCCGGCTCGACCGGGGTCGGCGTGGAGACCACCGCGGGGCTGGCGCACCCGCGCTGGAAGGCGATCACCTCGCTGACCTACTCGCTGCAGCAGGCGAGCATCGGCCTGCGCTGGCGCTACATCGACGGCATGATCAACTCGGCGAAGGTGGTGAACCCGACCAGCACGACGCGCGGCGTCGCCAGCTACAACGTGTTCGACCTCAACGCCCGCTTCGAGGCGGGCGAGCGCGCCGAGTTCCGGCTCGGTGTCACCAACCTGCTCAACCGCAAGCCGCCGCAGGTAGGCGACACCGAGGGCAATTACGACGCCCAGAACTACGACGTGATCGGCCGCTACTTCTTCATCGGCGCGACGACCAGATTCTGATCAGGGGAGCAGCATCCATGACCATCAAGACCTTCACGCTCGCACTCGCGCTGTCGGCCGGCGCCGCGGCACCCGCCGACGCGCAGCAGCTCGCCGCCGCCGATACCGGGCAGATCCTCGCCACGGTCACACGCGACGCGCCGGCACTGTCCGAGACCGCGCTACAGATCTGGAAATATGCCGAGGTCGGCTACCAGGAGGCGCAGAGCTCCGCGCTGCTGCAGCAGCGACTTACCGCGGCGGGCTTCACGGTGACGCCGGGGGTCGCCGGCGAGCCGACCGCCTTCGTCGCCTCGTTCAAGAACGGCGCCGGCCCGGTGATCGGGGTGCTGGCGGAATATGACGCGCTGCCCGGGCTGTCGCAGGCCGCGTCGCCGACGCGTGCCTCGCTCGGCGGCGAGGCGGGGCACGGCTGCGGGCACAATCTGTTCGGTGCCGCCTCCAGCTATGCCGCGATCGCGGTGAAGGAGTGGATGGTCAGGAACAAGATTGCGGGCGAGCTGCGCGTCTACGGGACGCCGGCGGAGGAGGGAGGATCGGGCAAGGTCTACATGGTGCGCGATGGCCTGTTCCGCGACGTCGACACGGTGCTGCACTGGCACCCCGGCAACACCAACTCGGCGGCGCAGGGCCCGTCGATGGCGAATATCTCGGGCAAGTTCCGCTTCCACGGCCGCTCGGCGCACGCCGCGGGCAACCCAGACAAGGGCCGTTCCGCGCTCGACGGCGTCGAGGCGATGGACGCGATGGTCAACCTCATGCGCGAGCACATCCCCGATCGCACGCGCATCCACTATGTCATCACCAAGGGCGGCAAGGCCCCCAACGTGGTGCCCGACGAGGCCGAGGTCTATTATTACGTCCGCCACGTCGATCCCGCAGTGGTGAAGGCGGTCTGGGCATGGGTCAGGCAGGCCGCCGACGGCGCCGCGATGGGCACGCAGACCAAGGTCGACGTCGAGGTGACCGGCGGCGTCTACTCGCTCCTGCCCAACGCCGCGCTGATGGCGGTGATGAACCGCTCGCTCCACGCCGCCGGGGCGATCAGCTGGACGCCGGAGGAGACCGCCTTCGCGCAACAAATCCAGACGACGCTGGCGCCGGGCGCGCCGCCGCTAGCGAGCGTCGGCCAGATCCAGCCAGCGACGATCGTCGACGACGCACTCGGCGGCTCGACCGACGTGTCCGACGTGAGCTGGGTGACGCCGACGGTGGGCCTGTCCACCGCCACCTTCGTCCCCGGCTCGGCGGGGCACAGCTGGCAGAACGCCGCCGCGGCGGGCAGCAGCATCGGCGTCAAAGGGGCGGTGCTGGCAGCCAAGACGCTCGCACTCGCCGCCGCCGACCTCTACCGCAACCCCGCCACGATCGCGGCGGCGAAGAAGGAGTTCGCCGGGCGGCGCGGCGCCGGGTTCGAGTACAAAGCGATGCTGGGCGATCGCAAACCGCCGCTCGACTATCGCAAGACCGCGGAGGAGTGAGCGCCGCTCCCCGCCCCGCGCCTGGGGCGGGGACGCCACCCGATCAGCGCGGCGCGAGCTCGATCCAGTCAGCGTCGCGCGCGCTCACCCGCGCCACGCCATAGGCCTCGAGCGCGGCGACCAGCGCCGGCGCGCCGTCGCGCGTGCGGAGGGAGCCGCTGAACGGGTGCGCCGCCAGCGCAGGGTCGCGGATGACGATCCGCCGCGCGTCGTAGCGCGCGAGCTGCGCCGCCACCGCGGCAAGTGGGACGGCGGAGAAGGTGAGCCTGCCGCGCTGCCAATCGGTCGCCGCGGCCGCGCCGTTCGCGGCGAGAGCGATCACCGCGCCGCGTGCCCTCAGCACCTGGCCCGGCGCGAGCACCCGCGCGCCCGCCGGAGTCTGCACCCGCACCGATCCCTCGGTGAGCGCCACCACCATCTCGTCGGCGCGATGCTCCACCGCGAAATGGGTGCCGAGCGCGGTCACACTGCTCGCGCCGCTGGCGACGACGAAGGGATGCGCCGGGTCCCGAGCCACCGCGAACAGCGCGCGCCCCGCGACAAGATCGACGCGCCGCGTCGTGCCACGCGGGTAGACCAGAGCGACAGAGGCGGCGTCGAGCGTCACCCGAGTGCCGTCGGCCAGCCGTACCGTCCTGAGCTCGCCGATGCCGGTGGCGAGACGCGTCGCGGGTGCGGCCGCGCCGGGGTGTGGGGCTGGACGCGGCGCGATCAGCAGCGCGGTCGCACCCAGGCCGATCGTCCCCGCGATCGCGGCAGCAGCGGCGAACGGCATCCAGCGCCGCGCGGGCGACGGCGGCCGGCGCAGTGCCGCGTCGCGCAGCGCGGCAAACGCGGGATTATCGCGCAGCGCGTCGATCGCGGCATCGGCGCGCTCGATCTTGCGCCATGCCGACGCATGCGCCGGGTCCGCGTCACGCCATCCGCGCAGCGTAGCGCGTGCGGCGTCGTCCGCGTCGTCGGCTCGCAGACGCGCGTAGCGCGCGGCCGCCTCGTCCGCGGGGTCGTTGCCGGCGCCGCGCGCCATCAGTCTATCGCCGCGGCCAGGGCGCGGATCGCCTTCATGATGTGCTTCTCCACCGCGCTCACCGATATTCCCATGTGTCGGGCGATGGCCGCGTAGCTCATCTCCTCGAAGCGGTGAAGCACGAAAGCCTGCCGGGTCCGTTCCGGCAGCTCGCCTACCGCCGCGATCAGCCGGGACCAGCGTTCCTTGCCGAGTAGGACGCGCTCGGGCGAGCGTCCCTCAACCGGATGGTCATTTTCCTCGAGCGTGACATGTTGTCCGCGCTGGCGCACCTTGTCGCGGCGCGCGCGGTCGGTCAGCACGCTCTGCGCCACCTGGAAGACATAGCCTTCCATGTTGGCGATCTCTCGATCTCCCTCGCGGACGTGCATTCGTATCGCCACGTCCTGCATCAGGTCGTCGACGTCCTCGGGTCGCGCGCGCTTCATCAGAAAGCGGCGCACCGCCGGCAGCAGCGGCGCGACCAGCTCGTCGACCGCGGCGGTCCTTGCCCGTTTGGCATAAACGCCCAGCACCGATCCTCGCCCCCTGACGATCGTGACCCAAGCCTGTCGTGCATCCCCTGTTGTGATGCGGAGACGACCATGTTGTAACCTGTTCGTCAAGAACGCAGATGCCGCGCGAAGCGGCACGCCGGTCGGCAGGTGAACGGGAGGTGTAACGGGCGCCGCGGGCGCGGAGGGAAGCAATGGGGGCGACGCGTAGCGCGACAGACGGCACGGTCGCGGTAGTGCTCGCTATCGCGCTGGGCGCCGTGTGCGCGTCGCCGGCGCGCGGCGAAGGGCCGGCACGTGCGCCGGCGATCCCCGCTGGCAGCACCGAACGGGCGCTCGCCGCGCTCGCGGCGCAAGGCGACGAGCAGATTCTGTTCGATCCTAGACTGGTGCAAGGACGGCGATCGCCGGCGGTGCCGCCCGGCATGCCGCTGCCGCTCGCGCTCGAGCGCGCGCTCGCCGGAACCGGACTGAGCCTGCGTCGCGTCGGACCCGGCGTGCTCGTGGTCGTGCCGGACGCGGCGCCGGCGCCCGTCGCGGCGACCGGCCCAGACGTGGTGGTCACCGCGCTGCGTCGCCCTACGCTGCTGAGCGGCACCAACGCGAGCCTCGTGCTGGTGTCCGCCGAGACGATCGCGGCGCGCCGGCTCACCGACCAGCAGGCGCTCGCCAGAGTGCTGCCCGAGCTGGCGGTTACCCCAACCGGGCCGCTCCAGCGCCGCCTCGCGATCCGCGGGGTGAGCGGCACCGGTGAGGGGACCGTCGGCGTCTACATCGGCGAGACGCCGGTGAGCGCGCCCGGCGGCACCGGCGCGGACCCGGCGGCGATGGCGCCCGACATCGACCTCGTCGACGTCGAGCGGGTCGAGCTGCTGAAGGGGCCGCAGGGAACGCTGTACGGGGCCTCGTCGATGGGCGGGACGCTGCGCACGCTGTTCCGGCGCCCCGAGGCGGACTCGGTCACCGCAGAGGTCGCGGTCGAGGGTGGGATCACCGCGCGCGGCGCCCCCACCAGCGCCGCGAGCGCGATCCTCAATGTCCCGCTGGTGCAGGATCGGCTCGCCGCCCGCGGCGTCATCGCACGGCGGCGCAGCGGCGGCGTGATCGACAACCCACGGCTCGGCTATGTCGACGGCGACGCGGTGACTCGAGAGAGCGAGCGCTTGACGCTCACCTGGACCCCCGCGCATGACATCCGCCTCGACCTGATCGCGCTCGCCCAGCGTCAGCGCATCGACGACGCTGGGGCTTGGCGGGCGGCGGACGGCCGCGACCGCGCCGCTGTCGCGACCCGGCCGCGCAGCCGCTCGGCGCTGTCGCTCGTTTCGGGTACGCTGCAATGGTCGCCGCGCAGCCTGCGCGTGACCGCCACTGTCTCGCGTTATCGCTGGACGATCGTGCGCGAGCTCGACTTCAGCGAGGTCATCGAGCGGCAGCGCTATGATCCCGCCGCCTGCGCCCGGGTCACGGCGGCGGGGGACGGTATCGGGTGCGACCCGGTGGTGCTCGCCGCCTATGTTGACGCGCGCTCGCCCGCGTTGCTGCACCAGCCAATGACGGTGCGCAGCACCAGCGGCGAGTTGCGCGTGTCGGACGGCGGGGCAGGGTCTTGGCGCTGGACGCTCGGCGTCTTTGCGGAGCATCGCAGGGAGAGCGTCGACAGCTTTACCCTACGCGCCAACGCTGCGACGGGGGGCGTGCTGCGGCCGTTCGACGTCACCGGCCTGCGCTCGCTCGAGTCCAGCCTCGATCAGCAAGCGGTCTTCGCCGAGGTCGAGCGTGACCTCACTGACGCGCTCACCCTGGTCTCTGGCGCGCGGCTGTTCCGCTACGTGCGAGCGGGCGACGGCGCGGTGCCTGTGGCCAACCTGCTGACCGGAACGGGCGGGATCGCGTCGGGAGCGCGCTATCGCAGCGCCGCCGGCGGCAGCAACCTCAAGGCCGCGCTCAACTGGCGGATCGGCTCGGACACGCTGGCGCGGCTCGTGGTGTCGGAGGGCTTCCGGCCCGGCGGCGTCAACATCACGCCCGAACTGAGCGCGGACGAGCGCGTGTACCAGGCCGACCACCTTTGGAACTACGAGCTCGGAGTGCGCTCGCAGCGTCTCGGCACCGAGCTGGCCGCCTTTCATATCGACTGGGACGACACGATCGTCGCCGCCAACAGCGTCAACGGCGCCTTCCTCTACAACACCAATCTGGTGAGCGTCGACATAAACGGCATCGAGGCGCTGGCGAGCCGCTCCGCGGGGCCGGCGCGGTTCACGGCGGCGCTCGCCTGGGTCGACGCGCGGCTCGCCGCCGATACGTTGCTGGGTACCAGCGAGGGCATTGGACATCGCGGCGACCGGATGCCGAACATGCCCGCGATGACGATCATGCTGAGCGGTGAGACGCGTCTGTCACGCATATCGCCGACGCTCGCGATCGGCGCTGCCGTCGCCGCCGCGAGTTCGTCGCGATCAACCTTCAACGCGACGAGCCCCTATCACGAGCGCACGCCTTCGCGCGTCACCGTGGACCTGTTCGCGCGATGGTCGTCATGTGCTTGGTCGCTGCGGGTTGGAATTGACAACGCGTTTGACGCAGACGCCATTACCCGCATCAAGTCGAGCGCCTTCGGCGAGCGGCAGGTCTATACCAGTCGGCCTCGTACGGCATCGTTGACTATCGCACGCTCCCTTTGAACGACCATCACGCGACGATCGGCGCGGGCGGTGCGGGCCGGCCTCTCGCGGCAGAATATAAGCGATCCTCTGACGCTCGGATGTGGGCTGGCGCTCCTGAGTGACCGGTAAAGGGTCCTCGAAACGACGAAGAAGAGGCTGCAAGCGCCTAACATCGGGCATTTCCTGCCGATTGGCAGGGGCACTGTGGACGCCAAGCCTTTGAAGAAATATCCTATTGGGCTTCGTCAGTGTCGTCGTCACAACCGGACTACTTGGTTCTAAGCTCGCCCGAGCGAGGCAAAGTTGGTAGACCAACGCTCCATCGACTGGTTCGGGGCGGATCCCGAACGGGCATCCGCAAACCCGTCGATAGGTCGTTCGGCCAAGTGCGCGGGAGCCCCGCCTTGTTGAACGCCGAGATGAACGGATAATCAGAGTTGATTGGTCGGCAGGTGACCCTAAGTAATCGGTGATGGGTCCTCGGCACGAGAGGGCAGGGGGCCGCAAGCGCCCAATGTCATACGCTCAAGGTAGCTCCGACCGGGAGCGTTGGCGACTCGCCGCGAGACGGGTTAGCTGTCACGCCGACGCAGCGTCTTATCTACGAGCCAGAAGTGAAGGCGCTGAACCACGAGGAAAAGAAGCCCGGTGCCGATGAGCCCCGGCAGCACCATACCCTCCTGGCCCGGCCGGGGCTGCAGGTTCATCGCTGGCGCAGCATTGATCGCCAGAACGCCGATCGCCAACGCCGGAATGAATGCGAGAGCCAGCACCCGAGGACTCGCGATGGCGATGTTCAGCAGGTAACCTGGGCCAGCCATGGGATCGGCTTCAGCATCATCGCGGCGAGCGCGACGGAGGAACTCCAGCCGATCGCCGCAGGCATACGAGTCCAAGCTGCGGCGATCTAATGGCAGTTCCGGAACACGTATGAACGAACGTATGGCCCGCCCCGTTTGCAAGCTGGATTTCTGGATGATCTGATCAGTCTGCGTCAACGTTTGGGGTCTCATGGGCGAGCCCACGGCCAAGATGGACATCCGCACGCTCAGAGCCCAAAATTGACCTAGGCATCAGGGCGGCTTGAACGGTTGACGGTTTCGATCAGGCCTCCGTTCGCGCCTCGCCAACCGTCGCGGTCGTTGTCCCGCCTTCACTTCATCGGGATGCTTTACCGACCGACTTAGACTGACCAGCCGTCAGATATGTCACAGGTACATCCATGCGGTATCAATGCGACAAGCCACTGGGCGCCATAGCTGAACGCTGGAGAGGCGGCGACGCGGCGGATGAAAAAGCGTCAGCTATATGCCAGCTATATGGTCTTTCCCGGAATCGATCTCGCATTGCTACGATCGGTGCGCCTAATCGGCGATCCTTGAAGGTACCGTCACGTGATGGTGCCCCTTCAAGGGGTGACAAGAATGAAGTTCGTCTTCGCGGCCTCGCTCGCTGCCGTGCTCGGCATGCCGCTCGCCGCGCATGCGCAGTCGACGGTCGAGGACAAGACCGAGCCGACCGAAACTGCAGCGCCTGCGTCACCGATCACGGTCAGCGGTTCTGCCTCGATCGCGTCCGACTACCGCTTCCGCGGCGTGTCGCAGTCCGATCAGGAGATGGCGGTGCAGGGCGGCATCACCGTGTCGCACGAGAGCGGGCTGTATGTCGGTACCTGGGCGTCGAACCTGGCGGGCTGGGGCACGTTCGGCGGCGCCAACATGGAGCTCGACCTGATCGGCGGCTACAAGGCGAAGCTCGCCGACAACGCCACGCTCGACCTCGGGCTGACCTGGTACATGTACCCGGGCGGCGCGGACAAGACCGACTTCGCCGAGCCCTTTGTCAAGCTGAGCGGCACCGCCGGCGCGGCGACGCTGACCGCGGGCGCGGCCTATGCGCCGAAGCAGCAGGCGATCGGGCGCTGGTACCGCACCGGCGCCGACGCCGCGGCGGGCGTCTATACGGACCCCGGCGCCAAGGACGACAACCTCTACCTGTGGGGCGACGGCGCGCTGGCGCTCGCGGGCACGCCGCTCACGGCCAAGGCACACATCGGCCATAGCTGGGGGCAGGACGGTCTCGGCCCCAACGCCACCGCGGTGGCGCCGACCGGGGCGTACTGGGACTGGTCGCTCGGGGCGGACGCCACGTACAAGAACCTGACCTTCAACGTGAGCTACATCGATACCGACATCTCGGATCGTGAGGCGAGCTACCTGCGGCCGAGCTTCAGCAAGGGCCAGGACGGCACCGGCACCATCGCCGGCAGCACCGTCGTGGTCTCGCTGACCGCCGCCTTCTGATCGGGAGAATCCGATGGGCCTGCTCTGGATCGCGATCATCGTCGGCCTGTTCGCGCTGACGCTCGCCTATGTCCGCCTGTGTGACCATGCGTGAGGGGATGACGCGATGACGCTCGACCTCTGGCTGGCGGCGCTGACCGCGCTCGGCCTCCTCGTCTACCTCGTGGCGGTGCTGATCCGCCCCGAACGCTTCTGAAGGAGGCGGTTCCATGACACTCCAGGGCTGGTTCCTGATCCTCCTGTTCGTCGGCATCCTGCTGGCGCTCACCAAGCCGATCGGGCTGTGGCTCCACGCGCTGTACGAGGGGCGGCGCACGCCGCTCCACGTCGTGCTCGGCCCGGTCGAGCGCGGCTTCTACCGGCTTGCCGGGGTCGACCCGACGGCCGAGCAGGGGTGGCGCCGCTATGCGCTGCACATGCTGCTGTTCAACGTCGCGCTGCTGGTCTTCACCTACGCGGTTCTCAGGCTGCAAGGCGTGCTGCCGGGCAACCCGCAGGGCCTCGCCGGCCTCTCGCCCGATCTCGCCTTCAACACCGCGGTGAGTTTCACCACCAACACCAATTGGCAGAGCTACGGCGGCGAGGCGACGATGTCGAACCTCAGCCAGATGCTGGGGCTGACGATCCACAACTTCCTGTCGGCCGCGACCGGCATCGCGCTCGCCTTCGCGCTGTTCCGCGGCTTCGCGCGGCGCGAGGCGAAGGCCATCGGCAACTTCTGGGCCGACGTGACCCGAGTCACGCTCTACCTGCTGCTGCCGATCTGTGTTCTCTACACCCTCTTCCTGATCGCCAGCGGCGTGCCGCAGACGCTCGCCGGCGTCGTCGACGTCCAGACGCTCGAGGGCGCTCGCCAGTCGATCCTGCTCGGTCCGGTGGCCTCGCAGGAGGCGATCAAGATGCTCGGCACCAACGGGGGCGGCTTCTTCAACGCCAACTCGGCACACCCGTTCGAGAACCCGACCGCGTTGACCAACCTGGTCGAGATGCTGTCGATCTTCCTGATCGGCTTCGGGCTGACCTGGACCTTCGGCAAGGCGGTGGGCAACACGCGCCAGGGCTGGGCGATCCTGGCGGCGATGGTGATCCTGTTCCTCGCCGGCGTGACGGTGACCTACTGGCAGGAGGCCGCGGGCAACCCGGTGCTCCATCAGCTCGGCGTCGCGGGCGGCAACATGGAGGGCAAGGAGGTGCGCTTCGGCATCGCCGCCTCCGCGCTCTTCTCGGTCGTCACCACCGCGGCGTCGTGCGGCGCGGTCAACAGCATGCACGACAGCTTCACCGCGCTGGGCGGGATGATCCCGCTGTTCAACATCCAGCTCGGCGAGGTGGTGATCGGCGGCGTCGGCGCTGGCATCTACGGCTTCCTGCTGTTCGCGATCCTCGCGGTGTTCGTCGCCGGGCTGATGGTGGGGCGCACGCCCGAATATGTCGGCAAGAAGATCGAGAGCCGCGAGGTGAAGCTCGCGGTGCTGGCGATCGCGGTGCTGCCGCTCGTGATCCTCGGCTTCTCCTCGCTGTCGGCGGTGCTGCAGCAAGGGTTGGCGGGCCCGCTCAACAAGGGGCCGCACGGCTTCTCGGAGATCCTCTACGCCTTCACCAGCGCGGTCGGGAACAACGGCTCGGCCTTCGCGGGTCTCACCGCCAACACGCCCTATTACAACGGGCTGCTCGGTGTCGCGATGTGGGTCGGCCGCTTCTTCATCATCGTGCCGATGCTCGCCATCGCGGGCAGCCTCGCCGCCAAGAAGTACACGCCGGAGAGCGCGGGCTCGTTCCCGACCACCGGCGGCCTGTGGGTCGGCCTGCTCGTCGGGATCGTGCTGATCCTGGGCGGCCTCACCTTCCTGCCGAGCCTCGCGCTCGGTCCGATCGCCGATCATCTCGCGATGATCCGCGGCCAGCTGTTCTAACGGGGGCCATCATGGCGAAGACCCAGACCAAGAGCCTGTTCACGGCCGACCTCGTCGTGCCCGCGATCAAGGCAAGCTTCCTCAAGCTCAATCCCAGGGAGCTGGTCCGCAATCCGGTCATGTTCGTGACCGCGTGCGTGGCGACGCTGCTGACGATCACGATCAACATGGGTGGGGACGGGCTGACGCTCGCCTTCAAGGCGCAGCTGGTGGTGTGGCTGTGGCTGACGGTGCTGTTCGGCACCTTCGCCGAGGCGCTGGCGGAGGGGCGCGGCAAGGCGCAAGCGGCGAGCCTGCGCGCCACCAAGGCCGAGCTCACCGCCAAGCGGCTCAAGGGTGACGGCCGCCAGTATGAGAGCGTCGCTGCCAGCCAGCTCAAGGTCGGCGACGTGGTGCTGGTCGAGACGGGCGACCTGATCCCCTCGGACGGTGACGTCGTCTCCGGCGTCGCCTCGGTCAACGAGGCCGCGATCACGGGCGAGAGCGCGCCGGTGATCCGCGAGGCCGGCGGCGACCGCTCGGCGGTGACCGCGGGTACGCGCGTCATCTCCGACGAGATCCGCGTGAAGGTCACGGTGGAGCCAGGCAAGGGCTTCCTCGACCGCATGATCGCGCTGGTCGAGGGTGCCGAGCGGCAGAAGACGCCGAACGAGGTGGCGCTGACCGTGCTGCTCGTCGGGCTGACGATCATCTTCCTGATCGCGGTCGCGACCATCCCGGGCTTCGCCGCCTACACCGGCGGCAGCATCCCGGTGGCGATCCTCGCCGCGCTGCTGATCACGCTGATCCCGACGACGATCGCGGCGCTGCTCTCGGCGATCGGCATCGCGGGCATGGACCGGCTGGTGCGCTTCAACGTGCTCGCCAAGTCGGGTCGCGCGGTCGAGGCGGCGGGCGACGTCGACGTGCTGCTGCTCGACAAGACCGGCACGATCACGATCGGCGACCGCCAGGCGAGCGAGTTCCGCTCGGTCGGCGGCGTGAGTGATGCCGAGCTCGCCGAGGCGGCGCTGCTCGCCAGCCTCGCCGACGAGACCCCGGAGGGCCGCTCGATCGTGGTGCTCGCGCGCGACAAGTTCGACTTGCAGCGGCCGATGCCGCAGGGCGCCGAGATCATCCCCTTCACCGCCCAGACGCGCGTCTCTGGCATCAAGACCGGCGACACGCTGATCCAGAAGGGCGCGGTCGACTCGATCCTCAAGGCGAATGCCGGAGCAGGCGAGACCGCCGCCGCGACCGAGCTGCGCCGCATCACCGACGAGATCGCGCGTGCGGGTGGTACACCGCTCGCGGTCGCGAAGAACGGGCGCCTGCTCGGCGCGATCTTCCTCAAGGACGTGGTCAAGGCCGGGATCCGCGAGCGCTTCGGCGAGCTGCGCACCATGGGCATCCGCACCGTGATGATCACCGGCGACAACCCGCTCACCGCCGCGGCGATCGCGGCCGAGGCCGGCGTCGACGACTTCCTCGCGCAGGCGACGCCCGAGGACAAATTGGCGCTGATCCGCCAGGAGCAGACCGGCGGCAAGCTCGTGGCGATGTGCGGTGACGGCACCAACGACGCGCCCGCGCTGGCGCAGGCCGACGTCGGCGTGGCGATGAACACCGGCACGCAGGCGGCGCGCGAGGCGGGCAACATGGTCGATCTCGACAGCGACCCGACCAAGCTGATCGAGGTGGTCGGGCTCGGCAAGCAGCTGCTGATGACGCGCGGCGCGCTCACCACCTTCTCGGTGGCGAACGACGTGGCGAAATATTTCGCAATCATCCCGGCGATGTTCGTCGCGCTCTATCCCGGCCTCGGCGTGCTCAACGTGATGGGGCTGGCGACGCCGCAGTCGGCGATCCTCAGCGCGATCATCTTCAACGCGCTCATCATCCCGCTGCTGGTGCCGCTGGCACTCAAGGGCGTGGCCTATCGGCCGATGGCGGCGGGGCCGCTGCTGGCGCGCAACCTGGCGGTCTACGGCCTCGGCGGCCTGCTCGCCCCGTTCGTCGGCATCAAGCTGATCGACCTCGTCGTCGGTGGCCTCGGCCTCGCCTAAGGAGATAGAAGATGGGCAAGGATTTCTCTTCCGCACTGCGTCCGGCGATCGTCATGACCGTCCTGTTCGCAGCCCTCCTTGGTATCGCTTACCCGCTCGCCATGACGGGCTTGGGACAAGCGATCTTCCCGAGCCAGGCTAACGGCAGCCTGGTGCGCGACGCGCAAGGGAAGGTGGTCGGCTCGACCGTCGTGGGCCAGGCGTTCACGGGCGACCGCTATTTCCAGACCCGTCCCTCGGCCGCCGGCAAGGGCTATGACGGCCTGTCCTCCTCGGGCTCCAACCTCGGCCCCGCGAGCCAGGCGCTCGTCGACCGGGTAAAGGCTGATGTCGCGAAGCGGCGCGGCGAGGGCATCTCGGGCCCGCTCCCGGCCGATCTGGTGACCGCGAGCGGCTCCGGCCTCGACCCCGATCTGTCACCCGCGAGCGCGCTGGCGCAGGCGCCGCGGATCGCGCGGGTGCGCGGCGTCGCGGTCGAGCAGGTGCGCAATCTCGTCGCCAAGCTGTCCGAGGGCTCCGTTCTCGGTGAGGAGCATGTCAACGTGCTCGCGCTCAATCAGGCACTCGGCGCGCTGCCGCGCACCGCGGCAGCGGACACGCCGACGCGCTGATGCCAGCCGGAACGGGCGAGCGACCGGATCCCGAGGCCTCCTGCGCCAGGTAGCGCAGGAGGGCAGGTGACGGCTCACGACTATCCGCGGCGCCGCGCACCGCGTCACCGGCCCGGGAGCAAGAAAAGCACGGATTGCTGCTGCCCTGAGCAGGCCAGCGCGCCTTCCGGTCGGAAGGTGCTGCTGAAGCGAGCGACGCGTATGATGCCGTTTGCGGCTTCGTCGAAGATGAAGGGCGGGTAGGCGATCACGGCCCGCGGCGCGATCGTCCGTCCGTCCGGAGTGATGTCGAACGAGGTGCGTACCCAGCCCTCGAAGCCAAGCCGCTGTGCCTCCTGGGGAAAGTCACTGGCGCTGCCACTCATGCGCTGTACCGCAGGCTGAAGGCCAACGGTCGCACATTGCTCGGCAGTGAGCCCGGTACGATCGAATACGGCACGGGCGCCAGCGACATCGCCCTTCGCGGCAAGGACATTAGCCTCCTCGAGCAGTGCCGCGATCTTCAATGGATGGCGTGGTGGCAACGCCGGGTCGCCGCTCACCGCTGCCACGAGAACGGCCGCGTCTGCAGGCGGCCCTTTGCGGTACGCGGGTTGGGCGATCAGCAATCGCAGCGTTGCCGCCGACAGCGGATCGCCAGATACGTCAGGCCGCGCCAGAATGGTCCGCATCCGCGTCCGCCACGACTCGCTATCTTCGTCGACCTTCTCGGGCGCCACCATCTCGACATAGGTGCGCACCGCGACCGGTGGCGAGAGCGATGCCACAGCCGTTCGCACGATGGCGTGGAGGGCGGGTCGCTCTTGTTTGTCCAGCACGGGATTGTCGCTCAGCGCCAGCGCGGCCTGCGCCTGGGCTACGGCATCGTTCCTGGTGTGAGCCGCGGCGAGCGCCGCGCGTTGCGTGGCGAGCGCCAACGCGGCGGGCTGCTCGGCCCATGGTGGGGTCGGCGCACCTTTCTCGATCAGCCATGCCTCGAACGCATCCTTGAGGGGGCGTGTCACGCCAGGCGCACCATCCGCCTTGACGCAGCGCAACTCGACCCGCGTGGTGTAGCGGAACAGCGCGGGGATCTTCGCCACGTCCTCCGCACGCCACGACCAGTCCGTTACCGCGCGAGCGAATGCCAGGGCCTTTGCGCGATTACCGTTGGTGTAGACTGGGGCGACGCCGGCGACGTGCCCGTCGCGCTCCAGCGAGAATTCGACGATCGCTTCGTCCTCCGGGACCAGCCCACCTTCGCCGCACGCCGGCGGATCCATCGAGGCGGCTCTGGTGAACGGTGTGTCCCGCATCCGCCCAGCGCCGGTATAGGCGAGGTATAGTCGCGCATTGTCACGGTCGTTGTTCTTCAGCGCCGCGATCGCCAGGTCCGAGCGTGTCGCAATATCGTCGGCGCTGACACGGCCGGTCAGCCCGCCCTGCTTGCTCAGGCTGTTCTTGAGCTCGGTATAAGCCTCCTTCGCGCGTCCCTCGTTCAACAGGACGCGTGCGTGCACGGTCTGCACCGCCGCCAGATCCTTCTTGCTGAGAGCCGGCTCAGCGAGCACCAGTGTGCGCGCCTCTTCGGCCGCGGCCAGCGCGCGGCCGTCGTGATCGAACATCGTCACCAATGCCAGGCGCAACAGTGCCGGGACTCGCGCTCCCCCCTTCAGCGGATCGGCCGCGGCGCGGTATTCCTTCGCTGCCTCATCATAGTCGAAGGTGCGCTCGGCCAAGCGTGCGAGCGTCATGTGCGCCTCATAGACGTCACCGGAAAACTCGATGCCCTTCTCAGCAAGCACAGGCAGCCCCCGCGCGATCGCTGCCTTGCCTTCCTCCACCTGCCCGAGATCAACCAGGCAGCGCCCGTTGCGCACGTCGATCGTGGCAGCGAGTAGAGGGTTGCGGCTTCTCGCCATCGTAGCGAACATCTTGGCGGCCTCTGCGCAGCGGCCCTCCGCCACAGCCTGGCTCGCTGCATCGAAGCGCGCCTGTGCGCTCTGGGGAGCAGGTGCGGGCGCTTGCGCGGCTGCTGCCGCTTGACCCGCCAACACCAGCGCGAGCAATGATACGGGCATGACCCCTCCCTTAGTTGCGGCAGAGACATCACGGCGCGACGGCGCTGTCGAGGGAAGAAGCGCATGTTGGCGTGCGATGAGGCGCAGAGTCATCACCGTTCTGACATGCTTTGGCGTGCCGGCAGCCGCCGCCGAACAGCCCGTCCGCTACCCGGCGGGCAGCGTGCTCTTGCTCGTCGCTCCCTGGTGCGCCCCTTGTCACGCTGAGATCTCGCGGCTCGATGCGATCGCGCAGGCGGCCAAACCTCGGGCGGTGCGTGTGTTCATGGTAGAGGACGGACCACGTGCCCGGGCGATGTGGCGCGATGTTCCGGCGGTCTACCGCTGGACGCCGCCAGCCGGTGAAGAACGTCGCTACCGTAGCGATGCGATGTCACGCGCGGCGGGCCTGCCGTTCGGGTTTGTGACTGATGCAAGTGGCCGGGTGTGTGCTGCGAGAGGCGGCGGCATGGATGCTGAGCGGGTCGCCCTTCTCATCGCCGATTGTGGGAAGTCCTAGCCTCGCTTGACCGGGCGGAGCTGCGCTTCGGGTGTATCTCCCGTTCTAATAGGGAAGGCGCCCTAAGCACCTGGGCTTGCGGTCGCGCGTGCTCTCACACGACACGGGCGGTGGAAGCTGAAATGGATGTCCCGCTTCCCGATTGGCGGGTGCTCGCCGACCTTCTTCCTGTGCACCGTTCAAGATCGGGCTGCATCTAACCCGCTCGTTATTTCAATTCGTCGCCCCCGGTGATTTCGGCGGTAGAGCCACCGTCTGCCCGGTCGCGGCGGAGCGGCGCGCGGCATCCAGGATCCGCGCCACGACCAGCGCGTTGTCGAGCGAGGACGGGTCCGTCTCGGTCACGTCGGTGCGCCCGCGGACGACCGCGGCCAGGAAGGCGAACGGGTCGGCGAACGCGGGCGCGGGCGTCGCGAGCGTCCGATCGGCCGACTCGCCGCGGCGCCGCAGCAACAGCGTCTTTCCGTCGGGCGTCGACAGCACGCCCGTCTCGCCGAACAGCTCGATGTCCTTGCGGTGGTCTGGCCAGTTCCACGACGCCTGCAGGACGGCGGTGGCGTTCGGATAGGTCAGCACGATCGTCGCCTCGTCGTCGACCCGCGCGTAGACCGGGTCGCGCTTGAGCCGCTGGGTCACCGCGGTGACGCGGGTCGGCGCCTTGCCCTGCATCAGCCAGGTCATCAGGTTGGCGCCATAGCAGCCGAAATCAACGATCGCGCCGCCGCCGTTGGCGTTCGGATCGACCAACCAGGAGAGGAACTCGGGCTGTACGCCGATCTCCTTCGGGCCGAAATGACCGTCGCGGAACACCACCTTGCGGATCGCTCCGACGTTGCCTGCCACGAGCGCGCGACCCAGCGCTGTTCGGCTCGGATACCAACTGGTCTCGTAATTGGTGAGCAGCTGGATATGGTGTCGCCGCGCCAGGGCCGCCATGGCGGCGGCTTCCGCCGCGTCGAAGCTCAGCGGCTTCTCGACCATGACGTGGATCCGCCGCGGCGCCGCCGCCTCGACCACGGCGCGGTGCTCCGCGACCGCCCCGAAGGCCAGCACCGCCTCGGGTCGTACCTGGTCCAGCATCGGCGCGAGCCGGTCGTGCACGAGCGCGGGGTCGAGGTGATAATCGCGGACGTAGCGCGCGGCGACGGCGCGATCGGGCTCGTAGATGCCGACGATCTCGACATCGCCGATCGCGCGCCGACCGAGAAGTCCGCCGACATGGCCGTGGGTCAGGCGCGCGATCGCGACGCGGACCGGTCGATCCGTCCGCTGCGGCGCGGTCGCGGCCGTCGCGGCGAACATGATCATCAGAAGAGCGATCAGCCGGTACATCTCACCTCCAGCGGACCGTGCTTTCCGGCCCGTCCACCTCTGGTCCGACGTGCGACCGGGGCGAGGCGCAGGGTCAGACCACCACCTTGCCGCATCCGAGCCGCTGCCGCGCCCCTCTTATCGCGCCGCGCCAACGAGCGCGACGCGGGATCGACGCCATCAAGGATCGAGCGATGCCAGATAGGCCGCGAGGTTCACGATGTCCGCGTCGGAGAGCCGCGCGACCACCGGCTTCATCGCCACCGCGTTCTTGCCGTCGCGCGTGCCGCTTTTGAAATCATACAGCTGGCGGGCCATAGCGGTCGGCGATCGGCCGGCGATGCCGGGGAATTCGGCGCCCGAACCCCTCATGCCGTCACCATGGCACGAGGCGCAGGGCAAGGTCCTGCCCCCTCCGCCGCTCGTCGCGAGTGCCTTGCCTTTCTTGATGCTGCCCGCTGGTACATAGGCGATGAAGCCGGACGACGGATCGCGCAACGAGGTGCGCTCAAAATCCTGCGGCACCTCGATGATCCGGGTTCCGATCGGCTCGGTGGCGCCGCTCGGGTCAACCTTCTGTATCGCGTGCGCCGCCGGGCGGGTGACGGGCACGACGTCGCCCTCGATCAGGCGGAGCCTCTTCACAGGCTTGATCGAGTGGAAATATTCGGAGGCTTGTCGCGCATCGTCGAGCGGCAGTGCCTTCGCGATCTCGATCATCTTGGCGAGCGGCGCACCGTTGATCGACGCGTGCCGATGGTCGTCCCTCATGTCGGCGAGCTGTTGCAGCATGTAGTCGACGGGCAGACCGCGCAGATCGCTCGTGTCCGGCTTACCGCCGCCATCGATGAGATGACATTGTCCGCAGGCGTTGTAGGCACCCGCTCTCCCGCTGATCACGGGCGGTGGCGGGGTCGGATGACGCTCCGGAAACCAGTCGATCGTGGCGCGCTGCCCGTTGATCTGAGTGAAGGTGAAGGCCTGCTTGCTCCCGGGGACGTGGAACAACTTGCCCTCTTCCTTCTCGTCGTCCGGGATGCCGCGCGGATACGGCCATGCGGGGAAGTCCGTTCGTGCCAGCGCCGGCGGGGGATCGAACGTCGCTTTCTCGGCCGCGAACGCCTGGTAAGCGCGGCACGCGACGAAGCCGGAGGCGAGAACCGCCACGACCGCACCGTTCAGCAGAGCGGATCTGAACGAGAACATGGTGTTTCGCCTTCGCTGTGTGAGCGCCCGTCGAGCGCTGGAGCCGTGGGATCGCGACCCGATGCCGCAGACTAGCGCCCTCGTCCGAGCGCGCCTAGCCGCCGCGTCCGCGTCCTCATCTACGCTGCGTTTCTCAGTCGGCGATCAACGATCGCGACTGTTCAGCGGGGTTCAATCGTCGATCCTGGTGTCAGAGGGCCGTGAGAGCGTCCGCTCACCGCGGGGCTGGACGATACGCCGCGGATCATGGGCGGCACCCGGCGCGTCCATGTCCGCGCGCGCGCCGGCGCCGCGTCCGCGCCGTTCACGCTAGTGCCGAGCTACCCCGACCTGCCGATGGGAAAGGTCTATACCGCGACGCGCCAGACCGACACGCCGATGGTCTTCGCCCGCCGCATCGGCAGAGGGCGGGTGATCCATTTCCCTCTGTTGTTGGACGTCTATCACCTGCAGATCTCGGAGGTAGACGTGACGCGCTCGATCGAGCGGTTGCTGCCGCGGATCGGCCGCATCCAGATCGCCGGCAACCCGGGCCGACACGAGCCCGGCACGGGCGAGACCGACTATGCCGGGCTGCTGCCGCCCATCGGCTCGCTCGGTTACGCCGGCTGGATTGGCTGCGAATATGTTCCCGCGGCGGGCACGCTCGCCGGTCTGGGCTGGGCGCAGCCCTATCTCGACTCGGCGGCGGCGCAGGGGGGATGACGCGGGGCTGCTGCTGGTCGAGGCTGCGCACGGGTTGATGGCATAGCGTCGCGGATCCGCCTACGCTGAGTGCACGGTGACGCGTCGCCGAGAAGGGCCGACTAGGGGAGCGACGATGCGGGCGGGCAGGCGAGGGAAAGCGGCAGTCGTGCTCGCGGGCGCGCTGTTTCTGGGAAGCGCGGCGACGCCGCGGCGCGACGATGCACGGCCGCCGGCCGCGGCGGACTGGCCCTATTACCACGGCGATCCCGCCGCGACGCATTATTCCGCGCTGGACCAGATCACCGTGCGCAACGTCGCTCGCCTGACGAAGGCGTGGGAATATGACAGCGGCGACGCGTTCGGCGAGGGCGGGTCGCAATCCGACATGCAGGCCAACCCGCTCGTCGTCGACGGCCGCATGTACATCGTCACGCCCAAGGGGCGGCTGGTGGCGCTGAATGCCGCGACCGGGCGCGAGCTCTGGGCCTATGACCCGGCGCCCGCGCCGGTCGCGACACGCCAGCGCCTGCGCGGCGTCTCGTTTTGGCGGGACCGAGACCAGCGCCGCATCCTGTTCACCTTCGGGCACGCGTTGATCTCGGTCGACGCACGGACCGGCCGCCCCGACGCGCGCTTCGGCCACGGCGGTCGCGTTGATCTCCGCGAGGGGTTCGGCCGGCCGCTCGCGCAACTGACCGTCAACAACGTCACGCCCGGGGCGGTGTTCGAGGACCTGATCATCATGGGCTCGACCGGCCATACGCCGGGTGACGTCCGCGCCTTCGACGTGCGCACCGGCGCGATCCGCTGGACCTTCCACACCATCCCGCACAGCGGCGAGCCCGGCGCCGAGACCTGGCCGCATGACGCCTGGAAGACCGAGATCGGCGCCAACGTCTGGGCCGGGCTAACCGTCGACGTCGCGCGCGGCCTGGTGTTCCTGCCCGTCGCCTCGAGCGGGATGGGCGACCGCGACTTCTACGGCCCGACGCGCGCGGGCGCCAATCTCTACGCCAACAGCCTGGTCGCCCTGGACGCGCGCACGGGTCGACGGCGCTGGCACTTCCAGAGCGTCCACCACGACCTGTGGGATCGCGACTTTCCGGCGCAGCCAACGCTGGTGACGGTGCACGGCGTGCCCGCGATCGCGCAGACCACCAAGTCCGGGCTGGTCTATGTCTTCGACCGACGCGACGGCCGCCCGCTCTATCCGATCGAGGAGCGACCGGTGCCCGCCAGCGACATGCCCGGCGAGCAGGCGTGGCCGACCCAGCCGATGCCGACCGGGATCGCGCCGTTCGCGCGTCAGCGGCTCACACCCGACATCGTGACGCGGCGGACGCCGGCCGCGCATGCCGCGGTGACGGCCCAACTCGCCAGGTTGCGCAACCGTGGCCCGTTCGATCCGCCCAGCCTTCAGGGCACGGTGCTGCTGCCCGGCATGGACGGCGGCGCCGAGTGGGGCGGGGCGGCCTATGATCCCGACAGCGGCCTGCTCTACGTCAACGCCAACGAGATGGCCTGGACGCTGCGGCTGAAGCCGCGTCCGGTACGCACGGCGGGCAGCTCGGGCGCGGCACTGTACGCCAACCGTTGCGCGGCCTGTCACGGCGCCGACCGCGCGGGCGATCCGCCGCAGGTGCCCGGCTTGCGCGACGTCGGCGCGCGGCTGAGCGCGGCGCAGCTCGGGCGCCAGATCACGCAGGGCGGGGGGCGCATGCCCGGCTTCGCGGGCACGCTGTCGCCGGCGCAGGTGGCGACGCTGGTGCGCGACCTGCGCGGTGACCGGGAGAGTGCCGCGCCGCGCGGCAACGAGAGCGACGCCACGCCCGCGGCGGCGCCGGTCTTCGACGAGCCCTATGTGTTCGACGGCTATCATCGCCTGCTCGACCCCGACGGTTATCCCGCGCTGACGCCGCCCTGGGGCACCTTGTCCGCCCTCGACGTCAACACCGGCCGATGGGTGTGGCGCGTGCCTCTCGGCCGCTATCCCGAGCTCGGCCCGGCAGAGACGGGGAGCGAGAACTATGGAGGCGCAGTCGTCACCCGCGGCGGGGTGCTGTTCATCGCCGCTACCGTCTACGATCGTCGCTTCCGCGCCTATGACAAGCGCAGCGGCCGGTTGTTGTGGTCGACCGAGCTTCCCGCCGCAGGGCTCGCGACGCCCGCCACCTATGCGGTCGACGGCCGGCAATATGTCGCGATCGCGGCGGGCGGCGGCAAGGATCGCGGTCGGCGCCCGGGCGGCTCGGTGATCGCCTTCGCGCTGCCGCGGTAACAGTGACGCGAGCCTCGCCGCGGATTCACGGGAGCGGGCCGACCGCCGTCACGCCAGAGATTCCCATGTCAGTGCCGCGCCGACCACGATCATCAGCACGTAGATGGCCGTGAAGAAGCGCTCCGGTGCGATGCGGCGAACCAATGCCACGCCGGCGACCGTGGCAGCGAGCGCCACGGGAAGGAGCAGGAAGGACGTCAAGAGGTTTGCCCGCGTGAACTGGCCAAGCGCGAGGTACGCCGGCACCTTGATCCAGTTGACTGCGGCGAAGAAGATCGCGGTCGTGCCCACCAGGCGCTCGCGCGGCAGATCACGGGGAAGCACCCAGAGTTGGAAGGGCGGCTGGCCCGCGTGCGCGATCTGGCTGGTGAAGCCCGCGGCCACGCCGAAGAGCGTGCCGAGCCACTCGGGCCAACGCGCGATCTGGCGGGGACGCGGGCGCCGCGCCATCCAGAGCCGGTAGAGGCCGAAGAGGATCGAGATCACGCCGACCGCGGCCATCACCGCCTTCGGCGACACGCTCGCGGCGAAGCCATATCCCAGCGCGATGCCGACCATCGCGCCGGGCAGCATCCAGCCGATGAGGCGCCAATCGACGCTGCGCCGAAACGCCCACACGCCGACGACGTCCTGCGCGATAAGAAGCGGCAGCGTGATCGCCGCGGCCCGAACCGGATCGATCACCAGCGCGAGCAGCGGGAGCGATAGAGCCCCCATGCCCGCGAAACCGCCCTTGGCGAGTCCGAGCAGGATGATGGCGGGTATGGCCAGGGCATAGAAGTGCCAGTCGGTGATCATGCCGTGCCGTTATCCGGTTCGGCTGGTCTCGCCCACAGGCAAGCTCGATGAGGTGAGCGCTGCCGAGCCGCTTGCTCGGTGAACCGCCGCGCCCGATGCTCGCTTTCGATGCAGCCGCGCGCCCGGCCCGCCTCATCCTCCTGTCGCGCCATCGGGTTGTCCGCGCTGTCCCGCTCTGTTGCGAGAACCCTGGGTGGCATCTTCCTTGATGCGCGAGAGCTTCATCGGCGGCGCACCCTCGATCATGGTGCAGCTCTGGAAATCACGGTCGAACTCGACCGTGACACCGAGTGACTCCGAGCGGAAGCGTGACGGCGAGACGGCGATCAGCCGCTCCGCCCGCGCGCCGCCGACGAGGCGCGCGAACAAGCCTTCCGGTCGAGCCTCCAGAACGACCTTCAGGTCGCCGCCTTCGAAACGACTGGCGACCCGGGAGAGCTCGGCCGGCGACAACGTCTTCTCCTCGGCCTCGGGGGCGGCGATCTCCGGCCAGCCATAGTCGGTGGCGACCGCGCGGACGATCTCGCCGATCAAGCAACGCCCGTCACCACCGTTGGTCAGAACGACGATGTCGTCGCCGCTTTCCCGATAGGCGAAGGTTGGGTCACATAGGTGGAGCGGCCTCGGCCCTCTCAGACAAACTTTGTCACTCCTGAGCTAATCGTGAGCCGTACGCCGAATGTAGATGTTCGATCGCGTCATAATCGGGTGCGCGCTGAGGAAGGCAAGCTGATGACGGTACGAGGACTCTCTGTGTGGGTCGCGGTGGCGGGCGGTCTCCTGGCTACCCTCGTCGCGGTCGAACGACCGCATTGGTTCGGGCTTGAGGCGGCGGCGTCGGGCATCGACGGTCGCGCACCGCGGGTAGCGACCGAAGAGACCGGCAGGACGGCGCCGTGGAAAATTGACCGGCAGCGTTCGCTCACGCATTGAAGCGCGCATCGTGCGCAAGGTGTGAGCGACGCATGTCGACGCCGTCGCGCGCCACCTGTGCTCGGGCCGCTCGTCCTGTCTCAGCAGCCAGCCTGATCCGCTTCCGTCGATCTCTGTCAGTAAGGTTCGTGTAAGCGCGCCGCGTCAGGAGGGTCCTGACCACCGCGCCGGCCCCGCCGAGCCCCGGACCCGACCGCCGAGAGCGGCACGTCGGCACGCGGCGTGAGACGCCGAGACAGAGTTCACGTGATTCGTCCCCTTATCGTGGCGGCCCTGACGGTCGCGGTGCTGGCCGTCGCCGGCCTGGCACTGCGCGAGATCCTCGCGGGCATCGACTGGGACGAGGTACGGGCGGTGCTGCACGCGATGCCCGCGCCGGCGCTCGCCGCGGCACTGGCGTTGAGCGCAGCCAGCTATATCGTGCTGACCGGCTATGACGTGCTGTCGCTGCGCCTGCTCGGCCGACGCGTCCCCTATCCGATCGCCGCCATTGCTTCGTTCACCAGCTACATTTTTAGCCACAATCTCGGCTTCGCAGTGCTGACCGGCGGGAGTGCGCGGTACCGCATCTATCGACGGCACGGGCTGTCCGCCGCCGAGGTCGGGCAGATCATGGTCACCGCGGGCGTCACCTTCTGGCTCGGCGCGCTCCTGCTGCTCGGTGTCATGCTGCTGATCGTGCCGACGGTCCCGGCGGTCGCCGGCTGGGTTCCGTCTTCCGCGGTACAGCGCCTGGCGGCGGTGCTGATCCTCGCGCTGCTCGGCGGCTATGTCCTGCTGCTCGCGCGGCGCGGCGCCCCGCTGCGGGTGTTCGGCTGGCAGCTCCCGCTACCCGGCTGGCGCGTGGCGCTGCTCCAGCTCGCGCTCGGCGTGACGGACCTGCTGATCGCGTCGGGCGCGCTGTTCGTGCTGCTGCCCACCTCGGGCATGGAGCTCTATCCGTCGGTACTGGTGAGTTATCTGATCGCGATCATCGCGAGCCTGGTCGTCCACGCTCCCGGCGGGCTCGGCGTGTTCGAGGCGATCATGTTGGTGGCGCTGCCGCAGGTCGATCGCGCCGCGCTGCTCGCCGCGCTGCTGATCTTCCGCCTCGTCTATTATCTCATCCCGCTCGCGATCGGCTTGCTGCTGTTCCTCAGCCTGGAGGCCGCGGCGCTGCGCCGCCCGCGCGCGCGTCGGCCCGAGAATCCGGAAAGGACAGATTTCACATGATCACCGCCGACGGCGCGCGTTGGTTGGAGGCCGCCTTTCTCGGCCTGGTGCAAGGACTGACCGAGTTCCTGCCGGTCTCGTCCAGCGCGCACGTGCGCATCGCCGGCGCGCTGCTACCTTCGGGCAATGACCCCGGCGCGGCTTTCACCGCGATCACGCAGATCGGTACCGAAGCCGCCGTGCTGCTCTATTTTCGCCGGGACATCGGGCGGATCGCGGCGGCGTGGTGCGGCGCGCTGGCACGACCGCGTACGTCCTTGTCGCCCGACGCGCGGCTCGGCTGGCTGATCCTGCTCGGCACGCTGCCGATCGCGCTGCTCGGGCTCGCGCTCAAGCATCAGATCGAGGGCAACCTGCGCGACCTGTACGTGACCGCGACCATGCTCATCGGCTTCGGGCTGGTGCTCGGACTGGCCGACCGCCTGGGCGCGCGCCGCCGGTCGCTCGAGCGGCTCGGCTGGCGCCACGGCCTGTTGCTCGGGCTCGCCCAGGCGCTCGCCCTGGTGCCCGGGGTGTCGCGCTCGGGCGGCACCATCAGCGCGGCGCTGCTGCTGGGCTACACGCGCGAAGCGGCGGCGCGCTATTCGTTCCTGCTCGCGATCCCGGCGGTGCTCGCCTCGGGCGTGTTCGAGCTGGCCGATAGCTGGGGTAAGGCGAACCCGATCGGCGCCGAGCCGACGCTGCTCGCCACCGTCATCGCGTTCATCGTCGGCTATGGCGTGATCGTCGCGTTCCTCCGCCTGATCCGTACCCGCAGCTTCCTGCCCTTCGTCATGTACCGGCTCGCCGCTGGGGCGACCGTGCTGGCGCTGCTGACGAGCGGCATTATCGCGGCGCGCTGAGGCGGCAGAGCGCCCCGGTCGTCAGCGAGCGCGATCTAGGTTAAAGCGCCGGGATGACAGCCCGCCACATCAATCCCCGCGTCTTCTGGGGCGCGTCCGCGATCATCGTCGCGCTGCTCCTCACCACCATCGCGGTGCCGGGCAGTGCCGATCACGCCTTCAAGGCCGCGCAGGCCTGAGCGATCGACACGTTCGGCTGGTTTTACATCGCCGCGGTGGCGTTCTTCCTCGTCGTCGTCCTCCTGCTCGGTTTCGGTCCCGCGGGCAGGCTGAAGCTCGGCCCCGACGATGCCGAGCCCGACTTCCCCTATGTGTCCTGGCTGGCGATGCTGTTTGCCGCGGGCATGGGGATCGGCCTGATGTATTTCGCGGTCGCCGAGCCGATCCAGCATTACATCTCGCCGCCCGAGGCCGAGAGCGGGACGATCGGCGCCGCGCGCGAGGCGATGGCGATCACCTTCCACCATTACGGCGTCCACGCCTGGGCGATCTACGCGCTGGTTGGTCTCAGCCTGGCCTATTTCTCCTATCGCAAGGACCTGCCGCTGACGCTCCGGTCAGGGCTGTCGCCGCTGCTGGGCAGGCGTATCGACGGGCCGCTCGGC
Source organism: Sphingomonas sp. BK069 (assembly GCF_014193405.1). Lineage (NCBI taxonomy): Bacteria > Pseudomonadati > Pseudomonadota > Alphaproteobacteria > Sphingomonadales > Sphingomonadaceae > Sphingomonas > Sphingomonas sp. BK069. The sequence continues at coordinate 1,713,640 of NZ_JACHZH010000001.1, read as the reverse complement.
GATGCGATCGACATCTTCGCGGTGTGCGGCACGGTGTTCGGCGTCGCTACCTCGCTCGGCTTCGGCGTCTCGCAGATGACCGCCGGGCTGGCCTACAATTACGGCGTGCCCGACGGGACGACCACCAAGCTCGCGGTGATCGTGCTGGTCATGGGCGCGGCGACGCTGTCGGTGCTGAGCGGTGCGGACCGCGGCATCCGCCGCTTGTCCGAGCTGAACCTCACCGTCGCCGTGCTGCTGATGCTGTTCGTGCTGGCGCTCGGGCCGACGCTGTTCCTGCTACGCGCGCTGGTGCAGAACTTCGGGCTCTACCTCGACCATCTCGTGATACGTACCTTCACGCTCTACGCCTATGAGCCGCGCGCGTGGATGGCTGACTGGACGCTGTTCTACTGGGCGTGGTGGATCGCCTGGTCTCCGTTCGTCGGCATGTTCATCGCGCGCATCTCGCGGGGGCGCACGATCCGCGAGTTCGTCATCGGCGTGCTGTTCGTGCCGACCGCCTTCACCTTCCTGTGGATGACGGTCTTCGGCAACACCGCGATCGCGCTCGACCTCGGCGTCGCGCACGGCGGGATCGCGCAAGCGGTCCAGGCCGATCTCTCGACCGCGTTGTTCAAGTTCCTGGAGTATCTGCCCGCGGCGGGGGTCACCTCGACGCTGGCGATCGCGCTGGTGGCGGTCTGCTTCGTCACCTCGGCGGACTCGGGCGCGCTGGTGATCGACACGCTCGCCTCGGGCGGGGCGGAGGACACGCCGCGCTGGCAGCGGATCTACTGGTGCGTGCTGCTGGGCGTGACCGCGGCGCTGCTGCTGCTCGCCGGCGGCCTCGGCGCGCTCCAGGCGGCGACGCTGCTCGCGGCGCTGCCGTTCTGCTTCATCATGCTGATGCTGGCGGTCGGGCTGATCCGGCAGACCAACGCCGATCTCGCCGGCATCACGCTCTCCGACGAGGCGCCGGCGGTCGGCGAGCGGCTCAAGCGGCTGCTGGTGCCGGCCCGCCGCGATGACATCCTGCGGCAGCTGCGCGACACCGGCGAACCCGCGCTCCGATCGGTGTACGAGGCGCTGCGGGAGGAAGGCTGGAGCGACAGCGAGCTCGTGCTGACGGACGACGCGATCGCCTTGTCGGTCGGTGCCGACACCCAACGCGCGTTCAGCTATCGCCTGACGCCCCGGTCACGGCCGCTCGCCGCCTACACCGCGCTGGAGGCGTCGGAGGCGCGCCGCAGCGTGGCGTGGTTCCTCGCCGCGCAGAGCAGCGTGGGCACGCGTGCGCGCGACCTCACCGACCCCACCGTCGAGCAGGTCAAGGCGGACGTGGTCGCTCAGCTCGAGCGATGGCGGCTCGGCTAGCCGGCTCCTCGGCGCGTGCGCGGATCCCGCACGTCACAGCGAGCGGACGAGGCGGATGCCCGCGCGCGGGTGCCAAGTATCGCCCGTCTCGCGCCGCGCCCCCAGCCCGGCCTGCACCTCGAGCCGCGGCGATAGCGCCTGGTGCAGCTGCGGCATCACCAGCGTCGACCGCTCGCGACCCGCGCGCACGTTGACCTCGACCCCGATCGTGGTGTCGTCCCCCGCGGCATAGAAGCTGGTGTGGTTGACCAGCAATGCCCGCTCGGCCGCGCCCGCGGCGCTGACGTCGCCGATGCCGACCATGCTGAGCGTGCTCACGCGCGCGCCGAAGCGATAGCCGATGACGTAGAGCAGCGAGCTCTCCCAGCGGCGGTGCGCGCGGTTCCACAGGCCGAGATACTGGACGCCGTGGATGCCGCGGCCGCCGTCGAGCAGGCTGAAGGTGCCCTGCAGGCCCAGCTTCAGGTCGGTGAGGCGGCGGTTCTCGAACGGCAGCTCCAGCTCCACCGCGAACCCGTCGGCGACCGCTAGCTCCACCTCCGGCGCCCATTCCACGACCGGCGACGGACCGGACAGGTCGCGCTGCGCCAGCGTGTTGACCTCGAGCTCGCCGCGTTTGGCGCCGAGCGGACGGACGAGATCGAACACCATCGGCTCGGCGATATCGGGTGCCTCCTGCGCCGCCGCCGGAGCGCAGGCGAGCAGGGGCGCGGTGAGCGCGACGGCGCGCCTCATCGGCCAGACCCGTGATCGGCGAGCAGCTCGTGATAGGCGTCCCACACCATCGCACTGGCGCGCTCCCAGCTCCAGCCGGCGCTCGCGGCGCGAACGCGGCGGCCGAGCAGGCGCCGCCGATCGGGGAACATCGTCAGCCGCGCCAACGCCTCGGTCGCGCCGGCGAGATCGCCGCGGCGATAGTAGAGGCCGTTGTCGCCGAGCAGCGCGCGCGCGCTCGCCACGTCGACGCTGACGGTCGGCAGCCCGGCCGCCATCGCCTCCAGCGTGACGTTGCCGAACGCCTCGGTGACGCTGGGGTTGAAGAAGATGTCGGCGCTCGCCACCGCGCGGCCGAGTTCGGCGCCCGCGAGGTGACCGGTCATCACCGCCTGCGGCAGCCGGCGGCGCAGGGCAGCCAGCTCGGGTCCGTCGCCGACCACGAGCGGCTGCACCGCGACTCCGGCAGTCGCCAGCGCCTCGATCACGTCGGCGTAATCGGCCACGCCCTTCTCGCGCACCAGCCGCCCGAAGAAGAGGATCGCGCAGGTATCGTCGGCGATGCCGCGCGCGCGGCGCCAGCCGAGATCGCGCCGCGCCGGATCGAACTGCGCGCGATCGACGCCGCGGCTCCACAACCGCGCGCGCTCGCCCGCGCCCGCGGCAACGAACTCCGCCAGGATCGGCAGCGTGGGCACCAGCACCCGGTCGCAGCGCGCGTAGAAGCGCTCAAGATGACGCTCCAGCAGCGGCCGGATCAGACCGGCGCCGTAGAAAGCGGCATAGCTCTCGAAGCGCGTGTGCAGGCTGGCAATTAGCGGCAGGCGCTCGGCCCGCGCGAAGCGCTGCGCGGCGGCGCCGGTCCAGTCGGGGGCGGAGACGTGGATCAGGTCGGGCGCGAAGCGGCGCAGGTCGGCGCGGACGCCGCGCGGCAGGCCGAGCCCGAGCCGATACTCGCCGCGTCCCGGCAGGCTCACAGAAGGCACCGAGACGAGCGTCCCGGCGGGCGCGAAGGCGGGTTCGCGCGCGGTCGGGGAATAGACCCGCACGCGCGCGCCGCGGTGCTCCAGGTCACCGACCAGGCGGTTGAGCGCGCGGTTGGCACCGTCGCGAACATAATTGTAATTGCCCGAGAACAGCGCGATCCGTGGCGGACGCGTCGGAGCAGGCGCGGGGACAGGAGCGGGGGCGCGGTCGCGCACCCGGGTGACGATGGTGGCCATGATTGATCTCTTCGGTTGCGGCGCGGATGCTGCGTCGCTCCGGCGCGGGCTAGGCCGGACGGCTTACGCCAGCCTTACGGCGGGTCGCCGGGGCCGTGCATGCGGCTGCTGATCGTCGAGGATCATGACGAGCTGGTCGCGCTGCTGCGCCGGCTGCTGGCGGAGGCGGGGTTCGCGAGCGACCATGCCGGCAGCGCCGAGGACGCGCTGCTGATGCTGGAACTCGGCAGCTATGCCGCGGTGGTGCTCGACGTCGGCCTGCCCGACGGTGACGGCCGCGAGGTGGCGCGGCAGCTGCGCGCGCGCGGCGACACAACACCCGTGATCCTGCTCACCGCGCGCGGCAGCGTCGAGGATCGCGTCGCCGGGCTGGCGGCGGGGGGCGACGACTACCTGGTCAAGCCGTTCGCGCCCGAGGAGCTGGTCGCGCGCGTCCAGGCGCTGCTGCGGCGCAGTGGGCTGGTGGCCGATCGTCCGATCGCGTGCGGCAATCTGCGCTTCGATCCCGCCACCCGGGAGGTGCGCGTCGCCGGTCGGCCGGCGGTCCTGTTCGCGCGCGAGCTCGCCCTGTTCGAGCTGCTGATCCAGCGGCGTGAGCGCGTCGTCGCCAAGGCGCAGATCGAGGCGCAGCTGTTCGGCATGGAGGAGACGCTCGGCTCCAACGCGCTGGAGGTGTGCGTCCATCGGCTGCGCCGCCGCCTCGCCGAGGCGGGCGCCAGCGCGCAGATCGTGACCGTGCGCGGCGTCGGCTACATGCTGGCCGAGACGGGGGGGTGAGACGTCCACGGCCCTCGCTGTTAGCGCGCATCCTGTGGTGGCACGCCGCGGCGGTGCTGCTCACCGCACTGGCGGCATCGGCGAGCGTGTACCTGTTCCTCAACGCCACCGCCGACCGCTTCGAGCGGCAGACGTTGCGGTCGGAGGCGCTGGCGGTGCGCGACCAGCTCGCGGCACGCGCGGGAGGCGCGCCGGCGCCGGCGAGCCCGGGCGACCGTGCGCGACTGGAAGCGGCGGGTCTGGGCTATGCGGTGCTCGACGCACGCGGCACGGTGGTGTTGGACCGGCTGCCCGCGGCGCTGCGCCCCGCGCTCCGGATCGCGCGCGGGGACGGCGAACGCTATCTGACGCGGCGCTCGCGGCGCGCCTTCTACGCCGCGCTGAGCGTGCCCGTGACGCTCGGCGGAGAGCGGCACTGGATCGTCGCGGTGCAGAACCTCGACCATCCCGCCAACGTCGTCGACGACGTGATCCAGCAGTTCCTCGCCCATGCCGCGCTGGTGGTGCTGCCGCTGCTGGTGCTGCTGCTCGGCGTGGACGCACTGATCGTCCGAAGCGCGCTGCGCCCGGTCCGTCGCGCCTCGGCACTGGTGCGCACGGTCGGGCCGGCGCGGCCCGACGTGCGGCTCGCCGCGGCCGATCTGCCCGCCGAGGTGCGTCCGCTCGCCGAAGCGATCAATGACGCGCTCGATCGCCTGACGGAGAGCCTGGACACGCAGCGCGCGTTCACCGCGGACGCCGCGCACGAGCTGCGCACGCCGATCACGCTCGCGCGGATCCGCGCCGAGCAGGTGAGCGATCCCGCGCTCGGCGCCGCGCTCAAGCGCGACCTCGACGCTCTGGGACAGATCGTCGCGCAGCTCTTGGAGATCGCGGAGCTCGACTCGCTCGCCCTGGTGCCACACGCACCGGTCGACCTCGCCGCCCTGGCCGAGCAGACGGTCGCGGCGATCGCGCCGCTGGCGTACCGGCGCGGTTACGCGATCGCGCTCGACCGGCCGGCAGCTCCCGTCATGGTCGCCGGGCATGCCGGCTTCCTCGCGCGCGCGCTGGGTGCGCTCGTGGAGAATGCGGTTCAGCACACGCCGTCGGGCACGAGCGTCACGGTTGAGGTGACCTCGGCGGGTGACGTCAGCGTCACCGATGACGGACCCGGGATCGCGTCTCATCAGCAGGATGCCGTCTTCCAGCGCTTCTGGCGGCGCGAGCGCGGGGCGGGTGGTGGCGCCGGCCTCGGCCTCGCCATCGTGGCGCGGGTCGCGAGTATCCATTGCGGCCACGTCGAGCTGGTGTCCCGCCCCGGGCGCACGCGCTTCCGCTTCGCGATGCCCCGCATGACCGAAGAGGGGCCGGGTCGCTTCGTCCCGCCGAGGGACATTCGATAGAAGCAGCGGGACGGGTGAGGCAGAACGAGGGCGCCGCCCGCTGCACATCGAGCCGACGGACGTCGCCGCGTAAGGTTCAGGTAAGCTGGTCTTCGTAGACCGCATCGCGGCAAGCGCCCTGTCGCGCCAGCCTGGTCGCTCGCCGACGGTTCGATCCAGTAGCGGGAGTGAGCCACCGCGGGGAACGGATCGCTACTGTCTCGCGGGCCACCGGGGAGCGGTGAAGCGGGATGCGCGCCGGAAGAAGAGACGGCGCAATCGGGGGAATGATCGATGCCGAGTTACAGACTGGAGCACAGGGTCAACGATCGCGTCATGGCCTCGGTCCGGTTCGCGCGGGCGAGTGATGACGGCGCACGTCTCGCTGTGATCCTTGCGGCCAGCCGCATCGGTCTGTTCACGGATCAGGCAACCGATCAGGTACTGACCTTGTCAAGCGAAGGCGGTGCGGAGGTGTTCGCCATGACCAACGAGTCGATGACGCCGGCCCTGCTGCAACTTCACGGATGAGGGCCGGCACTCGCATGGTCCGCTATCGCGTCTCCGGGACCCGACGGCAAGGCGTAGCGCCGAGATGAGGAGGCGACACGGGCGCCCGCCCGGTGCGGCGCCGCGGCTGGTCCCACGGGACAGGACCAGCCGCGTCGTCAGTCACGCCAGCGTGCGAACGCTGGGCTCCCGATCCCAGTAGCGCTTCTTCGCCGCCTCGACGAAGCCGGCCAGGTCGGTGACACCGTCGTCAGGCTCGACACCTGCCTTGTCGAGCAGCGGCTTGGCGGCGGCGTTGTAGCCGATCGCTTTCAGGTGACCGAACGCGTCCATCACCCATTGTACCGCCGCGCCTTCCTTGAGCAGCTTGGTGCAGGCAGCCTCCGCCAGGATCACCGCGCACGCGTCCACCGTCACGGAGGGCTGGCCGAACAGTTGCGCGTCCGCGGTGATGGCGGAGCCGTCGGCGAGCGGCACCTTGCCGACCTTGGGCGCGATCGTCATGGGCGTGCCGCCGGCTTGCTTCACCGCAGTCTTCACCGCGTCGAGCTCGCCCGCGTCCGTGCCGTCGGCGATCAGGATGCCGACGGTGCGACCCTCCAGCGTGTGCTTCTCGAGTGGGCCGCGGATGATGCGAAGCGCCGGTGAAGGATCCATGTCGAGCACCGGCGCGGCCGTCTTCGACGCCGGCGGCAGGTCCATCGCGAGACCGTCGGCGACGCGGCTGGCCAGACTCTCGTCGACATTGCGGAGATTGGCCATCACCGCCACGCGGATATGCTCGAGGCTGACCTTGCTCAGCTCGAACACCAGTGCCGAGGCGATATGCGCCTGCTCGGCCGGATCCATCGAGCGGAAGAACAAGCGCGCCTGGCTGTAATGGTCGGCGAAGCTCTCCGGGCGGACGCGCAGCTTCGGGCCTTCTTCCTGCGACGGGAAGGTGATGTACCCGCCGGTCGGATCCTCGCGCGCGCCGGCTTCCTCTCCCGCGCGGGCGAGGCTGTTGGGCTCGTAGTTGGCGCGGCCTTTCGGCACCGCCATCTGCATGTGGCCATCGCGCTGCTGGTTCATGAAAGGGCAGCCCGCCGCGGCCGCGCGGCCCTTGGCAGCGTTGATCGGCAGCTGGTGGAAGTTGACCGAACCGAGACGCGACAGCTGCGTGTCGGTGTAGCTGAAGAGCCTTCCCTGCAGCAGCGGATCGTTGGAAAAGCCGATGCCGGGAACGACATGGCTCGGGACGAACGCGGCCTGCTCGGTCTCGGCGAAGAAATTGTCCGGATAGCGGTCGAGTACCATCCTGCCGACGATCGTGACGGGCAGGACCTCTTCCGGGATGATCTTGGTCGCGTCGAGCACGTCGTACGGCTGGCTGTTGGCGAACTCCTCGTCGAACAGCTGCACGCCCAGCTCCCAGGTCGGAAAGTCGCCGCGATCGATGCTCTCGAAGAGGTTGCGGCGCTGGAAGTCGGGATCGGCGCCGGCGATCTTCACCGTCTCGTCCCAGATGGTCGAGGCGAGGCCCGCCTTGGGCTTCCAGTGGAACTTGACGAAGGTGCTTTTCCCTTCCTTGTTGATGAAGCGGAAGGTGTGAACGCCGAACCCCTCCATGTTGGCGAAGGTACGCGGCAGCGTTCTGTCGGACATCGCCCACATGATCATGTGGGTCGACTCAGGCATCAGGCTGATGAAGTCCCAGAAGGTGTCATGCGCGGTCGCCGCCTGCGGGTAGCCGCGATCGGCTTCCATCTTCGCAGCATGGATCAGGTCGGGGAACTTGATCGCGTCCTGGATGAAGAAGACGGGGATATTGTTGCCGACGAGATCCCAGTTGCCCTGGCGCGTGTAGAACTTCACCGCGAAGCCTCGGACGTCCCGCGGCGTATCGACCGATCCGGCGCCGCCCGCGACCGTGGAGAAGCGCGTGAACACCTCGGTGCGCTGCCCCTCCTTCTGGAACAGGTCGGCGACGGTGATGTCGGCCAGGCTCTTCGTGCACTCGAAATAGCCGTGCGCGGCAGAACCGCGCGCGTGGACGATGCGCTCGGGGATGCGCTCGTGATCGAAATGATTGATCTTCTCGCGATAGATCTCGTCTTCCAGCAGCACCGGTCCGCGCGGGCCGGCCTTCAGCTGGTTCTGGTTGTCGGCGATCGGCGTCCCGTGATTGGTGGTGAGGACGGGATGCGCATCGTCGGCGACCTGATGCGTTTCACCGCCCGCGCCGGTGTTGCGTGAGAATGTCTCGGCCATTGTTAGCTCCTTGGGACTCAAGCGAGCGAACGGATCAGCGCGAACGTCGGGTACATGTATAATCTAAATCAACACGATCTCTGGCGGAAGCACCTTCCCGGCGAGATGCCAGGCGGCCGGCGCGTGGTCGGCCCCTGCGTCGTGGTTCAGATGGCGATCTCTCCCTCGTCGCCGCCGTCCCAGTAGCGGATCCGGTCCGCTCGGACGACGATCATGACGACGCCCGGGGTATCGATGCCCTCCGCAAAATAGCGGTCGACGTCCTTGGTCCAATGCGCCTCAAACTGCGCCTTGTCCTCGATCAGCGTGGCCTGTCCCTCGACGGCGACGAACAGCGGCGGACCGCCGAGCATTCCGGCAGCGCCGGTGTAGCTCAGCGTCACCGCGGGGTGAGCGCGGATGTCGGAGACCTTTCGCGAGTCGTCGTAGGCGAAGAAGTAGCTGTCGCCCTGGTACTCCACGTCGCCGTTATTGCTCATCGGCCGCGCGGTGAGCGCGCCCGCGGCGGACCGCGTGGCCAGCATGGCGAAATCCAGCTTCGCCATCTTTCGTGACAGCTCATCTAACGTCAGTTCGGCCATGTGCCCCCCGCGATCGGCGATGCACGTCGGCGACCGCCGCCAACTCACTTATCCGCCTCGACCGTCTCAACAAAGCGCGGGCTCGCTGGTTCATCGATCCCGGCTATTCGGCTGACCATGCGACCGCTTCTCAACGGTGGACGTGTCGGCGCCTGTCCCAGTCCGGGACCGCGGCGCCACTATCATTGCCGGGGTGGTGAGCTAAGCGGGGAATGTGTCTGAACATGTCCGTTATCTCGCCGCGCGTCGGCCGTCCGTGGACGGCGAGGAGCAATGGGGTCTCTATCTGCCCAGCGAGGAACGCTGGATCGATATCGTCTTCCGTTCCAAGCGCGAGGCGGAGCGGCTCATCGACGAGATGCGCCAGTAAGGGAGCTCATCTGGCTTGCCGTCGTCGCGGCCAGCCAAGGCGTTGGAACGACGCGAGCCACGCGCCGTTCGGCGGAGATGACGATAACCCACATCAGGCGCCGCGATTGAGCGGCGTGATCCCGTCGCACCGCCGAGGCGTGCTCAGCGCCGCCCGCGATACCAAGATGGCCCGATCCGCCCACGCCTATGTCCGCGGCAACACCGAGCGCTTCTACGAGTGGCTGGCGGCCGCACCGATCCGCCTTCCCGAGGGGCCGCCGGTGTGGATCTGCGGCGATTGCCATCTCGGCAACCTCGGTGCGGTCTCCGACGGCGGTGAGGGATTGGACGTCCATATCCGTGATCTGGATCAGGCGGTCATCGGTAATCCGACGCATGACCTGATCCGCCTCGGCCTGTCGCTCGCCACCGCCGCGCGCGGTTCTGACCTGCCCGGTCTGGCGACGATGCAGATCCTCGACGCGATGCTGGCCGGCTATGTCGCCGGGGTCGTCGATCCGGTCGCGGGCCAAGCCGGGGTGGAGCCCGATGCGGTGAAGAGCGTGCGGCGACGCGCCGCGCGCCGGCGCTGGAAGCATCTCGCGCGCGAACGCCTGGAAGGCGGCGAGCCGCGCCTGCCGCGCGGGGACAAGTTCTGGCCGCTCACCGACCGCGAGCGCGCGGCGCTCGACGAGCTCGTCTCCCGCCCCGACGTGTGCGACATGGTGCTCTCGCTCGACCCGGGCAATCGCCGACGCCGCGTCCGGCTCGTCGATGCCGCTTATTGGATGAAGGGGTGCAGTTCGCTGGGGCTGAGGCGCTATGCGGTGCTCGTCGCGCTCGATCGTACGCGGCGGCGCTCGCGCTACGCCTTGGTCGACATCAAGGAAGCGGTGACGTCGGTCGCGCCGACCATGCACGCCGCCGCGATGCCCGCCGATCCGGCCGAACGCGTGCGTCGCGCCGCCTGCGCCTTGTCTCCCCTCCTGGGCTCGCGCATGCTGCCGGTGACCATGATCGACGGCTCCTTCTTCATCCGCGAGCTCGCGCCGCAGGACCTGAAGATCGAGGTGGATCAGTTCTCCCGCGGGGAGGCGGTGCGAGCGGCGCGCTATCTCGCCTGCGTCGTCGGCGTGGCGCACAGCCGGCAGATGGACGCGAGCAGTCGCGCGATGTGGGGTGAGCGGCTGCTCGCCGACACGACCGGCACCAACGGCACGCCGACGTGGCTGTGGCGCAGCGTCGTGGCGCTCGCCGGTCAGCATGAGAGCGGCTATCTCGAACATTGCCGTACGGTCGCGCTGCGTCGGACGGCAGCGTAGGATGACCGTCGAGGTGGAACGCCGCGTGGTGATCAGGTCTCGCGAGGGACGATGCGTGTCCCGCGGAAGGTCGGCGGGGCGCGCGTCGCGTCGGCAGCTTTCGATTGGATGCGCCGAACCGCTTGGCTACAGGCTGGCGACCCGGTGCAGGTAGATCGAGCGATGGCCAGACGTTCCAAACATGATCCCTACGATCATCTTCCGCGGGAGGATGAGGGCGCGTCCGCGCCGGTGCCGTGCTGGCTCTGTGGACGGCCGACCGGCAAGACGATCGTGTGGCATCATCCCGTGCCGAAGAGCCGCGGCGGCCGCGACGTCGTGCCGATGCATCCGATCTGCCAGCAGACCCTGATCACGAACTTCACGAATTCCGAACTGCAGCGGCACGGCATGGACGTGAGCGGTCTGCTCGATCATCCGAACGTGCGCAAATTCGTCGACTGGGTGGCGAAGAAGGAACCGGATTTCACCGCGACCATCACGAAGAAGCAGCGCTGACAGTCGGCCCGTGATCGGCGGGTGCTGCTTGTCCTGGCACTCGCCCGCCGCGGTGACGCCCGAGCGCTTCCGGCCTGTCGACGATGTCGACGGGCGCGCGGGTCAGCTGGTGTTGCGCAGCAGGCGTATGAGGGCCGCGGCTATAACGGCATGTCCCGCCGCGGTCGGGTGCCACGACGCTCCCGTGTCAGAGTGCCCGACGGCATAGGGCTCGGCCGAGCAGGAATCGTGGCCGCGCGAGAGCGCGCCGGCGCGCAGCAGCGTCGCGCGCTCGCGCCGCGCGACCGCCGCGGTGACGCGCGCGAGATGGCGGACGGTCGCGCGCGCCCGCGCCAGCCCCGCCGCGTCATAGGGGATGGAGGCGCAGGGCCGCGCCGGCAGCATGTCGAGATAGTCGACGAACACGAGCCGGGCGCGCGGTGCGCGGCGGCGCACCTGGCGCGCGATCTCGGCGAGGTTGCGCCCCAGTCGCGTCCATTCCGCCGCGGTCGGGGCGGGCGGCGGGCCGCAATGCGAGGCCGCACCGTCGCGCGCTGGCGTGCACTCGGCGCGGGCGAGGTCGCTGACGAGATGCACATCATTGCCCCCGATCGTCACCGTCACCAGCCGGGTCGCGGCGGTGAGATGGTCGATCTGCGCCGGCAGTTCGTCCCAGGCGCGGAGCAGATGCTCGGTGGTGGCGCCGCCGCAGCTCGCGTCGACGAGGTCGAGGTGAAGCCGCGCCGCGACCAGCCGCGGGTAATTGTTGACCGTCTGGCCGCAGCGCATCGGCGCGGCGGGCGCCGGTGCACCGATCCGCGCGCCCGCCGCATAGGAGCTGCCGAGCGCCACGTAGGTCGAGCCGGATGGCAGCGCCGCAGGGGACGCCGGCGCCGCGGCGAGCGCGAGCAGCGCGACGGCGCCGCGCATCAGTACAGCATCGCCCAGTCGGCCGGGCGCCACGCCGACACGGCCTCCACCTGCACCAGCGCGGCGGTGTCGATCAGCTCGGCCCGGCGGCTCGCGAACTGGACGAGCCCGGCGGCGTTGCGCCGGCGCCGCCACATGCGATCGGCGTAGCCGCGCATCGCGTCGAGGTCTCGGCGGTCGCGGGTCGCGTCGGCGAGCAGCAGCAGATTCTTGAAATAGATCGCGTTGAAGGGCGGGGGCTGGTCATCGACCTGGCCGGTCGCGACGAGCTGCGCGCGGCTCGCCGCGGCGATGCGGCGCGCCTCGGCGAGATAGCGCGCCTCGCCGGTGGCGCGCCACAGCAGCACGTTGACCCCGACCGGCACGCCCTGATTGTAGCTCCACACGCGTGGCTCGATCGTGCCGTCGCGCTTGATATGGTCGGCGTAGAGGCCGTCGCGGCGCTGCAAGGTCGCGTTGGTCCAGCGATAATAGCGCAGCGCGTCGTCGAGATAGGAGCGATCGCGCGTGATCATGTACAACCGAACGCCGAGCTCGGCCGCGGGCATGTTCGACACGGTATTGCGGTCGCCGTTGTCGCTTTTCTGCGTCCACATCACCCCGCCGGGCGAGGGCAGTCCCTTCTCCTCGGACCAGCCCGAGCGGATCAGCGCGAAGATCGCGCGCGCGCGGCGCAGCGACTCGGCGTCGCGGCGGAAGAGATGGTGCTGCACCTCGGCGAGCCCGACCCACATGTTGTCGTCGTAATAGAGGTCGTCGCCGTGGCCCAGTGGGGCGACCACCTTGGCGAGATGGCCCGCGACGCCGGTGGTCGAGACCGTCGACCAGTAACGCTGCTGCGCCGCGCGCACCTGGGCGAGCGCGGGCGCGAAGCGGCGCCCCGCGGCACCCGGCATCATCGCTAGGTCGAGCAGCGCGACATGCGCCTGCGAGAAGGGCCATTCGGTCGAGTAACGCTCGTCGCCCGCGCGCGGCGGGTGGTACTCGCGGTAGAGCCCAGTGCCGTCGCCCACCGCGAATGCCTTCTCGAGCGCCGCGTGCCAGGCGAGCGCGCGCGCGGCGGGGTCGGGCGCGGTCGCCGCCGTCCCCCGCGCGCCGGCGAGCGCCAGCGCACCGCCGACGAAGGCGCGGCGCGTCGGAAGCGCCGCCATCAGAAGCGGAACCGCGCGCCGAGCGCGAAGACGCGGCTCTCGTAGCGGACGTCGCGCGGGTAGCTCGCGTTGGCCAGCCCCGGCACCGCGCGCAGCGCGCGATAGGGCGAGCCGGTGATGTTGCTGACGTCGAAGGTCAGCGTCACCGCCTCGATCGCGGCGACCGAGAGCGAGAAGTCGAGCCGCTCGATCGGCCGGTTGAACTCGGCGCCGATCAGCTGCCCGGCAGGGTCGGTGGCGAAGAAGTTGGTCACGCGCGAGCGCCAGTTATAGGCCAATCGCGCCGACACCGGCCCCTTCTCGTAGATGCCCACCGCGTTGTAGCTCCACTTCGACACGCCGGGAATGTCGCTGTCCTGTCCGGCCTCGCCCAGCGACACGGGCAGCGCCTGCGACGCGTCGATATAGGTGGCGTTGAGCTGGGTGCCGAAGCCGCTCAGCACGCCCGGCAGGAAGTCGAAGAAGGTCTGGAACGCCACCTCGGCGCCCTGCAACCGGCCCTTGCCGCCGTTCTCGGGGCGGTTGACCGTCACGAGCGTGGGATAGCCGAGGTCGACCTGGCTGTTGAGGTTGGTGATGAAGCCCTGCACGTCGCGGCGGAAGATCGCGCCGGTCAGCGAGCCGGTCTTGGAGAAATACCATTCCAGCGAGGCGTCATAGTTGGTCGACAAGATCGGTTGCAGGTTGATGTTGCCGCTGTTGCCGGTGATCGGCGTCACGCCGGGGCTGCCGATCGTCACCGCCGGATTGAGCTGGTTGTATTCGGGCCGGGTGCGGGTCTCGGTCGCGGAGAGGCGGAGCTGGAGCTGATCGGTGAACTTGGCGCGGAACGAGGCGCTGGGTAGCACGTCAACGTAGTTCTGCCGCGAGGTGGTGGTCCGAAGCTCCCCGTCGACCAGCGCGTTGCCGGTCAGCTGCGCCTTGGTGTTGACGATCCGGGCACCGACCACGCCGTCCACCGGTACGCCGCCGACGTCGAAGCCGTAGTGGAACTGCCCGTAGAAGGCGTAGGATTTCTCCAGCGCGTCGAGCCGCTCGTTCTGGACGTAAGCGGGGATGTCGGAGTTCCACAGCGCGCGCTCGGCTTGCGCGTTGGCGGTGCCGATCTGGTCGAGGCCATTACGAGCGAGGTCGCGCAGCGCCTCGATATTGTCGACGATCCCCGAACGGGTCGGCGCATACCACTGGCTGAGCCCGGGTGCCTGGCCGCCACGGAAGCCGCGGTCGATCGGCGTGCCGGTGTCCCCGCCGGGGATGTCGGAAAGGCGCAGGCCGAGCGGGCGCAGCGTGGCATAGCGGCCGCCGCTCTGCAGCCGCGCGTCGCGGTCGGTCAGGCGGAAGCCGACGTCGAGCTGGGTGATCACGGGCAGCTCGGTGTCGAGCTTGAGGTCGACGCGCCACTGGATGCCCTTGCCGGTCGCCAGCGAGCGGCGGTCGTAGATGCCGCGTAGAATATAGCTGTTGGGGTCGTTGGCGGCGAAGCCGGGCAGGCCAAACTGGGCGCCACCGTCCTGCCCGCCGATATCGAAGACGAGGTTGGCGGACTGCGCGGTCGCGGGCGCGAAGTCGACGTTATAGTCGGTATATTCGGCCTTGGAGTCGGTATAGGCGAAGTCGGTCGTCAGCGTCGCGCGGCCGGTCTTCCACGAACCGCCGATCGCGCCCTGATAGGCGTTGGTGCGTCCCGCGCGCGTGCTGCGCGAGAAGTCGATGCCGCGGTCGTTGGCGAAATCGGGCGTGACGGTGACGCTCTCGAGCGTGCCGGGCTCTGCGGCGTTGCGCACGATGTTGGTCAGCGCCGGGTTGTTGTTGACGAGGTCGAAGCCGGCGAAATCGTTGGCGACGTCGGTCCGCGCGCCCTGGAACAGCCCGTCGACGTAGAATTCGAGGTTGGGGGCGGGGCGCCACTGGATCGTGCCGTTGACCGACGGCCGCCAGCGCTTGCCGCGGTCGTAATAGACGCCGGCGCTCTCGGGCAGCACGAAGTCGCGCGGGCCGTCGACCGGCTGGTTCGCGCCCGGGCTGACGATGTTGCCGTTGATGTAGCGCGACGAGGTCAGGTAGTGGAGCTGGGTGTAGGACACGTTGACCAGCGCGCCCAGCTCGCCGATCGACGTGTCCCAGCGGTCGGTCACGAGCACGTTGAAATTTGGGTCGTACTTGCGTGCCTGGTCGCCGTAGGTGCCGCGCACCGCGCCCGCGATCTGGAAGCCGTCGAAGTCGAACGGACGGCGCGAGCGCACGTTGATCAGGCCGGCGATGCCGCCCTCGATCAGGTCGGCGCTGGTGGTCTTGTACACCTCCAGCCCGGCGAGCGCGCCGGCGGGGAAGTCCTGCAGCGCGACGTTGCGCAGCTCGGCGGTGAACATCTCGCGGCCGTTGTAGGTGGTGGTCAGGTTGGGCAGGCCGCGGACCTGGACGCCGCCGGCCTCGTCGCTGCTGCGATTGACCTGCACGCCGGTGATCCGCGCCAGCGCCTCGGAGGCGTTGTTGTCGGGCAGCTTGCCGATGTCCTCGGCGACCACCGCGTCGACGATCTGGTCGGAGTCGCGCTTGAGCGCCTGCGCGGTCTGGAGGCTGCGGCGCAGCCCGGTGACGACGATGTCGCCCGAGCCCGGCGCCGCGGCGACCGCGCCGTCCGCCGCGGCCGGCGGTCCGGCCTCGGCGGGCGCCTGACCCTGTGGCGCGGCGGGCGGCGCGTCCTGCGCGACGGCCGCGGCGGGCCATAGCGAGGCGGCGGCGAGCGCGAGCGCGGACGTCCGCGCGAGCTGGTTCAACTGGATCATGGTCACTCTCCCCTGCGTTCTTGTCGTCGCTGTCGTCCTACTGGTCGGTCGGGCGCACCCAGGCGCGCATCACCGCGGAGGCCCCGCCCGGCGGCCCGAGCGAGCGCAGCCGGTAGCGGCCGAGCGCCGCCGGGATGACGAAGGTCTCGGCATAATGGACCTCGAAGGGCGCGAAGGCGCCGTCGGGGCTCTCCACCATCGCCGCCGTGCCGGCGACGAGGTTGAGGACATTGAGCGTGCCCGCGGTGTCGAGCTCGACGCTCGTCTCGAACCAGGCGCGCTCGGTCTCGATGAACTCGAGCGGGTGCAGACCGGTGCGCTCGCGGCGCCAGTCGCTCCCGCTGGCGACGGGCGTGACCTGGTTGACCAGCTCGGTGCGCGTCACCGTCTCGCGGCGGGTCCAGTCGATGTTGGCGAGGCCGTGCTCGAGGTGGATCGGGCGCGGGCGGCCGTCGAGCCCGAGACGGTCCCAGTCCCACATTTTGAAGGTGAAGATGTACGGCGTGGCGCTGATCTCGAGCACCATCGCGTCGCGTCCGGAACAGTGGATCGTGCCGGCGGGGATCAGGAAATGGTCGTGCGCGCGCGCGGGCAGGCGGTTGACCAGCGCGTCGACGTCGGGCGCTGGCCCGCCCGCCTGTGCCGCGCTCAGCGCTTCGCCGAGGGCGGCGGGCTCGGCCGCATCGGTGAGCCCGAGATAGACGCACGCGTCGGCGCCGGCGTCGAGCAGATAATAGCTCTCGTCCTGGGTGTAGGGCAGGCCGAAGGCGGCGCGCGCGTAGTCGGCGCGCGGGTGGACCTGGAGCGAGAGGTTGCCCCCCTCCATCGTGTCGAGCAGGTCGAAGCGGATCGGGAACTCGGCCCCGAAGCGCGCGACGATGTCGCCGCCGAGCAGCGCGTCGGGACGGAGCCGCACGAGGTCGAGCGCGGGGAGCTCGAATGCCTCCTCACCGAAGCCGAGCAGCAGGCTGTTCTCCTCGGGCACGCAGTCGAAGCACCAGGCGTAGTTGGGCGGGCCGTCGGGCAGGTCGAAGGTGCGCCGCATCCACTGCCCGCCCCACGGCCCGGCGTCGAAGAAGGGGACGACGCGGAACGGGCGCGCGGCGACCGCGTCGAGCGCGCGATGGTAGGTGTCGCCAGCGATCATCCGCGGCACCGGCCCGTTCGCCTCCACCACGAAGTCGGCCTTGGGCAACAGCGCGTACTTGATGGCGTCGCCGACGCGCCAGTCGACGAAGAAGGCGCGGCGGTAGAGCGCCGCCGCGCGCGCGGGGCGGTCGCTTCCCCCGAGGTTGGCGATCTCGCCGCGGCGCTGGCGCTGCTGGAGCTCCCAACGTGCCATGGCGACATAGACCAGCCGGTCGCGCGCGCGCAGCACGGTCGCGGCGCCCGGGCCGACGACGATCGTGCGACGGCCCGGCACACGTCCCGCACGCCACGCCGCGACCTTGGCCGCGTCGAGGAAGTCGGCGATGCCGATCGCGGGGAAGCGCGCGAAGACCGGGTCGTCGCCGAGCAACGCGTCGATCTCGCCGTCGAGCACCGCGGGATCGCGGAACAGCGCGGCGGTGTCGACCACCTCCGCCTCGGGCCACGCCTCGCGTAGCGCCGCGACGATCGCCGGCACCGGCGCGCCGGGATAGCATTCGACGCAGAGGTCGCGTGCCGCGGCGAGCTGCGGCAGGATCGCGTCCCACCCGACCAAACAGGCATCCGCCGCGTCGTCGACACGGACGACGGGCCGCTTGTCATAGTTGGTCACGATGGCTCTCCCACAGCGGCGTGGCGCCGAGCAGCGCGGCGTCGGCGCCGAGCGCGCCGCGCAGCACCAGCGGCGGCTCGCCCAGGCACCAGGCGTGGCGCCGCACATGCGCCTGGATGAAGGGCACCACCTCCGCCGCCGCGGCGACCCCGCCGGTGACCAGCACGCGCGTCGCGTCATAGGCGTGGACCAGGTTGAGCGCGGCGGCCGACCAGGCGGCGAGGCAGGCGGTGCGCACCGTAGTCGCGCCGTCGTCGCCGGCGCGCGCGAGGTCGAACACCGCCTTGAGGTCGGGCGCGGCGAGGTCGTGGAGCGCGCCGCGCCGCGGCAGCGCCGCGATCAGCCGCGGCAGCGCCCAGCTCGACGCCAGCGCCTCAGCGCAGCCGATGTTGCCGCACAGGCACGCCGGCCCGTCGATCGCGACGGTGAGATGGCCGCCGAGCACCGAGGCATGCCCGCTGCGCCCGCGCACCACCGTGCCCCGCATCAGCGCGGCCGAGCCGATCCCGGTGCCGAGGCTGAGCAGCACCGCGTCATCGGCGTCGCGCAGCGCGCCGAACCGATGCTCGCCGAGCAGCGCCATGCGCCCGTCGACCTCGAGCAGCAGCGGAAGGCCGAGCCGCACGCGTGCCCAGCCGGCGAAGTCGAAGCCGACCGCGTCCTCGAACTTACCCGCGGGAGTCGACACGACGCGGCCCGAACGCGGGTCGACCAGGCCGGGGAAGGCGACCGACACGCCGCCGGCGGGTTCACCCCGGTGCAGCGCCGTCAGATGTGCCTCGAGCACCGGCAGCACCGCTGCCAGCGAGGTCGGCGCGGCCAATTTCATCTCGCGCCGCCCCTCTACCGTGCCGCCGCGCACGCGCGCGCAGGCGATGTGCGAGCCGCCGACGTCGACCGCGAGATAGGCGGTCACCGTGCCGACTCCACCGTGCCGCGCATCTGCCGCTCGATCTGCTCGAGCGACGCGCCGCGGGTCTCGGGGAACCAGCGGAACACCAGCACGCACTGCGCCGCCATGCACGCGGCGAAGAACAGGAACGGCGCGGCCGGCGACGCGGCGGCGGCGACGGGGAAGATCGCCGCGACCAGCGCGTCGAACAGCCAGATCGTGCCCGCGCCCAGCGCCTGGCCCGCGGCGCGCGCGTGCGCCGGGAAGATCTCGCTGAGATAGACCCAGATCACCGCGCCCTGCGAGGTGGCGAAGGCGGCGATGAAGCCGACGAGCACCGCCAGCATCAGCGCGCGCGGCAGGAGGCCGAGCATGATCGCGGTCGCGGCGAGAAGCAGCACCGCCATCGCGGCGCCACCGGCGAGGAGGAGCGGGCGGCGGCCGAGCCGGTCGATCAGCGCCATGCCGACGAGCGTGAAGATAAGGTTGGCCGCGCCCACCGCGATCGCCTGCAGGTCCGCTGAGACCTGGCGGAACCCGGCCGCCGCGAAGATGTCGTTGAGGTAATAGAGGATGGCGTTGATGCCGGTGAGCTGGTTGAGCGCGCCCAGCACGATCGCGAGGATCATCGGCCGCGGCGCCTCGCGCCACAGCGACGCCAACGACGCCGCGCGCGCCGGCGGGGCAGGGGGCATGTCGACCGTGACGTCACCGTGGAGCAGCAGCGCCGCCGCCGCGGCCTCGTCGCGTCGGCCGCGGAGCATCAGCCAGCGCGGGCTGTCGGGCACCGCGACGAGCAGCAACTGGAACAGCGCGGCGGGCAGCGCGGTCAGGCCGAGCTTCCACCGCCACGTCGCTGCGGCGTCCGCGAGTAGCGCACCGACCGCGGCGTTGCTGGCGTAGGCGAGCAGGATGCCGGTGACGATGCTGACCTGGAAGCTGCCGACGATCGCCCCGCGGCGCGCGGGCGGCGCCACCTCGGCGAGATAGACTGGGGCGAGCACCGACGAGGCGCCGATCGCGACCCCGGCCATGACGCGGAACAGGAGCAGCGCGCCCCAGTCCCACGCCAGCGCGCAGCCGAAGCCGGAGACGAGGTAGAGCGCCGCGGCGAGCCGCAGACCCGCGCGCGCGCCGCGGCGGTCACCGTACACGCCGGCCAGTGCGGCGCCGACCATCGTGCCCAGCAGCGCGGACGACACTGTCGCACCCAGCGCGGCGGGCGAGAGGCCGAACTGCGCGCGCAAGGCGCCGGTCACGCCGGCGATCACCGCGGTGTCGAAACCGAAGAGCAGCCCGGAGAGCGAGACCGCGAAGGCGGTGAACAACAGGCGCGTGCGCGACGCTGCACTGCCCATGGCACGCTCCTCCCGACCGGAGGCGACACGAGGCCATCGCGCCACCCTCTCCCTCCTGCCTCGCCGTGTCGCGCTTTGTGTCACGCCCGCGATAGGCGCGCCGCGATCGGGGCAGTTGTCCTCCTTTCCCGCGAACCAGCGCGAACGTCAATTAAAAAAGAAAGTAGGTGTAAGTTTGGAGCAGTGCAGCAGTTGTGCGTGATGCTTGCGGCGTTTACCTGTGAAAGACCGCTACCCTCGCACCCGCTCGGAGACCCTTGTTGCCCCTGCCACCTCATGCGACGGGAGCGAGCGGGACGGCTCAGCGGACGCTGCACGGCACCAACCCGGCGCGCGCGGGCGAGCGCAACGAGCGGCTCGTGCTCGAGGCAATTCTGCGCGCGGGGGAGTCGACGCGCCTCCAGCTCGCGGAGCAGACCGGCCTGTCGCCAGCGGCGATCGCGAACATCACCCAGCGGCTGACTGACCGCGGCTTCGTGTTCGAAAAGGGCCGGCGCACCGGCGTGCGCGGCATGCCCGCGATCCGCTTCGCGGTGAACCCCGACGGCTGCTTCAGCTACGGCGTCAACATCGACCGCGATCATGTCACGCTCGTCGCGCTCGATCTCACCGGCGCGGTGCGCGCGCGCTACACGCAGGAGATCGACTTCGCCGCGCCGCGCGCGGTCGCCGCTTTCATCGGCGACGCCATCGCCACCTTACTGGCCGAGGGCCTGATCGAGCGCGACCGCGTGCTCGGCATGGGTGTCGCACTACCGGGGGGGCTGGGACACGTCGACCTGCCCGGTCTGCCGCGCGCCTATGCCGAGTGGGACAGCGTCGACCTGCCCGCGCTGCTCGGGCCGCTCGGGACGTGGCCCGTGGTCACGGAGAATGACGCGGCCGCGGCGGCGATCGGCGAGGCGCGTTTCGGCAGCGGGCTGGCGCACCGCAGCTTCTTCTACGTCCTGCTCTCCGCAGGACTAGGCGGCGGGCTGGTCGTCGCCGGCAACTATCACCATGGCGCCACCGGGCGCGCCGGGCGCATCGGCTTCCTGACCGATCGCGCCGGCGCGCCGCTCCAGTCGATCGTCTCGCTCTCGGCGCTCAAGACCGATCTCGCCGCGCACGGCCTCGCGCCGATCGCGCCCGCCGAGCTGGCGAGCGCCGATGCCGCCGCGAGCGCGGTGATCCGCGGCTGGATCGAGCGCGCCGCCGCGGCGCTGGCGGGGCCGATCGCGACGATCAGCTGCCTGATCGATCCCGGCGCCATCGTGATCGGCGGACGGCTGCCGGTGCCGCTGATCGATGAACTCACCGCCGCGATCGGGCGGCACCGCGACGCGGTGGACGATCCGGTGGTGCCCGCCGCGCCCGTGCTGACCGCACAGCTCGCCGCCGACGCGCCCGCGATCGGCGCGGCGATCCTGCCCTTCAACGACCTCGTCTTCCTGTCGGCGGACGACTGAGCCGCGTGCGCCTCAGAACCGCTCCGCGAGCAGACGCGGGTAGCGCGCGGCGACCGCCCCGATCATCTGGCCGAACATGCCGTTCACCCAAGCAAACCAGGCGCGGGTGAAGCGCGCCGGATCGTCCTTGTGGAAGGACTCGTGCATGAAGCCGGTACCGGCGTGGGTTGCCTTGAGCGTGCGCAAGCAGTCGCGCACCACTCCCTCGTCGCGCGTCACCATCGCGCGCGCGATGATCGCCATCGGCCACACCTTGTCGAGCCCCATGTGCGGGCTGCCGATGCCGCTCGCGGCGCTGCCCTGCACGAAGAACGGATTGCGCGGACTCCACGCCAGTTCGGCGGTGCGCTGGTAGAGCGGGTCGTCGACCGACGCCGCCTCGATCAGCGGCAGGCCGTACAGGCTGGGAATGCCCGCGTCGTCGGCGAACAGCCAGTTGCCGAACCCGTCCACCTCATAGGCCCAGACCTGCCCGCCGCGCCCGTCGGGCACGATCGCGTGCTTGCGAAGCGCCGCCTCGACCTCGTTCGCCAGCGCCTCTGCCTCGCGCGCGGCGTCGGCGTCGTCGCGCGCCTCGCGGTGGACGCGCGCGACCTGGCGCAGGCTCGACACCGCGAACAAATTGGCGGGGACGAGGAAGGGGTAGACACAGGCGTCGTCGGAGGGGCGGAAGGCCGAGTGGATCAGGCCGACCTTGTTCGAGGGCGGGCCATAGCCGTCGAGCATCAGGCTGTCGGTCGGGATCTTGGTGAGCCGCTGGTAGCGGTACGGGCCCGGCGCCTCCTTGCGCTGCTGCACCCGCAGCGTCTCGACGATCAACGCGGCCGAGCGGCGCCACAGGTCGTCGAACGGCGTCCGGTCACGCGTCGTCGCCCAGAAATCGTGCGCGAGCCGCATCGGGTAGCAGAGCGAGTCGATCTCCCATTTGCGCTGTGCCACGCCGGGCCGCATCTCGGTGTCGTCGAGCGTGGCCGAGTCGAGGTTTGAGCGCGCGCCAGGGTCGCGGACGAAGGCGTTGGCATAAGGGTCGATCAGGATGCAGCGTGCCTGGCGCTGGATCAGCCCGTGCAGCATCTCGCGCAGGGGCCGGTCGTCCCGGGCGAGAGGTAGATAGGGTTCGACCTGCACCGCGCTGTCGCGCAGCCACATCGCGTCGATGTCGCCGGTGATCACGAAGGTGTCGGACTTTCCGTCGATCGTGCCGGTGAAGACGGTGGTGTCGAGCGTGTTGGGATAGCAATTCTCGAACATCCAGGCGAGTTCGGGGTCGGCGATCCGCGCCTTGAGGCGGCTGAGCTCGCGTTCCACCGCGGCGCTCACGAAGCGCCGCTTCGCCAGCGGTGGGCGCTGGCTGACGAAACTGGCCGGGGCCGCGGCCGCGGGTGCGCCGATCGTCAGCGCGGCGGCGGCGCCCATCACGGCGCGTCGCGTCGGGTGCATGTCTCTCTCCTGGTCTGCCCCGGTGCTGCCGGTAATCAAGGACGATGTGACACGCGGACGGAGGTGCAGCAATCAAAAAGAAAGTAGGTGGAAGATTGAGCTGCGACTATGCTAGCCAGGCGGATGAGAGGCGCGCGCCGAAGTAGTGCGGGCCGGCAGGCGAGGAGGATCGAGTATGGAAGGTCGACACGGCGCCGGAACGGGCGCGACGCTGGGCCTCGACCGACGCACTCTGCTGGCCGCGCCGGCCGCGCTCGCCGCCGCCCGCCCCGCCTGGGCCGCGACGCCGGCGCGACCGTCGAAGCGACCGCCGCTATCCGAGCGTCGGTTCCACAGCGCCGCGGTGGAGCATGAGATCGTGCGCGTGAAGCGGCGGATCGCCGACCCGAAGCTCGCTTGGATGTTCGAGAATTGCTACCCGAACACGCTCGACACGACGGTGTTGTCAGTCACCGACGACGACGCCTTCGTCATCACCGGCGATATCCCGTGCCTGTGGCTGCGCGACTCCTCGGCACAGCTGCGCCCCTATCTCCACCTCGCCGCCGGCGACCCGGCGCTGACCAGGCTGTTCCGCGGGTTGATTGCGCGGCAGGCGCGCTGCGTGCTGATCGATCCTTATGCCAACGCTTTCCTGCAGGATCCGAGCGGGCGCACCGACCTGGACTCGTCGCAGCACGACCAGACGGAGATGAAGCCGGGCGTGGCGGAGCGGAAGTGGGAGGTGGACTCGCTCTGCTACGTCCTGCGGCTCGCCTCGAGCTATTGGCGCGCGACCAGGGACCGCGCGCCCTTCACCGCGGAATGGGCGCAGTCGGCGCGCGCGATCGTCCGCACCTTCCGCGAGCAGCAGCGCCGCGACGGGGCCGGCCCGTACCGCTTCCAGCGCAGCAGCGTGCAGCCGACCGAAACGCAGCTGTGGAGCGTCGGCAATCCCACGCGGAAGGTCGGCCTGATCCACTCGAGCTTCCGTCCGTCCGACGACGCGACGATCCTGCCGTTCCTCATCCCGGCCAACATCTTCGCCGCGCGCACGCTGCGTGAGCTCGCGGTGGTCGCGACCGAGGCGCGCGGCGACGCCGCGCTCGCCACCGACGCCGCCGCGCTGGCGGCGGAGATCGAGGCCGCGCTTGCCGAGCACGGCCGCATGCGACTGGCGGACGGGAGTGAGGTGTGGGCGTTCGAGGTCGACGGCTTCGGCAACGCGCTGTTCATGGACGATTGCTGCGAACTCTCACTCTCCGGCCTGGCGTTTCTCGGCTGCGCCGCGCCCGACGATCCGCTGTGGCGCCGCACCGAGGCGGCGGCGTGGAGCGAGCGCAACCCCTGGTTCGTTCGCGGTCGCGCCGGGGAGGGGCTGGGCGGGCCGCACGCCGGCTTCGACCTGATCTGGCCGATGGCGACGCTGGTGCGCGCCGCCTCGAGCCGCGACGACGCGCTGGTCCGCGCCTGCCTCAGGTCGGTGCGCGACACCGATGCCGACACCGGCTTCGTCCACGAGACCTTCCACAAGGACGATCCCGCGCGCTTCACTCGGCCGTGGTTCGCCTGGGCTAACGGGCTGCTGGGCGAACTGATCGTGACCCTGGCACGCGACAGGCCGCAGACGCTGCGCCAGCGACTCTGAGGTGATGGCCGGATCACGCCGACCATCGGCAGCACGGCCGCTCCGCTTGCCAGATTAGCGTGAGTAGCGGGGCGAGCCAGGCTCGCGTCAGACGATCGCTGACGTGATCAGCATGACCAACGGCCCGCTAGCACGCGGGTCGTCTCTGGCCGAGTCTCACTGCTTCAACCAATCCGCTGTGATGTCGCCCCGATGCCCTTCCGGCGCCAGTGCGGCGCGAAGCGCTTCCAGCAGGGGCGGCAACGCCTGCGTGAAGGCATAGGGCGGATTGATGATGAACAGGCCGGCGCCGTTGTAGATGCCGGGTGCATCGGCATCGTACAACCAATGCTCGATCGACAGGAACTTCGCGATGTCGAGCCGCCGCAAGGCGTCCTTCCATCGCTGATGCGTCACGCGATCCTTCAGAGGATACCAGATCACCGTCACGCCATGCGCCCATTTGCGGTGCGCCGCGGCCAGGGTGGTAGTGATGCGGGCGCGTTCGTCGGTCTGCTCATACGGTGGATCGACCACTACCACCCCGCGACCGGTGCGGGTCGGCAGCAGCGCCAGCCACAGCTCGTAGGCGTCGCGCTCATGCACGGCAGCGGGCGTGCCGCGCATCGCGGCGCGCAGGGCGCGCGCGTCCTCGGGATGCTTCTCGTTGACGATCAGCACGTCCTGCGGGCGCAGCAACTGCGCGAGGACCTGCGGTGAGCCGGGATAGAGACGCGGCTCCGCCCCGGCATTCACTGCCCGTACGGCAGCGCGGTAGCTGTCCAACAAAGGATTGGCGTCGGCGAGGGCCCGCAGCACGCCGTGCGCGGCCTCGCCCGTGCGCTGGGCCTGTGCGCCGCCGAGATCGTAGAGCCCGCAGCCGGCGTGCGTGTCGATCAGGGTCAGCGCGCCGTCTTTCTGCTGCAAGGCTCGAACCAGCGCGATCAGCAGGCTGTGCTTCACGACATCGGCGCTGTTGCCGGCATGGAAGGAGTGGCGATAATTCATCTTCGATCTGAGCCTTGCTGACCTGCCCTTGCACGAGCCGCCGCTCTCGTGACGCGCTTTGCCCTCATGCAGACCGGCCGCTGCCGGGCGCGCTCGGTTCTGCCAGCGCCTCGTATGCGCCCGGCGCGATCCCGACGAGCGACCAGTCGCCGATCGACCAGCGGACCAGCCTCAGCGTGGGCAGCCCGACCGCGGCGGTCATGCGGCGTACCTGCCGGTTGCGCCCTTCGCGGATGGTGAGCCTCAGCCAGCTGTCGGGGATCAGCGCGCGGCGGCGGATCGGCGGATCGCGCGGCCACAGGTCCGGTGCATCGATGCGATCGACCTCGGCGGGAAGTGTCATGCCATCCTTGAGTCTGACGCCCTGCCGCAGGCGCGCCAGCGCCGGTTCCTGCGGATCGCCTTCGACCTGGACAAGATAGGTCTTGGGCATCTTGAAGCGTGGATCGGCGATGCGTGCCTGTAGCCGGCCGTCATCGCAGAGCAACAGCAGGCCCTCACTGTCGCGATCGAGCCTCCCGGCGGGATAGACCCCTTTCACGTCGATGAAGTCCGATAGCGTCGCGCGAGCCGTCGGCGATCCGCGGTCGGTGAACTGGGAGAGGACCCCGAACGGTTTGTTGAACAGCAGCAGCCGGCTCATCCGGCGGCCTTATCGCTCGGCCGGGGCGATGTCTCCTGGCGCGTGCACGGGCGCGGCGAGCGCGACAGACCAGGCAAGCCGCCACGGCCGACCCTTATTCGTCCTGATGCGCCCCCGCCTGTCGTGTCACGCGATCACAACCGTCCGCGCACCCCGAAGAAGAAGGCGCGGCCCGAATATTCGTAGAAGTTGGGGACATTGCGCAGGTCGTTGAAGCGCTTCACCGCCTGGCCGAGCAGGTTCGAGCCCTGCGCATAGACGGTGAGGTGGCTGCTCAGGTCATAGGACAGAGTCGCCGAGACCTCGTGGTATGGATCCTCCTTCACCGGCAGATAGGCGAGATTGCCCGACTGCGCGTAGGTGAAGCGCGACTGGAAGCTGTACGACACCTGCGCGCCGATCCCGTGGTTCTCGTAAAACAATTTGCCGTTGGCGGAGAAGGGGATGGCGCCGGGCAGGTCGGTGGTGACGTCGCCCGACGTGGCGCGCGAGCGGTTGTAGGTGAGGTTCGCCTGCACGCCGAAGCCGTTGTCGAGGAAATACTGGCCGCCGACCTCCACGCCGTAGACGTCGGCGCTGTCGCCGTTGCGCACCTGGTATTCGACGAAGTCGAAATTTTGCTGCTGGTTGGCGGGCTGCGCGGTCGGCGTGACCACCACGTCGACCGGCACGGTCGAGACGAAATTGGTGATATGCTTGTAGAAGGCCGCCGCGGTCAGGGCGAGGCGGTTGGACGGATAATATTCGAGCGACAGGTCGAGCTGGTTGGCCTCGGTCGGCTTCAGGTTCGGATTGCCCGCGTCATAGATGATATAGGTGCCCGACTGCGCCGAAGTGGCGTCCTTGGCGGGGGACAGCTCGGCGAAGGTCGGGCGCGAGATCGCCTGCGACGCCGCGAGCCGCACGCGCAGCCCGTCCGCGAGATCATAGGCGAAGTTCGCCGCGGGCAGCAGCCGCAGATAGTCGCCGCCGCCCGTGATCGGCTCGACCTCGTTGAAGGCGACCGCATTGTCCTGCGTGCCGGCGCGCGGGATGATCGTCGCGATCGAGGCGCCGTAGCCCACCGACGACACCTTGGTGGCGACCAGTCGCCCGCCGATGTCGGCGCGCCAGCGCTCGCCGGCGAGGTTGAACTGGACGTAGCCCGCCCAGGTGCGCTCGCGGATGCGGTAGGAGGCGGGCAGGTCGTCCTGGATGATCTGGGTCGAATAGCCGGCGGGATAGGGCGACAGCGCGCAGCCGTCGACCGTCGCGCCGCTCGCATCGAGGCAGCTGTTGGGGTTGAGCACCGCCGGGTTGTTGTCTGCGCGGGGCAAGGCCGCCAGATAGGTGTCGATGTCGAAATTGGGGAAGTTGCGCGGGAAGTTGCCCGGCAGCTTGCTCAAGATGTTGCCCTGTCCCGGGCGCACCACGTCGGCGCCGATCTGCCCGAAGGTGAAGGGGTAGCCGCAATAGTTGCACGAGGTGGTGTACTGATTGTCGACCGTGGTGACGTTCTTGCGACGATCGGTCCAGGCGGCGCCGAAGCTGATCGCCTTGAACGCGCCATTGTCGACGCGATACTCGCCGTCCATCTTGCCGCTCTTGATTTCGTCCGAGATGTCCTGGCCCTGGATGCCGATATAGTGCGCGCGATAGTCGTCGTTGGTGGCTTGGTCGATCGTGCGCCCGCCCGGTAGCGTGATCGCGAGATCGGGCAGGCCGTTGTCACGCGTTGCGAAGGTCGCCGAGGCACCGGGGACGCCCGCGACGACGAAGCGGTTGCGCCCGCCGGTATTGTTGGTCGCCTTGCCGTAATAGCCGTCGAAGGCGAGCTTGAGCTGGTCGACCGGACGCCAGTCGATGTGGCCGCCGATCTGATAGGTCTGGCTCTGCCGCGGCTCGTCGGTGGTCAGCACCTCGGAGACGAGGTCGTTGATCGCGAAGCCGGTGACCACGTTGTTGCGATCGACCGAGATCGACGCCGGGTCCCAGCGCGGCGCGCCGTCGTCGCCGAGCGGGTTGAGATAGTTGGACGAGCGGTAATTGTGTTGGGTGACGTCGAAATGGCTGTAAACGCCGTCGATGGTCAGCTCGAAGCGGCTCGACGGCTTCCACTGGAACGCGCCCGCCGCGCCGATCCGCTCGCGCTCGCCGGTGACATAGCCGACGCTGTAGTAATCCGGCCAGATATAGGCCGGGCCGGCGGTGTTCGGGTCGACCTTGCCGTCGCGGTTGAAGTCGATGCCATAGCCCGCCTCCGTTCCGTCGGTGATCGAATATTCGCCGAGGTTGTCGGTGCGGAACTTGTACTTGTTGTAGCTGGCGCCGACCAGAAGCCCCATCGTGTCGTCGGCGAAGGTGGTGCTGACGACGCCGCTGGCCTTGTAGCCGCCCTTGTCGACCAGGTCGTTATACTGGCCCTCGAGCGCGGCGGAGGCGTGGAAGCCGGGGCGGTCGAGCGGTCGCGCGGTACGCAGGTCGACGTTGCCGCCGATGCTGCCCTCCAGCTCGGACGCACGTACCGCCTTCTTCACCTCGGCGCCCGAGATGATCTCGGACGGCAGCACGTCGAACTGGAACGAGCGGTCGGTGCCGTCGGTCGGCAGGATGCGGCCGTTGAGCGTGGTGATGGCGAAATTGGAGCCGAGCCCGCGCACGGTGATGTCGCGTCCCTCGCCGCGGCCGTCGCGTCCGACCGTCACGCCCGGGATGTTGGCGAGCGCCTCGGCGACGTTGCGATTGGGAAACTTGCCGAGCTCCTCGGAGGAGATGGCGTCGACGATCGTGTCGGCGTTGCGCTTGGCCTGGATCGAGCGGAGCAGGCTGCCGCGGACGCCGCGCACGACGATGTCGCCGCCGGTCGTCACCGGGCCGTCGGGCTGGCCAGTCTCGCCGGGCTGCTGCGACGGGTCGGACAGCACCGCCTGCGGGTCGGGCGAGGCGGTGGAGGACTGCTGCGTGCCGTCGACCGGGGCGGTGGCGTCCTGCGCCGCAGCCTGGCTGGCGATGAGCAGGGCGGCCAGGCTCGCGCCGGCCAGGATCTTGCCACGCCCGTGCTGCAGCTGCGTCATCGCCACTCTCCCTCTTCGCCGCACCCGATGCGAAACGTTGCGACTTGCTATCGTGAGCGTAGCAATACTGTCAAATAGAAAAGAAACGAAACCTAGCGGGAGCATTGTAGCCGCCGGTCACGGCTGGTAAGCCGGTGCGCGAACGGGAGGATGCGATGTCCACGGTACGGGACACCAGCGGCAGACGGCAGCAGATCAGCGCGATGGTGCGCGAGCGCGGCAGCGTGCAGGTGGCGCCGCTCGCCGAGCGCTTCGGCGTGTCGATGCAGACGATCCGCAAGGACCTGCACTTCCTCGCGAAACGCGGTGTGGCCGAGCGTTCCTACGGCGGCGCGATCGTCGCCGACGCGGTCAACGTGATCGCCGAACCCGCGGTGGAAGCGAAACGCGCGGCGCACGTCGACGAGAAAGCGCGGATCGGCGCGATGGCGGCGGCGATGGTGCGGCCGGGCGAGTCGGTGGTGCTCGACTCGGGCACGACGACGCTCCAGATCGCGCACCATCTGCCCGACGATGAGGAGATCACCGTCCTCACCAACGACCTCGACATCCTCTGCGCGCTGGCGCGCAAGGAGCGGATCCGCGTCGTGATGCTGGGCGGCGCGCTGCGCCGGCGCAATCGCGCCTTCTACGGCGCGCAGACCGAGGCCGCGCTGGACGACCTGCACGTCGACAAGCTCTTCCTCGGCGTCGACGGCTTCGACCTCGAGCGCGGCATTACCACGCACTACGAGCCCGAGGCGATGCTCAACCGCAAGATGGTGCGGGCGGCACAGCAGGTGATCGCGGTGACCGACCAGTCCAAGTTCGGCCGCGTCTGTCTCCACCGCATCCTCAACGTCGCCGAGATCGACGACCTCGTCACCGACGCCAGCGCCCCCGAGGGATTGCAGGCCGCGGCCGAGCGGCTGGGGTTCCGCCTGCACGTGGCGTGAAGGGGGGCGTCTCCGCGGACGCGGAGATAGCGGTGGTGAGCGCGCCCGTGTTCCTGCACACGCAGGAACCAGGGGGCAGGTGCGGTGTCGCGCGTGACTCTGGGCTCCTGCGTGCGCAGGAGCACGGGGATTTCGAGCGAGCCGCTCCCTTTCCCTTTCCTCCGTCATCCCGGACTTGTTCCGGGATCCACGGTGCCGCGTGTTCCATGCCCCGTTGCTCTCGCGGACGGCTGGATCCCGGACCAAGTCCGGGATGACGGGTTGTGCGTGTGGGGGGAGTGGCGGGGGGCACAAGCCTCAGCCGCGCCACCTTACCCACCACCTCACCTCGCCAGATGGAAGAACCGTCGCGCATTGCCCCAGTAGATCTTGTCGATCACAGCGCGGGGCAGGTTGAGCCCCTTGGCGTCGGCGCCGATGGCGTCGACGCGCTGCGGCAGCGGCGTCGCGAGATAGCGCCAGTCGGCGCGCCAGACGCGGTCGGCCTCCTTCGGGAAGTCGCTGGTGGCGGGCGGGTTCTGCGCGCGCGCGGCGGGATCGGGTGGGCTGTCGGTGAGGTCGGTGCCGTAGAGGATGCGGTCCTGGTACTTGATGAAGAAGGCGCGCACCTTCGCGAGATCGGCGTTCGACTGGACCTGCAGGTTGGACAGGCGCGCGGCGAGGTCGACCACGGTGTTGGGGTAGCGGTCGAAGAAGCGCGCCAGCTCGTCGACGCTCCACTCCAGGCTGGCCATGTGCGCGCCGTCGAACGCCAGCTTCGGGTGGCGCGCGACGAAGCGGTCGCGCGCTGCCATCAGTGCCTCGTAGCTCGGCTCCTCCGGGTGGAGGTACATGTAATATTCGGGGTGCGCCTTGAAATATTCGCGGTCGTTGTCGGTCGTCATCTGGTCGAGCGGCAGCCAGCAGTTCTTGGGCTCGGCCTGGTGCGCGATCAGCGGGATGCCGCGCTGCTCGAGATGCGCCATCACGCCGTCGAGCCGCGGATCGTCGAGGAAGACGCGTTTGCCGCTCGCGTCCTTGGCGACCATCCCGATGTTCTTCCACACCTTCACCGCGATCGCGCCGCGCGCGAAGGCCTGATCGAGCTGCGCGATCGTGCGCTCGGTCCAGCCCGGCGTACCGAAGCCCGCCATCGAGAAGGTGGTGGCGTAGCGGAAATGCGCCGGGTCGGCGGCGCGCATCGTGCGCGCGATCGCGGCCTGGCGCGCGAGCGGGGGAAAGTCGGGATAGTCGACGTTGATCGACAGCACATCGAAGCGGTCGCGCTTGGCGAGGGCGAGGAAGCTCGAATCCTCGACATTGGCATGAAAATGCGAGTCGAACTTGGCGACGCGCGCGAAGTCGGCCTCGGTGTAATGCGCCACGGGCGTCGCCGCGCTCGCCATCAGCAGGACCGCGATCAGGCTCATCGTCTCTCTCCCACTCGCGCGTAACGAAAGAAAACGCGCCTTGATGTTGCGGTTTTTGTTTGCGCGTCCGTCCGCGTTGGTGCAAGCTCTTTCTCACCGGCCATCGAGCCGCACAGGAGAGAGTCAGCGATGCCGTTCACCTCCGTCACGCGTCGATCCATGCTCGGTCGCCTGCTCGTCGGGGGCGCGGCGGTGGCGCTGCCCGATCTCGGCAGCGCGGTCTGGGCGGCCGCGCCCGCGGGGGTGCGGCTGAGCGACGGCACGCTGACGATCGACTATGATCGCGCCATGCGCGCCACGGTCGCGCATCGCGGCCAGGTGATCACGCCGCGCGCGCAGCCCGAGGCGCTGTTCCTCGCCGGCGCCGCGCCGCTCGGCAGTTTCCTGCTGCTCGACCATCGCGAGGAGGCTGCGGCGGGGCCGCACGGCAGGGGGCGGCGCCACGTGCTGCGCGCCACCGCGGGCGGGCAGGTCGAGCAGACCGTGGCGGTGACCTTCCTCGACGCTTTTCCCGGCCTCGCGCTCTACGAGGTGAGCTACCGCAACACCGGCGTGGCGCCGCTGGCGATCGCCGGCTGGCGCGTCGCGACGCACGACCTCACCGCGCACGCCGACGGTGCCTGGACCTTCGCGGGGGCCTCCTATCCCGACCGGCGCGACTGGGTGCAGAAGGTCGCGCCGGGGTTCGAGCAGCGCAACTTCATGGGGATGAACGCCTCCGACTATGGCGGCGGAACGCCCGTGGCGGTGGTGTGGCGCCGCGACGTCGGGCTGGCGGTCGGCCATCTCGAGACCAGCCCGCGCCAGGTCGCGCTGCCGGTCGCCGCGCAGCCCGGCGCGACTCGATTGGGACTGAGCGGCGATCAGCCCGCGCTGCTCGCGCCGGGCGCGACGCTGACGCTGCCGACCGCTTTC
This sequence comes from Sphingomonas sp. BK069, assembly GCF_014193405.1. NCBI lineage: Bacteria > Pseudomonadati > Pseudomonadota > Alphaproteobacteria > Sphingomonadales > Sphingomonadaceae > Sphingomonas > Sphingomonas sp. BK069. The sequence goes on along the minus strand of NZ_JACHZH010000001.1, from coordinate 1,681,379 downwards.
CTGATGGCGCACGCCGGCGATCATTTTCGCCCGCTCGACGCCTATCGCCGGCTGATGGCCGAGCGCGGGGTCGAGGCGCCCCCGATCCCCGAGTCGAGCTACGGGCCGATCTGGTGCGCCTGGGGCTATGAGCGCGACTTCACGCTCGACCAGGTCTATGGCACTTTGCCAAAAGCCAAGGCACTCGGCTTCGAATGGGCGGTGCTCGACGACGGCTGGCAGACCGCGGAGGGCGACTGGAAGCTCAACCCCGCCAAATTCCCGCGCGGCGACGCCGACATGCGCGCCTTCACCGATCGCATCAAGGCGGACGGCATGCGCCCGCGGCTGTGGCTCGCGCCGCTCGCGGTCGACCCCGGCACCGACCTGCTGCGCGACCATCCCGACATGCTGCTGCTCGACCGTGACGGCTCGGCGCAGAACGTCAGCTTCTGGAACGCCTTCACGCTCTGCCCGGCGTATCAGCCGACGGTCGATTATTTCCGCGCGCTGGTGCGCCGCATCGTCACCGACTGGGGCTATGACGGGCTCAAGCTCGACGGCCAGCATCTCAACGGCGTCGCGCCCTGCTACAATCCCGCGCACCGCCACGCGCATCCCGAAGAGTCGAGCGAGAAGCTGCAGGACTTCTGGAAGGCGATCCACGACGAGGCGGTCGCCGCTAATCCTGAGGCGGTGCTCGAGTTGTGCCCGTGCGGCGATAGCTTCGCCTTCCACAATCTGCCCGCGACCAACAACACGCCCGCCTCGGACCCGCTGTCGTCCTGGCAGATCCGGCTGAAGGGCAAGACCTTCAAGGCGCTGATGGGTCCGTCCGCGCCTTACTCAGGCGACCATGTCGAGCTGAGCGACGGCGGCGACGACTTCGCCTCCGCCTATGGCATCGGCGCGATCCCCTCGACCAAGTTCACCTGGCCGCGCGACACGCCCAAGCCGATGGAGAAGCTGCCCCCGGGCGGGTTCGTCCTCACGCCCGAGAAGGAAGCGCTTTGGGGCAAGTGGGTCGCGCTGTACCGCGAGCACATGCTGCCCAAGGGGGAGTATCTCGGCGGGCTGTATGACATCGGCTTCGACAAGCCCGAGGCGCACGCGATCGCGAAGGACGGTGCGCTCCACTACGCCTTCTACGCTGATCGCTGGTCCGGACCGATCGCTCTGCGCGGGCTGGGTGAGGGCAGCTACGCGCTGGTGGACGGCTTCAGCGGCCGCTCGCTCGGCACCGCCTCGCGCGCCAAGCCGACGCTCGACGCGACGTTCGAGCGCGCGCTGCTGGTGCGCGCCACCCCGATCGCGCGGGGCGCGGCATGAGCGGGGCGGCGCCGGCGGGGCGCGGCTGGCTCGTCAACGCGCTCGTCACGGTGGTGCTATGGGGCGTGTGGGGGGCCTTCTCGGGCCTGTCGCCGCAGCGCGGCTTTCCCGAGACATTGGTCTATGTCGTCTGGGCGCTGACGATGGTGCCGCCCGCGCTGGTGGTGCTGAGGCAGGCGGGGTGGCGGCTCGACCGCTCGCCGCGCGCGATCGGCTATGGGCTGGCTGTGGGGCTGCTCGGCGCGGGCGGGCAGATGCTGCTGTTCTACGCGGTGGCGCGCGGGCCGGCCTATCTGATCTTCCCGATCATCTCGCTGTCGCCGGTGGTGACGATCGCGATGTCCTTCCTGCTGATGGGCGAGCGCACCGGCAGACTGGGGGCGCTGGGCATCCTGCTCGCGCTGCTGGCGCTGCCCACCTTCGACTTCGCGCCCGGCACGGGCGGGACGGGGGCCTCGGCGGCGTGGCTGCTGCCCGCGGTGGCGGTGATGCTGTGCTGGGGCGTGCAGGCCTATTTCATGAAGGCGGCCAATCACGTCACCTCGGCGGAGAGCATCTTCGTCTACATGACGCTGTCAGGGCTCGCGCTCGCCCCGGTGGCCTGGGCGATGACCGATACCGGCCGCGCGATCAATTGGGGGCTCGACGGGCCCGGGCTGGCCGCGGCGATCCAGCTGCTCAACGCGATCGGTGCGCTGACGCTGGTGTTCGCCTTTCGCTACGGCAAGGCGATCATCGTCGCGCCGCTCGCCAACGCAGGGGCGCCGCTCGCCACCGCGCTGATCTCGCTCGCGGTGCTCCATGTCGTGCCGGGGCCGCTCAAGACGCTGGGGATCGTGCTCGCGCTCACCGCCTCGCTGCTGCTCGCGATCGAGCCCGATGCGGCCGATCCGGAGGGCGAACCCGCAGCCGCGACTATTTAGTTTCGCTAAGTTTCGCTTTCTTGTGTTCTGCTGCGTCCGGCGTTATGTCGGCCGCGTAAAGGGAGACGCACGTGCACTTACTTCTCGACCTGGTGAACCGGCATAAGGCGGGGGAGCGCATCGGCGTGACCTCGGTCTGCTCGGCGCACCCGCTGGTGATCGAGGCGGCGCTGCGCCACGCGCTGGCGAACGGCGCGCCGTTCGCGCTGGTGGAGGCGACCTCCAACCAGGTGAACCAGGACGGCGGCTATACCGGCATGGTCCCCGCCGACTTCCGCGCCTTCGTCGAGCGCATCGCGGCGCGAGTCGCCTATCCGCTCGAGCGGCTGGTGCTCGGCGGCGACCATCTCGGACCGAACGCCTGGACGGCGCTGCCTGAGGCCGAGGCGATGGCCAAGGCCGAGACGATGGTCGCCGACTATGTCCGCGCCGGCTTCGCCAAGATCCACCTCGACTGTTCGATGAGCTGCGCCGACGATCCCGTGCCGCTGCCCGAGCGGACGATCGCCGAGCGCGCTGCGCGCCTGTGCCGCGCCGCCGAGGACGCCTTTTCCGGCGATCCCGCGGCGGCCCCGGTCTATGTCATCGGTACCGAGGTGCCCGTGCCCGGCGGCGCCGCCGAGGACCTCGACGAGCTGGCGGTGACCGATCCCGAAGCGGCGATCGCCACCGTCGACATGCATCGCGAGCTGTTCCGTGCTTCCGGACTCGCCGAAGCCTGGGAGCGCGTCATCGCCACCGTGGTGCAGCCCGGCGTCGAGTTCGACCATGACAAGGTGGTCGACTATCGCCCCGAGCGCGCGGTCGCGTTGAGCCGCGCGATCGAGCCGGTGCGGCATCTGGTCTACGAGGCGCACTCGACCGACTATCAGACGCCGCAGGCACTCGCCGCGCTGGTGCGCGACCATTTCGCGATCCTCAAGGTGGGCCCCGGCGTTACCTTCGCGTTGCGCGAGGCGCTCTGGGCGCTCGACGCGATCGACCGCGAGACGGTCGCCGAGGGCGCGCGCGCGAACCTGCGCGCCGTCACGCTCGAGCGGCTGCGCGCCGAGCCGAAGAACTGGGCGAAATACTACCACGCCACCGGCCCCGCGCTCGACCTGCAGCTGCAGTACAGCCTGTCGGACCGAATCCGCTATTACTGGCCCGACGCGACGATCGCGGCGGCGCAGGAGCGGCTGTTCGCCAACCTGCGCGAGACCCCGCCGCCGCTGCCGCTGCTCAGCCAATATCTGCCCGCGGCCTATGCCGCGGTGCGCGCCGGCCGCGCCGGTCTCGACCCCGCCGAGCTCGTGATGGCGCAGGTCGGCGCCACGCTCGACGCCTATCACGGAGCCTGTTTTCCCCATGACTGACACGCTGATCGCCGCCCCCGCCGCGGAGCCCGGCGACTCCTCCTGGACGCGCCGCGAGATCGCGCAACAGCCCGCGACGCTGCGCGCCACCCAGAAGCTGCTGAGCGAGGCGCGCGGCGAGATCGAGGCGTTCCTCGCGCCGCTGCTCGCGCGTCCAGAGCTGCGTATTGTGCTGACCGGCGCGGGCACTTCGGCCTTCATCGGCGAGTGCCTCGCGCCGTGGTTGTCGCGCGCGCTCGGTCGCGCGGTCGAGGCGATCGCCACCACCGACATCGTCGGCGCGCCCGAGCTGTACCTGCGCGGCGATGTGCCGACGCTGCTGGTCTCGTTCGGCCGCTCCGGCAGCAGCCCCGAGAGCGTCGCCGCGGTCGAGCTGGTCGACCGCCGCGTCGCCGAGGCGCACCACCTGATCGTGACCTGCAATGCCGAGGGCGAACTGGCGCGCCGCGGCGGCGCGCGCGCGCACGTCATCGTGCTGCCCGAGGCAACGCACGACCGCAGCTTCGCCATGACGTCGAGCTTTACCGCGATGACGCTCGCGGCGCTGTCCGCGCTCGGCGGCATCGCCGCGATGGACGCGCGGATCGGTGCCATCGCTGCGGGCGTGCAGGACATGCTGGCGCGCGCCGAGCCGGTCGCCGCGGCGCTCGCCGCGCGCGGGTTCGACCGCGTCGTCTATCTCGGCAGCGGCGTGTTCACCGGGCTGGCGCGCGAGGCCGCGCTCAAGCTGATGGAGCTGAGCGACGGCGCGGTCGTCACCGCCTTCGACAGCGCGCTGGGCTTCCGCCACGGCCCCAAGACGATCATCACCGACCGCACGCTGGCGGTGGTATTCGTCGCCAACGACCCGCTGACGCGTCGCTACGACCTCGACATCGTCGCCGAGCTGCGCGGCGACGCGCGCGCGGGCGAGGTCGCGGTCATCTCGGCGCGGGCGGACGAGGGCGCCACGATCGCGCTCGCCGGGATGGACGACGCGCCGGACGCCGACCTGCTCTTCCCCTATATCGTGCCGGCGCAATTGTTCGCGCTCCACGTCTCGCTCGCGCTCGGGCTCACGCCCGACCAGCCCAACGCGAGTGGCACCGTCAACCGCGTGGTGCAGGGCGTGCGGATCCACGCCGACGAGGCATGAGCGGGCGCCTCTACCTCGGCGTCGACGGCGGCGGGACCAAGACCGAGTTCGTCTGCATCGACACCGCGGGCACGGTGATCGCGAGCGCGGTGACGGGCACGACCTACCATCTCGAGGTCGGCGAGGCGGAAGCGGTGCGGCGCATCGCCGAGGGGGTGAGCGCGATCTGCACCCAGATCGGCGCCGCGCCCGCGCACCTCGACCACGTCTTCCTCGGGCTGCCCGCCTATGGCGAGGACAGCGCGGTCGACCCGCGGCTCGACGCCGGGGTGCGCGAGCTGCTCGGCCACGCGCGCTTCCGCTGCGACAACGACATGGTGTGCGGCTGGGCGGGATCGCTGGCGTGCGCGGACGGGATTAACGTCGTCGCGGGCACCGGCTCGATCGCCTATGGCGAGCGCGGCGGCCGCGGCGCGCGCGCGGGCGGCTGGGGCGAGCTGTTCGGCGACGAGGGTTCGGCCTATTGGATCGCGCGCACCGGACTCACCGCTTTCTCCCGGATGAGTGACGGTCGCTTGCCCATCGGGCCGCTGCACGCGCTGCTGCGCGAGGCGCTCGTGCTCGACGATGACCTGGCGCTGTGCGAGCGCGTGATGGGCGCGCGCGGCATGGCCCGCGGCGAGATCGCGGCGCTGGCGACGCTCGTGTCGCGCGCCGCCGACGCAGGCGACGCCGTGGCGCGCGCGATCCTGGGGGAGGCCGCGGCCGAGCTGGTGCTGCTCGCGACCGCGCTGCGCGCGCGGCTCGGCTTCGATCCGGGCGAGCGCGTGCCGGTGTCCTGGTCGGGCGGCGTGCTCGCCAACGTGCCCGCGGTGCGCGACGCGTTCACAAGGGGACTGGAGGCGGCGGGCTGCGCGCCGGTCGAGCCGCTCCACGCGCCCGGCTATGGTGCGGCGCTCTACGCCCGCCACCTTGCCGCGTCGAGGTAAGCGATTGGGTTCCTCGTCTGATCCGCTGCTGTGCTCCTGCGCGTGCGGGAGCCTGGTGCCACTGGCGCCGCCGGCCATGACGCTGGGCTCCGGCGTCCGCCGGAGCACGGCGAAGCGGGTGGTTCGTCGTCTCCGGCCCTTTCCCGTGCAGCGGCGAGATCTATGATGTGGCGAACAGCGAGGTCCCGTCCGATGCGCCTGCCTACCTTGTCCCTCGCCACGCTCGCGCTCGTGCTCGCCGGCCCCGCCGCGGCGGCGCCCGACCCGCTCGCGCCGACCGGTCGCTGGTCGGCGCCCGAGCATGCCGCGGCGCGCACCCCACCGATGGGGTGGAGCTCGTGGAACGCCTTTCGCACCGAGGTGGACGAGGAGAAAGTGCTCGGCGCCGCGCAGAAGCTGGTCGACAGCGGGCTGGCCAAGCTCGGCTATCGCTACGTCAACGTCGACGACGGCTGGTGGCTCAAGCGCCGCACCGCCGACGGGCGGCTGATGATCCGCACGCGCATCTTCCCCTCCGCCGCGGTCGCCGGCGGCAACAGCAGCTTCCGTCCCTTCACCGACCGGCTTCACGCGATGGGGCTCAAGGCGGGGCTGTACAGCGACATCGGGCGCAATGCCTGCTCGCAGGCCTATGACCTCCACTCGCCCAATCTGCCCGAGGGCACGACGGCGGAGCGCGAGGTCGGGCTCTACGGCCACGTCGACCAGGACGTGGCACTCTACTTCCGCGACTGGGGCTTCGACTATCTCAAGGTCGACGCCTGCGGGATCAACGTCTACGCACCCGGCGCGCCGGTGGTGGTGCAGAACGGCTATCGCGCCTTCCCGCCGCTGATCGACCAGGCCTCGATCAACCGCACCGACGTGGCGCAGGTCCGCTCGCTCTATGCCGCGGTCGCGGCCGCGATCGCGCGCTACCGCCCCGACGGCGACTCGATCCTCGCCTTGTGCACCTGGGGCAGCGCCGACGTGCGCCGCTGGGGCAAGGAGGTGGGCCAGATGTGGCGCACCAGCCAGGACATCACGCCGCACTGGACGCGCATGCTCCACTCGTTCGACAGCGCGTCGACCCGCGCGCTCTACGCCAAGCCCGGCGCGTGGAACGATCCCGACATGCTGTTCATCGGGCAGGGCGACTTCGACGCGCAGCACCTCACCGAGGCGCGCACGCACTTCGCGCTCTGGGCGATCATCAACGCGCCCTTGTTCATCGGCTATGACCTGCGCCAGGCGCCCGACAGCCTCATGAGGATCTGGGGCAATGCCGACATCGTGCGCGTCAACCAGGACCCGGGCGGCCACCAGGGCGTGATCGCCTACGCCTCGGACGACGTGCAGACGATCGTGAAGACATTGAGCAACGGCCACAAGGCGGTCGTGCTGCTCAACCGCGGGCTGGCGCCGGCCGAGATGAACCTCACCGCGGCGCAGCTCAAGCTCGCGCCCGACGCGCCGATAACGCTGCACGACCTATGGAGCGGTCGAACGCTGGCGCCCTTCACCGGCGAGACCACGTTCACGCTGGCGCCGCGCGAGAGCCGCGTCTTCGAGGTGAGCGGCACGCGACGGCTGCGAGACGGCATGTACCTGTCGGAGGTGCCCGGTGACGTGAACGTCGCGGTCGACGGCGTGGTCGCGCCCGAGCCCGACCCCATGGTGCATCGCATGATGGGGCAGTGGAGCGGCACGCGCGACACCGGCGAGCGCCCGACCTACGCCGGCTGGGGCGGCGCGCAGGCCGACGCCACGCCCTATGACCAGACGCTCCAGGTCGCGGGGCGCAGCTACGACACCGGCATCGGCGTGCTGGCGCAATCGCGGCTCGAGGTGCGCACGCGCGGCGCCGCGCGGTTCGAGGCGCTCGTCGGCGTCGACGATTCCACCCGCGACACGCGCGACGCCGCGGAGTTCCTCGTCTACGGCGACGGCCGGCTGCTCGCGCGCTCGGGCGCGATGCGCTTCGGCGAGGCCGCGCGCCCGCTGCGCGCCGAGCTGCGCGGCGTTCGGGTGATCGAATTGGTCACGCGCAAGGTCGGGGACGCGACCGATCTGCCGCTCGTCACGACATGGGCGGAGGCCGCGTTGCGCGGCGGCGGGGAAGGGCTTGCGTCGCGTCGCTAGAGAAGCCGCTGCGGGGCCGCCGCGGGCCGCCGCCTTGCCGTGGACAGGGCCGATCGAGAAACCGAGCGCCGCACGTTTGTTGCGCGGACGCACCCGTCGTCGCCGCCTTTCATCTATATTCGGGTGGTTTCGCTTCTTTTCTAATTGACTGTGATGTTGCGCTCGCGATAGCACAGCGAAAGAAAGCGCGCTGACCTTTACGTGCGATCGGCTGAACGAGGCGGAGGACCCAACGTCCTGAGCCGGGAATGTCCGATGAGTGTCTGAGTAGGCGAGGCGACTCTCGCGCGATCGAGTGATGCCAGCGACGGTCGCGGGCGCAGCGAGCAGCGGCGTCGGCATGACGACAACGATGCGAAACGAAACAGGGGGCTAACATGAAGAGCTGTGCGTACCGCCGACTGCGTCGAACCCTCCTGATCGGCAGCGCGATCGTCTCGGCCGGCACAAGCGCGCAGGCGCAGACGATCGGCGCCAACGCCCCCACCGATGGTGCCGAGATCGCGCCATCGGACGCGGAAGGTGCCGACGTCGTCGTCACCGGTCTGCGCGCCGGCATCGAGCGTTCGCTCGCCGACAAGCGCCGCTCGATCTCGGTCGTCGACGTGATCTCGGCGCAGGACATCGGCAAGTTCCCCGACAACAACCTGGCGGAATCGCTCCAGCGCGTGCCCGGCATCACGATCGACCGTTCGGTCAACGGCGAGGGGCAGACGATCAACCTGCGCGGCCTCGGTCCGCAGTTCACGCGCAGCGAGATCAACGGCGGCACCGCGCTCAACGGCTTCGACTTCAGCGTCCTCGCGCCCGAGTTGTTCGCCAAGGTGACGGTCGAGAAGTCGCCGACCGCCAGCACCGTCGAGGGCGGGCTCGCCGGCACGATCCTGCAGGAGACGCCCAAGCCCTTCGACATACCCGGGCTTCGCGTCACCGCGACCGGCGGGGTCACGATCGGGCAGAAGGGCAAGGCGATGCCGCGCCTGTTCGGGCTGGTCAGCCAGAACTGGGACGACCGCTACGGCATCACCGTCGCCGCGGCCTATTCGAAGACCGACTTCCGCACCAACGAGGTCGACTTCGGCCCCTGGGTGCCGTTCCGCAACATCGCCTCCGCCGACGTGCTCGCCACCGCGCCGGCGACGCTGCTCGACGCCGCCACGCCCCGCACCACGGCCTTCTACAGTTACCAGCAGAAGCGCGAGAATCTCGGCGTCACTGTCGCCGGGCAGGCGCGCCCGACCGAGCGGCTCGAGCTGACCGCCGACTTCCTCTACGCGCGGCGCAAGGGGACGCAGATCGACGATCGCCCCGACGCGCCGATCGAGGGGACCAGCTTCTTCGCCGACGGCACCAGCGCGCCGGGCAATCAGGCGCCGACCGACTATGTCGTCGAGAACGGCGCGGTCACCCAAGCGACCTTCCGCAACATCCAGAACCGCGTCGGCTACAGCTACCAGCCGCAGGAGAACAAGGTCTATCAGGGCACGCTGCGCGCCAAATGGGAGGCGGCCGACCATCTGACGATCACGCCGGGCTTCAGCTACGCGCACCAGCGTTCCAGCAACGAGCTCGACCTCTATTCCTTCGCCGCCTACGGCGCCGACGTGACCTATCGCGTCGACGGCGACGTGCCGCAATTCTCCTCGACCGCCACCGACTTCAGCAGCAACCCCGATCGCTTCGGCTACAACGTCTTCATCTTCAACCGCGCGGTGAACACGATCGACGAATATGTCGGTCGCGTCGACGCGACCCGCGAGTTCGAGGGGGTGCCCGGCCTAACCAGCATCCAGGCCGGCGCGCGCTACACCCACCGCACCTCGCGCCAGCAGGCGCGCAACGTCGGGCTGTACAATGGCGCCGAGCTGCTCGGCGCGAGCCCGCTCGGCCTCGGTGCGTTCGCCGCCACGCTGCCGTTCAGCGTGCGCAACGCGACCACGCCCGATCGCATCCTCTCGGTCGATCGCGCGAAGCTGATCCAGACGATCTACCCGGGGCTCGACCCGTTCACCTCGGACCAGTTCGCGACCGATCCTCAGGGTGACCAGCTCAACTCCTTCCAGGTGGTGGAGCAGACCTACGGCGGTTACCTCCAGGGCAACTTCACCATGGGTGCGCTTTCCGTCAACGCCGGGCTGCGCGTGATCGTGACGGACACGTCGTCGGACGGCTTCGGTCTGATCGGCACCGAGCTGACCCCGAGTAACGTCGACGCGCGCTACACCAACTTCCTGCCGGCGATCAACGCGCGCTGGGAAGTCGCGCCCAACATGCTGATCCGCGGCACCTACTCGCGCGCGATGACCCGCCCGACGCTCGATCAGCTGAGCCCCGCGACGACGATCAACTCGGGGCCGCGCACCGGCAACCGCGGCAATCCCAATCTCCGCCCCTATCTCGCCGACCAGGAAGATCTCGGCTTCGAGTGGTATTTCCACCCGGGTGCGCTCTTGACTCTCAACGGCTTCGCCAAGCAGATCGGTTCGCTGATCTCGCAGACGACCGTCTCGGAGCTGGCCAGCTTCCCCGATCAGGAGACCGGCCTGCCGACCAGCGGCATCATCGCCTTCACTCAGCCGACCAACGGTGACAGTGCGACGATCCACGGGCTCGAAGCGGGGCTTCAGTCGCCGTTCTTCTTCCTGCCCGGCGCGCTGAGCTACTTCGGCACGATCCTCAACTTCACCTATGCCGACAGCAAGGCCAGCGTGCGCAGCGCCGACGGCGTGTCGCGCACCACGCCGCTGCCGGGCCTGTCGAAGAAGAGCGCCAATGCGGTGCTCTATTATGATCATGCCGGGATCGACGCGCGGCTCGCCTATGCCTGGCGCAGCGCCTATCTGCGCGACGACAACGTGGGGCGGCAGTTCGGCGCCGAGCGATACGTCCGCGAATACGGGCAGCTCGATCTGTCGGTGAACGCCTTCGTCACGCGCAACGTCCAGCTCGGCTTCAACGTCAACAACCTGCTGGATACGCAGCGCAAGGAGTATATCCTGATCGGCAGCGGTGCGGAGCTGCCCGCCAGCTTCCTCGAACAGGAGCGCCGCTTCGTCCTGACCGCCCGCCTGATCATGTGAGCGTGACGACGGGCCGGCGCGGTATCGCGCGCGCCGGCCCGTCGACCCGGGTCACTGCCGCGACGTGAACTGCGCCTTGACCCGCTCGGCGCCTTCCATCACGCGCAGCACGTTGCCGCCGGCCAGCTTGGCGACGTCCGCGTCGGACCAGCCGCGGCGCATCATCTCGGCGAGCAGCGCGGGATAGGTCGACACGTCGCCGAGTCCCTGCGGCAAGGTCGCGCCAACGCCGTCGAAATCCGAGCCGAGCCCGACGTGATCGACACCCGCGACCTTGGCGACATGGGCGATATGATCCGCCACCTGCGACAGCGTCACCGCCGGGGCTGGATGCGCTCGTAGCCAGGCGGCGTAATCCGCCGCCGCCTTGTCCGGCTGGCCGATGTCGAGACCGTTGTACGGCGGCGAGTTGAGCCGCGCCTTCTCGGCCAGCGAGTCGGCGGACCAGCGGCGGTAGGCGTCGGCGACATAGCCAGGCGCATAGTCGACCATCACCACGCCGCCGTTGCGCGCCACCAGCCGCAGCACGTCGTCCGACACGTTGCGCGGGTGGTCGTTCAGCGCGCGCGCCCCCGAGTGCGAGAAGATCACCGGCGCGCGCGTCACCGCCAGCGCGTCGCGCATCACCTTCTCGCTGACATGCGACAGGTCGACCAGCATGCCGAGCCGGTTGAGCTCGAGCACCACCTTTCGCCCGAAGTCGGTAAGGCCGTCATGGCGCGGATCGTCGGTGGCGGAGTCGGCCCAGTCGATCGTGCGCGAGTGGGTGAGGGTGAGATAGCCCGCGCCCAGTGCGGCATAGGCGCGCAGCACCGAGAGGCTGCCGTCGATCTGGCCGCCGCCTTCCACGCCGATGAGGCAGGCGATCAGCCCCGCGGCGTGCGCGCGCCGCACGTCGGCGGCGGTGCGTGTCAACGCGAACGTGTCGGGGTAGCGGTCGGCGAGCGAGCGGACGAGATCGATCTGCTCGAGCGTCTGCTCCACCTGCTCCTTGCCGGGCAGGTCGGGCGACACCCACACCGACCAGAACTGCCCGCCGACCAGCCCTCGCCGCAGCCGCGCGATGTCGGTGTTGTAGGCGGGGTCGCTCGCGCCGAGGTCACGCAGGTCCATCGTCCAGCGCTTCTCGCCCTCGCGCTCGCGCAGCGCCTCGGGCCAGTCGTTGTGGCCGTCGATCAGCGGCGTTGCCTTGAGCACGCGCGCCACGCGGGCGGTATAGTCCTGCGCGGCGGCGGGCGTGGCGGCGAGCAGCGCCGCGGCGGCGAGCAGAGCGGCCCTCATCGGGCGCCTCCGCGGCGGCGCGGCGACGCGGGCGGGTCGTTCTCATTCTCGGCGCCCGCGCCGCGCTGGCCGTGGTGGAGAGTCAGCAGCGATTCCATCAGTTCCTCCTCGGCGCTCGACATCACCGCCAGCACCTCGGCCTCCTCGCAGCCCGTCGCGGCGAGATAGGCATGTCCCATGCTCGAGTCGATGTAGATCGCCTGACCGGGCTCGAGCGTGACCGGATCGTAGAATTCGGTCTGCACTTCCACCCGCCCGCTCAGCACGTAGAGGAACTCCTCGCCCGAATGACGCACCAGCTCGCCGAACTGCTCGGCCGAGCGGGCGCGGATCTTGGTGACGACCGGGATCATGCGCTTCCGCCGCAGCTCGGTGCAGAGGTAGTAATAGTCGTAGTTGGGCGTCTCCACGCGCACCGAATGCGCGACGTCGCCGAGGCTGCGTCGCGCGGTGACGGGCTGCGCCGCCTCCTCGCTCTCCTCGGCGAACAGGTCGGTCATGCGCATGCCGAGCCGCCGGGCGAGGGCCTGCAACTTGTCATAGGTCAGCGTCAGCCGATCGTGCTCGATCTTGGAGAGGGTCGAGACCGGAATGCCGGACTTGGCGCTCATCTCCTTGAGCGTCCAGCCCTCGCGCGCGCGGAGCCCCTTGAGGAGCGCGCCCAGGGTCGGGGGCGATGTCGGCAAAGCGCGTCCTCCATGAGCCATTGACGAGGCGCCTAAACAGGATAACCTTGTCCTGATCAGGATGATACCTGAGGATAACGACAAGCGGAGGCGGCGGCAATGGGGACGGGACGGATGCTCGCGTGGGTGTCGGCGGCGCTCGGCGCGGCGGCGATCGCGGCGTTGGCGCCAGCGCAGGCGCCGGTGAAGCCGGGCGCGCCGACGGTGGCGCAGCCGGCCGCGCCCGCGGCACCGGTCACACCCACGGTCGGTCGCGCGCTCACCGGCGAGGACGTCACCGCCTGGCTCGACGGCTACATGCCGTATGCGCTGCACAGTGGCGACATCGCGGGCGCGGTGGTGACGGTGGTGCGCGACGGCCAGGTGATCGCGGCGCGCGGCTACGGCTATGCCGACGTCGCGAAGCGCCGTCCGGTCGATCCGAACCTCACCCTCTTCCGCCCTGGCTCAGTATCCAAGCTCGTCACCTGGACCGCGGTGATGCAGCAGGTCGAAGCCGGGAAGCTCGACCTCGACGCCGACGTCAACCGCTACCTCGATTTCGCCATCCCCGCCTTTCACGGGCAACCGATCACGCTGCGCCAGATCATGACGCACACCGCCGGGTTCGAGGAGGCGAACAAGAAGCTGATCACCTATGACGCGCGCGACGTCGAGCCGATCGGCGCCTATCTCAAGCGCCACGTCCCCGCGCGCGTCTACGCGCCGGGCACGACCCCGGCCTACTCCAACTGGGCGACGACGCTGGCGGGCTATATCGTCGAGCGGGTCAGCGGCGTGCCGTTCGACGACTATGTCGAGCAGCGCATCTTCCGCCCGCTCGACATGCGCACGGCGAGCTTCCGTCAGCCGCTGCCGCCGCGGCTGCGCGGGCTGATGGCCGAGGGCTATCCGCTCGGCTCGGGCGATCCCAAGCCGTTCGAGATCGTCGTGCCCGGTCCGGCGGGGTCGCTCTCCGCCTCGGGGCTCGACATGGCCAAGTTCATGATCGCGCACCTCGACGGCGGGCGCGGCGTGCTGCGTCCGGAGACCGCGGCGCTGATGCACGACAGCCCGCTCGCCAAGGTGAACCCGCGATCGCTGATCCCGCCGCTCAACCGCATGGAGCTCGGCTTCTTCGAGACCAACATCAACGGTCGCCGCGTGATCGCGCACCTGGGCGACACGAATCAGATGCACACCTCGCTTCACCTCTTCCTGGCGGAGCGCACCGGGCTGTACGTTTCGTTCAACTCGGCCGGGCGCGACGGCGCGGCGCATGTCGCGCGCGGGCAACTGTTCCAGGACTTCGCCGACCGCTACTTCCCCGCCGCGACTCTGCCCGCCGGGCGCGTCGACACGGCCACCGCGCGCCGGCACGCCGCGGCGCTCGCCGGCCACTGGCAGGTGAGCCGCTCGTCCTTCACCAACTTCGTCGACATCGCCAACCTGTTCGGCCAGGCCGAGGTGGGCGCCGACGCGCAGGGCCGGCTCGTCATTCCCTCGGTCAAGGGCGCCAACGGCGTGCCGGTCACCTGGGTCGAGGTCGCGCCGTACGTCTGGCGCGATCCCGCCGGACACGACCGGCTCGCGGCGCAGCTGGTCGACGGGCAGCCGGTGCGCTGGAGCTTCGACCTCGTCTCGCCCTTCATGGTGTGGGACCGCGTGCCCGCCTACCGCGACGCCGCTTGGCTGCTGCCTGCGCTCTACGCCAGCCTCGTCGTACTACTGCTGACCGCGCTGTTCTGGCCCGCGAACTGGTACCTGCGGCGCCGCTACCAGGCTGCCGCACCGCTCGCCGGGGTGTCGCTGCGCGCGGCGCGCGCTGCGCGGGTGATGGCGCTGGCGGTGCTGCTGGTTCTGGGCGGCTGGTTCTGGTTGATCTCGGTGCTGTTCGGCGACAGCGCGCCGGGCGACGCCTCGGTGACGTTCCTCCAGATCGCCAGCATCGTCGTGTTCGTCGGCGCGGTCGGAATCGCGGGCTGGAACGCGGTCGTGACGCTCCGCGGCGGCCGGCCGTGGACGCGCAAGCTGTGGGCGGTGCTGCTGCTGGTCGCCACGTTGGTGGTGCTGTGGGTCGCGGCGGCCTTCCACCTGCTCGCGCTGACGGTGTTCTACTGATGCTGCGGCTCGCCACCGAGACCGCGACGCTGCGGCTGGCACAGCCCTTCCGCATCTCAGGCTATGTCTTCGAGACTGCCGAGGTGCTGGTCGTCACGCTCGACGACGGCACCCACCAGGGGCGCGGCGAGGGCGCCGGCGCCTATTATCTCGGCGACGATGTCGCGAAGATGCTGGCCGACGTGGAGGCGGCGCGCGCCGCGATCGAGGCGGGGCCGACGCGCGAGCAGCTGCGCGCGCTGATGCCCGCGGGCGGCGCGCGCAACGCCGTCGACGCCGCTTTGTGGGACCTGGAGGCGCGACGCAGCGGCACGGCGGTGTGGCAGCTCGCCGGGCTGAGCGAGCCGCCGCGCCCGATCGTCACCACCTTCACCGTCAGCGCCGACACGCCCGCGGCGATGGCGGCGGTGGCGCGCGGCTACGCACGGGCGCGCTCGATCAAGGTGAAGCTGACCGGCGAGCTGGACCTCGACCTCGCGCGCGTCGCCGCGATCCGTGCGGCGCGCCCCGACGTGTGGCTCGGCGTCGACGGTAACCAGGGCTTCGCGCGCGCCGAACTCAACGCGCTGGTCGCTGGCCTGCTGCCGCACCGCGTGTCGCTGCTGGAGCAGCCGCTCGCCCGCGGCGCCGAGGCGGCGCTCGACGGCTACCGCTCCGCCATCGCGATCGCGGGCGACGAGAGCCTGCTGACGCTCGCCGACGTCGCCGGCGCGGTCGGGCGCTTCGACGTGGTCAACATCAAGCTCGACAAGTGCGGCGGGCTCACCGAGGGGCTGCTGATGGCCGCCGCGGCGCGCCGGCTCGGGCTGGGCGTGATGGTGGGGACGATGATTGGCACCAGTCTCGCCACCGCGCCCGGCTTCGTGCTGGGCCAGCTCGCCGACCTGGTCGACCTCGACGGCCCGACCTTCCTCGCCGAGGATCGTGCGCCGGGCGTGCGCTACGACGACGGCCTGCTCTACGCCGGCGCGGAGGTATGGGGCGGGTGAGCGCCGCCGCACCGCCCGCGCCAACCTGGTTCGGTCAGCCGCGCGGGCTGACGGTGCTGTTTCTCACCAACATGTGGGAGCAATTCTCCTACTATGGGATGCGCGCGCTCCTGGTCTATTACATGACCAAGCAGCTGATGCTGGGGCAGGCGCAGGCCTCGCTGATCTACGGCGCCTACACCGCCTGCGCCTATTTCACGCCGATCCTGGGTGGGGTGATCGCCGACCGGCTGCTCGGCAAGAGGCGCGCCATCGTGCTGGGCGGCGCGATCATGGCGCTGGGCCATTTCATGATGGCGTTCGAGCCGCTCTTCTACGTCGCGCTGGTGACGATCGCGCTCGGCAACGGGCTGTTCCTGCCGAGCCTGCCGAGCCAGATCGACGATCTCTACGCCCCCGGCGACCCGCGCGTCGGCTGGGCGTACAACGTCTATTATGTCGGCGTGAACATCGGCGGCTTCCTCGCGCCGCTGCTGTGCGGGACGCTGGGTGAGCTGTACGGCTGGCATTACGGCTTCGGCGCCGCCGGGGTCGGCATGGTGGCGGGGCTGGGCATCTACCTATGGGGGCAACGCTACCTGCCCGCGACGGCGCGCGCCGCGCCGGTGCGCCACGCCGCGCCGCGCGGCCGCTTCACGCGCGAGGTGGCGCTGCTGCTGGTCGCGGTGGCGCTGTGCGTCACCATCTTTCGCGCCGCCTATGAGCAGGTCGGCAACACCGTGGCGCTCTGGGCGGACAGCGGGGTCGATCGCCGCGCCGGCGCCGCGATCGTGCCGATGACCTGGTTCCAGTCGCTCAACCCGCTGTTCGTGATGGCGTTGACCCCGCCGCTGCTGGCGCGGTGGCGGCAGCGCGCCGAGCGCGGCCGCGCGGAGCGGCCGGTGCGGCGTATGGCGGTGGGTGCGCTGATCGTGGCGGGCGCGTATCTCCTGCTCGCCGGGCTGGCGGCGCGCGGAGGCGCCTCGCACTGGCTGTGGCTCGCGCTGTTCTTCGCGCTGCTCACCGTGGGCGAGCTGCACATCCTGCCGACCGGTCTGGGGCTGTTCGCGCGGCTCGCCCCCGCGGGGCTGGGCGCGACCACCGTGGCGGCCTGGTACCTCGCCACCTTCGCGGGCAGCCTCGCCGCCGGGCTGGTCGGCACCGCCTGGACCGCGCTGGGCCACGGCGCCTTCTTCCTGCTGCTCGCCGGTCTGGCCGCGTTCGCCGCGGTGCTGCTGGCGGCGATCGACCCGGCATCAATCCAAGTGATCAGAACGGGCGAGCGGAGCTAATTTGCGATTGACTATTCTCCAATCAGGACATTAGCATCCTAATTGGCAACATCGAGGGGGAAGCGATGGGGAACATACGTCGTAGCGCGTCGGTCGCGAGCGCGCTGGCGCTCTTCCTCGGCGGGGCAGCGGCGGCGCAGCAGGCGTCACCAGACGCCGCGCCGCCCGAGCGTGAGGCCGCGCAGGTCGGCGACATCATCGTCACCGCGCAGAAGCGCGAGCAGCTCCTGTCGGACGTGCCCCAGTCGATGTCGGTGCTGGGCGGCGAGGCGCTGGAGCAGCGCCAGGCGCGCACCATCGCCGACTATGCCGCGCTGGTACCCGGCCTGTCGTTCGAGTCGGGCAATCCCGGCCAGACCCGCGTCGTGCTGCGCGGCATCAACGCCGGTGGCGCCAGCCCGACGGTCGCGGTCTATCTCGACGACACGCCGTTCGGCTCGAGCACCGGCCAGACCAACGGCGCGACCTTGGCGGGCGACTTCGACACGTTCGACATCGAGCGGCTGGAAGTGCTGCGCGGGCCGCAGGGCACGCTCTACGGCGCCAACTCGCTGGGTGGCGTGGTCAAATATGTGACCGTCGCCCCCAAGCTGGGCAAGTGGGAGGCGCGCGGGCAGGGCGGCGCCGAGACGGTGCGCGACGGCGGCACGGGCTATTACGGCAACGCGCTGGTCAACGTGCCGCTCGGCGACGCGGTGGCGCTGCGCGCGAGCGGCTTCTACCGTCGCAGCGCGGGCTATATCGACGCGATCGGTATCGCCGACGAGGACGTCAACCGCGCGCGCAGCTACGGCGGCCGCGCCTCGCTGCTGCTCAAGCCGAGCGACCGGTTGTCGCTGCGGCTCACCGCGGTGTTGCAGAACATCGAGGTCGACTCGCGCAACGCCTTCGACGCCGATGCGGCGACGCTGCGCCCGATCACCGCCGACCCGTTCACCGGCGCGAGCACCGGCGGGCGCGAGGTGCGCTACCAGCTCTTCCCCGACCGCAACGAGGTGAGCTACCGCCTCTACACCGGCACGCTCGACTATGACCTAGGCTTCGCCAGCTTCACCTCGGTCACCAGCTACAGCCGCCAGGTCGCGACCGACCGGAGCGATGTGTCGTACAACGATCTCGGCGGGATCACCCTGGCGCAATATGCGTCCTCCGCGATCTACGGCCTCGTGCCCGACGCTTACGGCATCTACTATCCCAACCGTTCGACGCAGAAAAAATTTACCCAGGAGCTGCGGCTCGCCTCCAACGGCTCCGCCACGCTCGAGTGGCTGGTCGGAGGCTATTACACGCGCGAGCCGGGGCAGCTGTACCAGCGCTATTACCCGTTCGACACCGCGACCGGCCGCCCGGTCACCCCGGTGCCGGAGATCCCCGGCTTCAACGGCCTGGTCCTCGCGCAGCTGGACTCGACCTACAAGGAGTTCGCCGGCTTCGGCAGCGCGACGCTGCACTTCAGCGACACGTTCGACCTCACCGCGGGCGGCCGCTACAGCCACAACGACCAGCGCACCACGCAGACGCTCGACGGCGCGCTGTTCGGCGGTCCGTCGCAGAGCCGCGCGACCTCCAAGGAGGGCGTGTTCACCTGGTCGGTGTCGCCGCGCTACGCGTTCGCGCCACACAGCGAGGTCTACGCACGCGTCGCCAAGGGCTATCGCCCCGGCGGCCCCAACGTGGTGCCGCCTGGCGCCGGCCCCGACTATCCGCTCCAGACCGACGCCGACACGCTGATGAGCTACGAGGCCGGCATCCGCGCCGAGACCGCCGACCGGACCTTCGGCATCGACCTGTCGGGCTATTATCTCGATTGGGACAAGACGCTGATCGTCGCGACCTTCCAGACCGACGCCGGGCCGATCTCGGCCGACGCAAACGGCGAGGGCGCGCGCAGCTACGGCGTCGAGGCGACTGCGACGCTGCGCCCGACGCGCGGCTTCACCGTCACCACTACCGTCGCCTACAACAACACGCGGCTGCGCGGCGACACCTCGAACGGCGGGCGCGACGGCGACCAGCTGCCGTTCGCCCCGACCTGGAACGCCAACGTCTCGGCTGAATATAGCTGGGACTGGGACGGCGCGCGGCCCTATGTCGGCGCCGATGTGTCGACGGTGAGCGACCGGCTCGGGAATTTCGACGCGGCCTATCGCGACCTGTTCGGTCGCCGAATCACCTTCGACGGCTATACCACCGCCAGCCTGCGCGCCGGCGTGTCGCTGGGGCGGTTCGACCTGTCGGTCTACGCGCGCAACATCGGTGACTCGCGCGGGCTGATCTCGGCCGGGACCTATCCGACCCGCCCCAACGGCGCGATCGAGGTGAGCCCGATCCAGCCGCGCACGATCGGCGCGACGCTGGGCGTCGGGTTCTGATCGTGCGCGACGCTCCCGCCTCTCCCCCACGCGCGGTGCATGCACTGGCGGCGCCCTACCTGCTGTTCCTCGGCGACGCGACCGAGCCGGGCTTTGCCAAGACCGCGCTCGGGCTGCGCGACTGGGCGGCGGACAAATGCCTCGCCGAGCATGCGCTGCCCGCCGCGACCGTCTCCACCGGTTTGCCGCGGATGATCCCCGCGGCCGCCGCGGTGGCGGGGGCGCGCTCGATGGTGATCGGCGTCGCCAACCAGGGCGGCGTGATCCCGGCGGCGTGGATGCCCGAGCTGCTCGCCGCGGTGGAGGCGGGGCTCGACCTGGTCGCCGGGCTCCACACCCGGCTCGGCGACCTCCCCGCGCTGCGCGAGGCGGCGGCGCGCGCGGGCACGCGGCTGGTCGACGTGCGCGAGCCGCCCGCCGCGCTGCCGATCGCGACCGGCGCCAAGCGCGCCGGGCGACGGCTGCTGACGGTCGGCACCGACTGCGCGCTCGGCAAGAAATATACCGCGCTGGCGATCGCGCGCGGGCTCCAGGCGCGCGGGCAGGACGCGACCTTCCGTGCCAGCGGGCAGACCGGCATCATGATCGCGGGCGAGGGGATCGCGATCGACGCGGTCGTTGCCGACTTCGCCGCCGGCGCCGCCGAGCTGCTCAGCCCCGAGGCGCCGCCGACCCATCTCGACGTGATCGAGGGGCAGGGCTCGCTGTTCCACCCCTCCTACGCCGCGGTGTCGCTGGCGCTGCTCCACGGCAGTCAGCCCGATCTCTTCGTCGTCTGCCACCAGCCGACGCGCGCGCAGATCCTCGGCACGCCGGGCTACCATGTGCCGTCGATCGAGGCGGTGATCGAGCAGACGGTCGCGGTCGGGCGGCTGACCAACCCCGCGATCCGCTGTGCCGGCGTCAGCCTCAATACCGCGGGCATGACCGAGGCCGAGGCGGCGGCGGAGATCGCGCACACGGCCGAGCGGCTCGGCCTACCGACGGCCGACCCGATCCGCGGCGGCGACGCCTTCGAGCGGCTGCTCGACGCGTGCGCGGCCTGAGCCCCGCCGCGGCCGACCGCTTCCGGCGGTTCGTGCTGCCCGGGCTCGCGTTCAAGGCGGTGGTGATCGGGGGCGGCTATGCCACCGGGCGCGAGCTCGCCGAGTTCTTCCTGCCTGCGGGCGCCTGGGGCGGGGTGCTGGCGATGGCGCTGGCGACGCTGATCTGGGGTGTCGTCGCCGCCGCTACCTTCCGGCTCGCGCACGCGGTCGGCGCGCGCGACTATCGCACCTTTTTCCAAGCGCTGCTGGGGCGCTATTGGGTCTTGTTCGAGGGCGCCTACGCGCTGTTCGTCGTGGTCGTGCTCGCGGTGTTCGGCGCCGCGGCGGGGGAGATCGGCGCGGCGACGCTGGGGCTGCCTGCGCTGGCGGGGACGCTGGCGCTGCTCGCGGGCATCACCGCCTGCGTCGCCTGGGGCAACGCGGGCGTCGAACGCGTCTTCCTCTGGGTCTCGGTGCTGCTCTACGCCACCTACGCGTTGTTCCTGCTGCTCGCGCTGACGGGCGTGGGCGGGCGGATCGCTGACGCCTTCGCCGCGGCGGGGCCGCCCGCACCGGGCTGGGCGCTCGGCGGGCTGACCTATGCGGGCTACAATATCGTCGGCGCGGTGATCGTGCTGCCGGTGACGCGCCACTTCCGCTCGGGCCGCGACGCGGTGATCGCGGGTGCGCTGGCGGCGCCACTCGCGATGCTGCCCGCGCTGCTGTTCTTCGTCACCATGGCGGCCTTCCTCCCTGAGATCACGGGGGCGGTGCTGCCGTCCGACTATATCCTGACGCGGCTCGGCCACCCGCTGTTTCACCTCGGCTTCCAGCTGATGATCTTCGCCGCGCTGCTGGAGAGCGGCACCGGCGCCGTTCATGCGGTGAACGAGCGCGTCGCGCGTGCGCGTGGCCGCGCGGCGCTGTCGCCGCCGGCGCGCGCGCTGCTCGCACTGGCGCTGCTCGCGCCGTGCATGCTGCTCGCCGAGCGTGTCGGCTTGGTCGGACTGATCGCGGGCGGCTACCGGTTGCTCGCCGCGCTGCTGATCCTGATCTACGTCGTGCCGCTGCTGCTGCTCACCATCGTGGGGCGCGGCGGATCGGCCCAGCCGGAGCCGACCGCATGAGATACGCCGCACCCGTGCTGCTCGCCGCGCTGGTCGCCGCGCCCGCGTCCGCCGCGCCGCCGAAAGGCTTCGACGCGCGCGTCGAACAGGTGATGCGCGGCTCGGGCACGCCGGGCATGGCGGTGGCGATCGTCGAGGACGGCACGGTCACGCTCGCCAGGGGCTATGGCGTGCGGCGGCAGGGTGCGCCCGAGCGGGTCGACGCGAACACCACCTTCCTGATTGGCTCCACCGCCAAGGCGATGACCGTCGCCGCGATCGCGACCCTGGTCGATGCGGGCAAGCTCGGCTGGGACGACCGGGTGGTCGACCATCTCCCCAGCTTCCAGATGTACGATGCCTGGGTCACGCGCGAGATGACGGTGCGCGACCTGCTGGTGCACCGCAGCGGGCTCGGTCTCGGTGCGGGCGACCTGCTGTACGTGCCGCGCGGCAGCTATTCGCGCGCCGAGATCGTGCGGCGGCTGCGCTATATCGCGCCCGCGACCAGCTTCCGCAGCGGCTATGCCTATGACAACGTCCTCTACACCGTCGCCGGGCAGCTGATCGAAGCGGTGAGCGGGCAGACGTGGGAGGATTATGTCCGCGCGCACGTGCTCGCCCCCGCCGGCATGGCGGGCGCGACCGGGGAGCTGGCGACCTTCTGGGCGCTGCCCAACCGCGCGCTGCCGCACGCGCGCTTCGGCGGCACGGTGCGCGGCACCGGCACGATGCGCGGGCTCGACGAGCACGACCAGCTGCCCCAGGCTGCCGCCCCCGCCGGGCTGATCGCGGCGAGCGCCACCGACATGGCGCGCTGGCTCCAGGTGCAGCTAGGCGGCGGGGCCGCGGCGGATGGCACGCGCGTCTTCTCCGCCGCGGCGGGGCGCGAGATGTGGGCGCCGGTGACGCCGATCCCGATTACCCCGCTGCCCGAGCCGGTCGCGGGGACCACGCCGACCTTCGACGGCTATGCGCTCGGCTGGGAGGTGCGCGACTATCGCGGCGAGCGGATCGTGTGGCACGCCGGCGGGCTGTTCGGCATGACCTCGGTGGTGGTGATGATCCCCGCGCGCCACGTCGGCTTCGCGATCGAGCTCAACAGCGAGGAAGCCGCGCCGCGGCATGGTCTGATGTGGGAGCTGATCGACCATTATCTCGGGGCGAAGCGGCAGGACTGGCCGGCGCGCTTCACGCAGTATCGCGCGCAGCGGATCGCCGCGGCCGAGGCGGCGGTGCGCGCCGAGGCGGCCACGCCCGCCAAGGTGGGACCGTCGCTGCCGCTGGCGCGCTACGTGGGCCGCTACGCCGACCGCTGGTACGGCGCGATCGAGATCGGCGGCGATGCCGCCGGGCTCTCGGTGCGCTTCGTGCCGACGCCGCGCATGGCGGGGCGACTCGAACATTATCAGTATGATACCTTCGTCGCGCGCTTCGACGATCCCGCGATCGAGCCGGCCTATCTGACCTTCGCGCTCGACGCAGCAGGCAAGGTGGCGCGCGTCACGGCCCGGCCGGTGTCGCCGATCGCCGACTTCAGCTTCGACTTTGCCGACCTGCTGTTCGAGCCCGAGCCGGCGAGGTGAGAGGATGACGATGAAGACGCTTATACTGGCGCTCCTCCCCGCGCTGCTCGTCGCCGCGACGCCGGCCGCGCGCCCGCCCGTCGCGCCGCCCGCGGCCCCCGGCACCGAGACGCCGCCGGCGCCTGCCACGCCCGCGAGCGCGCCCCAGCTCACCGAAGCCGACGTCGGCGCCTGGCTCGACGGCTATATGCCCGCCGCGCTCCAGGCCGGGAAGATCGCGGGCGCGCAGGTGGCGGTCGTCAAGGACGGCGCGATCCTGTTCGAGAAGGGCTATGGCTACGCCGACGTCGCCGCCAAGACGCCGATGGACCCGCGCCGCTCGCTGATGCGGATCGGCTCGACCTCCAAGCTGCTGACCTGGACCGCGGTGATGCAGCTGGTGGAGGCGGGCAGGCTCGATCTCAACGCCGACGTCAACCGCTACCTCGACTTTCGCATCACCCCGCCGGGGCGCGCGGTAACGATCAACGACCTGATGCAGCACCGCGGCGGCTTCGAGGAGGGGCTCAAGGACCTGCTCGCCAGCGACCCCAAGCTGCTCAAGACCACCGAGCGCTACCTGAAGGAGAACACGCGCCCGTTCCTGTTCAGGCCGGGCGAGGCGCCGGCCTATTCCAACTATGGCGTCGCGCTCGCCGGCTATATCGTCCAGCGCGTCTCGGGCGAGCCGTTCGAGGCCTATGTCGCGCGCCACATCACCGGCCCGCTGGGCATGGCGCACACCACCTTCGTCCAGCCGCTGCCGCCCGCGCTCGTGCCGCTCGCGGCCAAGGGATACGACACCAGCGACGGGCCCCCGCACGCCTATGAGCTGGTCGGCACCGCGCCAGCGGGCAGCGTCGCCTCCACCGCGGACGACATGGCGCGCTTCATGCTCGCGCATCTCGGCGGCGGCAGCTACGGCGGCGCGCGGATCCTGCGCCCGGAGACGGTCGCGTTCATGCACCGCCCGCCGGCGCCGCCCGCCGCTGGCTTCGACACGATGGCGCACGGCTTCTTCTGGATGCAGCGCAACGGCACGACCGTGATCGGCCACGGCGGGGACACGATCGTCTTCCATACCGACCTCGCGCTGCTGCCCGAGAAGAATGTCGGCTTGTTCATGAGCTTCAGCAGCCGCGGCGAGCGCGACGCGGTGTACGGCGTGCGCGAGCGGCTGTTCGACCTGTTCATGGACCGCTACTTCCCCGCACGCCCCGCGCCGCTGCCGCTCGCGATCGCGAGCGCCGCGGCGGACGCGCGCGCGCTGGCGGGGCACTACGAGAGCTCGCGGCGAGTCGAGACCGGCTTCATCAGCCTGTTCTACCTGCTCCAGCAGGACGTGGTCAGCGCCAACGACGACGGCACGATCAGCGTCTCCTCGATCGAGGGAAAGCGGTTCCGCGAGATCGCGCCGGGGCTGTGGCGCGCGGTCGACGGCACGCGGCTGCTGCGCGTGACCGAGCTGCGTGGGCGGCGCACCATCGTCGACAGCCAGAACCCGGTAGGCGTACTCCAGGCGGTGCCGGCGGCGCGGAACTCGACGATGTTCCAAACGGTCGCGGGCCTGTCGCTGCTGGTGCTGCTGCTCACGGTGGTCGCCTGGCCGGCGGGCTGGTGGATCCGGCGCCGCTACGCCGCGCCGCGGGTGGCGACCGGGCGCGCTGCGCGCGCGCGGCTGCTGGTGCGCGTCGCCGCCGTGGCCGACCTCGCCTATGTCGCGGGCTGGTACACCGTCGTCGCGCCGATCCTGAGCCAGCAGGTCGACGCCTACAATGCCACCCTCGACGGCACGATCCGGCTGCTCCAGGTGGCCGCCTTGATCCCGATCGCGGCGGCGCTGATCGGACTGTGGAACCTGGTGGAGGCGTTCCGCGGACCGTTCGGCTGGGGCGTGCGGCTGCGCGCCGTGCTGGTCGCGCTGGCGTTCCTTGGGCTGCTGTGGGTCGCCACGATGGCGCACCTGATCGGCTGGAGCCTCAACTACTGAGCGTGGCACTCTCCACCAGCACCAGCGCGCGCATCTTGGCGAGGAGCAGCTCGGCGACGCCGTCCTCCAGCCCGCTCACCGCGACGCCGATGCGATACGTGTCGCCGTCGCGCTCGACCGACGCCGCGTCGAACGCGATCGAGCGGAGCGCGAGCAGGTTGAGCACGCGCAGCGGCAGGTCGGGCGAAGCCTCGCCGGCGACGAGGAAGCGGACGGTCATGCGGGAATGCCTCGGTCGGATCGTTGGCGCACAGCATGGCAGCGGCGCGCCGGAAAAGGTCTCCTCATCCGCGCCGTTGCCGTTACGCTGGGGCATGTTCATCCCGCCACCGTCCGGATCGCGGCACAAATGACCCAACTTGATGATTATGAGCGGCGCATCTTGCGCGAGTTGCAGCGCGACGGGCAGCAGACCGTCGCCGAGCTCGCCGCCAAGGTCGGCCTGTCCGCCTCGCCGTGCTGGCGCCGCATTGACCGGCTGGAACGCGAAGGCGTGATCCGCGGCCGGGTCGCGCTGGTGGACCGTCGCAAGGTCGGGCTCAGCGCGCATATCTTCGCGCAGGTGCGGCTCAACGCGCACGGCCGCGCCAACCTCGACGAGTTCGCCGCGGCGATCCGCGGCTTCCCCGAGGTGCTCGACGCTTACGTGCTGATGGGCACGACCGACTTCATGCTGCGTATCGTCGCGCGCGACATCGACGCCTACGAGCGCTTCTTCTTCGACAAGCTGAGTCGGCTGCCGGGCGTGCAGGAGATCACCTCCACCGTCGCTTTGTCCGAGATCAAGTCCACGTCCGAGCTGCCAATCTGACCCGCTTGCCCCGAGGAGCCGCCATGAAGCGCCTGATTACGCTCGCTGCCTTGTTGCTCGCGCCGCTGCCGCTGGCGGGAGCGGCGTCGCCGCCGCGCTACGACGTCGTGATCCGCGGCGGGACGATCTACGATGGCTCGGGCGGCGCCCCCTTCGTCGGCGATGTTGCCGTCGCGGGGGACCGGATCGCGCTCGTCGCGGCGCACGTCGCGGCGCGCGGCGCAACGGAGCTGGACGCGCGCGGCAAGGCGGTGTCACCCGGCTTTGTCAACATGCTCGCGCACCCCGAGGAGAGCCTGCTCGTCGACGGCCGCGCGCTGTCCGATCTGGCGCAGGGCGTCACGCTGGAGGTGATGGGCGAGTTCTCGATGGGACCGCTCAGCGCGACGATGCAGCGCGACATGATCAAGGAACAGGGCGACGTCCGCTACCCCGTGACCTGGACGACGCTCGGCGGCTATCTCGACGTGCTGTCGCGGCGCGCGATCGCGCCCAACGTCGCGTCGTTCGTCGGCGCGGGCACGGTGCGCGAGGCGGTGCTGGGGGCCGACGACGTCCAGCCGACCGCGGCGCAGCTCGAGCGGATGCGCGGGCTGGTGCGCGCGGCGATGGAGCAGGGCGCGCTCGGGCTGACCGACATGCTGATCTACACGCCCGCCACCTTCGCCCAGACGCCCGAGCTGATCGCGCTGGCAAAGGTGTCGGCGGCGTGCGGCGGCATCTACACCGTGCATATGCGCAGCGAGGGTGATCGGCTGGAGGAAGGCGTCGCGGAGACGATCGCGATCGCCGAGGCCTCGGGCGCGCCCGCCGAGATCTACCATTTTAAACAGGCCGGGCGCGACAATTGGGGCAAGATCGACCGCGTCATCGCCGCGATCGAGGTGGCGCGCGCCCGCGGCGTGCGCGTCTCCGCCAACATGTACACCTATACCGCCGGCGCGACCGGGCTCGACGCCGCGATGCCGCCCTGGGTGCAGGCGGGCGGCCTCGACGCGTGGATCGCGCGGCTGAAGGATCCGGGGACGCGGGCGAAGGTCGCCGCCGCGATGCGCGACCCGCACCCGAAGGACTGGGAGAATCTGCTCGCCGGCGCGGGGGCGGAGGGCACGCTGCTGCTCGGTTTCAAGAACCCGAAGCTGAAGCCGCTCGCGGGGAAGACGCTGGCCGCGGTGGCGCGCGAGCGTGGCCGCTCGCCCGAGGAGACCGCGATGGACCTCGTGGTGGAGGACGGCTCGCGCGTCGGCATCGCCTATTTCCTGATGAGCGAGGACAATGTCCGCAAGGCGATCCGCCAGCCGTGGATGAGCTTCGGCTCGGACGAGGCCGCGCCAGCGCCCGAGGGCGTGTTTCTGCGCACCAAGGATCATCCGCGTGCCTACGGCAATTTCGCACGGCTGCTCGGCCATTACGTCCGTGACACGCATGACCTGACGCTGGCCGAGGCGGTGCGGCGGCTGACCAGCCTGCCCGCCGACCATCTCGCGATCGCCGACCGTGGCCGGCTGCGTGCCGGGCAGTTCGCCGACGTCGTGGTGTTCGACCCCGCGACGATCGCCGATCACGCTACCTATGAGCAGCCGGCGCGATTGGCGACGGGTGTCAGCACCGTCCTGGTCAACGGTCGGTTCGCGCTGCGCGATGGTCGACCGACCGGCGCCCACACCGGGCGCGTGGTGCGAGGCCGCGCCTATCGGGGCGGGGCAGGCGGGGGATGCCGTGCCGCGGCGGCGGACTGGCGGTGGTATTGAGTCCGCGTCGGCGCGGGGTGTTCACGAAGCGAGCATTCCATGCCGTTCGGTGCCGGCCCGACGGGGATCATCGACGTTCTTGGCGACGCATGGGCATCGCGTCGATCGTCTCCTCGAGGACCGCCGCGGGGATCGGATGTGTCTGGCGAAGCTTGGTGCCACCGTCCTTGCCGATCAGGAGGGCCGAGAAGCCGTTTGCCGGAAGGCGAAAGCGCTTTCGCAAGGTTGACGCTGACTCACTTGCGCCTGTCACCTGGTCGCCCGCGATCTCGACCACGGCCAGATCGCGCTCCGCCGCCGCGTCTCTCCACTGCGAGATGATCCGTCGCTGCTGCTGAAGCGATGCATCCTGCCCGCCGGGCGCGGCGACGAGCAGCACGCGCTTCTCCCACCTCATCGCCGCGATGCTGGAGGGGGCCGCTGCTGCCAGCGACAAGGCGATGAGCAGGTTGGTCGCCATCATGTGACCGCAACGCGTTGCCGCGCAGGACGTTTCGCCGACCCGGCCATGACCGCGCCCGTCGCGTTCTACGCGTCGCGGCGCAAGACTAGGACTTCTTCGCCTTGCCGCCCTTCTTGCCCAACTCCGCCTGCGCGGCGGACGATTTGCGCGGGTTCTTCTCGCCGTCCTTCGCCGCCTTGGCGTTGGCCTTCTGCGCCGTGGCGCTGCCCTTGCCCTGACTCTCCGTCATGATCGCGCTCCGCTAAGACCGACCTCAAACGGGACTGATGAGGGTTCGTTGCGCCCGACCGCGGTGGCTTCACCCGGCACGCGCGCGCTTCGCCAGCATGACACGCCGCCGCCTGACCAGCTCTGCCAGCTCGCCCTCGACGAAACTGCACGGGCGGCATGGGCGATTGGGCAGCGATATGCGGATGTTGCGGGGATTGAGGCGGGTCTCCACGATGCGATCGACGATGCGGTCGAGCCGCCCCTCGTCGACGATGACCCTGAAGCCGTCGCTGCCCATGACCGACGCCACCGCATGCTCGTCCCAGATCGTGCTCAACGAACCCTCTCTCATGCCCGATACGTTCCCATGCCGCGCTCGCGGCCCCAGACGACCGCGCCGCTGCGGCGGGTGGCGCCGGTCTTCTCGTAGATCCGGGCGACATGATTGCGCACCGTGTTGCGCGTGATCGCCAGCCGCTCGGCGATGGCGGCGTCATCCAGATCGTCGCAGATCAGGTCGAGCACCTGGCGCTCGCGCGCGGTCAGGTCGGCGGGCGCCAGCTGCGCGGTCGGTCGGCGCAGCGTGGCGAGCTTGTCGAGGATCGAGCGGCTGAGCCAGCGCGTGTCCTTGAGCACCTCGTCGATCGCGCCGGCGAGCTCCGCCTCGCTGCGGCGGCGCTCGGTGACGTCCTGATACACCCAGATCACGCGCGTCGTGCCGCCGCCGTTGATCCGCTCCGCCGCGACGCTGCACCGCAGCTCGCTGCCGTCGCGGGCGACAAAGCCGGCGTCCCCGGCATGCACAGCACCGTGCTCTCCGACTTCGCGCTCCATCGCCGCGCGCGCCTCGTCGTCCTGCCACCAGCCGAGCGCAGCGACCGGCACGCCGGCCTCGGGCTCGACCGCGATGCCCGACAGCGCGTGAAAGGCGGCGTTGCTGCGAAGCACGCGGTGCGCCTCGTCGGCGATCACCATCGCGACCGGTGCCATGTCGAAGACCGCCTCGAGGTTCCGCTCGCTCATCGCCAACGATCGCTCGGCCTCGCGGCGCGGCTGCAGGTCGGCGAAGGTGAGCAGCAACACGTCCTCGTCGGTCACGTCGATCGGCTGGCCCGCGAAGATAACGAGGCGGCGGCTGCCGTCGGCGCAGAGCAGCTCCGCTTCGGTCTGCGGGATCACCTGGCCCGCGTCGATCATGCCGCGCACCTCGGCGCGGCTCGGCAGGCCGCCGAGCAGTCCGAGACCGAACAGCGAGCGGTCGACCAGTTGCTCGCGGGTAAAGCCGGTCAGCGCGAGGAAGCCGGGGTTGACGTTGGCGACCCTCAGGTCGCGCTGTCGCACGATCAGCGCCGGCGCGGGATTGGCGCTGAACATGGCGCGGAAGCGCGCCTCGGCATCGAAGCGCTTGGACACGTCGCACAGCACGATCGCGAGATAGTCGGGTTCCCCGCCATCAACGTCCATGACGACGTCGCGCACCTGATGGACCCAGCGCGCCTCGTCGCATCCCGCCGGCGCGACCTCGACGATCAGGTCGGGCATCGACTCGCCCGCCAGCACGCGAAAGAGCGGGTATTCGCGATGTTTGAGCTGCCGATGCTCGGTGTCCCACATGATGAAACGCCGCGCATAATCCTCGGCGGTGGCGCCGAGCTCTCCCAGCTCGGTCACCCCGTGCATCGCCAGCGCGGCGGCGTTCGCGGTGAGCAGCGTCCCGCTGGGGTCCAGCAGGATCACGCCATCGAGCAGCTGAGCGATCAGCTGCTCGAGGTGGCGGAGCGTCGGCGAGGCGGAGAGAGGAGCGGCGCTCGGCATCCGCCATCAACCGTGCCACCCCCGTACCGTTCCCAGCGCAACACCAGCCGCACTAGTGCACCCGCACTAGGGTGCCGGCCGGCAGGCGCGACGCTTGCTGAACTTGTCGTCGGCGCCTCCCGTTGATGCGGCACCAACCCACTAACGGAGTGATCGTCATGGGCCTCATCATACTTCTCGTCGTCGGCGGCGTGATCGGCTGGCTGGCCAGCGTGATCATGCGGACCGACGGACAGCAGGGCATCTTCCTCAACGTCGTGGTCGGCATCGTCGGCGCGGTGCTCGCCGGCTTCATCGTCACCCCGCTGATCGGCGGCGCGCCGATCACCAGCGGCGTGCTCAGCATCCAGTCGGTGCTGGTCTCGCTGCTCGGTGCGATCGTGCTGCTCGGCATCGTCAACCTCTTTCGCCGCGGCTCGGTGCGCTGAGGCGGGCGGCGGGGACGATGCCGCGCATCGCCTCGGCCATCTTCGACACGCAGGCGGACGCGCATCACGCCGTGTCCGACCTGCGTGGCGTCGGCGTTGGCGACCGCGATCTGTCCGTGATGATGCGGCGTGTGGTGGCGGAAAACACCGGTCGCTCGGGCGCAAGCGCCGCTGAGGACAGCGCCGGGGTGCTGCGCGCGATCCTCGGAGGTGGCGCCCTCGGCGCGGGTGTCGGTGTGGCGACGCTCGCGATCCCCGGTGTCGGCCCCCTGGTGGCGGCCGGCGCGGTCGCCGCCTCGGCGGTACCGGGCGCGATGGCGTTCGGCGCCGCGACGGGCGCGCTGGCGACGACGCTCGCGGAGCTGCTGGCGCCGCATGGCGTCGCCGCAGAGGAGGCCGCCTACTACGATCGTTTCCTGGCGCGCGGCGGCGTGCTGCTCTGGGTCGGTAATGGCGCGACGGTCCAAGTCGAGGCGATCGTCGACATCCTGTACCGCAACGGAGGCCACGACGTTCGGCGGCCCGGCAACGCGCTGCTGGAGTGATCATTCGGTGCCCTGGCGCGAGCGCGATGCGGTGAGCAGCCGCGCGCGACGAACCCAGCAAGGAACATCGTGACGATGAAGGAATGCCAGATCGAGGGCACGATGGCGTTCGCGCAACGCTCGGCGGTAGAGGCCGCGCTGCGCGACAATCGCTGCAATCTCTCGCACGCCGCGCGTCAGCTGCGCGTCGGGCGGACCACTTTGTACCGGCTGATCAAGCGCTTCGAGATAGAGGTGGAGATCATGCCGCGCACGCAGCTCCCGCGGCTCCGCGCCGCGACTCAGGCTCCGACGAGCGTGCGTCTGGTAGACGGCGTCTGGTATCTCGTGCGCGCGGACGGCGAGCGCGCCTAGCGCCACGGCCACTCGATCAGCAACATCGTGACCTCGCCGCGCTCCATCGGCGCGAGATGCCGGCGCCGAGTGCGCCGGGTCGCGCGAGATCGATCACCTGAGGCCCCGAGCTGGCCGTCGGAAACCACTGCCGGCGGCAGGAGGAGCGTGATTGGATCGGCGGTATCGATCGCCCCTCCCACGCGGACCGACGGAGGGCAGGCGTCAGCCGACCAGCGGGAAGGCCAGCGCCAGCATGCCGACGATCGTCATCAGCGTGCAGACCGCGGCGGCGGGGACCAGCGTGAAGCGTTGGTGGTCGGCCAGTTCCACCCCCGCGAGGCTCACCAGCAGATAGGTCGAGGGCACCAGCGGGCTGAGCAGGTGAACCGGCTGGCCCATCAGCGAGGCGCGCGCGATGGCCATCGGCGCGACGCCGTAATGCGCGCCGGCCTCGGCGAGGATCGGCAGCATGCCGAAGTAGAACGCGTCGTTCGAGATGAAGAAGGTGAAGGGCAGGCTGAGCGCCGCGGTGATCGGCGCCATATAGGGCCCCAGCCCGGGCGGGATCACGCCGACCACCTCCTTGCTCATCGCCTCGACCATCCGGGTGCCCGAGAGGATACCGGTGAAGATGCCGGCGGCGAAGATCAGTGACACGACCGACAGCACGTTGCCCGCGTGCGCGGCGATGCGCTCCTTCTGCTCGGCCACCTGCGGGTAGTTGACGATCATCGCCGCCGCGAAGGCCAGCATCATCAGCACCGACAGCGGCAGCACGCCCGAGACGAGCCCGGCGAGCAGCGTCACCGTCAGCGCGGCGTTGAACCAGCGCAGCCGTGGCCGGCGCGCCTCCGGGAACTGCGACACCGCCATGCCGGTGAAGCTGGTCGGCGCCTCGGCGTGGAGCTGCCCGATGCGGCGGCGCTCCTTGCGGCCGAAATAGATCGCCAGCGCGACCAGCCCGGCCAGCCCCGCGATCATCCCCGGGATCAGCGGCACGAACAGCGTCGCGGGGTCGAGTTTGAGCGCGCTCGCCGCGCGCGCGGTCGGACCGCCCCAGGGCGTCAGGTTCATGATGCCGCTGGTCGTCATCAGCAGGCAGCACAGGTACAGCCGGTTCATGTCGTAGCGCTTGTACAGCGGCAGCAGCGCGGCGATCGTGATGATGTAGGTGGTCGAGCCGTCGCCATCGAGGCTCACCATCGCGCACAGGGCGACCGTGCCGACCAGGATCTTGAGCGGATCGCCGTGCACCAGCCGCAGCAGCTGGTTGACCAACGGATCGAACAGGCCGGTGTCGGTCATGGTCGAGAAGAACAGGATCGCGAACAGCAGCATCACGCCGGTGGGGGCGAGATTCTTGATGCCGTCGATCATCATCTCCCCCAGTCCCGCGGCGAACCCGGCGAGCAGCGCGAAGGTGGTGGGAACGACGATCAGCGCGACCAGCGGGGTCATTCGTTTGGTCATGATCAGCGTCATGAACGTGGCCACCATCAGGAAGCCGAGCAGGGCGAGGTTCATCGCGGGAAATCCTGTGTGCGGAGGCGAACAGAAGGTGACGCTGGCGAGCACGCTGACGGTCTCGCGGTCGTCGGCGCGGGTGACCGCGCCGGCGCGGGTGTCGGTGTCCAGTGGATCGCGTTGACCTGGATGGGGCAAATCTGTTGAGGGACCAATTGGCGCCCGGCGTCGCGGCCCGGCCGCGGCCACCGGTCGCCAGATCTTTATAGTCGAACTTCTCGTAGCGCGCGGTCAGCTCGGGCGCGGCGACTCCGCTCCCCGCCGCGCTGCCGCCGCTCGCCGACACGTTCGACCCAACGCCCATGCCGCCTGAGGCGGGCACCGCGGGCATGCGCCGCTTCACCGCCGACGCCGAGCGGCAGGCGCGCACGTGGCGACCGCGAGGTGGACGGCGTCTCGTCGTCGGTCCACGGCCCCGACCTGACGGAGGACATCGCCGATCGGGGGAAGCGATCCGGCACCCGTGGCAGCCGGGGCTCAAACCCCGGCGCGCAGGTCATGCCTCGGGCTGCTCGCCGAACGAGAGCGCCTCGGCCGAGCCGACCTTGGCTTCACCCGCGAAGAGCTGGTCGAGTCGCTCGCGCACCTCGCGGCGATACTCCTGCTGGCCGCGGCGGCGCGGCCCCGCGACCGAGACCTCGTCGGCGATCGCGTCCTTGATCCGGGTGAGCGCGGCTTCCGGCAGCACGCCCGCGGCGCGCAGCTCGACGCAGAGCTGTACCAGCCCGACCGCTGTGGCCTGCGCGCGCAGGCCGACATTGACCACGTCGAAATGCAGCCGCTTCTGCTTGTCTATCGATGACATTCGATCTCTCCTCTCCGGGAGGTCGAACGCGCGAGCGGCCGCCTCCGCTGCGTGCGTCCGGCGCGAAGGCGAGGGCGGAGGAGCCTGGCCCCTTTCCCGCGCTGCCGCGTTGGCGGCACGAAGGAGAACGGCGTGTGTCGAGCAAGGTCCTGATCACCGGCGCGAGCGTCGCCGCAGATGAAGCGCCAGCCAGCCCGCGGTCACCGCGATGACGGGCCGGCTGCTCGGCGACCTTGACACGTCCGCGCCCGACCGCTCGCTCTCTCCGGCGTCGCGCGCCAAGGACATGCCGCGGGCGTCGGAACTGACCGACGCCGCGGCGAGCACGGGGGGCTGGTCGCCCGTCGCCGCGCTGGGGCTCGTCGGGCTGGTGCTCGGGGCGAGCGCGCTGGTGGGTCGCCGCAACGCGCCCGACCGCACGCACCCGACGATCCGGCGCTGGTATCAGCGGCTCGACAAGCCCGACATCACGCCGCCGGACGCGGTGTTCGGCGCAGTCTGGCCGGCGCTTGAGGTCGGGCTCGCAGTCGGCGGTTATCGGCTGCTGCGCCGGCCCTCGAGCGCGCGTCGTGACGTTGCGGTCGCGCTATGGCTGGGCAACAGCGCGATGATCGGCGGCTGGAGCGAGCTGTTCTTCCGCCGCAAGCGGCTCGGCGCCAGCGCCGCCGCGTCGGGCGCGATGCTGGCCTCGGGCGCGGCGCTCGTGGCCACCGCGGCGCGGGTCGACCGGACGGCCGCGGTCACCGCGATGCCCTATGTCGGCTGGCTCGGCTTCGCCACGCTGCTGGCCGAGCGGATCCGCCGCGATAACCCGGCGCGCGGCCGATGAGCCGGGTCACCGTCTGGCACGACGGCGCGTGCCCTTTGTGTCAGCGCGAGATCGCCCTGATGCGTCGGCTCGACCGGCGTGGGCGGATCGACTTCATCGACGCCACGGTGGAGACCTGCCCGCTCGACCGTGCCGCGATGCTCGCGCGCTTCCACGCACGCGAGGAGGGCGGCCCGATCGTCGCGGGCGCGGCGGCGTTCGCAGCGATGTGGCGCGCGATCCCGCTGCTGCGCCCGCTCGGTGTGGCGGCGCGAAGCCCGGCAGTGCTGGCGCTGCTGGAGCGGGTCTACCTCCGCTTCCTGCGGGGTCGCCCGCGGCTGCAGCGCTGGGCCGGGCGGGGCGCCGCATGAGGCCGGTGCGCGAACCGGCGGAGCTTGGGCAGGAGAGCGTATGGGACTATCCGCGGCCCGCAGTGGCGGAGCAGAGCGGTCGTCACGTCCGCATCCTTCACCGCGGCGTGACGGTGGCCGACACGCGCGCCGCAATCCGCACGCTGGAGACCAGCCATCCGCCGAGCTGGTACCTGCCGCCCGACGACGTCGCGCGCGAGCTGTTGCGGCCGTCGGCGCGGCGCTCTTTCTGCGAGTGGAAGGGCGAGGCCGTCTACTGGCATCTCGCGGTCGGCGACACGCTGCTGCGCGACGTCGCGTGGAGCTACCCCGACCCGACGCGCGGCTTCGCGTCGTTGCGCGATCACCTCGCCTTCTACGCTGCGCCGCTGGACCGGTGCACCGTTGACGGCGAGATCGTGCTGCCGCAGCCGGGCGGCTTCTACGGCGGCTGGATCACCCCCGACGTGGTGGGCCCGTTCAAGGGCGTGCCCGGCAGCATGGGCTGGTAGCGGGCGCCGGGCCCTGCTGCCGGGCCCTGCCGCCGGGCGCGCGATCAGGAGCCGCCGGCGGCGCGCTGCTGTGCGGCCCGCTCGGTGAGCGTCTTCAGCGTCTCGTCGAAGCGCCCCTCGCGCTCGGCCTGGCGGAGGAACTGCACCTCGTCGACTAGGATCTCGCGCGGCGTCGGCTGCTGCGCGAACTGCGCGGCGACCGCGTCGGCGAACGCCTCCAGCGGCATATAGCTTGGGCGGTTGGCCTGGCCCGGCGTCAGGTCGGTCTGCACGCCCGGCGGCGCCAGCTCGATCACCTCGACCTTGCCCGCCAGCTGCGTGCGCAGCGACACCGTATAGGAATGGATCGCTGCCTTGGTCGCCGAATAGGTCGGCGCCGCCACCAGCGGGACGAACGCAAGGCCCGAGGTGACGGTGACGATCGCGGCGTCGGCTTGCGCGCTGAGGTGATCGACCAAGGCGTTGGTCAGGCGGATCGGGCCGAGCAGGTTGATCGCCACCGTCGCCTCGGCGTCGGCGAGGTCGCGGCGCCCGGTCAGGTCCTCGAACTTCATGATCCCGGCGTTGTTGAACAGCACGTTGAGCGCGGGGAAGTCGGCGACGATCTGGCGCGCGAAGGCGTCGACCGCGGCGGGATCCTCGACGTCGAGCGTGACGGTGTGGATCCGCTCGCGACCGGCCGCGGCCTGCTCCAGCGCCTCGCGCCGGCGTCCGGCGATGATGACGGTGTCGCCGCGGTCGTGAAAACGATGCGCGAGCGCCTCGCCGATGCCGCTGCCGCCGCCCGTCATCAGGATCGTGTTGCCGCTGGTCTTCATGGTCGCTTCGCTCCGGATCGCAGGGTATTGATCCGCCGCTCAATGATCGGCGCGGCGGATCGTTCACCGCCGGCTTCCGCGCTCACCGCGCGGCCGGCTGATCGCGCCAGAGCCAGCGCAGCGCCTCGGGCAGCAGCGCGCCGCCGTCCGCGTCCGAATGACCGCCCGCGGTCCATTGGTAGCGCACGTCGTAGCGCGGACCGGGCCGGTGCTGCTCCTCGGCAAGAGCGTTGGCCCAGGCCAGCGCCTTGACCATCTGCTGGTTGGCGAGGAACCAGTTGCCGTGCTCGTTGTCGAGATCGGCGCTGCCGTCCTGGAAGAAGACGCGGATCGGGCGGATCGCCGACTTGCGGATCAGCCCGGGATAGAGGTCGCCGCCGAGCGCCACCGGCGCGCCGTCGCTGCCGAGCCGCAGGCCGATCGAGGTGTAGCTGCCGATGAAGCTGAGGACGTTGCCGAACGCTTCCGGGTGTCGCCACGCCACCGTCCAGGAGGCGATCGCGCCGCTCGACGTGCCGCCGATCGCGCGGCGGCGCGGATCATCGGCGAACCGCCAGCGCCGCGCCACCGCCGGCAGCAGCTCGTCCAGCGTCATGCGCGCGTAATCGTCCGAGAGCGAGTCGTACTCCTCGACGCGGTGGTCGGGGTTCTGCATGCCGAGGTCGGTCGGGTAGGTGGCGGCGCGATGTCCCGGCGTGACGAAGACGCCGAGCGTCGGCGGCAGCGTGCCGTCGCGGATCAAGGCGTCGAGCACTGCCGGCACCCTGAGCGAACCGGTCGGGTTGGTCGCGCGCTGCCCGTCCTGGAACAGCAGCAGGTTGGGGGGCTTCGTCCGGTCATAATGCAGGGGGACATAGACCCAATATCGTCGCACCGTGCCCGGGTAGACGCGCGAGTGAAGCTCGAACGGGCCTTCCAGCCGAAACGCCGTTGCCGCGGATCGGGCGTCGGCGGCGGGTGTGGCGCCCGCGCTCCCGACGCTCGCGAGTGCCAGTGTCGCCGTGAACAGGATCGTGCGCATCTCTCTCCCTCTTCGGCGCTAGCCTAGCAGCGCGGGCGACGGAAGAAAGCGATCCGCCGGATCAGAGTACGATCTCGCACCGCTCCGTCACGCTGCGCAGCCCGGCATCGAGTACCTCCATGACCGCCAGCGCCTCGTTCGGCGGCACGGGGTTCGGCCCTTCGCCGCGGATCGCCGCCGCCAGCGCCGACCAGAACAGGCGATAGTCGCCGCGCCGATTGGGCACGCGAGTCGCCGCGGCGCCCGGCTCGCCGGGCGTAAGCAAGCCGTCGAGCGGATCATGGCCCCACTCGGCGCCGCCCGGCCGTTGTCCGGCGAGCGTCGCTGCCTCTTGCGGGTCAAGTCCGTGCTTGACCCAGCTGCCGCGCGTGCCGTGGACCGCGAGGCGCAGGCCGTGGTCGGCGGCGAGCTTGCTCGAGTGCAGCGTCACGCGCTTGTCGGGGTAGCGCAGCGTCGCGTGAAAATAGTCCGGCGCAGGTGCGCCGCGGCGCAACGTGGCGATATCGGCGGTGACCGCGCTCGGGCGGCCGAACAGCAGCAGCGCCTGATCGACCAGATGAGGCCCGAGGTCGAGCCATGAGCCGCCCGCGCGCGCCTCCTTCCAGGTCGCCGCGGGCGCCGGTCGCCAGCGGTCGAAGCGGCTCTCATAGCTCACCACGTCGCCCAGCGTGCCGTCCTCGATCAGCCCGCGCAGCGTGAGGAAGTCGGCATCCCAGCGTCGGTTGTGGAAGACGGTGAGCAGCCGCCCCGCGCGCTCGACCGCCGCGATCAGCCCGCGCGCCTCGGTCAGCGAGGTGGCGAACGGCTTGTCGACCAGCACGTGCTTGCCGGCCGCCAGCGCGGCCTCGGCATGCGCGACGTGGAGATGGTCCGGGCTGGAGACGACGACCAGCGTGACCGACTCGTCGTCGAGCAGCCCCGCCACGTCGGGCAGCACTGGCGCGGCGGACCAGTCGGCGTGGACCTTGGCGGGATCGCGCGAGACGATGCCGCGCAATTCCAGCCCCGGCGTGGTCGCGATATAGGGGGCGTGGAAGGCGCGGCCGCCGAGGCCGTAGCCGATCAGTCCGACCCCGATCCTGTCCGTCATGTGCGTCGCTCCCCCGCGGCGAGCGTAGGCTTCTGTTGCGGCGACGATCAAGCCGGCCGAACCCGCAGCAGCGCGACGCCGAAGCCGATGAAGATCGTGCCGGTGAGCCGGTCAAACGAGCGGCGGATTGCCGGACGGTTGAGGTATCGCGCCAGCGATCGCCCGCCGAGCGCATAGGCCGCGTACCAGCCTGCCTCGACCATCGCGAAGCTGAGCACCAGCAGGAGGAACTGCGGCGGCTTGGCGCGCGCCGGATCGATGAATTGCGGCAGGAAGGCCGCGGCGAACAGGATGAGCTTGGGGTTGCTGATGCCGATCGCGAAGCCGCCGCGAAACAACGCCGCACGCGATGCCCGCGCCACCAACTCGCCCGCCCCGACATCGAGCGGCGCTGCCTCGGCGCGCCACGCCCTGATCCCGAGATAGACGAGATAAGCGGCGCCGGCATAGCGCAGCACCGCGAAGGCGCCGGGCACCGCGAGCAGCAGCGTGGAGAGCCCCGCGGCCGAGGCCGCGAGCACCGACACGACCGCGGCAAGACAGCCCGCCATCGCCGCGACGCTGCGCCGCAATCCCAGCTGCACCGAGCGGGACATGACGTGGAGCATGTTGGGCCCCGGCGTTCCCGAGAGCAGGAACACCGACCCGACGAACAGCCACCAGGTGTGAAGCGCCATCCCTCGCGGTCCTCCGTCGCGCGACCGGCGCCGCTCCTAGTGCGCGATCGAGCTTGGGTCGAGGCGAGTCAGGCGGTCACTTATCGGCCGTCGCCCGGTCACGCTTCAGGCGTGGCCGACCGTCACGTTGGCGTCGATCGCGTTCGGCTGCCGCTGGCTCGCGATCGTTGCGGCGCGATGCGCCTGCGAGGCGGAGAGGCCGCCGCGCTCCATCTTCAGCCGCACATCGCTCTCGATCTCACCCGAGAGGAAGAAGGGGTAGAGCGAGCGCTCGCTGACGCCACCGGCCGCGCGCGTATATTCGGCAACCTGCGCACGGATCTGCGCCACTTCGAGATGCATCAGCTGCGACGGCGCGCCGACCCCTTCATTCTCCTTCAGCCCGCCGACGCGATCGAAGCCGAGCATCGCCTCGTAGAAGCGGCGGTGGCGCGGGTTCACCTCGATGAACAGGTCAGTGCAATCGTAGCGGCACTCGCCGTAGATGAAGATGAAGTGGAAGAAGGCGGCGAGGATCGCCTTCGACTGCACCGACGACTCGAACGCGAACTTGGTCAGCTCACACAGCTGCGCGCCGGGCACGCGGCGATAGGTGTTGAGCTCGTTGCGGAAGGTGTGATCGATCTCCATCCCGGCGGACGAGTCCACCCCGAGAGTGAGCGTGCCGACCAACTCGCCGTCGATGAAGGCGGTGAAGGTCGAGTGGGTCGCGCCCGTCGGGATGCTGTGCGACTCACCATAGCCGCGCCAGCCGTAGCGCTTGTTGAGCAGTGATCGTGCTGCAGCGCGATCGGCCTCACCGGCGGCGACCTTGATCAC
This sequence comes from Sphingomonas sp. BK069, assembly GCF_014193405.1. Classification (NCBI taxonomy): domain Bacteria; kingdom Pseudomonadati; phylum Pseudomonadota; class Alphaproteobacteria; order Sphingomonadales; family Sphingomonadaceae; genus Sphingomonas; species Sphingomonas sp. BK069. The sequence goes on along the minus strand of NZ_JACHZH010000001.1, from coordinate 1,641,360 downwards.
CAGCGCGTGATTCTGGCCGTCATTGCCGGCGATCATGGTCGAGAAGTGGAACGCTTGGCGGAGTGGAGCCAGCGTGTTCTCCAGCAGATTAGCAGATGAGCCGTCGATGTGTCGGCCCAGGTCAAGGGAGCGTGGTGGCATACATCACCTTTGGATCGAGGAACCGGTTGGGCAGTTGAATATTGGACATGCGCTCTCATCGCCGCGGACGCGATGATCGCCGCAGACACACTATCCCGCTCGATATCCAGCAGCGATTGCCAGATGCCGTACGTACATCACTGACAGGCTAATCCTCTCAGCCGCCGCCAGGACAGGCGCGCGACTGATCCGCATCAGAACTAGATTGGACCCCTGGTTTTATCGTTCGTGTTTCATCAGCACGTTGAGCGAGTTCGTTACGGCGTTCTCGCTAGAGCAGATTTAGTTAACAGGTCCTAGTCGGTCCGAGGCGGCGAAAGATGAGTCGTGCGATTTCTCGGATGGACGCTGCGGGCGGCCACGCGGAAGTTCCGCAACGCAACGTTTTTTTGTTGCAACGCAAATGCCCCGAATGGGAGCAGCTATCGTTAATTTTTTGTTCATCCTTCCAGAGCGGCTGTGTCATATCGCGGCCAGGCAGATGAAATCAGGCCGACTCGAATCAAAGGGAGTTCCTATGAAAAGCCTCGTTGCCATCACCATGGCGGCCGCCGCTGCGCTAGGCGCCGTCTCGGCCGAAGCAGCCACCTATCCGGTCGGCTCGCCCAACTTCCAGGCGACCGCCGGCCCGAACGGCACCTTCTCGGGCGCGTTCCGGGTCGAGGGCCTCAAGTCGGGTACCTTCACCGACACCTTCACCTTCACCCTGCCGACCAACGGTCTGGGCAGCGGCACGGTGACCACCAGCGTCACCGACCTCTTCTCGGCCAACGATCTCGATTTCACCTCGGTGACGATCAATGACATCGCCGCGCAGATCACGAAGACCGCCGGCGGCGCGTTCGAGGTCGCCTTCATCAACAACGTGCCGATCGTGGCCGGCCAGCTGAACAAGCTCGTCGTCACCGGCCTGTCGCGCGGCAACGGCGCGTACGGCGGTCAGGCGACCTTCACCCCGGTCAACTCGGCGGTGCCCGAGCCGGCGACCTGGGCGATGATGATCATGGGCTTCGGCGTGGTCGGCTATGCGATGCGTCGCCGTCGCACCGCGGTGCGCTTCAGCCAGGCGATCTGATCCACGTCGGCGGGGCGACCGCCGATCCTGGAGCAAGGGAGGACGGCGCCCCGCGGCGCCGTCCTCCTTCTCGTTTAAGGGCCGCTCAGCGGGTGACGCTGCCCGCCTCGAGCAGGTCGCCGAGTGCGGACGAGGTGCCGAGCCGCAGCACGTAGCGGCCGCGCGGCGTCACCCAGGCGTGCTGCGCCTTGTTCCACACGCTCATCGGATGATGGCTCGCCGCCGGATCGACGGCGATCGTCACGCGCCGCGATTCGCCGGGCGCGAGTGTGACCCGCTCGAAGCCGACCAACCGACGCGGCGGCTGGCGCGCGCCCACCGTGTTGGCGCCGGGCGGCAGCGACAGATAGGCCTGCATCACCTCGGTCCCGGCTCGCGCGCCGATGTTGCGTACCGTGACGCTCGCGCGCAGCACCTTGTCCTCGCCGGCGGGCTCGAGCCGAGGCGTGTCGCTGGCGAAGCGGGTGTATGACAGGCCGTGGCCGAACGGGAAGGCGACGCACGGTGTCGGGCCGCAGTGCGAATCATACCAGCGGTAGCCGATCTCCAGCCCCTCGCTGTAGGTCACCGTCTGTGTCTTGCCGTCGCCCGCGGGGATGCCGGGAAATTGCGCCGGCGCGATCGAGTCGAGGAAGCCGCGTCCGGCGATCGGGAAGGTGACCGGCAGGCGCCCGGTCGGTTCGGCGCGGCCGAGCAGCAGATCGGCGACGATGTTGCCGTCCTCCTGGCCGGGGAACCACACCTCGAGGATCGACGGGCCGGCCGCGCCGAGCAGCGCCGGATCCAGCGCGACGCTGGCATTGTCCTTGAGCACCAGCACGGTCTTGGCCGGCATCGCCGCCGCGGTGGTGGAGCGCGCCGCCAGGATCGCGGCGAGCATCGCGACCGTCCCACTCGAGGCCGCGGGGTTCGCGGGCTCGCCATCGGCGGTGGCGATCGCGCTCGGCTTGGCGACGTACCAGTCGAGCGACAGGCCGGCCGCGGCGGGCTGGGCGAGTTCGTGGCCGTCCTTGCGCGTGAAGCTGGCCCGGTCGGCGCCCTCCTCGGCGTTGGTGCCCGCCATCACCACTACCGCGTCGGCCGCGGCGATCCGCGTGAGCGCGGCGTCGAACGCCCCCACTTTGCCGTCGATCGTGGCGGTGCGGTTGGCGTCGTCGACCAGGATCAGGCTGACCGCCGCGTCGGCGCGGCCGGCCGCGCGCAGCCCGGCGCGCAGGCCGTCGATCGGCGTGACCGTATAAGCGGGTACCACGTCCGAGCTGCCGCCGCCGGCGCCCATCGGCTTGCCGAGGATCGCGCCGCCCGCGATGGCCTGCTGCGCATAGGGTTGGCTCGCCTTGCCGACCAGCGCGATCGTGCGTGCGGTCCGCGCCAGCGGGAGCGCGCCGTTGTTCTGGAGTAGCACCGCGGCGCGCGCGCCGATCGAGCGCGCGGCCCGTCCGCCGGCGGCATAGTCGATCGGCGACTGGCGCAGCGCACGATCGAAGATCCCGGCCTTGAACATCTGGGTGTAGCGGCGCTCCAGCGCGCGATCGATCTGAGCCGGCGCGATCGCGTTCTCGGCGAGCGCGGCAGTGAGCTTGTCGGGCGCCCAGTGGATCGGCGTCGGCATCTCGTGGTCGAGCCCCGCGTCCAGCGCCGGAGCGGTGCTCTTCTGCGCGAAGAAGTCGGTCTGGACATAGCCGTTGAAGCCCCAGTCCTCGCGCAGCACCCCCGTCAACATCGGCTTGTTGGCGCACGCCTGCAGACCGTTGAGGGAATTGTACGAGCACATGACCGCGGCGACCTTGGCGTCCTTCACGCTCATCTCGAACGGGATTAGGTACAGCTCGCGCAGCACCTGCTCGTCGACGGTCTCCTGGATCGTCATGCGGTTCGTCTCCTGCTCGTTGGCGACGAAATGCTTGGCCATGGCGATGATGTTGCCGGCCTGGACCGCACGGATCTCGGCCACCGCCATGGTGCCGGCGAGATAAGGGTCCTCCCCGAAATACTCGAAGTTGCGCCCCAGGATCGGCAGCCGCGCCAGGTTCATCCCCGGCGCCTCGAAGACGTGGAGCGCGAGGTCGTTCATCTCGCGCGCGATCACCGCGCCGAAATCGGCGGCGACCCGCGGGTCGAACGAGGCGGCGACCGCCATGCCGGAGGGCAGGGCGGTCGCCTTGGCCGAGCTGGGGTCGCTGTAGGCGCGGAACATCGAGCGCCGATCCGAGCTCATCGAGTCGCGCCCCGCGAGCGAGACGCAGTCGTTCTGGCCGACGCCGACCGGACCGTTGGTGATGCGGAAGGTGGGGATCGCCAGGGCGGCGATGCCGTCGACGTGCCGCGCCCCGAAGCAATTGGGCAACTCGGGCAGTACCGAAGGCTTGCTGCCGGTGAGCTGCTGCATCTTCTGCGGGAGCGTCATCGCGCCGACCAGCGCGCGCGCACGCTCACGCGCGACCGACTCGCGCGCCTCATCCGATCGCGCTGCGCGCTGCTGCTCGACCAGGGCGGGCGCCATCCAGGCGAGCGGCGCCGGCGCCTGCGCCGCGAGCGGCCCGGCCAGCGTCGACGAGACCAGCAGCGCCCATGCGCCGCGACGAGACCATGCCGCCATCCTCACCCTCCCTGTCATAGCCGGCTATGCCGGTCGGGATTGGCCTTACCAGATGTCAGGGAAGTTGCCCAGCGATCGCTGCGCCTCGGCGCTCACAGGTGGAAGCGCAGCGTGCCGCCGACCGTGCGCGGGTCGCTCGGGCTGCCGAGGATAAGGCCCGAGTTGCCGGCCTGAACCGTCAGGTTCTGGATGTAGCGGCGTCGAACAGGTTGCGCGCCCAGACGATCAGCTCCAACCCGCTTGCGGAGCGGTAGTCGAGGTTGGCGTTGGTCAGGTTGTAGCCGCGGATGTAGGTAAAGAGTGGCAGGCTAGGGTCGCCATTATAGCCTCTGCGTGACGCGGTATCGACGTGGAGCGTGAGCGCACCCGCGCCGACAGGCCGGACATAGTCGAGCCCGCGCCTTTAGGGCGCTATATACGACCGTATATAATGCGGATGACGGCACATCCGTGCTCGGTCCAGGTCGCGCGGCGCCGTGCCCGCTTGACCCGGGCCGCGCGCGATGATCGAAGGCGAGGCATGAGCGAGCTGCCACCCAACCGGAACGATGACGCCGGCACCCGCGCCGAGAAGCGCGCGGTTGAGGCGGCGGCGATCCGTCGCCGCTGGATTACCTTGGGCGAGGTGCTCGCGCTAGTGGCGGTGCTGATCTCGGCGCTGACCCTGTGGAGCAATTGGAGCGACCGGCGCGACGACAAGGTCGCCAAGGCCGAGGAGTCGACGCGCGCCTCCTCGCGCGCGACCACGCTGACGCTGGTGGCGTCGGCGGCGTCGAAGGACCGCCTCACGCTGCGACCGGCCGCGGACGCGCAGTCGGTGCAGAGCCAGACCCTGCTGTTCCCGTCCGCGCTCGGACTCGACCCGGTCGAGACCACGGGCGAGCCGCGGATCGAGGGCGACTGGTTCGAGGGCGCGCTGAAGAAGGCGCGCGCCGCGGCGCACCGGCCCGACGACAGTCGCGGGGACGAGCAGATGCCGGTGGCGATCGTCACGCGCTACCTCGTGGACGGCGCACCGCACGAGGACGTCGCGCTCTACGACATCGGCTATTCGATCAGCGGCCATCTGTTCAGCGGCCACAGCATCAGCCTCCGCGGGCTCTCGCTGGTGACACGCGTGCCGCGTGCCAGCGCGCAGGCGCGACTCGACGCGCGCTGGGCGAAGCTGCTGCCGCCGCGCTGACCGGGCGGTAAAGGGCCGGCGATGGCGCCGTGCTCCTGCGCACGCAGGAGCCCAAGGTCACACGCGCTTCGCTTCGCTAGTCCGGCCTCCTGCGTGCGCGGGAGCGTGACGCTGCGCGAGTGACCGACAGGGTGAGCGTCGCCGCGCCGGAACGTCGGCGGCGAGCCGACCCATTACGGCGAGCCGATCCGTTCCCCGTATGTCCTACACCGCGTCGGCTGAGGTACGATGCTGTGGTCAGCGCGGGGGCGGCAGCATGGGGCGCTATATTCTCAAGAGAGGGTGAGATAGCGCTAGCAAGTGGGCGGAAGCGGCTTATTCGCATCTTCGAACTCCCGAGAAGAATGCGGAGCACGCGGCCCGCCCTGCTCTTGATATCTCAGCGCGGCGGCACGTCATTCTGCGAGATCGGCACCACCTTGATCTCCACGCGACGGTTGGCGGCGCGGCCCTGCTCGGTGTCGTTGGTCTCGATCGGCTGGGTCTCGCCGAAGCCGCGCGTCGCGATCCGCGCCGCCTGCACGCCGTGGCTCGACAGATAGTCCGCCACCGACGTCGCGCGCCGCTCCGACAGGTCCTGGTTATACGAATCGCTGCCGGTCGAGTCGGTGTGACCGTACACGTCGATATAGGTCTGCGGGTAATCCGCCAGCACGCTCGCCACCTTGTCGAGCGTGCCGCGGAACTGCGGCTGCACGTTCGCCGAATTGTACGCGAAGTTGATCCCCGACGGGATGTTCAGCAGCAGGTCGTCGCCCTGGCGCGTCACCTGCACGTCGGTGCCGCGGGTGCGCTCGCGCATCTCGCGCTCCTGCTTGTCCATATACGCGCCCACGCCCGCGCCTGCGATACCGCCGAGACCGGCGCCGATGATCTTCTCGGTCCGGTCGCGCCGCCCGCCGACGAGGTCGCCGAGCAGATAGCCGCCGAGCGCGCCGCCCAGACCGCCGATCGCGGTCTTCGACATGCGCCGCTCGCCCGTCTCGGGATCGGTGGTGCAGGCCGCGACCGACACCAGCGACAGCGCGGACGCGGCGGCGACCAGCTTGGACGACAGCTTCATGGACTTCCCTTTCCCCAGATCAATGCCGGACAACCCGACGTGCGCGACCATTGTTCCTCCCGCGCTGAATGCGCGATGACGGAGCGAAGCGCCACTTTGCGGATTGTCGCGCGCACGCTTTGCCGCCAAGAGAGACAGCACGAACATGCTACCGCCGTTCCCCTGGATCGACGTCGTCATCATCCTGGCGCTGGTCGCGCTCAACGGCGTGTTCGCGATGAGCGAGCTGGCGATCGTGTCCGCGCGCAAGGCGCGGTTGGAGGCGATGGCGCGCAGCGGCCGGCGCGGCGCCGCCACCGCGATCGAGCTCGCCGCCGACCCCGGCAAGTTCCTCTCCACCGTTCAGATCGGCATCACGCTGATCGGCATCATCGCGGGTGCCTATTCGGGCGCGAGCCTGGGCACGCCCACCGCGGCGCGGCTCGAGGCGTTGGGGCTCAGCCATGCCGCGGCCGAGCGCCTCGGCTATATCCTGGTGATCGGGCTCACCACTTATGCGTCGCTGATCGTCGGCGAGCTCGTCCCCAAGCAGTTCGCGCTGCGCAAGCCCGAGACCGTGGCGGCGCTGATCGCGCTGCCGATGGCATATCTGGCGCGCTTCACCAAGCCCCTGGTGTGGATGCTCGATTCAACCAGCGCGCTGGCCTTCCGCCTGCTTGGGCTGACGCGCGAGAACGAGGATCAGGTCACCGCGGAGGAGCTTCACCTGATCGTCGCCGAGGCGAGCAAGTCGGGTGTGATCGAGGAGCATGAGCGCTCGATCATCTCGGGCGTGGTGCGGCTCGCCGATCGTCCGGTGCGCGAGGTCATGACGCCGCGCACCGAGGTGGAGTGGATCGACGTCTCGCTCGACGACGCCGCGATCCGCGCCAAGCTGCTCGACGTCGCTCACAGCCGGCTGCCGGTGGCGGAGGGCTCGATCGACTCGGTGATCGGCGTGGTGCAGGCGCGCGACGTCGCGATGGCGCTGTTCCGCGGCGAGACGCTCGACGTGGCGCGGCTGATGCGACGTGCGCCGGTGGTGGTCGACCAGATCGACGCGATGGACGCGCTCGACGCGCTGCGCCGCGCAGAGGTGCCGATGGCGCTGATCCACGACGAATACGGGCATTTCGAGGGGATCGTGACCCCGGCCGACCTGCTCGCGGCGATCGCGGGCGAGTTCGCCTCGGATGCAGACCCCGGCGAGACGCCCAACGTGGTCGAGCGCGACGACGGCTCGCTGCTGGTGGCGGGAACGATGGCCGCGGACGCGCTGGCGGAGCGGCTCGGCATCGATCTGCCCGAGGACCGCGACTACGCCACAGTGGCCGGGCTGGCGCTGGCGGCGTTCCGCAAACTGCCCGCCGAGGGCGAGAGCTTCGAGGAACAGGGCTGGAAGTTCGAGGTGGTCGACCTCGACGGACGCCGCATCGACAAGCTGCTCGTCAGCGAGGCGTGACGTCGGCGCAGTTACGAAGCGTGCGCGCGTTGCTGCTCCACGCAGCACCTCACAGCCGATAACGCGCACTCGCCAGTACCGTTCGCCCCTGATCGCGGTAGCAGAAGCTCGCGGCGCAGGTGACCGGCTCCGCGCCCAGCAGGTTGGTGGCGTTGAGTTGCAACCGCAGTGGCGTGCGCGACGGCACGTCATAATGGACCACCGCGTCGGCGAAGGTGCGCGCGCGATTGCGGATCACATTGGCATCATCGCCCCAACTCGGTCCCAGGAAGCGCATACCCGCGCCGAGTCCGAAACCCCCGCCAGTCGGCGCATAGTCCGCCCAGAGCGAGCCGCTGTTCCGCGGCGTCGCCGACAGATGGTTGCCGGTCGTGCCCGCCGCGCCGCGCCGGATCCGCATGTCGGTGAGCGCATAGGCCGCGGTGAGGTCGAGCCCTGCGGTCAGGCGCGCGGAGGCCTCCAGCTCCGCGCCGCGGGAGCGTAGATCGAGCTGAACCTGGCGGTTGATCCCGGTCGAGGCGTCGAAGACGACGCCGTCGCGCTGGCGGATATCGAACGCGGCGGCGCTGAGCAGCACGCCGGTGCGCGGCGTCCACTTGACGCCGCCTTCATATTGCCGCGCGCTGGTGGGCCGTGCCGGCGTGCCGTCGAGCAGCAGGCCGACGTTCGGCTCGAACGAGGTCGACCAGTTGAGGTAGGGTGTCACACCCTCCGCCACGCGCAGTGTCGCGCCGACACGACCGCTCAGCCGACGGTCGTCGCGGTCGATCGCCGGCGCGTCCGGCACATCCGTGCGCGCGTCGAACCAGTCGTGGCGGACGCCGGCGGTGAGCCCGAGCGCGCCCGCCTCGACCTGCTCTTGCGCGTAGACGCCGAGCTGGGAGAAGCGTTGGCGCGTGGTCGGCACCAGCGGCGGTCGAGCCAGATAGGTGTCGCTCAGCGGCTCGGTGCCGAAGCCTTCGGCGCTGCGGTAGCGAACGTCATTATAGTCGAGCCCGATCAGCAGCCGATGGCGCACCGCGCCGGAGGTCAGCTCGGCGCGCAACTGATCGTCGAGGTTGACGCTCTTGGTCCAGTCCGCCGCGCGCGCGCCGAGGCGGATGACCGGCGCCGTCGGGTCGATGACGTAGGAATAGGCCATGTCGACCGTGACGTCCTGCACGCGCATGTTCTGGTGCAGCGACACCGAGTCGCCCAGGCGATGTTCGAGCGCGTAGCCCGCACGCCACTGGCGATGGGTCAGGTCGTTGAAGCGCGGGTCGCTCAGCGGGATCCGGGTCACGCCGCCGGCGTCGTTGTAGAAGGCCGCGCTCGCCCCCGTGCGCGACCACATATATTCGCCGAGCACGGTGAGATCGGTAGCGTCGCCGAGCCGCGCGGTGGCGGCAGGCGCGAGGAAGTAGCGGTCGTCCTCGAAACCGGCCAGCGACGTGCCGCTGTCGCGCGCCACGCCGGTGACCCGCAGCGCGACACTGTCGCCGAGTGGCCCGGAGACATCGGCGTTGAGCTGGTAGCGGTCGTAGCTGCCCACCATGCCCTGCACCTCGGCGAAGCGGTCGGCACGCGGCCGTTTGCTGGTGACCTCGACCAGCCCGCCCGCGCCGCTGGCACCGTACAGCACCGAGGCGGGTCCGCGCACCACCGCCAGGCGCTCGATGCCATAAGGTTCGTTGCGCCATAGTCCGAGCGGACTGTTGAGCTGACGCATTCCGTCGCGGAACACGCCGGTGTAGGTCGCCTGGAAGCCGCGGATGAAGAAGGCGTCGAAGCGCGGGTCGAAACCGTAGCTGCCGGTGTTCACCCCGGGGATGTAGGCGAGCGCCTCGTTGAGCGTGCGCGACGCGCGATCCTCGAGCCGTCGGCGGTCGAGCAGCGTCACGGACTGCGGTATGTCGACGAGCGGCGTGGCGGTCTTGGTCGCTGTGGCGGTGATGCCAGTGACGATGACGTCGTCGGCCGTCACGTCCTGCGCGGGCGCGGTGAGTGGCGCGAAGCCGACGCCCGCGATGACGGCGGCGAACAATCGTTGGTACATGCGCGATCCCTTTTCGGGAACGCCCTAGACCAAGTTGCGATTGAGTCGCAACAGCGAACGGCTAAGTCACGCTATGCACACCACTTCGGCGAAGTGACTCACTTCAGCCGACGCTCAGCACCTCGATCGCTTCCTCGCGGCCGTTGAAGGCAACGGTGTCACCCTCACTCGCTCCCAGCAGCGCGCGCGCGAGCGGTGCCGAGAGGGCAAGCAGCCCCGCGGCTGGATTGGCCTCGTCGTCGCCGACGATCGTCACCCGCCGCTCGCGCCCAGCGAGCGTGAAGGTCACAGCGGTGCCGAAACCCACCACGCCGTCGGCGCGCGCGGCCGTCTCGATCGCGGTGGCGCGCCGCGTCTTCCAGTAACGGAGATCGCGTGTGACCGCCTTGCGCGCCTCCTCGTCCTCGGCCGCGGCCAGCGCGTGCTCCAGCTCGGCGACGCGCTCATCGATCAGCGCGCGTCCGCGCGCGGTGACGAGGTTCGGGCCGGGCGGGATCGGCAGCTCGAAGCGCGGCTCGAGATGCTCGTCGTCGCTCTCGCGGCGAAACGCGACGCTCATCCCAGCTTCCCGAACTGCGCCTCATAGCCGGCGCGATCGCCCTGCGCGAGCAGACGCGCCTGCTCGCGCCAGCGATCACGCTCCATCCGCCCGGTGAAGACGCCGAGCTGCGCGTCGAGCTGCGCCGCCTCGGCGTCGTCAAGCCAGGCGAGCTGGTCGACGCGCGTGATGCCGAGCTCGCCCAACCGCGTCGCGATCTTGGGCCCGAGGCCCTTGAGCAGCGTGATCGGCTGCGCCCCCGGGCCTTCGTCCGCCACCGTCGTCGGCGCATCCGCCGCTGTGCTGGCGGGAGAGGCGTCGAGCGGCGCGGCGGCAACGATCGGCTCATCCCCGAGCGAAGGCTCAAGCGGTGCCGCGTCGGTGGTCGTCGTCCGGACCGGCATAGCGCTTGGGGCGGGCGGCGCCGCCCGTTCCGGCACCGCGTCGTGCCGGTCCTCGCTCGCGCTGTCGTTCCCGCGCATGATCGGCGGCACGCCGTCGGCGGTGTTGGTCACCTCGACGCCGTCGGCGCGCAGCTCCTCGATCCGCTGCTGCTCCTCCGCCTCGGCGGCGCGGCGCCGGGCCTTGAGCCGCGCGCCCCAGATCATCGCGATGACGGTGAGCACCGCCAGCAGGGCGACCAACGCGAGCGCGACCGTGACGAGCACCTGATCCTGCGAGATCGGTTCCAGGGCGAAGCTGGAAGAGTTCATCGGCGGGTCCTAGTGTCGGGCAACATCAGCGGATCAACCATCGGCGCGCGCCTTCGCTCCGATGTCGCGGCGGAAGAAGCCCGTAGGGAAGTCGATCGCGTCCACCGCGCGATAGGCGGCATCGCGCGCCGCAGCGACGTCCGCGCCGGTCGCCGTCACCGCGAGCACGCGGCCGCCGCTCGCCACCAGCATCTCGCCGTCCTGCCGCGTGCCCGCCTGGAACACGGTCGCGCCGGTCGCCTCGGCGGCGTCGATCCCGTCGATCGCGCCGCCGGTGCGCGGTTCGCCGGGATAACCCTCGGCCGCCATCACCACCGTCAGCGCGGCGTCGTCGGCGAAGGCGGGAGCAGGGAGGTCGGCGAGCCGCCCCTCGGCCACCGCGAGCAACACCTCGACGAGGTCGCCCGCGAAGCGCGCCATCAGCACCTGGCACTCGGGATCGCCGAAGCGGACGTTATACTCGATCAGCTTGGGGCCGTCCGCGGTCAGCATCAGCCCGGCGTAGAGCACGCCGACGTAAGGCGTGCCCGCGGCAGCGAGCGCGTCGATCGTGGGGCGCACGATCTCGCCCAGCGCCTGCTCCTCCAGCTCGGGGGTGAGCACCAGCGCGGGGCTGTAGGCGCCCATCCCGCCGGTATTGGGTCCGGTGTCGCCCTCGCCGACGCGTTTGTGGTCCTGCGCCGAGCCGAAGGACGCGGTGGAGGTGCCGTCGCTCAGCACGAACAGGCTCGCCTCCGGCCCCTCCAGCCGCTCCTCGATCACGGCCTCGACCGGCCCCTGCGCGTAGAGGTCGCGGATCGCTGCCTCGGCCTCGGCGCGCGACATCGCGACCACCACGCCCTTGCCCGCGGCGAGCCCGTCGGCCTTGATCACGCAGGTCTCGCCGAAATCGTCGAGACAGGCGAGTGCGCCGTCGCGCGTCGTCACCTTGAAATAGCGCGCCGTCGCGATGCCGACGCGCGCGCACAGGTCCTTGGTAAAGCCCTTCGACCCCTCCAGCTTCGCCGCCTCGCGCCCGGGGCCGAACACCGGCACGCCGATCGCGCGGATGTTGTCGGCGAGCCCGCGCACCAGCGGCACTTCCGGCCCGACGACGACCAGTCCGATCTGGTGGCGTCGGACGAAGTCGATCACCGCGCGGTGATCGTCGACGTCCAGGTCCGCGATCGTGGCGTGCTGCGCGATGCCGGGGTTGCCCGGCGTGGCGAAGAGCGTATCGAGACGGGGAGATTGCGCCAGTTTCCACGCGAGTGCGTGCTCGCGTCCCCCCGATCCCACCAGCAGGATGTTCATGGCCGACCCCCTTTACGATACTCAGGCGGGGCGGCTGGTAGCCGAGGCCACGCCCGGCGACAATGCGATGGCGGTCAGCGTCAGCGAGCTGTCGGGGCGGCTCAAGCGCATGGTCGAGGGCGAGTTCGGCCATGTCCGGCTGCGCGGCGAGATCTCGGGCTACAAGCGGGCGACCTCCGGCCACGCCTATCTGTGCCTCAAGGACGATGCCGCGGTGATCGACGGCGTGATGTGGAAGGGCAGCGCCGCCGGGCTCGCCTTCCGGCCCGAGGACGGGATCGAGGTGGTCGCGACCGGGCGGCTGACGACCTATCCGGGGCGCTCGAAATATCAGATCGTGATCGAGCGGATGGAGCTGGCCGGCGCGGGCGCGCTGATGGCGCTGCTGGAAAAGCTGCGCCTCAAGCTGGCGGGGGAGGGGCTGTTCGACCGCGAGCGCAAGCAGGGGCTGCCGTTCATGCCGCGCACGATCGGCGTCGTCACCTCGCCGACCGGCGCGGTGATCCGCGACATCCTCCACCGGCTCGAGGACCGCTGCCCCACGCACGTGATCGTCTGGCCGGTGAAGGTACAGGGCGCCGGTGCGGCGGAGGAGGTGGCGGCGGCCGTACGCGGGTTCGACGCGCTGCCGGCTGACGGCCCGGTGCGCCGACCCGAGCTGGTGATCGTCGCGCGCGGCGGCGGCTCCATCGAGGACCTATGGGCCTTCAACGAGGAGGTCGTGGTGCGCGCCGTCGCTGCCTGCTCGATCCCGATCATCTCCGCGGTCGGGCACGAGACCGACACGACCCTCTGCGACCATGCCGCCGACCTGCGCGCGCCGACGCCCACCGCGGCGGCGGAGATCGCGGTGCCCGTGCTGGCCGAGCTGCGACTGTCGCTCGACGCGATGCGCCAGCGCATCGAGCGATGCGCGCGCCGCTATGTCGAGCGCGGGCGCGAGCGGCTCGACGCGCTCGCGCGGGTGATGCCGACGCGCGACCGGCTGCTCGGGCCGCAGCGCCAGCGGCTCGACGAGCTGGGCGCGCGGCTCGACCGCGGGCTGGAGCGGCGCGTGACGCGCGCGCGCGGCGAGCTCGACCGCACCGCCGGCGCGATCCGGCCCGCCGCGCTGGAACGGCGGCTGGAGGCGGGGCGGGCGCGGCTCGCCGATCTGGGCCGGCTGGTCGAGAGCCTCAACCCCGACAAGCTGCTGGATCGCGGCTATGTACGGGTAGAGGCCGCGGCCGGCGGCACGGTGACGAGCGCGGACGCGGCGCGCGCCGTAGGGGCGCTGCTGCTCCACTTCCGCGACGGCGCGGTGCCGGCGGAGGTGGGGGAGGGGGCGCCGCGCGAGCCCCGACCCGCCAAGGTTGAGCCGAAGCCGCCGCGCGCCTATTCTGAGAAGCCCGACCAGCCGCGCCTGTTCTGAGAGTTTGCCGATGCTGATGAGCCACACCGACCGACCTGCCAAGCTCCACTATCTCGCCAACGGCTTCCGCGTGCTGGTGCCGGGCGACCATGTCGTGTGCGCGGTGTCGGGTGCGCGTATCCCGCTCGAGGACCTGCGCTATTGGGACGCGGCGACGCAGCGCCCCTTCGCCAGCGCGGCGATCGCGACCGAGGCGCTGGCGCCGCGGTGAGCGGACGGCCGATGGCGGTGATGCTGGCGAGCGCGGCGGCGCTGGTCGGCTGCGTGCCGGCGCCCGCGACCGCGCCGCTCCCTGTCGCGGCCCGGCCGGTGGCGACCGCGCGGGACGAGCCGGCGCCGCGGCTGACGCTGCCCCCGCCGCCAGAACTGGTCTCACCTGTCCTGCTAGGGCTCCCGCCGGCGATCGCGCAGGGCGGCGTCGCGCTCGGCACCGCGCCAGTGGGGACGACGCGGCTGACGCTCGACGGTGCGCCCGTGGTGCTCGCTTCCGACGGTCGGTTCCTGATCGCGGCCGACCGGGATGCGACCGGCACGCTGACATTGACCGCGGCGCTGACCGGCGCGCGCACGCTCACCGCGACGCTGCCGGTGACTCCGCGCGCGTGGCGGCTCGAGCGGCTCGACCGCGTCGCCAAGGTGCCCGTGCCCGACGCCGATTTCGCGCGCCGCCGCCCCGCCGAGCTGCGCCAGATCGCCGCCGCCCGCGCGGTCGGTGCGAACTCGGACGGCTGGCGCCAGCGCTTTCGCTGGCCGGTGACGGGACGGATCTCGGGGCTGTTCGGCGCGCAACGGATATATCGCGGCGAGCCCGGCAGCTATCACGGCGGCGTCGACGTCGCGCGCGGCGAGGGCACGCCGGTGGTCGCCCCGGCCGACGGCGTGGTCACGCTCGTCGCCGACCCGCCGTTCACGCTGGAGGGGCGACTGCTGATCCTCGACCATGGCGCCGGGCTGACCAGCGCCTTCCTCCACCTGTCGCGGATCGACGTGCGGGTCGGGCAGCAGGTGCGCCAGGGCGAGCCGATCGGGTTGGTCGGCCGCACCGGCCGCGCCTCCGGGCCGCACCTGCATTGGGCGATGACGTGGCGCGGCGCGCGGATCGATCCGCAGCCGGTCGCGGGGGCGATGCCCGCCGGCTAGCTCAGCGCAGCCGCAGCGCGCGATAGCTGCGGCCGTCGACGTTGAGGAAGAAGGCGCCCATCGTGCCCTTGCGAATCCGCACCTTGGCGCCCGCCTTGGGCGGGAAGGGCATGGCGTCCGTGGTCTGCCACACCGGGTTACCCTCATCCGCGAGCGTGATCTCGCCGCGGCCGTTGGCGCCGGGGCGCGCGCTGCGGACCGTGGTGTTGATCTCGCTGAACGTCTCGCGCTGATCGGTCTCGCCGCGGTCGGCGCCGCCGCCGAGCAGACCGAGATCGGGCAGGTTGAGCCCGAACACGGAGCGCCGCGCCCGCCGAACGTCGGCGCGATCGACGATCCGCACGTCATTCTGTTTGACCGCCTGCTCGAGCGCGGCGCTCGCCTTGTCATAACAGGCGAGCCGCTCGCCCGCTTCCGTGATCGCGCGGCAGGCCGCCAAGCCGTCGAGGACGCGCTGTGCGCCGCCGCTCGACTGCGCTCTCACCGGCGCCGCCGCGAGAACAGCCATGGTGGCGGCTGCCGTCCAAAGTGGCCGCATCGTCACACTTCTCCCCTGTCACCGACCTGCCAGGGCCGGTAGCACACCATTCTTCATCTGTGTCATTGAAGTTACACTCTTTCAAAAACGCCATCGAACAGGCGCGCCATGTTGCTGTGCAGCGTGGCTTCACGGTAGCCAACGGCATCCCGGGCGGCCGCGCCGTCCCGGAGCACATTCTGTGAATGCCGGAAAACCGGCCACAAAAGGGGACTGAACTCTATGCTGAACGCCTATCGTTCGCGCCTGCTCACCTCGACGCTGCTGGTCGGCGCCGCGGTGATCGCCGCCCCGGCGACCGCGCAGACCGCCGATCCCGCCAGCCAGCCGAAGACGGGCGTGCAGAGCACCGACCCCAATGCGCCGGCCGCCGGCATCTCGAGCCAGGACTCCGCCCCGCCCGCCGGCGAGACCAGCTCGGGCGACATCGTCGTCACCGGCACGCTGATCCGCAACCCGAACCTGGTCTCGTCCAGCCCGGTCTCTGTTATCGGTGCGGAGGAGATTCAGCTGCGTCAGCGTAACACCGCGGAAGAGCTGCTGCGCGATCTACCCGGCGTGGCGCCTTCGATCGGTTCATCGGTCAACAACGGTAACGGCGGTTCGGCCTTCGTCGACCTTCGCGGCCTCGGCAATTTCCGCAACGTCGTGCTGCTGGATGGTGCGCGCATCACCCCGTCCAGCACGGTTGGCCGCGTTGACCTTAACAACATTCCGCTTGCGCTGATCGAGCGGACCGACGTGCTGACCGGCGGCGCGGCTACCACTTACGGCGCGGACGCCGTGTCGGGCGTGGTCAACTTCATCACGCGGTCGGACTTCTCCGGCATGGAAGCGAACGTCTCGCAGGGCATCACCGAGCAAGGTGATGGTGCCGCGTTCCGCGCCGACCTGACGCTGGGTGCCAACTTCGACGACGGTCGCGGCAACGCGGTGGTGTCGTTCGGTTATCAGGACGTCGACCCGGTTTACCAGGGCGCGCGCGACTTCTCGCGCAACAATTACACCTCGACCTCGGGCGGTCGCGGCGGTTCGGGTACCACGGTTCCGGGCCGCTTCACGCTGGGCAGCGCCTATAACACGATCCAACCCGACACCGGCACGTTGCGCCCGTACGTTGGATCGCGCGACGGATTCAACTTTAACCCGTACAACGTGTTCCAGACGCCCTTCAAGCGCTACAACATCTACGGCGCCGGCCATTACGAGCTCTCCGACAAGATCGAGGTCTACGGCCGCGGCATGTTCTCGAAGAACACCGTGAGCACGATCATCGCGCCGTCGGGTGTGTTCGGGCAGCTGCTGACGATTCCAGTCAGCAACCCGTATCTGCCCGCCGCCGCGCGCGCGCAGTTCTGCGCCAACAACGACTTCGACCCCAACACCGCAGGCATTCAGACGCTCACCGCGGCGCAGTGCGCGGCGGCCGCCGCGGCGACCTCGCCGAGCGACCCCAATTTCCGCACCTTCACCACCACCGCGGGACGTCGTTTCACCGAGGTCGGCCCGCGTATCTCCGACTATGTCACGACGATGTTCGACTATCGCGCGGGCATCAAGCTGGGCATCACCAACTCGATCTCGCTCGACCTCTCTGGCGCCTATGGTGAGTCGGAGAACCGTCAGACGCAGTCGGGCTATGTCCTGATCTCGCGCCTGCGCTCGGCGGTGTACGCGACCAACACGGCGACCTGCCTCGGCTCGTCGCCGGCGGTGCTCAACCCCAACCCGGCACTGCCGCCGCTCGCGAACGCAGGCGCCGGCACCAACGCGGGCACGGGCTGCGTCCCCGTCAACATCTTCGGCGCTGATGGCTCGATCTCGCCCAACCAGATTCCATATTTGACCGCGGCGGCGACCACCTCGCAGAACACCTCGCTGGCGCAGGCCCGCGCGCTGCTCAGCGGCGATGTCGGTGCCTCGCTCCCGTGGGCGTCGGAGCCGATCGGCTTCGCCGTGGGTGCGGAGTATCGGAAGTATACAGCGCAGCAGTTCGCCGACGAGCTGTCGCAGACCGCGGGTGAGCTCGGCGGCGCTGGTGGCGCGGTGCCCAATTATCGCGGCAGCTATGACGTCAAGGAAGGCTACGCCGAGCTGATCGCACCGCTCGTCAGCGACAAGCCGTTCTTCCACAGCCTGACGATCGAGGGCGGCGTGCGCTACTCGAGCTACAAGGTCGAGGCGCCCGGCAATCCGAGCTACGACACGTGGACGTACAAGGGCGGCGGCAGCTGGGAGCCGACCGATGGCCTCAAGGTCCGCGGCAACTATCAGCGTGCTGTCCGCGCGCCGAACATCGCCGAGCTCTTCTCGCCGCTCAACACTGGCCTGACCTCGCTCGCGGTGGACCCGTGCCGCGGCGCTAATCCGGTGAACAACGCGGCGCTGCAGGCAGTCTGCCTGGCGCAGGGTGCTCCGGCGGCATCGATCGGCGGTATAGCTAACCCGACCGCGGGCCAGGCCAACTCGACCACAGCCGGTTCCACCACGCTGCGGCCGGAGACCTCGGACAGCTACACTATCGGTGCGGTGTTCCAGCCGAACTTCTTGCCCGGCTTCACGATCTCGGTCGATTATTACAACATCTCGATCCGGAACGCGATCTCGCAGCCGGTCCCGGGAGATCTCGTCACGGGCTGCTTCGGCGACAACAGCGGTTCGGCGGCGAACGTCAACAACCCGATCTGCGGCCTTTTCCGCCGCAATCCGGTGACGGGCGCGCTCGACGGCGATCCCGCGAGCACCCAGGGCCTGCTGTTCCCCGCGACCAACTCGGGCAAGATCCTGACGGACGGCATCGATCTCGGCGTCAACTATCGCCGCGATCTCGGCTTCGCGAAGCTGAACCTCTCGTTCAATGGCAACTGGACCAACCGGTCCAAGTTCCAGTCGCTGGTGGAGGGCTCGACGGTGCCGGCGGGCAACCCGATTGGCGCCGGTCTGGCGCTGCCGACCACTGTGTATCGCGAGTGCGTCGGCTTCTACAGCGGCAACTGCGGTTCGCCGGGTTCGGCGGGTCCGAGCTCGGCGGCGGGCTCGATCCAGCCGGAGTTCACCTGGAACCAGCGCACCACTGTCAGCGTCGGTGACGTCGACCTGTCGCTGCTGTGGCGCCACCTGGACGGCGTCGAAGTCGAGCCGGGTGTCACCACCTTCGAGGGCACGATCGCCTCAGGCGCACTGGCGGGCCGCGAGGTCAACTTCGGTAAAATCCCGGCGTACAACTACTTCGACCTTTCGACCCGCTTCGGCGTCAGCGACAATTTTGACCTGACGGTCACCGTGACCAACCTGTTCGACAAGCAGCCGCCGATCGTCGGTGGTACGGTGGGTGCGACGTCCTTCAACAGCGGCAACACCTATCCGTCGACCTACGACGCGCTGGGCCGCCGCTTCGCGGTGGGCGCGCGCATCAAGTTCTGATCGCGACTCATTGACGAGACGTTTGGGGGTGGGCTTCGGCCCGCCCCTTTTCGTATCTGGTCGCGGCGCCCTTGCGCGGCCACGTGCCGCCGCGCACATCGCGCCGGATGGATCCGGTGGTCACCCGCTTCGCGCCCTCGCCGACGGGATGGCTGCATCTCGGCCACGCCTATTCGGCGATCCGGGCGCACGATCACGCGCGGGCGCGCGGCGGACGCTTCCTGCTCCGCATCGAGGACATCGACGGCACCCGCAGCCGTCCCGAGCATGTCGCCGCGATCCTCGCCGATCTCGCCTGGCTCGGGCTGACGTGGGACGGGGAGGTGGCCCACCAGTCGCGGCGGCTGGATCGCTACGCCGCCGCGCTGGAGCGGCTGCGCGCGATGGGGCTGCTGTATCCCTGTTTCTGCACTAGAGCCGAGATCGCCGAGGCGATGGGCGCGCCCCACGGCGCGACACCGCTCTATCCGGGCACCTGCCGCGCTATCCCCACGCCCGACCTGTCGCGCCCGCATGCCTGGCGGCTCGACATGGCCGCGGCGGTCGCACGCGCCGGTGCGCTGGAGTGGAGCGACGCCGGTCGCGTGGTTCAGGCCGACCCGCTGGCGCAGGGGGACGTGGTGCTCGCGCGCAAGGACGCGCCCGCCAGCTACCATCTCGCGGTCACCGTCGACGACGCCGCGCAGGGTGTCACCGATGTCGTGCGCGGCGTCGACCTGTTCGCGGCGACGCACGTCCACCGCCTGCTCCAGGCGCTGCTCGAGCTGCCGGTGCCGCGCTGGCACCATCACGCGCTGCTGACCGGCGCGGATGGCGAGCGGCTCGCCAAGCGCCACGGGGCGCCAGCGCTCGCGGTGCTGCGCGAGCGTGGCGAGGACGGGCGCGCGCTGGCCGAGCGGTTGCGCGCGGGCGACTTCCCAAAGCCCTCCGCAATCCCTACCTTCGACACATGAACACCTTCCTCGTGATCCTGCTGGTGGCGGCGATGATCGCCACCGTGGTCGCTCTGGTGCGCGGCATCGTCTCCTTCCTCCAGGAAGCGTCCGCCGACGCGCGCGGCGAAAGCGGCGGCCCGACGGCGGCGCAGCTCAAGAGCAACCGCATGATGCAGCAGCGCATCCTGTTCCAGGCGCTGGCGGTGCTGGTCGTCGTCGTGCTGCTCTTCGCGGCTGGCCGCACCTGATCCGGTAAGGTGGTCAAGCTAAATCGCATCTACACCCGCACCGGCGACGCGGGCACGACCGGGCTGGTCGACGGCAGCCGCGTGCGCAAGGACGACGCGCGCATGGCCGCGATCGGCGACGTCGACGAGGCCAACAGCGCGATCGGCGTCGCCGCCGAGACGCTCGCCGACGTCGGTCATGTCGCGGCGCTGCGTCGCGTTCAGAACGATCTGTTTGACCTGGGCGCCGACCTCGCCACGCCGGGCGACGACTTCACGCCGTCCGAGATGGTGCTGCGGGTGGTGCCGGCACAGGTGGAGCGGCTCGAGCACGAGATCGACTCGCTCAACGCCGATCTGCCGCCGCTGACCAGCTTCGTGCTCCCGGGCGGGGCGGCCGCGGCGCTCCATCTCGCGCGCGCGATCGTGCGCCGGGCCGAGCGCAGTGCCGTCGCGCTGTCGCCGCACGCCAACCCCGCCGCTGTCATGTATCTGAACCGCTTGTCCGATTTCCTGTTCGTCCTGTGCCGCGCCGTGAACAAAACGGCGGGTGGCGACGTTTTGTGGGTCGCGGGGGCCAATCGTTAACCTAGGATAAGGCGCCGGCGAGCGTCGCGCGGGCGTGGGGTCGGGCGCGGCGGGTTGGGAGACGATCCGATGGCAGCGCTGCCTGATCTGAAGACCGGCGAGTCGTCGCTGGGCGACCGCTACCGCGGTGTCCGTGCGCTGAGCGAGGCACTGGTGGCGCCGCTCTCGGACGCCGACGCGACCGGCCAGTCGATGGACGATGCCAGCCCGGCCAAATGGCACCTCGCGCATACCACCTGGTTCTTCGAGACGTTCGTGCTGCGCGACCATGTCGCCGGCTATCAGCGCCACGACGAGCGCTTCCCCTTTCTGTTCAACAGCTATTACGAGGCCGAGGGACGCCGCCACGCGCGCGCGCGGCGCGGCATGATCACGCGCCCGACGCTCGACGAGGTGCGCGGCTATCGCGCGACGGTCGACGCCGCCCTGATCGACGCGCTCCCCAGCCTGCCGGAGGCGGCGCGCGAGCTGGTCGTGCTCGGCTGTCACCATGAGGAGCAGCATCAGGAACTGCTCGTCACCGACATGCTCCATCTCTTCGGCGAGAACCCGCTCGAGCCCGCGATCTGGTCGGCGGCGCGCAAGGTGCCGGTGGCGATGCCGGGCCCGATCGGCTGGATCGAGCGCGGCGAGAGCGTCGTCGAGGTCGGCCATGCCGGCGAGGGGTTCGCCTTCGACTGCGAGGGGCCGCGACATCGCGCTTTGCTCGCGCCGCATGCGCTCGCCGATCGCACGGTGACCAACGGCGAGTGGGCCGCCTTCATCGCCGACGGCGGGTATGCGACGCCGCGCTGGTGGCTCGCCGACGGCTGGGCCTGGGTGCAGCGCGAGGGCGTCGGCGCGCCGCTCTACTGGGAACAGCGCGACGGCGTGTGGACCCGCTTCGGTCTCGACGGTCGCCGCGCGATCGACCCCGCCGCGCCGGTCACGCACGTCAGCTTCTACGAGGCCGACGCCTATGCCAGCTGGGCGGGGGCGCGGCTGCCGACCGAGTTCGAGTGGGAGGCCGCGGCCGCTGGCCATGACCCCGCCGGCGGCAACCAGCTCGATCGCGCCGGCGCGGTCGAGCCGCGCCCTGCGAGCGACGGTCCTGCCTTCTTCGGCGACGTGTGGGAGTGGACCGGCTCGGCCTATCGCCCGTACCCCGGCTTCCGCCCGGTCGAGGGCGCGGTCGGCGAGTATAATGGCAAGTTCATGAGCGGGCAGTTCGTCCTGCGCGGCGGCAGCTGCGCCACGCCGCGCGGCCATGCGCGCGCCAGCTACCGCAACTTCTTCTACCCCCATCAGCGCTGGCAATTCACCGGCGTTCGTCTCGCGAAGGACCTCTGACATGCTCAAGCCCGAGATCGACGACGGCCAGGCCAGCCTCGCCGATCCCCAGTTCCGCGCCGACGTGCTCGCCGGGCTCACACGCCGCCCGCGTGCGATCCCCGCGCGCTGGTTCTACGATCATCGTGGCTCGCAGCTGTTCGAGCAGATCACCGAGCTGCCCGAATATTACCCGACCCGCACCGAGACGGCGCTGCTCCACGACCTCTGCCCAGAGCTGCGCCAGCTCGCCGGACGGGGGCGTGCGGTGGTCGAGTTCGGCTCGGGCTCGTCGACCAAGACGCCGGTGGTGCTGCGCTGCGTCGAGCCCGCCGCTTATGTGCCGATCGACATCTCGGGCGACTTCCTGCGCGAGTCGGCACAGGCGCTGGCGCAGGCCTGCCCCGGTCTACCGGTGCTGCCGTTCGAGGGCGATTTCACGCGCCCGCTGACGTTGCCCGCGCAGGTCGCCGATCTGCCCAAGCTCGGCTTCTTCCCGGGCTCGACCATCGGCAATCTGATCCCGCTCGCCGCGGTCGACCTGCTGCGCGCCATGCGCGCCTCGCTGGGCGAGGGGGCGATGCTGCTGATCGGCATGGACCGGATCAAGCGGCCCGACGTTCTGCTACCCGCCTATGACGACGCGCAGGGCGTCACCGCGGCGTTCAACCTCAACCTGCTCGAGCGGATCAACCGCGAGCTTGAGGGGACGATCCCGCTCGACGCTTTCCGCCATGGCGCGGTGTGGAACGACGATCGCGCGCGCGTGGAGATGCACCTGGAGGCGCGTCGTGACGTGTCGTTCGAGGTGGACGGGCGCGCGTTCGACATCGCCGAGGGCGAGACGATTCACACCGAGAACAGCCACAAGTACGGCGAGCGCGACGCGCGAATCCTGCTCCGCAGCGGCGGCTGGACCCCGGTGCGCGAATGGACCGACGACAAGGACCTGTTCGCGGTGATCCTCGCCGAGGCGCAGCCCGAGCGGCCCGCGCCCTGACGCAGAGCATCGCGGGACGCTGATACGAGAACGGCCCCGGCATCGCTGCCGGGGCCGTTCGCATTGATGAGGTGGCTTTCGCGGCGTCCAAGGAGATCTTGCTCCTGCGTCCGCAGGAGCACGGCGCTCACTCAGTCGCGGTCGCCGGTCAGGAAGGCCGGGGCGAACGCGGGCGCATCGCCCTCGTCGCCGCCTTCCTTGGCGCCGCCCTCGGCGCGCTCGCGGCGCGGGCCACGGCCCTCGCGGCGCGGACCGCGGTCACCGCCGCGATCGCCGCCACGGTCACCGCCGCGACCACCGTCGCGCCCGCCGCCCTCGCGGCGCGGGCCGCGATCGCTGCGCTCGCCGCGCGGCTCGCGCGCGGGACGGGTGTCCTCCAGCTCAGCGCCGGTCTCCTGGTCGACGACGCGCATCGACAGGCGGACCTTGCCGCGCGGGTCGATCTCGAGGACCTTGACCTTCACTTCCTGGCCCTCGGTGACGACGTCACCCGGCTTCTCGACGCGCTCGTTCTTCATCTCGGAGACGTGGACGAGACCGTCCTTGCCGCCCATGAAGTTCACGAAGGCGCCGAAGTCGACGATGTTGACGACCTTGCCGTTGTAGATCTTGCCGACCTCGGCTTCCTCGACGATGCCCTTGATCCAGTTCATCGCCGCCTCGATCTGCGCGCCGTCCGACGAGCTGATCTTGATCACGCCCTCGTCGTCGATGTCGACCTTGGCGCCGGTGGTGGCGACGATCTCGCGGATCACCTTGCCGCCGGTGCCGATCACGTCGCGGATCTTCGACTTGTCGATCTGCATCGTCTCGATCCGCGGCGCGTGCGCCGACAGCTCGGTGCGGGTCTCACCCAGCGCCTTGTTCATCTCGGCGAGGATGTGCGCGCGGCCGTCCTTGGCCTGCGCCAGCGCGACCTTCATGATCTCCTCGGTGATACCGGCGATCTTGATGTCCATCTGAAGGCTGGTGATGCCCTCGGACGTGCCCGCCACCTTGAAGTCCATGTCGCCGAGGTGATCCTCGTCGCCGAGGATGTCGCTGAGGACCGCGAAGTCCTTGCCCTCGAGGATGAGGCCCATCGCGATGCCCGAGACCGGACGCTTGAGCGGCACGCCCGCGTCCATCAGCGCCAGGCTGCCACCGCATACCGTCGCCATCGACGACGAGCCGTTGCTCTCCGTGATGTCGCTGGTGACGCGGATCGTATAGGGGAACTCCTCCTTGGTCGGCAGCACCGGGTGCAGCGCGCGCCACGCCAGCTTGCCATGGCCGATCTCGCGACGACCCGGCGCGCCGAAGCGGCCCACTTCACCGACCGAATAGGGCGGGAAGTTATAATGCAGCATGAAATGCTGGTACGACAGGCCGTTGAGCCCGTCGATCATCTGCTCGGCGTCGCGTGTGCCCAGCGTCGTGGTGGCGATCGTCTGGGTCTCGCCGCGGGTGAACAGCGCCGAGCCGTGCGCGCGCGGCAGGAAGTGGACCTCCGCGGCGATCGGGCGCACCGTCTTGGTGTCGCGCCCGTCGATGCGGCGGCCGCTCTTGAGGATCGCGCCGCGGACGATATCGGCCTCGAGCTTCTTCACCAGTTTCAGCGTGCCCAGATACTGCGCCGGGTCGCTCTCCTTGAGGTCGGCGAAGGCCTCGCGCGCCTTGGTGCGCGCGGCGTTGAGCGCGTTCTGACGCGCCTGCTTGTCGGTCAGCTTGTAGGCCGCCTCGACGTCCTTGCCGATCGCCTTCTTCAGCTTGGCCATGGTCGCCGACTTGTCGTCGACCGGAGCGAGCTCCCACGGGTCCTTGGCCGACTGCTCGGCGAGGTCGATGATCGCGTTGATCACCTGCTGCGACGCCTTGTGCGCGAACATGACCGCGCCCAGCATCACCTCTTCCGACAGCTCCTTGGCCTCGGACTCGACCATCATCACCGCGTCGTGCGTGGCGGCGACGACCAGGTCGAGCTCGCCCTCGGCGACCTCGCCGTCGGTCGGGTTAAGCTGATACTCGCCGTCCTTGTAGCCGACGCGCGCGCAGCCGATCGGGCCCATGAAGGGCACGCCCGAGATCGTCAGCGCCGCCGAGGCCGCCACCATCGCGACGATGTCGGGCTCGTTCTCGCCGTCATACGAGAGCACCTGCGCGATGCAGTTGATCTCGTTGTAGAAGCCTTCGGGGAACAGCGGGCGGATCGGGCGGTCGATGAGGCGGCTGATCAGCGTCTCGCGCTCGGTCGCGCCGCGCTCGCGCTTGAAGAAGCCGCCGGGGATGCGGCCGCTGGCGGAGAATTTCTCCTGATAGTGGACGGTGAGCGGGAAGAAGTCCTGCCCCTCCTTGACCGTCTTGGCAGCGGTCACCGCGCACAGCACGACCGTCTCGCCGAGCGTCGCGATCACGGCGCCGTCGGCCTGACGCGCGACGCGGCCGGTCTCCAGGGTCAGCGTCTTGCCGCCCCACTGGATTTCCACCTTCTTGGTATCGAACATATCATTTCCTTCACTCCCCGGTGCGGATCACCGAGGGGCCTGCGAGTGGGCCAGTAGCGGCCCAGGGAAGGGCGGACCTTATTGTCCGTCCTCCCGCGCCGGCTCCAGCGGACCGGCCGGGCGCTCCCGCGCCCCTGCTTGCTGGATCCCGGATCGAAGTCCGGGATGACAAAAGGGGCGGACCTTGCGGGCCGCCCCTTTGTGTCACTTGCGAAGACCGAGCTTCGCGATGAGGGCGACGTAGCGGTCGCCGTCCTTCTTGCGGAGATAGTCGAGCAGCGAGCGCCGCTTGTTGACCATCATCAGCAGGCCGCGGCGGGAGTGGTTGTCCTTGGCGTGGCCCTTGAAGTGCTCGGTCAGATTCTTGATCCGCTCGGTCAGGATCGCGACCTGGACCTCGACCGACCCGGTGTCGCCATCGGCGCGGGCGTGATCCTTGATGACTTCCTGGCGGCGTTCAGCGGTGATCGTCATTTATCTTCCTAGCGACATCGGTACGTTACAGGTTGAAGCCACGGACGACGCGGGCGAGCCCGCTTTCCACCTCGACCAGCGCGACAGGTGTCTCACCCAGCAGCGCGAAAGCCTGGCCGTCGTCGGCGGCGATCCCGGCCAGCACTCGCCCCTGACGGAGCGCCCCTGCCTGGTCGGGAGTGAGCGAGAGAGCCGGGATGTCGTCCAGCCCCGCGCCCAGCGGCAGAAGGGAGTGTTCAAGACCGCGCGCCTTAGCGAGTTCGTCGAGTTTGTCCAGCGATATCGCCTCGGCGAGCGTGAACGGGCCGGCCTTGGTGCGGCGCAGATAGGTGACGTGGCCGACCGTGCCGAGCGCCAGCGCGATGTCGCGGGCGAGGCTGCGGATGTAGGTGCCTTTGGAGACGTAGGCGGTGAGGGTGACGTGGTCGAGCCGGATAAGATACTCCCCGGCACGGGGAGGGGGACCGCTCGCCGAAGGCGAGGGGTGGAGGGGGCTCGCCGCCAGCGAGTCGCTCGTGGCCGCCCCCCCTCCACCATCGCTACGCGATGATCCCCCTCCCCGTGCGGGGAAGGATTTGCATACCGCCAGCCCATGCACCGTCACGCCGCGCGTCGCGAGCACCACCTCCTCGCCCGCGCGCGCCAGGTCATAGGCGCGCGCGCCGTCCACCTTGAGCGCCGAATAGGCCGGCGGCACCTGCGCGATCGGCCCGGTGAAGCGCGGCAGCACCGCCTCCAGCCCCGCCAGCGTCGGCCGCACGTCGCTCGTCGCGATCACCTTCCCCTCGGCGTCGAGCGTGTCGGTCTGCTCGCCGAAGCGGATCGTGAAGTCATAGACCTTGTCGCCGTCGAGCATCCGCCCGGCGAGTTTGGTCGCCTCGCCGATCGCGATCGGCAGCACGCCGGTGGCGAGCGGGTCGAGCGTGCCGCCGTGCCCTACCTTAAGCTTGGGCGCGCCCGCGGTGCGCAGCGCCCGCTTCACCGCGGCGACGCCCTGCGTCGACCCCAGCCCGAGCGGCTTGTCGAGGATCAGCCAGCCGTGCACGCGCTCAACCCGCGATCGACTGGGCGAGGCCGAGATACCATTCGGTCAGCGCCTGCGCCGGCGGCGCCACCAGCCGCTGGACGATGTTGGCGCCGGGCACGATCGACGGCAGCACCAGCAGCAGCAGGATGAACAGCAGCAGGCCATATCTCGCGAGCTGGTCCCAGCGCTGCGCCAACCGCTCGGGCAGCAGCCCGGCGACGACGTGCCCACCGTCGAACGGCGGCAGCGGGATCAGGTTGAAGATGGCGAGAAAGACGTTGATCATCACGAAGTTGAGCAGGTTCGCCGCGACGAAGGCGGTGAGGCTGCCGGGCTGGATGCCATAGAGGCTGGGGGTGAGCGCGCCGAGCAGCACCGCGCCGACCAGCGCGAGCACGAGGTTCGACCCCGGCCCGGCGAGCGCCACCAGCATCATGTCGCGACGCGGGTGGGGCAGGCGGCGGGCGTCGACCGGGACCGGCTTGGCCCAGCCGAACACTGGCGCCTTGGCCAGCGCGAGCAGCAGCGGCAGGATCACGGTGCCGACCGGATCGACGTGGCGCAGCGGGTTGAGCGACAGCCGGCGCTGCTCGGCGGCGGTGGGGTCGCCGAGCGCGCGCGCGGCCAGCCCGTGGCTCACCTCATGGAAGACGATCGCGAGCACCAGCGGGATGATCCACACTGCCGCCCGCCAGATGATGCCGGTGGGGTCCATGACGCGCGAGATAGGCGAGGGCGCGCGCTTCGGCTAGGTGGCGGGCGCGTCGACGAGCAACGGCCGCGCTCGCCGGGCGGCGATCACCCGCGCGGCCCTTAACTGCGCCGCCGGCACCACGAGCGCCAGGATCCCGACGACCAGCGCGTCGAGCGCGAGCAGGCCCCATTGCGTAGCGGTCGTCTGGCCCACCGCCCATAGGTTGAGACGGCCGTGCAGCTGCGCGAGCGGCAGTCGCGCCGCGAGCATCAGCAGCAGCGCCCAGGGATAGAGCCACCGGGTCGCTTGCGCGGAGGCGACCGGCCCGACTCCGCCCGACCCCGCGGCGGCGTTGGCGAACCAGAGGAACAATGCCGGCTCGGCGAGCTGCAGCGCCAAGCCGGTCGTCACCCGGAGCGGCAGTACCGCTCCCGCCCCGACGCCCAGCGCGGCCGCGATCGCGGGGGCGTGGATGATGATCGCGGCGGGAATGAGCTCAAGCGCCATGACCCACAGATAGTGCCGGCGCATCGCCTCCGCGGCGGGACGGAGCGGCGCCTCGCCCGCGAGCAGCCGGCGCGTCGCGGCGAAGGCGACGAGGCTGAGCGCGATCATCTTGGGCCAGCCGAGTGCGAGCCGCAGCGGATGATCTGCCGCGGCGGCGTGGACCGCGCGATCGGGCGAGAAGAATCCGACCCGCAACTCGACCGCGTGCTGCGCGAGCTCCAGCCCGACCATCACCGCGACCAGCAGCGGCAGCGCGCGCACCAGCCGCGCGGCGTCGCGGAACGCGCCGCCCCAGGTGCGCAGGAACAGCGCGATCATCGGACATCTCCTTCGTCATCGAACACGAGGATGTCGCCGGGCTGGCAGTCGAGCGCGTGACAGATCGCCTCCAAGGTGGAGAAGCGGATCGCCTTGGCCTTGCCAGTCTTGAGGATCGACAGGTTCGCCAACGTGATTTCCACCGACTGCGAGAGGCCGGTCAGCGTCATGCCGCGCGCCTGCAGGATCGCGTCGAGGTTGACCAGGATCGGCATCAGATCGTCATCGCCAGATCGTCGCGCATCGCCGCACCGGCTCGGAAGACGCGCGCGAGCACGAACATCATTAGCCCTGCAACCCAGCCGGTGAAGCCGGGCACCCAGGTGGCGTGGTCGACGCCGAGCCGATCGAAGCCCAGCACGAACATGCCGTCGGCCAGGTCGAGCACCTGCAGCAGCAGCAGTGCCCAGCCGATCCGCTGGAGCCGGGCGGCATTGGCGGCGACGAACGGGTCACCGGCGCGCACGCTCGACAGGATGGCGCCGAGCGCCACCAGGATCTGGCGCACCGCAACGCAGCCGATCAGTCCCAGCGCCGCCATGGTGCGGAGCATCGCGACGGTCAGGGCGATGTCGTGGCCGGGATATTTGGCGAGGAGATGCGCGCCGATCGCGTCGGCGAAGGCGAAGGAGAGCGCCACGGCGACGACGAAGCCGGCGGCGGCGAGGCTGTTCACCCATCCCGCGACGCGGACCACGCCGCTGGCGACGATCAGGACACGATCCCTCATCTGACACTCTCCTTATTGATTATCGATGTTATCGATATTCAATAAGGCGTCAAGCCTCCGGCGATGGTCGGTCGGTCTCGCGCGCGATGACCTCGACGCCTTTGAGAGGGTGTTGGCGATAGTGCGCCAGCCGCGTCTCGAGCGTGCCGAGGTGGATCTCCAGCTTGTGGCCGTCGGGATCGAGGAAATAGGTCGACGCGCCCTCGCTGCGATCAGTCTTCCAGATCACGCACTCCGCCGTCAGGCGCGCGCTAAGCGCCGCATAGTCCGCCTCTGCCACGCTGAAGGCGAGGTGGGTGTAGTCGGGGTGTGGTGCCGTGCGCGCGGCGTCGTCGTGGAGCAGGCACAGCCACAGCGTGCCCGCCTCGACATAGGCGCCGTGCGCCCAGCGCGCACGCACGGTGCACCCCAGCACGTCGCGGTAGAAGGCGAGCGAGCGCGCCACGTCGCTCACCGCCAGCGTGACATGGTTGATGCCGCTCACCCGCAGGATCGGCTCAGCGCTCACCCCTCTGCCAATGCCGCGCTGAAATGGCGCCGGCACAGCGCGACATAGCGATCGTTGCCGCCGATCTCGGTCTGGCGCCCCGCGGTGACCGGGCGTCCGCCGGCGTCGACGCGCAGGTTCATCGTCGCCTTGCGCCCGCACGCGCACACCGATTTGATCTCCTCCAGCGAGTCCGCGAGCGCGAGCAGCCGCGCCGAGCCCGCAAAGAGCTGGCCGAGGAAGTCGGTGCGCAGGCCATAGGCGAGCACGGGGACGTCCTCGACGTCGGCGAGCCAGGCGAGCTGGTCGACCTGTGAGGCGGTGAGGAACTGCGCCTCGTCCACCAGCACGCACGCCAGCGGCGCGCGCGCGTGCTCGGCCGCGACCACCGCGGCGAGGTCGGTCGCGGCGTCGAACATCGTGGCGGGCGCGGTGAGGCCGATCCGCGAGGTGATCGTGCCCGCGGCGAAGCGATCGTCCACCGCGGCGGTGAACAGCATCGTGCGCATGCCGCGCTCGCGGTAGTTGAAGTCGGCCTGGAGCAGGTTGGTCGACTTCCCCGCGTTCATGCTGGCATAGTAGAAATACAGCTTGGCCATCAGGCGAGCGTCTCGATCGCGAGCGGGGCCTCGGTGCCGGCGTGCCGGGCGAGACGGCGGTCGAAGGTGACGAAGCGTGTGGCTTCCGCCGGTACGACGAGGTGGATCATGTCGGCGAAATCGCGCCCGAACGATATCGCCCGATGGCCCAGCGTACGCCGTCCTCGTGCTCGAGCGTCACCGTCGTGGTCTCCGCGATTTGCTCGAAGAGGGTGGCGGTGGTGTTGCGCCGCATCGCGTAGCGTCGTCCGCGCAAGACCCACTCGGTCTCCAGCAAACCGTCGTGGTGATGATGACAGGCTTGTCGAAGATAGGATCGGCGGCCGCGGCCTGTACCGGATCGTCGCGCGTGATCCATCGCAGCACCACGTTCGTGTCGACCGCGGTGGTCACCAGCGCTCGGCTCGACGAGCGGCCTCCTCGGCGATCGCCTCGTCCATCTCCTCGAGCGTGACGGGCGGACCCTGATGCTGGTAGATCTCCTTGAAGCGCGCCGCCGTCTCTGATGGCGTCAGCGTCTTGACCCGACGGCGCGGCCGCAGCAGTACACCGTCGCCGGCGTCGACGACCTCGAGGTCAAGCCCCGGGGCCCAGCCCTTCAGGTCACGGATCGCCTTGGGGACGACGACCTGGCCCTTGTCCGAAAGTCGCGTGATCGCGTTCATGCCGGTAAGATGCGTCTTACCGGCGGGAGCGTCAATCGTCCTCGCCCTCGGCGGGCAGGTCGCGCGCCACCTCGGGGCGACGCAGCAGCGAGTCGATGTGACTGCCCTCGTCGAAGCTCTCGTCTGCCAGGAACTTGAGCTTGGCGGCGTATTTCGTGCGCACGCGATGCGCCACCTCGCGCTGGAGATAGGCGGTGTTGGTGCGCAGCGCCTTGAGCACCGCTTCCTCGTCGCGCCCGAGCAGTGGCTTCACGAACACGGTGGCGTGGCGCAGATCGGGCGACATCCGCACCTCGGTGATGCTGACCATGTGCGAGGCCAGCGTGTCGTCGTGGACGTCGCCGCGCTGGAGGATCTCCGACAGCACGTGACGCACCTGCTCGCCGACGCGCAGCGTGCGGACCGAGCGTTCGCCGCTCTGCTCATTCATCGTCATTACCGTCGACAGGGGTGAAGAAGGTCAGGCGGTTGTGCGACGGATCGTGCACGCCGATCTCCAGCGCGCCCCATGGCATCCGCTGCGGCTCGCCCGGACGCGCATTCTTGAACCCGCGCCCGCGCAGCGTCGAGGCATAGGCCAGGACATCGTCGCACGCGATCCGCACCGAAGCACCCGGCGCGCCGTCGCCGTAATGTTCCGACAAGTGCAGCGTACAATCCCCGGACTTGACGCTCATGTAGAGCGGCATCCCCGGCTCGAACCGATGCTCGAACACCAATTCGAAGCCGAGGAAATCCAGATAGAACGCCCGCGTCCGCGCCGCATCGAAGCTGCGCAAGACGGGGGTGACCGTACCGAGCGTCGTCATCCCTTACAGCGTGCGCTCGCGCAGCTCGACCTCGTACGTCTCGAGATAGTCGCCGGCCTTGATGTCGACGAAGTTCTGCGAGAACGTGACACCGCACTCCAGGCCCGCGCGCACCTCGGCGACGTCGTCCTTGAAGCGGCGCAGCGACGCGATCTCACCCTGGTAGATGATGACGTCGTTGCGCGTGATGCGCGCCTTGAGCGCCTTGCGAATGACACCCTCGGTGACGAGCAGACCCGCCGCCTTGCCGTGCTTGCCCGCGGAGAAGACCTCGCGGATTTCGGCGCGGCCGACCACCGTCTCGAACGCCTCGGGCCCGAGCTCGCCCGCCATGCCGGCGCGGATCTCGTCGATAAGGTCGTAGATGACGTCATAGTACTTGAGCGCCACCTTCTGCCGCTCGGCGATCTCGCGCGCCTTGGCATTGGCGCGGACGTGGAAGCCGATGATCGGCGCCCCCGACGCACCCGCCAGCGTCACGTCGCTCTCGGTGATCCCGCCGACGCCCGAGTGCAGCACCCGCGCCTTGATGAGGTCGGTCGAGATCTTGTTGATCGACGCGACGATCGCCTCGACCGTGCCCTGCGTATCGGCCTTCACCACGAGCGGATATTCGATCGCGGCGTTGGCGCGCAGCGCCGAGAACATGTTCTCGAGGCTGGTCGGCGCCGCGGTGGTGCGCTTCTGGAGCAGCACGCTCTGGCGGTATTCGGCTACCTCACGCGCGCGCGCCTCGTTCTCGACCACCTGGAGCTGGTCGCCGGCCGACGGCGTGCCCGACAGGCCGAGCACCTCCACCGGCATCGACGGCCCCGCCTGCTTGAGCTGACGCCCCTTGTCGTCGACCAGCGCGCGGACTTTGCCGCTCTCCGCGCCGACGACGAAGACGTCGCCGACCTTGAGCGTGCCGCGCGTGACCAGCACCGTCGCGACCGGCCCGCGACCCTTGTCGAGCTTCGCCTCGATCACGCTGCCCTCGGCGGCGCGATCGGGGTTGGCGGTGAGATCGAGCAGCTCGGCCTGGAGCTGGATCTTGTCGATCAGCTCGTCGAGGCCGGTCTTCTTGAGCGCGGACACCTCAACGTCCTGCGTCTCGCCGCCCATCATCTCGACTTGGACGTCATGCTCGAGCAGACGCTCGCGCACGCGCTGCGGGTTGGCGTCGTGCTTGTCGATCTTGTTGATCGCCACGATCATCGGCTTGCCTGCCGCCTTGGTGTGGTTGATCGCCTCGATCGTCTGCGGCATCAGCCCGTCGTCGGCGGCGACCACCAGCACCACGATGTCGGTCACGTCCGCGCCGCGCGCGCGCATCGCAGTGAAGGCCTCGTGGCCCGGCGTGTCGAGGAAGGTGATCTTCGACTTGTCCTTCAGCGTCACCTGATAGGCGCCGATATGCTGCGTGATGCCACCCGACTCGCCCTTGGCGACGTCGGTGCCGCGCAGCGCGTCGAGCAGGCTGGTCTTGCCGTGATCGACGTGGCCCATGATCGTGACAACGGGGGGACGCGGCTGGAGCTGGTCCGCCGAATCCTCGGTGGTGTCGAGCGCGAGATCGACGTCCGAGTCGGAGACGCGCACGATATTGTGGCCGAACTCGGTCACCAGCAGCTCGGCGGTGTCCTGGTCGATCGTCTGCGTCATCGTGACGGGCATGCCCATCTTGAACAGCGTCTTGACCAGATCGGCGCCGCGCTCCGCCATGCGGTTGGCGAGCTCCTGCACCGTGATCGCCTCGGGCACCTGAACGTCGCGGACCTGCTTGGCCTGCGGCTCGCGCGGGCCGGAGAAGCCGCGCTTCTCCTTCTCGCGCGCGCGCTTCAGCGCGGCGAGGCTGCGCGCGCGCGCGCCGTCCTCGTTGAGCGCGCGCGTGACGGTCAGCTTGCCGCCGCGGCGCTCGTCACCCTTGCGGTCGCGCTGCTGCGGCCGCGCCGGCGCGGCGTTGCGCGGGGTCGCCTGG
The DNA here is from genome assembly GCF_014193405.1 of Sphingomonas sp. BK069. Classification (NCBI taxonomy): domain Bacteria; kingdom Pseudomonadati; phylum Pseudomonadota; class Alphaproteobacteria; order Sphingomonadales; family Sphingomonadaceae; genus Sphingomonas; species Sphingomonas sp. BK069. Next base: position 1,607,956 of record NZ_JACHZH010000001.1, on the reverse strand, counting down.
CCGCTCGGCAGGCTGCGCGACGCGCCGCCCGCGGTCCCGCCGCCGCTCGCCGCCGGGGCGGCGCTGGCGGTCGGTGCAGGGGCTGGCTTCGGCTCGGGCTTGGGCTGCGGCTTGGGGATCTCGGGGCGTGCGACCGGCGAGAAGCGGCGCGGCGCCGGCATCGCCGGGTCGCGGCCCAGCTCGAGCACCGGCGGCGGGGCCGGCGGTGCTGCCGGGGTCGGCGTCGGGGCGGGCGCTGGCGTCGGGCGCACGGCGACGACCGGCTCGGCCGGGGCGCTCGGCGCCTCCGCGACCGGGGCGGGGGTCGGCTCCGGCGCCGGGGTCGGTTCCGGGGTTGGTTCCGGCGCGGGGGTCGGCGCAGGCGCCTCGGCGGCGGCACGCGCCTCGGCCTCGGCGCGCGCGCGCTCCTCGGCGCGACGACGCTCGTCCTCTACCGCGCGCTGGCGCTCGCCCTCTTCGCGGCGACGCGCTTCCTCCAACGCGTGCATGCGCTGGTCCTCGGCCTCGCGCAGCAAGCGCGCCTGACGCTCCTGCGCGGTCTCGTTGGAGACCGGCGGGCGCGGCGCGGGGCGCGCCGGGGCAGGCGCCGGAGTGGCGGCGATCGGCTCGGGCGTCGGCGCCTGCGTCGGCTCGGGCGTGCCCTGCGGACCGAGCACGCGGCGACGCTTCACCTCGACCACCACCGTATTGCTACGGCCGTGGCTGAAGCTCTGCTTCACCTTGCCGGTCTCGACCGTGCGCTTCAGCCCCAGCGGCGCGCGCATCCCGAGTTTCGGCTTGTCGTTGTCGGTCTCGCTCACTCAAATTCCTCGTGCAATCTCACGGCCGAAGCGGGCCCGGCGGTGCCGGGCGCCGATGCGCCTTGCGCGGCCGTAGCGCAAGGTGCGGAGGTCAGTTCAGGGCCGATAAAGTGCAGCCAGCGGTCGAGCGCTTCGCCCAATCGTCCGGCCGCGGTGCGGTCTATGACGCCGATGTGTACCACATTCTCGCGGCCCAGCGCCAACGACAATATGGGGCGCTCGACCGGCAACGCCAAGCCCTTGAGGTCACTTCCTTCGCGATCGCTGCCGACGCGCCACGCCTGGGCTAGCTTGCGGCGCCCGTCCTCGCGCGCGTCGGCGGCGTGGTACAGCGCGTGCAGCTTTCCCGAGCGCGCGGCGGTCTCGATCCGCTCGGCGCCGGTCGCGATCGTGCCGGCACGCGCCTCGAGCCCGAGTCGGTCGAGCGCGTTCCGCTCCAGCGCGGCGGCGATCAGGTCGGGCAGATCGTCGGGGACGGTCAGCTCGCCGGTCTTGAACGCGCGCGCGAGGGCGCCGCGCAGCTTGCCCTTGGCGATCGCCTGTTCGAGTTCGGGACGCGCGACGCCGACCCACGCGCCGCGCCCGGGCGCCTTGGCGCGCACGTCGGGCAGCACGCGCCCGTCCGGGGCAAGCGCGAGGCGGACGAGCCGCGCCGGATCGGCACGCTCGCGCGTGAGGATGCAGGAGCGGACGGGTTCGCTCATGCGCGCGCCTCCTTTATAATGAAGAGGGAGGCCCATCGATGCGCGAACGCGTGCCCTGCGTGTACCTGCTGGCGAGCGCGCGTCATGGCACTCTGTACGTCGGCGTGACGGCGGCGTTGGCGGCGCGGGTCGCGCAGCATCTTTGCGGAAACGCTGACAGCTTCACCAAGCGATACGAAGTGACGCGGCTCGTCTGGTATGAGACGGCCGAGATGATGGTCGACGCGATCGCCGCCGAGAAGCGCATCAAACGATGGCCACGTCAGTGGAAGTTCAACCTCATCGAGCGCGACAATCCGCATTGGGATGATCTGGCAGCCGGTCTGGGTTTGCCGCCGCTGCGCGGGTGAGAGTCGGTCAGCCCAACTCGCGCCGTCACCCCGGACTTGTTCCGGGGCCCACTTGTCCGCGTGCGCCTCCGCCGGCGGGCGCGCGGCACGGTAGATCCCGGCACAAGGCCGGGATGACGGGTGAGCCAGCGACTGCGCGAGACCGCCTAGAGTCTCATTGCCCGGGTGCCGCATGCGCGTCTCCCTGGCTGGAAGACGCCGCACCCGCCGCGCCCGCGTCGCGGTCGGCGAGCAATTGCCCGCCCGCGCCGTAATTCTCGGTTGATATTTCCTCGATCACGACCTGCACCGCGGCCGGGTTCTTACCCAGCCGCGTCATCAGCGAGGAGGTGACATCGGCCACGATCCCCGCCTTCTGCTCGCGCGTCGCGCTGCCCGCCAATCGGATCGAGACGAACGGCATCAGGCCTGCGTCTCCTGCTCGGCGCCCGCGTCGCCGGCGCTCTCGGCGTCGGCGCTCTCGCCCGCCGCGCCGTCCTCGTCCTCGAACCAATGCGCGCGCGCGGCCATGATGATCTCATTGCCCTGCTCGTCGCTCAGCCCGTACTCGCCGAGCACGCCGCCGTTGCCGCGACCGTCGTTGCGCGAGTCGCGGCGCGGCGCGTCGTCGTTGCGGCGGCGCGGCTCGGCGCGCTTCTTCTCGACCAGCTCGTCGGTGGCGAGGTCCGCCAGATCGTCGAGCGTCTTGATTCCCGCCTTGCCGAGCGTGACCAGCATCGCCTCGGTCAGATACGGCAGCTCGGCCAGCGCGTCCTCGACGCCCAAGGCCTGGCGCTCCTCGCGCGCGGCCTGCTCGCGGCGGTCGAGTGCCTCCTGCGCGCGGCTCTGCAGCTCCTGCGCGAGATCCTCGTCGAAGCCCTCGATCCCGGCGAGCTCGTCGAGCTCGACATAGGCGACCTCTTCCAGCGCGCCGAAGCCCTCGGCCACCAGCAGCTGCGCCAGCGTCTCGTCGACGTCGAGCTCGTTCTGGAACAGCTCGGAATTCTTCACGAACTCCTGCTGGCGCTTCTCGCTGGCATCGGTCTCGGTGAGGATGTCGATCGCCTTGGCGGTGAGCTGCGAGGCGAGGCGGACGTTCTGGCCGCGGCGGCCGATCGCGAGGCTCAGCTGGTCGTCGGGGACGACCACCTCGATGCGATCCTCTTCCTCGTCGATCACCACGCGCGCGACGTTGGCGGGCTGGAGTGCGTTGACGACGAAGGTGGCGGTGTCGGGCGACCAGGGGATGATGTCGATCTTCTCGCCCTGCATCTCCTGCACCACCGCCTGGACGCGGCTGCCCTTCATGCCGACGCAGGCGCCGACCGGGTCGATGCTGGAATCGTGCGAGATCACGCCGATCTTGGCGCGGCTGCCGGGATCGCGCGCGGCCGCCTTGATCTCGATGATGCCGTCGTAGATCTCGGGCACTTCCTGCGCGAACAGCTTCTTCATGAAGTCGGGGTGGGCGCGGCTGAGGAAGATCTGCGGCCCGCGGTTCTCGCGCACCACCTTCAGGATCAGCGAGCGGATGCGGTCGTTGACGCGCACCACCTCGCGCGGGATCTGCGCGTCGCGGCGGATCACGCCCTCGGCGCGGCCGAGGTCCACGACGATATGGCCGAACTCGACGCGCTTGACGACGCCGGTGATGATCTCGCCGGCGCGGTCCTTGAACTCCTCATACTGGCGCTCGCGCTCGGCGTCGCGCACCTTCTGGAAGATCGTCTGCTTGGCGGCCTGCGCCTGGATGCGGCCGAACTCGATCGGGGGCAGCGGGTCGACCAGATAGTCCCCGACGCTCGCGCCCGGCTGGAGCTTCTGCGCGCCGGTGACGTCGACCTGCTTGTAGATGTCGTCGACCAGCTCGACCACCTCGACGACGCGCCACAGCCGCAGGTCGCCGTTGTTGGGATCGAGCTTGGCGCGGATGTCCATCTCCTGGCCGTAGCGGGTGCGCGCGGCGCGCTGGATCGCGTCCTCCATCGCCTCGATGACGATTGCCTTGTCGATCATCTTCTCCGACGCGACCGAGTTGGCGATCGCGATCAGCTCGGCACGGTTGGCGGTGACCCCGGTGGCCATCAGTTCGATTCCTCTTCTTCGGTATCGGCGTCCGCGTCCGCGGACATGTCCTCTATCTCTTCGTCGGCGCCCTCCATCGAGAGCGGCACGGTCGCGGCGATCAGCCGGTCGGTGAGCACCAGCTTGGCGTCGGCGATCAGCGCGAAGGGTACGCGCGCCAGCTCGTGCGTGCGCGAGTGGCGGATCGCGATCTGGCCGTCGGCGTCGATCCCTTCCAGATCGCCCTTGAACTGTTTCTGCCCGTCGACCGGCTCGGTGAGCACGATGCGCGCCTCATGGCCCGCCCAGTCGGTGAAGTCCTGCCGGCGCGTCAGCGGCCGGTCGATGCCGGGCGACGATACCTCGAGCCGATACGCGCCCTCGATCGGGTCGCGTCCCTCGGCCTCGAGCTGGTCGAGCATGTCGGACAGCCGGCGCGACAGCTCAGCGCAGTCGTCGATGGTGAGCTGGCGCGTGTCGGGGCGCTCGGCCATCACCTGGAGCGTGCGCTCGTCCCCTTTGCCGAACAGCCGCACGCGCACCAGCGCGAAACCGAGCGCCTGCGCCTCGGGTTCGATCAGTCGGTAGAGGGAGTCGTTGTCGCTCAAGTGCACCTGCCGGACATGCGTTGGTTGCCGCCGCGGAGCGAGCCCCGCAGCCCCTTGCACCTCGCGATGTAAGAGAAAGCAACGCGGATATAGCGGCCTCCCCGCGCGGTCGCAAGCGGCAGGGTGGTGTACGGACAAAATCGCGCGCGCCGACAGCGGCCGCGGCGATCGTGTAACTAAATGTGGCCATGTCGCTCGAGGCTTTCAGCGCACGCGCGCGTCCGGCTAGGCAGGGCCAAGGCCGGGCGACGCTGTCCTCCGGCGCAGGGGAGATACGCCATGATCAGCCGTCGCATCGCCACGACACTCGCCGCCGCGCCGCTGGCCTATGCCGCGCCGACCCTCGCCCAGACGACGCCGCCCTTTACGATCACGCCGGTGGCCGACTTCGACTCGCCTTGGGCGATGACCTTCCTGCCGGACGGCCGCATGCTGGTCACCGAGAGGGCTGGACAGCTGCTGCTGGTCGCCGCCGACGGCGCGACGCGGCGTACGGTCGCGACGCTGCCGGTCAGCGCGGCGGGGCAGGGGGGGCTGATGGACGTGGTGCTCGCCCCCGATTTCGCGCGCAGCCACCGCGTCTATCTGAGTTACTCGGCGGCCGGACAAAGCGGCAAGGGCGTGGTGCTCGCGCGCGGCACGCTCGCGGGGGCGGCGGGGGCGGAGCAGCTGTCCGGTGTCGAGACGCTCTACCGCGCCACCCCGCTGGTGGACGGTGACGGCCATTTCTCGGGCCGGATCGCTTTCTCCCCCGACGGCCAGCATCTGTTCTTCACCGCGGGCGAGCGGCAGAAGTTCACGCCTGCGCAGGACAAGCAGGCGGCGCTCGGCAAGGTGCTGCGGCTCACCCCGGACGGCCGGCCTGCGCCCGGCAACCCGCTCGCGGCGCAGGGCTTCCTCCCCGAGGTGTGGAGCTACGGCCACCGCAACCTGCTCGGCCTCGCGTTCGATCGCGCGGGTCGCCTATGGGAGCAGGAGATGGGCCCCAAGGGCGGCGACGAGGTCAACCTGATCCTGCCGGGACGCAACTACGGGTGGCCGAACGCCTCCAACGGCACGCACTATGACGGCCGCGACATCCCCGATCATCGCGCCGGCGACGGTTATGAGGCGCCCAAGGTGTGGTGGAACCCGTCGATCTCGCCCGGCGGGCTGATGATCTACTCGGGCGGCTTGTTCCCGCAGTGGCGCGGCGACGCCTTCATCGGGGGGCTCTCGTCCAAGTCGCTGCTGCGCGTTCACCTCGACGGCACCTCAGCGGGCAAGGGCGACCAGTGGGACATGGGCGCGCGCATCCGCGAGGTGGAGCAGGGGCCGGACGGGGCGATCTGGGTGCTCGAGGACGGCGGCGAGAAGGGGCAGGGACGCTTGCTGAAGCTGACGCCACCGGCGTGAGCGTCGTCGTGCCGGCGCGCTGATCCCTTGACGCTGCACTGCACAATCGCCAGCTGAGCCGGTACAGCATCGCAACCGGGGAAATAACATGGCGACCGCCGTCGCCGACGTGCGCCACGCGCCCGTCGGGCTGATCCATCTGTCGCTCGCGGTCGGCGGCTTCGCGATCGGCACCACCGAGTTCGCGACGATGAGCCTGCTGCCCGACATGGCGCGGAGCCTGCACGTCGACGCGCCCACCGCGGGCCATGTCATCAGCGCCTATGCGCTGGGCGTGGTGGTCGGCGCGCCGACGCTGGCGGTGCTCGGCGCGCGGATGGCGCGCCGCACGCTGCTGATCGCGCTCATGACGCTGTTCGCGGTAGGCAACCTGCTTTCGGCGTTGGCGCCGAGCTACGCGACGATGATGCTGGCGCGCTTCGTGGCGGGGCTGCCGCACGGCGCCTATTTCGGCATCGCGATGCTGGTCGCCGCTTCGCTGGTGGAGCAGCGCAAGCGCACCCAGGCGGTGGCGCGCGTGATGCTCGGGCTGACCGTGGCGACGATCGTGGGCGTGCCGCTCGCCAACTTTATGGGACAGGTGCTCGGCTGGCGGTCGTGCTTCGTGGTCGTGACGGCGCTCGCGGCGTTGACCGCAACGCTGGTCGCTGCCTTTGCGCCCCGCGACCGCGGCGACCCCGCCGCCAGCCCGCTGCGCGAACTCGGTGCGTTGCGCCGTGCGCAGGTCTGGCTCACGCTCGGCATCGGCGCGATCGGCTTTGGCGGCATGTTCGCGGTCTATACCTATCTTGCCGACACGATGGCGGCGGTGACGCAGGTCGGGCCGCGGCTGGTACCGTTCGCGCTGATGAGCTTCGGCGTGGGCATGACGCTGGGCAACATTGTCGTGCCGCGCTTCGCCGATCGCGCGCTGCTGCCCACCGCGGCGGCGGTGCTGGTGTGGGCGCTTGTCGCGCTGCTGCTGTGGCCGCTGGCGGCGCCGCATCTCTGGTCGGTGCTGCTGGCGATGTTCGCGATCGGCGTGAGCGGCGCGCTCGGCAGTGTGCTCCAGACCCGGCTGATGGACGTGGCGGGCGACGCGCAGGCGCTGGCGGCGGCGCTCAATCACTCGGCGTTCAACACCGCCAACGCGCTGGGGCCGTGGCTCGGCGGGATGGTGATCGCGGCGGGCTATGGCTGGACCTCGACGGGCTATGTCGGGGCGGCGCTGGCGGTGTGTGGGCTGGCGGTGCTGGGCGTGTCGGCGGCGGTGGAGCGATCGTCCGCCAGAAGAACACTGGCCCGCGCTTGACGGCGAGCAGCGACGGATCACCTCCCCCCGTCGCACCTGGCCACTAAGCACCGGGAACGACGGCTTGGCGTCAGTGAGCGCCTGTTGTTGGGCCGGCGTCTCAGCCCAGCGCGGTCAGGTGGCGATCAGATCGCCCGCGGTCGCGTCTGACGCCGTTCTCACATCACGATACCCGGTTTCGCCTCCGCGATCGCGGCGAGCACCATCCGCTCCCACACCGCGACATCGCCCGCCGCCGCCATCGCCGGGCTCGGCGCGCGCAGCGTGTGGAGCACCGCGATCGCGTCGTCGCGATAGTCCTTCCATGTCGCCTCGACCTGCGCAGAGGCCGACTCAGACTGGCCGTGTCCGTTGGCGCTGAGATGCTGACCGGCGAGGACGCGCGCGATGCGGTCGACGGCGGGTGAGGTGGCGGTGTCCATGCGAGTTGCTCCTTCTCCTGTGGTGCAAACGTCTTAGCACGGGCGCGGCTCCGACGCGCGGCGACCGTCGCGCGCCGCGAACGCGATTGACTCGGGCGGCGCTTGCCGTAGAGCGGCGACACGTCGATGCCGGGCGACCGGCATGGGCAGGCGCGGGAGAGTGCGGCGGGCCTTGCAGGCCGGTAGCCGCCGCCGAAGGAGCAACCACCCCGGAATCTCTCAGGCAGCAGGGACCGCGCCGGCCTTCATCGACGCTCTGGAAAGCGGCGGCGCATGTCTCGGGCAGGCGCCTCCCACCGAAGGGGTAACCCGCGCGTGCGCGGGGAAAGCTCTCAGGTCCCGTGACAGAGGGGGAAACGGATCAGGCCGGGTGACCGGCGCGATTCGCCCTCGCACGCACGGACATGATGATGAGCGACTCCGTTCCCCCATCGACCGACCTCCCGAGCGACGACGAGCTCGAGCCGATCGAGATCCTCGCCCTCCCGCTCGACTCCTGGCACCGCCAGCGCGGCGCGCGCATGGTCGAGTTCGCCGGCTACCACATGCCCGTCCAGTATGAGGGCATCATGGCCGAGCATCTGTGGACGCGCGAGCATGCCGGGCTGTTCGACGTCAGCCACATGGGCCAGCTCGGCATCACGGGGTCGAACGTCGCCGCCGCGCTCGAGGCGCTGATGCCCGCGGCGATCAGCGACGCGCCGCTCAACAAGGCGCGCTACTCGCTGCTGCTCGACGACCAGGGCGGCGTGCTCGACGACCTGATGCTGACGCCGCAGGCCGAGGACCGCGTCTACATGGTCGTCAACGGCGCGACCAAATACGACGACGTCGCGCACATGATCGAGCGTCTGCCCGACGAGATCACACTCAACCTGATGGAGGAGCATGCGCTGCTCGCGGTGCAGGGGCCGGAGGCGGTCGCCGCGGTGGCGCGGCTGATCCCCGGCGTCGACGCCATGGTGTTCATGCAGGCGGGCGCGTTCGACTGGCAGGGTCACGAGCTGTGGATCAGCCGCTCGGGCTATACCGGCGAGGACGGCGTCGAGATCTCGGTTCCCGCCGAGGCGGCGGTGGCGCTTGCCGACGCGCTGGTGGCGCAGCCCGAGATCAAGCCGATCGGCCTCGGCGCCCGCGACTCGCTGCGGCTCGAGGCGGGGCTGCCGCTGTACGGCCACGACCTCGATCCCACCACCACGCCGGTGATGGCTGACCTCGGCTTCGCGCTGGCCAAGCGCCGCCGCGAGGCCGCCGACTTCCCCGGCGCCGCGCGCGTGCTCGCCGAGCGTGAGGCGGGACCGGCGCTGCGCCGCGTCGGGCTGCTCGTCGAGGGGCGCCAGCCGGTGCGCGAGGGTGCGACCGTGGTCGACGATGGCGGCGCTACCGTCGGCCGCGTCACCAGCGGCGGCTTCGCGCCGACCGTCGGGGCGCCGATCGCCATGGCCTATGTTCCCGCGGCGCTCGCCGCGCCCGGCACCAGCGTGACGCTGTCGCAGCGCGGCAAGCCGCACCGCGCGACCGTCACCGGGATGCCGTTCGTTCCCCACCGTTACTTCCGAGGAGTGAAGTGAGATGAGCCGATATTTCACCGAGGATCACGAGTGGATCGAGGTCGAGGGCCAGACCGGCACGGTCGGCATCAGCGACTATGCGCAGGGCCAGCTCGGCGACATCGTCTTCGTCGAGGCGCCGGACTCGGGTCGTAGCCTGAGCAAGGGCGACGAGGCGGCGGTGGTCGAGAGCGTCAAGGCCGCGTCGGACGTCTATGCGCCCGTGTCGGGCACGGTGACCGAGGGCAATCCCGCGCTCGCCGACGAGCCGTCGCTGGTCAATTCGGATCCCGAGGGCGAGGGCTGGTTCTTCAAGCTGACGCTCAGCGATCCGAGCGAGCTCGAGGCGCTGATGGACGAGACCGCCTACGCCGCCTTCGTCGCTAAATTGTGATGTGACGCCCCTCCCGCGCGGGAGGGGCGGAACCCCTCCCCGAGGGGAGGCGGGAGAGACCAGACCATGCGCTACCTTCCTCTCACTCCGTCCGACCGCGGCGACATGCTCGCGGTGATCGGCGCCTCCTCGATCGACGACCTGTTCGTCGACGTGCCCGAGTCCGCGCGGCTCGACGGCCCCGTGCGCGACCTGCCGCTCCACGCCAGCGAGCTGGCGGTCGAGCGCCACATGACCGCGCTGGCGCGCAGGAACACCGTCGCGGGCGAGGTGCCCTTCTTCCTCGGCGCCGGCGCCTATCGCCACCACGTGCCGGCCTCGGTCGATCATCTGATCCAGCGCGGCGAGTTCCTCACCGCCTACACGCCCTATCAGCCCGAGATCGCGCAGGGCACGCTGCAGATGCTGTTCGAGTTCCAGACGCAGGTCGCGCGCCTGCTCGGGACCGACGTGGCCAACGCCAGCATGTACGACGGCTCGACCGCCTGCTGGGAGGCGATCGGCATGGCGCGGCGGATCACGCGGCGCGGCAAGGCGCTGCTCTCGTCCGGGCTGCACCCGCATTACGTGTCGGTCGCCAAGACCATGGCGCGCTACACCGGCGACCTGCTCGAGACCGGCGCGCCCGCGCTGACCGCGGAGACCGACGTCGACCAGCTGATCGCTGCGATCGACGCGGACACCTCGTGCGTCGTCGTGCAATATCCCGATATCCTCGGTCGCGTCGCGGACCTGACGCCGCTCGCCGAGGCCTGCCAGGCGAACAAGGCGCTGCTGATCGCGGTGGTGACCGAGCCGGTCGCGCTGGGGGCGCTGCGCGCGCCGGGCGAGATGGGCGCGGACATCGTTGTCGGCGAGGGGCAGTCGCTCGGCGTCGGGCTCCAGTTCGGCGGCCCATACGTCGGGCTGTTCGGTTGCAAGGACAAATATGTCCGCCAGATGCCCGGCCGACTGTGCGGCGAGACCGTCGACGCCGACGGGCGCCGCGGCTTCGTGCTGACGCTCTCGACGCGCGAGCAACATATCCGCCGCGAGAAGGCGACCAGCAACATCTGCACCAACTCGGGCCTGTGTGCGCTGGCCTTCTCGATCCACATGACCCTGCTGGGCGAGGCGGGGCTGCGCCGGCTCGCCGGGATCAACCACGCGACCGCGTGCCGCGCCGCCGACCGGCTCGCGCGCGTGCCCGGCGTGCGCGTGATCAACGACGCCTTCTTCAACGAGTTCACGCTCGACCTCGGGCAGGAAGCGCGGCCGGTGGTGCGCACGCTGGCAGAGCGCGGCGTGCTCGCGGGCGTGTCGCTCGGGCGGCTCTACCCGGGCGAGGCGGCGTTGGAGAACGGCCTGGTGGTGGCGGTGACCGAGACGGTGACCGACGAGGATATCGAGGCGCTGGCGACGGCGCTGACGGAGGTGCTGGCATGACGATCAACCAGAGCGGCTGGAAGCCGACCGCGCCCGCGGGCCGCGGCGACGCGGCGGGTGCGACCTTCACCGGCAACAAGGCGCTGATGCTGGAGGAGCCGCTGATCTTCGAGATCGGCGACGACCAGACGACGGGCGTCGATTTCGCCGCGGGTGACGTGGCGGGCTCGCGGCTGGGTGGCCTGACGCGCAAGGACCCGATCGGGCTGCCGGGCCTGTCAGAGCCCGAGACGGTGCGCCACTATACGCGGCTGAGCCGGCAGAATTACGCGATCGATCTCGGCCTCTTCCCGCTCGGCTCGTGCACGATGAAGCACAATCCGCGGCTCAACGAGAAGATGGCGCGGCTGCCGGGCTTCGCCGACGTCCACCCGCTCCAGCCGATCGACACGGTGCAAGGCGCGCTGGAGGTGATCCACCAGCTCGCCCACTGGCTCGTCACGCTCACCGGCATGCACTCGGTGGCGATGAGCCCCAAGGCGGGCGCGCACGGCGAGCTGTGCGGCATCCTTGCGATCAAGGCGGCGCTGAAGAAGCGCGGCGAGGGGCACCGCAAGGTCATCCTGGTGCCCGAGTCGGCGCACGGCACCAACCCCGCGACCGCGGCCTTCGCCGGCTTCAGCGTGGAGGACATCCCCGCCACCGCCGAGGGGCGCGTCGACACCGCGGCGCTCACGGCGCGGCTCGGCCCGGACGTGGCCGGGGTGATGATCACCAACCCCAACACCTGCGGCCTGTTCGAGCGCGACCTCAAGGCGATCTCGGACGCGGTGCATGCCGCGGGCGGTTACGTCTATTGCGACGGGGCCAATTTCAACGCGATCGTCGGGCGGGTGCGACCGGGCGACCTCGGCGTCGACGCGATGCACATCAACCTGCACAAGACCTTCTCCACCCCGCACGGCGGCGGCGGGCCGGGTTCGGGGCCGGTGGTGTTTTCCGAGGCGCTGACGCCGTTCGCACCGCTGCCGTTCGTCGAGCGCGACGGCGACCAGTTCCGCCTCGTCGAGGAGGAGAATGCGGATGAGCATCACGCCGACAGCTTCGGCCGCATGGTCGCCTTCCACGGCCAGATGGGCATGTTCACGCGCGCGCTGACCTACATCCTCAGCCACGGCGCGGACGGGCTGCGCCAGGTCGCCGAGGACGCGGTGCTCAACGCCAATTACGTGCTGCGCCGGCTGGAGGACACGCTCGACGCGCCGTTCGCCGGCTCGGGTCCGTGCATGCACGAGGCGATCTTCTCGGATCGCGGGATGGCGCCGGGTTTCTCCACGATCGACATCGCCAAGGCGCTGATCGACGAAGGCTATCACCCGATGACCATGTACTTCCCGCTGGTCGTCCACGGCGCCATGCTGGTGGAGCCGACCGAGACCGAGAGCAAGGCGGCGCTCGACCAGTTCATCGGCGCGCTGCGCTCGGTGGCGGAGCGCGCCAAGGCGGGCGACGAGTCGCTCAAGACCGCACCGCATTTCGCCCCGCGCGCGCGGCTCGACGAGACGCTGGCGGCGCGCAAGCCGGTGCTGGTGTGGAAGCCGAAGTTGGCGGAGGCGCAGGCGGCGGAGTAGCAGGCAGACCGGCGAGCGTACCCGCGGTCTTTGGCGGCGACGTTGGCGCATGCTGCGCCACGTCGTTGCTACAATGAAGGATGAGGATCTCGATCGATTGGCGGGAGCTGGCGGCGCAAGGGCTTGCCTATCTGCTGGGCTGTCTGTCCTGGGTGACCGCGGCAGAACCCTCCAAGACACTCGATCTGCTCCGACGCGATCTCGCGGCCATGGCGCGCGGAGAGCCGCTGACCTCCGCGAACACCGTCGCGCCTTGGCGTGGGATATGGGCCGCCGCGTCGGGTGCGTGGGACCCGATAGCGCTCATCATCTGCTTCTTACTGGCGCTTCTGCTGGTGGAAGGCGCGCGCAAGCGCAGACGCGATTACCTCTGCTGCGGCGCCTTCGTCGGTCTGACGCTGGCCGGGCCGGCGATGTTCGTGCTCTCGCCGGCAAGCCAAGGGATGTTCCTGTGCGTGCCGGGCGCGGTCGCCGTCGCGATCGCGGCCGTCACATGGCGCCTGATCATCTCTCCGGATCGATCCGGACCGGCGCGTCTCAGGCGCGGGTGACGCCGCTTCTCGTCCGAACCGACGTCGTCGCTCAGCCAATCCCCTGCGCCGTCGCCTGCCGCGTCTCCTCACGGCGGCGGACATGCTCGCGCCACACGATATACAGCCCCGCCGCGACGATCACCGGCGCGCCGACCCAGGTCGCTCGGTCGGGGAGGTGGTCGAACACCAGCCAACCGAGCAACGTCGCCCATAGCAGGGACGTATAATCCATCGGCACGACCGCGGAGACTGGCCCCAAGGTGAGCGAACTCGTCATCGCCACCTGCGCTGCGCCGCCGAACAGGCCGCACGACAGCAGCACAACCCATAGCCACGTTGTGTGCGGTTGCGCCCAGATCGCGTAGGCGATCCCGAGCGGCACCAGCGAGAGCGTCGAGAACCAGAAGACGGTGGTGAGCGGTCTCTCGGTGCGCCCGATCGTGCGCAGCAGGATCGTCACCACCGCGGTCAGCACCGCCGCGAGCAGCCCGCTCAGCGCGCCGTAAAGCGGGATCTCATGGCCGCCGGGCTGCGCCACGATGACGACGCCAGCGAAGCCGACCGCGACCGCCGCCCAGCGGCGCCATCCGGTCGGCTCCTTCAGCACGAGTGCGCCGAGCACGGTCGCGAAGATCGGCATCGAGAAGCCGATCGTCGTCGCCTCGGCGAGCGGCAGCACCGTCAGCGTGTAGAAGGTGAAGGCCATCGAGATGAGCCCCACGGTCGCGCGCGCGAGATGCGCCCCGAACCGTTGCGTCGGCAGCGTCGCGAACCCGGGCCCGACGCCCACCACCGCGGTGACGAGCAGCGCCGCGCCGCACTGACGCCAGAAGAGGATCTCGGCGAGATGCGCGCCGCCCGCCTCAGCCAGCTTGATGCAGGTGTTCATTAGCGCGAACAGCGCCACCGAGGTGAGCCGCAGCGCGACGGCGAGCAGGATGCGATCGGATGCCACGCGCGGCGCCATAGCGGCTTTCGGTGCGCGTTGGTGACGTAAGTGCGACGCCTCGCCGACGGAACGACCTCGGAACGAAGCGATGCCTCGCGAGCTACCGGTATGTTGCTCCACGTCAGGCAGAACACCTATGCTCTCGATGCGTCATATCGGATCCTTCGCCGTGATCGTCACGGTGCCGCTCACGCTCGCGGCGGCGCCGGCGCGCGCCGCCGAGGTGTCGACTCATGTGCTCGATCTGGCGCGCGGGACAGGAGGGAGGGGCGTGCCGGTGAGCCTCGAACGCCGGTCGGCGGCCGGTCGCTGGGAGCGCGTCGGCGAGGCGAACACCGACGCGGACGGGCGCGTGCGGCGGATCGGCGATCCCGCGACGATCGGGGTCGGCATCTACCGACTCACGTTCGACATGGCGCGCTACCCCGACGAAGCGGCCAAGCCGTTCTTCCCCGAGATCACGCTCACCTTCAGCGTGACGGACGCCGCCGCGCACTATCACGTGCCGGTCGCCGTGAGTCCCTATGGCTACTCGACCTATCGCGGCAGCTGAGCCCCGCGACGCGGCGGTTTACGCGCGCCCGGCTTCGCGTGTACGGGCGCGCGATGATCAAGCATGCTCTCCCCGTCACGCGCGAGGCCGACTTCGCCGCCTGGTACCAGTCCGTCATCGCCGAGGCCGATATGGCGGAGGAATCGGGCGTGCGCGGCTGCATGGTGATCCGGCCATGGGGCTATGGCATCTGGGAGCGCATCCAGCGCCTGCTCGACGATCGCATCAAGGCGACCGGGCACGAGAATTGCTATTTCCCCGTCTTCATCCCGCTCTCCTATTTCGAGCAGGAGGCCGCGCACGTCGAGGGCTTCGCCAAGGAGATGGCGGTGGTCACCCACCATCGCCTGATCGCCGACGGCAAGGGCGGGCTGGTGCCCGATCCCGAGGCCAAGCTGGAGGAACCGTTGGTGGTCCGCCCCACCTCGGAAACGGTGATCGGCCACGCCTTCGCGCGCTGGGTGCAGTCGTGGCGCGACCTGCCGGTGCTAATCAACCAATGGGCCAATGTCGTCCGCTGGGAGATGCGCACGCGCATGTTCCTGCGCACCGCCGAGTTCCTGTGGCAGGAGGGGCATACCGCCCACGCCTCGGCAGAGGAGGCGCGCGAGGAGACGCTGCGGATGCTCGAGGTGTACCGCGACTTCGCCGAGAGCGACCTCGCGCTGCCGGTGGTCGCGGGCGAGAAGCCCGAGAATGAGCGCTTCCCCGGCGCGGTGGCGACCTACTCGATCGAGGCGATGATGCAGGACGGCAAGGCGCTCCAGGCGGGCACCTCGCACTTCCTCGGCACCAATTTCGCCAGCGCCCAGAACATCCGCTTTCAGAACAACGCGGGCGAGCTCGAACTCGCCAACACCACCAGCTGGGGCGTGTCGACGCGCACCATCGGCGCGCTGATCATGGTCCACGGCGACGACGACGGGATGCGCGTGCCGCCGCGGGTCGCGCCGTGGCAGGTGGTGATCGTGCCGATGCTGCGCGACACGCCCGAGGACGAGGCGCTGGTCACCTATTGCCGCGAGCTGCAGCAGGCGCTGGCGCGGCAGAGCGCGCTGGGCGAGCCGCTGCGCGCGCTGCTCGATCTCAAGCCGGTGAAGTCGACCACCAAGCGCTGGGGCTGGGTGAAGAAGGGCGCGCCGCTGGTGATCGAGGTGGGCGGGCGCGACATGGCGGCGGGCAATGTCTCGCTGATCCGCCGCGACCGGCTGTACCGTGCCGACGGCAAGCTCGACAGCGTGGCGATGCCGCGCGACGCGCTCGTCGCCGAGGCGCCCGCGTTGCTCGAGGCGATCCAGCAGGCGCTGTACGACGAGGCCGCGGCGCGGCTGCGCGCGGGGATCACCGCGGCGGCCGACTGGGCCGCGGTGGCGGCGCATTTCGCGCCCGAGGCGCGCAACCCGGGCTGGCTCGAGGTGCAATGGGCACGTCCGACCGGCGCCGCGCTCGACGCGGTGGTGGAGAAGCTCAAGGCGCTCAAGCTGACGCTGCGCAACGCCCCGAGCGATCAGGCGCCGGCGGACGGCACCTGCGTCTTCACCGACGCGCCGGCAGTGGAACGCGTGCTGGTCGGCCGCGCCTATTGAGCGCGGCGGCACCGGCGCCGTTTAGAACAGCCCGTCCTCTTCCTCCGACTCCGCGGTGAGCAGCGCCATGCCGGGCAGCAGGAACCCGGCATGGACGTCGCGCTCGGCCGTCATGGTGTAAGTCGCGGCGACCTGGTCGAGCAGCGCGCGCAGCGCCGCGTCGCCCACACCGGGCAGCGTGTCGGCGACACGGACACCCTGCGCGCCAAGCTGCTCGCCGATCGCGGCGACCTCGCTGGCGAGCGCGAGCGGACGCTCCAGCACCGCATTGGCAGCCTGCAGCTCGGCGATGAGCGCGCGCGCCTCGCCTTCGCCGTCGCGAATGCCGCGTTCGCTGGTCACATGGCCGTCGCGGATCACCTCGGCGGCGAGCGCCAGCCGGTGGCCGGTGGCGCCACCGCGCGAGCGATGCGACGCCGCGATCGTCGCGCCGCTCGCGTACATCGCCGCCATCGCGGCGGTGGCGCGGTCCAGCTGTGTCGCGCAGGTCCCCACCTCGACCGCTACCACCGCCACCGCACGCCCCATCACGCCGAAGCGACGACACAGCAGCCGGGTGTTCACCGCCATGTCGCCGACGTCGCGGCGGATCAGGCGCAAGCCGTCGCAGCGCTGTGCCAGGCCATCGAGCGAGTCGGTGGTCAGCCGCACTAGCGCGTCGGTGTCGCGATCGGCGTCGTGCAGCTGCTCGGTCAGGGCGCTCACCGCCGCGACGTCGCGATCGAGCTCGCCCAAGGGGTCGCCGCCGTCGCCCTCGGCCATCGCCGTGATCAGCGTGAGCAGTCGCTCGGTCTCGTCGCCGATCGCGCGCAGCGCCTCGACCAGCTGCGCCGCGCCGGTGGCGAAGTCGGCCGCCAGCGCGTGGGTCTGTGCCGCGGCGAGCGCGCGCAGATGGGCGCCCACGGCGGTGTCGCCGTCGCGCTCGGCGGCGTCGGCGTAGGCCAGGGTCGCCACGACATGCTCGATCCGCTGCCGCGTGCTGTCGCCGACCTGGAGCGCGTTGAGCGCCGAGCCGACCCGCCTCGCCACGGTGCGCGCCGCCGCGGCGAGCTCGGCCGCGCCGTGGCGCAGCGTCTCGCGGTAGCGGTCCAGCGCCGCGGCGTCATGCTCGAGCCGGTCGGGCACCTCGGGCACCACCTTCGCGCCCTCGGCGCGCAGCCGCGTGTAGGCGGCGCTGCCGCGCGTGATCCCGGCGGCGAGCGTGCTCAGCTCGGCGAGGATGTGCGCGATATGCTGCTCGCCCTGCTGCAAGCGGTGCAACATGCCGTCCACGAAATCGACGAACACCGCCTCGCCCGAGGCCGCGATCTTGATGTTGGGGCCGTAGATCTCGAGCAGCCGCAGCGTGTCGCGCATCTCCAGCACGCGCGCGCGGATCACGTCGAGCTGGATCGCGATCGCGCCCAGCTCGGCGTCGCGCTCGGCCTGCGCCGCGGGCAGGGTGGTGAGCCGCTGCGCGACCGCGCGCAGATCGGCGACCGACTCGGTCGCCGCGGCGGCATCGATCGCGTGGGTCACGCCGTCGAGCGCGCCGATCACGCGCTGCACCGCGCCGACCGCGCTCGCGAGCGTACGGCCGACCTCGACGAAATGGCGGTCGAGCTCGGCCGCCAGCGCCGCCAGCACGGCGGCGGGCACCGTCGTTTCGGCCTGCTGTCCGGTGTCCAGCGCTACCATGTGCGGCATCGCGTCACTCCTCCCGGCGCGGGCTCAGGCCGAGGGCACCAGCTTCCGGACGATCTTGAGCAATGCATCGGCCTCGACCGGCTTGGTGAGCCAGCCGGTCGCACCCGCTGCCTTGGCGACGTTGCGCATGTCCTGCGCCGATTCGGTGGTGAGCAGGACGATGGGCGTGAAGCTCAGGCCGGGCAGCTGGCGCGCGACGCGGACCAGGTCGATCCCGCTCAGCGATCCCATGTTCAGATCGGTCAGGATCATCGCCGGCTTGAGTCCGCCGCTGAGCAGCTCGAGCGCCTGCTCGCCGCTCTCGGCCTTGTGCACCGTGAGGCTGGTCTCGCCGAGCATGATCTCGACGCTCATCAGCATCGAGGGGGAATCGTCGACGATCAGGATCGAATCAGACATGGTAGCTCCGTGTGACTCCGTCAGTGGTCGGTGGATGCCGGCGCGGGCGCGGCGGTGAGGAAGGGCAGCAGCGGCGCCAGCGCGGGCGACGGCGTGCCGTGCAGCGGTGGGCGGAACGCGAGCAGCACCTGGACCAGCGCGCTGTGCATGCCGGTGCAGTGCACCAGCGACA
Source organism: Sphingomonas sp. BK069 (assembly GCF_014193405.1). Classification (NCBI taxonomy): domain Bacteria; kingdom Pseudomonadati; phylum Pseudomonadota; class Alphaproteobacteria; order Sphingomonadales; family Sphingomonadaceae; genus Sphingomonas; species Sphingomonas sp. BK069. Next base: position 1,589,525 of record NZ_JACHZH010000001.1, on the reverse strand, counting down.
CGCTGGCCCTGGGTGTCCTGGCGAGGAAGGCGACCAGCTCCAGCGCCTCCTCGACCGTGCAGCGCTGTTCGAAATGCACGCGGGCGCGCGTGTAGCGGATCGGCATCACAGCAGCTCCTTGAGGTCGAGGATGAGCAGGACGCGCCCGTCACCGAGCAGGGTGGTGCCGCAATAGCCAGGCACCGCGGCGAGCAGTCCGTCCATCGGCGTGAGGATGACGTCCATGCCCTCGCGGAAATCGTCGATGACGAGGCCGATCGTCTCGCCCGCGACGCGGCACACCAGCACCGCCTCGCCGCGCTCGCCCGGCGCGCGCGCCGCCTCGCCCGCGCCGAGCCGCTGCGCCATCCGCACCAGCGGCACGATCGCGTCGCGCAGCACGAACACCTCGTCGCGACCGACGCGCCGGATCGCCTCCTGCCGCAACCGCACGGTCTGGACGACAAGGTCCATCGGGATGCCGTAAAGGCTGCCCGCGATGTCGACGACCATCACGCGGGTCACCGCCATGCTGAGTGGCAGCGTCAGCCGCGTGGTGGTGCCTTGGCCGAGCTGCGACTGGACCGAGACGCGTCCGCCCAGCTTGTGCACGGTGCTGAGCACCACGTCCATGCCGACGCCGCGCCCCGACAGATCCGAGACCTCGGCCGCGGTGGAGAAGCCGGGGCGGTAGATCAGGTTGACGGCTTCCTGGTCGGTCAGCCGGTCCGCCGCCTCGCGCGTGACGAGCGCCTTGCTCACCGCGGCATCGCGGATAGCGGTGGGATCGATGCCGCAGCCGTCGTCGCTGACCTCGACGATCACGCTATCGGTGTCCTGGAAGGCGCGCAGCCGCAGCGTCGCCGCGGCCGCCTTGCCCGCGGCGACGCGCGTCTCGGGCAGCTCGATGCCGTGATCGAGCGAGTTGCGCACGACGTGGAGCAGCGGATCGCCGAGCGCCTCGATGATCGTCTTGTCGGCGGCGGTGTCCTGCCCCTCGACGACCAGCTCGACCTGCTTGTCGAGCCGCCGCCCGAGGTCGCGCACCAGCCGCGGGAAGCGGTCGAAGATCTCGGCCACCGGTAGCATGCGCACCTGCATGATCGCGCCCTGCAGCTCCTGCGTCAGCCGATCGATGATCGCATATTGCTCCTTGATCTCGCGCGCCATCTCGCGCGAGCCGTGGATCTCCTCGGCGCGCTTGGCGAGGAACGGCAGCGCGTTCTTGGAGACGACCAGCTCACCGATGAGCGTCATCAGCGTGTCGATCTTGCTCTGGTCGACCCGCAGCGTGCGCGCCGGGGCGGGCGCCTCCGCCATGGCGGCGGGGCGCGGCGGCTCGGGCACGCGCGGCGGCGCCGCGGCGGCCGCGGGCTCGGCGTCGGCGAGCGGGTCGAGCGTGGCGAGAAAGCCGAGCAGCGGCGCGACGTCCTGCGCGGCATGCGCCTCGGCCAGAACCGCCTGCCACAAATCGGCGAGCAGATGATGGCCGAGGCTGCGCAGCGCGTTGCCGATCACCGCCGCGACCGAGCTCAGCCGCGCCGGATCATAGCCGGACTGCGCGAGCAGCCGCAGCTGAGTCGACACCAGGACGCGCACCGGCGAGCTATCGGTCGCGGCGTCCCCCGCGCCGTGCGCGGCGGTCGGCACGGGCGAGACCGGGTCGACCGCATCGGCGCCGGGTAGCAGTCACAGCGCGCACTGGTCGAGTTCATAGGCCATCGCCTCCTCCGCAGCCTCACGCGTCGCCGCGGTCAGCACGGTCAGGCGCAGGTTGCAGTCATAGGGGTCGAAGTCGGGGCCGGGCTGCCACGGCTGTCGCGGCGCGATCGCGAGGCCGATCAGCTCGGGCAGCTGCTGGATCGCCGCCACCGGGTCGCTCCCGGTATAGAAGCAGGCGGCGTCGGGCTCGTAGCGCAGCACGAGGATCGCCTCGCCCGCGGCGTGTCGCGCAGTCGCGGCGGCGAGCGCGGCGGCATCGAAGTCGGCGAGCCAGTCGGTCGGCGCCACCGTCAGTGCCGCGTCGGGTGTGGGTGGCGTCGTGCCGCCTGACGCCGTGCCCAGATGCGCGCGCAGGAGGCCGGCATGGTGCGCGGCGGTGCGCTCAGCGTCGGCCGCGAGCCGACCGTGGCGCGCGAGCTGGTCGATGAAGACGCTGACCTGATCGAAACTGTCGAGCAGCTCGTCCACCACCTGCGAGGTCAACGCGAACTCGCCGGCACGTACCGCGGCGAGCAGGTCCTCGCCGGCATGGACCAGCCGCGTCAGCGCGGCGGCGTCGAACAGCCCGGACGAGGCCTTGAGCGTGTGGACCGCGCGAAACACCTCGTTGATCGCGGCGTCGTCGTCGGGCGCGCGCTCGAGCACGAGCAGCCCGGCCGCGGCCGCCTGGAGCAGCTCGCGCGCCTCCTCGACGAAGCGGGTCAGTAGCAGGTCGCTCACGCCGCCACCCCCGTCATCAGCGCGGCGTAATGACGCAGCGCTGCGGGCGCGGCGGGTTTGATCAAATACAGATTGGCCCCGGCCTCGAGCGCGCGCTCCGCGTCGCTCGTGCCCGCCTCGGTGCTGATCGTGACGATGGGCACTGCCTGCCCGGCGGCGTCGCCGCGCAGCCGCTCGATTAGCGTGTAGCCGTCCATCTTGGGCATGTTGACGTCGACGACGAGCAGGTCGAACGGCTCGACCAGCGCGCGCTCCAGCCCCTCAAGCCCGTTGGCCGCTTCCTCGACGACGAAGCCGGCGGCCTCGAAGACCGAGCGATAATAGAGGCGGTGGTGATCGCGTCGACGATCTTGTCGATGCGGCGGCTGACCTGTTCCAGCGCGGCGATCTGGTCGCGGCTGGCGCGGCCGGCGCTGACCGACTCGGCCACGCCCCGCATCATCGTGTCGATGAGGACCTTGTTCTCCTTGAGCAGATCGGTGATCTGCTCGCCGCGCTCGGCGCCATGATTCGTCTGTTCCGCCGCGGTCTTGGCGTTCTCGGAGAGCCGCTCGATCGCGGCCGAGGACTGCTGCGTCGCCGAGGCGGCCTGCTGCGCGCCGCGGCTGATCTGCTCCAGCGCGGTGGCGACCTGGGTCGAGGCGCGGCTGATCTCCTCCACGGCACTGGAGAGTTCCTCCGCGGCGGACGCCACTTCCTCGGCGCTCTTGCCGATGTTGCTGCTGTTCTTGAGCTCGTCGGCGAGCTGGCCGAGCTCCTGCGCCGCCTGCTCGCTCTGCGCCAGCGCGTTGGACTGCTGGTCGATCGTGTGGCTGGTCTCCTGGCACGCGGCGCTCTGCTCCTCGGCGGCGGCGGCGATCAGCTCGGCGCCCTTCAGCGCCTCGTTGGCGGCCTGGACCGCTTCCTCGGCGTCGCTCGCGATCGTGGTGCAGCCCGTCATGATCGTCGCCATGTCGTCGCGGATCCGGTCGAGCCCGGCGATCACCGCGCCGCCCTTGGCGGCTTCCTCGCGCGCGTTGGTGGCGGAGGTGCCAATGCCCTCGGCGACGACGCGCACGTCCTGCTGCACCTGCGCGATCAGCTCCTGGATGTCGCGCGCGGACTTCTCGCTGGTCTCGGCCAGCGTGCGCACCTCGTCGGCGACCACCGCGAAGCCCTTGCCATGCTGGCCGGCACGCGCCGCCTCGATCGCGGCGTTGAGTGCGAGCAGGTTGGTCTGGTCCGCGATATGCGCCACCGCCTTGACCACGTCGCCGATCGCGAGCGCCTGACGATCGAGCTCCTCGACCAGCTCGACCGAGCTCGCCTGGCGCTCCGCGGCGCGCGACACCGCCTCGAGCGAGGCGCCGACCTCCGCGCCGGTGCGCGCCACCAGCTCGGACAAGGACTGCGTCAGCGTCGCCGAGCCGTTGGCGCGCTGGCGCATGTCGCGCAGCAGGTCGACCGCATTGGTCATCGCCTTCATCGTCTGCTGCGCCGCGGCCGAGGCCTGTTCGGCGCCGACGCTGATCTGCTCGGCGGCGCGGCGCAGCTCTTCCGCCGCGCTCGATGCCTCGGCGATGCCGCTCGACAGCTCGGCGGTGGCGGAGGCGAGCCGCTCCGAACCCTTCTGCTGGCGCGCGAAGGTGCGCGCCTTGCGCTTCTCCGCCTCGGCGGTGAGCCGCACGCTGTTGCTGGAGAGCGCCGAATTACGCGAGCCCCCCTCGTGCGCGCTGCTGCCGGACGTCGCGATGCTACTTTTCTTGGCAAGAGCATGGGGGTGCTCCATTGATCGTTTGAAGCGCCCCATTGTACCGTAGACCGTATATGATCTCTTGTTGTCGAGATCAGTTCGGGCGGCTGTCAAGATAAACTGCTGCAATGATTGTCTTCGCTGTCGGTAAAGGCCTCTTCACCATGAGAATTAATTGCAACCTTTCCCTTGTGCATATTCTACGGGTAAGGTGCTGTTGTTGTACATCTTGTGGGCGGGATGCCTCGATCTGGTTACTGAAGGTCAGCGTGGTCTGATAATGTGTGGCCGCGACCGATTGATATTTCCGAGATCTGTTCTCACGCGAGCGGCCGGCATGCTCGGGCGCGACCATGTCCTGGGCAGGGCGACGGGCGCGTCGGACTAACGGCGACCCCGCTGACGAGCTCTCGCGCTTAGATCGATCGATGATGGGTGGTGAGGCCGCGATGCCTCGGTCTTCGTGCGAGCGACCGTCGCGGGCCTGCCCGGCTCAGGCTATTCACTTCCTTGATTGGGATTGCACGTGCGTTAATGCTCTTTCATAGGCGGAAGAACCCTCGCCCAAAAGGACGCGCTCCGCCGTGCTGACGATCATCTGCGACCGACCGCTGGCGTTGCGCGTCGCCGAGCGCGAGCCCCCGACGCGCGCGAGCGACGCGTTGCTGGTGCGGATCCAGCGCGTCGGCCTGTGCGGCACCGATTACCACATCTATGCCGGCAACCAGCCGTTTCTCAGCTATCCCCGCGTCATGGGGCATGAGCTGGCCGGCGAGGTGGTCGAGGCGCCGCCGGGATCCGCCTTTCGTCCGGGCCAAGCGGTGACGATCAATCCCTATCTCGCCTGCGGCCATTGCGTCGCCTGTCGCGCCGGCAAGCCCAATTGCTGCGCCCACATCGCGGTGCTCGGAGTCCACACCGACGGGGGCATGGCCGAGCTGATCGCGGTGCCCGAAAGCGCCGCGATCGACGCCACCGGGCTCACGTCGGAGCAGGCGGCGATGGTCGAGTTTCTCGCGATCGGCGCGCATGCGGTGGCGCGCGCGCGACTGCGGGTGGGAGGCAGCGTGCTGGTGAAGGGGGCGGGGCCGATCGGCCTCGCCACCGCTCTGTTCGCGCGGCTGGACGGCGCCGCAGTAACGCTGTGCGACTCGCGTGAGCCGCGGCTGGATCGCGCCGCCCGCGACTTCGGCTTCGACTCGCTGGTGCTCGCCGACGATGCGGCGCAGGCGCGCTTCGCGGCGCTGACCGACGGCGATTTCTTCGAGACGGTGTTCGATGCGACGGGCAATCTCGCCGCGATGTGCGACGGGCTTCGCCAGGTCGCGCACGGCGGCAGCTACGTGCTGGTGAGCGTGGTCAAGGGTGACCTGGTCTTCGCGGATCCCGAGTTCCATAAGCGCGAGACGACGCTGATCGCCAGCCGCAACGCGCTCGCCGCCGACTTCGCGCGCGTCATCGCCGCGATCCGCGACGGCACGATCGCTACCGACGCGCTCCACAGCCACAGCGTCGAGGCGGCGGATCTGCCGCGACGACTGCCCGAGCTGATCGACGCGGCCGACACCGTGCTCAAGGCGATCGTCCGCTTCGACTGAGCGTCGCTTACACCCAGGCGAACGCACCCTTGAGGCGGCCCGCGCCGCCGCTCGCGAACGGGGCGCCGTGCGCCATCACCACGCGCTCGGGTTGCAGGGCCACCATCGCGCGGATCGCGGCGCGCATCGGCTCGCCGCCGAGCCGCAGCGCCGCGCGCAGGTAGAGCGGCGTGGTACCCGCGGTGCCGCGGGTCGCGCGAGCGACGAGCGCGGTGACCGCGGGCAGCCGCTCGGGTTCGAGGTTCTGCACCAGATCGGTGAGGATCAGCGTGCGCGTGGCGCGGTGCAGGAACCAGGTCTCGCGGAAGCCGGCACCACCTTCGATCACGCCCTGGTCGATCGCGCTCGCCCAGGCGGGCGGCGCCGCTTCGCCCAGCACCGAGTCGATCCGCAATCCGGCGCGACGCACCTGCGCCCGCTCGGCGAGACCGGGTGCGGCCCACAAGGTCGCGCGCGGGAAGGCGCGCTGCCAGCGCGGCAGATAGGTCCAGTGGGCCACGTTGGGCGCGACCAGATGCTGGATCGGCCCGAGTCCTTCCAACGCCGCGGCCAGCGCCGGCGTGTAGGGCGTGGGCGAGTGGAGCAGCAGTGCGCCATCGTCGAGCCGGACCACCGTCATGCGCACCGGCAGCGTCAGACCGCCGGCGTGGATCGGGCCGCTGTCGACCAGCCAGATATTGTCTGCGAACGGCTTGGGCACGTCGAGCGGCGGATAGGTGGCGGGCGCGGCGGGGCGCCGGCTGGCGTAGAGATAGCCGGCGAGCGCGCCGGCGACGGCGACCGCGGCGAGCGCGGGGCCGGCGGCAGGGAGGGAGCGTCGTGTCATACCGCGGACAACGTCGCGCCCGCCGGGTCGTGCCGCGTCTCGCCGCAGCCGCGGCTCGCCGCGCCGGCTGGTCTTTCCCCGCCGTCAGGACCTATAGGCGCGGCGATGCTGCTCGCCTTGCACCGTGATCATCTCGCCGCGCTCGCCGCACGCGACCGGCTCCGTACGCTCGCACCGCGGCACGGCGTGGACTTCTCCTCGAACGACTATCTCGCGTTGGCCACGGCACCGCGGCTGCGCGCGGCAGCGACCGCCGCGCTGGAGCGCGGTGTCGCGCTCGGCTCCGGCGGGTCGCGGCTGCTGCGCGGCAACGATCCCGAGCATGAGGCGCTGGAGGCGGAGGGCGCGCGCTTCTTCGGCAGCGCCGCGGCGCTGTTCTTCGGCAGCGGTTATGCCGCCAACACCGCGCTGTTCGCGGCGCTGCCCCAGCCGGGGGACCTGCTGGTGTATGACTCGCTCGTCCACGCGAGCGCTCATGACGGGATGCGGCTCGGCCGCGCCGAGACCGTGGCCACGCCGCACAACGACGCGGACGCGGTCGACTCGACGATCGCGGCGTGGCGCGCCCGCGGCGGCACCGGCACGCCCTGGATCGCGGTGGAGAGCCTCTACAGCATGGACGGCGATCGCGCCCCGCTCGCCGACCTCGCCGCGGTCGCCGAGCGCCACGGCGCGATGCTGGTGATCGACGAGGCGCACGCTACCGGCGTGTGGGGCGCGCACGGACGCGGCCTCGCCGATACGCTCGACGGGCGCGAGAACGTCATCACGCTTAAGACCTTCGGCAAGGCCCTCGGCTGCGAAGGCGCGTTGGTGTGTTGTTCACGGCTGGTGCGCGACTTCCTGGTGGCGCGCGCCCGGCCGTTCATCTTCTCGACCGCGCCCGCGCCGCTCGCCGCCGCCGTGGCGCGCGCCGCTCTGGCGATCCTCGCCGACGAGCCCCAGCGGCGCCAGCGCCTACACGCGCTGATCGCGCATGCCGGTGCGCGGCTCGGGCCGCTCGGCGCCACGGTGACGGGTACCCAGGTGATGCCGCTGCTGGTCGGCGACGACCGCGCCGCGCTCGACCTCGCCGCTTCGGTGCAGCGTGCCGGCTTCGACGTGCGCGCGATTCGGCCGCCCACCGTGCCGGCGGGAAGCGCGCGGCTGCGGCTGTCGCTGACGCTCCACGTCGGTGTGGCGGAGATCGACTCGCTCGCCGAGGCAGTGGCCTTTGCGACGCCGGGGGCGCGGCGATGAGCGTGATCGCGGTGACCGGCACCGACACCGACGTGGGCAAGACCGTCTTCGCGGCGGCGCTGACCGTGGCGCTCGACGCGTCCTACTGGAAGCCTGTGCAGGCCGGGCTGGAGGACGGTAGCGACGCGGCCAGTGTCGAGTCGCTCGGCGTCGCGCGCGCGCGGATCGTCCCCGAGGCGTATCGGCTCACCACACCTTGCTCGCCGCACCGCGCCGCCGAGCTCGACGGCGTCGTGATCGACCCCGCGCGGCTGGCGCTGCCCCCGATCGGGGGCGATCTCGTGGTGGAAGGCGCGGGCGGCGCGCTGGTGCCGCTCACGCGCGACTGGCTGTTCGCCGACCAGATCGCGTGCTGGGGTTGCCCCGCCGTGCTGGTGGCGCGCACCTCGCTGGGCACGATCAACCATAGCCTGCTCTCGATCGAGGCGCTGCGCGCCCGCGGCGTACCGCTGCTCGGCGTCGCCTTCATCGGCGACGCGCAGGAGGATAGCGAGGCGACGATCGCGGCGGTTGGGCGCGTGCGCCGACTCGGCCGACTGCCGCGGCTGCCGCGGCTCGATCCGACCGCACTGGCGAGCGCCTTCGCCGACGCTTTCGACGTGGCGGCGTTCCGATGAGCGGCTCGCCGGTCTGGCATCCCTTCACCCAGCACGGCCTGGGCGAGCCGATCCCGCTCGTCGCCCGCGGCGAGGGCGCGGCCCTGTACACGGCCGATGGGCGCCGCGTCATCGACGCGATCTCCTCCTGGTGGGTGACGACGCACGGCCACAACCACCCGCGTATCGTCGCGGCGATCCGTGATCAGGCCGAGCGGCTCGACCAGATCATCTTCGCCGGCTGGACGCACGAGCCCGCCGAGGCGCTGGCGCGCGGGCTGACCGCGATCATGCCGGCCGAGCTGACCCGCGTCTTCTTCTCCGACTCGGGCTCGACCAGCGTCGAGGTCGCGCTCAAGATGGCGCTGGGATACTGGCACGCGCGTGGCGAGCCGCGCGACCGCATCCTGGTGATGGCGCACAGCTATCACGGCGACACGATCGGCGCGATGTCGGTCGGCGCGCGTGGCGTGTTCAACCGTCCCTATACGCCGCTGCTGTTCGACGTCGGCACCGTCCCGTTCCCCGCCGCGGGCGCGGAGCAGGCGACGCTCGATTCGCTGGAGCAGGCGTGCGCGGCCGGCGCGGCGGCGTTCATCGTCGAGCCGCTGGTGCTCGGCGCGGGCGGGATGCTGTTCTACCCGCCCGCGGTGCTCGCCGAGATGAGGGCGATCTGCGCGCGCCACGGCGTGCTCTTCATCGCCGACGAGGTGATGACAGGCTGGGGTCGCACCGGCACGCTGCTGGCGTGCGAGCAGGCCGGCGTGGTGCCCGACATCCTCTGCCTCTCCAAGGGGCTGACCGGCGGCGCGGTGCCGCTGGCGGTGACGATGGCGACCGAGCCGCTGTTCAAGGCGCATCTTAGCGCCGACCGCGCGCGGATGTTTTTCCACTCGTCGAGCTACACCGCCAACCCGATCGCCTGCGCCGCCGCCTGCGCCAATCTCGCGATCTGGCGCGGCGAGCCGGTGCGCGAGCGCGTAGCGGCGCTGGCGGGGGCACAGGCCGAACGCGTGGCCGCGCTCGCCGCCCTGCCGGGGGTGAGCGGTGCGCGCTCGCTCGGCACGATCGCGGCGCTCGAGCTGGGGGAGCGGGCGGGCTATCTGTCCGATCGCGCGCCGCGACTGATGGCCTTCTTCCGCGAGCGCGACGTGCTGCTGCGCCCGCTCGGCGACACGCTCTACGTCATGCCGCCCTATTGCATCGGGGCGGACGATCTTGATCGGGTCTACGCGGTGATGGCAGAGGCGGTAAAGACGTTCGGGTGATGACGGGGCGTGCCGCTACGCCGCCCGGCCAGGCTCGACCCGACATCCATGGTGCCGCGACCGCATCGTTCGGCGATGTAGGCGGCAGGATGGATCTCGGCTCAAGGCCGGGATGACGGAGTGGCACGGCGAACGTGACTAAGAGGGGGCTCTTTCGCCCCTCAGCCGATCCGCTTCGCCAGGAAAAAGCGCGACTCGCCCGGCGGATAGTCGTCGATCGTACCGAACAGCGCGTAGCCGAGCTTCTCGTAGAAGCCGCGCGCCTGGAAGCTGAACGTGTCGAGCCACACGCCGACGCACCCGAGTCGCGCCGCCTCGGCTTCCGCGGCGAGCATCAGCGCGCGTCCCTCGCCGCGGCCGCGCCGCTCCGGCGGGAGCGCGAGATATTGCACGAACAGCCAGCGATAGCTCGCCACGCCCCACAGCCCGCCGACGATCGCCCCGGCCTCGTCGCGCAGCACCAGCGCGATCTCCTCGCGCGGCATCTGCCCCACTGCCGAATCGTTGTGCGCCACCAGCGGCGCAAGGATCGCGGCGCGTACCGCCGCGTCGGGCGCGGCGACTCGCTCGATCACTTCTTGCGCTTAAAATCCACCGCGACGACGTTCGAGCCGTCGCTCGCGCCGCCCGCAGGCGGGCCGTCATTCTCGGCCGGATCGTGCCCGCCCGGGCCGTCGCCCGGCCCTTCCTGCGCCTGGAAGCGCAGCTCGAAGTTCACGGCCGGGTCGTGGAAGCCGGTGATCGCCGAGTACGGGATTACCAGCTTCGACGGCACTTGGTTGAAGCTCAGCCCCACCGAGAAACGCTCCTCGTCGACCGTCAGGTCCCAGAAGCGGTTCTGGAGCACGATCGTCATCTCGTCGGGGAAGCGCTCGACCAGCCGCGCCGGGATATCGACGCCGGGCGCCTGAGTCTTGAAGGTGATATAGAAATGGTGCTGGCCGGGCAGCCCCCCGGTCTCGGCGACCACGCCGAGCACGCGCCCGACGACGGCGCGCAGCGCTTCCTGCACGATCTCGTCATAGGGGATCTGGCTGTCGGGCAGCATGTCGTTCATGCGCTTATGGGTAGCGTGATGGGCCGAGCGGTCAAGGTTGCTTGGACCGCGCAGCGCGTTATGGACCGGCTGCATGCGCACCGCCACGCTCCGCCGCGATACCAGCGAGACCCGTATCAGCGTCTCCGTCGACCTGGACGGCACCGGCCAGTATGACATCCATACCGGCGTCGGCTTCTTCGACCATATGCTGGAGCAGCTCGCGCGCCACTCGCTGATCGACGTCACGCTTCACTGCGACGGCGACCTCCATATCGATCAGCACCACACCGTCGAGGACAGCGCGCTCGCGCTCGGCAGCGCGGTGGCGCAGGCGCTCGGCGACAAGCGCGGCATCCGCCGCTACGCCGATGCGCTGTCGCCGATGGACGAGACGCTGACCCGAGTCGCGCTCGACATCTCGGGGCGGCCGTGGCTGGTGTGGAAGACCGGCTTCACCCAGACCCGGCTGGGCGAGATGGACACCGAGCTGTTCCAGCACTGGTTCCACAGCTTCGCGCAGACCGCCGGGATCACGCTCCACGTCGAGACGCTCTACGGCGACAACAACCACCATATCGCCGAGAGCGCGTTCAAGGGGCTGGCGCGCGCGCTGCGCGAGGCGATCGAGATCGACCCGCGCAAGGTCGGCGTGATCCCCTCGACCAAGGGGACGCTGTGAGTCGCTATCGTGCCGGCGGCGAGCTGAGCCTGATCCTGCTGAGCTACGTGCGCCCGCTCGACGAGCTCGACTCGTTGATGGCGGCGCACGTCGCCTGGCTCGACGCGGGCTTCGCGGAGGGCGCCTTCCTGGTGGCGGGCCGGCGCGAGCCTCGTACCGGCGGGGTCATCGTGGTGCGCGGCCACCGCGCCGCGGCCGAGGCGATCGCCGCGACCGACCCGTTCGTCACCGCCGGCGCGGCGACCGTGGAGGTGGTGCCGTTCCACGCCAGCTTCGCCGCCGACCCGGTCCGCGCGTGGCTGGCATGACGCTGGCGCTGATCGACTATCAGGCGGGCAACCTCCACTCGGTCGCCAATGCGCTGCGCGCCGCGGGGTGCGATGACCTCGTGGTCACCGCCGACCCCGACGCGGTCGCGCGCGCCGATCGGATCGTGCTGCCCGGCGTGGGCGCGTTCGGGGCCTGCGCCGCGGCGCTGCGCGCGGTCGACGGGCTGGTGCCCGCGCTCGAGCAGCGGGTGCTGGCGGAGGGCGCGCCGTTCCTCGGCATCTGCGTCGGGATGCAGCTGCTCGCGACCACGGGCGAGGAGCTCGGCCGCCACGCCGGGCTCGGGTGGATCGACGGGACCGTCCGCCGTATCGACGTCGCGGGCACCGACGCCAAGGTGCCGCACATGGGCTGGAACGACGTGGTGCCGCAGGTCGAGCACGCGCTGATCGTCCCGGGCGAAGCCTATTTCCTCCACAGCTACGCCTTCACCGGCGCGCATGTGGTGGCGACCACCGACCATGCCGGTCCGGTCACCGCCGCGGTGGCGCGCGAGAATGTGGTAGGGGTGCAATTCCATCCCGAGAAGAGCCAGCGCTACGGGCTGGCGCTGCTGGAGCGCTTCCTGGCGTGGCGGCCGTGAGGGGCACGGCGGTGGTGAGTCGGTCGCCCTCTTCCCGTCCGAGGCGCCATCCTGAACTCGTTTCAGGATCCAGGGCTCCACGTGCTCGCCGGCCGCTGGATGGGCGGCACGGTGGATCCCGAACCAAGTCCGGGATGACGGCAGTGAGAGGGGCGACGTGGCGCCCGTCGAACGCCTCCCTCGGCGCGTCCGCCCGCCGCATCACCTCCCAGAGTAGCCCCGCATGACCCTCATCGTCTTTCCCGCGATCGACCTCAAACAGGGCCAAGTGGTCCGCCTCGCCGAGGGCGACATGGCGCGCGCCACGGTCTACGGCGACGATCCCGCGGCGCAGGCGATGCTGTTCGCCGACGCCGGCGCGCAACACCTTCACGTCGTCGACCTCGACGGCGCCTTCGCCGGCGCCAGCGTCAACGGCGACGCGGTGCGCGCGATCGTCGCGCGCTTCCCCGGCCACGTCCAGCTCGGCGGTGGCATCCGCACGCGCGAGAGCGTCGAGCGCTGGTTCGACCTCGGCGTGTCGCGCGTGGTGATCGGCACCGCCGCGCTGGAGGACCCCGAGTTCGTCCGCGGCGCCGCGCGCGATTTTCCCGGCGGCGTGGTGGTCGCGGTGGACGCGCGCGACGGCATGGTCGCGACCAAGGGCTGGGCCGACGTTTCCACCACCAGCGTGGTCGAGCTCGCGCGCCGCTTCGAGGACGCGGGCGTGGCGGCGCTGCTGTTCACCGACGTCGGTCGCGACGGGCTGCTCAAGGGCGCCAACATCGAGGCGACGGTGGACCTCGCGCGCGCGGTCGACATTCCCGTGATCGCGAGCGGCGGCGTGGCCGGTATCGCCGACATCCACGTCCTGGCGCTACACGCGCGCGACGGCGTCGAGGGCGTGATCACCGGGCGGGCGCTGTACGACGGGCGACTCGATTTGGCGGCTGCGCTGAGCGTGGCGGCGGCGGCGTAGCTGCCGGCCCCAGCGTAGGAGCGTCAGAGAACGCGGTCGAGCACCGGCCGTCGCTGCTCGGAGCGCCAGGCCAAGCCGTTCGTCGCACATCGTCGTGCGTGGGGAGCCTGCACCCAGAAACGCTCCGTCTGCTCCAGCTGGCCCTCCCATGTTCGCTGCCGGAACCAGGACCAGCAGGTGATCGTCCGGCGCGCATGCGGCCACTCGGTCGGGAAGGCGCCTCTCGGGTTGGCCAGGATCACCAGCAGCGCACAGAAGCGGCATCGCATCAACCGACACTCCTCGGCCGTTAAAAGGCGATGATGCCGCCGCGCGTGCTTCAAGGAACCTCAACGCTGACCGACGTCGGCGACCGCCCTTGCCCTCGCTTACCCGCTTCGGCATGAGCCCCACGCATGACTGTCCGTGCCCGCGTGATCCCGTGCCTCGACGTCGCCGAGGGACGCGTCGTCAAGGGCGTCAACTTCGTCGACCTGATTGACGCGGGCGACCCGGTCGAGCAGGCGCGCGCCTATGACGCCGCCGGCGCGGACGAGCTCTGCTTCCTCGACATCACCGCCAGCCACGAGGCGCGCGGTACCATCCTCGACGTGGTCCGCCGCACCGCCGCGGTCTGCTTCATGCCGCTCACCGTCGGGGGCGGGGTGCGCAGCGCGGAGGACGCGCGCGCTTTGCTGCTCGCCGGCGCGGATAAGGTCGCGATCAATTCCGCCGCGGTGGCCCGCCCCGAGCTGGTGAGCGACATCGCCGAGCGGTTCGGCAGCCAATGCTGCGTCGCCAGCGTCGACGCGCGTCGCGTCGGCGACGGTTGGGAGGTGTTCACGCACGGCGGGCGCCGCGCCACCGGGATCGACGCGGTGGCGCACGCGCTGCGCCTGGCCGAGCTGGGCGCGGGCGAGCTGCTCGTCACCTCGATGGACCGCGATGGCACGCGCGGCGGCTACGATCTCGCGCTGGTGCGCGCGATCGCCGATCGCACCGAGGTGCCGGTGGTGGCCTCGGGCGGCGTGGGCACGCTCGACGATCTCGTCGCGGGGGTGACCGAGGGCCATGCCTCCGCGGTGCTCGCCGCCTCGATCTTCCACTTCGGCCAGGCCACCGTGGCCGAGGCGCATGCCGCGCTCGCCGCCGCTGGCGTGCCGGTGCGCGCGCATTGAGGCGCACTGCGCGGCGCGCGGCGGGGGCGGCGCTGCTGGCGACGCTGCTCGCCGGCTGCGGCGGCCATTACCGCCCGGTCAGCGACACGCCGGTGCGGCTCGGCCGGCCCTATGTGGTGCGCGGGGTCACCTACACGCCCGCGGTCGACCCCAGCTACGACATGCTCGGCTATGCCAGCTGGTACGGCAGCGAGTCGGGGAACCGCACCGCGCTGGGCGAACGCTTCCGCGCCAAATGGGTCACCGCGGCGCATCCGACGCTGCCACTGCCGAGCTACGTCGAGGTGACCGCGCTCGACACCGGGCGTGTGATCCTGCTGCGAGTCAACGATCGCGGCCCGTTCGCGCGCGACCGGCTGATCGACCTGTCGCGCGGCGCGGCGGAGCGGCTCGGCGTGCGCGCGCGCGGCCATGTCGCGGTGCGCGTCCGCGTGGTCGAGCCGCCCGAGGGCGACCGCGCGCGGCTGCGTCGGGGGAAGGCCGCGGCGCCGCGACCCGATGTCTCTCCCGCGGTCGCCGCCAACCTGCGCGCGCAGCTCGACACCGGCCTGCGCGCGATCGGTCGCTGAGGGCAGCGACCGCCGTGCTCCGGCTTGACCAGCGCCGCCTCCCGCGGCACGCCCGCGACCATGGACCAGCCCGACCCGCTCGATCGGCTCTTCGCGACGGTCGCCTCGCGCCGCGGCGCCGACCCGACCTCCTCCTACACCGCCTCGTTGTTCGCCAAGGGGCGGCCGCGCATCGCGCAGAAGCTCGGCGAGGAAGCGGTCGAGACCGTGATCGCCGCACTGCACGGCGACGAGCGCGCGATCGTTCCCGAGGCGGCGGACCTTCTGTATCACCTCATGGTGCTGCTCGCGGACGCTGGGCTGACGCTCGACGAGGTCCGCGCCGAACTGTCACGGCGCGAGGGCGTGTCCGGGCATGACGAGAAAGCCGCGCGCGGTGGCCCGCTGCCGCTCTCCTTCCGCCCAGAATGAGGATCGCCCGATGACGGTGGACGCTACCCAGCCCTACGACGACGCCAACATCTTCGCCAAGCTGGTACGCGGCGAGATCCCGTCGCGGCGGGTCTATGAGGACGAGCACAGCATCGTCTTCCACGACATCGCCCCTTGGGCGCCGGTCCACCTGCTCGCGGTTCCGAAGGGCCGCTACGTCAGCTGGGACGATTTCTCGGAGAGCGCGAGCGCGGAGGAGATCGTCAGCCTCACCCGCGCGATCGGCCAGGCGGCACGCGAAGCGGGGCTGGTCGAGCGCGGCTATCGCCTGATCGCCAACACCGGGCTCGACAGCCACGCCGAGGTGCCGCACCTCCACGTCCACATCCTCGCCGGTCGCGCGCTCGGCCCGATGCTGGCGCAGCGGGACGGGTGAGGGCGGGGGGCTGGATGTCTGAGGTCGACTGAACGTCATCTGGGCGGTGCGGCACCTCCTCCGCGCGTGAAGCTTCTCGAAGAGGGTGCTTCTATACCCCGCCGTCATCCCGGACTCGGTCCGGGATCCACTCTCCCGCAAGAGCAATGCGCGGTGTATGTGCGGCACGGTGGATCCCGGACCAAGTCCGGGATGACGGATGTGTGTCGGGCATGACGGACGGGCGGCCTTAGTCGCCACCATGGGTTCCGCACGGTCCCTCCGCCGGCCCTTTCATCTCCGCGCAACACTATTGCGCGTCGCCGCACACCCGCTACGCTCCTGTCCAGCAAATTTCCCTTGGGGGCATCGAACCTAATGATCTTCGGGCGCGTCAAACCTCTCGACGCCATCCTCGCCACCGCCGAGCGCAAGTCGCTCCACCGCACGCTTGGCTGGTTCCAGCTGACGCTGTTCGGCATCGGCTGCGTGATCGGCACCGGCATCTTCGTGCTCACCGCGGCGGGCGCGCAGAAGGCCGGCCCCGGGCTGATGCTGGCCTTCGCCATTGCCGGCGCGATCTGCATCGTCGCGGCGCTGTGCTACGCCGAGATCGCGGCGATGATCCCGGTGGCAGGGTCGGCCTATACCTACACCTATTCCACGATGGGCGAGCTGCTCGCCTGGACGGTCGGCTGGGCGCTGATCCTCGAATATGCCGTCGCCGCCAGCGCGGTGGCGGTCGGCTGGTCGGGGTATTTCAGCGGGACGATTCTCAACCAGTTCCTCGGCATCCATCTGCCTGCCTGGCTCTCCGCCGCGCCGCTGGCGCTAGGCGGCGCACCCGGCGGCTTCATCAACCTGCCCGCAGTGGTGATCGCGGGCCTCATCACCTGGCTGCTGATGATCGGCACCACCGAGAGCGCGCGCGTCAACGCGGTGCTAGTGGCGATCAAGGTGGTCGCGCTCACCGCCTTCGTCGCGCTGACGCTGCCGAGCGACTCGTTCAGCACCGCCAAGTTCAATCCCTTCCTTCCCGCGGGCGTGTTCGGCGGCTTCGGCACGGGCGTGGGCGCGGTGGGCGCGGCGGCGACGATCTTCTTCGCCTATGTCGGCTTCGACGCCGTCTCGACCGCGGCGGAGGAGACCAAGAATCCGCAGCGCAACGTGCCGATCGGGCTGATCGGCTCGCTGCTGTTCTGCACCATCTTCTACATCCTGGTCGCCGCCGGCGCGATCGGCACGATCGGGGGCCAGCCGATCATGGGGCCGAACGGCATACCCTTCCCGACCGGCTCGGAGGAACTGGCCCGCCAGTGCGCGCTGCCGCAATATGCCGACATGCTGGTCTGCTCCAACGAGGCGCTCGCGCACGTGCTGCGCGCGATCGGCTGGTCCAAGGTGGGTAACATGCTCGGCATCGCTGCCTTCCTGGCGCTGCCCTCCGTGATCCTGATCCTGATGTTCGGCCAGACGCGCATCTTCTTCGTGATGAGCCGCGACGGGCTGCTGCCGGAGAAGCTCTCGGCGGTGCACCCGAAGTGGAAGACGCCCTATGTCGTCACCGCGATGACCGGGATCGGCGTGGCGTTCGCGGCGGCGTTCCTGCCGGTCGGGCAGCTCGCCGACATCGCCAACGCGGGCACGCTCTACGCCTTCATGATGGTGGCGATCGCGGTCATGATCCTGCGTCGCACCGCGCGCGACCATAAGCGCGACTTCCGCACGCCAGCGCTGTGGCTGGTGGGGCCGATGACGATCGTGGGCTGCGTGTTCCTGTTCTTCAACCTGCCCTCGGCGGCGATGCTGGTGCTGCCGATCTGGGGCGCGGTGGGGCTGGTGATCTACTTCGCCTACAGCCGCCACCACAGCCATGTCGGTCGCGGCATCGTCGACGCCGACGACCTCGCCGACTCGACGCTGCACTGAGCAGTCGCTGGTACGCCGCGGCGCTCTCCCGCGCAGGGAGAGCGCCCGGACGCCATCGGGTCAAACCAGCGGGGGAGGAGTGCGCGTGGTCGTCCCGGCGCGCAGCTCGTCGCGGATCTCACGCAGCAGCGCCACCTCGGCGGGCTCGGCGGCAGGCTCGGCGGTGCCTTCCTTCTTCTCGCGCTCGGCCGCGGCGATCACGCGATTGACGCTGCGCATCAGCAGGAAGACGATGAATGCGAGAATGATGAAGTTGATCACCACGGTGATGAACTCGCCGTAGCCGAACAGCGGCACCCCCGCCGCCTTGAGCTGGGCATAGCTCGTCAGCGAGCCGGCGTAGTTCGCGGGGACAGGCCCCAGCTTGACGAAATAGCTCGAGAAATCGAAGCCGCCGAAGAGCGCGCCGACGATCGGCATGATGATGTCGTCGGTCAGCGACTTGGTGATGGTGGCGAAGGCGCCGCCGATGATCACGCCGACTGCCAGGTCGAGCACATTGCCTCGAGCGATAAACGCCCTGAAATCCTTCAACATGATCGTCTCCCTGCCGCTCCCGGTGCGGACCGATCCAGGTTAAGCGCGGATTGGCGCTTCGCCAAGTCGCGCCGCTGACCTAGAGAGGCGCGTCCCAGACGCCAGCATCGAGCGAGACCCCATGACCAAGCCGCACCGCGACGCCGACGCTCCTGCCGAGACGGCCTGGGCTGGCCGCTACATCGAGGTGAAGACGCAGGGGCAGTGGGAGTATGTGTCGCGCCGCAACGGCATCCAGGCGGCAGTCATCGTCGCGATCGACGACACCGATCGAGTCGTGCTGGTCGAGCAATATCGCGTCCCGCTCGGCCGCCGCTGCCTCGAGCTACCCGCTGGGCTGATCGGCGACGAGACCGTGGGCGAGGCGGTCGCCGCCGGCGCCGCGCGCGAGCTGGAGGAAGAGACCGGCTTTCGTGCGGGGCGGATCGAGGAGCTGGGCTTCTTCTACTCGTCGCCGGGGATGAACAGCGAAGGCTTCACGCTGGTGCGCGCGCACGAGCTGGAGAAGGTCGGGCCGGGCGGCGGCGAGGCCGACGAGGACATCGAGGTGCATCTGGTGCCGCGCGCCGAGCTGACGCGCTTCGTGCTGGCGAAGCGCACCCAGGGCGTGGCGATGGACGTCAAGATGCTGCTGTTGCTGGCGGACGGCCTGCTGGACTGAGGGATCCCGGATCCAGTCCGGCAAGACAGCGGACGTGAAGCGCTCTGTGCGTCACACCTTCAAAGGCGATAGCCCCACGTTCCGGGGAAGATCAGCGGAACCGGCCGAGCCGTAAGCGATTATCTCCGCAATGACCGCTACACCGCGCAAGGTCGGGATCCTGACCTTTCACCGCTGCATCAACTACGGTTCCTACTGGCAGGCACGCTGCCTAACCGAGGGACTGCGCTC
Source organism: Sphingomonas sp. BK069 (assembly GCF_014193405.1). Taxonomy (NCBI): domain Bacteria; kingdom Pseudomonadati; phylum Pseudomonadota; class Alphaproteobacteria; order Sphingomonadales; family Sphingomonadaceae; genus Sphingomonas; species Sphingomonas sp. BK069. Next base: position 1,570,388 of record NZ_JACHZH010000001.1, on the reverse strand, counting down.
GCTGGGCCATGACGCGCGGCTGCTCGATCATCACAGCGATCAGGTCGCACGTGCCGAGTGGCGCTGCTCGTTCCAGCCGACCCTGCCCGAGCGCACGCCTCGCGCCGACCTGCCGGCGTACAAGATCAAGGGCCGCAAGTTCGTCGCGGCGTTCGACCGCCTGCCGCAGTCGCCGCGCTTCCCGCTGCACCGGCCGGACACCAGCGGTTATGACGCGATCGTCGTCGGCAGCGACGAGGTGTGGAACTTCCGCCACCCTTGGTACGGTGGCGCGCCGATCTTCTTCGGCGAGGGGCTGAGCGTGCCGCGGCTGGTCTCCTACGCCGCCAGCTTCGGCAATCATGACGCCGCCGACGGCATCTCGGACGACTGGGCCGCCAAATTGCGGCGTTTCACCGCGGTGTCGGTGCGCGACGCCAACTCGCGCGCGCTCGTGCAGACCGCCCTTGGCGCGACTCCGCCGCTGGTCCTCGATCCGGTGCTCCAGTTCGGCGATCGCGTCCACGCCGCCGCGCCGCCGTCGGGCAAGGGCGGCTACGCCTTGGTCTATGGCCACGGTTTCCCGGAGTGGCTGCAGCGGCAGATGCGCGACTGGAGTCGGCGCAGCGGGGTGCGCCTGGTCAGCATCGGATACCGCAACGACTGGGCCGACGAGCAGGACATCGCCGCCGGTCCGGAGGAGTTCGCGCAGCGCGCCGCGAGCGCCAGCGCGCTCGTGACCAATTTCTTCCACGGTTGCGTCTTCGCGCTCAACAATCGAACGCCGTTCGTCACCGCGCCGTCGCCCTATCGCTTCAACAAGGTGCGCGACCTCGCCGCGGCGCTCGACGCGCGCCGCCACATCGTCTCGCCCGAGCTCGACGCCGCGGACTATGACGCGCTGCTCGGCGCGCCGCCCGCACCGACGGTCTACGAGCGGATCGCGGGGCTGCGTGCCGAGTCACTCGCCTATCTGCGCCACGCGCTTGGCTGAGCCGCTCGCGCCGCGCGACGTGGTGCGCTCGGGGCTGTGCATCGGCTGCGGTGGCTGCGCGGCGGACGCGCCTGAGGGGACGATGGCGTGGGACCGCTACGGCACGTGGAAGCCCGACGGCGCGTTCGCGTCCACGCCGAGTGCCGAGTTCGCGCAACGCTGCCCCTTCTCGCCCGACGCGCGTGACGAGGACCTGATCGCCGCAGAGCGCTTCCCTGCTGCACCGCGCGCCACGCCGCTGCTCGGGCGGCATGAATCGACCTGGGTTGGCCATGTCGCCGAGGGCGAATGGCGCGAGTCCGGCAGCTCGGGCGGCATGGTGAGCTGGGTCGCCGCCGAGCTGCTGCGCACGGGCGCAGTGGACGCGGTGGCGCATGTCGCCCCCGTCGCGTCGCCGCAGGAGGACGGGCGCTACTTCGCTTATCGCCTGTCGCGCGATCCCGGGACGCTGCTGGCCGGCGCGAAGTCGCGCTATTATCCGGTCGAGCTCTCCGCGGCGCTGCGCGAGATTCGTGCCACGCCGGGGCGCTACGCGATCGTCGCGGTGCCGTGCTTCGCCAAGATGATCCAGCTCGAACGCGCGCGCGACCCGGTGCTGCGCGAGCGCGTGCCGCACGTGCTCGGGCTGTTCTGCGGGCATCAGAAGAGCGCCCGGCTGGTCGACAGCTTCGCGTGGCAGCTCGACACGCCGCCGGCACGCGTGCGCGCGGTCGACTATCGCATCAAGGACGCGGGGCGGCCGGCGAATTGGTACCGCGCGCATCTCACGCTCGACGACGGTAGCGCGCGTGCTGAGGACTGGTGGCACCTCGCCGATGGCGACTGGGGCGCGGGCTTTTTCCAGAACAGCGCGTGCGACATGTGCGACGACGTCGTCGCCGAGACCGCCGACGTCGCGTTCGGCGATGCCTGGGTCGAGCCTTACTCGTCCGACGGGCGCGGCACCAACGTGGTGGTGGCGCGCACGCCGCTGGTCGACGGTCTGATCCGCGCCGCGGTGGAGGAGGGGCGGCTGGCGCTGGAGGAAGTCGACGCCGACTTCGTCGAGGCGACGCAGTCGGCGGGATTTCGTCACCGCCGCGAGGGGCTGGCCTATCGGCTCACGTGGCGGCGCTGGCGTGGCGGTGTCGCCAAGCGCAAGCGGGTCGCGCCCGGCGCGCGCGCGCTGCCGCTGCGACGTCGGCTCGTATATCGGACGCGCGCCGGCATCGCGCGCTGGAGTCACCGACTGGCGTGGCTGTCGGCGCGGACCGGGGCGCCGGGGCTCTATCTCCAGTGGGCGCGGCCAGTGCTAGCGTTCTATCGCGCGCTCGCGTGGTCGCACGGGCGGCTCGGCGGCTGGATCGACCGGGTGCTGCCGGACGCGCGACGTCAGTAGGTTCGCGCCCCGCCCTCTCAGAAGAAGCGTAGCCAGCGGCTCGCGCTCCGCCGCTTCATCCCGCCGAACCAGCGCGTCGCCCACCATAGAGGCGGCGCGACAGCGGCGGCGAGCAGCCAGACGTGCCCGATCGCCGGCACCTCGCGCCCGCCGGCGGCGAGGGCAAGCAGGTGCAGCACATAGAGGTGAAGCAGGTAGAAGAACATCGGCGCACTCCCCAGCACCGACAGCCAGCCCGGCGCGCGCCACTTGAAGCCGACCAGCAGCCATGCGCCGATGCCCAGCGTCAACAGCAGGAAGTCGAGCGACGGCGGGTATTTCGTCACGTTGAGGAAGGAGAGCAATGTCAGCTGCGGCGTCGCGCCCGCCTGCCATGGCACCGGCTCGCCGTATCGATTGATCGCGCGCAGCAGCACGAAGCCAAGCAGCAGGATCGTGCCGGTCACCACGAGCGCGCGCCGCCGCCAGGCCGGTGAGGCGTGGAACCACAGGCCGATCGCGTAGCCGAGCGCGATCACGCCGAGCCACGGAAGCACCGGATAGGAGGTGCGCGCGTCAACCCCGCCGCCCAGCGCGATAAAGTCGCGCTGGTGAAGTATCGCCCATAACGGATGCAGCGGGTGGCCTGCGGCGAGCCGCACCGGGTCGAGCAGATTGTGCCCTGCCATCAGCACGATGGCGATCGCGATCAGCGCCCCGCGCGGCAGCCACAGCAGCCCCGCCAACGCGATCATCGACCAGCCGATCGCCCAGATGACCTGAAGATAGATCATCGTCGGCGCGAGCGCGAAGCGCCAGGCGAAGCCGACCAGGGTCAACTCCAGCAGCAGCAGGAACAGCCCGCGCTCAAGCAGGAAGCGCGCGGTCGCCGCGCGCGGTCGAGCCGCGCCGTAGAGCCAGGCCGAGACCCCGGCGAGCGCGATGAAGATCGGCGGGCGGAGGTGCGCGGCGAGCCGAGCCGCGACCAGGCCGGGTGGGGCGACGCGAAGATCCATCGGGTCGCTCACCGGCGCGCTCAGCAAGAAGTACTCGCGCGTGTGGTCCGCCAGCATCAGCAGCATGACGAGTCCGGGCAGCGCATCGATCGAATCGAGCCGGCGGTTCGGCGTGGGACGTGACGGAGCCTGGACGGTGCGGGGAGCGGTCAGCTGAAGCATGGCTGCCGTCCGTGATACACTATCTCGTCACACGCAGCGTTCAGGTTGGTGCTGCACATGTCGGGGTCGCTACGTCGCCGCGCGCGCTCCGCGGCCCACCATCACCGTGGCCGCCGCCCCGAGCAGCATCAGCACGCCGGCGAGCACGAGCACCGCGCGCGCGTCACCGCCGAGCAGGTTGTGGTAGAACAATGGGATCGACAGGCTCTCGATCATCATCGGGATGACAATGAACATGTTGAAGATGCCCATGTACACGCCGTTGCGCTCGGGCGGGATCATGTCGGTGAGCATGACATACGGGTTGCCCATCATCCCGGCCCAGCCGATCCCGATCCCGACCATCGCGACGTACAGCCACGCTTCCTGTCCGATCGCCGGGATCGCCATCATCGCCGCGCCCGAGGCGGCGAGGCAGCAGGCGTGGACCCGTTTGGCGCCGTGGCGCCGCGCGAGCGGCATCAGCGCGATCGCGGCGACGAAGGCGACCGCGTTGTAGAAGGCGCCGAGCTGCCCCACCGTCAACGCGGTGTCACGGAACGCCTGGCTGGTCGCGTCGGCGGTACCGTGGAGCGATCGTGCCAGCGCGAAGGCGATGAACTGCCAGTAAGCGAACATCGCATACCATTGGCAGAGCATCGCCAGTGCGAGCTGCCGCATCGGCCGCGGCATCTCCGCCAGCGCGGTGCGCAGATCGGCGAGGGCCGACCGGAGCGTCAGCGGCTCGGCCTCGAGCCGCGCGCGCTCCTCGACCGGCAGCGGCAGCTCGGGAACGCGCCACACCGACCACATTATCGTCGAGAGCGACAGCACCGCGCCGATCACGAAGGCGATGCGCGTGATGTCGGGGATGCCGTTGGCATCGACCGCGTCCTTGTCGAGCCCGAACCAGACCAGCAGGCTCGGCGCCAGATAGGAGAGCGTCTGCGCCAGGCCGGTGAAGGCCGATTGCGTGAGGAAGCCGGTCGGCCGCTGGTCGGGCGCGAGCCGGTCGCCGACATAGGCGCGATACGGCTCCATCGTGACGTTGTTGGCCGCGTCGAGCACCCACAACAGGCTCGCCGCGATCCATAAGGCGCGGCTGTATGGCATCGCGAACAGGCACAGGCTGCACAGCACCGCACCGACGAGGAAATAGGGGGTCCGGCGGCCGAGCCGCGAGGTGGTGCGGTCGCTCATCGCGCCGATCAGCGGCTGGACGAGCAGACCGGTGACCGGACCGGCGAGCCACAGCAGCGGCAGCGTGGCCTCATCGGCACCCAGGTAGCCGTAGATCGGGGCCATGTTGGCCTGCTGCAGCCCGAAGGAGAATTGCAGGCCGAGGAAACCGAGGTTCATCTCGACGATCCGCGCCAGCGAGAGGCGGGGGCGCGACGTTCCCCGCGCGGTTCCCGTGGCCGGCCTCATCGCTCTTCCTCCAGCCAGACCACACCCCAGCCCGGGACGGTGTCGCAGGTTGCCCCGGTCAACCGATCGCGGTTTGCCGAGGTGAGAGCCACGGGCGCCGCGCCGAAGTTGAGGAATACTCGGTCGCGTCCGCATGCCACGCCGAGCAGCGCCGAGGCGCCCGTCTCGATCAGTGCCGGCGCGCCCGCGGCGCCGCTCGCCACGCGCGCCGCCCGCAGCGCCCCCAGGTCGCCGCTGATGCGCCGCGCCGCCGCGCCGTCGAGCGCCGCCCAGTCCATCTCGGGCCGGTGCAGCCAGCGACCCTCATGCGCGCGCTCCGGGTCGTCCCGATAGCCATAGTCGTTGAGCAGCCCGAGCTCGTCGCCCATGTAGGTCGTCGCCAACCCGCCGCTCGCGATCGCCAGCGCGTTGAGCAGCGCGATGCGCCGGTACGCCGCCTCGCGCTCCGCATCGTCGCGGGCCGATTCCAATCCGGCGAGCGAGGCCATCGTGCCATTGCTGCCGTGGAGCACCGCGCCGTCGCTCTGGAACGGCGCGCCGCGACCCCAGCCGCCGTCCGCGCCCTCGAGAGAATGCGCTGCCGCGGCGAGCCGGCGCTCGGGCGCGGGATCGATCGCGCGCAGGTCGCCCAGGACCGATCCCCAGCCGATATCGTCGTGGCAGCGCGCGTAGCTCAGCCAGTTGGCACCGCGCGGCAGCCCGCCGCTCGCGGCGACGATCGCGGCGGGGAGTGCCGCGGACTGCTCCGCCAGCCCGACCCAGCCCGCCACCATCAGCGAGTTGTTGTAGACGAGGTGGCACTCGGGCTCGAAACCCTGACCCTCGTCGCGGCCGAAATAGGGCGGCACGAAGGCGGTGGGCACGATCGCCTCGGCCTTGAGCAGCGTGGCGGGCGCGGCGATGTCGAGCGCGGCGCGCAGCGCGCGGACGATGTAGTGCGTCTCGGGCAGGTTGCGGCAGTCGCTGCCGGGCTGCTTCCAGAGGAAGGCGATGCTGTCGAGCCGGAATGCCTCCACGCCGCGATTGGCGAGTCGCAGCGCGACGTCCAGGATCGCGAGGAAGACGTGCGGGTTGCGCCAGTTCAGGTCCCATTGGAACGGGTAGAAGGTGGTCCAGACATGGCCCCCCATCGCGGGCACCGCGGTGAAATTGCCCGGCGCCGTGGCGGGGAAGACCTGCGGCAGCGCGGCCTCGCGGGCGCGCGCTTCGGCCGCGTCGAGCACGATGTAGAAGTCGCGGTAGAAGGGGTCGCCCGCCTTCGCCGCTCTTGCCCAGAGATGATCGTCCGCGGTGTGGTTGAGCGCGAGGTCAACGCACAGGCTGATCCGTGCCGCGCGCAGCCGCGCGGTGAGCGCCTCGAGGTCATTGATCGTCCCGAGCCGCGGCTCGACTGCGAGATAGTCGGAGACCGCGAAGCCGCCGTCGCTGTCGCCCTCGCGCGCCTTGAGCAGCGCGAGCAGGTGGAGGTAGCGCACACCGAGTGACTCGAGATGGTCGACCCGCCCGGCCAACCCCGCCACCGTGCCGGCGTAGCGGTCGACGTAAGTGGAGTAGCCCAGCATGTCGGGGCGGACGAACCACTCGGGATCGTTGAGCCGCGCCGCGTCGAGCGAGCGCAGTGCCTCGGGCCGCTCGGCGTGGCGCGCGCGTAGCAGCGCCTCGGTCGCGGCCCATAGTGCGCCCGTGTCACCCTGCGCGCCGTAGAGCCGGTCGAGCTGCCGCCGCAGCCGCGGCGCGATCGCGGCGAGCCGCTCCTCCATCGTCATCCTTCCTGTCACATCGCGCACCATAGACGCGCCGCGCGTCGTCGCCACGCTGGCGCGCGTCAGAAATCGAAGCGCACCGAGGCGGCGATGGTGCGCCCGTTGATCGAGCGCGCGCGCACCAGCCCGTTGGCGGGAATGCTGGCGTCCTCCGCCTCGGTGACGCCCTTCACGTCGAAGATGTTGTTGGCATTCAGGTTGAAGCTGACGTTCTCGGCCGCGCGCACCAGCAGGAAGCCGTTGACCTGGGTGTAGGCCGGCATCTTCAGGTCGTTGATCGGCTGTGTGTAGCTGGAAGTGGTGCCGATCACGTTCGCGCCGAAGCTCACCCGCCCGAAGTCGAACTGCGGCGTCGCCTGATAGACGAACGCGGCCTGGCGCTGCGGGCGGTTGCCGTCGAGCGTCGCGTCGGTGGCGTCGCGCTTGATCTTGGCGTCGGTATAGGTGCCCGCCGCGGTCAGCGAGAAGGGGCCGGCGCGGAAGCGGCCCTCCAGCTCGACGCCGGTCGCCTCATAGTCGCGGCTGGTGAACTGCTGCTGCGACAGCAGGTAATTGGTCTCCTGCGTGCGCGCGTTGAACACGGTGGCGTAGAGCGCCAGCGGCCCGGTCGAGAACTTCAGCCCGCCCTCAGCCTGCTTGACGAAGTCGTACGGCTTGGCACCCGCGACCAGCCCGCCCGTGGTGGTGTCGATCAGCGGGCCGAACAGCAGCCGGTCGGCGTTGACGCGGCCGCCGCGGCTGTAGCGCGCGAACGCCGCCAGCGTGTCGCTCAGCCGATAGTTGATGCCGGCCGAGTAGGAGAGATAGCGGTAGGTATAGTCGACCGGCGAGCGGTTGGCGGGGATGAACGCTACCGCCTGCTCGGCGGAGGAGAGGAAGCCATCGCCGTCGATGTCCTGCGCGCGCGTCGTGGTCGCGCCGGGCAGGTCGCCCGCGATGCTGCCCTCGGCGCTGCCGAAATCGTAGCGCAGCGACCCGTCGACGTTGAGCCGGCCGAGTTCGAACCCGAGCTGCGCGAACGGCGCGTTGGTGGTGTAGCGCATGTCGTAGCTGCGGCGGCAGCAATTGCCGAAGAAGGAGGCGGAGTAGAGCGTGCCGCCCGCGGTGCGCGCGACACCGGTCGAGTCGCGCACGTCGACCAGCACCGAGCGGCCGTCGCCCTGCACGGTCTGGTAGAAGCTGGTCCACAGCCAGTCGGTGACGATGTCCTGGCGCGAGTTGTAGATACCCGCCGCCAGCGTCACCGCGCCGCCGCCGAGATCGACCTTGCCGTTGATGCGCAGGTCGTTGGTGATGTTGTTGAGGCTCTTCAGGTCGACGTCGAACAGCACCACGCTGGCGAGCAGGCCGTTGCCACCGAGCGTCGCCGGGCTGGCGATGCGCTGCCCGGAGAGCGGGCCGCTGGCGTAATAGAGCTGCGCGTTAGGGCCGGCGAGCGCGTTGGCGGCGGTCTGCGCGTCGCCCACCGCGGCGGGGAAGGGCGAGACGAAGTCGCCCGAAATGTCCGAGTAGCGGAACCGCTCGGTGACGTTCCAGCCGTCCGCGATCGCGAACTGGCCCTCGAATCCGACCGACTTGACGTCCGGGTGCATGCCGTCGCCGATGCTCCGGCGCACGGGATTGTTGTCACCGTCGAGCGTCAGCACCGAGCCGATGTAGCGGCTGTGCAGCGTGTCCTGATTGATCGAGAATTCGGGCACGTTGCTATAGCTCGGGTCGCTGCCGCTTCCACTCACGCGCACCGGGTTGGGCAGATAGGCGATGCTGCGATCGTCGAGATACTTGCCATAGAGACGGACATAGCCGCCGTCGAACTCGCGGGTAATGTTGGCCTTGATCTGGCCGCCACGCATCGCGTCATAGCCGACGTCGCGCGGGCCATCGCCGAGCCGGTAGAAGCCGCTCAGCTCGTAGCGCGTGTTGGCGTCGATCCGGCCGCCATAGGCGAAGTCGGCGCGATACTCGCGATAGTCGATGCCGGACGAGAGCTGGAACGAGCCGCCTTCCTGCTCGCCCGTCTTCGAGATGAAGTTGATGATGCCGCCGGGCGAGTTGCTGGCGAAGGTGGAGGCCGAACCGCCGCGCACCGACTCGATGCGCGCGAGCGACAGGTCGTTGCGGATGAAGATATCGGCGTTGCCGAAGATGATGTCGCCGAACTCGAGGACGGGCAGGCCGTCCTCCTGGAGCTGGAGGAACTTGGAACCGCCGGAGGCGACCGGCAGGCCGCGCACCGCGATATTGGCGTTGCCCTCGCCACCAGAGGCCTCGACGCGCACGCCAGGCAGGTTGCGCAGAATCTCGGCGGTGTTGCGCGGCGGGATCTTGCTGGTGAGGTCGGCATCGAGCGAGCTGACCGATACCGAGGTGTCGAGCCGATTGCGCCCCTGCGCGACGCCGGTGACGACGATGTCGTCGGCGAGTGCAGGCGTGTCGGTGGTCTGGTCAGCCATCGTCTCGGCGGCGGGAGCGGCGGTCTGCGCCTGGGCGGCGGCGGCGAGCAACAGCGCCGGCACCCCGGCGAGCAGGCGATAACGCGCGATCATGATATCCTCCCCAGCGGGTAAACGGTCGTCTCCGCGACCGGCTAAGCGGCTGATGCGCTCACCTGCAATCGATTGCAAGATATTTCTGCAAACGATTGCGTTCGGGTTCGGCTGGGGAAGTTCGCTAGGCCGCTAAGTCTGGTAGCGTCGATGCGCGACCGCATCCGCTCAGGTCGAGGCGCGCACCACCAACTCGGGTGCGATCACCGCGTGCTCCGCCGGCTCGCCCGCCACTCGCGCGAGCAGGCGGTCGACCATCAGCGCCGCGCCGCGCGCGAGGTCCTGGCGGATCGTCGTCAGCGGGGGCGAGGTATGGGCGGCGAGCGTAACGTCGTCGTAGCCGATCACCGCCACCTCGCGGGGCACGTCGAGCCCGGCCTCGCTCACCGCGCGGAGCACGCTCATCGCAGCGACGTCCGAGGCCGCGAAGATCGCGTCGGGCAAGGTGCCGACCGCGAGCCGGGTCCGCATCGCCGCATGGACTCGATCGGGGTCCATCGCGGTGGCGAGGACCTCGGCGCGCACCCCGGCGGCGCGCGCGGCCGCGGCGAAGCCGGCCCATCGGTCGGCGAACTCGGGTGGGGCGGGGTCGCCGACGAAGAGCAGCCGGCGACGCCCGCGCTCGAGCAGATGCTCCGCCGCCAGCCGCCCGCCCGCGACATTGTCCGAGCCGATGGCGAGGTGACGCTGCCCCTCGCGGTGGACGCCCCAGGCGACGAGCGGCGCATAGCGGGAGGCGACGCGCTCAATCGTCTCATATTGGTCGGACTGACCGACGAGCAGCAGGCCGTCGACCCGCCCGGCGTCGACCAGCCGGTCGAGCCAGTCGCCGTTCTCGGGCAGCACGCGCGAGAGCAGCACGTCATAGCCGCGGTCGACCAGCAGGTCGGCGATGTAGCCGAGCAGCGAGAGGAAGAAGGGGTCGGTCAAGTGCTGCGTGCGTGCGTGCCCCAGCGGCATCGCCAGCCCGATCGCGCCGGTGCTGCGCAGCCGCAGGTTGCGCGCCATCTGGTTGGGGCGGACGTCGTGCTCGCGCGCCAGCGCTTGGATGCGCGCCTGAGTCGCCTTGCTGACCGACGGGTGGCCCGACAGCGCGCGCGACACGGTGGCGGTCGACACGCCCGCGAGCGCCGCCAGGTCCGCGAGCTTGGTCGGCTTCGGCAACAAACGCAAACCCCCCTGAAATTGCTCGGACATTTAGCCGCGGGCCGCGCCTCGCCGCAACTGCCTCGGGGTCGTAGTCGCCGGTCAGCCCTGCGCGGCGAGTCGGTCGATCTCGCGCTCGACGAAGTCCATCAGCAGCGCCATCACCGCGGGCGGCGTCTCCTGCTTCTTCACCACCCGGCGCTGGAAGATTCCCGCCGACACGACGAGGATCGACTCGGCGAGGCAGCGCAGCGGCTCGGCCGCGCTCGCCTGCGGCACGATCGCGCTCAGTGCCTGGATCAGTCGCTCGCGCAGCCGCTCGTCGACCGAGCGGAAGATGGCGGCCAGGCGCGGATTGCGAGTGGTCTCGGCGATGATCTCCGAGACGAGTCGCTCGTCCGGCATGTCGGCGCAGGTGATGAAGCGCTCGACCCAGAGACGCACCGCGGCGCGATCGGGCACGCAGCCGCCGCAGCACAATTCGTCGCCCCCGAGGAACTCGGCGAGGTCCTGCTCCGCCAGCTCGGCGACGATCGCCTCCTTGTTGGCGAAGTCGCGGTAGATCTGGCCGACCAGCACGCCCGAGCGTTCCGAGATACGTGCCATGCCGGTGGCGTGGAAGCCGTTCTCGGCGAAAAGTTCCCGCGCGGCCTGAACTATTTTTGCGCGCCGCGCGTTGGCCTTGGTGCTGCGATCCCGCGGCTCGGGCACCGCATAACCATCTGACGTCATCTTCTTACCCGTCTTGACGATCTGCTCTCTTCGCAGTAGCAGCATTCGTGAGTGAGTGATCACTCACACACATTCGACGAGAAGTCCATGGCAAAACAGGGGTTGGCGCTCGCGGCGCTGGTGATGGTTCCGCTGGCTGCGTGCAGCGGCGGCGGGAACGAGCAGGGTGCGGCCAAGGGCGGTGCCGAGCAGCAGGGGCAGGCCGGCCCGCCGCAGGTCGGCGTGGTCACGGTGCAGCCCGAATCGGTCACACTGACGACGGTGCTGCCCGGCCGTACCAGCGCGTACGAGACGTCCGAGGTGCGCCCGCAGGTCAACGGCCTCGTCACAGCGCGGCTGTTCACCGAGGGCGATCAAGTCAAGAAGGGGCAGGCGCTCTACCGCGTCGACCCGCAGCCCTATCAGGCGCAGGTCGCCAACGCCCGTGCGGCGCTGGCGCGCGCGCGCGCCGCGATCGCGTCGAGCGCGGCGTTGCAACGTCGCTATGGCGAGCTCGTCAAGATCAACGCCATCGCGCGGCAGGACTTCGAGAATGCGGTGACGTCCGCCGAGCAGGCGCGCGCCGACGTCGCCGCGCAGCAGGCGGCATTGCGGACCGCGCAGATCGATCTGGCGCGCACCACGATCCGCGCACCGATCTCGGGGCGGATCGGGCGCTCGATCGTCACCACCGGCGCGCTCGTCAGCTCGGGCCAGACCACCGCGCTGACGACGATCCAACGGCTCGACCCGATCTACGTCGACGTCAGCCAGTCGAGCGGTGACCTGCTGCGACTGCGCCAGCAGATCGCCGCCGGCGCTCTGTCGCGCGGCGGTGGCGCCGCGCGCGTCCAGCTGCGACTCGAGGACGGCTCGGTCTATTCGATCGAGGGCAAACTCCAGTTCGCCGACGTCAGCGTCGATCCCAACACGGGTACGCAGACGATCCGCGCGCTCTTCCCCAACCCGCGCGGGCTGCTGCTGCCGGGTATGTACGTCCGCGCCGAGCTGGTCGAGGGCACGCAGGCCAACGCCTTGCTGGTGCCGCAGCGCGCTGTGACGCGCGACGAGAAGGGCAATCCGAGCGTGCTGGTCGTCGGCCCCGACGGCAAGCTCCAGCCGCGGGCGCTCACCGCGCCGCGCACGATCGGCGAGAACTGGCTGGTCACCGCCGGCCTCAAGCCGGGTGACAAGGTGGTGGTGGAGGGCGCGATGATGCTGCGCCCCGGCATGCCGGTGAAGGCCGTGCCGTACAATCCGAACGCTGCCCCGGCGCAGCCAGGTGCGGGTCCGGCACAGGGGCAGCAGCCGCAGGGCCAGCAGGCCCAGGGAAAGTAACCTCGCATGTCGCGCTTCTTCATCGACCGGCCCATCTTCGCGTGGGTCATCGCCTTGGCGCTGATGCTGGCGGGGATCATCGCGATCCGCAGCTTGCCGATCGCGCAATTCCCCGAGATCGCGCCCCCCGCGGTCGCGATCACCGCCAACTATCCGGGCGCCGACGCCGAGACGCTCGAGCGCACCACCACCCAGATCGTCGAGCAGCAGCTGCGCGGCATCGACAATCTGCGCTATTTCTCGTCCTCCTCCTCCTCGGCGGGCGTGGTCACGATCACGCTGACCTTCGAGCAGGGTACCGATCCCGACATCGCGCAGGTGCAGGTCCAGAACAAGCTGCAGGCGGCGACCCCGCTGCTGCCGCAGGAGGTCCAGCGCCAGGGTATCCAGGTGACGAAGTCGGCGGCGAGCTTCCTCGCCGTCGTCGGCCTCGTCTCCACCGACGGGTCGCACAGCAACAACGACCTCGCCGACATGGTCGTGTCCAAGTTCCAGGACCCGGTCAGCCGCATCAACGGCGTCGGCGAGCTCCAGGTGTTCGGCTCGCAATATGCGATGCGCATCTGGCTCGATCCACTCAAGCTCAACAATTACGCGCTGACCGTCGCCGACGTCACCGCCGCGGTGCAGGCACAGAACGCGCAGGTCTCCGCCGGCCAGATCGGCGCGCAGCCCGCGCCCAAGGAGCAGATGCTCAACGCGACCGTCTCGGTGCAGTCGCGGCTCCAGACGCCTGAGCAGTTCGGCAACATCCGGCTCAAGACTGGCACCGACGGCTCGGTGGTGCGGCTGCGCGACGTCGCGCGGGTCGAGATCGGCGCCGAGAATTACGGCTTCGACGTGCAGTATAACGGCAAGCCGGCGTCAGGCTTCGGTGTCCGGCTGGCGGCAGGCGCGAACGCGCTCGACACCGTCGACCTGCTCAAGGCGCGTGTCGCCGAGATCGGCAAGACGCTGCCCGCCGACGTGAAGGTGATCTACCCCTACGACATTACGCCGTTCGTGCGGCTGTCGGTGGAGCAGGTGATCCACACGCTGATCGAGGCGGTGGTGCTCGTCTTCCTCGTCATGTTCCTGTTCCTGCAGAACTGGCGCGCGACGCTGATCCCGACGATCGCGGTGCCGGTGGTCCTGCTCGGCACCTTTGCGGTGATGGCGCTGGCGGGCTTCACGATCAACACGCTGACGCTGTTCGGCATGGTGCTGGCGATCGGCCTGCTCGTCGACGACGCGATCGTCGTGGTCGAGAACGTCGAGCGCCTGATCGTCACCGAGCATCTTTCCCCGAAGGAAGCCGCGCGCAAGTCGATGGACGAGATCAGCAGCGCGCTGGTCGGCATCGGCATGGTGCTCTCGGCGGTGTTCCTGCCGATGGCCTTCTTCGGCGGCTCGACCGGCGTGATCTACCGCCAGTTCTCGATCACGATCGTCTCGGCGATGGTGCTCTCGGTGCTCGTCGCGCTGATCCTCACGCCCGCGCTGTGCGCGACGATCCTGAAGCCGCACGATCCCGACAAGCAGGAGGGCAACGGGCCGCTGGCGCGTTTCTTCCGCTGGTTCAATCGCAACTTCGACCGCGCGCAGCATCGCTACGAGGGCGGGGTGAAGAGCACCGCGCGCCACTGGAAGCGCTCGCTGCTGGTCTATCTGCTGATCGTCGCGGGCATGGCGCTCGTCTTCATCCGGCTGCCCTCGGGCTTCCTGCCCGACGAGGACCAGGGCTTCGTGCTCGCGCTGGTGCAGGGCCCGGCGGGCGCGAGCAGTGCGCGCACCGAGAAGGGGCTGGCGCTGACCCGCGACCACTTCCTCAAGCAGGAGGCCAAGAACGTCCAGGGTGTCTTCACCATCAACGGCTTCAGCTTTGCCGGCCAGGGCCAGAACACCGGCCTGGTGTTCGTCAACCTGAAGCCGTGGGAGGATCGCTCGGGCGGCGACAATCGCGCCCAGGCAATCGTCGGGCGCGCGATGGGGTCGTTCTCGCAGTATAAGGACGGGCTGATCTTCGCGCTGATCCCGCCCGCGGTGCAGGAGCTCGGCAACGCCACGGGCTTCGACGTCCAGCTGGTCGATACCGGCGGGGTCGGGCACGAGAAGCTGACGCAGATCCGCAACATGATGCTCGGCATGGCGTCGCAGGACCCGCGGCTGGCGCAGGTACGCCCGCTGAGCCTGGAGGACGCGCCGCAGCTCAAGGTGAAGATCGACGAGGACAAGGCGCGCGCGCTCGGGCTCGACCTCGCCGACGTTAACAGCACCATCGCGACCGCCTGGGGCGGCGGCTATATCAACGACTTCATCGACCGCGGTCGCGTGAAGCGCGTGTACGTCCAGAACGATGGCCCGTACCGCATGGCGCCCGAGGACGTCGGCGAGCTGTACGTCCGCGGTGCGAACGGGCAGATGGCGCCGTTCACCGCCTTCTCGACGCTGGAATGGGCCAACGCGCCCGTCTCGTTGACCCGCTACAACGGGCAGCCGGCGATGCAGCTGCAGGGCTCGCCAGGACCGGGGCAGAGCACCGGTGCCGCGATGGAGGCGTTGCAGGAGATCCACGCCAAGCTGCCCCCGGGCACGACGCTGGAATGGACCGGCCTCTCCTACGAGGAGCGGCTGTCGGGCGGGCAGGCGCCGGCACTCTACGGCCTGTCGCTGCTGATCGTCTTCCTCTGCCTCGCCGCGCTGTACGAGAGCTGGTCGGTGCCGATCTCGGTGCTGCTGGTGGTGCCGCTCGGCATCATCGGCGCGGTGCTCGCGGCGTGGCTGACCGGACTGAACAAGGACATCTACCTCCAGGTCGGCCTGATCACCACGATCGGCGTGTCCGCCAAGAACGCGATCCTGATCGTCGAGTTCGCCGAGGAGCGGATGGCGGAGGGGATGAACTCCTTCGAGGCGGCGGTGGAGGCGGCCAAGCTGCGCCTCCGGCCGATCCTGATGACCAGTCTCGCCTTCGTGTTCGGCGTGATGCCGCTGGCGGTGTCGACCGGCGCGGGCGCGGGCGGCCAGAACGCGATCGGTCGCGCGGTGGTGGGCGGCATGTTGTCCGCGACGGTGCTGGCGATCTTCTTCGTGCCGATGTTCTTCGTCGTCGTGCTGCGGCTGTTCGGGCACAGCGGCCACGCCGCGACGCCCGACCGGACCGAAGACGCCGACCACCGGGCGGACGACGCCGCCCTCGACCATCATCCCGGGGCACCGCGCCCCGAGGGAGCCTGACGTGACTCGTTCCGCGATCCTCACCGCGCTGGCCCTGTCCAGCGCGCTCGCCGGCTGCAACCTGGCGCCTAAGTATGAGCGCCCCGGCGGCGCGGTTCCCGCCGCGCTGCCGCAGGGCGGGGTGTACCCTGCCGCGGCGAGTGACGCCGCCGACGTCAGCCAGATCGGCTGGCGCGACTTCTTCCTCGATCCCCGATTGCGCGGGGTGATCGAGACCGGGCTAGCGAACAACCGCGACCTGCGTGTCGCGGCGGCCAACGTGCTCCAGGCAAGGGCGCAATATCGAGTCCAGCGCGCCGACCTGGTGCCGAGCACGACGATCTCGGGATCGGGCACGTTCACCAACAACATCTTCGGCGCGGCCGGGGCGGCCGGCGCTGCTGCCGGCGCGGGAGCGGGCACGGGAACGGGCACCGGCACTGGGACGGGCACCGGCAGTGGCGTGGGTGGCGGCACCGGCGGCGGGACCGGGGTAGGCGCCGGCGCGGGGGTCGGCAGCACCTCGTCGAACGTCGAGTTCTTCTCGGTCAACGCCGGCTTCTCGGCGTTCGAGCTCGACCTGTTCGGGCGCGTGCGCAACCTCAATCGTGCCGCGCTGGAACAGTATTTCGCCTCGGAAGAGGCGCAGCGCTCCACCCGCATCAGCCTGATCGCCGAGATCGCGACGGCGTGGCTCACGCTCGCCTCGGACCAGGAGCAGCTGAGGCTCAGCCGCGAGACGCTCAAGACCTTCGAGGAGACGGTGCGGCTCACCAGCGCGCAGTTCCGCATCGGGGTCGCCTCCGAGCTGGAAGCGCGTCAGGCCGAGACCAACTATCAGGCCGCGCGCAACGACATCGCCGCGCTCACCACGCGCGTGGCGCAGGACCAGAACGCGCTCAACCTGCTGGTCGGCACCACCGTGCCCGCCGAGCAGCTGCCGACCGGGCTCGACGACACGCCGCTTACGCGCGATGCGCTGCCCGGCGACGTCTCGTCGGAAGTGCTCCTGCGCCGCCCCGACGTGCTCCAGGCCGAGCACCAGCTGATCGCGCAGAACGCCAACATCGGCGCGGCGCGCGCGGCCTTCTTCCCCCGCATCTCGCTGACCGCGACCATCGGGACGATCTCGAGCGCGCTGTCCGGCCTCTTCGGTGGGGGCAGCTTCACCTACACCGGCTCGCCCTCGGTCGGCCTGCCGTTGTTCGACGGCGGCCGCAACGCGGGCAATCTCGACTATGCCAAGGCGTCGCAGCAGGCGGCGGTCGCGACCTACGAGCGCGCGATCCAGACCTCCTTCCGCGAGGTGGCCGACGCGCTGGCGCAGCGCGGCACGATCGGCGAGCAGGTTTCCGCGCAGACCGCCCGGGCCGAAGCCGCCTCGGTCGCGGCGCGACTGTCCGACGCGCGCTACCGCGCGGGCGTGGACTCGTTCCTGACCTCACTCGACGCGCAGCGTACCGCGTATTCGGCGCAGCAGCAGCTGGTGACCACGCGGCTGAGCCGCGCGAGCAATCTGGTGGAGCTGTACCGCTCGCTGGGCGGGGGGCTGCGCTGAGGCGCAAACGTTTGCTTGCCATCGGGGCGTTTCGGCGTACTCTCCTCTCAAATAGATGAGGAGAGGGCGATGCTTTCGAACGAGCGCGCTGGTGACGAGAGCATCGTCATCCTTCAGTCGCTGCTGTGCCTGATGCGCGAGAAGAACCTGCTGTCGCGCGCCGACATCGAGACCTTGTGCGAGCGCGTCGCGGTCCGCGCGGCGCAGGCCGAGCGTGATCCGATGCCATGCTGCGCCGAGGCGACGACCGCGGCGGCGCACGAGATGGCACGGATCGGCAACTACATCGGCCAGCGCTATGGCGGCAAACATCGGCGGCTGTGAGGTGGGCGCTTACGGCGTCAACCGTCGTTCCGGCGCGCTATACTGAATCTGAAATCCTCCCCGGCACGGGGAGGGGGACCGCTCGCGAAGCGAGTGGTGGAGGGGGCTCTCCCTACAGCGCAGCGCTCGCGGAAGCCCCCCTCCACCAGCCTGCGGCTGGTCCCCCTCCCCCGCGAGCGGGGAGGACCGAAGGACGCCACCCCTTGTCACCGCTCCGTTAACCAGCGACACTCCGCATCGTGGCCAGCGTCGACATCCAGGGGCTAGCGAAGCGCTTCGGCGCCAGCGACGTGCTCCGACCCACCGATCTCCACATCGCCGACGGCGAGTTCGTGGTGATCGTCGGCCCCTCGGGTTGCGGCAAGTCGACGCTGCTCCGCCTCATTGCCGGGCTGGAGGAGCCGAGCGCTGGCCGTGTGCTGATCGGCGGCCGCGACGTTACCGACGCCGCGCCGGCCGATCGCGAGCTCGCGATGGTGTTCCAGTCCTACGCGCTCTACGCGCATCTCACCGTCTACGAGAACATCGCCTTCCCGCTGAAGGTCGCGCGGCTCGGCAAGGCTGAGGTGCGCCAACGCGTCGAGGAGGTGGCCGAGGCGCTCGACCTGATGCCGCTGCTCGCGCGCCGGCCCAAGGCGTTGTCCGGCGGGCAGCGCCAGCGCGTCTCGATCGCGCGCGCGATCGTTCGTCGTCCCAAGGTGCTGCTGCTCGACGAGCCGCTCTCCAATCTCGACTCTGCGCTGCGCGTGAAGATGCGGCACGAGTTCGCCCGCCTGCACCAGCAGCTCGGCAGTACGATGATCTATGTCACCCACGACCAGCTCGAGGCGATGACGCTCGCCAACCGCATCGTCGTGATGAGCGCGGGGCGGGTCGAGCAGGTCGCCCCGCCGCTCGCGCTCTACGCCGAGCCCGCGACGCTGGAGGTAGCCGCCGCGATCGGTTCGCCGGGGATGAACCTGCTCGCGGTGACGATCGCCGCGGCCGAGCACGACGGCGCGACGGTGCGGCTGGCCGACGGCGCCGATCTACGAGTCGCGGTCGCGGTCCCGTCCGCCGCGGTCGGCCAAGCAGCGACGCTCGGCGTGCGCCCCGAGAACCTTCACCCCGCCGACGACGGCGCCTTCACCGGCGCGGTCGAGTTGTTCGAGCGGCTCGGCCCGCTCTCCTTCGCGCATCTCGGCACGATCGGCGATCATCCGTCGGTGGTGGCGCAGCTCCCTGGCGACCGGGCCGTGACCTTGGGCGAGCGGCTGCGCTTCGCGGTCGCTCCCGAGGCGGCGCATCTGTTCGACCGCGACGGCCGCGCCTATCCGCGCCCCGCCTTAGCCCTTGATGCTGCCGCCGAGTAGTCCGCTGATATAGTAGCGCTGGAGCGGCACGAAGAGGATCAGCACCGGCAGCGTCGTCACCACCGCCGCCGCCATCATCAGCTCGCCGTCGGCGGCATGTTCGCGCGAGATCGCTGCGACCGCGACCGGCAGCGTGTAGACATGTTGGTCGGCCAGCACGATCAGCGGCCACAGGAAGTCGTTCCAGCTGCCCAGGAACATGAACAGCGCGAGCGTCACCGTGATCGGGGCGAGCAGCGGCAGCACGATCTGCGCGAAGATGCGCCGCTCGCTGGCGCCGTCGAGCCGCGCCGCGTCGAGCATCTCGTCGGGGATCGATAGCGCCGCCTGGCGTACGAACAGGATCGCGAAGATGCCCGCCAGCGAAGGGAGGATCACCCCGGCGTAGCTGTTCACCAGCCCGAGTTCCTTGAAGATCAGGAACAGCGGCAGCATCGCTACTTGCCCCGGCACCACGAGCGCGCCGACCAGCAGCTGGAGCAGTCGCTCGCGACCGCGGAAGCGCAGCTTGGCGAAGGCGTAGCCGGCAGGCACGGTCAGCAGCAGCCCCAGCAGCGTCGACAGTCCCGCCACGGCGAGGCTGTTCCACAGCGCGGGCACGATGCGATAGTCGAACCACGCGCCGTCGATCAGCCGGCGCGCGAGCAGCTCGTGGTAATTCTCCCACGACCAGCGCGACGGCCACAGCCGCGGCGGGAAGCGGCTCGACTCGCCGCGCGGCATGAACGAGACGAGCACCATCCACACCAGCGGGGCGGCGGTGAGCAGCGTCGCCGCCGCGACCGCGGCGTTGGCGGCGATCGCACGCCAGCGGCGGCGGGTCACAGCCACTCGTAGCGCCGCCCGATCCGCGCCTGCGCGAAGGTGAGCGCGAGGATCATCAGGAAGAGAATGAACGCCACCGCCGAGGCCTGTCCGAGGTTCCACCATTTGAAGCCCTCGTCGAACATGAAATATAGCACCGTGGTCGTGCTCTGTGCCGGGCCGCCCAGCGTCATGACATAGGGCTCCGCGAAGATCTGGAGGAAGCCCGCGACGCTCATCACCGCGGCGAGCAGCAAGGTCGGTCCGATCGCGGGCAAGGTGACGTGGCGGAAGCGTGTCCAACGAGAGGCCCCGTCGAGCCGCGCCGCCTCCATCAGGTCGTGCGGCACCGCCGACAGCGCCGCGGTGAAGACGATCATGTTGTAGCCGAAGATCTTCCACGTGACGAATAGCAGGATGGCGGGGATCGAGGCGTGCGGGTCGCCAAGCCAGTCGACCGGCGGCACGCCGATCCAGCCGAGCGCGCGGTTGAGCAGGCCGAAGCGCGTGTTGAGCAGGAAGCGCCACACCACCGCGGTCGCCACCACGCTGGTGACATAAGGCGCGAACAGCAGCACACGCCACAGCGGCTTCCAGCGCACGCTGGCATCGTGGAGAAGCAGCGCTGCCGCCAACGAGGTGCCGATCGCCATGGGAACGCCGAGCAGCGCGAACAGCGCCGTGTTGCCGAGCGCGCGCCAGAACAGCGGCGTGGTCAGCAAGCCGGTGAAGTTGCCGAGCCCGACGAAGCGCAACGCGCCCCAGTCGGCGAGCGCGTAGATCGAGTAATCGGTGACGCTCAGCGCCAGCGCGAGCAAGGTCGGCAGCGCGAAGACGAACAGGATGATCGCGAGCACCGGCAGCACGAAGCCCCAGGCGGTGCGCTCCTGTCGCGTCATGTCAGCCGTCCCGCTTCGACCAGCGCGCGGCGCTTGGCGAGCAGGCGGTCGACGCGATCGTCCATCGCGACGAGCGCCGCGTCGATGCCGAGCTGGCCGCGTACGACCCGCTCGGCGATCAGCTGCACCTCGATGCGGATCCGCTCCCACTCGACGATCATCGGCTCGCGCGTCGGAGCGCGCATCTGCTCGGCGAAGGCGGCGAGCGCGGGTTGGCGCAGCTGCGGGGTAGCCCACGCGGCGGCGCGCGCGGGCAGGGTGCCGATCAGCCGCTGGTAGGTCAGCTCGCTTGCGGGCGAGGTGAGGTGGCGAACCAATGCCCAGGCGGCGGCCGGCCGGCGCGAACGCGCCGACACGCACAGGCTCGCCGCGATCCCGGAGACTCGCCCCGGACCCTGAGGGCCGGGCATGCGCGCGGTGCTCCACAGCGCGGCCGGGATCTCGGCGGCGCGGCGGTGCAGGTCGAGCGTCAGGGTCGGGCCGTACGGATAGACCGCGAAATAGCCCTGCGCGAAGGCGGCGACAGGATCCTGCACCTCGGTCGACAATGCCGGCGGGGCGAGCCGCTCGCGGAACAGCGACACGTAGAAGGCGAGCGCGTCGCGGAAGCGCGGATCGCGGAAGTTGCCGCGCGTGTCGCGCTCGCGCAGCGGGTTGGCGCCGGTCTGACCGGCGAAGGTGAAGAGCGAGTCCCACCAGTTGAGCAGCATCAGGAAGGCATAGTCGTCGGGTGCCCGCGCCTTGAGCCGCTGCCCCATGCGGCGCCACGAATCCCAGTCCTCGGGCGGCGCGGCATAGCCGGCGCGCTCCAGCAGGTCGCGGCGGTAATATTGCACCTGCGGGGCGACAGACCAGGGCACCGCATAGGGCCGACCATCCGGTCCGGTGGCCGCGCTCACGCCCGGGAACAAGCCGGTGAGCAGCGCGGGGTCGGTGACGGGCGCCAGAGCACCGATCAGGGCGAACTCGCCGACCCAGCCGTCCGGCAACATGAACACGTCGGGCAGCGAATCGCCGGCCTGGGCGGTGAGCAGCTTCTCGTGCGCCGCGGTCCAGGGCAGCGTCTGTACCTCGACCGGAACCCCGGTCGCGCGCGTGAAGCCGGGCATGAGCATCGGCGAGTAATCGCCCTCGTAGCTCATCGCCCAGAGGCTGATCGTATCGGGAGAGCGCCGCGCGGCGCAGCCACCCGCCGCGGCCATCGAGAGCGCCGCGACCACCGAGCGCCGGGACCAACCCGCGGCACGCGCGAGCTTCCCCCCGTATGTCACGTCACATCAACACCTTGCGCAAGATCCGGTTGCGCCAGGTTGTTAACAATTAGAAACTTTTTAGAAGGGAAGACGTTGTTGCGGGAAAGAAGAAGCCGGCGTGCAGGGGCCGGCACGATCCGAAGGGGAAACAGGATGCCGTCTCAGCTCTCGTCGCGAGCCCTGTTGCTCGCGGGCGCACTCGCCTGTGTCTCCGCGGTGCCGGCCTGGGCGCAGGCGGCGGCACCCGCCGACGCCGCTCCCGACACATCCGGCACGGGCTCCGACGAGGACATCGTCGTCACCGGGTCGCGCATCGCACGCCCCGACTTCGAGGCGCCCAACCCGATTGTCTCGTTCGACAGCCAGCGCATCCACCAGTCGGGCAACACCAACGTCACCACCTTCCTCCAGCGCGTGCCGGCGTTGACCACCTCGCTCGACAATGCCGACAGCGCCGGCCCGAACCGGCCCGACAACCAGCTGTACGGCGCGGCGGGGCTCAACCTGCTCAGCCTGCGCGGGCTCGGCTCGGCGCGGACGCTCGTGCTGGTCAACGGGCGGCGCCACGTCTCGGGGCAGATCGATAGCGCGGCGGTTGACATCAATTCACTGCCGACCGACCTGATCGAGCGCGTCGACGTGCTCACCGGCGGCGCCTCGGCGGTGTACGGCGCCGACGGCGTGTCGGGCGTGGTCAACTTCATCCTCAAGCGTGACTTCGACGGCGTCGCGGGCCGCACCCAGTTCGGCATCTCGGAGCAGGGCGACGCCGGCAACCGCTTCGCCTCGCTGATGGCGGGCAAGAACTTCGGGGGCGGACGCGGCAACGTCACCGCATATTACGAGTATAACGCCGACGACCCGCTCCAGAACGACGACCGCTCCGTCCTGCGCCGCCGGAACCGACTCTACACGGTGTCGAACCCCGCTTACGCCGGGCCGGGCTCGGGCACCTATCAGCAGGTGCTGGCGGGCGACCTGCGCTATCCCGGCGGCTCGCCCGCGGGCGTGATCGACATCGGCGGCACGCTCTACAACGGCGACGGCTCGCTCTACGATCCCGGGACCGACGCGGGGGGCGGCTTCGCCAGCGGCGGCAGCGCCACCTCGGTCGCTGGCTATGTCGGCGACCTGCTGCCCAAGACCGAGCGCCACGCGGTCAACCTGCTGACCCATTACGATTTCTCGGACGCGTTCCAGCTCAGCCTCGAGGGCAAGTTCGTCCAGTCGACCGCCACCACCTTCGGCGGCTTCACGGGCAATTACACTGGCGATTTCACGCTCGATAACCCTTACCTGCCGATCAATCTGCGCGATGCCGCGCTGGCCAACGCGCAGCGCGTGATCTCGTCCAACCGCAACAACACCGATTTCCCGCGGCTGGGCGAGAGTGATCGCCGGCGCACGTGGCGCGGCGTGATCGCGGCCACCGGCGCGGTGAGCGACCACGCGCGCTACGATGTGTCCTACACCTACGGCCAGACCGACGTGCGGATCACCAAGCTCAACGACCGTTGGGAGGACCGCTATTACGCCGGACTCGACGTGGTGACCGATCCCTCCACCGGTCGCCCGACGTGCCGCTCCAACCTCAACCCCGCCGCGGTGCAGGTGCCCACGGTCAGCTTCACGCCGGGGCCGAACAGCGGCTGTCTCCCGATCAACACCTTCGGGGTCAACGTCACCGATCCGGCGGCACTGGCCTGGGCCACCAACAACAATGTCAGCAGCGCGCGCGTCACCCAGTCGGTCGCGAGCGCGGCGCTGACGGGCGACTTCGGCGCGCTGTTCGCGCTGCCGGGCGGGCCGGTGAAGTTCGCGCTGGGCAGCGAATACCGCCGCGAGACCAGCCGCTTCGATCCCAACAGCTTCCTTACCGGGGAGCAATGGTACCAATATGACGAGGGCAACAAGTTCGACCCGACCTTCGTGATCTCGCCATCGCGCGGCGCCTTCGACGTATGGGAGGTGTTCGGCGAGATCGACGTGCCGCTGCTGCGCGACCGGCCCTTCTTCGAGACGCTCTCGGTCGGGGCGGCGGGCCGCTATTCCGACTATTCCACGATCGGGAGCACCAAGGCCTATCAGTTCAACGGCGTCTGGGCGCCGGTGCGCGACATCAGCTTCCGCGGCAGCTACAGCCAGGCGGTGCGCGCGCCCAACATCGGCGAGCTGTTCGCGCCGGTCGGGCCGGCCACCAACTTCTTCTCCGACCCATGCTACGTCGAGAACCGCAACGCCGGAACGTCGAGCCGTGCGGCCAATTGCGCGACCTTGATCAACGGGCTCGGCGCCGATCCGGCGGCCTTCACCGCGGCGAACAACCCCGACGCCGCGGTGCTGATCAATGGCTCGCGCAGTGGCAACCCGGGGCTGAAGGAGGAGACCGCGCGCACCTGGACCGCGGGCACGGTGCTGCGCCCGCGCTTCCTGCCCGGGCTGACGATCTCGGCCGACTGGTACGACATTCGCCTGGACGACGCGATCAGCATCGCCGACGCCAATACGATTGCGAACCTCTGCGTCGACCAGCCGACGCTCGACAACGTCTATTGCGCCGCGATCCGGCGCCGGCAGGGCACCGGATACATCAACGGCTATACGGTGCAGCCGCAGAACGTGGCGCGCTACGCCACCGCCGGGCTCGACCTCAACATCAGCTACGTGCTGCGCACCGCCTCGGCGGGGACGTTCGACATCCGCTTCGTCGGCAGCTATCTCAACAAGCTCGAGCAGATTGCGACGCCGGGTGCACAGGTCGAGGATCAGGTCGATCAGTTCAACCGCCCCAAGTACAATTTCGTCTTCTCGCCGACCTGGTCGCTGGGCGAGGTGACGCTGAGCTACAACCTGCGCTGGTTCGACGCGACCCGCCGCTTCGCCAAGCTGACCACCGACAACAATCCCGACTACGCCCCCGCCGCGCTGCTGCGCTACAAGGAGCTGTGGCAGCACGACGTGCAGGTGCAGGTCGCGCCGGACGAGGGCGTCGGTTTCTACGTCGGCGTCAACAATCTGGCGAACCAGCGGCCGTCGGTCGACTCGATCGATCAGCCAATCTCATCGCTGGGACGCTACTTCTACGCGGGCGCGAAGGTGCGGTTCGGGGCGTAGGCGCCGCCACGGCGACGACTGCGACCAGTCTCTCGCCCCACTCTTGTCACCCCGGGCCTGACCCGGGATGACGGGAGACAGGATTTTCTCTTTCCGACCCTAGAGATGGCGCTTGCCCAGCTTCCGCGCCAGGGTGCGCCGGTGCATGCCGAGCCGCCGCGCCGCCTCGGAGACGTTGAAGCCGCAGTCCGCCAGCGTCTGGTGAATATGCTCCCACTCGAGCGTGCGCAGCGAGGTGGGATGCGCGACCAGCTCGACCGAGGCGTCACCCTCGCCCGAGGCCTGGAAGGCCGCCTCGATATCGTCCGAGTTGGCCGGCTTGGACAGGTAATTGGTCGCCCCCAGCTTCACCGCCTCCACCGCGGTGGCGATGCTGGCGAAGCCGGTGAGCACCACGATCCGCATCGCCGGATCGATCGCGTGCAGCCGCTCGACGCAGGTCAGCCCGGAGGCGCTGCCGAGCCGCAGGTCGACCACCGCATGGTCCGGCCTCAGCTCCGCCGTGGCGGTGTCGAGCTCCTCCGGGTCGGTGATCGCGCGCACCTGATAGCCGCGTCGCTCGAACGAGCGCGCTAACGTGCGCGCGAACACCGCATCGTCCTCGATGATCAGCAGGCGGCGCGCGCTCATGATGTCTCCTCCGGGATCGAGATTGCGGCGAGGGGCAGCGTCAGCGTCACCTCGCTGCCACCGTGCTCGCGCACGCGCGCCGATACCGTGCCGCCGAGTGTTCGCAGCACGTTGACGGCCAGGAACAGGCCCAGCCCGGCGCCGCGCCGCGCCTTGGTGCTGAGATAGGGCTTGCCCAGCCCCTCGAGGATCGACTGCGGGAAGCCGGCGCCGTCGTCGCGTACCGCCAGCACCAGCCGGTCGCCGTCCCACCAGGCGCACAAGGTGATCGTCCTGGCGCCGGCCTCGACCGCGTTGTCGAGCAGGTTGGTGATCGTCTGCGCCAGCGCCTTGTCCGCGACGATGCGCGGGTCGCTCGTCATCAGATGCTCGTAGGACGCGGTCGGCCCCTTGCTCTCGTTCCACGAGTCGACGATGCCGGCGAGAAAGGTGCGCAGCGTGGTCCGCACCGGCGCGTTGCCGCGCACCTCGCCCGAGGCGAGCAGTACCTGGCTGAGGATGTCCTTGCAGCGAGTCACCTCGGCGCGCATGTCATCGAGGTCGGCGAGCAGCGCGG
Organism: Sphingomonas sp. BK069; assembly: GCF_014193405.1. Classification (NCBI taxonomy): domain Bacteria; kingdom Pseudomonadati; phylum Pseudomonadota; class Alphaproteobacteria; order Sphingomonadales; family Sphingomonadaceae; genus Sphingomonas; species Sphingomonas sp. BK069. The sequence continues at coordinate 1,544,284 of NZ_JACHZH010000001.1, read as the reverse complement.
GCGAGCGCGCGATCGCCGGCTCACGCCGCCAGTCGCCCAGCATCACCGCGATCGAGCTGAGCGGTGTGCCGAGCTCGTGCGCCGCGCCGCTGGCGAGCAGCCCCATGCGGACGATGTGCTCCTCCTCGGCGGCGCGCTGGCGCAAGGCGGCGAGCCGCGCGTCATGCTCGGAGACGTTGCGCACGATGCGGGTGACGAACAGCGCCAGGAGCGTCGCGGTGAGCGTGAAGTTGAACCAGCTCGCCGCGACATAGGGAATCGAGAGCTCGGACGCCCAGAAGTGCGGCAGCGGGAAGGGCGGGGCGGCCCAGGCGAGCCAGGCGAACAGCGTGCTGGTGATCACCACCATCGCCCAGCTCGTCCAGCCGCGCAGCAGCAGCGCCGCGATCACGACCTGGAGCAGGAAGAGCGTGACGAACGGGTTGCTCACCCCGCCGCTGAGATAGAGCTGCGTCGTCAGGCAGGCGACATCGACCAGCAAGGTGGCGAACAGCGCGGCGTTGGTGATCGGGCGGCGCTCGACCACCTGGTTGACCGCGACATTGAGCGCCACCAGCACCGCCAGCGCGCCAAGCATCGGCACCAGTGGCAGGTGAACGCCGACCACGAAATGGACGAGCAGGATCGCGGCGAGCTGCCCCGCCACCGCGAGCCAGCGCAGCAGTGCGAGCAGGCGGACGTTGCGTCCGCCCGGCCCGCCGCGCGCGAGCGGTCCGAGCATGTTGGCGAGGTGAGGCATGGGGTTAGACTAGCGCGTTTCGCATGGGAGCTGAACTTCCTCGGGTAAACACCTGGCGGTGTTCCTGAGGACCCAGGAACCCAGAGGCACGCAGGATGGCGCTCGCTTCACTGAGCTCCAGCGTTCGCAGGAGCACGGGGCCGAGCCGCTCACGCGTCCCGCGGCGCGCGCGCGATCCGGTACGCGAGATAGGCCATCATCGCCGCCAGCGTGAACCAGGTCAGCGCGTAGATCAGGTGCGTGTTGCGGAAGCGGACGACCGTCAGCCCGCCGCGCGGCCAGCCCGTCGTGCCGCTCGCGTCGGCGTCGATGAAATAGGGCGCGACCTTCTCAAGGCGGCGCGCGCGCGCGATCGCCGCCGTGTCACGCGAGTACCAGCGATCAGCGACGGGATCGTTGTCGCGGAGGAAGGCGCCGTCCGGTTCGGTCACCCGCAGCAGCCCGGTGACGCTCGCCTCGCCCGTCGGCGTGCGGATCGCGGCGCGGTCGCCGAGCGGGACGAAGCCGCGGTTGATCAGGATCGTGCCGCCCGGCGTGTCGAGCGGGGCGAGCACCCAATAGCCGCCGCCATAGTCGGTCACCGCCTGAACGAACACCGGGGCCGCGGCGCGCCACCGGCCGGTGGCGCGGACGCGGAGATACGCGCTGTCATCGTCGATCCCCTGCCACTCGGCACGCGGTGGCGCCGCGACCGGGGCGGCGGCGAGGCGGCGCTCCACCCGGTCGATCAGCGCGAGCTTCCACGCGCGCCGTTCGACCTGCCACACGCCCAGCCCGGCGAGGAGGGCGGTGCCGAGCACCGCCAGCGCCAGGAAGACGTGTCGCCGGGTCACATGCCGGCGCTCGACATCTCCGCCTGCATCGACGGCATCATGTTGAGGTTCATGTGATACATCACCCAGAGCGAGCCCGAGATCACGATCACGACGATGATCACGGTGAAGATCAGTGCCATCATCGTCCAGCCCGCCTCCGACTTGGTGTTCATGTGCAGGAAGTAGATCATGTGGACGACGATCTGCACCATCGCGAGCGCCATCACGATGCCCGCGGTGACCCGCGGGTCGGCGATGACGCCGCTCATCACCAGCCCGAAGGCAGGGGCGGTGAGCAGCACCGAGAGCAGGAAGCCGATCCAATAGCCCTTGCGCGAGCCGTGCGCGGCGCCGCCGTGCGGGTCGTCATGCCCGTGCCCGTGCGCGTGGTCGGCGGCATGGCCGTGATGCGTCTCGGCGCCCATCAGCGTAGCACTCCCAGCAGATAGACGAAGGTGAAGACGCCGATCCAGATGACGTCGAGGAAGTGCCAGAACAGCGAGAGGCACTGCAGCCGGCGCAGGTTGGCGTCGACCAGCCCGCGGCGCGACACCTGCACCATCAGCGTCCCCAGCCAGATCAGGCCGAAGGTGACGTGCAGCCCGTGCGTCCCCACCAGGGTGAAGAAGGACGAGAGGAACGCCGAGCGCTGCGGCCCCGCGCCCTCGTGGATCAGGTTGCTGAACTCGTAGAGCTCGATCGCGAGGAAGGCCGCGCCGAACAGTGCGGTGACCGCGAGCCAGCCGAGCACCGCGCCCTGCTTGCGCTCGTCCGCGCTGATCATCGCGAAGCCGTAGGTGATCGACGACAGCAGCAGCATCGTCGTGTTCACCGCCACCAGCGGCAGCTCGAACAGCTCGCGCGCGGTCGGCCCGCCCGCGTAGCTGCCGCCGTACACGCCATAAGCGGCGAACAGCATCGCGAAGATGAGGCAGTCGCTCATCAGGTAGAGCCAGAAGCCCAGCATCGTGCTGTGGCCCGGCGGGTGCTCATGCTCGTCCAGGTCGTAGAAGACCGGGTTCTCCGCGCCGGGCGGGGTCTGCGTCATCGTGCTCATCGGTCTCAGATCCCCGCGCTCTGGAGCGCGCGGGTGCGCACGTCCTCGTTCTTCACGACATCCTCCGCGGGGATGTGGAAGTCGCGGTCATAGTTGAAGGTATGGCCGATCGCGACGGCGAGCAGCGCGACGAAGGCGAGCGCGGCGAGCCACCAAATGTACCAGATCATGGCGACGCCGAAGACTGTCGACAGCCCCGCCAGGATGATCCCCGCGCCCGTGTTCTTGGGCATGTGGATCGCGCGGAAGCCCTCGGTCGGCCGCTCGGCCTTGCGCTGCTTCATGTCGTGCCACGCGTCGAGGTCGTGGATCACCGGCGAAAAGGCGAAGTTATAGGCCGGCGGCGGCGAGGAGGTGGCCCATTCCAGCGTGCGGCCGTTCCACGGATCGCCGGTGAAGTCGCGCAGCTTCTCGCGGTCGCGGATGCTCACGTAGAACTGCATCAGCATCGCACCGATCCCGGCGGCGATGATCAGCGCGCCAATCGCCGCGATCACGAACCAGATCTGCAGGCTGGGGTCGTCGAAGGCGCGCAGGCGACGCGTCACGCCCATCAGGCCCAGCACGTACAGCGGCGTGAACGCGACCCAGAAGCCCACCACCCAGCACCAGAAGCTGATCGTCCCCCAGAACTTGTCCAGCTTGAAGCCGAAGGCCTTGGGCCACCAGTAGTTCACGCCCGCGAACATGCCGAACAGCACGCCACCGATGATCACGTTGTGGAAGTGCGCCACCAGGAAGAGCGAGTTGTGGAACTGGAAGTCGGCCGGGGGAACCGCCAGCATCACGCCGGTCATACCGCCGACCACGAAGGTCAGCATGAAGGCGACCGCCCACATCATCGGCAGCTCGAACCGGATGCGCCCGCGATACATCGTGAACATCCAGTTGAAGATCTTCGCTCCCGTCGGGATCGAGATGATCATCGTCGTGATGCCGAAGAAGCTGTTGACGCTCGCGCCCGAGCCCATCGTGAAGAAATGGTGCAGCCACACCAGGTACGACAGGATGCAAATGACGATCAGCGCGTAGACCATCGACGTATAGCCGAACAGCCGCTTGCCCGAGAAGGTGGAGACCACCTCCGAGAAGACACCGAACGCGGGGAGGATGAGAATGTACACCTCCGGGTGGCCCCAGATCCAGATCATGTTGGTGTACATCATGGGGTTGCCCCCACCGGTGTTGGTGAAGAAGTTGGTGCCGACGTAGCGGTCGAGGCTCAGCATCGCCAGCACCGCGGTCAGCACCGGGAAGGCCGCGACGATCAGCACGTTGGTGACCAGCGCCGACCAGGTGAAGATCGGCATCTGCATCAGGCCCATGCCCGGCGCGCGCATCTTGATGATGGTGGCGAGCAGGTTGACGCCCGAGAGCAAGGTGCCGACGCCCGCGATCTGCAATGCCCAGACGTAGTAATCGACTCCGACATCGGGCGAATAGTCGATCCCCGACAACGGCGCCATCGCCAGCCAGCCGGTGCGCGCGAACTCGCCGACGAAGAGGCTCATCATGACGATGACCGCGCCGCTGACCGTCATCCAGAAGCTGAAATTGTTCAGGAAGGGGAAGCTGACGTCGCGCGCGCCGATCTGCAACGGCACGACGTAGTTCATCAGCCCGGTGACGAACGGCATCGCCACGAAGAAGATCATGATCACGCCGTGCGCGGTGAACACCTGGTCATAATGGTGCGCCGGCAGGAAGCCCTCGTTGCCGCCGAAGGCGATCGCCTGCTGCGCGCGCATCATCAGCGCGTCGGCGAAGCCGCGCAGGAACATGACCAGCGCCAGCACGATGTACATGATGCCGATCTTCTTGTGATCGACGCTGGTGAACCACTCTTTCCAGAGATAGCCCCAGAGCCGGAAATAGGTCAGCGCACCCAGCAGCGCGGCGCCGCCAAGCGCCACCATCGCGAAGGTGCCGATCAGGATCGGCTCGTGGATCGGGAAGCTCTCGATCGAGAGCCGTCCGAAGATCGTCTTGATGAGATCGTCCGACATAGGTCCTCAGGCCTCCTTCGAGGCACGGGCGCGCAGCGGCGCCGGAAGGTGAAGCTCGGTCATGTTGCGGTTGCTGCCGGCGCCGGGATCGTTCTGGCCCGGTGCCTGGCCGTGCGGCGCGCTAAGGTGCGGCGACTCGCCCTTCTCGGACGGGTCGCGGGTCAGCGCGCCCTTGGCCTCGCCGTCACGCGGCGCGCGGTCGTTCACCGCCGGTCCCGCATGCGACATGCCCTGCATGCAGTCGGTGCCCGGCTTGACGCAGATCGCGACGACGCGGCGGAACAGCGTGGGGTCGACGCTGCCGAAGCCGAGCGGCGGGACCTTCTCGGTCGGCTGCTCCAGCCTCAGATAGGAAGCCGTGTCGAGGCGCCAGCGGTTCCGCTTCACGCCCGCGGCCCATTGCTCGAACCGCGCGGGCGCGACCGAGTGGGTCCAGAAGGTCATGTGCGAGAAGCCGGCCCCCGAGTAGTTCCCCGAGCGACCGGCGAACTTGCCGGTACGGTTGAGCACGCCGTGCAGCACCGTCTCCATGCCCGGCATGGTATAGACCATCCCCGCCATCGCCGGCACCCAGAGAGCGTTCATCACGCTGGACGAGGTCATCGTGAACTTGACCGGCCGGTTGACCGGAACGACCAGCTCGTTGACCGTGGCGATGCCCTGCTCGGGGTAGATGAACAGCCATTTCCAGTCGAGCGAGACCACCTGCACCTCGAGCGGACGATCGGTCGCGGCGACGGGCTTGCCCGGCGCGGTGCGCGCGAGCGGACGATAAGGGTCGAGCGTGTGCGTCGCCACCCAGGTCAGCGCGCCGAGCGCGATGATGATCAGCAGCGGCGCCGACCAGATCACCAGCTCGAGGCCGGTCGAATGGTCCCAGTCGGGCTCGTAGGTCGCCTCGGTGTTGGTCTCGCGATAGCGCCACGCGAACACCACCGTCAGCGCCATCACCGGCACGATGATCAGCAGCATCAGCACGACCGACCAGATGATCAGGTTCGACTGCTGCACGGCGACATCGCCGGCGGGGTTCATCACCACGGTGTCGCAGCCGCCGAGCATGGCCAGCGCGCCGAGCGCGAGCAGGCGCGGCGCGAGCGACACCACGCGGCGCGAGGGCGAGGGAGAGGGCAGGGGGATCATGGTCGCGCAGCTAGGCTTTGCTGCGGCGCAGCGGAATAGGACATTTTGTCCCATCCCGGCGTTGTGGCACTTAGGCTAAGGAGCCGCGAGATACGTCCGATCGGGAACATAGAATGGCCACCGCACACTCCGCGCCGCTCGAGCGCGGCGCCCGCAACGTCAACACGCGGGACGACCATCAGGTCCGTCCCGGTGAGATCGCGATCGGCGTGATCATTGGACGAACCTCGGAATTCTTTGACTTCTTCGTCTACGCCATCGCGTCGGTGCTGGTCTTCCCGACGGTGGTGTTCCCGTACATGGAGCGGATCACCGCCACGTTGTGGTCGTTCGCGCTGTTCCCGCTGGCGTTTATCGCGCGCCCGATCGGCACGCAGATCTTCATGTGGGTCGACCGTCGGCATGGCCGCGGCACCAAGCTGACGATGGCGCTGTTCCTGCTCGGCACGTCGACCGTGCTGGTCGCCTTCCTGCCCGGCTATGCCGAGATCGGTGGCTGGTCGGCGATTCTGCTCGCGCTGTTCCGTATTGGTCAGGGTATCGCGCTGGGCGGCGCATGGGATGGGTTGGCCTCGCTGCTCGCGCTCAACGCGCCGGAGAAGCAGCGCGGCTGGTGGGCGATGGTGCCCCAGCTCGGCGCGCCGCTCGGCCTGGTGGTGGCGAGTGCGCTGTTCGCCTTCTTCGTGTCGACGCTGCCGACCGCCGACTTCATTTCCTGGGGCTGGCGCTATCCCTTCTTCGTGGCGTTCGCGCTCAACGTGGTGGCGCTGTTCGCGCGGCTGCGCATCGTCGTCACGCCCGAATATACCGAGCTGTTCAAGAGCCGTGAGCTCACCCCGTCGCCGGTCGGCGCCACGGTGAAGGCGCAGTGGCGCAACATCATCATCGGCGCGTTCGCGCCGCTGGCCAGTTTCGCGCTGTTCCACATGGTGACGGTCTTTCCGCTCTCCTGGGTGAATCTGTTCACCCGCGAGAGCATCGCCAGCTTCCTGCTGATCGAGACGATCGGCGGCGTGGTCGGTCTCGGCGCGATCGTGCTGTCCGGATTGCTCGCCGACCGGATCGGCCGGCGCAGCGTGCTCGGCTACACTGCCGCGGGGATCGCGGCCTATAGCGGCTTCGCGCCGACGCTGCTGAACGGCGGGCGCGCGGGCGAGGTGCTGTTCATGGTCATGGGCTTCCTGCTGCTGGGCCTGTCGTTCGGCCAGTCATCGGGCGCGGTGACGAGCAACTTCCCGAAGCGCGCGCGCTACACCGGCGCGGCGCTGACCTCCGACCTCGCCTGGCTGTTCGGCGCCGGCTTCGCGCCGCTCGCCGCGCTGGCGCTGACCCAGGCGTTCGGGCTGGTTGCGGCGGGGGCGTATCTGCTCTCGGGCGCGCTCGGCACGCTCGCGGCGCTGGGGCTCAACGTGGAACTGGCGCGCCGGCTCGACTGAGCCGCGCCGCGGCCTCGGCGAGCGTCGCGACGATCGCGCGCGGCACCGCTGGGCTGGTGCAGACATAGGTGGGTGAGGGGTGCGGCATCGTCAGCACACCGACGTGAGGCTGTTCGCGCTCGACCAGCGCGGCGGCCCCACGCGCGACCCGGCCGGCGAGTACCACCACCTCCAGCCGCGGCAGCAGGTGGAGCAGAGGCGGGAGAAGCGCGAGGCCCTCGGCAATTTCGCCGCGGTGAAGGGGCCGGTTGCGTTCGCCCTGGGCGTGGACGTTCCACGGCACCGCGTTCCACAGCAGCGTGTCGCGCCGCTCGATCCCCGCCTCGGCGAGGAAGCGCTTGAGGTTGCGCGACGTGCCCGTGGCGTGGTCGCGCGAGACGATCGCCGGCCCATGCGCGCCGGGGGTCTCGAGGAGGAGGAGCAACCGCGCCGCGGCGCCGCCGTCGTTCGGATCGAAGCCGGGCACGTCGCGGCCGCCGGAGGCGAGCTGCGATCGCCAGTGTTCGAGTGGGGTGTGGGCCGCGGGGTCAGAGGACATGACGTGCTTATCTACCGGCCGGCTATGAGCGTCCATCGATGAGCCGGCACAAGCTCAAGCGCCCGACCGTCCGAGAGTGCCTTACGCTGCATAGGGGGCCGCAACGCAGATCCTCCCCGGCACGGGGAGGGGGACCGCGCCCGTAGGGCGTGGTGGAGGGGGATACCCACCCAGCGCAGCGCATGTGGAAGTCCCCCTTCACCAGCCTGCGGCTGGTCCTCCTCCCCCGAGCGGGGAGGAATGCTGCCAACCGCCCCTCACGCCCCGCGCTCAGGCCGCGGCGCGCTCACCCGCGTCATCATTGGCCGCCGGCACGGTGAGCCCGCCGTCCGCCGCCAGCTGGGCGAAGGCGCCGCCGCGCGCGAGCAGCTCGTCGAAGCCGCCCTGCTCGACGATCCGGCCCTGGTCGAGCACCACGATCCGGTCCGCCGCGCGCACGGTGGACAGGCGGTGCGCGATCACGAAGGTGGTACGGCCCTGGCGCAGCCGCTCCAGGCTCTCCTGCAAGCGCGCCTCGGTGGCAACGTCGAGCGCGCTGGTCGCCTCATCGAGCAGCAGGATCGGCGCGTTCTTCAGCAGCGCGCGCGCGATCGCGATGCGCTGACGCTCGCCGCCCGACAGGCCCGCGCCGCGATCACCGACCGGGGTGGCGAAGCCCTGCGGCTTGCGCATGATGAAGTCGTACGCGCCGGCGATCCGCGCCGCGTCCTCGATCTGCTCCATCGTCGCGTCGGGGTTGCCCATCGCGATATTCTCCGCGATCGAGCGGTTGAACAGCCCGGCCTCCTGGAACACCACGCCCGTCGCGGCGCGCAGCGAGGCGAGCGTGACGTCGCGGATGTCCTGCCCGTCGACCAGGATGCGCCCGCTCTCCGGATCATAGGCACGCTGGAACAGGCCCAGCGCGGTCGACTTGCCCGATCCGGTCGGGCCGACGATCGCGACCGTCTGGCCGGGCTCGACCTCGAAGCTGAGGTCGTGCACCGCGCCCGAGCCAGTGGGATAGCGGAACGAGACCTTCTCGAAGGTGACCCGACCCTCGCTCACCGCGAGCGGTCGCGCGTCGGCGGTCTCGCCGATATGGCTCTGCTGATCGAGCACGTCGAAGAACTGCACCAGCGCTGGGAGGCGCTGCGCCTTGTCGACGATGAAGCTGGTGATCGTCTCCAGCCGCGCGATCAGCAGAGTCGCGAAGCCGACGAAGGAGACGACGTCCCCGATCGTGGCGAGTCCGCGCGACACCAGCGCCGCGCCGAAGCCGAAGATCGAGACGATCGCGATCGACGACGCGCCGCGCGTCAGCACCGCCGAGACCGCCCACCAGTTGAGCACCGGATATTGCGCGTGCAGCAGGTCGTGGAGCGAGCGGCGCACGTTGCCCAGCTCGCCGGGCACCGCGAGGAAGCTCTGCAGGACGGTGACGTTGCCGAACAGGTCACCAAGATTACCCGATATGTCGGTGAACCGGTCCTCCACCTGCGCCTGGCCGGTCGAGGTATGGCGCATCACCACGAGGTTGACCGCCGAATAGACGACCATCAGCGCGAGCAGCACCAGCGCGAGCCGCCAGTTGGTGGCGAGCGCGATCGGCAGCAGCACCGCGACGATCGCCAGATTGGTGATCTGGTCGCGCAGCAGCGGCAGCCACAGGTTGAACAGCGCGTCGCAGCCCGAGATCATGATCCGCATCAGCCGGCCCGAGCGCGCCTGGGTATGGAATGACGGCGGCAGCGCGAGCAGATGCTCGACGTAGGAGGACATGGCGGCAAGGCGGCGCCGGTGCGCCATGCGGTCGGCGAGCAGCGAGATGACGACGCTGGCGAGGAACACCGCGACGCTGATCCCGCACCACATCGCGACGTAGCGCATCGGCCCGGCGCCCGACGTGAGGCCGTTGACCGCCTTGCCGAACAGCAGCGGCTCGCTGACCTGAAGCAGCGCGACGAGCAGGCCGGCGCCGATCAACGACCCGGCCTTGACCTTCTCGGGACGCAGCAGCGCGAGCGCGCGGAGGATATACAGGTGCGAGCGCTTCGGCTCGGCGGGCGGAAGTGGGGCGGACATGGGCTGGGCCATGATCGGTCTCGTCGCTGGAGCTGGAAAGGCGTCCCGCCGTCGCCGCTTGCTGATCGTTCGGAACGAGGTCGCTCTACGTTTGCGATGGTTAATTCAACGTGATCAAGCGCCAGAATGAGTTATAACGTCGATGAGGCGAGTTGTTCACGCGGAACCTTGTTGCCGCACGCCGTCCGCTCACGTCGTCATCCCCGCGCAGGCGGGGATCCAGACGCGCGGACGACAGTGAGCCGCGGAGACAGCTCGACATGCGCGACTAGGAAGCGGAACAACAACGCTTAGCGTGAAGCGACGACCGGCCCGCCCCCCGACGAAGGACAACGCGTCTGGATTGCCGCCTTCGCGGGAATGACGGAAGAGAGGAAAACGCGGGGAGGCGTGGCGCGAGCGCGCCGGCCCATCGCCCCCCTCAATGCTCGCGGAACGAGGCCCAGAAGCCGCCCACCAGCGGCTCCACCGCATAGTCGAGCGCGGTGCGCTTGCGCAGCGGGATCAGCACCTGCGCGGGCATGCCGGCGCGCAGCTGAAAGTCCTTGCCGCGAAAGCTCGACAGCAGCCGCAGCTGCGACGGCGGCACCACCACCTCGCCGGTGAAATAGCTGCGCCCGGTCTTCTCGTCGGTGAAGCTGTCGGCCGACAGGCGGGTCAGCTCGCCGGTCAGCTCGGGCAGGTCACGCTCGTGCAGGCTGGGGAACTTCACGAGCGTCTTCTGGCCGACGGTGAGGTCGTCGGCGTCGTCGGGCGAGATATGCGCCTGGATGCGCAGCGGCGTGCGCTCGGGCACCACGTCCATCAGCTTCTGGCCCGGCGCGATCACACCGCCGGGAGTGAACACCGTCAGCCCCACCACGGCGCCGGTCGCGGGCGAGCGGATCTCGGTACGCGCCAGCTGGTCGCGCGCCGCGCTCAGCTTGGGCATCACGTCGCCCAGCTTGGTCTCGACGTCGCGCAGGTCGGCGGCGGTGCGCTCGCTGAAGGTGCGCTCGGCCTCGAGCCGTTCGATCTGGCTCTCGCGGGCGGCCTCGCGCGTCTGTGCGACGCTGGCGGCATATTGACCGCGCTGGCCCTGCAGCTCGGCGCGCATCCGCTCCAGCTCGCGCAGGCGGGTCTGCGAGACGAAGCCCTTGGCGGCCACTGGCCGCAGCGCGTCGAGCTGCGCGTCGAGCAGCCGCAGCTGCTCCTGCGCCGAGACGACCTGCTCGCCATAGCCGCGGCCCTGCTCGCGCGACTGCGCGCCGCGCTGGCCGAGCGCGTCGCGTTGCGCAGCGAGAGTCGCGGTGCGCGCGCGCAGCTCGGTCTGCTGGAGCCGCATCGCCAGCGCGATCTCGGGTTTGTCCTCCTCGGGCATCGACGCGAACTCGACCGGCGTCGCGATCTGCCCCTGGCCGAGCTGCTCGGCCTGGAGCCGCGCGCGCTGCGCCAGCAATCGGATCGCCTGCGAGGCGAGCGCGCGCTCGGTGGCGCGCACCTCCGGCGAGGCGAGCCGGATCAGCAGCTGGCCGCGCCGGACGCGCTCGCCCTCGCGGACGAGGATGGCCTGCACGACACCGCCGTCGCGGTGCTGTACGGTCTGTCGCTGGCCTGAGACCTGAAGCACGCCCTCGGCATAAGCCGCGGCGTCGAGCCGCGCGAAGGCGGCCCAGCCCAGGAACAGCACGAAGAACAGCACCGCGATCACGACCCCGGTGCGGATGTCGCGGCGCGGGTCGGCGGGCAGGTGGACGGTGTCGGTGATCGGCAGGCTGGCCATGTCAGGCGCTCGCGGCGGGAGTGGGGATATCGGCGGCAGGGGCCGGGGCAGGGGCGGCCCCGCCGGCTGGAACGGTGCGCAGCTTGGGCGGTGCGATGCGCTGGAGCACCTCGTCGCGCGGTCCGAAGAGCTCGACCCGGCCGCCGCGCATCAGCAGCAGCTTGTCGACCACGGGCAGGATGCCGAGCTTGTGGCTGACCACCAGGATGGTGTGGCCGGCGCGCTTGTAGTGATCGATGGCGGCGAGCAGCGCGGCGTCGCCCTCGGAGTCGAGGTGGGCGTTGGGTTCGTCGAGCACCAGCAACGCCGGGTCGCCGTACATCGCACGTGCCAGCGCGACTCGCTGCGACTGGCCGGCGGAGAGGCCGCGCCCGCCGGGCTTGAGCTGATGATCGAAGCCGTTCGGCAGCCGCTGCACCAGCTCGCGCGCGCGGGCGCGCTCGGTCGCGGCGATCGCGGCGGCGTCGAGCGCGGCGCTGTCCTCGCCCAGCTCGCCGCGGAAACGTGCGATATTCTCCTTGATCGTGCCCGCGAAGAGCGTTGGCTCCTGCGGCAGGTAGCCGACGTGTGCGGCGAGTCGCTCGGGGTCCCAGTCGCCGAGATCGGCACCGTCGATCCGGACGCGGCCGCGGTCGGGGCGGACCGCGCCGGCGATGATGCGGGCGAGCGTCGACTTGCCCGCGCCGCTCGGCCCGATCATCGCCACCACCTCGCCCGGCGCGATCTGCAGTGTCACGTCGGAGACGATCGTGCCGTCGCGCGTGTCGTTGAGCAGCGTCACGCCCTCCAGCGCGATCGCGCCGCGCGGGGCGGGGAGCTGGGTCGCGGGGACGGCATGCTGGGTCTCGATCAGCAGCTTGTCGAGCCGCCGGTAGCTGCCGAACGCCTGGGCGATCCCCTTCCACCCGCCGATCAGCTGCTCGATCGGTGCGAGCGCGCGCGCGATCAGGAAGGAGGAGGCGAAGATCGCGCCCGCCGAGATCTGGTTGTCGATCGCCAACAGCGCGCCCAGCCCGAGCGCCAGGCTCTGCAAGGCGAGCCGCACGAACTTGGTCGCGGTGAGATAATTGCCGCCGGTGAAGCCCGCCGCGGTCTGCTGTGCCAGCATCGCCTCGCGCAGCCGCAGCTGGCGCGCCACCATCGCGCGGCGCATACCGAGCGCGCGCACCGCCTCGGCGCCGCCGAGCATCGCCTCCTGGCTAGCGTAGCTGTTGGCGGCGGAGACTTGGGCGCGCTCCAGCGCGGTGCGGGTCGCGCGCTCGTTGCGCCACGCCAGCACGGGCAGGATCGTGCCGCCGACCAGCGCCACCGCGCCGATCGCGGGATGCACGAGGAAGCAGACGAAGATGTAGATCGGCGTCCAGGGTGCGTCGAACAGCGCGAGCACGCCGGCGCCGCTCAGCGTCTGGCGCAGCGTGTCGAACTCGCGCAGCGCCTGACGCGCCATCGGCAGATCGGGCCGGCCCAGCGTCGAGTCGAGCAGCGCCGGCGCCAGCGCGGCATCGAGCTGCACGCCGGCGCGTACCAGCAGCCGCGTGCGCACGCGGTCGAGCAGCGACAGCGTCACCAGCGCGAATAGCAGTACCAGCGTCAGGAACAACAGAGTGAGCTGCCCCTGCGTCGGCACCACTCGGTCGTAGACCTGGAGCATGTACAGGGTCGGCGCGATGTAGAGCACGTTGACCAGAGCGCTGAAGCCGAAGGCCGCCGCGACATGGCGGCGGCACAACGCCACGGCGCGGCGCATCGGACTGTCGGCGGCAGGATCGGTCATTCGTCGCGCTCCACGGGATGCGCGCATCATCGCCGATTTTGGTTAATGACGCTATAACTCCGACGTCCTCACCAGGCGTAGCGGAGTGTCCCCACCACTGTCCGGGATGCACCATAGTAACAGCTGTTGTTGAAGAAACAGCTGGCGATATGGCGCGTGTCGAAGAGATTGCTGGCATTGACGCTGAGGCTCAGCCCGTCCCAGCGGCGATCGAGCGCGCCGAAGTCATAGCCGAGCAGCGCATCCGCCAGCACATAGCCGGGTGAGTCGAAGCGCTCGACGATCGTGGCGTTGTCCCGGACATAGCTGGCGGTGCCGTCCGACTCGCCGACGTAGCGCACGCCACCGCCGACCGATACGCCGCCCAGCGCGCCGGCGACCGAGTCGCCGAGGTCCCAGGAGAGGAAGCTCGACGCGCTCCAGCGCGGCACGCCCAGCGGGCGCGTGCCGGTGACGCCGGCGAGCTGGCCGCCGCTACCCATTGCTACGGTGCCGCTGGTGACGAGCGGGTCGGTGTAGCTCCCTGCCACCACGACGGTGACGCCGGGCGCGATCTCGCCGCGACCATCGAGCTCGATGCCGCGCACCTTCACCTCGCCGACCTGGATCTGGAAATTGGGGCGCGACGGATCGGCCACGGGGACGTTCTGGCGGCGCAGGTCGAAGGCGGAGAGCGTGAACAGCGCCTCGGTCCCGCGCGGCTGGAACTTGAGCCCGGCCTCATATTGCCGCCCGGTCACCGGCACGAAGGCAGCGCCCTCGAAGGTGGCGCCGGTTTGCGGCTCGAAGCTCTCGGCATAGCTGGCGAAGGGGGCCACGCCCCACTTGGTCTCGTACAGCGCGCCGAGTCGCGCGGTGAAGGCGGTCTGCGAGGAGCGTGTCACCGCGCCGCTGGTGCGGTTGCGCGTGAGCTGGTCGTACCAGTCCCAGCGCCCGCTCGCGATCAGGTTGAGCTCGCCGAGCGTCATCTGGTCCTGCACATAGGCGCCGGTCTGGTCGATGCGGCGGAAGTTGCGCGTCTGGGTCAGCGCGAAGCTGGGCAGGGTGCCGCCGTAGCGCGGCTGGAACAGGTCGAAGTTGCTGATGCTGGTCGTGGGGTCGCTGGTCTCGCCGGTGAGGAAGCCCTGGTCGTTGCGGCCCTCGTTGTGCGCATAGTCGAGCCCGGCGAGCACGACATGGCGTACCGGCCCGGTGGCGAGCTCGGCGGCGAGCCGATTGTCGAGCGTGATCGTGCGGAAGTGCTCGTCCGATCCGCCGCCGCCGCGCACGATGGTCGCAAAGTCGGTGGCGCGCGCCGCGCCGGTGCCGGCGGTGCGGAACGCCGAGAGGTAGATCTGGCGATAGTGGAGGTCAACGTCATAGTAGCGCGCGTTGGTGGTCCAGGTCAGCGCGTCCGACAGACGGTGGCGGAACAGCAGCGTCGCGGACCTCTGCTCGCGGTCGAAGGCCTCATAGCCGGGCTCGGAGACGTTGAGATCTACCGATAGCGTGCCCAACGGGTTGGGCAAAGCCGAGCCATAGGCCGGGACGCCGCTGTAGGACGAGGCCTCGGGGTCGCGCTGGTAGCTCAGGATCAGGGTCACGCTGGTGCGATCGTCGGGCGCGAAGGTCAGCATCGGGCGCGCGTAATAGCGGCGGTTGCGGGTGTAGCGGAGGAAGCCGTCGCTGCGCTCGGCGCCGGCGATGACGCGGAACTGCCAGCGGCCGTCGCGGTCGAGCGGTTGGTTGAGGTCGATCGCCGAGCGCAGCAGGTCGAAATTGCCGCCGGCCAGCTCGATCCGCCCGCCCGCCTCGGCATAGGGGAGCTTGCTCGTGAGATTGATCAGCCCGCCGGGTGTGCCGCTGCCGTAGAGGACCGAGGCCGGACCCTTGATGACGTCGACCGACTCGACGAGGTGGAAGTCGGTCTGCGGGCTCGAATAGACTCCGCCCTGCTGGCGCATGCCGTCCATGAAGACGCCGGGGGTGAAGCCCCGCAAAAAGAGCTGGTCGTAGCGCGTCGCCACGTTGCCGCGCTGGTTGGGCGCGACGCCCGCGACATAGCCCAGCGCCTGGTTGATCGACAGCGCGTTGCGGCGCGTGAGCTCGTCCTCGTCGATGACGGTGATGGTCTGCGGCAGCGCGATCAGCGGGGTGTCGGTCTTGGCACCGCTACGCCCGTCGCGGCGCTCACGCTCGCCGGTGACGAGGATGTCGTCGCGGTCACTCGGGTCGTCGGCAGGGGCGGGGGCCTCGGCCGGCGCCGGCGACTCGGCGGTGGTGAGGTCGGCGAACGGCCGTGCCGCGGCGGGCGCGGCGGCGAGCGCGATGCCGCCGGCGAGCGTCGACGCGAGTAGCCGGATGGCGCGCTTGTTGTTCATATCGACCTCTTTATTTCGCTATTGCTAGTGACTCGCAAAGGCCGCTATAAGCCATTGAGCGAAGGGGCAAGGGGAAAGGTCGAATGCTGATGCAGCGAGGGCAGATGCCGCGACGCCGGGTGCTGATCCGCCCCGCCGCGCTCGCCATGCTCGCGCGCTGCATCACGGCGCTGCTCGGCGGCTATGCGGCCACCGCGGCGCTGGTGAGCCTCGTGTCGCGGCTGCTGCCCGTGTCGCGCGCCGAGGCGACCGCCTGGGGCATGATCACCAGCTTTCTGGTCTATGCGGTGATCGGCCTGTGGTGTTTTCACGAGCCCAAGCTCGTCCGCGTCGCCGCGCTGATATGGGGCGTCGCCGCGCTCGCGGGCGGCGTGGTCTGGCTGATCGGCGCGCGCGCGTGACCCGGTCGCTGCGGCAGTCGATGGCGTGGATCCACGGTTGGCTCGGCCTGCTCGCCGGCTGGATCCTGTTCGCCATGTTCCTCACCGGCACCGCGAGCTACTTCCGCCCCGAGATCACGCAGTGGATGCAGCCCGAGCAGCCCGCCAATACGGTGAGCGCCGCGGCGGCGGCGCAGTCCGCGGTCCGCTACCTGTCGCGCGTCGGTGCCGGCGACGAGCAATGGTACATCTACCTGCCCGACGACCGCACCGCGGTGACGCGCGTGTTCGCCATTCCCGGTGCGGACGCCAAGCCCGCCAAGCGCCCGCGGCCGCCCGAGCTGGAGCTCGACCCGCGCAGCGGCGAGCCGATCCACGCGCGGGAGACCCGCGGCGGCGAGCACTTCTACCGCTTCCACTTCCAGCTTCAGCTGCCACACCCGTGGGGACGCTGGCTCGCGGGTCTGTGCGCGATGTTCATGCTGGGTGCGATCGTGTCCGGCGTGGTGACGCACAAGCGCATCTTCGCGGACTTCTTCACGCTGCGCTGGCACAAGGGGCAGCGCAGCTGGCTCGACGCGCACAATGTCTCGGCGGTGCTCGCGCTGCCCTATCACGCGATGATCACCTACACCGGCCTGATGACGCTGGTGCTGATGTACATGCCCTGGCCCATCGTCGCCAATTACCGGCAGCCCGCCGACTTCGGCAAAGAGGCCTATGGCTATGTCTTCGACAACAAGGCGAGCGGTCGCGCGGCGCCGCTGGTGGCGGTGGCACCGCTGATCGCGGACGCCGAGCGCCGACTCGGCCAGCATGCGCAGCGCGTCGTGATCCGCTTCCCCGGTGATGCCGCGGCGACGGTGGCGGTGGCGTCGGGCGGGGCGAGCGGTCTCAACGCGCGCGGCGGCACCGTGACCTATTCCGGTGCGACAGGGCGGGTGACGGCGGCGGACATCGGCGCCGGCCCGGCGCTGTCTACCGCCGGGGTGATGCTGGGGCTGCACACCGCGCAGTTCGCCGCGCCGGCGCTGCGCTGGCTGCTGTTCGCGCTCGGGCTGACCGGTGCGGCGATGGTGGGCACCGGGCTGCTGCTGTGGACCGCGGCGCGCCGCCGACCGAACGTCGCGCCATTTTTCGGACTGCGGCTGGTCGAGCGCCTCAACATCGCCGCGATCGCCGCGCTGCCGATCGGCATGGCCAGCTATCTGCTGGCCAACCGGCTGATCCCCGCCGCGGCGGCGGGCCGCGCCGACGCCGAGGTGGCGACGATGTTCTATGCCTGGGGTGGTGCCGCGCTGCTCCAGCTGGCGCGCCCGGCAAAGCGCGCGTGGTGCGAGCTGTTCGCGCTGGGGGCCTTGCTGTTCGGCGCCATCCCCCTCGTCAACGCGGCCACGACCGAGCGCGGCTTCTTCGCCTCGCTGCGGGCCGGGGACGGGCTGTTCGTCGGCTTCGACGTGGCGATGCTGGCGATCGCGGCGCTGCTCGCCGCGGCAGCGTGGAGCGCGGGACGCGAGCGACAGGTGAAGACACGCAGGAAGGTGGGAGAACTGGCGCATGTGTGAGGGTTTCGTGCTGTGTGCGCTAGCGTTCGTGCTGCTCGCGGCGGCGTCGCACCGCTTCCACCGCGACGCGGGCGCGACGTCGCCGGCACAGCGGCGTTGGCTGCGCGGGATCGGCGCCGCACTGATCGTGGTGACGCTGCTGCGCGCCGGCACCGCGATCGACGGCGAGCGCTGGGTGCGACTGCTGGTGTGTGCCTCGCTCGCCGCGGTGGCGGTGGTGCTGACGCTGTCCGTGCGCGCCGCCGCGGTGCTGTACCCGCTGCGGCGGCTGCTGACACGCCGCGTGGCGGCGCCGGCGGGGCGCGAGGTGGAGGCGCTGGTAGCGGCGCAGGGGTGAGTGGGCGCTGACCTTGCCTCTCCGGCTGACGTCATCCTAAACTTGTTTCGGGATTCACCGGTCCGCAAATGCTCACGCCGCTGAGTGCGCGGCATCGTGGATCCTGAAACAAATTCGGGATGACGCAGGAGGGAAGGGAGGGCGCGTGCGCAATCCCGCTTACTCCGCGGCGAGCAGCTCCGCCGCCTGGAGGTCGACGGACACCAGTCGGCTCACGCCGCGCTCCACCATGGTCACTCCGAACAGGCGGTGCATCCGGCTCATCGTCACCGCATTGTGCGTGACGATCAGGTAACGCGTGTCGGTCTCGCGGCTCATCTGCTCGAGCAGGTCGCAGAAGCGTTCGATATTGGCGTCGTCGAGCGGCGCGTCGACCTCGTCGAGCACGCAGATCGGCGCCGGGTTGGTCAGGAACAGCCCGAAGATCAGCGCCACCGCGGTCAGTGCCTGCTCGCCGCCCGACAGCAGGGTGAGCGACTGAAGCCTTTTGCCCGGGGGCTGCGCCATGATCTCGAGCCCCGCCTCGAGCGGATCGTCCGAGTCGACCAGCGCGAGATGGGCCTGACCGCCGTTGAACAAGGTGGTGAACAGCCGCCGGAAATGGCCGTCGACCGCCTCGAAGGCGGCGAGCAGCCGCTGCCGCCCCTCACGGTTGAGCGTGCCGATCGAGCCGCGCAGCCGGTTGACCGCCTGCCCCAGCTCCTCGCGCTCCGCCGCGGTGGCGGCGCCGCTCGTCTCCAGCTCCGCCAGCTCGCGCTCGGCGACGAGGTTGACGGGGCCGAGCCGCTCGCGATCGAGCGTCAGCCGCTCGTGCGCGCTCGACTCGTCCCGCGGCGACCCGACCTCTGCCGAGACGAAGCCGATCTTCTCGGGCAGCACTGGAGCCGGGCATTCAAAGCGCTCGCCCGAGACACGCCCCATCTCGACGCGGCGCAGCTCGTGGTTCTCGGCGCGCGCGGTGGCGCCAGCGCGGGCCTCGCGCGCGGTGGCGAGCGCCTCGGCGGCGCGCGCGTGCGCGGTGTCGGCGTCGCGCAGTGCGGCCTCGGCGGCGCGCTCCTCGGCCTGGGTCGAGTCGGAGGCGGCGCGCGCGGCGCTCACCTCGCTGTCGAGCTTGGCGATCTCGGCGGCGAGCGCGTCGGGGCGCTCGCGCAGCGCGGTCAGCTCGCGTTCCAGTTCGGTCGCGCGCTGGTCCATGTCGGCGATCCGCTTGGCGGCCTCGCCCGCGCGCGTGCGCCAGCCCTGCGCCTCGCTCTTGCCCGCGGCGCGACGCTCGCGCGCCTCGGTCAGCTCGCGCTCGCGCGTGGCGCGATCGGAGCGCGCCAGCGCCACCTTGGCGCGCGCCGCCTCGGCCTCGCCGCGCAGTCGCGCGGTATCGCCCGCCGCGGCGGCGCCGTCGGGCAGCGCGGCGAGCGTGTCGGCGGCGCGCTCCTGCTCGGCGAACGCCTCCGCCGCCTCGGCGGTGACCCGCTCGGCGCGTTGCGCGAGATCGGCGCGCTGACCCGCGAGTCGCTCGATCTGGGCCGCGGCGCGGTCCTCGTCGCGCTGCGCCGCGCGGACGTCGGTCTCGCCCTGAGCGAGCAGCGCGCGCGAGGACTGCGCCGCCGCACGCGCGCGCGCGATGCGCTCGTCGATCTGCGTGCGCCGCTGCGTCGCGCGCTCCACCGCCGCCTCGGCCGCGGGCCGCTCGGCCTCTAGCGCGGCGAGGCGGTTGCGGCGCTCCAGCCGCTCCGCCGCGGCGACGCCGCCGCTGGTGCTGACGTAGCCGTCCCATCGCCGCACGCGCCCCTCGCGGGTCACCAGCCGCTGCCCGGGGCGTAGCGGTTGCGCCGAGTCGGTCTCGACCAGGAACACCTGCGACAGACGGCGCTCCAGCTCTGGCAGCGCGGTGACCCGGGCGGCGAGCGGCAGCGTGCCGATCGGGGCGGCCGGATCGTCTTCGCCGAGCGGCGAGCCGTGCCAGTCGGCCAACGCGGTCTCGAGCTCGTCCCCCAGCGCCGCGGCGAGCGCGCGCTCGAAGCCGGGCTCGGCGCTGACCGAGTCGAGCAGTTTTTCACCCTTCTGGTCCACCGCCCGCGCCAGCGCCGCCGCCTCGCCGTCGAGCGCCGCCAACGCCGCCAAGGCGGTGGCGCGCGTGGCCTCGGCAGGATCGCGCTCTTCACGCGCCTCGGTCTCGCTCGTCTCGGCCCAGTCGAGCGCGGCGCGCGCCTTGGCCACCCGCCCCTGCGCGTCCGTCTGCGCCGCGCGCGCGGCATCGCGCGCCGCTTCCAGCGTAGCCGAATCGTCGAGCGCCTCGATCGCCTCCGCCAGCCGCATCGCCTCGCGCCGCGCCCGCTCGTGGCGCGCGGCGGCGGCCGCGTGCGCGGCGGCGGCGACGCGGCGCTCGGCCGCCTCTGCCGCCTCGGCCGACAGCGCCTGGGCGAGCGCCACCTCGACGTCGCGCGCGTGGCGCTCCGCCTCGGCGAGCGCGGCGTCGAGCGCGGGCAGCGCGGCGCTGCCCTCGGCGACACGGCGGTCGAGCGTCTCGGCCTCGGCGGCGATCCGGTCGAGCGCGGCGGCGGCGTCGTGCGCTAGCGAATCCTCGCGGGCGCGATCCTCGCCGATGCGCCGGCGTGCCGACTCCATCTCTTCCAGCCGACGCTGCGCGCCGTGGCGCTGCTCGCGCGCGCGCGTCAGCTGGTGCGCGAGCTCGCCAGCACGGTCGCGCGCCGCCAGCGCGGCGGCGCGCGCGGCGGCGACCTGCTCGGCGGCGGCGCGCTGCGCGGCCAGCGTCGCCTGCTCCGCCGCGGTGGCGGTGGTGACCTGCGCTGCGGCAGCGTCGGCCTCCTGCTTGGCCGCGGTCGCGGCGGCGGTGGCGTCGCGCCAGCGCGCGAAGATCATCCGCGCCTCGGCCAGCCGGATCTGCTCGGAGAGGAGGCGGTAGCGTTCGGCGGCGCGCGCCTGGCGGCGCAGCGCGGCGATGCGCGTGCCCTGGTCCGCCATCAGCTCGTCGAGCCGTGCCAGATTGGCCTCGGTGGCGCGCAGCCGCGCTTCCGCGTCCTTGCGGCGGACATGGAGCCCGGCGATGCCCGCGGCCTCCTCCAGCATCGCGCGGCGTTCGCCCGGCTTGGCCGCGATCACCGCGCCGATGCGGTTCTGGCTGACCAAGGCAGGAGAGTGCGCACCGGTCGCGGCGTCAGCGAACAGGAGCTGGATGTCCTTGGCGCGGACGTCGCGCCCGTCGAGCCGATAGGCCGAGCCGGCGCCGCGCTCGATCCGGCGGACGATCTCGCGCTCCTGCGCGCCGTCGGGCGCGTCGATCTCGGCGAGCAGCGACACTTCGGCGAAGTCGCGCGGCGGCCGCGTCGCGGTGCCGGCGAAGATCACGTCCTCCATGCCGGCGCCGCGCATCGAGCGGGCGCTGTTCTCGCCCATCGTCCAGCGCAGCGCCTCGAGCAGGTTCGACTTGCCACAGCCGTTGGGGCCGACCACCCCGGTCAGCCCCGGCTCGATGCGCAGGTCGGCCGGGTCGACGAAGCTCTTGAAGCCGGTCAGCCGCAGCCGCTTGATGCGCATCGAGGGTCAGCCCCGCGTCAGGCTCGGGATCAGGCGCCCGCAGACTTGAGCGCGGTCTCGATGGCTTGCCAGGTGACGCTGTTCTCCAGCTTGCGGCCGTTGAGGAAGAAAGTCGGCGTGCCGGTCACGTCCTGCTTCTCGGTGGCGTCCTGCGTCATCTTGGTGAGCGCCTCGATCGCCTTGGGATCGTTGAGGCAGGCGCGCGCCTGCGCCTCGGTGATGCCGCGCTGCTTGACGAACTCGACATAGCCCATCTTGTCCGCCCAGCCGTTCGCGACTTGTGCCGGCGTGGCGTTCTGCGTCGACTGGAGGAACGACTGATCCTGCGCCGCCTTCATCTGCGCGTCGAGGAACTTGGGCTGATCGATATACATCTGCTCGAGGATCGGGAAGAACGGCGCGGCGCCGGCGCAGCGGCCGAGCAGCGAGGCCGCGAAGTCGGGCGGGCCGTGGACCAGGAAGTCCCGGAACTCGTACGAGACCTTGCCGGTCTTGACGTAATTCTCCTCGAGCGGGCGCATGCCCGTTTGGCCGAACGCGCCGCAAGTAGGGCAGGTGCGCGAGCCGTACTCGACCAGCTTGAGCGGCGCATCGGGGTTACCCATGACGAAGCCGCCCTCGGGGGTCTGGCGGACCTGCTGGGTCCAGTCCGAGCCCGCGGGCGCGGCGACCGCCTTGACCGAGCCGGCGGGCGCGCTGGGTGCGCTGCCGTTGCCGTCACCGCCGCTGCCGCAGCCGGCGAGCAGCGCCGCGGCGGCGAAGAGCAGGGGAGATGCGAGACGCTTCATTCGGTCACTCCGTTGATAAGACCGTATAGTTTTCGATTGATCCTCCCCTGCAAGGGGAGGTGGCAGGCCGAAGGACTGACGGGGGGGTGACCCGGCCGGCGAGTGTCGCTGGACTCACCAGCGGCGACACCCCTCCGTCGCGCTGCGCGCGCCACCTCCCCTTGCAGGGGAGGATGGAAGACCGGCCACATCACCGCGCGCCGGCCGCGCGCAACTGCGGCTCGAGCTGCGCCCAGCCGACGTTCTCGATCAGCTTGCCATTGAGCTCGAAGGCGGGCGTGCCCTTCACCTTGCTCGTCGCCTCGGACGCCGCGATGGCGCGCTTCACCTGCGCGTCGCTCGCGAAACAGGCGTCGATCGCCGCGGCGGGCGCACCGGCCTGTTTGGCGATCGCGTCGAGCCCCGCGCCCTGCGCCACCGCCTTGAGCTGGTCGAGCTGGGGCCAGGGCGCGATGCGCGCGCGATTGCCCTCGCTCCACTCCGCGGCGCGCTCGTACCATTCCTCCTGCTTGGCGAAGAACGCCTCGTGCAGCGCGGGGAAAGCGGCCGGCCCGGCGCAGCGCGCCAGCGTCGCGGCGGCAAGGTCGATCCCGTCGTGGATCTGGTTGCGCACCTCGACGCTGGTCGAGCCCGAGCGCACCATCGCGCCGAGCGTCGCGTGCGACTCGGCGGCGAAATGGCCGCAGTGCGGGCAGGTGTAGCTCACGTACTCGACCAGCTTAACCCGCGCCTTGGGGTTGCCGATCAGGTAGCTGCCGGTCGCCACCGGCGTCGCGACCGCGGTCCAGGGGCGCGGCGCGGCGGCGCCCGCGGCGGTGCCGAGCGCGAGCGCGGCGAGGGGCAGCAGGACCGAGCGGAAGCGGGTCATCGTACCTTCGGCAGCGCGGGAGGGTTGGCGGCGACGCCCGAGGCGAGCGCCTCGAGCACCGCCTTGAGCTCGGGATCGGCGATCGTCTTTAGGCTGCCGCCCAGCTCGGGCGCGGGGGCGAGCGACGGCGGCGCGCGGCGCTCGGGGCGCTTGGTCACCTCGCCGTGGCGGATCGCCACCTTGCACACCGCGGCATAGCCGAAGAAGCGGTTGACCCGCTCGATGATCTCGACCGTCA
Source organism: Sphingomonas sp. BK069 (assembly GCF_014193405.1). Taxonomy (NCBI): domain Bacteria; kingdom Pseudomonadati; phylum Pseudomonadota; class Alphaproteobacteria; order Sphingomonadales; family Sphingomonadaceae; genus Sphingomonas; species Sphingomonas sp. BK069. The sequence goes on along the minus strand of NZ_JACHZH010000001.1, from coordinate 1,520,862 downwards.
GGTGGCTCATCATCGGTGCGTGCGCACCGCGGACGGTGAGCGTCAGCGTGCCGTCCTGCTTCTTGCCGACCGGGAAGCGGATCGACTCGGGCGTGCTGGCAGCAGCGAGCTTCTCGCCGACGATCTCGGGCCAGCGCGACACGATCGCGGACTGGACGAAGCCGAAGCGCCGGAACGCCGCCCCGCCCACCGCGGGCAGCAGCTCGGCCACCTGGCGCGACCGGTTCTGCCGCTCGGGAGGTTGATCGGAGACGCGAGGGCGCTTGCTCATTCCCGCCCCCATGCCATAGCCGGGGCATGGACGCCAAGCGCGCGATCACTGCCGCCAAGCCCTTGCTTCACTGGTATGACCGCCACCGCCGCGCGCTGCCGTGGCGCTCGCTGCCGGGCGAGACGCCCGATCCCTATCGAGTCTGGCTGAGCGAGGTAATGCTGCAGCAGACGACGGTGGCGACGGTGCGCCCGCGCTTCGCGACGTGGGTCGCGCGCTGGCCGACCTTCGCGGACCTTGCCGCGGCCGACGAGGCGGACGTCATGGCGGCGTGGGCGGGACTTGGCTATTATGCCCGCGCGCGCAACCTGCTCGCCGCGGCGCGCGTGATCGCGGCGGAGCACGGCGGCCGGCTGCCCGACACCGAGGAGGCGTTGCGCGGGCTGCCCGGTTTCGGCGACTATACCGCCGCCGCGGTCGCGGCGATCGCGTTCGGACGTCGCGCGGTGGTCGTGGACGCCAATGTCGAGCGCGTGGTGGCGCGGCTGTTCGCGATCGACGCGCCGCTGCCGGGCGGCCGCCGCGCGATCCGCGCCGCCGCGGCGACGATCACGCCGGAGAACCGCGCCGGCGACTATGCGCAGGCTTTGATGGACCTGGGCTCGGCGGTGTGCACTCCGCGCAAGCCGCGCTGCCTGCTCTGCCCGCTCGCCGACCAGTGCGCCGCCCTCGCGCTCGGCACGCCCGAAGCCTTCCCGGTCAAGAAACCCAAGGCGGCGCGGCCGCACCGCTTCGGCACGATCTTCTGGCTCGAGCGCGACGGCCACGTGCTGCTGGTGCGCCGCCCCGAGAAGGGGCTGCTCGGCGGCATGCGCGCGCTGCCGACCGGCCCGTGGGAGCTGGCGCCGCCGGGGCTGCGCGACGCGCCCGCGGAGGCGGCATGGCGCGTGCTGGAGCGACGAGTCGAGCACGGCTTCACGCATTTCACGCTGGACCTGGACGTGGCCGTCGCCGACACCGAGCGCGCGACCAACCTGGGTGAATGGTGGCCGGTCGCGACACTGGACGAGGCGGGGCTGCCGACCTTGTTCGCGAAGGCGGCAGCGGTGGCGAGGAGCAGACAGGCATGACGGTGTTCCGGTGGTTCGGTACGGCGGCGCTCACCGCGCTGGTGGCGGCGGCTCAGCTCTCGGCGCAGCGGGCGCCGGCGCCCGCCCCGCGGCCGCAGACGGCGCCATCCACGCAGGGGACAAGCGCGCTCCAGGGGCTGCCGGCCGCGCAGATCCTGCCGTCGACCCAGGCGCTGTTCGACGGCTATGTCCGCGACAAGAAGATGCCGGGCATCGTCGGCGCCTTCGGATTGGGCGACCTGCCGACCGTGTTCGTCAGCGCGGGCGCGGTCGCGACCGATCCGGGCGCGCAGCCCGCCGGCCCCGACTCTTTGTGGCGCGTCTACTCGATGACCAAGCCGATCACCGGCATGGCGGCGATGCTGCTGGTGGAGGAGGGCAAGCTGTCGCTCGACGACCCGCTTTCCAACTATTTCCCCGGCTTCGCTAGAATGAAGGTGCTGACCAGTCCGGACACGTCGCTGGCGACGCGCCCCGCGCGCGCGCCGATCACGATTCGCGAGCTGATGACGCACAGCTCGGGGATCGGCTACCAGATCAACGCGCAGGGGCCGCTGCTCAAGGAATATGAGCGGCTCGGCCTCGTCCCCTTCTCGGCGAACGCGCAGACCGAGGCGGTGGCGCGCAAGTCGCGGCCGAGCTCGCTGATCGCCTTCGCCGAGCGGGTGGCGCAGGCGCCGCTCGTCGCCGAGCCGGGGACGGTCTGGCATTATTCGATGGGGCTCGACGTGCTTGCCGCGGTGATCGAGAAGGTCTCCGGGCAGCCGTTCGAGCGCTTCGTCCGCGCGCGCATCCTCGACCCGCTCGGCATGACCTCGACCGACTTCCAGGTCGCACCCGGCAACGTCGCGCGCTTCGCCACCAATTATGCCTTCGCGGGCGACCAGCTGATCCCGCTCGACCTCGCGGCGCGCTCGGTGTTCCTCCAGCCGCCCAGCTTCCCGTACGGCGGCGCGGGGCTGGTGGCGTCGGCGCGCGATTACGACCGCTTCCTCCACATGCTGCAGGACGCGGGCACGCTCGACGGCGTGACGATCATGAAGCCCGAGACCGCGCGGCTGGCGATGTCCAACCTGCTGCCGCCGGGCGTGAGCTATAAGAACAAGGAGGGCGTGGCGCAGGGCTTCGGCGCGGGCGGGGTGGTGTATCTCGCCGACGAGGCCGGCGGCGCGTCGAAGGGCAGCTATGGCTGGGGCGGCGCGGCCGGGACGGTGGCGATCGTCGACCCGGCGCGGCGCTTCAGGGGGACGATCATGGTCAATTACTTCCCGGGCGAGCGCTACCCGCTGGCCAAGGAGACCTTCGCGGCGCTGGCGCGCGACGCGGCGCGGCTCCACCCCGGCGTACCGCGGTGATCGCGACCGGCTTCACCGGCGGCACGCTCGACCGGGCCGACGCGCTGCGCCACGATGCCGACGGTCTCGCCGCCGCGGTGGCGGACCCGACGGCGCGGCTGCTGGTGCTCGAGTCGTTCGAGCCGGTGGTGGGGGAGGGCGGCGCGCTGGCCTGGGCGCCGCTATCGGCCGCGCCGGCGGAGGCGGAGCTGGTGCTGCTCGGGCTCGACGCGGGGGCGCCGCGCTTCGCCGCGATCGTGCCCGGGGCGGGCGCGCCGCCGCCGTTCCGCTCGCCTAGTCTCTTCGGCCTGCTCGACCAGCTGCGCGCGGGCGAGTCGGCGACCTTCGCGGCGGCGCGCTCGCTGCTCGACTGGCACGCGCGGCACCGCTTCTGCGCCAATTGCGGCAGCGCGACCGGGCTGTTCCGCGCCGGCTGGGGGCGACGCTGCCCGGGCTGCTCGGCGGAGCATTTCCCGCGCGTCGACCCGGTCGTGATCATGCTGGCGGAACATGACGGGCGCGCGTTAGTGGGCCGGCAGCCGAGCTGGCCCGCGGGGCGCTACTCCGCGCTGGCGGGCTTCCTCGAGCCGGGCGAGTCGATCGAGGAGGCGGTGGCGCGCGAGATCGCGGAGGAGTCGGGCGTGCGGGTGAAGGACGTCCGCTACGTCGCGAGCCAGCCGTGGCCGTTCCCGTCGCAGCTGATGATCGCCTGCGTCGCGCAGGCGATCGACGACGCGATCACGCTCGACGCCAACGAGCTGGAGGACGCGATGTGGGTCACGCGCGACGAGGTGCGCGCGGCGCTCGCGGGCGAGGGGGGGCGCTTCGTCGCGCCGCCGCCCTACGCGATCGCACACACGCTGCTGCGCGCCTGGTCGGAATAGGGGAACACCGGCTTGGACCGCGCTCCGACAAGGCGGGAGCGCGGCGCCGTCCTCAGTCCGCCACCTTCAATCGCTGCAGCGCGAATGCCTGCCATTCCGCGCCCTGGCGATAGCGCTCGAAGCGGCCCGACTTGCCGCCGTGCCCCGCCTCCATGTTGACTCGGTACACCAGCGGCGCGTCGCCGGTCTTCAACTCGCGCAGCCGTGCGACCCATTTGGTCGGCTCGTAGTATTGCACCTGGCTGTCCCACAGCCCGGTGCTGACGTACATCGCCGGGTAGGCCTTGGCCGCGACATTGTCGTACGGCGAGTAGCTCAGCATGTAATCGTAAAAGGGCTTCTGCGCCGGATCGCCCCATTCGTCATATTCAAACGTGGTCAGCGGGATCGAGGAGTCGAGCATGGTGGTCACCACGTCGACGAACGGCACCTGCGCGATGATCAGCGCATAGTCCTGCGGCGCCATGTTCGCGACCGCACCCATCAGCAGCCCGCCCGCGCTGCCGCCCATCGCCGCCACCCGGCCCGGGGCGGCGTATTTCTGCGCCACCAGATAGCGGGTGACGTCGACGAAGTCGGTGAAGCTGTTCTTCTTGTGCAGCAGATGGCCGTCGTCATACCAGCCGCGCCCCATTTCCTGCCCGCCGCGGATGTGCGCCAAAGCGTAGACCACGCCGCGGTCGAGCATCGCGATCCGTGCCGGGTCGACCGCCGGGTCCATCGAGAGGCCGTAGCTGCCATAGGCATATTGGAACAGCGGAGCGGTGCCGTCGCGCTTGACGCCCTTGCGGTACACCACCGAGACCGGGACCTTGGTGCCGTCGCGCGCGGTCGCCCAGACCCGCTCGGTGACGTAGTTCGACGGGTCATAGCCCGGCACCGGCGCGACCTTGAGCACGCGGCGCTCGCCCGTCTTCGCACTGACCTCGTAGGTGGTCGTCGGCGTCACCAGCGAGGCGTAGGTGTAGCGCACCCAGTCGGTATCGGGCTCCGGATTGACCGCCAGCGCCATCTGATAGGCCGGCTCGTCGGCCTTGACCGGGGCGGAACGGCCGTCGGTCAACAGCCGGATCATGCGGTTACCACCCTCGCGCTGGTCGAGCGCGATGAAGCCGCGGAACGGCTTGAAATCTTCGATGAAGACGCTGTCGCTCGCCGGCGTCAGGTCGCGCCAGGCGGAGACACCGCGGGCGAGATCGCGGTCGGCGACGGTGACGAGCTTGTAGTTGCGGGCGTCGCGGTTGGTGCGGATGATCCAGCGATCCCCCATGTGATCCGCGCCGTAGCGGAACTCGCGCGCGCGGGGCGCCACCAGCGCGAAGCGGGTCGGCGCCGCCGCGGGAGCGCAGCGCTGCTCGTCACTGACCGTGGCAGACACGCCGATGCAGATGAAGCGATCGTCGCTGGTGCGGCTGATCCCCATCTGGAAGGTGTCGTCCTTCTCCTCATAAACGAGGCGGTCCGCGCTCACCGGCGTGCCGAGCACGTGCGCCATCACGCGATAGCCGCGCAGCGTCACCGGGTCCTTGGCGATATAGAAGAGCGTGCGGTTGTCGTCGGCCCAGACGAGATTGGGCTCGACGTTGGTGATCGTGTCCGGCAGCGGCCGTCCGGTGGAAAGGTCCTTGACCTTGAGGACATATTGCCGCCGACCGACCGTATCCTCGGCATAGGCGACGAGCCGGTTGTCCTGGCTGACCGACCAGTCGCTCAGTGCGAAGAAATTATGCCCCTTCGCCATCGCGGGCTGATCGAACAGGACCTCGGCGGGCGCGTCGGGCGCGCCCTTGCGGCGCTCGATGACCGGATAGTCCGCGCCCGGCGTGAAGCGGGTCTGATAATAATAGCCGCGCTCGCGATAGGGGACGCTGCTGTCGTCCTGTTTGATATGGCTGACGGTCTCGGCGTAGAGTCTGTCCTGCAGCGGCTTGAGCGACGCCAGCGTCGCGTCGGCATAGGCGTTCTCCGCGGCCAGATAGGCGAGCATCTCGGGGTTCTTGCGGGTGTCGTCGCGCAACCAGTAATAATCATCCTCGCGTGTCCCATTGGCCGAGGTGACCTGATGCGGCCTCTTCGCGGCGTGCGGCGGCTGCGGTGCGGTCTGCGTCCAGGCGGGCGACGCCGCGTTTGCGGTGAGCGCGGCGCCGGCCAGCAGCAAGGTCTTCATCACGCGTCTGTCCCCACCCATGTTCGTCGCGCCGCACGATAGGAGCGGGCGCGGCGCGCGCAAGGGGGCGGTCAGCCGCGTTTGCGCGCCTGGCGATAGGAACCGAGCACGCGCAGATGCTTGGCATGAAAGCCCAGTTCGGCCATCGCGCGGTCGAAGCCGGGCTCGCCGGGGCGCCCCTCGACGTCGGCGTAGAATTCGGTCGCCGCGAAGCTGCCGCCGCGCTGGTAGCTTTCCAGCTTGGTCATGTTGACGCCATTGGTCGCGAACCCGCCCATCGCCTTGTACAGCGCGGCGGGCACGTTCTTCACCGCGAAGATGAAGGTCGTCATCCACGGCCCCTCGCCCTCGCCCTCGGTCGCCACGCCGTCACGCGCCAGCGTGACGAAGCGAGTCATGTTGTGGTCGGCGTCAGCGATGTCGGTGGCGAGCAGCTCGAGCCCGTAGATCGCCGCGGCGCCCGGCGGGGCGAGCGCGGCGACGCTGGGGTCGCGCAGCTCGGCCACTACCGCGGCGGCGCCGGCGGTGTCGGGATAGCTCACCGGTGCGATGCCGTGCGCCTTGAGCCAGTGTCGGCACTGGCCGAGCGCCTGGGGATGGCTCATCGCGCTGGACACCGCCGCGCGCGGGCCGAGGCCGATCAGCGCGTGCCGGATCGGCAGGAAATGCTCGCCGATGATCACCAGACCGGACTCGGGAAGCAGGAAGTGGATGTCGGCGACGCGGCCGTGGAGCGAGTTCTCGATCGGGATCAGGGCGCGCGCGGCGCGGCCGTGCTTCACCGCGTCGAGCGCGTCGTCGAAGCTGAAGCAGGGCAGCGGCAGCGCCTCAGGGAAGGCCTCGCACACCGCGACATGGCTGTTGGCGCCGGGTGCACCCTGGAAGGCGACGGCGTTCTCGGGCGCGCGCGCGGCGGCCTCGGTCAGGCGCTTGACGATCGGCAAAGCGGGGGCGGCGTAGCTGTCCATCTCGGTCCCGGCGCGTAGAAGAGCGCGGGCCGCCGCTCAAGCGCTTGCGGTGCGGTGGCGGCTTTTCTATGGATCGACCTAATTAGAGAGGGGCACACGGGCGACATGGACGATCGTAGCAACACGATTTTCGGCTGGGTCTTGGCGGGTGCCGGAGTCGCGCTGGGGCTGTCGATCGTCGGCAGCCAGGTCTTTCACGGCGAGCGCCCGGAGAAGATGGGCTACGCGATCGAGGGCGTCGAGGAGGCCGGCGGCGGTGGTGCCGCGGCCGAGGTGCCGATCGCGTCGCTGCTCGCCAGCGCTGATCCGGCCAAGGGCGCCGAGGTCTTCAAGAAGTGCGCCGCCTGCCACACGATCAACCAGGGTGGCGCCAACGGCATCGGCCCGAACCTGTACGCGACGCTGGGCGAGGGGATCGCGCAGGGGAAGGGCGGCTTCGCTTTCTCCGACGCACTCAAGTCGGTCGGCGGCACCTGGGACTTCGACAAGATGAACGCGTGGCTCACCAGCCCGCGCAAGTTCGCCAACGGCACCAAGATGACCTTCGCCGGCCTGGGCAACCCGCAAGATCGCGCCAACGTCATCGCCTATCTCAACCAGCAGGGCTCGAACCTGCCGCTGCCCGCCGCACCCGCGGCCGGTGCCGCGCCGGCGGCTGGCGACCAGGCGGTCGCCAACGTCACCGAGAGCGCCAAGGGCGACACCGCCGATCTGTCGAACACCGGCACGCCGGCGTCTGGCGCGCCCTCGGTCGATCCCGCGGCCAAGGAGAACAAGGCGCTCGGCGCCGAGCCTCCGGCCAAGCCGTGAGCCGGCCGGCGCGGCGGGACCGTCCCCGCCGCGCCGTCGCGCTTACCCCAGCGCGCTCCATTTCACGTCCGACTGGGCGTTGCCGACCACCGCCTCGACGAAGGCCATGGTGCGCACGCCGTCCTCCACGCCGGGATACCACATGGCCGGCGCCGCTCCGCGGATCGCTCCCGCGAAGCCGCGGTAGATGTTGGCGAACGCCTCGATATAGCCCTCCGGGTGGCCCGCCGGCGTGCGCGTCCGCGCGATCGCGCCCTCGCTCAGCGCGGGGCCGCCGGTGCGCAGCACTTCCACCGGCTTGTCGAGCCAGCGCAGCGTCAGCGTGTTGGGCTCCATCTGCGCCCAGTCGAGCCCGCCGAGTTCGCCGTGGACGCGGAGCCGCAGCCCGTTCTCGTCGCCGGCCGCGACCTGGCTGGCCTTGAGCACGCCGCGCGCGCCGCCGGCGAAGCGCAGCAGCACGCTCACGTCGTCGTCGAGGCGACGGCCCGGCACGTGCGTGGTGAGCTCGGCGCAGAGCGACTCGACCTTCAGCCCGGAAACGTGCTCGGCGAGCTGGAAGGCGTGGGTGCCGATGTCGCCGAGGCAGCCGCCCAGGCCGGCACGCGCCGGATCGGTGCGCCACTCGGCTTGCTTGTTGCCGTCGCGGTCGATCGCGCGCGCCAGCCAGCCCTGCGAATATTCCACCTGCACCAGCCGGATCGTGCCGAAGTCGCCGCGCTCGACACGCGCGCGTGCCTCCTCGACGAGAGGGTAGCCGCTGTAGGTGAAGGCGAGCGCGTAGTGGCGACCGCTGCGCTCCACCGCGGCGGCGATCGCCTTCGCTTCCTCAAGGTTGAGCGACATCGGCTTCTCGCAGATAACGTGGAAGCCGGCGTCGAGCGCGGCGATCGACATCGGCGCGTGGAGATGGTTCGGCGTCACGATCGCCACCGCCTCGACGCGCTCGGTCTCGGGCAGCGCTCGCTCGGCGGCGAGCAGGTCCTCGAAGGTGGCATAGACCCGCGTCGGATCGAGCCCGAGCGACTCGCCGCTGCGCGTGTTGCGCGCGGCGTCGCTGCTGAAGGCGCCCGCGACCAGCCGCCAGTCGCCGTCAACGCCGGCCGCCATACGATGGACAGCGCCGATGAAGGCGCCTTCGCCGCCGCCCAGCATCGCGAGCCGAAGTGCTTGTCGTTGCGCCATCGTTCATCTCTCCCGTCGCATTGTCCCGCGGTGACGCAGCGTCACCAAGCGGGTTGATCCCCGCTTGTTTAGCGCTAAACATACGACAAACAACCAATTGGAGAGAGTCGCGATGAAGCTGATCGCCGGACTAGCCGCTCTTCCGGTCGTCGCCGCCGCGGCGATCGCCCTCATGCCCGCGCCGCTGGCGGCGCAGGCCACTACGCCGCCGGCCTTCGCGGCCTGCAAGGCCTGCCATACCGTCGAGAAGGGTGGCCCCAATCGCATCGGGCCGAACCTCTACGGCGTGGTCGGCCGCCCCGCCGGCACTGCGCCCGGCTTCAACTATTCGGCCGCGCTCAAGGCGTCCAAGCTGACGTGGGACGAGAAGTCGCTGAGCGAGTTCATCGCCGCGCCGAGCAAGAAGGTGCCGGGCACGCGCATGCCGATCGGCATGGCCGACCCGACGAAGCGCGCCGCCGTCATCGCCTATCTCAAGACGCTCAAGTGAGCGGCGCGCCGGCGATGCGCGGGCCGGGGGTCTTCCTCGCCCAGTTCATGGGCGAGGCGCCCTTCGACACGCTCGACAGCGCCGCGCGCTGGATGGCGGACGCGGGTTATGCCGGCGTGCAGATCCCGACCTGGGACGCGCGCTGCATCGATCTCGAGCGCGCCGCCGAGAGCCAGACCTATGCCGACGAGCTGATCGGCCGCTGCCGCGAGGCGGGGGTGGAGATCACCGAGCTATCGACCCACCTCCAGGGCCAGCTCGTCGCGGTACATCCCGCCTATGACGAACTGTTCGACGGCTTCGCCCCGCCCGAGCTGCGCGGCAAGCCCGCCGAGCGTCAGAAATGGGCGGTCGAGCGCCTCCGCCTCGCCGCCAAGGCGAGCCGCCGGCTCGGGCTGAGCGCGCACGCGACCTTCTCGGGCGCATTCGTCTGGGGCTTCGTCTATCCCTGGCCGCAGCGCCCCGCGGGGCTGGTGGAAGAGGCCTTCGCCGAGCTGGGTCGGCGCTGGACCCCGATCCTCGACGCGTTCGAGGAGGAGGGCATCGATCTCTGCTTCGAGCTGCATCCCGGCGAGGACCTGCACGATGGCGTGACCTTCGAGCGCTTCCTCGACCAGGTCGGCGGCCACAAGCGCGCCAACATCCTCTACGATCCCAGCCACATGGTGCTGCAGGCGATGGACTATCTCCAGTTCATCGACATCTATCACGAGCGGATCAAGATGTTCCACGTCAAGGACGCGGAGCTCAACCCGACCGGCCGCGCGGGCGTGTACGGCAGCTATTCGGACTGGGTCGATCGTCCCGGTCGGTTCCGCTCGCTGGGCGACGGGCAGGTCGACTTCGGCGGCATCTTTTCCAAGCTGACCCAGTACGACTATTCAGGCTGGGCGGTGCTGGAGTGGGAATGCGCGCTCAAGCACCCGCAGGATGGCGCACGCGAGGGAGCGCCGTTCATCGAGGCGCACATGATCCGGCGTCCGGAACATGCCTTCGACGATTTCGCCGGCGGCAGCGATCCCAGCGCCAATCGCCGCCTGCTCGGCCTCGGCTGATCCCGCACAGCCACGATAACGACAGAGAGATAAGGGAGAGGACCGAGTGGATCAGGCAGGAGTGAACCGCAGCCGATTGTTCTGGCTCGGCGTGCTGGCACTGGCCACCGCCGCGATCAGCGCCTCGTTGCGCGCCGCGGTCGCCAGCAGCCTCAAGGCGGAGTGGATCGACCCCATCGCTCCTGTTCAGGCGGGTGAACTGATCGGTGCGGCCCTGGGTTCCGCGTTTCTCGGCTTCGCGATCACGGTGTTCGTCGTCAGCGCGCTGCTCGACAAGATCGGCGCCAAGCGCGTGCTGATCGGCTGCGGCATCTGCTTCCTGCTCGGCACCGGGCTGATCGTCGGCGCGGGACATCTCGCCACCGGCATGGCGGTCTACAACCTCGTCTGGTTCGGCATGCTGTTGAGCGGGATCGGCTGGGGCCTCGCTGAGGCCTCGATCAATCCGCTCACCGCGCGGCTCTACCCGGACGAGACGACGCACCGCCTGAACGTGCTTCACGCCTGGTATCCGGGCGGGCTGATCATCGGCGGCCTGGCCGGGGTGTTCCTCGCCAATGTGCTGCCGTGGCAGGCGATCATGGGCTCGGTGCTGATCCCCGCGGTCGGCGTGGTCGTGATCGCGGCCACCACCACCTTCCCGGCGCCCCCCGCGGAGGTGGAGGGCGCCGGTTTCGGCGAGATGATCGGCGAGGTGTTCCGCCGCCCTAGCTTCTTCGTGTGGTTCGGCGCGATGTTCCTCACTGCCTCGTCGGAGCTCGCTCCGGGCCAGTGGCTCGACGTCGCGCTCACCAACCGCGTCGGCATGCGCGGCATCCTGCTGCTGGTCTATGTCAGCGCGCTCATGTTCGTGTTCCGCCACTTCGCCGGGCGCTTGGCGAACCGCCTGTCGAACCCCGGTTTGCTGTGGATCTCTAGCCTGCTCGCGGGCATCGGCCTGTTCCTGCTGTCGCTGGCGCAGTCGCCGGTCGCGGCGATCCTGGCCTCGACCGTCTGGGGCCTCGGCGTCTGCGCAATGTGGCCGACGATGCTGGCCTCGGTCGCCGAGCGCTACCCGCGCGGCGGCGCCTGGGCGATCGGGCTGGTCGGCTCGGCCGGCGCGCTGGCGAGCTTCTTCGTGCTGCCGCTGCTGGGGGGCATGTTCGACGAGGCCAAGGTGGCGCTCGCCGGCGGGCCCGAGGCGTTCAAGCAGCTGACCGGCGCGGCGCTGCGTCAGGTCGAGGATGCGGCGGCGTCGCAGTCCTTCGCCAAGCTGGCCCTGTTCCCGGTGGTGCTGCTGTTCGTGTTCGGCGGCATCTGGCTGTCCGAGCGGCGCGCGCGCGGCGCCACGCTGGCGCGCGGCGACGCCGCGTGACGCCGACGCGCCGCTCGCTGATCGCCGCCGGGGCGGCGCTGCCGCTGGCGGCGTCCGCGGCGGCGGCGCAGCGCGGCGCGACCTCCAATGCGGCGCATTTCTCGCTCGGCTTCGCGCCGCACGAGGGCAGCTTCAAGAGCCGCGGCGGCCTGCTCGAGCAGATCGCCTTCGCCGCGGACCAGGGCTTCCGTGCCTGGGAGGACAATGAGGCGAGGGCCCGGCCGGTCGCGCAGCAGGAGGCGATGGCCAAGGCGCTGCAGCAGCGCGGCATGGCGATGGGCGTGTTCGTCGCGAGCATGCCGCGATGGTCGGAGTTCCGCCCGATCTTCGGCAGCGACGACGGCGCCGAGCGCGAGGCCTTCCTCGCCGACGTGCGCGCCTCGATCGAGATCGCGAAGCGCCTCAACACGCGGCGTGCCACCGTCGTCACCGGCTTCCTCGACCCGCGCGTGCCGGTGGAGATCCAGACCGCGCGCGTGATCGACCTGATGCGCCGCGCCGGCGACATCGTCGCGCCGCACGGGCTGGTCCTGGTGATGGAGCCGCTCAACACGCGGGTGAACCATCCCCACGTCTACATGCAGAGCTGGTCGGCCGGCTATGCCGTGGCGCGCGGCGTGAACAACTCAGGGATCAAGATCCTGGCGGACTGCTACCACGAGCAGATCCAGTCGGGGAACCTGATCAACTCGCTCGCCACCTGCTGGGACGAGATCGGGTACATCCAGTTCGGCGACAATCCCGGCCGCAACGAGCCGGGTACGGGCGAGATCAATTACGCCAACGTCGTCCGCTGGCTGCGTGACAAAAGCTACGCCGGCGTGATCGGCATGGAGCACGGCAATGCGCGCGAGGGGCGCGCGGGCGAGGAGCGGCTGATCGCCGCCTATCGCGCGATCGATCGGGTCGCAGGGGAGGAAGCATGACCAACACGAGCAGCGGCGCCCGCGCGGGCGCACGGAACGGAGAAACCAAGTGATCGACCGCAGAGACGCGCTCGCGGGCATCGTCGCGATGTTCGGCAGCCAACTCTTCGCCCCCATCGCACGCGCGGCCGGCGCTGCCTCGCAGCAGGCGTTCGGGGTGATCAACACCGGGCCGCCTACGGTGCAGGTGTTCACGCCGGCGCAGAAGGCGGTCATGACCGCGCTGAGCGATCGCGTGATCCCCGCCACCGACACGCCCGGCGCGATCGCCGCGGAGGTGCCGCAGTACATCGAGAAGCTGCTGGCCGATTGGTCCGAGCCGAGCGACCGCGTGCCGATCATCGCGGGTCTCGACGCGATCGAGGCGCGCAGCCGCGCCGACTATAAGAAGGGCGCCGCCGCGGTCACCCCGGCGCAGCAGGACGCGCTACTGACGCTGGCGATGAACGACACGATCTCGGGTGGGGCCGCCTTCTTCGAACCGTTCCGCCAGATGGTGATCGTGGGCTATTACACCTCCGAGATCGGCATCACGCAGGAGCGCGAGTACCTGCCGGTGCCCGGCCAGTATGACGGCGCCTTCCTCTACTCCAAGGTCAACAAGGTCTATTCCTCATGATGACGGATCGTCGCACGTTCCTGGCCGGCAGCGCCGGTCTCGCCGCCCTCGGTGTCGCGGGCGCGCTGCCCGCGTCGGCCGCGCAGCTCGGTAAGGTGGGTATCCAGCTCTACACCGTCCGCGAGCTGTTCCAAAAGGACCCGGTCGCCACCCTCGGGCAGATCGCCAAGATCGGCTATCGCGAGGTGGAGTACGGCGGCGGTGGCTATGACAGCATGGACCACGCCATGCTGCGCAAGACCATGGACCGGCTGGGCCTGACCTCGCCGTCGATCCACGTCGGCTACGACCTGCTGCTCAACAAATTCGACGACAGCGTGAAGATGGCCAAGACGCTGGGCGCCGACACGATCGTGCTGCCGTACATGACCGACGAGCATCGCACCGCCGCGGCCTGGGAAGCGGCGCTGCCGAACTTCAACAAGTTCGCGCGCGAGCTGGCGCAGAACGGGCTGGGCTTCGCCTATCACAACCACGATTTCGAATTCACCAACAAGCCCGACGGCGTCAGCCTGTACGACCGCTTCATCAAGGGCACCGATCCCAAGCTGGTGAAGGTCGAGATCGACCTCTACTGGGCCATCCACGCCGGCGAGGACGCGGCCGCGCTGATCAAGCGGATGGCGGGGCGGATCTACGCCTATCACGTCAAGGACCAGCGCCCCGACGGCAACATGACTTCGGTGGGGCTCGGCACGATCGACTTCGGCAAGCTGTTCAAGCTCAACACGATGGCCGGCGTGAAGCACTTCTACGTCGAGAACGACGAGTCGCCCGCGCCCTACATTCCCGACATCACCACCAGCTTCCAGACGCTGCGCAAGCTGCGCTTCTGACGACATTCATCCCGGGAGGGGATCATGGCAGCTACCAACAAATACGACGCGATCGTCATCGGCTCCGGTGTCAGCGGCGGCTTCGCCGCCAAGGAACTAACCGAGAAGGGCATGCGCGTCCTGATGCTCGACCGTGGGATCATGGTCGAGCATCAGACCGACTATACCTATGACGGCAAGCCCGCCTACGAGATCCCGGCGCGCGACATGATGCCGCCGGAGCTGGTGAAGAGCGATTATTTCATCACCACCCACGGCTATGTCTCGCCGAGCACGCAGAAATATTACAACAACGACCGGCTGAATCCCTACGCCTATGACGAGGGCAGCAAATTCTACTGGATTCGCCCCGCCGCGGTCGGCGGCAAGTCGCTGATCTGGGGCCGTTGGTGCTTCCGCTGGAGTCCGGCCGACTTCGAGGCGAACAAGAAGGAGAATGTCGGCGGCGACTGGCCGATCCGCTACGACGACGTGTCGCCGTGGTACGATTACGTCGAGAAGTATATCGGCGTCTCGGGCTCGCGCGAGAATCTGTCCTATCTGCCCGACAGCCAGTTCCAGCCGCCGATGCCGATGAACGTCGCGGAGAAGTGGTTCAAGCAGCGGCTCGAGGGTGCGTTCCCCGGGCGCAAGCTGATCAACACGCGCCTGTCGAACATGACCGAGGACAAGCCCGACCAGAACCGCAGCAAGTGCCAGGTCCGCAACCAGTGCGGTCGCGGCTGCTCGTTCGGCGCCTATTTCTCGACCCAGGCGGTGACGCTGCCGGCGGCGCGCGCCACCGGCCGCTTCACGCTGCGCTCGGACGCGGTGGTGACCAACCTCGAGTATGATCCGCAGCGCAAGCGCGTGACGGGCGTCCGCTTCGTCGACGCCAAGACCGGGCAGGCCGAGACGGTCAACGCCGACATCGTCTTCCTCTGCGCCTCGGCGATGGCCTCCACGCAGATCCTGATGAACTCGCGCGCACCGGGCAGCACCAAGAGCTACTTCGACAATAGTGGGACGCTCGGCCGCTACGTCATGGATCATATCTTCCGCGTCAACATCTCGGGCGAGATCCCGGGGATGCAGGAGTATATCGAGTTCGGCCGTCGCCCCGGCGGCGTCTACATCCCGCGCTTCCGCAACAACAACGGCGACGAGGGTCTCGGCTTCAAGCGCGGCTATGGCTACCAGGGCAGCGCGCGGCGCGACCCGGCCAAGCCGCAGGGCTTCGGCGCCGCGATGAAGCAGGGCATGCGCCAGTATGGCCCGTGGCAGTTCTCGATGGGCGCGTTCGGCGAGTGTCTGCCGTACGAGGACAACCACGTCTCGCTCCACGCCAGCAAGGTCGACCGCTTTGGCGTGCCGCTGATGCGCTTCGACGTGCGCTTCCGCGATAACGAGCTGAAGATGATGGCCGACGCGCGCGTGCAGGGCGAGGAGATGCTCAAGAAGGCGGGCCTCATGAACGTGCGCAGCAGCGAGGACGAGCACGTTCCCGGCGACGCCATCCACGAGATGGGCGGCGCGCGCATGGGTCGCGACCCGCGCGCGTCGGTGCTCAACGGCTTCAGCCAGGCACACGATGCGCCGAACCTGTTCGTCACCGACGGCGCGCAGATGGCATCGATCTCGTGCATCAACCCCTCGCTCACCTTCATGGCGCTGACCGCCCGCGCGGCGGATCACGCGGTGAGCGCCAAGAAGGCGGGGCTGATCTGACCACGAATCACCCCGCGCCCGGCGGCTGAGCCGATGCGGCGCCCGCCCGTGACCGGCCGCGCGCGATGAGCGAGCGGCGCGGCGAGCGCGGGGTCACGATGCGCGCCGTCGCGGCGCGTGCCGGCGTCTCGCCGATGACGGTGTCGAACGTCATCAACGGCGCCGGCCGCGCCGCCCCCGCGACGGTCGCCGCGGTGCGCGCCGCGATCGACGAGCTGGGCTACGTCCCCAACGTCAGCGCGCGGCTGCTCGCGCGCGCGCGCGCCACGACGGTGGGGCTGATCTACAGCGGCGCGCGCACGCCCTTCCTGGACGCGATCCTCACCGGCTCGCTGCGCGCCACCAACGCGCACGGGCTCCAGCTGCTGCTGCGTGAGGAGCAGCGGCTCACCCACGAGGCGGCGGAGGCGGCGGCGCGCGCGCTGGTGCGCGGCGGGGCGGACGCGCTGCTGCTGATCCCGCCTTTCGCCGAGCTGCTGAGCGAGGCGGGCGTCGTGGACGCGCTCGGCGTGCCCGCAGCCGCGATCGCGACCGGTGCGACGCTGCCAGGCACCGCCACCGTCAGGATCGACAATCGCGCGGCGATGCGGGCTTTGACGCGGCGCCTGATCGAGCGCGGCCATCGCCGCATCGCGCTCGTCTCGGGGCCGCCCAACCATTCCGACAGCGCCGACCGGATCCACGGTTATCACGACGCGCTCGCGGGCGCCGGGATCGCCGCGGACACGCGGCTATTGTTCGAGGGGCGCTTCGACCATGAGTCGGGCATCGCCGCGGGCTCTGCACTGCTGTCGCCCGCCGATCGTCCCAGCGCGATCATGTGCAGCAACGACGACATGGCAGCCGGGGTGATCGGCGAGGCGCACCGTCGCGGACTGCGGCTGCCGCGTGACCTGGCCGTGACCGGTTTCGACGACACGACGATGGCGTCGCTGATCTCGCCCGCGCTGACGACCGTGCGCCAGCCGATCCAACTGATGGCCTATCGCGCCGCCGAGATGCTGATTCGCACGGGCCGGCGCGGCGAGCTGGCCGAGGCTGAGGACGAGTTGGTCGACTATGAGCTGATCGAGCGCGAGTCGACCGCGGGCTGAGATGAGCGCCGGCGGCGCGACGCCCCGCCCCGAAGCGGCACTGTCGCGGCCGCTCCGAGGCGGGGAGAGGGCTCAGCCTTTCAGCTTGGCCGCGGTCTCGGCGATGCGCTTGCCCTGATAGCGCGCGCCGTCGAGATCGACCTGGCTCGGCTGGCGGCTGCCGTCGCCGTCGGCCAACGTCGAGGCGCCATAGGGGGTGCCGCCGTGCACTTCCTTGACGCCCATCTGACCCTGGTAGCCGTAGTCGAGACCGACGATCGTCATGCCGTGGTGGAGCAGGTTGGTAATGATCGAGAAGAGCGTGGTCTCCTGGCCGCCGTGCTGGCTAGCGGTCGAGGTGAAGGCGCCGCCGACCTTGCCGACCAGCGCGCCCTTCATCCACAGCCCGCCGGTGGTGTCCCAGAACGCCGCCATCTGGCTCGGCATGCGGCCGTAACGCGTCGGCGCGCCGACGATGATCGCGTCATAGCCGGCGAGCGCGTCGGAACCCTCGATCTCGGGGTGCGCAGTGTCGGTCTTGAAGCCGGCCGCGGCGACGATCTCGGCGGGGGCGGTCTCCGCCACGCGACGGATGTCGACCTCGGCGCCGCCCGCCCGCGCGCCTTCCGCGACCGCGTCGGCCATCTTCTCGATATGGCCGTAGGACGAATAATAAAGGACGAGGACCTTGGTCATGGCAGTGGCTCCTGGTGCGGATTAGGGCAGGGCGCGCGTCGGTAACGCGCTCGGGTACGATCAACCTAGGTAAGCGCAGGCCCCGACGGAACGCGCCCGATTGAAACGGATCGTTTCGGCCTCTACGCCGGTGACGATGCGGCTCCCCGATCTCGAGGCCTGGGCGATCTTCGCGGCGGTGGCCGAGCATCGCTCG
This sequence comes from Sphingomonas sp. BK069, assembly GCF_014193405.1. Taxonomy (NCBI): domain Bacteria; kingdom Pseudomonadati; phylum Pseudomonadota; class Alphaproteobacteria; order Sphingomonadales; family Sphingomonadaceae; genus Sphingomonas; species Sphingomonas sp. BK069. Next base: position 1,503,224 of record NZ_JACHZH010000001.1, on the reverse strand, counting down.
TTCAGCGCGGCGGCGGACGCGATCGGGCTCAGCAAGGCGACGGTCTCCAAAGGCGTGTCGCGGCTGGAAGCGCAGCTGCAGGTGTCTCTGTTCCATCGCACCTCGCGCCGGCTCGCGCTGACCGAGGCCGGGCGCCCCCTAGCCGAGCATGCCGCACGGATCGTCGCGGAGGCGCATGCCGCCGAGGAGGCCGCGCGCGACGGCGCGCTCGCGCCGGCCGGACGCGTGCGGCTGGCGGCGCCGATGAGCTTCGGGCTCAAGCACGTCGCTCCTGCCGTGGCCGATTTCCTAGCGGCGCATCCCGCGATCGAGATCGAGCTCCACCTCGCCGACTCGCGCGTCGACATCGTCGCCGAGGGGTTCGACGTGGCGCTGCGGATCGCCGACCTGCCCGACAGTTCGCTGCGCGCGCGCCGGCTGTGCACGATCACGGCGCATGTCGTCGCGGCGCCTGGCTATCTCGCGACGCACGGCACGCCGACTCACCCGTCGCAGCTCGGCGAGCATCGGCTGCTGGGCTATACTAACCTGACCGGCCCGTGGCGCTTTCGCTCGCGCGACGGCGCCGAGGTGTCGGTGAAGGCGCAGGGACCGCTCGCGGCGAACAGCGGCGACGCGCTGGTGCCCGCACTGGAGGCGGGGCTGGGCATCGCGCGACTGCCGGGCTTCATCGTCGGCGCCGGGATCGCCGCGGGGCGGGTAGTGGAGATCATGCCGGACTGGGCGCCGGCGCCGATCGGCCTCCACCTTCTCACCCCGCCGAGCGCGCTTCGACCCGCGCGAGTCGAGGCGCTCATCGCCTTTCTCAGCGAACGGCTGCGCGACTGAGGGCGGCGACCGTCCGCCAGCCCCTCTTCCTTCCCCGGCGCAACTCGGCCATCGTGCCGGGAAACAAGGGGGAAACACGTATGAGACTGACCGTCCTGCCGCGCTTCGCCGCGGTCGCCATCGCGCTCGCCGGCGCGGGGCCGGCGAGCGCGGAGAGCGTCGTCGTCACCGCGGCGCGCATGCTCGACGTCGACAAGGGTGCGATCGTGTCCGACCCGGTGATCGTCGTCACCGACGGCCGCATCGCCGCGGTCGCCGCCGGCGGGGCGAGCCGCCCCGCGATCCCGGCGGACGCGCGCCGCGTCGATCTCGGCGACGTCACGCTCGTCCCCGGGCTGATCGACATGCATGTCCACCTCACCAGCCTGGCCGAGATCGGCGGGTATCAGACGCTCAAGTACACCGACAGCTTCTGGGGCGCGATCAGCGTCGCCAACGCCGCCAAGACGCTACGCGCGGGCTTCACCACCGTACGCAACGTCGGCGCGGGGGACTTTCAGGACATCGGCCTCAAGGAGGCGATCGACGGCGGTTGGGTGATCGGGCCGCGAATCGTGCCCGCGGGCTATGCCATCGGCGCGACCGGCGGGCATTGCGACGACAACGCGCTGCCGCCCTCCTACGACAAGAAGCTGCCCTCGGTGGTGAACTCGCCCGAGGAGGCACGCGCCAAGGTGCGGTGGCTGCACAAATATGGCGCCGAGGTGATCAAGATCTGCGCCACCGGCGGCGTCTTCTCGCTGGGCGACTCGGTCGGCGGGCAGCAGCTCAGCGAGGAGGAGATGCGCGCGATCGCGGACGAGGCGCACATGCTCCACCTCAAGGTGGCGGCGCACGCGCACGGCGACGATGGGATCAAGGCCGCGATCCGCGCCGGCATCGACACGATCGAGCACGTCAGCCTCGCCTCGGACGAGGCGATGAAGCTCGCGATCGAGCACAAGACCTGGTTCGACATGGATATCTACAACGACGATTATATCCTCGCTACCGGCACCAAGAACGGCACCGAGCAGGAAAGCCTCGACAAGGAGAAGGCGATCGGGCTCAAGCAGCGCCAGACCTTCCAGCGCGCCTTCCGCATGGGCGTGGCGATGACCTTCGGCACCGACGCGGGCGTCTATCCGCACGGCGACAATGCCAGGCAGTTCGCCAAGATGGTGCAATGGGGCATGACCCCGCTCGACGCGATCCGCGCGGCCACCACCAGCGCCGCACGCGCGCTCGGGCGCGAGGCCGACGTCGGGACGATCGCAGTCGGGCGTTTCGGCGACATGGTCGCGGTCCGCGGCGACCCGCTGCGCGACGTCACCGTGCTGGAGCACCCGGTCGCGGTGGTGAAGGGCGGCGTCGAGGTGAAGTGAAACCCTTCACTCTCCTCGCGCTTTCACCGCGCGAGGAGAGCGACATGGCCGAGCAGCACGACGATCACGATCGAATCGCCAAGGAGTTCAACGAGGCGGTCAATATGGCCCCGGCCGAGCTGGAGCGCTTCCTCGACAGCGACGACAGCAAGCGGGTCGGCTGGAAGGGCGACGACGGCAAAGGCGACGGCGAGAGCGTCGGGCATCGCTCCGGCCGACGCATCGTCGAACTCAAGCGCACCAAGAAGGCCGACCTCACCGACGATGATTACACGCACATGAAGACGGTGCTCGGCTACGTCCACCGCCACCTCGCGCAGGGCGGGCCGGCGAAGGACAAGGAGCACTCCGACTGGCGCTACTCGCTGATGAACTGGGGGCACGACCCGCTCAAGTGAGCGAGAGGGCGGGCGATTGACCGACGCGCCCGGCGCGCGTATAGGCGCCCCCGTCCGGGTGGAAGGCAACTTCTGCCCGGCAGCTTGAACATTGCTGGATGCATCAAGGGCCTGAGGCCGCCGTTACCGGCTGCCGCACGGTCCTTTTCGTATTCCAAGTCTTGTCAGGGCTCCAGCAAAGTAACCTCCAGATAAGGTGAAGGCTTCATGCCGACGATCAACCAGCTGGTCCGCAAGGGCCGCGAGCCGCAGAAGGCCAAGTCCAAGGTCCCTGCGATGGAGCAGAACCCGCAGAAGCGCGGCGTCTGCACCCGTGTCTATACCACGACCCCGAAGAAGCCGAACTCGGCGCTGCGCAAGGTGGCCAAGGTCCGCCTGACCAACCAGCGCGAGGTGATCAGCTACATTCCGGGCGAGGGCCACAACCTGCAGGAGCACTCGGTGGTGCTGATCCGCGGCGGCCGTGTGCGCGACCTTCCGGGCGTGCGCTACCACGTGCTGCGCGGCGTGCTCGACACACAGGGCGTCAAGGATCGCCGCCAGTCGCGCTCGAAGTACGGTGCGAAGCGGCCGAAGTAAGCCGCTCCCGTATTCTCACCAGCTGATTGAAAGGTAACATCACATGGCGCGTCGTCGTCGTCCCGAGAAGCGGGAAATCCTGCCTGATCCCGTGTACGGGGATGAGGTTCTCTCCAAGTTCATGAACTCGGTCATGCTCGACGGTAAGAAGTCGGTCGCCGAGGGCATCGTCTATTCGGCGCTCACCACCGTCGAGACCCGCGCCAAGCGCGAGCCGATCGGCGTGTTCCACGACGCGCTGAACAACATCAAGCCGGGCATCGAGGTCCGCAGCCGCCGCGTCGGCGGTGCGACCTACCAGGTTCCGGTCGAGGTGCGTCCCGAGCGCGCGCAGGCGCTGGCGATCCGCTGGCTGATCACCGCCGCGCGCGGCCGCAGCGAGAACACGATGTCGGCGCGCCTCTCGGGCGAGCTCCTCGACGCCTCGAACAACCGCGGCAACGCGGTGAAGAAGCGGGAGGACACGCACCGCATGGCCGAGGCCAACCGCGCCTTCTCGCACTATCGTTGGTAACACCGGCGGTGCGGACGCGGCCTGTCTTGGAAGCGTCTCAGAACTGACCTATATCGTGGGGAGCCGGCGGTACGCTGCGCTCCCCACATCGCTAAGGAAGCCCGATCATGGCCCGCAGCCATCCGCTCGAACTCTACCGCAACATCGGCATTATGGCGCACATCGACGCCGGCAAGACGACGACGACCGAGCGCATCCTCTATTACACCGGCAAGTCCTACAAGATCGGCGAGGTCCATGAGGGCACCGCGACGATGGACTGGATGGAGCAGGAGCAGGAGCGCGGGATCACGATCACGTCGGCGGCCACCACCTGCAAGTGGAAGGCCGAAGAGGGCAAGGGCCCCGAGCATCTGATCAACATCATCGACACCCCGGGCCACGTCGACTTCACTATCGAGGTGGAGCGCTCGCTTCGCGTGCTTGACGGCGCAGTCGCGTGCTTCGACGGCGTCGCCGGCGTGGAGCCGCAGTCGGAGACGGTGTGGCGCCAGGCCGACAAGTACGGTGTGCCGCGGATGTGCTTCGTCAACAAGCTCGACCGCACCGGCGCGGACTTCTATTTCTGCGTTCAGTCGATCATCGACCGTCTCGGCGCCAAGCCGGCGGTGCTGTACCTGCCGATCGGCATCGAGGGCGGCTTCAAGGGCCTCGTCGACCTAGTCGAGAATCGCGCGATCATCTGGCTCGAGGAGTCGCTCGGCGCGAAGTTCGAGTATCAGCCGATTCCTGACGACATGGCCGAGAAGGCAGCGAAGTATCGCAACGACCTGATCGAGCTTGCCGTCGAGCAGGACGACGACGCGATGGAGGCATATCTCGAGGGCAACGAGCCCGACGCCGCCACGCTCAAGAAGCTGATCCGCAAGGGCACGCTCAACATGGCGTTCGTGCCCGTGGTGTGCGGCTCGGCTTTCAAGAACAAGGGCGTCCAGCCGCTGCTCGACGCGGTGGTCGACTATCTTCCGAGCCCGCTCGACGTGCCGGCGATCAAGGGCGTCAAGCTGGACGGCGAGACTCCGGACGAGCGCCCCTCGTCGGACACCGCGCCCTTCTCGGCGCTGGCGTTCAAGATCATGAACGACCCGTTCGTCGGCTCGCTCACCTTCGCCCGCATCTACTCGGGCGTCCTCACCAAGGGCAGCTACCTGAACTCGGTGAAGGACAAGAAGGAGAAGATCGGTCGCATGCTCCTGATGCACGCGAACTCGCGTGAGGACATCGAGGAAGCGCGCGCGGGCGACATCGTCGCGCTGGCGGGCCTCAAGGAGACCACCACGGGCGACACGCTGTGCGATCCGGCCAATCCGATCATCCTGGAGCGCATGGAGTTCCCGGAGCCGGTGATCGAGCTGTCGGTGGAGCCGAAGACCAAGGCCGACCAGGAGAAGATGGGCGTCGCGCTCAACCGTCTGGCCGCCGAGGACCCCTCGTTCCGCGTCTCGACCGACCACGAGTCGGGCCAGACCATCATCAAGGGGATGGGCGAGCTTCACCTCGAGATCCTGGTCGACCGCATGAAGCGCGAGTTCAAGGTCGAGGCCAATGTCGGCGCGCCGCAGGTGGCATATCGCGAGTATCTCAAGAAGCCGGTCGACATCGACTACACGCACAAGAAGCAGTCGGGCGGCACCGGCCAGTTCGGTCGCGTGAAGGTGAAGCTGACGCCGGGCGAGCGCGGCGCGGGCATCATCTTCAAGGACGAGGTCAAGGGCGGTAACATTCCGAAGGAATATATCCCCGCGATCGAGAAGGGCTTCCGCGAGACCGCGGCGACCGGCTCGCTGGTCGGCTTCCCGATCATCGATTTCGAGATCACGCTGTACGACGGCGCGTATCACGACGTCGACTCGTCGGCGCTGGCGTTCGAGATCACTGCGCGCGGTGCGATGCGCGAGGCGGCGCAGAAGTCGGGCATCACGCTGCTCGAGCCGGTCATGAAGGTCGAGGTCGTCACCCCGGAGGATTATCTGGGCGACGTGATCGGCGACATGAACTCGCGGCGCGGCCAGATCCAGGGCACCGACACGCGTGGCAACGCGCAGGCGGTGACCGCGATGGTGCCGCTGGCGAACATGTTCGGCTACGTGAATTCGCTGCGCTCGTTCACCCAGGGGCGGGCGAGCTACTCGATGCAGTTCTCGCACTATGACGAGGTGCCGCAGAACGTCGCCGACGAGGTCAAGGCGAAGCTGGCCTAAGCCGGAAGCGGGAGGGTCAGGGTGACTTGGCCCACCTCGCCGAAGGGCCGGCCGGCGGGTCGGCGCCAGCCAAGCCCGTCCGACGCGCGATTTAGTCGCGCGTCGGCCCCGCCGGAAAACGGCCGGGATTTGCGCAACACGAATTGAGCCGCTATGGGGCCGCCTTCACGGCGAGTCCTGAGTGCGGCTCCAGTGGAAATCAGAAGGTAGGGAAACAATGGCTAAGGCTAAGTTTGAGCGGAACAAGCCGCACCTGAACATCGGCACCATCGGTCACGTCGACCATGGCAAGACCTCGCTGACCGCCGCCATCACCAAGGTGCTGGCGGAGAACGTCGCGGGCAACGCAGCGGTCGACTTCGCCAACATCGACAAGGCGCCGGAAGAGCGCGAGCGCGGCATCACCATCTCGACCGCGCACGTCGAGTATGAGACCGCCAACCGCCACTATGCGCACGTCGACTGCCCGGGTCACGCCGACTACGTCAAGAACATGATCACCGGCGCGGCCCAGATGGACGGCGCGATCCTGGTCGTGTCCGCCACCGACGGCCCGATGCCGCAGACCCGCGAGCACATCCTGCTCGCGCGCCAGGTCGGCGTGCCGGCGATGGTCGTGTTCATGAACAAGGTCGACCTGGTCGACGACGAGGAGATCCTCGAGCTCGTCGAGCTGGAAGTCCGCGAGCTGCTCAGCTCGTACGAGTTCCCGGGCGACGACATTCCGATCATCAAGGGCTCGGCCACCTGCGCGCTCTCGGGCTCGAACCAGAAGCTCGGGCCGGACGCGGTCATGGAGCTGATGAAGGCGGTCGACGAGTACATCCCGCAGCCGGAGCGTCCGCTCGACAAGCCGTTCATGATGCCGATCGAGGACGTGTTCTCGATCTCGGGTCGCGGCACCGTCGTGACCGGCCGCGTCGAGACCGGCATCATCAAGGTTGGTGAGGAAGTCGAGATCGTCGGCATCCATCCGGAGGTCCGCAAGACCACCGTCACCGGCGTCGAGATGTTCCGCAAGCTGCTCGACCAGGGTCAGGCCGGCGACAACGTCGGCGCGCTGATCCGCGGCGTCGCCCGCGACGAGGTCGAGCGCGGTCAGGTGCTCTGCAAGCCGGGCTCGATCAAGCCGCACACCGACTTCTCGTCGGAGGTGTACGTGCTGTCGAAGGACGAGGGTGGCCGTCACACGCCGTTCTTCGCGAACTACCGTCCGCAGTTCTACTTCCGCACCACGGACGTGACCGGCACCGTCGAGCTGCCCGAGGGCACCGAGATGGTCATGCCGGGCGACAACGTCGCGCTCGGCATCAAGCTGATCGCGCCGATCGCGATGGACGTCGGGCAGCGCTTCACCATCCGCGAGGGTGGCCGCACCGTGGGTGCGGGCGTGGTGAGCGCCATTTCGAAGTAAGCCGCATCGGGCCGGTCCGCCGGTCCGGTACGAGAGGTTCCGCCCGATGCGCCGAATGGTGCGTCGGGCGGTTGCCTTTTTATGGGAGCGCGGTTATGGCCGCGCCTTCGCTTTGGGTTCGAGAACAGCAAGAGGTGCTCTCGTCCCGTCAGCCCGGTCTCGGCCGGGATCTTGTGGCAGCGTAAAGCTAGCGTAGCAGGGCTTCGGTCTCGGCCGGAGTGACGGGGGAGAAAGTGCCCCGCTCTTTCGCATTGGTAGGGATCATGGACAGCAACATCCGCATTCGCCTCAAGGCGTTCGATCATCGCGTGCTCGATCAGGCGACCGGCGATATCGCCGACACCGCGCGCCGCACCGGCGCGCTCATCCGTGGCCCTATCCCGCTGCCGACGCGCATCGAGAAGTTCACGGTCAACCGCGGCCCGCACATCGACAAGAAGTCGCGCGAGCAGTTCGAGGTCCGCACCTACAAGCGCATGCTCGACATCGTGCAGCCGACGCCGCAGACGGTGGACGCGCTGATGAAGCTCGACCTCGCCGCCGGTGTCGACGTCGAGATCAAGCTGGCCTGATGCAGGCCGGCTTGCCTTTGGCCCCGGCGAAGGCCGGGGTCACTGTTGACTGCGTCAACAGGTTGGCGTAATTGGCCGGCTCCCGCGGTCGACGTGAGTCCCGCGGGTTTGTCGTTTCGTGGCGTATCGCGCGAGACGGACGAGCGCTCCGCCTTGGCGGACGCTCCGACGACCATGAGATACCGCTGGCCGCTCTCGGGTGGCCGGGTCAGCGTCTCCCGTCTGTTTCCCCTCGGGGAAGCGCCTAGCCCGGGACGGGGGCACGCTTCGCACATTCCGGGCTGACCGATCCGCGCCGCCAGGCGCGGGTCACAAGCACCGTGGGGATGGGCCTCGCGGTGCCTCTGTCAAGGAGCAAGGGATCATGCGTACTGGCGTGATCGCGAAGAAAATGGGGATGACCCGCCTGTTCCAGGACGACGGCCGCCACGTGCCGGTCACCGTCCTGCAGATCGAGGCGCTTCAGGTCGTCGCCCGTCGCGAGAAGGACCGTGACGGCTACACCGCCGTCCAGCTCGGCGCAGGTGTCGCCAAGAGCAAGAATGTCGCCAAGCCGCAGCGCGGCCACTTTGGCAAGGCCGAGGTGGAGCCCAAGGCGGTGGTGCACGAGTTCCGCGTGACTGAGGAGAACCTCCTCGACGTCGGCGCCGAGCTCGCGGCGGACCATTATGTCGCTGGCCAGCTGGTCGACATCCAGGGCCGTACCCAGGGCAAGGGGTTCGCCGGCGCGATGAAGCGCTGGAACTTCGGCGGTCTGCGCGCGACCCACGGCGTGTCGGTGTCGCACCGCTCGCACGGTTCGACCGGTAACCGCCAGGATCCCGGCCGCGTCTTCAAGAACAAGAAGATGGCGGGCCACATGGGTGACAAGAACCGCACCCAGCAGAACCTCGAGATCGTCGGCACCGACGTCGAGCGCGGCCTGATCTTCGTGAAGGGCTCGGTGCCCGGCTCGAAGGGCGGCTGGCTGTTCGTCAAGGACGCGGTCAAGCAGGATCGCCACGAGAGCGCGCCGTACCCGGCGTCGATCAAGTCGGCGGCCAACAACAACAGCGCGGCGAACACGCCGGCCGACACGTCGGCCGATGCCCCCGCGACCGACGGCCAGGAGGGCTGAACGTGAAGGTCAAGGTTTCCTCCTTCGCCGGCACCGACGCAGCGGACATCGAGCTCAACGACGAGGTCTTCGGCCTCGATCCGCGTGCCGACATCCTGCACCGCGTCGTGACCTGGCAGCTCGAGAAGCGTCGCGCCACCGCGCGTGGCACGCGCGAGCGCGCCGACGTCGCTCGCTCGGGCAAGAAGCTCGGTCGCCAGAAGGGCGGCGGTGTCGCCCGTCACGGTGATCGCCGCGCCCCGGTGTTCATCGGCGGCGGTAAGGCGCACGGCGCCCGCGTCCGCGACTTCAACCCCGGGCTCAACAAGAAGATTCGCGCGCTCGGTCTCAAGATGGCGCTCAGCAGCCATGCCAAGGCCGGCTCGCTGATCGTGCTGGACGCGTTCGAGGTGCAGAAGACGAAGGAGCTCAAGGGCCATTTCGCCACGCTCACCACGGGCAAGCGCACGCTGGTGATCGACGGCGAGGCGGGCGAGAGCTTCCGCGCCGGTCGCAACTTGCCGGGCGTGGACCTGCTCCCGGCGGTCGGCGCGAACGTCTACGACATCATCAAGGCAGACACGCTGGTGCTGACGCGCGCGGCGGTCGAGAAGCTGGAGGCGCGCTTCAATGGCTAAGCCGGCAGAGGCGATCGACAACCGTCACTACGACGTGATTGTCGCGCCGCACATCACCGAGAAGGCGACCCTGCTCTCCGAGCAGAACGCGGTGGTCTTCAAGGTCGCCAACAAGGCGACCAAGCCCCAGATCAAGGCGGCCGTGGAGGCGCTCTTCGGCGTCAGCGTCACGGGCGTGAACACGATCGTCCAGAAGGGCAAGACCAAGCGCTGGAAGGGTGCGCCCTACCGTCGCTCCGATGTCAAGAAGGCGATCGTCACGCTCCGCGAGGGCCAGTCGATCGACGTCACCGAGGGGGCCAAGTAAGATGGCACTCAAGCATTATAACCCGACGTCGCCGGCGCAGCGCGGCCTCGTCCTCGTCGACAAGTCGGCGCTGTACAAGGGCAAGCCCGTCAAGGCGCTGACCGAGGGCAAGCGCAAGACCGGCGGTCGCAACAACAAGGGCCATGTGACCTCGCGCGGCATCGCGGGCGGTCACAAACAGCGCTACCGCTACGTCGATTTCAAGCGGCGCAAGTGGGACGTCGAGGGCACGGTCGAGCGGCTCGAGTATGACCCGAACCGCACCGCCTTCATCGCGCTGGTCAAGTATCCCGACGAGGAGCTGGCCTATATCATCGCGCCGCAGCGGCTCGCGCCGGGCGACAAGGTGATCGCGGGCAAGAAGACCGACGTGAAGCCGGGCAATGCCATGGAGCTGGGCCAGATCCCGGTCGGCACCATCGTCCACAACGTGGAGATGAAGCCGGGCAAGGGCGGTCAGATCGCTCGTTCGGCCGGCACCTATGTGCAGGTCGTCGGTCGCGACCGCGGCATGGTCATCGTCCGCCTCAACTCGGGTGAGCAGCGCTACATCCATGGCGAGTGCATGGCGACGATCGGTGCGGTATCCAACCCCGACAACCAGAACCAGAACCTCGGCAAGGCTGGCCGCTCGCGCTGGATGGGCAAGCGCCCGCTGACGCGCGGCGTGGCCAAGAACCCGGTCGACCACCCGCACGGCGGTGGTGAAGGCCGGACCTCGGGCGGCCGTCACCCGGTCACGCCGTGGGGCAAGCCGACGAAGGGTGCGCGCACCCGCCACAACAAATCTACGGACAAGATGATCATCCGTAGCCGCCACGCGAGGAAGAAGTAATGGCTCGCTCTGTCTGGAAGGGCCCGTTCGTCGAACTGAGCCTGCTCAAGAAGGCCGAGGCCGCGCAGGACGCCGGCGGGCGCGCGCCGATCAAGACCTGGTCGCGCCGCTCCACCATCCTGCCGCAGTTCGTCGGTCTGACGTTCTCGGTCTACAACGGCCGCAAGTTCGTGCCCGTCTCGGTCAACGAGGACATGGTCGGCATGAAGCTCGGCGAGTTCGCGCCCACCCGGTTCTTCCCGGGTCACGCGGCTGACAAGAAGGGCAAGCGCTGATGAGCAAGCCTGCATCCCCCCGCAAGGTCGGCGAGAAGGAAGCCCTCTCGGTCGGCACGCAGATCCGCGGCTCGGCGCAGAAGCTGGGCCTGGTGGCGGCGCTGATCCGCGGCCGCTCGGCGGCCGACGCGATGAACATCCTTGCCTTTTCCAAGAAGTCGATGGCGGTCGACGCGCGCAAGGTGCTGGCCTCGGCCATCGCCAACGCCGAGAACAACCACAACCTCGACGTCGACGCGCTCGTCGTCGCCGAGGCGTCGGTCGGCAAGTCGATCACCATGAAGCGGTTCGCCACGCGCGGCCGCGGCAAGTCCACCCGCATCCTCAAGCCGTTCTCGCGGCTGCGGATCGTCGTGCGCGAGCAGGAAGAAGCCTAATGGGTCACAAGAGCAATCCCATCGGTCTGCGCCTGCAGATCAACCGTACCTGGGACAGCCGCTGGTACGCCGAGGGCGACGATTATCGTCGCCTGCTGCTGGAGGATCTCAAGATCCGTCAGTACATCATCAAGACGCTGCCGCAGGCGGCGATCTCGAAGGTGGTGATCGATCGTCCCGCCAAGCTGTGCCGCATCTCGGTCTTCGCCGCACGCCCCGGCGTGATCATCGGCAAGAAGGGCTCGGACATCGAGAAGCTGCGCAAGACGCTCGGCGCGATGACCAGCTCGGACGTGTCGCTGAACATCGTCGAGATCCGCAAGCCCGAGGTCGACGCCAAGCTCGTCGCGCAGGGCATCGCGGATCAGCTCGAGCGTCGTATCGCCTTCCGCCGCGCGATGAAGCGCGCGGTGCAGTCGGCGATGCGCCTCGGTGCGGACGGCATCAAGGTCTATTGCGGCGGCCGCCTTGGCGGCGCCGAGATCGCGCGCTCGGAGAGCTATCGCGAGGGCCGGGTGCCGCTGCACACGCTGCGCGCCAACATCGACTATGCCGAGGCCGAGGCGCACACCGCCTATGGCGTCTGCGGCGTCAAGGTATGGGTGTTCAAGGGCGAGATCCTCGGGCACGACCCGATGGCGACCGATCGCCTCATGATGGAGGCCCAGACCTCCGGCGTGCGCCCTGCGCGCGATGACCGCCGCTAAGGAATAAGGCAATGCTGCAACCGAAGCGCACCAAGTTCCGCAAGGCGTTCAAGGGCCGTATCCACGGCGACGCCAAGGGCGGCACCTCGCTGAACTTTGGCTCCTATGGCCTCAAGGCGATGGAGCCGGATCGTATCACCGCGCGTCAGATCGAGGCGGCCCGCCGCGCGATCACGCGCCACATCAAGCGCCAGGGGCGTCTGTGGATCCGCGTGTTCCCGGACGTGCCGGTGTCGAGCAAGCCCGCCGAAGTCCGCATGGGCTCAGGCAAGGGTTCGCCCGAGTTCTGGGCGGCGCGCGTCAAGCCGGGCCGGATCCTGTTCGAGCTCGACGGCGTCGAGGGGCCGCTCGCCGCGGAGGCGTTCGAGCGCGCCGCGATGAAGCTGCCGATCAAGACCAAGGTCGTGGCGCGTCTCGGCGACACCTCGCACCTGGGAGGCGAGTAAGATGGCAAATACCACCGACTTCACCGGCCAGAGCGACGACCAGCTCGCCGAGAGCCTGGGCAACCTGAAGCGCGAGCAGTTCAATCTGCGCTTCCAGGCGGCGACCAGCCAGCTCGAGAAGCCGAGCCGCGTGCGTGAGGTCCGCAAGGACATCGCCCGCATCAAGACCCTTCAGGCGCAGCGCAATGCTGCGGCTGCGGCCAAGTAAGAGGACGACGCACATGCCGAAGCGCGTGCTGACCGGAGTGATCGTCTCCGACAAGGGCGAGAAGACGGTGATCGTCAACGTGGAGCGCAAGGTGAAGCACCCGCTCTACGGCAAGATCATCCGCCGCTCGAAGAAGTACCACGCCCATGACGAGGCGAACGAGTATAAGCAGGGCGAGACCGTGCGCATCGAAGAGACCGCGCCGATCTCCAAGCTGAAGACCTGGAAGGTCGTCGACCGCGTGAACACGCATGTCGCGCCCGAGCGGGTCGACGTCGACGCGTAAGCGTCGCTGAGCGCGCCCGCCGGCGTTTCGGGAAGGGTCCGCGGCCTGGCCGCGGAGACCAGCCGAGCGTGGCGGGAAGACGTGGGGGCAGGGCACTTGCCTTTCGCCCGCGGAGCGGCTAACCGGCCGCTCCCCTCGGTACGGCCATGCGCCTGCCGGGGGTCGTTTTTTTAGGCGGGGCTGGGTCGGAATCCACCCCAAGGCGAGAAGGAAGCGGATCGATGATCCAGATGCAGTCCAATCTCGACGTCGCTGACAATAGCGGCGCGAAGCGGGTGCAGTGCATCAAGGTGCTTGGCGGGTCCAAGCGCCGCACGGCCGGCGTCGGCGACATCATCGTCGTCAGCGTCAAGGAAGCGCAGCCGCGTGGCCGCGTGAAGAAGGGTGACGTTCACCGCGCGGTGATCGTGCGTACCGCCAAGGACATTCGCCGCGCCGACGGCTCGGTGATCCGGTTCGACGGCAATGCCGCGGTGCTGGTCAACAAGAACGAGGAGCCGATCGGCACCCGTATCTTCGGCCCGGTCGTGCGCGAGCTACGCGGCAAGAAGCACATGAAGATTATCAGCCTCGCGCCGGAGGTGCTGTAATGGCCGCCGCGAAGATCAAGAAGGGCGATCAGGTCGTCGTCCTTTCCGGCAAGGACAAGGGCAAGACCGGCACGGTCACCCAGTCGATGCCGAAGGATAGCAAGGTGATCGTCGGCGGCGTCAACGTCGCTACCCGTCACCGCAAGCCGACGCAGGCGAACCCGCAGGGCGGGCTCGAGCGCATCGAGGCGCCGCTGCACGTGTCGAAGGTGGCGCACGTCACCGCCGACGGCAAGCCGACGCGCGTCCGTTTCGAGACGCAGGATGGCAAGAAGGTCCGCGTCGCGGTGAAGACCGGGGAGAAGATCGATGGCTGACGCCTACAAGCCCCGCATGAAGGCGATCTACGAGGATCGCATCGTCGCGGCGATGACCGAGAAGTTCGGCTACAAGAACGTCAACGAGATCCCGCGGATCGACAAGATCGTGCTCAACATGGGCGTCGGCGAGGCGACCCAGGACAAGAAGCGTGTCGACCAGGCCGCGTCGGAGATGGAGCTGATCGCCGGTCAGAAGCCGGTCGTCACCAAGGCGAAGAAGTCGATCGCGCAGTTCAAGCTGCGCGAGGGCATGCCGATCGGCGTGAAGGTCACCCTTCGCCGCGAGCGCATGTACGAGTTCCTCGACCGCTTCATCACCATCGCGCTACCGCGCGTCCGCGACTTCCGCGGGCTGAACCCGAAGAGCTTCGACGGCCGCGGCAACTACGCCTGCGGCATCAAGGAGCAGATCGTGTTCCCGGAGATCAACTATGACCGCATCGACAAGGTGCGCGGCATGGACGTGATCGTGACCACGACCGCGAAGACCGACGACGAGGCGCGCGAGCTGCTCCGCCTGTTCGGCTTCCCGTTCCCGATCGAGGACGAAACGACCGACGCGAAGAAGGCGGCATGACCGTCTCGCTGGTCTGATAAAGAGAGCTTAAGTCCATGGCGAAACTGAGTTCCGTGAACAAGAACGAGCGTCGCAAGAAGCTGGTGGCGCAATATGCGCCCAAGCTGGCGAAGCTGAAGGCAACCGCGAACGACCAGTCGCTCGACGAGACCGAGCGTCTCATCGCGCGGCTGAAGATGGCGGAGCTGCCCCGCAACGCCAATCCGACGCGTATCCGCAACCGCTGCGCGCTGACCGGTCGTCCGCGTGCTTACTACCGCAAGTTCGGGCTTGCCCGTGTGATGCTGCGCGATCTGGCCAACAAGGGCCTGATCCCGGGTCTCACCAAGTCGAGCTGGTAAGGACGTACGATGGCAGTGACCGATCCCCTGGGTGACCTGCTCACCCGCATCCGCAACGGCCAGCGCGCGCGCAAGGACAGCGTGCTGTCGCCCGCGTCGAAGCTGCGCGTCCGCGTGCTCGACGTGCTCCAGCGCGAGGGCTACATCCGCGGCTATTCCGAGGAGGAGCTCGCGCTCGGCAAGGGCGCGTCCACCAAGGGCGTCCGCATCGAGCTCAAGTATTTCGAGGGCCAGCCCGCGATCAAGCATGTCGCGCGCGTCTCGAAGCCGGGCCGTCGCATCTATTCCGGCGCCACCGAGCTGCCGCGCGTGATGAACGGCCTGGGCATCACCATCGTGTCAACGCCGAAGGGCGTTCTGTCGGACGCCGAGGCGCGCGAGCAGAACGTCGGCGGCGAAGTGCTGGCGGAGGTGTTCTGATGAGCCGCATCGGCAAGAAGGCGGTCCCGATCCCGTCGGGCGTCACCGCCACCCGCCACGGCAACGAGCTGTCGGTCAAGGGCCCCAAGGGCACCCTGACGATGCCGCTGTCGGACCTGATCAGCTACGACGTGCAGGGTGACTCGATCGGCGTGCAGCCGGCCAACGACACCAAGCGCGCGCGCGCCTTCTGGGGCATGCAGCGGACGCTGGTGCAGAACCTCGTCACCGGCGTGACCGAGGGCTTCACCAAGAAGCTGCTGATCACCGGCGTCGGCTACCGCGCCGCGGCGCAGGGCCGCAACCTGCGCCTGCAGCTCGGCTACAGCCATGACGTCAACATCGAGGTGCCCGAGGGCATCGAGGTGAAGACGCCGGACGCGACCACCGTCGAGATCAGCGGTGCGGACAAGCAGCGCGTCGGCCAGCTGGCCGCCGAGATCCGCCGCTGGCGTAAGCCCGAGCCGTACAAGGGCAAGGGCATCAAGTACGACGGCGAGTATATCTTCCGTAAGGAAGGGAAGAAGAAGTGACCAAGGGTCTTTCGCTTTTCGACAAGCGGCGTCGCCGCAACCGCACCGCGCTGCGCGCGCGGGCTGGCACGCGTCCGCGCCTGTCGGTGCATCGCTCGGGCAAGCACATCTACGCCCAGGTCATCGACGACGCCAACGGCCACACCGTGGCTTCGGCCTCGACGCTGGCCGGGCACGAGGGCAAGACCGCGACCGTCGCGGCCGCGACCGAGGTGGGCAAGCGCGTCGCCGAGGCGGCGAAGGCCGCCGGTGTCACGCAGGTCGTGTTCGACCGTGGTGGCTTCCTCTTTCACGGCCGGGTGAAGGCGCTGGCCGAGGCCGCGCGCGAAGCCGGACTGGAGTTCTAAGACATGGCTGACGAGAACCAGCAGACGCAGGCGCCCGAGGCCGAGGCCCAGGCGGCACCGGTGCAGTCCGCGCCGCAGGACAATGGCCCGCCGCGCGGCGCGCGCGGCGGCCGTGGCGGCGGCGGTGGTCGCGGCGGAAACGATCGTGGGGGGCGCGGAGGCCGTGACGGCAACCGTGGGCGTCGCGACGACCGTCGCAACAACGACGACGGCGGTGAGGAGCTGATCGAGAAGCTCGTCCACATCAATCGCGTCTCGAAGACGGTAAAGGGCGGCAAGCGCTTCGGCTTCGCGGCGCTGGTCGTGGTGGGCGACGGCAAGGGCCGCGTCGGCT
Organism: Sphingomonas sp. BK069; assembly: GCF_014193405.1. Classification (NCBI taxonomy): domain Bacteria; kingdom Pseudomonadati; phylum Pseudomonadota; class Alphaproteobacteria; order Sphingomonadales; family Sphingomonadaceae; genus Sphingomonas; species Sphingomonas sp. BK069. Next base: position 1,486,717 of record NZ_JACHZH010000001.1, on the reverse strand, counting down.
TCGGCCACGGCAAGGCGCGCGAGGTCCCCGAGGCGATCTCCAAGGCAACCGCCGCGGCGAAGAAGAAGATGGTCCGCGTGCCGCTGAAGGAAGGCCGCACGCTGCACCACGACGGCAACGGCCACTTCGGCGCGGGTCGCGTGACGCTGCGCTCGGCGCCGCAGGGCACCGGCATCATCGCCGGCGGTCCGATGCGCGCGGTGTTCGAGAGCCTCGGCGTCGCCGACGTGGTGACCAAGTCGGTCGGGACCTCGAACCCGTACAACATGATCCGTGCGACCTTCGAGGCGCTGAACACGCAGACCTCGCCGAAGGCGGTGGCGCAGCGTCGCGGCAAGAAGATCGCCGACCTGCTCGGCCGCGCGCACGGCGCGGACGCGGCGACCGCCGAGGCGGATGCCGCGGCAGTGGTGGAGTGAGCGACATGGCGACCATCAAGGTGAAGCAGACCGGCTCGCCGATCCGGCGGACCAAGGACCAGCGCGCGACGCTCATCGGCCTGGGCCTCAACAAGATGCACCGCGTCGCGGAGCTGCAGGACAGCCCCGAGGTGCGCGGCATGATCCGCAAGGTGCAGCACATGGTCGAGGTGGTGGAGGGCTGAGCCTTTCTCACCTGACTAGTGACAAGACGAGGGAAGGGGGCTAACCGGCCCCCTTCCTGTTTTTCAGCGCGACAGAAGCGAAAGCGAGTGCAAATCATGAAGCTCAACGAACTCAGCGACAACCAGGGCGCCCGCCACCGCAAGATCCGCGTCGGCCGCGGTATCGGCTCGGGTAAGGGCAAGACCGGTGGCCGCGGCGTCAAGGGACAGAAGAGCCGCGAGGGTGTCAGCATCGCGGGCTTCGAGGGCGGCCAGATGCCGCTCCACATGCGGCTGCCGAAGCGCGGCTTCAACAACATCTTCGCCAAGGACTATGCCACGGTGAACCTCGGCGAGATCCAGAAGGCGATCGAGTCGGGCAAGCTGACCGGCACCGACCTGGACCATGCCGCGCTCAAGGCGGCCGGCCTCGCGCGCGGCGGTAAGGACGGCGTGCGGCTGCTCGGCAAGGGCGAGCTGACCACGAAGCTCAATTTCACGGTCGCTGGCGTGTCGGCGTCGGCGCGCGAGGCGGTCGAGAAGCTCGGCGGCTCGGTTACTGTGCCCGAGATCGTCCCCGCTGCGGACAAGCACAAGGCCAAGCACCGCACCGCGCAGGCCGCGCGCAAGCAGGCGCAGACGCAGGCGTAAGCCGCTCCCGACGCTCTCCCGGCGCCTCGGGCTTGACCCGGGATCCATGTCGCCGCACGCGCAACGCTTGTTGTGGCGCGCGGCACCATGATCCCCGGAGCGGGCCCGGGGTGACGAATTGAGCGAGCGTCGCAGATGCTCGCGCCGCGCGTGATCCGGTCAGACCGGGTTAGACATGGCGCCTGATGCGCCTATATGAGCGGCGGGGCGGTACAAACGCATCCCGCCGTTCTTCGTTTCCAGGATACACCGATACGATGGCATCCGCAGCCGACCAGATGGCGCAGAGCATCAGCCTCGCGAAATTCGCGCAGGCGACCGACCTTAAGAAAAGGCTGTGGTTCACGATCGGTGCGCTGATCGTCTTCCGGCTGCTGAGCTACGTGCCGCTGCCCGGGATCGACCCCACCCAGCTCGGCGTACTCGCCGAGCGGATGAAGGGCGGCGTGCTCGACTTCTTCAACACCTTCTCGGGCGGATCGCTGTCGCGCGCGTCGCTGATCGCGCTGGGCGTGATGCCGTACATCACCGCCTCGATCGTGGTGCAGCTCGCCACCTCGCTGAGCCCGCAGCTCGCCGCGATCAAGAAGGAAGGCGAGTCCGGGCGGAAGAAGCTCAATCAATACACCCGCTACGGCACCGTCGCGCTGACCGCGGTGCAGGGCTATTTCATCGCGCGCGGGCTCGAGGCCGGCGGGGCGGTGATCGAGCCAGGCATGGTGTTCCGCGTCGGCGCGGTGATCTCGCTGATTGGCGGCACGATGTTCCTGATGTGGCTGGGCGAGCAGATCACCAGCCGCGGCATCGGCAACGGCGTCTCGCTGATCATCATGGCGGGCATCGTCGCGCACCTGCCGACCACCCTGGTCAACCTGCTCGAGGGCGGGCGCTCGGGGTCGATGAACCCGATCTCGGTGGTGCTGATCATCGCCGTGGTGGCGGGCCTGATCCTGCTGATCTGCTTCATGGAGCGTGCGCAGCGCCGCATCCTGATCCAATATCCCAAGCGCCAGACGCAGCGCGGCATGCAGGCTGATCGCAGCCACCTGCCGCTCAAGATCAACACCGCGGGCGTGATCCCACCGATCTTCGCCTCGTCGCTGCTGCTGCTGCCGCTGACAATTACGCAGTTCGCGGGCAACCGGGTCTCGGGCGAAAGCCGTTTCGGCGACATCCTGATCGGCCTGAACCAGTATCTCCAGCACGGCTCGCCGGTGTACATGGCGCTCTACGCCGCCGGCATCATCTTCTTCTCGTTCTTCTACACCGCGGTGGTCTTCAACCCGGAGGAGACGGCGGAGAACCTCAAGCGCTACGGCGGCTTCATCCCGGGCATCCGTCCGGGCAAGAACACCGAGAGCTATTTCGATTATGTGCTGACCCGCATCACGGTGATCGGCGCTGCCTATCTGACGTTCATCTGCGTCGTCCCCGAGTATCTGGTGTCGGCGCTGTCGATCCCCTTCTATCTCGGCGGCACCAGCCTGCTGATCGTGGTCAACGTGACGATGGACACCGTCACCCAGATCCAGTCGCACCTGCTGGCGCATCAGTATGGCGACCTGATCAAGAAGGCGAAACTGAAGGGCGCGCGCCGCCGCTGATCGCGGGGCGCGGGACGACGCGACAGGGAGGCGTTATCTCGTGAACATCATTCTGCTGGGGCCGCCGGGGGCGGGCAAGGGCACCCAGGCGCAGCGGCTGGTCGAGGAGCGCGACATGGTCCAGCTCTCCACCGGCGACATGCTGCGCGCCGCGGTCAAGGCGGGCACGCCGGTAGGGCTCCAGGCCAAGGCGGTGATGGAGGCGGGCGAGCTCGTCTCGGACGCGATCGTCTCGGCGCTGATCGGCGAGCGGATGGACGCTGGCACCGGCAGCGGCGCGATCTTCGACGGCTACCCGCGCACTGCGGCACAGGCCGACGCGCTCGACCTGCTGCTGACCGAGCGCGGCCAGACCCTCGACCATGTCATCGAGCTCGAAGTGGACGAGGATGCGCTGGTCGAGCGGATCGTCGGCCGCTTTACCTGCGCGGTGTGCGGCACCGGCTATCATGACACGTTCAAGCGCCCGAAGGTCGAGGACGTATGCGACGTCTGCGGCGCGAGCGAGTTCAAGCGCCGCCCCGACGACAATGAGCAGACGGTGCGGACTCGCATGGCCGAGTATCGCGCCAAGACCGCGCCGATCATCCCGATCTACGAGTCGCGCGGGCTGGTGCGCCGCGTCGACGGCATGGCCGAGATCGGCCAGGTCACCGCCGCGATCGAGTCGATCCTCGGCGATCGCTGAGCGGTCGCGGCGGGGCGGCGGGACGACGCACGGCGAGAACGATCGCCGCGCTGCCCGCCAGGATCGCTGCCACCATGCCGCCAAGTGCAAGCAGCCCCGCCGGGGTCACCTCCACCGCGGCGCGCGCGCGCAGATGCGACGTCTCGAACGAGGCGTAGGCGCGTTGTAGGTCCTCCATGTCGGGCGAACGCGCGGGGGCGGCGCTAGATGCGTCCGCGGCCGCGGGTCGGGCTCGGCGCGGGGATCGCGACCGATACGGGCGCAGTTTCACAGACATGACGGAAAGTTCATGCGCCTGCCACGCTGCGGAAGCGGTGCGCGGGGTAGAGCAGGGGCACGGGCGGCGGTGGTCGCCGTCCGATCGCCGAAGACAATACGGAACTCGTCACCTTCTCTCCCGGTGGTGACGAGGCCGGCGGAGGGTTCCCTGTCCTCCGCCGGCTCTTCGCGCGCTCGGGATCAGTTCGGTCGCTTCCTCACCGACGGTCGCTCGCCCGCGATCGGCGCCTTCTAGTCAGATGCCCTCCTAGTGCGCTGTCGGTCTTCGTCATTCCCGCGAAGGCGGGGATCCATAAACGCTGACGGTCCGGCCCTCTCTCGAAGGTTGGCGCGTCTGGATCCCCGCCTTCGCGGGGATGACGGAAGAGGGTGCGGGCGTACGACCTAAGTGGTGGTAGCGCGGGCGTGGAGAGCGCGCGGGAAGCCACCATAGCGTGCCCCCCGCTCTGAGCCTATGGCTCTGGCCCTCTCCTCCGCGATGCGCCACACCGGGCGCATGGACGCCCTGACCCTCTTCGGCCTGTTCGCCGTTTCCTTCATGCTTCTGTGCTATATAATGGAGGAGCGCGCGCCGTACTGGACTTTGCTGTTCGCCTTGGGATGCCTGATGGGCTCCGCGTACGGCTTCCTCCAGGGCGCGTGGCCGTTCGGGCTGGTCGAGCTCGCCTGGTTCGTTGTGGCGCTGCGAAAATGGGTCGCGCTGCGGCGATCGGCGTGCCGCGACTCGGAACCGCTTGCTTGACAGTGCGTTCCCGCGCGCTTATCCGCCCTTCCTTCCAACCTCTCACTCGTCGGCGTCGCACTCGTGCGCACGTCGCGTTTCCTGCGTTCGGCGGGGAGCGACTCGGGCCAGCGGGGGCGCGGAAGGCAATGCGTTGAGATGGGATGCGTGCAGCCATGCCGCGCCCCGTGGAGCACAGGAGACATATAGCACATGGCACGTATCGCGGGTGTTAACATCCCGACCAACAAGCGCGTGGTGATCGCGCTGACCTACATCCACGGCATCGGACCGGCCAAGGCCAAGGAGCTGACCGAGAAGCTGAACATCACGCCGGAGCGGCGCGTGCAGGACCTGACCGATCAGGAAGTGCTGCAGATCCGCGAGGCGATCGATGCCGGCTACACGGTCGAGGGTGATCTTCGTCGCGAGACCGCGATGAACATCAAGCGCCTGATGGATCTCGCCTGCTACCGCGGCCTGCGCCACCGCAAGGGCCTGCCGGTCCGCGGCCAGCGCACGCACACCAACGCGCGCACCCGCAAGGGCAAGGCGAAGCCGATCGCGGGTAAGAAGAAGTAAGAAAATCGTCCGGGGACGATTTTCACTTCTTCTCCGCCGGAGGCAGGCGCGAGGCGGACAGCCTCCCGGCTTCCGTATTGGAATCTAAGGTCAGGAACACCACATGGCTCAGGCACCGCAGCGCATTCGCCGGCGCGAACGCAAGAACATCACCGCGGGCGTCGCTCACGTGAACGCCAGCTTCAACAACACCATGATCACCATCACCGACGCGCAGGGCAACGCCATCAGCTGGTCGTCCGCGGGCATGATGGGGTTCAAGGGCAGCCGCAAGTCGACCCCGTACGCGGCGCAGGTCGCAGCCGAGGACGCGGGCAAGAAGGCCGCCGAGCACGGCGTCCGCACGCTCGAGGTCGAGGTCAAGGGGCCGGGTTCGGGCCGCGAGTCGGCGCTGCGTGCGCTGCAGGCGGTCGGTTTCCAGATCACGTCGATCCGCGACGTGACCTCGATCCCGCACAATGGCGTGCGTCCGTCGAAGCGGCGTCGCGTCTGATCTGATGTTCTTCGCGTGGCCGCTGACGAGCGGCTGCGTCCATTACCCGGTCGGCGCCCGCCAGCGCCGGCCCAACCCCAGGGGACGAGAGCTTGTCTGTCAACGCAAAGAACTGGCAAGAACTGAAGAAGCCCAACCAGCTCGAGAAGAAGAGCGGTGACGGCAAGCGCAAGGCGACCTTCGTCGCCGAGCCGCTGGAGCGTGGCTTCGGGCTGACGCTGGGCAACGCGCTGCGGCGCGTGCTGCTCTCCTCGCTGCAGGGTGCCGCGGTGACCTCGATCAAGATCGAGAACGTGCTGCACGAGTTCAGCTCGCTCGCGGGCGTGCGCGAGGACGTCACCGACATCGTCCTCAACGTCAAGCAGATCGCGATCCGCATGCAGGGTGAGGGGCCGAAGCGCCTCCAGCTCTCCGCGACCGGCCCGTCCGAGGTCAAGGCGGGCGACATCGCGGTGTCGGGCGACATCGAGGTGATGAACCCCGAGCTGGTGATCTGCCACCTCGACGAGGGCGCGACGCTCAACATGGAGCTCACCGCCGACGTCGGAAAGGGCTATGTCGCCGCCGTCAACAATCGGCCGGCCGATGCGCCGATCGGTCTTATCCCGGTCGACGCGCTCTACTCGCCGGTGCGCCAGGTGTCGTACAAGGTCGACCCGACCCGCGTCGGGCAGGACCTCGATTATGACAAGCTGACGCTGACGATCGAGACCGACGGCACCGTCACTCCCGAGGACGCGGTGGGCTATGCCGGCCGCATCCTGCAGGACCAGCTGGCGCTGTTCGTTCACTTCGACGATTCCTCGGTCACGCGCTCGGCCCCGGTCGGCGTCGCGGCGCCGGCGGCGTCGGGCGGCGAGGTCGCGAGCGACACCGCGCAGATCAACCGCTACCTGCTCAAGAAGGTCGACGAGCTCGAACTCTCGGTCCGCTCGGCCAACTGCCTCAAGAACGACAATATCATCTATATCGGTGATCTCGTCGGGAAGACCGAGGCGGAGATGCTGCGGACCCCGAACTTCGGGCGCAAGTCGCTCAACGAGATCAAGGAAGTGCTCTCCTCGATGGGGCTGCGGCTGGGCATGGAAATCCCCGGCTGGCCGCCCGAGAACATCGAGGAAGTCGCCAAGAAGCTCGAGCAGGAGATCATGGGCTGATCCGCACGCGCGTAGCGTAAGCTATGCGCGAGACGGACAGTCCCGGCCGGCGGGTGCCGCGTCCGGCACCCGACCGACGCCGCGGCTGAGCCGCGGCGCCATCCGGTCTCCTATACTATAGAGGCTCCCGCGGGAGCGACGTGACGACGGTGGGCTCAAACGTCCCCACCAGGCCCGGGGTACCTGAGGGCACCCATCGAAGCGCTACTTCGATGGGACCCGTTCACGGCCCCCTGACGAACGAAAGGAAAGACCCATGCGTCATAGAGTTGGCGGTCGTAAGCTGCAGCGGACCTCGGCCCATCGCCAGGCACTGTTCCGCAACATGTCGGCCGCGCTGATCAAGCACGAGCAGATCACCACCACGGTCGCCAAGGCGAAGGAGCTGCGCCCGTACATCGAGAAGCTGATCACGCTCGGCAAGAAGGGTGGTCTCAGCAACCGTCGTCTCGCCCACGCGCGGCTGCTCGACGACGCCCAGCTGGTGAAGCTGTTCGACGTGCTCGCGCCGCGCTACGCGTCGCGCAACGGCGGCTACACCCGCATCATCAAGGCGGGCATCCGCGCCTCGGACGCGTCGCCGATGGCGATCATCGAGTTCGTCGACCGCGACGTCGCCGCCAAGGGCCAGGACTCGGGCCCGGTGACGACCGACGAGGACTTCGACGTCGCCGCCTGATCCAGGCGCGCCGCGAGGCTGACAGCAGGGCCGTCCCGGGATGCCGGGGCGGCCCTTCTGCTATGCGGCGGCGACGCGGTCTTCCCTTTTGGCGCGACGCGGGATAGCCGCCGGGCCATGACCGAGCTCGCCAAGACCTTCGACCCCGCCGCGATCGAGCGCCGCTGGTACACGCACTGGGAAGACAAGGGCCTGTTCCGCCCCGAGCGCCCCAACGCCGAGCCCTGGACGATCGTCAACCCGCCGCCCAACGTGACGGGCTCACTCCACATCGGCCACGCGCTCGACAACACGCTGCAGGACATCCTGACGCGCCATGCCCGGCTCAAGGGCAAGGACGCGCTCTGGGTGGTCGGCACCGACCATGCCGGCATCGCCACGCAGATGGTGGTCGAGCGCCAGATGGGTGCCAAGGGCGAGAAGCGCACCGACCTGTCGCGCGAGGCATTCGTCGCGCGCGTGTGGGAGTGGAAGGCGGAGAGCGGCGGCGAGATCACGCGCCAGCTGCGCCGGCTCGGCTGCTCGATGGACTGGGCGAACGAGCGCTTCACCATGGACGAGGGCTTCTCGCGCGCGGTGCTCAAGGTGTTCGTCGAGCTGCACCGCCAGGGGCTGCTCTACCGCGACAAGCGGCTGGTCAACTGGGACCCCGGCCTCGGCACCGCGATCAGCGACCTCGAGGTCGAGACGCGCGAGGTGCGCGGCAGCTTCTGGCGGCTGCGCTACCCGCTCGCCGACGGGTCGGGATCGATCGAGGTGGCGACGACGCGGCCCGAGACGATGCTCGCCGACATGGCGGTGGCGGTGCATCCCGAGGACGCGCGCTACACCGCCTTGGTGGGCAAGCAGGTGCGGCTGCCGATCACCGGGCGGCTGATCCCGATCGTCGCCGACGAGCACGCCGACCCGGCGCTCGGCTCGGGCGCGGTGAAGATCACCCCAGGGCACGACTTCAACGACTTCGAGGTCGGCCGCCGCGCCGGGATTGAGGCGCGCGACATGCTCAACATGCTCGATGCCACGGCGCGCGTGGTGCAGACCGCGGACGGGCTGATCCCGGCTGAGTTCCTCGGCCTGCCCGGCAACGACGCCAAGGCCGAGCAGGACGCGCGCCGGCTGGTCGTCGCGCAGCTCAAGGAGGCGGGCGTGCTGATCCCGCACGTCGACAAGGAAGGGGTCGCGCACGACGCCGAGCCGCGCGTGATCCAGACGCCGTTCGGCGATCGCTCGGGCGCGGTGATCGAGCCGTGGCTGACCGACCAATGGTATGTCGACGCCGCCACCTTGGCCAAGCCGGCGATCGAGGCGGTGCGCTCGGGCGCGATCAAGCTGGTGCCGAAGTCGTGGGAGAAGACCTTCTTCAACTGGATGGAGAACATCCAGCCGTGGTGCGTGTCGCGCCAGCTCTGGTGGGGGCACCGGATCCCGGCGTGGTTCGACGCCGACGGCCGCGCCTATGTCGCCGAGACCGAGGAGGAGGCACGGGCCGAGGCGGGCGCGGACGTGGCGCTGACGCGCGACCCCGACGTGCTCGACACTTGGTTCTCCAGCGCGCTCTGGCCGTTCGCGACGATGGGCTGGCCCGACGCCGCGGACCGCACGCTCGGCGGCCGCTACCCCAATGACGTGCTCGTCTCGGGCTTCGACATCCTGTTCTTCTGGGACGCGCGGATGATGATGCAGGGCATGCACTTCATGGGCGAGGTGCCGTTCCGCACGCTCTACCTGCACGGCCTGGTGCGCGCCGCCGACGGCGCCAAGATGTCCAAGTCCAAGGGCAACACGGTCGACCCGCTCGGGCTGATCGACCGCTACGGCGCCGACGCGCTGCGCTTCTTCATGGCCGCGATGGAGAGCCAGGGGCGCGACATCAAGATGGATGAGAAGCGCGTCGAGGGCTATCGCAACTTCGCGACCAAGCTGTGGAACGCAAGCCGCTTCGCCCAGGCCAACGGGATCGGCGGCTCGACCACGCTGGAGCCCCCGCTCGCGAGCCTTTCGGTGAACAAGTGGATCCTCGCCGAGACAGTGGCGACGGTGCAGGCGGTCGACCTCGCGCTCGCCGACTATCGCTTCGACGCCGCCGCCAACGCGATCTACCAGTTCGTGTGGAGCCGCTTCTGCGACTGGTATCTGGAGCTGATCAAAGGACAGATCGACGAGGAGACCAAGGCGGTCGCGGGCTGGGTGCTCGACCAGATCCTGGTGCTGCTCCACCCGTTCATGCCCTTCATCACCGAGGAGCTGTGGCACGCGCTGGCACCGCGCGAGCACGAGCTGATCGTCGCGCGCTGGCCGATGGCCGACGCGCGCGCGCTCGACCCGGCCGCGACACAAGAGGTCGAGCGACTGATCGAGCTGGTCGAGGGGGTGCGCGGCGCGCGCGCCGAGCTCAACGTGCCGCCGGGCACGCGCATCGCGCTCCACACCGGGGCGGGCAGCGTGCCGGCGACGATCGCCCCGTACGTCGAGCGGCTCGCGCGCGTCACGCTGACGCCGGGCGAGGCGAGCGGCGCGCGCGCGCCGATCCTCTGGGGGGCGGAGACGTTCGCGTTGGCGCTGGAGGGCGTGATCGACCTCGAGGCGGAGCGCCAGCGGCTCCAGAAGTCGCTGGCGGCGGCCGAGAAGGAGCGCGACTCGCTGGCGGGGCGGCTCGGCAACGCGAGCTTCGTCGAGCGCGCCAAGCCCGAGGCGGTGGAGAAGGCGCGCGCCGACCACGCCGAGAAAGCGGCGGACGCAGAGCGCTTCGCCGCGGCGCTGGCGCGGCTGGGGTGAGGGGCGGGGCAGTCCGCTCCTACCCCTTCCCACTGTCATCCCCTCGGCCGCCCCTACTACCGTCATCCCCGCCACCGCCCCTACCGCCGTCATCCCCGCGGAGACGGGGATCCAGACGCTCTGACCTCGCGACCTCATCACGAGCGTTGGCGTGTATGGATCCCTGCCTTCGCAGGGATGACGGGGAGGCGGAGACGTCTGCTTTCCCAACAATCTACCGTCATCCCGGCCTTGAGCGGGGATTCATGATCCCGCGTGAGCAACGCTCCGAGCGTGCGCGGCGACGTGGATCCCGGATCAAGTCCGGGATGACGGTGTGAATGGCCGCAGTCGGCCACCCGCCCCCGCGCGCCTTGCATTCCACGCCTACTTCCTCTAACAGCCGCCGCACGTTCCACCGTTGAACGCGATCGACATGCGCCCATGTGGTGCCCGCTGGCCGGCGAGGTTTCGCCCGCCGGCGCTTTTGCGTTTGGCGGCGGATGGGAAGGAAACACGATGTTCGATAGCCTCAGCGATCGTCTCGGCGGCGTCTTCGACCGGTTGCGTGGCCGCGGCGCGCTGACCGAGGCCGACGTGCGCGCCGCGATGCGCGAGGTGCGCGTCGCGCTGCTCGAGGCCGACGTCGCGCTGCCGGTGGCGCGCGCCTTCGTCGACGAGGTCACCGAGGAAGCGGTCGGCCAGAACGTGCTGCGCTCGGTCACGCCGGGGCAGCAGGTCGTCAAGATCGTCAACGACGCGCTGGTGCGGATGCTCGGCGGCGACGATCCCGCCGCGGCCGAGCTCCAGCTCAACGTCGCCCCGCCCGCGGTGGTGATGATGGTCGGCCTGCAGGGCTCGGGCAAGACCACGACCACCGCCAAGATCGCCAAGCGCCTGTCGAGCAGCTCGATGACCGGGCGCTCGGCCAAGAAGGTGTTGATGGCGTCGCTCGACGTCAATCGCCCCGCCGCGCAGGAGCAGCTCGCCACGCTCGGCACGCAGGTCGAGGTGGCGACGCTGCCGATCGTCGCGGGCCAGCAGCCGGTCGAGATCGCGCGGCGCGCGCTCCAGGCCGCCAAGCTGCAGGGCTTCGACGTGCTGATGCTCGACACCGCCGGCCGACTCCACGTCGACCAGGCGCTGATGGACGAGATGAAGGCGGTCGCGGAGGTGGCGGCGCCGCAGGAGATCCTGCTCGTCGTCGACTCGCTGACCGGTCAGGACGCGGTCAACGTCGCGCAGAACTTCTCCGAGCAGGTGCCGCTCACCGGCGTGGTGCTCACCCGCATGGACGGCGACGCGCGCGGCGGCGCCGCACTGTCGATGCGCGCGGTCACGGGCAAGCCGATCAAGTTCGCCGGCGTCGGCGAGAAGCTCGACGCGCTCGAGGCGTTCCACGCGTCGCGCGTCGCAGGCCGCATCCTCGGCATGGGCGACGTGGTCAGCCTGGTCGAGCGTGCCGCCGAGTCGATCCAGCAGGAAGACGCCGAGCGCATGGCGAGCCGGCTCGCCAAGGGTCAGTTCGACATGAACGATCTGCGCGGCCAGCTCGCGCAGATGAAGCGCATGGGCGGATTGGGCGCGCTCGCTGGCATGCTGCCGGGCATGAAGAAGGCGCAGGCAGCGATGGACTCGGTGCCGGGCAGCGACAAGATGCTGGTGCACCTCGACGCGATGATCGGCTCGATGACCGCCAAGGAGCGCGCCAAGCCCGAGCTGATCAACGCCAAGCGCAAGATCCGCATCGCCAAGGGCTCGGGGACGACCGTGCAGGAGGTCAACAAGCTCCTCAAGATGCATCTCGAGATGTCGACCGCCATGAAGAAGATCAAGAAGATGGGCGGGCTCAAGGGCATGATGGCGATGCTCGGCAAGGGCGGCCTCGGCGGCCTCGGCAATGCGATCGGCGGCGCCGACATGGGCGACATGATGGGCAAGCTTGGCGGGCCGGGCGGTGGTCCGGGGCTTCCCGGGCTGCCCGGCGGCGGTCTGCCCGGCAACATCCCCGGCGGCCTGCCGCCCGGGTTCCGGTTCAAGAAGTAACGATGCGCGTCGCCGCGGCGGCGCGGACGTGACGACATTTACCTAGACGATCCCGGCGCAGGCCGGGGCACAGACACACAGAAGGAAGACGAACACCATGGCACTCAGCATTCGCCTGTCGCGCGGCGGCTCGAAGAAGCGTCCTTACTACCGCATCGTCGTCGCCGACGCGCGCAGCCCGCGCGATGGCAAGTTCATCGAGAAGATCGGCAACTACAACCCGCTGCTCGGCAAGGACGACGAGAAGCGCATCGTGCTCGACGCCGAGCGCGCCAAGCACTGGCTGGGCGTCGGCGCGCAGCCGACCGACCGCGTTGCCCGCTTCCTCGACACCGCTGGCGTGAAGGAGCGCGCCGCGCGCAGCAACCCCAAGAAGGGCGAGCCGGGCGAGAAGGCCAAGGAGCGCGCCGAGGAGCGTGCCGAGAAGCTGAAGGCGCAGCAGGAGGCCGCCGCGGCCCCGGCCGAGGCCGAGGCGGCGAGCGCCGAGTAAGCCGGCCGGGAAATCGATCGTCCGCTCGTGCGTTACTTGCCGCTCCATCGAGAGCCGAGAGGAATGCACGATGACGATCGACCCCGACCCGCGCACCGCGCCCGACGACAATGACGATTCGACCACCCCGGACGCCACCAACCAGGGCGTCTCGAGCCAGCAGCCCGCCGAAGGGGACGACGACGCCCCCGCCGGCGGCGCCGGCTCGCCCGACCAAGCCTGACCCGGTGCCGGTCGACCCCGACGCGGTGGTGCTCGCCGCCGTGGCGGGGGCGCACGGCATCGCCGGCGAGGTGCGCCTGAAGGTGTTCGCCGAGGCACTCGAGGCGCATCGCACGTTCAACGGCGGTGCGCTCACGCTGGTGAAGCTGCGCGACGGCACGATCGCGCGCTTCGCCGAGGTGACCGACCGCACCGCCGCGGAGCAGCTTCGCGGCACCTTGCTCACCGTCGCGCGCGCGGACCTGCCGCCGCTCGGCGAGGGCGAATATTACCACGCCGACCTGCTCGGTCTCGCCGCGGTGTCGACCGCGGGCGAGCCGGTCGGGCGCGTTGTCGCCGTGGAGAATTTCGGGGCGGGCGACGTGATCGAGATCGAGCGCGACGGCGGCAAGCGCTTCATGGTGCCGATCAACGCGGTGCCCGAGTGGGACCGCGAGCGGCTGGTGGTGGAGGCCGGCTTCGTGGAGTGAGGGGGACGCGCTGTCTTCCTGCCTTCTCTCAACCGTCATCCTGAACTTGTTTCAGGATCCACCGTCCCCCGAGCGCCTCGGCGGCTAAGTATGCCACACGGTGGATCCCGAAACGAGTTCGGGATGACGGAAGGTTGCAGGCCGGATCGCTCCTGATCGCGCGGTGCTCCTGCGCAAGCAGGAGCCCAGAGCCACGGACGCTGCGCCTACCCACCTGGGTTCCTGCGTGCGCAGGAACACCGCTCACCGCCGCAGCGGGCGCTGCTCCGCCAGCAGGTTGCGGATCGTCGTCGCCGCGACGCCGGCCTCGCCCATGGCATGGCTGATCTGGTCGAGCCCCTTGACCACATCTCCCGCCGCGAACAGCCCCGGCACGCTGGTGCGCTGGTGATCGTCGACCTCGAGACAGCCGTCCTCGCTCGCGCGCGCGCCCGCCTCGATCGCGAGATGCGAGCGGATGCGTGAGCCCAGCGCTGGGTAGACGCTGTCGAACGCCATCCGCCCGCGCGCGGTGTCCAGCGCGAGTTGGTCACCCTCGATCGCATAGCCGCCGCACGGGCCGTCGACGCGTACCACCCCCGCGTCGTCGAGCGCGTCCGCACAGGCCGAGTCGAGCAGATGTTCCGCCTCGGGCGCGATGAGTGTGATGTCGCGGGTGAAGCCGCGCAGGAACAGCGCCTCGCGCATGCCGCGATCGCCGGTGCCGATCACCGCGACCCGCTTGTCGGTGATCTCATAGCCGTCGCACACCGGGCAATAGCGCAGCAGCCCGCGCGCCAGCGCCGGGTCGTGCACTTCGGGGAGCAGCCCGTGCGGGCGGTGGTTCACCACCCCGGTTGCCAGCAGCACGGTGCGTGCGCGATGCGTGCCGTGATCGGTGGTGGCGACGAAGCCGTCGCCGTCTTGCGCCAGCCCGGTGACCTTCACCGGCTCGCGCCGCGCGCCGTATTTCTCTGCCTGTGTGAGCATCAGTCGCAGCAACTCGGTGCCCGCGATGCCGTCGGGATAGCCGGCGTGGTTGTGCGTGCACGGGATCATCGCGGCACGGCTCGACCCCGAGTCGAACAGTCGGATCGAGAGATGATAGCGCGCCAGGTAGATCGCCGCGGTGAGCCCGGCGGGTCCGGCGCCGATGATGAGGCAGTCGTCCATCTTGCTGTCGTTCCCGCGTGTATATACATCCCGTGCATACGGGAGATCGGCGATGGTTAACGAATATCGCGCCAAGGTGTTCAAGTCCGGCAATTCGGTCGCCTTGCGCCTGCCCAAGGCGCTGGGGCTGAAGGAGGGCGACGACGTCACGCTGGTGCCGCATCGCGACGGCTCGTGCAGCGTATGGCGCGACGATCAGGCGGCGGCGGTGCTGGATGGCCTTTACGGCGCCTTCTCGCCCGGCTTCATGGCGGAGGGGCGCGGCGAGACCGAGCAGGACGAGCGTGACTGGCGCGCGCCCGCACGCGACACCGCCGCCTGACGCATGTACCTTCTGGACACTAACGTCTGCATCGACTTCGCGCTCGCCCGGAGCGCGCAGCTGCGCGCCCGGATTCGCGCGCAGAACGGCCGCAACCTCGGCCTATCGGCGATCACGCTGGCGGAACTCCGCTACGGCGCCAGCCGTCCCAGCGTGGATGCCGCGGACGAGGCGCGGCTCGACATCTTCGTCGGGGTGCTCGGCGTGCACGATTTCGACCGCGCCGCGGCGGAGCGCTACGGTGGCCTTGCGGCGTCGACGCCGCCGCGCCGCCACAGCTTCGACCTGCTGATCGCGGCGCACGCGCTGTCGCTCAACGCGACCCTCGTCACCAACAACGAGCGCGACTTCGCCGGCATCCCCGGCCTCGCCGTCGAGAACTGGACCCGATGACCTTCCGCGCCACCATCCTGACGCTCTACCCCGAGATGTTCCCCGGCCCGCTCGGCACGTCGCTCGCGGGCCGCGCGCTGCGCGAGGGGCGGTGGAGCTGCGACCCGGTCAACATCCGCGACTTCACCGAGGACCGCCACCGCACCGTCGACGACACGCCGGCCGGGGGCGGGGCGGGCATGGTGCTGCGCGCCGACATCGTCGCTCGCGCCGTCGACGCGCACGCCGACGGTCGCCCGCTGGTCGCGCTCACGCCGCGCGGTGCACCGCTGACGCAGCGGCGCGTCCGCGACCTCGCCGCGGGATCGGGGGCGGTGCTGCTGTGCGGTCGATTTGAGGGCTTCGACGAGCGCTTGTTCGAAGCGCGCGCGATCGAGCAGCTGTCGATCGGCGACTATATCCTCTCGGGCGGTGAGATGGCCGCGCTGGTGCTGCTGGACGCTTGCGTTCGGCTGCTCCCGGGGGTAATGGGCGCGGCTTCGAGCGGGGACGAGGAGAGCTTCGAGAGGGGCCTCCTCGAGTATCCGCATTATACCCGACCTGTCGAATGGGAAGGGCGCACGATCCCCGAGGTGCTGCGATCGGGGGATCATGCGAGGATCGCGGCGTGGCGTCAGTCACAGGCCGAGATCGACACACGGCTACGGCGGCCGGACCTGTGGGAGCGTCACGAGGGCGCTCGGGTCGGCTCGCCCTCTGGCGCGCGGCACGGAAGTAAGGATTGACGCGATGAACCTGATCCAGACGCTCGAGGCCGAGCAGATCGCCAAGTTCCACGAGAGCAAGAAGCTCCCCGAATTCCGCCCCGGCGACACGCTGAAGGTCGGCGTGAAGGTGGTCGAGGGCGAGCGCACCCGCGTCCAGAACTTCGAGGGCGTGTGCATCGCGCGCTCGAACAAGGGCATGGGCTCGTCGTTCACCGTCCGCAAGATCAGCTTCGGCGAGGGCGTGGAGCGTGTTTTCCCGCTTTACTCGCCCAACGTCGATTCGATCGAGGTGGTGCGCAAGGGCGCGGTGCGTCGCGCCAAGCTCTATTATCTGCGTGGCCGCACCGGTAAGTCCGCGCGTATCGCCGAGCGCCGCGACAACCGCCCGCAGGCGCAGGCCGCCGAGTAAGCGACACCCGATCCCCTACCGGAATGCGAGGGGCGCGGTGGGAGACCACCGCGCCCCTTTTGTCGTTTGGGTGGGTGCGGCGGGCGTCGCACTGCCGGTTTGCCATAGCCGCCGTCATCCTGAGCTCGTCTCAGGATCGACCCGTCCGCGCGCACCACCGGCACTTGGGTGCGCGGCACAGTGGATCCTGAGACAAGCTCAGGATGACGCCAGTGGGATAGGATTTGCCTTACGTCTCTAGGCGTTCGCTGGGGTGGTGCGCTTGTAGTGACGGAGCGCCCGCGTGGTAGACGCTCGCGTCGGCGTCGGCATCGGCATCGGCGTTCCACCCGGCAAAGAGCTCCCCACCACGACAGCAAGGGTGACGCTTTACCTCGCCGTCTCGCGCCGCGATAAGGGCGGCGCGCCCGTTCCCGGGTCGCGATCCCGGAGGAATGGATGCGTTCATGGTTGGCGGTGGTGGCGCTCGCGACGGTAGCAACAGGGGCGCTCGTGGCTGACGCCGCGCAGGCGCAGGCCGGCGCGACCAGACCCGCGCCGCAGCGGCTCACGCTCGAGCGCATCTTCGCCGCGCCCGACCTCGGCGGCCAGCAGCCGCGCTCGCTCAAGCTCTCGCCCGACGGGCGGCTGCTCACCTTCCTGCGCCCGCGCGCCGACGACCGCTTTCGCCTCGACCTGTGGGCGCGCGACACCGCCACCGGGCAGGAGCGGATGCTGGTCGACAGCACGCGCGTCGGCAGCGGCGCGGCGCTGTCCGAGGCGGAGAAGATGCAGCGCGAGCGCGCGCGCATCGGCGCGCTGACCGGGATCATCCGCTACGACTGGTCGCCTGACGGTCGCCAATTGCTCGTCCCCGCCGACGGCGACCTGTATGTTGCCGGGCTGGACGGCGTCACGCGGCGGCTCACCGAGGTGAGGGGCGGCGTGCTCAACGGCGAGGTCTCGCCGCGCGGCGGCTTCGTCAGCTACGTGCGCGCCCAGAACCTGTGGCTCCAGCCGCTCAGCGGAGGCGCCGCGCGCGCGCTCACGCAGGGCGGCGGGGGCACGGTCCATTTCGGCGAGGCCGAGTTCGTCGCGCAGGAGGAGATGGACCGCCGCACCGGTTACTGGTGGAGCCCCGACGATCGCTATATCGCGGTCGAGCGGTTCGACGAGGCGCCGGTGCAGGTCTTCACCCGCGCCGCGATCGGCGCCGCCGGGACCGAGATCTACCAGCAGCGCTATCCCGCCGCAGGCACGCCCAACGTCGCGGTCGAGCTCCACGTGATGCGCGCCGACGGCAAGGGGCAGGTGAAGGTCGACCTCGGCACCGACCCCGATATCTATCTGGCGCGGGTCGATTGGCTACCCGACGGCTCGGCGCTGCTCGTCCAGCGCGAGAACCGCGCGCAGACCCGGCTGGACGTGCTCCGCGTCGACCCCGCCACGGGCAAAGCGAGCCCCCTGTTCAGCGAGACCGCCGCGCCGCGCAGCTGGATCAACCTCACCGACAGCTACCGAGCGCTCGCCGACGGCGGCCTCTTGTGGCGTTCCGAGCGCGATGGCTACGGCCATCTCTGGCTGCTGCGCGGTGGGCAGTGGACCCAGCTGACCAAGGGGCCGTGGGTGGTCACCGGCCTCGTCGCGGTCGACGAGGCCGCGGGCAAGGTCTATTTCATGGCCAACAAGGACGACGTGCTCGAGCAGCAGCTCTACGTCGTCCCGCTCGCCGGCGGCACGCCCGAGCGGCTGACCGAGCGCGGCTGGCAGAACAGCGTCACCGCGGACGGCACGGCGCAGCGCTTCCTCGTCACCCGCTCCAACCCCAACCAGCCGCCGCAAGTCTATCTCGCCGACGCCGCGGGCAAGCGGCTCGCCTGGGTCAACGAGAACCGGGTCGAGGGCGACCACCCGTATGCGCCCTATCTCGCCGCGCACCGGCCGGTGACGTTCGGCACGATCAGAGCGGAGGACGGCACCGATCTGCATTGGCAGATGGTCACGCCCAAGCTGGAGCCGGGCAAGCGCTACCCTGTTTTCTTCCAGCATTACGGCGGCCCGGGGCCGCAGAACGTCGCGCGTGACTGGAAGAACCCGCTGATCCAGCACATCGTCGACCGCGGCTGGATCTACTTCGAGCTCGACAATCGCGGCTCGGCCAATCGCGGGGTCAAGTTCGAGAGCGCGATCTGGCACGCTATGGGGACGGTGGAGGTCGCCGACCAGCGCGCCGGCGCGACTTATCTGACAACGCTCGGCTACGTCGACCCGAAGCGGATCGCGACCTACGGCTGGTCGTACGGCGGCTATATGTCGCTCAAGATGATCGAGGCCGATCCCGCCCTCTACGCCGCCGCGATCTCGGGCGCGCCGGTGACCGACTGGCACCTCTACGACTCGCATTACACCGAGCGCTACATGGGCGATCCGCGCTCCGACGCCGCCGCCTATGACGCCTCGCGCGCGGTGCGTGATCCCAAGCGCATCACCACGCCGCTGCTGTTGCTGCACGGCATGGCCGACGACAACGTCTTCCTCGACAACAGCACCAAGGTGGCGGCGGCGCTGCAGGCGGCGGACATGCCGTTCGACCTGATGTTCTATCCCGGCAAGACCCACTCGGCGGTGCGCGACATCCACGTCTGGACCACGATCGAGCGCTTCCTCGACGCGCACGTCGGCAGCGGGCCCAAGTAAAGCTTGCTGTCGCACGCGCGGCGGGCGCATTAGTGCCGCCGCGGGGTAGACATGCGCGCACCGAGCGCGCCGGGAAGGACGTAAGATGGGCTATCGGGTGGTAGTGGCGGGGGCCACGGGCAATGTCGGGCGCGAGATGGTCAACATCCTCGCCGAGCGCGAGTTTCCCGCCGACGAGATCGCGGTGCTGGCGTCGTCGCGCTCGGTCGGCGACCAGATCGAGTACGGCGACACCGGCCGTATGCTCACCGTCAAGAACATCGAGCATTTCGATCCGACCGGCTGGGACATGGCATTGTTCGCGATCGGCAGCGAGGCGACCGCGGTCTATGCGCCCAAGTTCGCCGCGGCGGGCTGCACCGTGATCGACAATTCGTCGCTCTACCGCATGGATCCGGACGTGCCGCTGATCGTGCCTGAGGTGAATGCCGCGGCGATTGACGGCTATCGTGCCAAGAACATCATCGCCAACCCCAATTGCTCGACCGCGCAGATGGTGGTGGCGCTCAAGCCGCTGCACGACGCCGCGACGATCAAGCGCGTGGTGGTGGCGACCTATCAGTCGGTCTCGGGCGCGGGCAAGATCGGCATGGACGAGCTGTTCGAGCAGAGCCGCAACATCTTCGTCGGCGATCCCGCCGAGCCGAAGAAGTTTACCAAGCAGATTGCCTTCAACGTGATCCCGCACATCGACAGCTTCCTCGACGACGGCTCCACCAAGGAAGAGTGGAAGATGGTGGTCGAGACCAAGAAGATCCTCGACACCAAGATCAAGGTGGTCGCGACCTGCGTGCGCGTGCCGGTGTTCGTCGGCCATTCCGAGGCGCTCAACATTGAGTTCGAGAACGAGCTGTCGGCCGAGGACGCGCAGCGTATCCTGCGCGAGGCGCCCGGCGTGATGCTGGTCGATAAGCGCGAGGACGGCGGCTACGTCACCCCGATCGAGAGCGCGGGTGACGACGCCACTTACGTGAGCCGCGTGCGCGAGGACCCGACCGTGGAGAACGGGCTGGCCTTGTGGTGCGTCAGCGACAACCTGCGCAAGGGGGCGGCGCTCAACGCGGTGCAGATCGCCGAGCTGCTCGGCCGCCGCCATCTCAAGAAGGCGGACGAGACCGACGACGCCGCCTTCGACGCGGTGTTCGCCGAGGAGGAGTGAGCAGAGCACTGCTCCTGTCCCGTTCGGGCTGAGGAGAGTTTGAGCTCGTCGAAGCCTCGTCTCGAAGCACAGCCGCGACGGTCGTGGCTGTGCTTCGAGACGGCACTTCGGCTTCGCTCAGTGCTTCCAGCACAAACGGAGGATCGAAGAGTGCCACGTCATCCGTGTTCCTGCACACGCAGGCACCCAGCGCCACGTACGTCGCGCTCGCCGCCCTTAGCTCCTGCGTCCTTAGGAGCACGCAGCTCTTCAATAGCCCGTGTACCGCCCTGGCCGGTGCCACGCGATCAGGATGCCGCTGATCGCCGCCGCGGAAAGCGCCGACCACGCCACGCGCTCCACCGGCAGCGCCACCAGCGACACCAGCAGGATCACCGCGTCGATGGCGATCTGCGTGCGTCCCGCGTTCCAGCCGCGGCGCTGCTGGAGCCATAGCGTCACCACGCCCGTCCCGCCGATCCCGGCATGGTGCCGCGCCAGCGCTAGCGCGCCGAAGCCGATGACCGACCCGCCCGCCAGGGCGGCGAAGGCGGGATCGATATACGCGATGCTGAGCCCGTAGCGCGTCACCGTGCCGAGCCCCGCCACCCCGATCCCGACCAGCGCGGTGCGGAGCGTGAAGCGCCGCCCCATGGCGCGCCAAGCCAGCCAGAAGAACGGCAGGTTGAGCAGGGTGAACAGCACCCCGCTCGGTAGCGGCACCGCATAGGAGAGCAGCAGCGCCACGCCCGCGATCCCGCCTGTGACTAGCCCGGCGGCGTGGAGCAGCGCGAGGCCGAGGACGACGAGGATACAGCCGAGCGCGAGCGCATAGGCGTCCTCGATCGCGCTGTGCGGCAGGGAAGGCGGGCGAGTCACCAGCGCGCTCTGCCAGCGTCACCGGCCGGCGTCGAGTGCTGCGCTGCAACATGGGTCACGCGTTTACCTGGCGCGCTCGCCACGTTAGGTCGCTTCGTCTGGGCAGCGGGAGCGGCGGGATGGCGCGCGAAATGACCGGTGGGTGCCAGTGCGGCAGCGTACGCTATGCCGTGCTGGTCGAGGACGACCATGCCTATCTGTGCCACTGCCGGATGTGCCAGCGCGCGACCGGCGGCGTCTTCGCCGCGCTCAAGCAGGTCTCGCGCGCCGCGCTGCGCTGGACCACGCGCGAGCCCGATCGCCGTGCCTCGTCGCCAATCGCGCAGCGCGGTTTCTGCCGCGACTGCGGTACGCCGCTGACCTATGAAGGGAAAAGCGACGAGCAGCTCGACCTCACCGTTGGCAGCTTCGACGACGCTGACCGCCTGCGCCCGACCGGCCATTTCGGCGTCGAGAGCCGCCACGCTGCCTGGCGGGATACCAGCGGCCTGCCTGACAAACGCACCGACGAGCTCCCGCATATCGTCGGCAAATGGATGGAAACGAGTGGCAAGCTCCCCGACTGAGACACGCTTCTTCGACAGTTTCGATGGCACGCCGATCGCCTGGCGCGAGCTCGGCGAGGGCCGCCCGCTGGTGCTGATCCACGGCTATTTCTCGGACGCACGCACCAACTGGCTGCGCTACGGCCACGCCGCCGCAATCGCCGCGCGCGGCGTGCGCGTCATCATGCCCGACCTGCGCGCGCACGGCGAGAGCGGCAAGCCGCACGATCCGGCCGCTTACCCGCCCGACGCGCTGGCGCTCGACGGCGAGGCGCTGGTGCGCCACCTCGGGCTGACCGACTATGACCTCGGCGGCTACTCGCTCGGCGCGCGCACCGTGGTGCGGATGCTGGCGCGCGGCGCGACGCCGCGGCGTGTCGTGCTCGCCGGCATGGGGCGGGAGGGGATCGTCGGCGCCGAGCGCCGCGCTGACCATTTCCGCAACATCCTCACACGACTCGGCCAGCACGAGCGCGGCAGCCCGGAGTGGCTCGCCGAGGCCTTCCTCAAGACCACCGGCGGCGACCCGGTGGCGCTGCTCGGCGTGATCGACACCTTCGCGAGCACGCCGGCGGCGGTGCTGGCGACGCTCGAGCGGCCGACCTTGGTGCTCAGCGGGATGGACGATCACGACAACGGCTCGGCCGCGGCGCTCGCCGACGCGCTGCCGAACGCACGCTACGCCGAGGTGCCGGGCAACCACATGAGCGCGGTGACCAAGCCCGAGCTGGGCGAGGCGATTGCGGCATTCGTCGCGGACTAGATCCTCCCCGCTCGCGGGGAGATGGCAGCGCGCCAGCGCTGACGGACGGGTGGGGCCGTACACCCAGCGGTCCCTATGCGGAGGTCCCCCTCCACCAGCCTTCGGCTGGTCCCCGTCCCCGCAGGCGGGGAGGATCTGATTGGCCTAGCTCTTCAGCTTCCAGCCGCGCTTGAGCAGCACGTAGCATAGCACCCCCAGCGCGACATCGATCGCGAGGATAACCACGCTGCCCACTGCCACGGGCGAGTCGGCGCTGCCGAGGAAGCCGTAGCGAAACCCCGAGATCACGTAGAAGAACGGGTTGACGTGGCTGAACGCGCGGAACGCAGGCGCGAGATGGTCGACCGAGTAGAAGGTACCCGACAGCAGCGTCAGCGGCGCGATCAGGAAGTTGGTCACCGCCGCGGCATGGTCGAACTTGTCCGCCCAGATCGAGGTGAGCACGCCCGCGAACGACAGGAACATCGCGCCGAGCAGCCCGAACCACAGTACCGCCAGCGGGTGGTGCGGCGTCACGTGCACCCCGGGCCACAGCGCCATCGCCAGCCACACCGCACAGCCGACGCAGAAGGCGCGCGTCACCGCGGCGCCGACGAGTGCCGCGAGCAGCTCGCTGGTGGAGAGCGGTGGCTGCAGATAGTCGACGATATTGCCCTGGATCTTGCCGACCAGCAGCGAGAAGCTCGCGTTGGCGAAGGCGTTGTTGAGCATCCCCATCACGATCAGTCCGGGCGCGATGAAGTCGGCGAAGGCGACCGGCGCGCCGCCGACGTTGACCGGGCTGCGTGCGCCGTTGGCGACGGTGAAGATGACGAGGAACATCAGCGTCGTCACCGCCGGCGCCCACACCGTCTGGAGCTGCACCTTGAAGAAACGGCGCACCTCCTTCACATAGAGGGTTCGCAGGCCGCCCCAATTGACGTTCCGGATCACCGGTTCGCCGGGGGCGTGCCTGATGGCTGACGGAATATGTCCGGTGGGAGGCTGGCTGCTCATCGCCTGTGCGGGTAACCGCTGCGGCGCGCGCCCGCAACCGGAACGCTAGAGGAAGACAAGCATGTCCTGGACCGACGAGCGGATCGATACGCTGAAGACGATGTGGGAGGCGGGCCAGACCGCCAGCCAGATCGCCGAGGCGCTCGGCGGCGTCAGTCGCAACGCGGTGATCGGCAAGGCGCATCGCCTCGGCCTCCAGTCGCGCCCGTCGCCGGTGACGACGAAGGAGGAGGCGCGCGCCGCCGAGTCGGCGCCGGCTGCCGCTCCTGTCGCTGCCGCGCCCGCGCCGAAGCCGACTCCCGCCCCGGTCCGCACCGCGGCGCCTGCGCCCGCGCCCGCCGCGCGGCCTGCGCCGCCGCCGTTCGCGACCGACTCGACTCCGGAAGCAGCGCCGGCGGCCAGCGACGTCGACGACGAGGCCGATGAGGTGCCCAGCGCGCCCCCGGTCAAGCGCGAGCCGGTGTTGCGCTCGGTCGGTCCGGGCGGCTTCGTGCGTCAGGCGCCCGGTGAGCAGCAGCCGCCGATCGCGCCGGCCCCGCCGCGCCGGCTGGTGCCCGCGCGCACCGCGCCCGAGTTTGCCAACAAGACCTCGCTGCTCGATCTCAATGACAAGATCTGCAAGTGGCCGCTCGGCCACCCCGGCGAGCCCGATTTCCACTTCTGCGGCGACAAGGTGAACCCGGGCTTCCCTTATTGCGTCGAGCATTGCGGCCATGCCTATCAGGCGCAGCTGCCGCGCCGCGATCGTCGCGCGCCGCCGCTGCCGTTCGGCGGCCCCCGCATGCGCTGAGGGTGAGCGCCGTTACATAAAGCTGTTGTACCCCGGCAAAGGCCGGGGCCCAGTTGGGGCCGTCGGGGTATGTCTCACCCGCGCCGGCCGACTGGGCCCCGGCCTTTGCCGCGGAACGAAAAGAGAGGGGCGGGCGCTCGTCCGCCCCCGCCCCGTCACCTCAGAAGCGGAACGCCGCGGTGGCGCGCAGGCTATGCCAGCGGAACTTCTCGTCCGAGCGGCGGAAGTCGGTGCCCTCGACCGTGCCGCCGTTGCCGGCGTTGGTGAAGGGCGTGCCCGCCGGGCCGGCGGCGCGGACGCGATAGTCGTCGTCCTGGTACTGGTGGTAGACATATTCGAGCCCGACCGAGAAATGGTCGCCGAAGCGCTGCTCGATGCCGCCGCCGCCCTGGAAGCCGAACTGGTCCTGCCGCCCGCGCGCGGTGAAGCTGTTTGTGCTCTGGCTCGACGAGAACTCGCTGTCGATCCGCGCCAGCGACGGGCCGAACGTGCCGTAGAACAACGTCGAGTCGTTGGGCGTGTAGCCGGCGCGCGCGCGCACCGCGGCCTCCCAGTTGACCTGGCGGTACATCACGTAATTCGCCGGAGTGGTCGAGAAGCCCGAGGTGCTGTCGTTGATGTGAGTCCGCCCGAACTCGCCGACGACGCCGTAGACGATCGGTCCGCTCTGCTGGTCGTAGCCGACCCGCCCGTAATAGCTCCAGCCGTCACGATCCTTCGCGCACCCCGGGCCACCGTTGCGCGGACCCTGCGCGGCGCGCGCGCGTCCGCCGCAGAAGCCCGGCGAGAAGGCGTTCGCGCCCGTGCCGGTCAGCACCGTGTCGCCGAAGCGGCCGTCGAGGTTGCGGTCGAACTCGAGGCGCGCGGCGCCATCGTTGGGCTGCACGTCATAGCCGCCGGCGGCGCCGACATAGATGCCGGAGAAGCCGCTGCTGACCGACGGATCGCCATCGTCCTGCGCCATCGCGGGGACAGCCGTCAACGACACCGCGATCGCGGCGGCGGTCAAATACGCTCTCATGTAGGTCACTCCCTGATCGAACGATCCGCGAACGAGCCTCGTTCAGGTTGTGTTGCGTGAGGAATCATTGCCGTGGCAACCGACCTTGCCGAGCTTGGGTCGGGCGGCGTGGATCGTTATATGACGGTCATGGCCGATCTGTTCGCTTCCCCCACCGCCGGCACCCCCGCCTATGACGCCTCGTCGATCGAGGTGCTCGAGGGCTTGGAGCCGGTGCGCCGCCGGCCCGGCATGTACGTCGGCGGCACCGACGAGCGCGCGATGCATCACCTCGCCGCCGAGGTGCTCGACAATGCGATGGACGAGGCGGTGGCGGGACACGCCACGCGGATCGAGATCACGCTGGAGCCGGGCAACCGCTTGACCATCGTCGACAACGGCCGCGGCATGCCGGTGGACCCGCATCCCAAGTTTCCGGACAAGTCGGCGCTCGAGGTGATCCTCTCGATGCTGCACTCGGGCGGCAAGTTCGCCGGCAAGGCCTATGCCACCTCGGGCGGCCTGCATGGCGTCGGCGTCTCGGTGGTGAATGCGCTGTCGAGCGACACCGTGGTCGAGGTCGCGCGTGACCGCCAGTTGTACCGCCAGCGCTTCAGCAAGGGGCAGACGCTCGGCCCGCTCGAGACGGTCGGCGCCGCGCCCAACCGCCGCGGCACGTCGGTGGCCTTCACGCCCGACACCGAGATCTTCGGCCCCGAGCTGCTGTTCAAGCCGGCGCGGCTGTACAAGCTGGCGCGCTCCAAGGCGTACCTGTTCGCCGGCGTCGAGATACGGTGGCACTGCGCGTCCGAGCTGATCACGGATGGAGACCGCGCAAGCGGTATTCCTGAGGAAGCGGTGTTCCAGTTTCCCGGAGGCCTGTCGGACCATCTGCGCGAGCAGATCGCCGGGCGCGAATGCGCCACCGCCGATTTCTTCGCCGGCCAGCAGGACTTCCCCGACCAGCAGGGCAAGGTCGAGTGGGCGGTCGCCTGGCCGCTGTGGAGCGAAGGCAGCTACAGCTGGTATTGCAACACCATCCCCACACCCGACGGCGGCACGCACGAGCAGGGGCTGCGTCAGGCGCTGGTGCGCGGGTTGCGTCAGTTCGGCGACCTCGTCGGCAACAAGCGCGCCAAGGACCTCACCGCGGACGACGTGATGGTCGGCAGCGAGCTGATGCTCAGCGTCTTCATCCGCGAGCCGCAGTTCCAGTCACAGACCAAGGATCGGCTCACCTCGCCCGAGGCGGCGGGGCTGGTCGAGAAGGCGATGCGCGACCATTTCGACCATTGGCTCGGCCACAATATGGAGCGCGGCAAGGCGCTGCTCGGTTATGTGCTGGAGCGGATGGACGAGCGGCTGCGGCGCAAGGCCGAGCGCGACGTCAAGCGCAAGACCGCGACCTCGGCGCGCAAGATCCGGCTCCCGGGCAAGCTCACCGACTGCGCCTCCGACAGCTCGGAGGGTACCGAACTGTTCATCGTCGAGGGCGATTCGGCGGGCGGCTCGGCCAAGCAGGCGCGCGACCGCAAGACCCAGGCGATCCTGCCGATCCGCGGCAAGATCCTCAACGTCGCCTCCGCCACCTCGGCCAAGATCCTGGCCAACCAGGAGATCGCCGACCTCGTTCAGGCGCTCGGCTGCGGCACCCGCAAGGACTGCCGTCCCGAGCAGCTTCGCTACGAGAAGATCGTCATCATGACCGACGCCGACGTCGACGGCGCGCATATCGCGACGCTGCTGATGACCTTCTTCTTCCAGGAGATGCCCGAGCTGGTGCGGCAGGGGCATCTGCACCTCGCACAGCCGCCGCTCTATCGCCTGACGGTCGGCGCCAAGTCGCTCTACGCGCGCGACGACGCCCACCGCGCCGAGCTGGAGCGCACCGTCTTCCGCGGCAAGAAGGTGGAGGTGGCGCGCTTCAAGGGCCTGGGCGAGATGAACCCGAGCCAGTTGCGCGAGACGACGATGGACCCGGCCAAACGCAGCATGATCCGCATCACGCTGCCACAGGAATATGAGGAGCGCGCCGGCGTGAAGGACCTGGTCGACCGGCTGATGGGGACCAATCCCGCGCACCGCTTCGCCTTCATCCAGGAGAACGCGGCCCGCCTCGACGAGGAGGCGATCGACGCGTGACCCGGCATCCACGACGCGAATGGTGGCTGGCGATCGCGCTGGCGGCGCTGGCGGGCTATGTCGACGCGATCGGCTTCCTGCGGCTCAACGGCCTGTTCGTCTCCTTCATGAGCGGCAACTCGACCCGGCTGGCGGTGGCGCTGGCGGGCGGCTCGCCGCTGGCGCTCACCGCGGCGTCGCTGATCCTCGCCTTCGTCGCGGGCGTGGTCGTCGGCGCCACCGCGGGCGCGGCGCTGGGGCGCTGGCGCCGGCCGGGCGTGATCGTACTCGCCGCGGTGCCGCTCGCGGTGGCGGCGGCGCTGCCCGAGTTCGGCCCGCTCGGCGGCCTTGGCACGGTGCTGCTGGCGTTGGCGATGGGCGGACTCAACACCGTCTTCCAGCGCGACGGCGAGGTCAGCGTCGGGGTGACCTATATGACAGGCGCCTTGGTCAAGCTCGGCCAGCATCTCGCGGGCGCGCTGATGGGCGACGGCGCGCGCTGGGACTGGCTGCCGTACCTGCTGCTGTGGTCGGGGCTGGTTGCGGGCGCTTTCCTCGGCACGGCCGACTATGCCGCGCCCGATAACGCCGCGCTGTGGCGCGCGACAGGCGCGGCACTCGGCATCGCACTGCTCGCCGCGGCGACGACGACGGCGGGAGGCCGTGTGCCGCGCGAGTGAGACCGGGGGGGGCGATGCCGGGGGGTATGGGGATGCGAGAGGGAATTGCCCGCGAGCGATCGTCGTTCAGCGTCACACAGCGACGCCATCCTGAACTTGTTTCAGGATCTACGGTCCCGCAAGCGCATCGACCTCTGGAGGTGGGGCGCGGTGGAACCCATAACGAGTTCGGGATGACGTCGACTGGGAGATGGGGCGGGCGCCACTCCTGCGACGAGCGGTCCGTGGCATGATCGACCTCGCCCGCACCGCCGATATCGACCTGGCCGGCCTCATAATACGCCCCTCGCTCCGCCTCGTCGCGCTGGGCGATCAGGAGGAACTGCTCGAGCCGCGCGTCATGCAGGTCCTGGTCGTGCTGACCCGCGCGGGCGGCGCGGTGGTGTCGCGCGACGAGCTGGTGGCGCAATGCTGGGATGGGCGTATCGTCGGCGACGACGCGATCAATCGCGTCGTCGGGCGACTGCGCCGCCTCGGCGAAGGGATCGCCGCGGGCCGTTTTCGCATCGAGACGATTGCGCGGGTCGGCTATCGCCTGATCGTCGTCGAGGCAAGCGCTTCGCCGGCGCCGCCCTCCAGCGCCGAAGACCGGGCGGCTTCCGCGGCCGAGAGTACCAAGCGCGCTGCTATCCCCATCGTGCCACGTCGTGCGCTGATCGCCGGGCTGGGTGTCGCGGGCGCTACCGCAGCCGGCGGCGCCTGGTGGTGGCACCGTGACCGCGCCGCACCGCGAACGCCCGAGGTCGCCGCGCTCGTCGCTCAGGCGCGCGACTCGCAGCGCCAGGCGGACCGCCAGGGCCTCTGGCAGGCGATCGGACTATTCCGCCGCGCCGTGCTGCTCGCCCCTGACGACGCCGATGCCTGGGGGCAACTCGCGCTGTGCTGCGCGGTGGCGGCGCGGATCGCGACCGCGGCGGACCGCGCCGCCTTCGCCGAGCGGGCGCTCGCGGCCGAGCGGCGCGCCGAAGCGATCGATCCTGGAAACGCCTATGCCGCGCTGGCGCGGATGCGGCGGGCGCCGCTGCTCGGCAATTGGCGCGCGCAGGAGCAGGTCACCGTCCGCGCGGCGCGCGAGCATCCCGAGGACGACGTGATCGCCGACGCGCTCGGCCGTATGCTGCAGATGGTCGGGCGGATGCGCGAATCGATCGACCATTTCACGCGCGCGCTCACCGTCGGCGGACCGTCGCCGATCGCGATGTACCAGCGCGTCGTCTCGCTGTGGAGCGTCGACCGGCTGGAGGAGGCCGACCGCGCGATGGAGGAGGCCTTTGCGCTCTACCCGCTCCACTACGCCGTGTGGTTCACGCGCGCCTTCCTGCTCGCCTACACCGGCCGGGGCGCGGAGGCGCTTCGCATGATCGAGGACTCGGACCACCGGCCCAGCACCGTCGACGACGCGAGCTTCGCGCTGACCGCGGGACTAGCGCGCGCGCTGGCGACCCGCGCCCCAAGCGACGTCGACGCGACTGCCGCTGGATATGTCGAGGCGGCGCACCGCGGTAGCGGTCATGCCGAGAACGCGATCCAGTTCCTCAGCGCGGCGGGGCGGCTCGACCAGGCTTTCGCGATCGCCGAGGGCTATTTCCTACGCCGCGGCTTCGCGGTGGACACGCTGCGCTTCTCGCGCCGGCAAGGCACCTATACCGCGCCCGATCAGCGCGTGAGCTGGTTCCTGTTCGCGCCGCCGTGCGCAGCGATGCGTCGCGACCCGCGCTTCGGGACGCTGGCCGGGGCGATGGGACTGACGCGCTACTGGCGCGAGACCGGCACCCGGCCCGATGATCGCGCGGTGGCGCTGGGCTGAGCGGTCACCTGCGTGAACGAGGCGACCGCCACGTCCTCGCTTGCACCCTGTCGCTCGACGTTGTGTGCGCTCATCAGCGCGCCGCCAGTGCGGTGGCATCGCGCTCGGCCATCGCGATCCGCAGCGGCGACGAGCGCCGCGCTGCGTCGGCGACGGTGGCGGCGACGCAGGCGCGGCGGTCCCTGGTGAGCGGCTCATGCTCGCACAGCCGCGCGGCAGCACGCTCCACCCGCGCGAGCATCGCGGCGCGGCCGGCGCCGGTCCGCTCGTCGAGGTCGCGCGCGACGATGTGGTAGCTGCCGTCGCCCACGCGCCAGCTCTGCGCGACAGCGACCGAGGCGAGCGGCATGGAGGCGGCGAGGACGAGGAGGATAATCGAGCGCATGGCGAGTCTCCGGCGGTGCGACGGGGATCGTCGCTGGGTCGGAGACTCGTCGATTGCCGCCGTCCGGTCGCGGCGGTGGAGCCGATATCAGGCCGATCGTTCGCCGATGATCGGCGAAGCAGGGCCGTTCAGCGCAAGGCGGACCACCGGAGCAGGGTCACGCCCCGCCCGTCACATCCGCAGCCCGGCTTCCTGTTCGCGCGGCCGCGCCAGGATCGCGCGCGCGTCGCCGGGGGTGCGCGCCTCGCCGTGCGGCCCGCCCGCGGCGGCGATCACGCGGTCGAGCAGTTCGAGCCCCTCGGGCCAGCGCCCCAGCCCGCTCGCGGCGTTGATGTGACCGCAGGCGCCATAATCGATGAAGTGGCTGCCCCAGTCGACGGCGAGGCTATGCGCGCGCTCAAGCGTGACCCAGGGATCGTCGCTCGACGCGACCACGATCGAGGGGAAGGGCAGCGGCTCTTTCGGAGACGGCGCGAAGGGGGCGAGCTCGGGGGCGACACCGGCGCGGTCGACGTCGGCGGGTGCCACCAGCAGCGCGCCCGCGACCGGCCAGCCATAGGGCTGTGGGCTCAGCGAGGCCCACCATGCTACCGCGACGCAGCCGAGGCTGTGCGCGACCAGGATCACCGGCGCGCGCGCGCTCGCCACCGCCTGGTCGATCTTGGTGACCCAGGCATTGCGATGCGGCCGATCCCACATGCCCAGTTCGACCCGGGCAGTGTCGGGGCGGCTCTTCTCCCACAATGTCTGCCAGTGCGACGGCCCGGATCCGCCCAGCCCCGGGACAGTCAGAACGGTCGGCTGCACCGACAGATCGAACGCGGAATGTCCCATGACATACCTCCAGTTGGTGAGGCCGCGGCGATCGGTCTAGGGGTCGGCACGGCCGCGGCCTCTGTCCTCTAGCTATTGCCTACTAAATCGATCGGCAATCCTGCGCCGCAGCATTTGACGCGAGCGGAGGCGCGCGAGCGACGAGCGGTTGCGGCGCCGCCGTTGCGGCGCGATAGGGCGGCATGCCCAAGCAGCGCGTGGACCAGATGCTCGTCGACCGCGGCCTCGCCGAGTCGCGCACGCGCGCGCAGGCGTTGGTGATGGCGGGGCTGGTGTTCGCCGGCGAGCGCAAGGTCGACAAGCCGGGGCAGGCGCTCGCGGACGACGTCGCGCTGGAGGTGCGCGGGCGCGATCATCCCTGGGTGTCGCGCGGCGGGATCAAGCTGGCGCATGGGCTCGATCACTTCGGCTGGGACGTGACCGGCGCGGTGGCGATCGACGTCGGCAGCTCGACCGGCGGCTTCACCGACGTGCTGCTCAGCCGCGGCGCGGCGCGCGTCTACGCGGTCGACAGTGGTACCAACCAGCTCGCCTGGAAGCTGCGCCAGGATCCGCGCGTCGCCGTCCACGAGCAGACCAGCGCGCGGCTGCTCACCGCCGCGCACGTGCCCGAGCCGGTCGACCTGGTGGTGTGCGACGCGAGCTTCATCGGTCTGGCCAAGGTGCTCGAGGTGCCGCTCGGCTTCGTTCGCCCCGGCGGGCGCGTGCTGGCGCTGATCAAGCCGCAGTTCGAGGCGGGGCGCGCCGAGGTGGGCAAGGGCGGGGTGGTGCGCGACCCCGCCGTTCACGCGCGGGTCTGCGCCGAGGTCGTGGCGTGGCTGGAGCAGGGCGGCTGGCAGGTCTTGGGCGTGGTCGAGAGCCCGATCACCGGGCCCGAGGGCAATGTGGAGTTCCTCGTTGCCGCGGCGCGCGCGTGAATTTGGGAAAAGTACCATTTACCTGACGGTGGCGTTGCGGCAGCAGTACCGGGACGGGCCGATCGGGAGACGAAGGTGGGGGGTGTCGCTTCCAAGGAGCAGTTGCGGATGTCGTTCCTGCGCTGGGCGGCGGTGGCGGTGCCCGGCGTGCTGCTGCTCGGCTTCCTGTCGGGGCGGACGGTGCCGTCGGGCGACGCCAACGGCTGGTATCGCGCGCTGGCCAAGCCCGAGCTGACGCCGCCGGGCTGGCTGTTCCCGGTCGCCTGGTCGCTGCTGTACGTGATGATGGGCGTCGCGCTCGCGCTGGTGCTGAGCGCGCGTGGCGCGCGACTGCGCTGGCTCGCGGTCGCGCTGTTCGCCGCGCAGCTTGTCGGTAACCTGCTGTGGACACCGCTGTTCTTCGGCGCCCACCAGGTCTCGGCGGCGTTCCTGCTGATCGTCGCGATCCTGGGGCTGACGATCCTCACCACGTTCGTCTTCGCGCAGGTGCGCCGTCGCGCCGCGTGGCTGCTCGTCCCGTATATGATGTGGCTGGGTTTCGCGGGTACGCTCAACTGGCGTATCGATCAGCTCAACCCCGACGCGGAACGGCTTGTGTCGCCGGCCGCGGCGTCCCAGATGGTCGGTTAAGCGCCTCTACAGGAAAATGATCTATGCAGTCCGAGAACCATCTGTTCGGCGACCTCGCCAAGCTCTTCAACGGCGCGGCGGGCACGCTCGCCGGGGTCGGGCGCGAGGCCGAGGCCAATGCGCGCGCCCGCGCGCGCGAGTGGATCGGTGGTCTCGATTTCGTCGCACGCGACGAGTTCGAGGTGGTGAAGGCGATGGCGGCCGCGGCGCGTGACGAGAATGAGGCGCTGCGCGCACGGATCGAGACGCTCGAGGCGGCACTGGCCGCCAAGTCCGGCGTCTGATCGCGCCGCGCCAGGGAAGGGGGCCGCGTGCCAAGCGATAAGTTACTGATGCTCGACGAGGCCGACGACGACAATGCGGGCGAGGCGCCGCTCGACATGCTCGAGGCCTATTTCCTCGCGCACGGTTGGCCGTGCGAGCGCGGCGAGGACGAGATCACCGCGTCGATCAAGGGCAGCTGGACCGAATATGAGCTGCGCGCGCTGTGGCGCGAGGAGGACGGTGTCCTCCAGCTGCTCGCCTTTCCCGACGTCAAGGTGGCGGAGGGCCGACGCGCGCCGGTCTACGAGGTGCTCGCGCTCGTCAACGAGCAGCTGTGGATGGGGCATTTCGAGATCTGGTCGAGCAGCGGCATCCTGCTCTACCGCAACGCCACCGCGATCGAGGCCGAGGACGGCGAGGCCACCATGGCGCTGAGCACTGCCGAGTTGCTGGTGGAATCCGCCATCGATGAGTGCGAGCGCTTCTACCCGGTGTTCCAGTTCGTGCTGTGGGGCGGCAAGTCGCCGAGCGAGGCGATCGCGGCGGCGATGGTCGAGACGGCCGGCGAGGCCTGACGCGCGATGCGGCTGTGGATGATCGGCTGCGGCAACATGGCCTCGGCGATGCTGCGGCGCTGGCTGGCGAGCGGCGTGGTCGCGGCCAAGGACGTCGACGTCGTCAACCGCCAGCATCGCGTGCTGCCCGTCGGTGTGCGCCAGGCGCGCGACCTGCCCGACGCGCCGCCGCCCGACGCGGTGATCCTCGGCATCAAGCCGCAGCAGCTCGACGCCGTGGCCGCGGTGCATCGCGCCCGCGTCGCGGCGGCGCCGCTGCTCATCTCGATGCTCGCGGGCGCCGATCCGGCGCGGCTGGCGGCGGCCTTCCCTGGCCCGGTGCCGGTGCAGACGATGCCCAACCTGCCGGTCGAGCTCGGCCGCGGCGTCGTCGCGGTGCACGCGCCCGACGCGCCGGCGTCGGCGCGTGCGGTGGTGGACCGGCTGCTCGCGCCGCTGGGCCTGGTCGAGTGGTTCGACGACGCGGCGCGCTTCGCCGCCGCCGGCGCGCTGTCGGGCACCGGACCCGCCTTCCTCTTCCGCTTCATCGACGCGCTGACCGCGGGCGGGGTCGCGACCGGACTGTCGCGCGAGGAGGCCGAAGCGGTGGCGCTCGCGACCGTCGACGGCGCGGCGGCGATGGCCTCGGCGAGCGAGCGCAGCCCGGCCGCGCTGGCCGACGCGGTGGCGAGCCCCGGTGGCATGACCCGCGCCGGGCTCGACGTGCTCGATCGCGAGCGCGCCTTGGCGGCACTGCTGGAGCAGACGCTGTGCGCGGTGGCGCGGCGCGGCGCGGAGATGGCGGCGGGGCGGTAGGGATCGGTGACAGCTAGAGCGGCAGCGCGGTCGTCGACTTGATCTCCTGCATGGCGAATGAGGAGCTGACGTCGTGCAGCGGCGCGACCTTGATCAGCTTGCGATAGATACGGTCATAGTCAGCGATGTCGCGCGCGACGACCTTGAGCAGGTAATCGACCTCACCGCTCATCCGGTAGAATTCCACCACCTCGGGGATCCGCGCGACGCCCTCGGCGAAGGTCTGCAGCCACTCGTCGCTGTGCTGCGTCGTTCGCACCGCGACGAAGACCGTGACGTCGAGCCCAAGCGAGGCACGGTCGAGCAGCGCGACTCGCGACCGGATCAGCCCCACTCGCTCGAGTCGCTTCACCCGCTTCCAGCACGGCGTGGGAGAGAGGCTCACCCGCTCGGCGAGATCGGCGATCGAGATCGTCGCATCTTCCTGCAGCAGTGCGAGCAGGCGCCGATCGGTGGGATCGAGAATGACATTCTCCGTCATACCCCGATCATAGCACGAACTTCTCCTGTCGACCCTGAATAATAGGTGCAAGAGACACGTTCTCACCTGTGAACGGGGCTATGCTCTCTCGCGTAGGCAGGAGGCGTGTTATGCTCAACCGGATGTTCGTCGATCACCCGCGCGCGGTGGGAGAGAGCTACATCGCGCACGCGCAGGTCGCCGCGCGCTTCGGCCTCACCTTGATGGGCGCGGGCGCGGCCTGCCTGATCCACGCGCTGATACCAGGGCTGTTCCGTTCCACCGGGAGCCGCGCCGTGGAGCGCTTATGTGAGGAGATGGCGGCGCGGCGCCGCGCCGGCTGAGTCATATGTCATGCTACGCGACGGGCGGGAGCCAGAAGTTAGCCGCGCCCGCGTCGGGCGCTCAGTGGCCGTAGCGTTTGATACCCCGACGGCGGAGCTTCTGACGATGGCGCCGGCGCAGTATAACGATCGCCGTCGGCACGGCGACCAGCAGGGCCGCTCCAATGATCGCATAAGCGACGAGTTCGCGAGTGACGTCGATCATGGCGGGCCTGTGACATAGCCGATCGCGGCTGTCATCCCGCGAAAACGCTTGAAGATAGACTGCTACCCGGATTGGCGGGCGAGTCACCGCTTTCCGCTATCCCGGTTTTTCGCGTATGGTTGATCAGCGTCATGCACGGGAGAAGCCATGTTCACTCTCCTCATCCTTGGAGCGCCGCTGATGACCAATGTGCCCGATCAGCAGGCGCAGGGTCGCTCGCGACTGGCGCCGCCGGGCGCGCACCGCCGGCTCGCGGGAGCCGCACCGGCGGCGAGCTGTGGCGGCGCCGAGCTCGTCGGCAAGAAGTGGACCGAGGAAATGCGCGCGCCGCTGCTGAGCGGTGGCCATCGTGAGGTGCGGCTGCTCCGCGTCGGTCAGCCACGTACGATGGATCTGCGCGAGGACCGGCTCAACGTGATCCTCGACTCGGCGGGACAGGTGATCGAGATCACCTGCGGCTGATCGATCGCTGCTTTGTCGTGGCAAGCTGATTAACCCCCACGTGGGCACGATCATTGCGCCGCGCCGCTCTCCCGAGAATTAAAAGGAAAGTTTCAGCTGGCTGCACTTTATTGCAAGGCTGACATTCTTCGCCTTGTCAGTTTCTCTCCCCATAGTTAACCTCGATCTCGCTCGAGCAACAATGTGCGTCCGACCGATCAGGGAGCGGCGGCGACGACAACGGCGGCACCACCGCCGCGCGCTCGTGCATCCCCGGCCGGCCGACCTTCACCGGGAGTGAGACAGGCATGGCATCGAAGCTCAACATCGCGTCGCGGACCGCCGGGCAGCGGATCGACCAGGGTACCTACGGCCCCGGCGACATGGCCGCGCTCGCGCCCGCGCGTGCCGCTGCCGTCGGGCAGCGCGCGACGACGGGTCCGCTCGACGCCGCCGCGCTGAGCGCTCAGCCGCACATCGCTCCCGCCGCCGCGGCGACGGCCGCCGGGCCGATCCCCGCCTTCGATCTCTCGACGGGCAAGGCCGTCACCACCGCCTTCAAGCTCTACGCGATCGACGTCGCCGATCCGCTCGCGAAGGACCAGTGGCATCTCCAGCGTCTCGGCGACCTGCAGACGGTGTGGAAGGATTACACCGGCAAGGACGTGACCGTCGGCGTCTACGATTCCGGGGTGCAGTACGCGCATTGGGATCTGGACGGGAACTACGACGCCTCCAAGCAGGTGGTCGTCGACGGCAAGGTCTACGACGGCGACTACCGCCCCGCCTCGGGCCCGCATGGCACGTCGGTCGCTGGGCTGATCGCGGCCGAGCGCAACGGCGCCGGCGGTGTGGGCGTCGCCTACGGCGCCCACGTCACCGGCGTGAACATCTTCGACCCCTATTCGGAGGACGACTCGAAGGAGGGGATCTTCGTCAACGGGGTCGACCTCACGAAGTTCTTCGAGGCAGTGAAACAGTCGGCCCGGTACGACGTCACCAATCACAGCTGGGGCGGGCTCGACTATGTCACCACCGCCGCCGCGCGGACCACCGCTGGCTCCTTCGCCAACGGCATGGTCACCGCCCTCAGCTACGGCTCGGCCGAGGGGCGCGGTGGGCTCGGCACGGTCCATGTCGCCGCTGCGGGCAACGACGTGATCGACGGCCAGGCCGACAGCTGGAAGAGCGACCGCCACATCGTCACCGTCGTTTCGTATCGCGAGGTGGACGGCAGCTCGTCGCAATATGTCGACAGCGGTGCGCACCTGCTCGTGTCGGCGCCGTCGAACGACTACGCCGAGCTCGGCGGCACCGGCCAGGTGACCACCGACCTGCTCGGCCGCGACGGCTACAACACGATCGCCAAACCGGGCGGTGCCGAGGACTACACCGACTCATTCGGCGGCACCTCAGGCGCCACCCCGGTGGTGAGCGGCGTCGTCAGCCTGATCCTCGACGCCAACAGCGAGCTCGGCTGGCGCGACGTCAAGGACATCCTCGCCGCCTCGGCCAAGCTGCCGGTCGCATTCGACACCGGCCAGACCGCGGCGACCTCGACGATCAGCGGGCTGACCTATGTGCTTAACAACCGCCAGTTCCAGCTCAACGGCGACGATGCCGGCTGGAACGGTGGCGCGATGCACTACAGCAACGATTACGGCTACGGCGCTGTCGACGCCTACAACGCGGTGCGGCTCGCCGAAGTGTGGTCACTGTTCGGCGCGGCCAAGACCAGCGACAATGAGGTGAGCGCCACCACCGGCACGATCCGCGTTGGCAAGACCTCGGTCGCCACCAAGGCTGACACCGCGCTCACGCAGTTCCACGATTTCGTCGGCACGCCGACCAGCTTCCAGTTCCGCGTGACCCAGGACGTCGACGTCGAGCACCTCGACCTCACGCTCAACTTCGCCACGCAGCTCGGCGACGGCACCTCGCTGCTCAACACCAGCGCGGTCGGGCTCAAGATCAAGCTGATCGCGCCCGACGGTACCGAGGGCTATATCGACCTGAGCGACACCAACGCCACTACCGTCACCGGCACGTCGCAGACCTTTACCTTCGGCCTCAGCGGCTTCCGCGGCGTCGACACGCTCGGCACCTGGACCTTCCAGTTCGAGCAGACCGCGGGCGTGTTCGGCGCCTATGACGCCAACCGCACCACGGTGAACACGCTCAAGCTTGACCTGTACGGCGCCGCACCGGGCACCGGTGACGTCTACACCTACACCAATGAGTTCTTCACCATGGCGGCGATCGCGGGCGAGGGCGGCCGCCGGACGCTGATCGACAGCGACGGCGGCACCGACTGGATCAACGCTGCCGCGATCGCCAGCGACGTGACGATCTCGCTCAAGCAGGGCGGCGTGACCAGCTTCGGCGGCACCAGGGCCTTCACCATCGGCACCGGCACGCAGATCGAGAATGCGGTCAGCGGCGACGGCAATGATACGCTGCTCGGCAACGGCCTGGCGAACGAGCTGCACGGCATGCGCGGCAACGACAGCCTGTTCGGCGACGCGGGCAGCGACGTGCTGTTCGGCGGATGGGGCGACGATCGGCTCGACGGCGGTTCCGGCGCCGACGTCCTGCGCGGCGAGCAGGGCAACGACACCTATATCGTCGACAACCGGGGCGACGTCGTCATCGAGGACCCGAACCAGGGCACCGACACCGTCTACGCCGCGATCGACTACACGCTCGGCTCGCACGTGGAGAAGCTGTACCTCACCGGCGCCGCCCGATCGGGCACGGGCAACGGCCTCGACAACGACCTGTACGGTACCGGCGGCGACGACTCGCTCTACGGCCTCGACGGCAACGACCTGCTGCGCGGCTGGGAGGGCAACGACCGGCTCTACGGCGGCAGCGGCAACGACACGCTGTTCGCCGGCGCCGGCGCCGACCGGCTCGACGGCGGCAAGGGCAACGATGTGCTGCGCGGCGAGGCAGGCAATGACACCTATGTCGTCGACAGCCGCGGCGACCAGGTGATCGAACTCAGCGGCGACGGCATCGACACCGTGCTCGCCTCGGTCGACTATCGCCTGGCCGCCAACGTCGAGGATCTGACGCTCAGCGGCAGCGCCTATAGCGGCACCGGCAACGCGCTGAACAACGTCATCCGCGGCAGCGCCGGTGCCAATGCGCTGAGCGGGGAGGCCGGCAACGACACGCTGATCGGCGGCGCTGGCGACGACATCCTCACCGGCGGAAGCGGCAGTGACCGCTTCGTCTTCGCCGACGGCTTCGGCAAGGACACGATCCGCGACTTCGGCCGCGGCGACACGATCGATCTCGCCGCCTACACGCTCGACGGCGCGCCGATCGTGACTGACGTCGGCAGCGACACGCTGATCGACCTCGGTGACGGCAACACGATCCTGCTGAAGGGCGTTCAGCCGGGGCAGCTGAGCTTCACCGGCGACGCCTTCGGCTACCTCGGCTGAGCATGGCAGGGCCGGGCGCCGTTGGCGCGCCCGGCCCGCTCAGGCGCCCGGCCCGCTCAGGCGAGCGTCCACGGATCCACGCGCGCGGCGCGGATCCAGCGCGTCGCCAGCCATTTCGCACCCTGGGTGACCGGGAGCCCGGCGTGTCGCGTCGCCGGGTCGGGCCGTCCGTCGGCGCGCGTGTTGGCGAACAACAAGGCGTCACCCCCGCGCGGCGTGATCGTGAGGTCCACCTCGGGGAAATGCGTCTCTCCCCCGCCGAATCCCTGGTTGAGGTAGAGCAGGACGGTGACGATCCGCTGGTTGCTGGCGCCCTGGATCGTGTCGAGATGCGGGCGATATTCCTGGCCGGGCTGATAGCGCAGCACCGTCAGCGGCTCGCCCTGATCGACGCTGGTACCGCTGATCGCCGCGATACGCGCGTTGATCGCGCGAACGACGAGATCCTCGCGCGTCGGCCCGATCGCCCCGCCGTCCGAGGTGCGGATCGGATGCGCTACCCAGGCCCCCGTCCGCGGATCGATCACGCGCGCGGGCTCGAGCAGCGCCGCGCCGACGCCGGCGAGATGCGCGCACTCGGCGGGCGTGAGCAGCGCGGGAAAGCGGACGATCCGCGGCGCCGCGCTCAACGGTTCCGGGGCGGGCAGGCGGGTCGGCAGCCCGGAGCGGTCGAGCGCCATCGCGTCCACCAGCGCGAGCTGCGCGGCGGCGACGGGATCGTTCGCCGCCGCAACGTGGAGCAGCGCGAGCGCGGGCGGCCAGTCGGCGGCCGCGCCGCTGCCGTTGGCGGTAAGGGCGATCTCGGCGAGCGCGGCGTCGACATGCCCGATCTCCGCCGCGCGCCGCAGCCAGACGCGAGCGGCGGCAAGGTCGCGCCGCAGCGGGGTGCCGCGCAGCAGCCAGACCGCGAGCAGCATCGCGGCATCGGCATCGCCGCCGCGGGCGGCCTCCGCCAGCAGCTCGGCCGCGGCGACGACCTGCCCCGATGCCGCGAGCCGCTCTGCCTCGTTCACCGCCATCTGCCGCTCCATGCCGAATGAAAAAGGGGCCGGGCAGATGCCCGACCCCTCTCCCCTAACACGCTGATCAGCGGATCAGAACTTCGCGGTGATGCCCATGTAGAAGAAGCGACCGCGATTGTCGTAGATGGCCGACGTCGTGCCGATGTTCGACACACCGACGCCGGTCAGGCCGTACGGCGGATCGACGTCGCCGACGTTCGTCACGCCGCCGTAGAAGTTGAACATGTCGCTGACGTCGAGACCGAAGCGGACGTCGTTGTAGGTGACGCTCGGATACTTCTGGATCGGCGCGTAATCCAGGTTCTGCGGCGGCAGGCCGTTGACCCCGTTATAGTCCTCCCAAGTGTTCAGGTACATCTTGTCGATCCAGCGCAGCGAGTGGCCGATCGTAAAGTTGCCGAACTTCAGGTTGGTGCTGATGTTGAAGCGGTCCGACGGGCTGCCCAACTCGTCGGTGATGACGTCCTTGAAGTTGGGGCGCGACGGATCGGTGTAATCGTCGCGCTGGATCGCGTGGGTCCACACGCCCTCGATCGAAGCGCGCACGAAGCCGAAATCGTGGTTATACGCGATCTGCGTGTCGATACCGCGTGCGCGCAGCTGTGCGTAGTTGCGCGGCGCATCCTGGTACGAGCCTTCCAGGATCTGATAGGGCTGCTCTCCGGCCGGCCCACCGTCGGCGCCCGCGCGCTGGAACAATGCGCAGAACTGATTGTCGAGCGACGGCGCATCATAGCAGGCGTTGAGCGCCTGCTGCACCGACGGCGACGTGATCACGTTCTCAACCTTGATGTCGTAATAGTCGACCGACACCGACAGACCCGGGACGAAGCTGGGCTGGAACACGCCGCCCAGCGTCAGTGACTTCGACGTCTCGGCCTCGAGGTTGCGATTGCCCCCGCTGCTGATCTCGAGCGACTGCGTATACACGTAGTCGTAGCTGGTCGGGATACCGGCCGCGGCGCAATTGGCGGCGCGGTTCGCCGAGCCCGTGCCGATGTTGCGCAGCGAGCAGGGATCCGACGGCGCCGGCGTGAAGTTCTGCCCGGCCGCGGCGTAAGCCTCGCCGAGATAGGGCGAACGCACCGACTTGGCATAGCCACCGCGCAGCTGCAGGTCGCTGAACGGACGCCAGACCGCCTGACCGTTCCAGGCGACGACGGTGCCCACCGAGCCCTTGTAGTCCGCGACGCGCGCCGCGCCGGAAAGGGTCAGCTCCTTGATCAGGAAGATATCCTTGAGCAGCGGCACCGACAGCTCGCCGAACGCCTCCTTCACCTCGAACGAGGGTGCACGGAAGCTCGGGATGGCGTTGTAGAAGTTGTAGCCCGCCTGGGTCAGGGGATCGAGGTCGTAGGTCAGCGTCTCGCGGCGATACTCGGCGCCGACCGAGAAGCCGACCGGGCCGCCCGGCAGTTCGAACAGCTGACTCAGGTCACCGGCGACGAAGCCGTTGGCGACGAACTGCGTCGCCTTGCCCGAAGCGGTGGTGGGCGCGATCAGGTAGGCGCGCGCGGCGTCGCTGACCGAACCCTGGCCGAATGGGTTGAGCGGCACGCAGGCGGCGATGTCTGCGGCGAGCCGCGCCGGATCACCGCCGATGTCCTCGCCCGCGTAGGCGGGATCGACCTGCGACCGGCAGACGACCTGGCCGGCGGCGTTGCGCGTCGAGTCGAGCGCCAGGAGGAAGCGCTGCGTGTTCACGTTGCCCGTGATCACGCTGTTTTCCTTGTGCTGGCCGTAGTTCGCCGACACTTCATAGTGCCAGTCGTCGTTGAAGTCGCCGCGCACGCCGACCACCGCGCGATAGGTGTCGCGGTTGAGCCGCTCGTCGCGCGTGCCGAGATCCACCCAGTTGCGACGCAGCGAGAAGCGATAGGTGCCCGCCGCGATCTGCGCCAGTGCGGCAGCCTGGTTGGCGGCCGCGTTGGCGCCGGTGAAGGCCGCACCCGTGTTGGGGTTCACGCCCGAGTTGACCGCGGCGGCCAGCTGCGCCGCGATGGTCGTGCGCGCGTTCGCGTTGAGATAAGGGTTGTCCAGCCGGACGCCCTCGCGGTTGGTGCCCGCCGTGCCGGCATTCGAGTAGGAGCGATCCGCGAAGCCGCTGTCGATGCCGTCACCCAGCGTGGTGCCCTGCGAGAAGAACGGGCCGCTCTGCGAGCCGAACGCCTCGGTGCGGACGTACTTGGCCTCGAAGAAGGGCACGAAGGCCGGCGACACCTCGAAATGGCCGAGGACGTTGACGACGTAGCGCTTCAGGTCGGGCGAGAGGACGACCAGGTTGCCCTCACGGCTGGTCGTGCCGTTGCCGCCGACGAAGTTGCCGTTCGGCGCGAGGCCGACGCGGGTACCGGTCTGCGACGCGAGCGAGCCGTCGGGCTGGAACAGATAGGAGCAGGTGAACGAGCCGCCGATCGAGTCGGTGCCGCACGGCGCCGTGCCCGCGCCGTAGCGGAAGCCGAGCTGGCCGCCGAGCGAGATCGTCGCGCCGCGCAGGTCACGATAGAAGGTGCGGTCCGGCGTGCCGTCCGAGGGTGCGCTCGCCGGGTCGGTATCGGTGACGATGAAGGCGTCGTTCTGGCGCAGATTGCGGCGGCCAGACGCGTAATAGTCCTGCTGGTGCGCGAACTCGGCGTTGATCGCGATGTTGCCGCGCCCGTCGGCAAAGTTCTTGCCCGCGAGGACCGAGACATACTGGTTCCCAGCATCGCCGTAGGTGCTGATGCCGTTCTGGCCGTGCAGCTGCAGGCCGTCGAAATTGTCCTTGAGGACGAAGTTGACGACGCCGGCGATCGCGTCCGATCCGTAGACCGACGACACGCCGCCGGTGACGATGTCGATCCGCTCCACCAGGTCGGTCGGGATGGTGTTAATATCGACGGCGTTGCCGTTGTTGATGATGTCGGCCGTGACCTGCCGCCGACCGTTGGTCAGCACCAGCGTGCGCGAGCGGCCGAGGTTACGCAGATCGAGGAAGTTGAGGCCACGCGTGCCGAGCCCCGAGGTCGAGTTCTGCGAGCCGAGCGTCGGATTGAGCTGCGGCAACTGGTTGAGCGTGTCGCCGATCGAGATGCGGCCGGTCTCGAAGATATCCTGCGCGGTCACCGTGGTGATCGGGATGGGCGAGTCGTCGTTCGGGCGGCGGATGCGCGAGCCGGTGACGACGACGTCCTCGGCACCGACCTCGGTCGTGCCCGGCGCAGTGGCGTCTTGCTCCTGGGTCGGCGACCCCGCCTGCGCGAACGCCACACCCGGCAGTGCCAGGGCAGCGCTCGCGATCGCGGTGGCGCATAGGAAACGCGACATTTTCATGAGGGAACCCCTTTTTCTTTGATTGGGGTCACTCAAAACGGTGAGGCGGGAAGAAACAAGCCCGGTAGCGCTACTGCCACATGTCGGTAATAAATTTGCAAAACGATGTGACATTCTTACAACTGCGCGACACGAGTGCGCAGCGGGTTAGCCCAGCATGAACGAACCGCTCACACCCGCTGCCTCCGCCGAGGGCGCCACCCAGAGCCGGAAGGCGCCGGGCTCGACCGTCCGCTTCAGGTCGCGGCCGACGAACAGCAGGTCGTCACGCCGGAGCGCGAAGCTGACCGTCTTTCGCTCGCCCGGTGCCAGCGCCACCCGCTGGAAGGCTTTCAATTCGCGGATCGGGCGGGTGACGCTGGCGGCAACGTCGTGGACGTAGAGCTGCACGACCTCCTCGGCGGCATGGCGTCCGCGGTTCGCCACCGTCGCGCGCACGGTCAGCGTGCCGCCGGGAGCGAGCCGGTCGCCACTCAGCGACAGGTCCGAGTAAGCGACGTCGCCGTAGGTCAGGCCGTGGCCGAAGGGGAAGAGCGCGCTCTGCTCGAATTCGCGGTAATGCGCCTTGAACGGCTGGAGCGGCCCCGGCGGGTTCGGGCGCCCGGTCGACTTGTGCGCGTAATAATAGGGGGACTGACCGGTCGCGCGCGGGAAGGACACGGGTAGCCGCGCCGAGGGCGCCACGGCGCCGAACAGCATGTCGGCGATCGCCGGCCCGTCCTGCGAGCCTAGGAACCAGGTCACCGCGATCGCGCGCGCGCCGAGCACCGCGGTGTCGAGCGCGAGCGCGCGCCCGGTGCGCAGTAGCACCACCACCGGCGTCCCGGTCACGGCGACGGCGCGTGCCAGCGCGAGCTGCGGCTCGGGCACCACCACCGCCGAGCGCGACTGCGCCTCGCCAGACATGTCCTGCGCCTCGCCGACCGCGAGCACGACGATGTCGGCGGCACGTGCGGCTGCCACCGCCGCCGCGATCCCGCCGGGCAGCGGCGCATGGATCGCCGACCCCGGCGTGACGCTCACCTGCGCCGCGTCCGCGACCATGCTGCGCACCGCCGTGGCGAGGTCGGTCGCGCCGGCGTCGGTGCCGTAGACGTTCCAGGGGCCGATCAGGTCGTGCTGCCCGGAGACGAACGGCCCGATCAGCGCGATGCGCTTGCCGGCGCGTGGCAGCGGCAGCAGCTGGTCGTCGTTCTTGAGAAGGACAATCGAGCGCGCCCCGGCCTCGCGCGCCAGCGCCAGCGTGGCGGGCATGCGCACCTCGGCGCGTTCGCGTGCCGGATCGATGCGGCGGAACGGGTCGTCGAACAGCCCCAGTGTCACCTTGAGC
This sequence comes from Sphingomonas sp. BK069, assembly GCF_014193405.1. NCBI lineage: Bacteria > Pseudomonadati > Pseudomonadota > Alphaproteobacteria > Sphingomonadales > Sphingomonadaceae > Sphingomonas > Sphingomonas sp. BK069. Next base: position 1,441,954 of record NZ_JACHZH010000001.1, on the reverse strand, counting down.
GCGAGCACGCGCCGCACCGCCTGGTCGAGCCGCGCCGCCGGCACCTCGCCCTTGGCGACGAGGTCGGGCAGGTGCTTGAGGTAGAAGCCGCTCTGCATCGACATGTCGACGCCGGCCAGGAAGGCCAGCCTGGTCGCCTCGCGCGCGTCGGCGGCGAGGCCGTGCGCGATCAGCTCCTCGTCGCCGGTATAGTCGGAGACGACCAGACCGCCGAACCCCCATTCGCGCCGCAGCACGTCGGTGAGCAGCCAGTCGTTGGCGGTGGCGGGGACGCCCGATATCTCGTTGAACGAGGCCATCACCGTGGGCGCGCCCGCGGCCAGCGCCGCCTCGAACGGCGGAAAATAGATCTCGCGCAGCGTCCGCTCCGAGACGTCGACGCTGTTATAGTCGAGCCCGCCCTCGCCGGCGCCATAAGCGACGAAATGCTTGGCGCAGGCCGCCACCGCGCGCGGGTCGGCGAGCCCGTTCTCGCCCTGGAAGCCGCGCACCCGCGCCGCCGCCATCAGCCGCCCCAGCAGCACGTCCTCGCCCGCGCCCTCGACGCCGCGGCCCCAGCGCGCGTCGCGCGCGATGTCGACCATGGGCGCGAAGGTCCAGTCGATCCCCGACGCCGCCGCCTCGGCGCCCGCGGCGCGCGCGGTGCGGCGCGCCAGCTCGGGGTCGAAGCTCGCCGCCTCCGCCAGCGGCACCGGGAAGACGGTGCGGAAGCCGTGAATGATGTCGGCCGCGAACAGCAGCGGGATCTTGAGCCGCGACTGCGTCATGGCCGCGCGCTGCATCCGCTGCACCATCACCGCGCCATTGCCGTTGAACACCCCGGTGAGCCGGCCGCGCCGCACGTCGCGCAGCTGTCCCTCGAAGCTGGCGCCCGCGCCCGCGGGGTTGAGCGCGGTCGCAGCGCCACCCGCCCAGGCTGCGGCCATCAGGGTGAGCTGGCCCGCTTTCTCCTCCACCGTCATGCGTGCGACGAGCGACTCGACGGCCGCGGGCAACGGTGCGGCTGACGGCTGCGCGAGCAGCGCGCGCGCCGGGCTGGCAGCCCAGGCGAGCGTCGCGCCCGCGCCCATCAGCCAGGCGCGGCGCGAGGGCCGTGATGCGTCCTGGGTCATGTCCTCTCCCTCGTTAGCGGCAGGATTGATCGTCTCTATTGTTACGTGTAAACGGTTACATCAAGGACGGCAATGCGCGTGGTGTGCGCCGTCGCGGGAGAGGACGTCCAGGCGGCGTATGCCGAACGCAACGATCCGTGACGTCGCTCGCGAGGCGCAGGTGTCGGTCGCCTCGGTGTCGCGCGCGCTCAATGGGCATGAGCGGGTCCGGCCCGAGCTGCGCGCGCGCGTGCAGGAGGTGGCGGCGCGGCTCGGCTATGTGCCGCACGCCGGCGCGCGCAGTCTCAGCCTGGCGAGAACGTCGGCGATCGGCGTGGTGCTGCCCGACCTTCACGGCGAGTTCTTCTCCGAGCTGCTGCGCGGCATGGATCGCGAGGTGGCGGCGCAGAAGCTCGCGCTGCTGCTGACGGTGCTGCAGGACGGGCGCGGGCTCAACACGCTGGCGGCGCTGCGCGGTCAGGTCGACGGGCTGGTGGTGATGGCGCCGCAGCTCGGCGCGGCGGAGCTGCGCGCGCAGCTGCCCGCGGGGCTGCCGGCGGTGTTCCTCAACTGCGTGCCCGGGCTCGTCGGCGCGGCGCTGCGGGTCGACAATGCCGCGGGCGCGGCGGCGATGGTGGACCATCTCGTCGCCGCGGGCGCGCGTGCGATCGCGCATGTCGCCGGCCCGGTCGGCAACGTCGATGCCGAGGAGCGCCGCGCCGGCGCAATAGCCGCGGCCGAGCGCGCCGGCGTCGTGCTGACAGTGATCCAGGGCGACTTCACCGAGGCGAGCGGCGCCGCCGCGGCGGCACAGGTGGCGTGCGGCGCGATCCGGGCCGACGCGCTGTTCGCCGCCAACGACGCGATGGCGATCGGCGCACTGGTGGCGCTGAAGGGGCGCGGGATCGCGGTGCCGGGCCAGGTGCGCGTCGCCGGCTTCGACGACATTCCGCTGGCGCGGCTGGTGACGCCGGCGCTGACGACGATGCGGGTCGACATCGCGGCGCTGGGCGCGCGCGCGGTGGAGCTGCTGGCGCGGCGGATCGTCGCGCCGGCTGAGGGGTTGGTGGAGGTCGGCCCGGCCGACGCGGAGGCGATCGTCCCGCGTCTGGTGGTGCGCGACACGACAACAGAAACGGACAGGGAGACACAGTCATGATCAAGGGATCGAACCGGCGCAGGATGATGCGCACGGCATGGGCACGCGCGACCGCGCTCGGCGCCATCGGGGCGCTCGGCGCCACGCTGGCCACCACGTGGAGCGCGCCCGCGGCGGCGCAGGTGGGGCAGGCGTCGCTGCGCGGCGTCATCCGCTCGACCCCCGACAATCCCGTCACCGAGTTGACGATCGTCGAGGTCGCAACCAATTACCGCCGCTCCACCGTCGTCGGGCCGGACGGCAGCTACAATTTCGCCTCGCTGCGCGCCGGCGCCTACCGGCTCGAGATCCGCACCAAGGCGGGTGTGCGCAACTCGGACCAGTTCACCCTTAGGGTCGGGCAGAACGCCGGGCTTGACCTCGATCTCTCCACCCCCGCCGCGACCGCGCCGGCGCCGGCCGCGGGAGCGGACGCGAACGGCAACGCGCCCCAGCAGGGCGCGACGGGTGACGCCGCCACCGAGGAGCAGGGCGGGGCGACGCCGCAGGGCGAGCCGGGCGACATCATCGTCACCGGCAGCCGGCTGCGCTCGCTCTCGGGCGGCCAGGTCGGCATCAACGTGACCCAGCGGCTGATCGAGCAGCTGCCGCAGAACAGCCGCAACTTCCTCGCCTTCGCCGATCTGGCGCCCGGCGTCCGCTTCATCGAGAGCGCCGACGGCAGCTCGCGCATCCAGGGCGGCGCGCAGGGCAGCAACTCGGTCAACGTCTTCATCGACGGCGTCAGCCAGAAGGACTACGTGCTGCGCGGCGGCCTCACCGGGCAGGACAGCTCGCCGGGCAACCCGTTTCCGCAGCTCGCCATCGGCGAGTATCAGGTGCTGTCGTCCAACTATAAGGCCGAGTTCGACCAGGTCGGCTCGGTCGCGATCGTCGCCGGTACCAAGTCGGGCACCAACGAGTTCCACGGCGACGGCTTCTTCGACTATACCAACCAGAACCTGCGCGATCGCCGCCCGACCGAGATCTTCCCCAACACGATCGACAAGGTCGCCTCGACCGACAAGCAATATGGCGTCGCGCTGGGCGGCCCGATCGTCAAGGACGTGGCGCACTTCTTCGTCAGCTACGAGGGCAAGCGCCGCGAGATCCCGGTCGACATCCTTCCCGGCAACGGCATCGCGGTGAGCAGCCTGCCGGCGCAGTATCAGGATCTGTTCGGCTCCTTCAACTCGACCTTCAAGCAGGACCTGTATTTCGGCAAGATCGACCTGACGCCGACCGACAAGGACCTGTTCGAGCTCACCGGCAAGTACCGCAACGAGTCGGGCTATCAGATCAGCAACGGCATCGCCGCTTTCTCCACCGCGACCCTGACCAAGGTCGAGGAGATCCGTGCGATGGGCCGGTGGCAACACAGCGAGGAGAAGTGGGTCAACGACCTGCGCGTCTCCTACGAGGACGTCAGCTGGTCGCCGCAGCCTGCCACGAACGGCATCAGCCAGCAGTTCCGCGCCACCTCGCGCACGCCGACGGGGGTGAGCACCTTCAACCTGTTCCGCGACGGCGCCGGGCTGAGCCTGCAGGACAAGGGCCAGACCGGCTGGACGGTGCAGGACGATTTCACCTGGACCGGCTTCGAGGGCCACACGATCAAGGTCGGCGCCAAGGCCAAGTGGGTGAAGCTCAACTCGCTCGAGCAGAACCTGATCAACCCGCTCTACTCGTACGACACGACGCTGCCGACCGGGAGCGGTTTCAACAACACGATCCCGTACAGCCTCGAGTTCGGCGCCAACGGCTCGCTGGGTGACCCGCGCATCCGCTCGAACAATTTCCAGTTCGGCGCCTACATCCAGGATGACTGGGACGTCACCGATCGGCTGACGCTCAACCTCGGCGTCCGCTGGGACTATGAGCGCACCCCGGCGTTCCTCAACTACGTCACCTCGGCGGAGGATCTCGCCGCGGTGTCGTCGGCGAACTACCCGAACCTCAACAACGCCGATTACAACATCAACGACTATATCTCGACCGGGAACAACCGGAAGGCGTTCAAGGGCGCGTGGCAGCCGCGCGTCGGCTTCACCTACCGGCTCGACGAGCAGGGCCGCTTCACCGTGTTCGGCGGCTATGGCCGGTCCTACGACCGTAACCAGTTCGACTTCCTGCAGCAGGAGCTGTCGAACGGTCGTTTCCAGCGCCGCCAGTTCCTCTTCCAGGGTGCCGACACGATCAACCCGTGCACGCCGAGCGCGACCTGTATCCCGTGGAACGACGCCTATCTCACGGAGGCGGGCCGGCAGCAGCTGGCTGGGAACGGCGTGCCGGGCGGACGCGAGTTCCGCTTCATCAAAAACGACCTGAAGATCCCCTACTCGGACCAGTTCAGCCTCGGCATCCGCGGCCGCTTCAACCCGGTCGAGCTCGAGCTGGGCTATACGCGGATCGTCAGCAAGGACGGCTTCGTCTACCTGCTCGGTACGCGCCGCCCCGACGGCTCCTTCTTCGCGCCGTCGCCCACCACCGGCGCACCGCAGGGCCCCGATGTGTCGTTCGCGCCGTCGGGCTATGGCGCGATCATCATCGGCGACAACGGGCTCGAGACCAAGGCGGACTCAGCCTATGTCAAGCTGACGAAGGCCTATTCGGCGGCGTCGCCGTGGAGCCTCGACGCGACCTACACCTTCACCGCGGCGACCGACAACCGGCCCAACAACGATCAGGCGGCCTACTTCCTGCTCGATTTCCCCAGCGCCTCGGATTACCCGATGCTGCGCTCGGGCGTGGTGCCGCGCCACCGCTTCGTGATCGCGGGTAGCGCCGATACGCCGATCGGCGTGACGCTCTCGGCCAAGTTCCAGATCGAGTCGCCGCTTTTCCAGCGCGCCCTGCTCGACACGGCGACGCCCTATGAGCGCCGGATCGTCGGCTCCGAGGTGTTCGGGCTCGGCGATCGCTGGGGTCGGCGCCAGCTCGACCTCGCCTTCACCAAATACGTGCCGCTGGGCTTCCTCAGCGACCAGACGCGCGTGCGCCTGCGCGTCGACATCCTCAACGCGATGAACGACCGGAACTATGTCGATTTTAACAACGATCCCACCGACACCACGCGCACCGCGGCCTCGCCGAGCATCTATCGCGAGAACTCGACGTACAGCATCGGCGGCAATCCGCCGCGCACGGTGAAACTCTCGGCCGGGTTCAGTTTCTGACCCACCAAGCGGCGGACGGCCTGCGCGGGGCCGTCCGCCGCGCTCTACTCGCAGGAGGTGCATGATCCTCGACCGACGTGACATGCTGCGCGCCGCCGCGCTGGGCGGCGCGGCCCTCGCCGGGGGATGTACCGCCCCGGCACCGCGCGTCCCACGGCTCGCTTTCCCCGGCGTGCTGCCCGAGCTGGGCACCACCCCCGCCTCCGCGAGCGACCCGCTGATGGACGACATCCAGAAGCGCACCGTGAGCTTCTTCTGGAACACCACCGACCAGGTGATGGGGCTCGCGCCCGATCGCTGGCCGACCCCGAGCTTCGCCTCGATCGCCGCGGTCGGCTTCGCGCTGACCACTTACCCGATCGCGGTCACGCGCGGCTGGATCACGCGCCCGGCGGCGGCGGAGCGGACGCTCACCACCCTGCGCTTCTTCGCCGAGGCGCCGCAGGGGCCGGGCGACGACACCAGCGGCTACAAGGGCTTCTTCTACCACTTCCTCGGCACCACCAAGGGCCATCGCTTCGCGCGCTGCGAGCTGTCGACGATCGACACCGCGCTGCTGCTCGGCGGCGTGCTGTTCGCGCAGACCTGGTTCGACGATCCCACCGACGCGCGCGAGAAGCAGATCCGTGACCTCGCCGACCAGATCTACCGCGCGGTCGAGTGGGACTGGATCACGCCGCGTGCGCCCTTCGTGGCGATGGGCTGGCATCCCGAGAGTGGCTTCATCGGCTCGGACTGGAACATCTACAACGAGAGCCTGATCCTCTACGTGCTCGCGCTCGGCTCGCCGACGCACGCGCTGCCGCCGACGACCTGGGCGGAGTGGACCGATCGCTTCGATCCCTCGTGGGACGAGAAGTACGACAATCCCTTCACCGCCTTCCCGCCGCTGTTCGGCCACCAATACAGTCAGGTATGGCTAGACTTTCGCGGCGTGCGCGACGCTTACTCGATCCGCCGCGGGCTCGACTATTTCGAGAACAGCCGGCGCGCGACCTATGCGCAACGGCGCTATTGCATCAACAATCCGCCGGGCTGGCGCGGCTATGACGAGAACGTCTGGGGCCTCACCGCGTGCGACGGACCGGGCGACTTCGTCCGCGAGATCGACGGGCGCAACCGCGAGTTCTTCTCCTACTCGGCGCGCGGTCCCGGCGACCGCGACGACGGCACGATCGCGCCGACCGCGGCGCTCGGCTCGATCGCCTTCGCGCCCGAGATCGTGCTGCCCGCCGCGCGCGAGATGTACCAGCGCTACGGCACCGCGATCTACGGCCAGTACGGCTTCTTCGACAGTTTCAACCCGACGCTGACGTTGCCGAATGTACCGCTCAAGCACGGCAAGGTGGTGCCAGGCATCGGCTGGGTAGCGAGCGACTATCTCGGCATCGACCAGGGGCCGATCGCCTGCATGATCGAGAACTGGCGCAGCGGGCTGATCTGGAAGACGATGCAGCGCAACCCGTACGTGCGCGCCGGGCTGGAGCGCGCCGGCTTCAAAGGTGGGTGGATGGGGAACTGAGGGTGGGATCAGGGGCGGGGGCCGGCTTGGTTGGTCGCGTCGCTCGTGAGATCGCGCGCTTCCGCTCCGTTCGTGCTGAGGAGGCACTGAGCGAAGTCGAAGTGCCGTCTCGAAGCACCGCCACGCCGGACGTTCGGAGGTGCTTCGAGACGAGGATTCGACGAGCTCAGCCTCTCCTCAGCACGAACGGGGCGTGGGGATCAGCCTGGCCGAAGACGGGAGATGCGCGGTGCGCCCTACTCACATTCCCCCAAACGCCCCGATCTCCGCCACCGTCAGCTGTGACGCCGGCAGTGCCACCGCGTCGAAGGTCACGCGCAGGTAACGTGCCCGGCGCGGCGTGAATGCCACGCGCTGCGTCGACAGCGCATAGGCGATGTTGCCGAACTCGCCGCTGGCCGCGGGCTGCCAGGTCGTGCCGTCCGCGCTGGTCTCGCAACGATAGCCGCGCGGCGGCGCAGTATCCTTCGCCACGGTGCGCGAGGGCGTGAGGCTGAAGCCGGTCAACGTCAGCGCCGCGGCGAGATCGATCGTCACGCTCGCGGGCGCGGCGGAGGAGGGGGCGGGGACGGTCCAGCGCGTCGCCGCGTCGCCGTCGATCAGCGCCTCGGCACCGGCGCCGCTCGCCGCGACGATGCGCCACTTGTCTTTGGCGAGCACGGTCGGGTCGGACGAGCGCACCGGCGCCACCGCGACCGGCGCAACCTGGCGGAACAGCGCGATCTCGCTGATCGCGGGGCAGGCGGGCGCCTCGACCACGCGCAGCCGCAGCCGCCGCGCCTCGCTTACCCGCGGCAGGCGGATGATCCGCTGCGCGCCGATGCACTCATGCTCCGCGACCGTGCGCCACGCGCCGCCCTCCTCCAGGTCGACCGCGAAGCGGGTCACGCGCACGCCGCGCGGCAGATGCTCGCGCAGCCGGATCACGTCGAACGCGCGGCCCGGCGGCAGGTCGAGCGTGAGCGTCGGCGTCGTGATCGCGTCGGGCGTCGACCAATAGGTGTCGCGCCGCCCGTCGAGCACGCGCGCCGCGGCGAAGGCCGGCCCGCGCTCGGCGCTGGCGTGCGCGACCGCGCCGCGCGCGAGATCGGTCGCATAGGTCGCCGCCTGCGCGTCGCCGAAGCTCTTGAGCACCGCGACATCATGGTCGTGCAGCCGGCCGCGCCGGTCCGGCGGCAGGTTGAGGTTGAGGTTGGTGCCGCGCCCGACCGACTCGTCGTACAGCCGCAGCAGCCGCGCCGGGTCCTTGACCTTGGCGTCCTCGTCGGCGTGGTAGAACCAGCCCGGGCGGATCGAGACGTCGGTCTCGGCCGGCCACCACAAAGGCGCGCCGCGCACGCCCGAGTTGCCCTCGCTCTGCACGTAGGGGTGGTTGGGCATGGTCGGCCAGCACGGGTCGCCCGCGACGCCGTCCTCGTTGCCGACCCAGCGCACGTCGGCGCCGAGCGGGTCGAAGGTGCACGCCATCGGCTGATGCTGGTGGACCAGCGCCACGATCGACGGCCAGTTGTAATAGCGCGGCGCGTCGATCTTCCGCGCCTCCCGCGCGCCGCCGTAATAGCCGTCGCCGCCGTTTGCACCGTCGAACCAGAACTCGAACAGCTCGCCGTAATTGGTGCAGAGTTCGACCACCTGCTGGCGGAAATAGTCGACGTAGCCTAGACGGCCGTACTCCGGATGGTTGCGATCCCAGGGCGAGAGATAGAGGCCGAAAGCGAGTCCGGCGCGCCGGGTCGCCTGCTCCATCTCGCGCACGATGTCGCCCTTGCCCTGCTTGTAGGGGCTGTTGCGGATGCAATGCTCGGTGAGCTGGGTGGGCCACAGGCAGAAGCCGTCGTGATGCTTGGCGGTGAGAATGATGCCGCGCATGCCGCCCGCCTTGGCCGCGGCGACGATCTGGTCGGCGGAGAATTCGCTGGGGTTGAACAACGCCGGGCTCTCGTCGCCGTAGCCCCATTCGCGGTCGGTGAAGGTGTTGATCGAGAAATGGACGAAGGCATATTGCTCGCGCGCGTGCCAGGCGAGCTGACGCCGCGACGGCGTCGCGCCCCAGGGCTTCGGCGCGGCGGTGCGCTGCGCGGCGGCGGGCAGTGCGGCGGTGGCGGCGCTGGCGGCGAGCAGCGAGCGGCGGGTGAGGTCGGTCATGGGTGGCTCCAGTCGGGGCGCGATAGCAGAGGATAGCACCACCCCGGCGAACGCCGGGGTTCAGTTGGGCAAGGTCGCCGCATCTCGCGCGCGACCCGAAAGTGAGCCGGGGTGGTCGCGAGACCTTTGAAAAACCTTCCGTCATCCCGGACTTGTTCCGGGAACCACCGTCCCGCGAACTTACCGCCCTTCGCCTTCGCAGAAGCGTTGATCCCGGAACAAGTCCGGGATGACGGAAGTGCGAGAGCGTTGCGCGGCTCTTGCAAAGGGTCCGCCTTCGCCGCGGCAATAGGAAGCGAGAAAGTCGCGCTCACCCCGGCACCCGCCCGAACGACGGCGGGCGATCCGCCATCGCGCGGCCGAAGCCGGGCACCGGCGTCGCGCTCATCGTGAAGCGCAGCGTGCCTCCCCTGACCAGCTCGGCGTGGCTGATCCAGCTCTTCGTCCAGGGCCGCCCGTTCCACGTCACCGCGGCGACATAGGGCGTGTCGGCGCGGTTGCCCGGCGCCTCGATCACCAGCCGCTTGCCATCACCGACGCGCAGCGTCGCGCGCTCGAACAGGGGCGAGCCGAACACATAGGCCGCCTCGACCGGGTCGACCGGGTAGAAGCCCAGCGCCGAGAACACGAACCAGGCGCTCATCTGCCCGCAATCGTCGTTACCGATCACGCCCTTGGGCGCGTTCTGGTACATCTCGACGCACAGTCGCCGCACCATCGCCTGCGTCTTCCACGGCGCGCCGACATAGGCGTAGAGATAGGGCGCGTGCTGGTCGGGCTCGTTGCCGTGCGCGTACTGGCCGACCAGCCCGGCGATATCGGGCGGCGCGTTGGCGGGCAGCGTCGAGGGGGCGGTGAACAGCGCGTCCAGCTTCGCCTCGAACGCGCGGTCGCCGCCGATGTGGCGGATCAGCCCATAGACGTCGTGCTGGTTGAGGAAGGTCGCCTGCCAGCCGTTCGCCTCGGTATAGTCGCGCCACCACGGCTTGGGCATGTGGCCGAGCTGGATCGGGTCATAGTCCTTCCACCAGCTGCCGTCGGCGAAGCGCGGGCGCGCGAAGCCGATGGCGGGGTCGATGACGTTGCGCCAGTTGCCCGAGCGCTTGGCCAGCCGCTCGGCGTCCGCGCTCTGTCCCGCGGCGCGCGCGAGGTGCGACGAGGCCCAGTCGTCATAGGCATATTCCTGCGTGCGGCTGACGCTCTCGAACCAGACGTCGGCGGGGACATAGCCCTTGGCGTCGTACAGGTCGCGACCCTTGCTGTTGTCGAGGTCGGGCGCGGTGAAATCGAACGAGCGTTTGCGGATCGCCGGCCAGGCGGCGGCATAGTCGGCGGGGATCCCCTTGGCCTGCGCCTCGGCGAGCACCGACACGCCGTGCCAGCCCATCATCGTCCCGGTCTCGACGCCCTGGAGCGGCCAGACGAGCGGGCCGTAGGGGCTCTGCTGCGTCTGACGGACGAGGTCGCGCACCAGCGCCCCGGCCTGATCGGGCGCGACGAGCGTCAGCAGCGGGTGGAGCGCGCGATACGTGTCCCACAGCGAGTAGGTCGAGAAAGCGCGCTCGCCCGCCGGGACGCGCTGCGGCCGGCGATCGAGTCCGATGTAGCGGCCGTCGACGTCGGAGAAGAGTGTCGGCGCGACCATCGCGTGGTACAAGGCCGAGGCCATGATGACGCGCTGGTCGGCGCTGCCGCCCTCCACCGCGATCGCGCCGAGCTGGTCGGCCCAGCGGCGTGCGGCGGCGCGGCGGACCGCGTCGAAGTCCCAGCCGCGCGCCTCGGCGGCGAGGTTGGCCCGCGCCCCCGCGACGTCGACCGCGGAGATGCCGCAGCGCGCCAGCAGCGGCGCGCCCCCGGCCTCGTCGAAGTGGAGCACCGCCTTGACGCGCTTGCCCCGCACGCCGCTGGCGCCGGCGGGCTGCTCCTTGTCCTCATCGCCGTAGAAGGTCACGCGGTCGGGCCGGCGCGACAGCTGGAGTGCGAAGTGAATGCGCCGTCCCTTGGCCCAGCGATGGACGCGGCGGCTGCCAGTCAGCGTGCCCTCGGCGTCGAGCGCGAGCGAGGCCTCGTCGATCAGCGGTTTGGCGTCGCTCTTGTCGAGCACGAGGTGCGACAGGTCGACCAGCACATGCGCCGCGCCCCCGGGGAAGGTGTAGCGGTGCCAGCCGGTGCGCTCGGTCACGGTGAGTTCGGCGAGCACGCCGCTCTCGAGCTTCACGCGGTAATAGCCGGGCTCGGCAAGCTCGTCGGAGTAGCGCTGGCGATAGCCAGCGTCGGGATCGGCGAGCGGGCCGGGCGTGAGCTTCACCTCGCCGCGTGTCGGCACCAGCAGCACGTCGAGCATGTCGCCGATGCCCGTGCCCGAGAGGTGGGTGTGGCTGAACCCCATGATCGAGCCGTCGCCGTGGTGGTAGCCCGAGCAGGTGTCCCAGCGCTCGACGTCGGTGTCGGGCGAGAGCTGCACCATGCCGAAGGGGAGCGTCGCTCCGGGATAGGTGTGGCCGTCGCCGCCCGTGCCGACGAAGAGGTTGGGGGCGGTGCGCTGCCTTCGCGCCGCGGCGGCGAGCGGAAGCGGGGCGGCGAGCGCGGTGCTCGCGGCGGTGGCGAGCAGCGCGCGACGGCTGAGCTGGAGGCGGTGAGGGCGCGGCGCTTCGTTTCTCACCTCGCCCGTACCCCGGCGAAGGCCGGGGTCCAGCTGCGTAGGCCGTAGTGACTCTTGCGCAGCGTTTTCCAACTGAGCCCCGGCCTCCGCCGGGGCACCGGTGACGGCAGCGAGCGTCCCGACCTCGTCCCGCTCCATTACAGCGCTCCCGCGAGCAGCGCGGGCTGCGTCGCGGCCAGCCGCACGATCAGCTCGCCGAACAGACCGTTGGCCCAGGCGAACCAGTGGCGCGTCCACGTGTTCGGATCGTCCTGGTCGAAGCTCTCGTGGATGAAGCCCGTGCCCGCGTCGGTGTCGCGGATCGTCCTGAGGCAGGCGCGGATCACCGCCGGATCGTTGGCCGATAGCGCGCGCACGATCAGCGACATCGGCCAGATCTGCCGCAGTCCCGCGTGCGGACCCCCGATACCCTCGCCGGCGCGACCGCGGAAGAAATAGGGGTTCACGTCGCTCCACGCCGCCGCCTCGGTGCGGCGCCACAGCGCGTCGTCCGGAGCGACACAGCCGAGGTAGGAGAGCCCCGACAGCGACGGCACGTTGGCGTCGTCCATGAAATAGGCATTGCCGTAGCCGTCGACCTCATAGGCCCAGACCTCGCGGCCGTCGCGCAGCTTCATCGTGCCGTAAGCGCGCAGCGCCGCGCCGACCTCGTCCGCCAGCGCGCTTGCCTCCTGCGCCAGCGCCGCATCCTTCTTGGCCTCGTTCGCCACCGTCGCCAGACCGCGCAGCGCGCTCACCGCGAACAGGTTGGACGGGATCAGGAAGGGATATTGGCACGCGTCATCGGAGGGGCGGAAGCCCGAGGCGATCAGCCCGACCGGCTTGATCGGATTGCCGTAGCCGCGCGAGGGCAACGTCTCGGTGTTGCGGTCGGACACGCGCAGGAAGCGGTACGGCCCCGGCCCGTCCTTGCGCTGCTGCTCGCGGAAGGTGCGGATGCTGGTGCGCGCGCCCTCCGCCCAGGTCGTGTCGAACGGGCGCGCGTCGCCGGTCGCGTGCCAATATTGCAGCGCCACCCGCATCGGATAGCAGAGCGAGTCGATCTCCCACTTGCGCTCGGCCACGCCCAGCTTGAGCTCGGTGACGTCCTTGAGCGACCATTCCAGCTGCGTCTTGGCCCTGGGGTCCTCAAGAAAGGCGTTCGCATACGGGTCGATCAGGATGCAGCGCGCCTGCCGCGCGATCAGCCCGCGGAACAGCTCGCCCAGCCGCGGGTCGGCCTTAGCGAGATGGACGTAGGGCGCCACCTGCGCCGAGCTGTCGCGCAGCCACATCGCGTCGATGTCGCCGGTGATCACGAACGTGTCGGCGCGGCCGTCGACCGTTCCCAGCCGCACCGTCGTGTCGAGCGTGTTCGGGTAGCAGTTGCCGAACATCCAGCGCAGCTTGGGATCGCCGATCTTGGTCGAGACGCGCTGCATCTCCTGCTCTACCGCGCGGCTGGTGAAGCGGCGCTCGCCGAGCGGCGGGCGCTTGCTGGCGAAGGCCGCGGGGGTGGCGGCACGCGCGGCCGCGGAAGCGGCGGCCAGGGCCGCGGCGGCGCCCACGAAGGTGCGGCGGTCGATCGTCATGCTATGTCTTCTCCTAGGTCGTCATCCCGGACATGGTCCGAGATCCACCGTGCCGCGCGCGTCGCGATCGCGAGGTGCGCTGCGAGGTAGGCCCCGGGACGGATCCGGGGCGACGAGGTGGTAAGGCGAGGCGCCCTCACTTCGGCAGGTCTTTGTCCTCGCCCGTTAGAGTCACGGCGACCCAGCTTCCCTCTCCATCGCCCGGCTGACCGCCGCCGACCCAGACGCGATAGGCGCCCGGCGGCACGTGGCGGCGGCCGTCACGCTCGACCACGCTGAGGAGGCGCGGGTCGAGCGTGAGCCGCGCGGTGCCGCTCTTGCCCGGCCGGAGCGCGATGCGCTGGAAGCCGGCAAGCTGGCGCTGGAGTACCGGTGCCGTGAAGCTCCCACCCTTGGTGGCTGGCGGCACGACATAGGCCTGCACCACCTCCTCGCCGGCGCGCTGGCCCTGGTTCGTCACGCGCACGGTGAGCGTCAGCGGCGCTCCCGCAGCGAGCGTGGCTGGCGCGCTGACTCGATCATAGCCGAAGCGGGTGTAGCTCAGCCCGTGGCCGAAGCCCCAGAGCGGTGCGCCGGTGAAATAGCGGTAGGTCCGGTCCTTCATGCCATAATCGACGAAGGCGGGCAGGTCGGTTGTCGCCTTGTAGAAGGTCACCGGCAGCCGGCCCGACGGGTTGGTCGCACCTGAGAGCACGTCCGCCAGCGCGGTGCCGCCCGCCTCGCCGGGGTACCATAGCGCCACGATCGAGTCCGCCACCGCGGGATCGACCGCGACCGCGCTGCCGCTGGCGAGCACCAGCACGATCGGCTTGCCCGTCGCCTTCAGCGCGGCGAGCAGCCGCTGCTGCGGCGCTGGCAGCGCGATGTCGGTACGGTCACCACCGACGAAGCCAGGTACCTGCACCTGGAGCGCCTCGCCCTCGAGGTCGGGCGAGAGCCCGCCGACCACCACCGCCATGTCGGCGCCGCGCGCGGCGGCGACCGCCTCGTCCAGCAGCGCGTCGGCGGGGGGCAGCCACAGCAGGCGGAAGCTGTCGTCCTCGCTGCGATGGTCGAGCGTGAGCTCGAGCGGCTGCGCGCTGCCATCGCTGTCGTAATCGATCTCGACGCGGCCCTTGGGCAGCGCACCGTCGTGGAGCACGCGCCCGCCGATCGTCAGCCGCGCGCTGTCATGCGTGGTGCAGTTCTTCCAGCATTGCGTCTGGTCGAGCACCAGCCGGTAGCGCCCCGCCGCCGGCGGCTGGAGCGCGCCGATCCAGCGCGCGACATAGCCGGTCACCGGCAGCTCGGGCGAAGGGGCGGCGCGGTTGAGGTCGAGGTCGATCGTGCGCGCCGCGGCGGGGGCGACGGTGCGCTCGCCCGCGGTGTAGCTAACGGTCAGCCCCTTGAGCGCGGTCTCGGGCAGCACCACCGGCGCGCCGTCCGCCAGCACCGAGCCCTGCGCGTAGGTCGCGCCCGGGAAGCGCGCGCGCACGCCCTGTAGTGGCGTCACCGGGCGCGCGGCGGTGCCGTGGTAGTTGCCCTGGAGGACGCCGAGATCGTCCGCGTTGGCGCCGATCACCGCCACCTTGGTACCCGGCGCGAGCGGCAGCCGATCGCCGTCGTTCTTGAGCAACACGATCGCCTTGCGCGCCGCCTCCAGCGCGATCGCGTGGTGCGCGGGCGTGCCCACTTCGCTGGCTGCGATCTTCGACCAGGGACTGGTCGCGCCGAACGCGATGCCGAGCGCGCGACGCGCCTCGAGCGAGCGGATCAGCGCGCGGTCGACCTCCTGCTCGCTCACCAGCCCGCGCTTCACCGCCTCGGGCAGCGCGCCATAGGTGTTGCCGCAGTTGAGATCGTCACCGCCGCGCACCGACACCGCGGCCGCCTCGGCGGCATCGAGCCGGTAATGGTGGAAGAGATGGACGTTGGCGACCGCGTCGCAGTCGGAGACGGTGAAGCCGGTGAAGCCCCAGTCGCGCCGCAGCCGGTCGTTGAGCAAAGGCGAGGAGGCGCAGGCGGGCACGCCGTGGATGGAGTTGTAGGCGCACATCAGCGAGCGCGCCTTGCCCTCGGTGATCGCGAGCCGGAACGCGGGGGTATAGGTCGCCTCCAGGTCCTGCGGGCTCGGGTCGACGTCGAAGCCGTCGCGCCCGGCCTCGGGGCCGCTGTGCACCGCGAAATGCTTCGGGGTGGCGATCACCTTGGGATAGAGCGGGTTCGGCCCCTGCAGCCCGGTGATGAAGGCGACGCCCAACTTCCCCGTGAGATACGGGTCCTCGCCATAGGTCTCCTGCCCCCGGCCCCAGCGCGGGTCGCGGAAGATGTTGATGTTGGGGGACCAGATCGTCAGCCCCTCATAGATGCGGCGGTCGGCGTCGACCGGTCGCGCGTTGAAGCGCGCGCGCGCCTCGGTCGCGACCACGTCGCCGATGCGGTGAACCAGGTCGGTGTCCCAGGTCGCGGCCATGCCGATCGCCTGCGGGAAGACGGTGGCGTAGCCGTTGCGCGCCACGCCGTGCAGCCCTTCGTTCCACCAGTCATAGGCGGGCAGCTTGGCCTTGGCGTCGGCCGGCGCGGTGCTCTGCAACTGCGCCGCTTTCTCCTCGATCGTCATCGTCGCGACGGTCGCGGCCACCGGGTCGGCGGCCTGCGCGAGTAACAGCCAGATCAATGCTTTCCTCCCAGCGAGCGCAGCACCAGCGCGCGCTTCAACGCGGTCGGCGATGCTGCGGACTCGATCGTGACGGTGCGGCTCTCGCCGGGCAAGAGGTCGAAGCCGTCGTCGGACGGTTGCGCCGCGGTGGCGCCGAAGTCGAGCATCACCGCCTTCGCCAGCTTCTGCGCGGTGACGGTGACGCTGCGCCCGTCCCAGCGCGCGCTGAGACCGGGATCGGGCCAGCGCATCGCCTTGGGTAGCACGCGCTCGATCACGCGGCGGCTCACCACTGCGTCGCCGATGATGAGCTCGGCAACCGCATAGCTCGCCTCGGCGGGCGCGGCGGCGAACAGCTCGGCGTCGGCGATCGAGGCCACCTCCGCGGCGGCGAGCGGCGCGAGCGTGAGGTCGCCGCCGCGCTCGCCCAACGCGCCGCCGTCGGTGGCGAAGGCGCGCACACGCCAGCGCGCCGCGATCGGCTGGGTCGCGTCGGACACGACGGCGATACGCAGCTTTCCGTCGCGATGCTCGGCGACGATCGCCTGCGGCGCGAAGAAGCGACGCGCGGCATAATGGAGCAGCTTCCACCGCCCCGAATGATCGATGCTCGCCCAGGAGATCGCGGGCCAGACGTCGTTGAGCTGCCAGTAGAGCGAGCCCATGTTGGTCGGGCGGCAGGCGCGGTGATGCAGCGCGGCCAGCTCGATCGCCTGCATCTGGTTGACCTGCGTGAGATAAACGAATTCGGCGAAGTCGCGCGGCTCGCCGAGGCGCTCGCGCAGGTAGAACATCAGCCGCTCGTTGCCTTCGCCGGCGAGGAACTTCTGGTGCGCGCGCATCACCGGCGCATCGGGGGTGAGTTTGAGCGTGCCCGCGAAGTCCTTGATCGTGGCGAGGTCGGGTGCGCCCTGGAAGCCGTACTCGCTCATGAAGCGCGGGCAGCTGTCGAGATAGTTCTCGACCGGCTTGGAGCCCGACCACACGTCCCAGAAGTGGCGGTCGCCGGCGGCATCAGTGTCGACCGGGCCCTCGTAACCGGTCGAGGGTGAGCCCGGCCAGTACGGGACCGCCGGGTCATAGTCGCGCACCGCGTCGCGCAGCACGCGGTCGAACAGCACCGCCATGCCGGTGCCGATCCGCTCCTGCTCGTCGGCGCCGACCCGCTTCTTGAACGCCTTGCGATCGGACCAATTCTCCCAGCCCGACAGCACCTCGTTGCCGCCCGCCCACAGCACGATCGAGGGGTGGCCCGAGAGGCGCGCGACCTGTTCCTCGGCCTCGACGCGGACGTTCTCGCGGAACGCCGCGTCGGGCGGGGTGACCGAGCCGCCGAACATGAAGTCCGACCAGATCATCAGCCCCAGCTCGTCGGCGACGTCGAAGAAGGAGTCGGGCAGATAATGGCCGCCGCCCCAGATCCGCAGCATGTTCATGTTGACCGCCTTCGCGTCGCGCAGCAGCCCGCGCATCGTCTCAGTGGTGACGCGCGACGGGAAGCTGTCGAACGGGATCACGTTCGCGCCCTTGGCGAAGATCGGGATGCCGTTGACGCGGAAGCCGAAGGCGCCGTCGCCGCGGATCAGCTCGACGGTGCGCAGGCCGATGCGGCGCTCGGCGCTGTCGCTGGCGGTGCCGCCCTCGACCAGAGCGCCGGCGACGCGGTACAGCGGCTGCGCGCCATAGCCGACCGGCTGCCAGCGCTGCGGCGACGCGATCGCGAGCGGCACGGTGACGCGGTTGAGCCCGGGGGCGAGCGAGACATTCTGCTCGGCGGTGACGGCCTTGCCGTCGGGGCCCGTTACCTGCGCGCGCAGGGTCGCGGTGCGCGCGCGGTCGGCGATCACCTCGAACTTGGCGGCGAGCCGCGCCTCCTGGTCGTTGAGCGCGACCTGCTCGACCACCATCCGGTCGAGCCGCGCCTCGTCCCACGCCTCGAGCCGCACGTCCTGCCACACGCCGACGTTGACGATGCGCGGACCCCAGTCCCAGCTGTAATGGTACTTGGGCTTGCGGATGTAGGGCGAGGTCTGCTTGCCCTTGGGCTCGTCGCCGAACGCGGAGTCATACTCGCCCGGCAGCGGGTTCGCCTCCGCCAGCACCATCGGCTGGAGCTTTCTGATCGGCGAGGCGAAGGCGATCGTGACCTCGTTGCGCCCGACCCTCAGCCATTTCTTGGCGTCGACCCGCCAGCGGCGGTGCGCGTTGTCCGCGGTGAGCCCGACCTGACCGTTGATCGAGACGGTCGCGAACGTGTCGAGCCCGTCGAACACGAGGTCGAGATGGTCGCGCTGGAGCATCGCGGGCGTGACGTCGAGCACGCGCTGATACTGCCAGGCGGTCAGCCCGGCCCATTGGATCGCCGCCTCGTTGGTGCGCAGGAACGGGTCGGGCACCTGCCGCGTCGCGATCAGGTCCTGCTGGACGCTGCCCGGCACCGTCGCGGCGAACCACTGGGCGGCGCGGGGATGCGCCCTGGCCGCGGCGGCGTCGGCGGGGTCGATCCGCACGCGCCAGCCGGTGTCGAGCGGGGTAACGGCCTTGGGGGCGGCGGCCGCGGCGCCGGCGACGAACAGGAGCGGCAGGCAGAGCAGGGCGGTACGACGCATCAACGACGGTCCGTGAGGCTGACCCGCTCGACCGCGTACAGCGGCTCGGTGAGCGGGGAGGTGAACTGGAAGCAGAGGTCGCGGTCGCCGTCCATCACCGGCAGCGTGCCGGTGAAGCGCTGCCGCTGCGGCGCACTCGCGGGATCGGGCAGCGGCAAGCTCGCGACGATCACGGGGCGGGGCGCGTCGGGCACGGGCTTGCCGTCCTTCATCGCGGGGCAGCCCAGCATCACCAGCAGCTCGCCGTGGGGAGTCACGTTAAAATGGCGACGCACCTTGTCGACGTCGTGCGCCAGCCCGTGGTTGCGCGCCAGTCGCGCGACCTCGATGGTGAAGCCACCCGCCACGTCGAGCGGCGCCGCGGGATAGACGCTGCACAGGTTGAAGATGTTGATGTCAAAAGTCGGCGTGTTGGCGGTGGCGTCGGTGGTGAGCGGCACCCGCAGCCCGCGCGTCTCGCCGGGGCATGCGGCCATCTCGCCCGACACGCGCGTGAGCAGCGCCTTGCGTCCCGTGTCGAACGCGCGCGGCGCGGCGAGCGCGGTGCCGGCGGCGTCGAACGGTGCGGCGCGCACCGTTTGCCCGAGCGCGAGCGACAGCGGTGCGGCGTAGCGACGAGACTTGAGCGTCGGCGCCGAGCCGTCGAGCGTGTAGCGGATCGTCCCCTGCGGCGCGTCCTGCGCGAGCGTGAGGCTCACCCGCTTCCCGCGCAACGCGTCGCCGCGCGTGCCCGCGAGCCGGAAGTCGACCGCGGCGCTGGAGTCCGCCACCTCGACCCCGCCGCGCTTCCAGCGAGCGACCTGCGGCTGCAGCCGCGTCAGGAAGCCGGCGAAGTCGCGCGGCCGCTCGATCCAGCTGTTCTCCGCCAGCGCGGCGAGGCGCGGGAAGATCGAGTGCTGATACTGATAGGGCGTGACGAGATACTCGCTCCATAGGTTCATCTGCGCGCCGAGCACGTGGCCCGCCTTGGCCGGGTCGAGCCCCTTGGGCATCGGGTCATAGGCGTAGGTGTCGGCGAGCGTCTGCACCTGGATCGGGCCGGGCGGCTCGTCGGCGCGGTGGCTCTGGAGATAGTTGATGTACATCGTCGGCGCGGGCGAGAGCACGACGTCGTGGTTCTGGTTCGCGGCGTCGATGGCGCCCTTCTCGCCGCGCCACGACATCACCGAGGCCGACGGGGGCAGGCCGCCCTCCAGGATCTCGTCCCAGCCGATCAGCCGCCGACCCTTGCTCGACAGATAGGTGCCGAGCTCGTCGATCAGCCAGCTCTGCAGCGCGTTCTCGTCCTTGAGGTGGAGCGCCTTGATCTGCGCCTGGACGGCGGGGCTGCGCTCCCACTGGTCCTTCACCGCCTCGTCGCCGCCGAGGTGGACGTAGGTGCCGGGGAACACGTCGATCAGCTCGTCGAGCACCTGCTTGACAAAGGCGACGCCCTCGGGCCCGGGGTTGAGCAGATAGGGGAAGATGCCCCAGCCGTTGCCCGTCTCGGGCCGGTCGCCGAGCACGCCCAACTCGGGATAGGCCGCGACCAGCGCCTGGGCGTGGCCGGGAAGGTCGATCTCGGGGACGATCGTGATGCCGCGGTCGGCGGCGTAGCGTACCAGGCCGCGCAGCTCGTCCTGCGTGTAGAAGCCGCCGTAGCGCTGCATCGGCGCCGCGCCACCGGTGGAGGGCGGGGTGCGCCACGCGCCGACCTCGGTGAGCTTCGGATAGCGCTTCACCTCGAAGCGCCAGCCCTGGTCGTCGCTGAGATGGAGGTGGAGCGTGTTGAGCTTCACCGCGGCCATCTGGTCGACGATCCGCTCGATCTCGGGCAGCGGGAGGAAGTGCCGGGCGGTGTCCAGCATGAGCCCGCGCCAGGCGAAGCGCGGTGAATCCTCGATCGTCACCGCGGGCACGCGGACGGGCTGGCCGAAACGCGCGTCAGGGCTGAGCAATTGCACCAATGTCATCGCACCGTGGACGAAGCCCGGCGCGGCCGAGGCGGCGACGCGGACGCCGTCGCGCGCGACGGTGAGGCGATAGGCCTCATCGCCCTTGATCGAGGGATCGGCGACGAAGCGGATCCGCGCGCTCGTGGCCTCGACGGGCGCGAGTGCGATGCCGCGCGCGGTGCGGACATGATCGATCAGCAGCCTGGCCGCGGTCTCGGCCAGCGGCGTTTCCGTGGCCACGCCAGTGCCGGCGGCGACGGTCAGCGTGCCGGTTCCGCGCGTGAGCGACTGCGGCATGGGAAGCAGCTTGGGTACGTCACCGCCGCGCTGCGCCGTCGCCGGTGTCGCGATCACCAATGCCGCCCCGATCGAGGCCCCCAGCGTGCTGCGGATCATGCCCACCCCTTGGTTACGTTTTGGTATTAAGAGGTATCATGACCGATGCGCCGCCAGGCGTCCATGCCTCGGCCATAAAAAGAAAGGGCTGTGGCTTGGGGGATGCATGACTTCGTGGGGAGAGGCGGAGCCGTATGAAGAGCGGAGCCGCCCTCGCTTACTGTCACCCCGGCGAACGCCGGGGTCCAGTTGAGCGACGTTGGTGGCTCCCACCCCGGCTTCCCCAACTGGGCCCCGGCTTTCACCAGGGCGACAGGTATGGCAGCCCACTTTACATCCGGAAGGTGACACTTCCCACGAAGGTACGGCCGTTCTTGTAGAAGGCCGACGGGCGGTCGCGCGTGCCGCTATATTGCAGGTAAGTCTCGTCGAGCAGGTTCTGCGCGTTGACGGTCAGCGAGATGTTCGGCGTCAGCGCGAGCGAGGCCGAGGCGTCGAGCTGGTTGTAGGGCGCCACCATCTCGAACGAGTTCAGGCGGCCGATCGCGCGGAAGTAGGACGAGCGGTAATTGTAGCTGACGCGCGCCTGGAAGGGTCCCTTCTCGAAATAAGGGATGACGTTGACCGTGTGCTTCGAAAGATAGGGCAGGTTCAGCTCGCCGTCCACGCCCGGGATCACCGAGGTCGAGCTGTCCTGATAGGCATAGTTCGCCTGGATGCCGAAGCCATTCCAGATCTCCGCCTGGCCGTTGACCAGCACGCCGTTCACCTTCGCCTTGCCCGCGTTGATCGGGCTGGAGAGGCGATAAGTGTTGATCACCCGGCCCTCGAGCGAGTTGTAGAAGCTCTGGTTGTTGAGCGTCGTCGACAGGATGTAGTTGCCGATCTCGCGGCGATACAGCTCCAGCGACAGCAGCGCGCCCGCGCGCGGGTAGAATTCCGCGGTCACCTCATAGTTGGTCGACTCATAGGGCTTCAGGTTCGGGTTGCCGCCGCCCGCGTCGAAGGTGACGTCGTTCTGCGTGATCGATGCCGCGAGGTCCTGATAGCGCGGACGCGAGATCACCTTGGCCACCGCGCCGCGCACGATGACCTGCGGATTGATCTCATAGGCGACGTTGAGCGCGGGAAGGAACTTCAGATAGTCGGTCGAGGTGCTGGTCGGCACCGGGATCGGGTTGGGGTTGTCCAGGGTCGGCAGCGACAGCGCATAGTAAGACACGTCGCGCGTGTAGACGAGCCGCCCGCCGAGGTTGCCGCGCAGGCCGCCCTGGTCGAAATTGACCTGGACGTAGCTGGCGGCGGTGCGCTCCTCGACGCGGGTCGAACCGCCGACCTTGGTGAACAGCGGCGTGTTGATGCTGTTCGCCAGGATGTCGATCACCGCCTCGCGCGGCAGGTTGAGATATTGGGTCGCGGAGCCCGAGCCGCCAGAGCCGTCGAAGATGCCGTCCGGCGTGGTCAGCGTGGTGACGCCCAGCTCGGAGCCTAGCTTCGAGGTCGTCAGATAGGTGTTGATGCCGCGTGCGTCGATCTTGTTGACGTGGTCGGTGATCCGCGCGCCGATCAGCACCTGCTTGAAGAAGCCGTCGCCGAGCGGGACGGTCGCGTCGAAGCCGCCGAAGATGTCGCGATCGGTCGTGACGCTATAGTCGAGGCCGCCGATCTGCGCTGCGTTCAGCTGCGTGCCGTTGACGTTGTAGGGCACGCCCTCGATCGTGACCGGATTGTTCTGCGGGTTGGTGAAGTAATTGGCCGGGTTGGTCAGGTCGCCGGTATAGTTCACCTCGGCGGTGGTGGGGCTGATTGCGTAGCTGAACGGCAGCTTGGTCTGCACGTTGAACAGATATTCCGGGTTGCGCCCGCCGGTCGCCTTGCTCCACCCGCCGAGGAACGTCACCTTCGCGCCGTCGTCGCCTTCCCAGTCGGCGAAGAAATTGAGGTTGTCGGTCTTCAGCTTGGTCGCTCGCACCAGCGTGTCGACCTGCGCGTTGCGCTGGCTGGTCGCCGCGCCGAAACTGGCCTCGGTCACCAGACCGTTCGAGACGGTCGCCGATTGCAGGTCCGCGCCGCTCCACGCGCCCGGGATGGTGTACATCGCCTGGCTATAATTGTTGTAATTGCCGTTGATGTGCAGGCCGTTCAGGGTCAGCGTCAGGTTGCTCGCCGGGCGGTACTGCACCGTGCCCGAGACGCTGGTGCGCTCGCGCTGCTGCTGGAAATAGGCGTAGTTGATGCCGAACGGCGAGGCGGCCTTGTACAGGTCGGAGATGGTGCCGCCGCTGACCGTCGCGTTGGGGTTCTTCAGGCTGAGCGCGCCTGTGGCGCTGTCGCGATTGACGAACGGGCTGCTGTACGTGCCGTCGGCGTTGGGAACGCTGTTGTCATAGCCGAAGAACTCGACGCCCGCGCGGACCAGCTGCTGCTTGTCATAGGTGGCGGCGACGAGGAAGCCGAAGGTCTCGTCTTTGTTCTTCCAGCTGTACAGCCCCGAGCCGCGGACGCTGCCCTTGTCCGAACGGTCATTGTAGGTGTAGCCGCCCGAGCCGAACAGCGAATTGGCCTCCAGCTCCAACGGCCGACGCGTGCGCACGATCACCGTGCCGCCGAGGCTGCCGTCCTCGAGCCGCGCCTCGGGCGACTTGTAGACCTCGAGCCGGTCGACCAGCTCGGGTGCGAGCAGCGAATAGTTGAAGGTGCGGCTGGACGGGTCGTTGTCGTTGCCGCCCCAGTCGGCCGAGGCGAGCGCGTGGCCGTCGAGCAGCATGCGGTTGAGCGCCGGATCGGTGCCGAGGATCGCGACTTTCTCGCCCTCGCCGAAGCGGCGGTCGATCGACACGCCGGGGATGTGCGCGAGCGATTCGGCGACGTTGCGATCGGGAAACTTGCCGATGTCCTCGGCCGAGATCGCGTCCACCACCGCGTTGGCGCTGCGCTTGACTTCGATCGCCTGCCGGAGGCTGCGCGCATAGCCGGTGACGACGACGTCCTCGCCGGTGGCGTCGCTCGACGGATCAACCGCCGGGGCGGCCTCGCTCGGCGGTGTGGTCGAGGGCGGGGTCTGCTGCGCCTGCGCGGTGCCAGCGAGGCCGGTCAGCGCGGTCGAGAGTAGGACCAATTGCCGCATACGCATCGTCATATTCTCCCCTTTGGGCGATCCGGCCCTGACCGCTCGCCCGATGTGAAAAGCCGTATTCGCCCCGCGACCGCGCGTCGGGTTGATCCCGCTCTGCGATTTCAACATGGTATAACCAAAGTATACCAATCAAGCGACAAAAAATTGCACTTTGGTTACGTGTCGTGCACGTTCCAGTAAGTGGCGGACGGGGTTGGGTTTCCCGATCCGGCCGTGATGGCCGGGTGGCGTGCTCGGGCCGGCACTAAGTGGTTCTATCGATGGGATCGCGGCGATTGTGGCGGTGGACCGGTTCCGGTACGCTGCGATGATCCGGCGACGATCGGCGGGCAGGGGAGAAGAGAATGGGGTTCGCCGAAGAGATCGGAAAGTTCCGGCGGGGCAATGCGGCGCCACTCTACCTCCAGCTACAACAGGTGATCCGCGACGGGATCGGCGGCGGCAAGCTCCAGCAGGGCGACGCCATCCCGGCCGAGCGCGATCTCGCGGTTGAATATGACGTGTCGCGCATCACGGTGCGCAAGGCGATCGGCGGCCTGGTCGAGGAGGGATTGCTCACCCGGCGGCGCGGCGCGGGCACCTTCGTCGCGGGGCGCGTCGAGAAGAGCTTCTCCAAACTCTCGTCCTTCACCGAGGACATGGCAGCGCGCGGCAAGACCGCGTCGAGCCAGTGGATCCTGCGTGCCGCTGGGACGGTGAGCCCCGAGGAGTCGATGGCGCTCGGCCTGTCGCCCGGCGCGGCGGTGTACCGCTTCCACCGGCTGCGCAGTGCCGACGACGAGCCGATGGCGCTCGAGCTCTCCACCATCGCGGGCTATTGCCTGCCCTCGGCCGAGGCGGTGGGTGACTCTCTTTACACCGCGCTACAGGCGGCGGGCAGCCGGCCGGCGCGCGCGCTGCAGCGGTTGCGCGCGGTGCCGTTCGGGGGCGAGCACGCGCGCATGCTGGGTGTCGAGTCGGGCCATGCGGGTCTGCTGATCGAGCGGCGCGGCTTCCTGCGCGACGGGCGCGCGGTGGAGTTCACCCGCTCTTACTATCGCGGCGACGCGTACGACTTCGTGGCCGAACTCTCCGATCTCTGATGCGGCGGCGTGACTTGCTGCGCGGTACCGCCGCGCTCGCGACGGTCGCGGGCGCGCCGCTCGCTGCGGCGCCGGCCGCGCGCCGTTCTGCCGGCGACGGGCTGCCGATGCCCGCGCCCGTTGACGCGTTGCCGCCGCCCGCCTTCGTCGGCGATCCCACGCGGGTGCGGCTCGAGCGCGGCTGGCTGTTCCACGAGGGCGACATCGCGCCGCCGCGGCTCGACACGCACAATGCCACCTACCTCAGCGTCAAGGCGGGCAACGCGCAGGGCGCGGCGGCGATCGACTATGACGATTCCGACTGGCAGCGCGTCCGCCTGCCGCACGATTGGGCGTCGGCGCAGCCGTTCGTCGCAAGCGCCAATGTCGCGCAGGGCTATCGTCCACGCGGGATCGGCTGGTACCGCCGCCACTTCGCGCTCGACGTGAGCGACCGCGGGCAGCGGATCGAGCTCCACTTCGACGGCATCGCCACCAACGCGACGATATGGGTCAACGGCAGCGTCGTGGCGCACCAATGGTCGGGCTACACCAGCGTCTACGTCGACCTGACCCCGTTCGCGCGCTTCGGCGAGGAGCTCAACACCGTCGCGATTCGCGTCGACGCCGAGGCGATGGAGGGCTGGTGGTACGAGGGGGCAGGTCTCTACCGCCATGCCTGGCTGGTGCGCCGGCCGCCGGTCTCGATCGCGAGCGACGGCGTCCATTGCGACCCGCGCCGCGGCGCGGACGGCGCGTGGCACGTGCCGGTGGCGGTGACGCTCACCAGCGTCGCGCGCGACGATCGCGCGGTGCGGGTCGAGGCACGGCTGCTCGATCCAAACGGGCGCGAGGTCGCGCGCGGCGATACCGAGGCGACCGTCGCCGCGCTTGACGAGGCGGAGGCGCGCGTGTCGCTCGCGGCCGGCGCGCCGCTGTTTTGGTCGGTCGAGCGGCCGACGCTCTACACCGTCGTCACGCGCGTCACGGGCGAGGGTATCGCCGACGAGCGCCGTACCCGGATCGGCTTCCGCACCGCGCGCTTCGACGCGAACGAAGGCTTCTTCCTCAACGACCGGCCGGTAAAGCTCAAGGGCGTCTGCCTCCACCAGGACCATGCCGGCGTCGGCGTCGCCGTGCCCGACTCGCTGCATCGCTGGCGGCTCGAACGCCTGAAAGCGATCGGCTGCAACGCGATCCGCTGCTCGCATAACGCGCCTGCCGCCGAGTTCCTCGACCTGTGCGACGAGATGGGCTTCCTCGTCATGGACGAGAACCGCCAGTTCAACCCCGCGCCCGATTATATGGCGCAGCTACAATGGCTGGTGCGGCGCGACCGCAATCATCCCTCGGTGATCCTCTGGTCGGTGTTCAACGAGGAACCGATGCAGGGCACTCCCGCGGGCGTCGAGATGGTGCGGCGGATGGCGCATGCGGTTCGCGCGCTCGACGACGCACGCCCGGTCACCGCGGCGATGAACGGCGCTTTCTTCGAGCCCGCCAGCGTGTCGAGCGTCGTCGACGTCACCGGCTTCAATTATTATCAGGGCGACTATGACCGCTTCCACCAGCTCTTCCCGACCCGCGCGCTGACCAGCTCGGAGGACACCAGCGCGTTCGAGACTCGCGGCGCCTTCGCCAGCGACCCCGCGCGCCATGTCATCTCTTCCTACGACGACGAGGCGGCGAGCTGGGGCGGGACGCACCGCGCGACCTGGCGTGCGATCGCGGAGCGGCGCTTCGTCGCGGGCGGCTTTACCTGGACCGGGTTCGACTATCACGGCGAGCCGACGCCTTATGCCTGGCCGACGATATCGAGCTTCTTCGGAATCATGGATCTCTGCGGCTTTCCCAAGACCGCCTATGACGTGCACCGCGCGCACTGGGTCGACGATGCCGCGGTGGTGTCGATCGCGCCGCACTGGACCTGGCCGGGGCGCGAGGCGCAATCCGTCCGCGTGCTGGTGATGAGCAACGCCGAGGAGGTGACGCTGACGCTCAACGGCCGCGCGCTCGGCACGCAGCGAGTCGACCGGATCATGGGCAACGAGTGGCAGGTGCCGTACGCGCCCGGCCGGATCGAGGCGGTGGCGCGGCGCGACGGGCGCGAGGTGGCGAGGGCGGCGCACGAGACGGCGGGCGCCGCGGTGGCGCTGCGGCTCACCCCGGCGCGGCGCGTGATGCTGGGCGACGGCGAGGACGCGCTGCCGGTGACGGTCGACGCGATCGACTCGCGGGGGCGCCACGTGCCCACCGCCAACCTCCCGGTGCGCTTCGGCGTCGGCGGTGCCGAGATCATCGGCCTGGGCAACGGCGATCCCAACAGCCACGAACCCGAGCAGGGTGACGGGCGCAGCCTGTTCAACGGGCTGGCGCAGGTGATCGTGCGCGCCGCGGCGAGAGGCGGTGCGGTGACCCTGACCGCCACGTCGCCGGGGCTTCGAAGCGCGCGCGCGACGATCGACCGGCGCGCGATGGCGTCCCCGGCCAATTGGCCCGAGCAGCGTCGCGCCCAGCCGCTGGCCGAGTGGCGCCGCTCGCCCGCGTCGCGCGAGCGCCCCGCCGCGAACGCCGCGCCGCCCGACGGCGACAACAACAGCTGGGCGTTCGTCCGCTCCGGCGCGCTGGTGCCTGGCGAGGCGGGCGCGGACTGGCATGCGTGGCGCACAGTGGTGCGGCCGTGGCGGCGGGTCGGCGCCGAGGGCGGGATCATCCGCTTCGATTCGGTGGCGGGAAGCGCCGAGCTGTTCGTCGACGGTCAAGCGATCGCGAGCAAGCGCGACGCGACGCCGGGTCGCTTGGAGGCGCGGGTGCCGGCAGGGTCCGGCGAGCGGGTCGTGTTGCTGCTGGTCAAGGGCGCGGCGCGGGCGGGGATCGCCGGCGAGGTGACGCTCGGCGCGAACTGATTGGCCACTTGGGCTCCACCTCTCCGACAGGGATCGTTGCCCGTTTGACGCGGCGCCTCCCGCCATCGTCATTACGGCCTTGAGCCGGTACCCATGGCTCCGCGAGAGCAACGCCTCCAGCGCTCGCGGCGCAGTGGATCCCGAGTTAAGCGCGAAATGACGAGAAATTCGTGGTTATCCGTCGGTGCGGCCATCCCGAACAGCGGTCTAACGGTCGGGACGATACCGTCTCGCACCACCGCCGCCGCGCCGCACCTCAGCTGCGATAATCCGCGTTGATCGAGATGTAACCGTGCGTCAGGTCGCAGGTCCACACCGTGGCGCGACCCTCGCCGAGCCCGAGATCGACCCCGATCTCGACTTCTTGCCCTTTGAGATGCGCCGCGACCGGCGCCTCGTCATAGCCCTCCACCGCGAGGCCGTCGCGCGCCACCTGGGTGGCGCCGAAGCGGATCGACAGCCGGTCGCGCTCGGCCGGCTCGCCCGCCTTGCCCACCGCCATGACGACGCGGCCCCAGTTGGCGTCCTCGCCCGCGATCGCGGTCTTCACCAGCGGCGAGTTGGCGATCGACAGCGCGACTCGGTGCGCCGAGGTGTCGCTCTCGGCGCCCTCGACCGTCACCTCGATCAGCTTGGTCGCGCCCTCGCCGTCGCGCACCACCAGCAACGCGAGCTGGCGGCAGACGTCGGCGAGCGCGGTGCGGAAGGCGTCGGCGCCCGGGCTGTCGTCGTCGGCCAGCGGCGTGTTGCCCGCCGCACCGGTAGCGAAGGCGAGCACCGTGTCGCTGGTCGAGGTATCGCCATCGACGGTAATGCACGAGAAGGTGCGCGCGTTCGCCGCGGCGAGCGCCGCCTGGAGGAACGGCGCCTCCAGGGCGGCGTCGGTGAAGACGAAGCCGAGCATCGTCGCCATGTCGGGCGCGATCATGCCCGATCCCTTGATGATCGCCGCGATCGTCACAGTGCGCCCGTCGACCACCGCAGTCGCGCTCGCACCCTTGGGATAGGTGTCGGTGGTGCCAATCGTCTCGGCGGCGGCGCGCCAGCCCGCCTCGGGCGCGGCGAAGGCGGCGGCGACGCCCGCCTGCGCCTTGTCGATCGGCAGCGGGACGCCGATCACGCCGGTGGAGGCGACGAACACGTCGGACGGCTGACAGCCGAGCTGCGCGGCCGCCTGCGCGGCGATCGCCTCCACCGCGGCACGCCCGCGATGCCCGGTGAAGGCGTTCGAGTTTCCGGCATTGACCACCAGCGCGCGAGCATGGCCGAGCACCAGCGCGGCGCGGCACCATTCTACCTCCGGCGAGGGGCATTTGGAGCGGGTCAGCACACCGGCGACGGTGGTCCCGGGAGCGAGCTCGGCCAGCGTGAGGTCGGTGCGGTCCCACGACTTGTAGTGCGCGCGCGCGACCCGGAGCGTCACCCCAGCGACGCTCGCCATATCGGGGAAGGTAGTGGCAAGCGGGGAAATGGACGTCGACATGGCGTCCTCTTAGGCGCGGCGGGAGAGCACGCAAAGGGGCGCCATGGTGGAGCATCGCGATGAGCGCGGCGCGCGGTCGGGCTGGATCGCCAATGCGCGAGGCAGTCGTCTCGCTGCCGCGACATATTGGGCCATGATGGGCGCCGCCGCGCTCCCCGCCGCGCCGCTCGGCAACGGTCAGCGGCCCTCTGCGAAGCGATGCGCCATGTGCCACGGCGTCGGGGCGCGGGGCGATGGGCCGCTGGCGCGCAGGAGCCATCCGTCCACGCCCGACCGGCGATGGCGGCTTTCAAGAAGCGCTGGCCGCCTATCCCGGCGTCATCATGGCCTCGATCATCTTGCAGCCGGACGGTGATCTGATACCGCGGACCCTGCGGGAAACCGGCCTCCGGGTGCCGCCGCACAGCTGGACGGCGCGCGACTTCCGGGACATCGATGCCTATATGAAAAGGGGTCATCGACGTCGCGCATGCCCGCGATGGGCGGCTCGAGCGCTGACAAATTGATGGTTTACCGCACGCCCGCCCGGTGGACGGGCGGTTCGTCTCGTCTTATGTCCAGCGGCGTGAACCTGTTGCTGCTCCTCTCGGCCCTGCTCTCCGCGCTGACCGGCGTGGGGGCTAGCGCGCGTCAGGCACAGCCGGCGCAGGCGGTGGCGCAGCAGGCGCGTG
The DNA here is from genome assembly GCF_014193405.1 of Sphingomonas sp. BK069. Classification (NCBI taxonomy): domain Bacteria; kingdom Pseudomonadati; phylum Pseudomonadota; class Alphaproteobacteria; order Sphingomonadales; family Sphingomonadaceae; genus Sphingomonas; species Sphingomonas sp. BK069. The sequence continues at coordinate 1,411,875 of NZ_JACHZH010000001.1, read as the reverse complement.
CCGTCGCGATCGTCTCCGCGGCGCGACGCGTTGCGGTGCGCCCGGGGCAGGTGCTCGCCGCGCTGATCGCGAGCGCCGCCGCGCCGCGCGTCGCGATGCTCACGCTCGCGCCGCGCGAGCCGATCTTCGCGGGCCGCCGGCGCGTCTAGCGCCGCGCCGCGTCCGTTCTCCCTCTATCAGATCAGCGTGCGCGCGTCGGGGAACGGCGCCGCAGCGCGCTCCCCATACAGGACCAGGCCCATGTTCGGCGGCATTGCCAAGACCCTCTTCGGTTCGTCCAACGACCGCTACGTCAAGTCGCTCAACCCGATCCTCGCCAAGATCGCGTCGTTCGAGCCGACGTTGCAGGCGATGGACGACGACACGCTCGCGCAGCAGACCGTCCGCTTTCGCGAGCGGCTGGCGAACGGCGAGACGCTCGACCAGCTGCTGCCCGAGGCCTTCGCGACGGTGCGCGAGGCGGCCAAGCGCGTGCTCGGCCAGCGCCACTATGACGTGCAGATGATCGGCGGCATCGTGCTCCACCGCGGCGAGATCGCCGAGATGCGCACTGGCGAGGGCAAGACGCTCGTTGCCACGCTCGCCACCTATCTCAACGCGCTGCCGGGCGACGGCGTCCACGTCATCACCGTCAACGACTATCTCGCCAGCCGCGACGCCGACTGGATGGGTCGCGTGTACCGCTTCCTCGGGCTCACCACGGGCGTGATCGTGCCCAACCTCACCGACGAGGAACGCCGTGCCGCCTACGCCGCGGACATCACCTACGGCACGAACAACGAGTTCGGCTTCGATTACCTCCGCGACAACATGAAATATGAGCGCCAGCAGATGGTGCAGCGCGCCTTCGCGATGGCGATCGTCGACGAGGTCGACTCGGTGCTGATCGACGAGGCGCGCACGCCGCTGATCATCTCGGGGCCGACCGACGACAAGTCCGAGCTGTACATCAGCGTCGACGCGATCGTGAAGCAGCTCGTTCCCGACGATTACGAGAAGGACGAGAAGCAGAAGACGATCGTGCTGACCGAGGACGGCACCGAACGCGCCGAGCGCATGCTTGAGGCCGCCGGGCTGCTTCAGGGCGCCAATCTGTACGACTTCGAGAACACCCAGGTGGTGCACCACCTCAACCAGGCGCTGCGCGCGAACGTCATGTTCAAGCGCGACACCGACTACATCGTCAAGGACGGCAAGGTCGTCATCATCGACGAGTTCACCGGGCGCATGATGGACGGTCGCCGCTGGTCGGACGGGCTGCACCAGGCGGTCGAGGCCAAGGAGGGCGTGCAGATCGAGCCCGAGAACCAGACCATGGCCTCGATCACCTTCCAGAACTATTTCCGCATGTATCCCAAGCTGGCGGGCATGACCGGCACCGCCGCGACCGAGGCGGCCGAGTTCTACGACATCTACAAGATGAACGTCGTCACCATTCCGACCAACAAGCCGGTGCACCGCGTCGACGAAGAGGACGAGTTCTACAAGGACACGCAGGACAAGTTCCGCGCGATCGCCAAGAAGATCCGCGAGCACTCGGAGAAGGGCCAGCCGGTGCTGGTCGGCACGGTCTCGATCGAGAAGTCTGAGCTGCTCAGCGAGTTCCTGCGGCAGGAGGGGGTCGACCACTCCGTCCTCAACGCGCGCTACCATGAGCGCGAGGCGCATATCGTGGCGCAGGCGGGCCGGCTCGGCGCGGTGACGATCGCCACCAACATGGCGGGCCGTGGCACCGACATCCAGCTCGGCGGCAACCTCGAGATGCGCGTCGAGGACGAGCTGGCGGGCATGCCCGAGGGCCCCGACCGCGAGGCCGCGATCGAGCAGATCCGCGCCGAGATCGCGGCCGAGAAGCAGAAGGTGCTGGAGGCGGGCGGGCTGTTCGTGCTCGCCACCGAGCGGCACGAGAGCCGCCGCATCGACAACCAGCTGCGCGGCCGCTCGGGGCGCCAGGGCGATCCCGGCCTGAGCCGCTTCTACCTCTCGCTCGACGACGACCTGCTCCGCATCTTCGGGCCGGACACGCTGTTCGCCAAGATGATGCGCAGCAACATCGCCGACGGCGAGGCGATCGGCAGCAAGTGGCTGACCAAGGCGATCGAGACCGCGCAGAAGAAGGTCGAGGCGCGCAACTACGACATCCGCAAGCAGGTCGTCGAATATGACGACGTGATGAACGACCAGCGCAAGGTGATCTACGAGCAGCGCGCCGACATCATGGACGCCGAGACCGTCGGCGAGGTGGTGAGCGACATGCGCGCCGAGACGGTCAACGCGATCGTCGGCGAGTCCTGTCCGCCCAACTCCTATCCCGAGCAGTGGGATATCGAGGGGATGAAGGCGCGGCTCGCCGACATCCTCAACCTCGAGCCGCCGATCGACGAGTGGCTCAAGGAGGACGCGATCGACCCCGAGATCGTCACCGAGCGCGTCCAGGCCGAGGCCGACGCCGCGGTGGCGAGCAAGTCGGCCGATCTCGAGCCCGAGACCTGGACCCAGGTCGAGAAGTCGATCTTGTTGCAGAACCTCGACCATCACTGGAAGGAGCATCTCGCCACGCTCGACGCGCTGCGCCAGGTGGTGCACCTGCGCGCCTATGCGCAGAAGACGCCGATCAACGAGTATAAGCAGGAGGCGTTCAACCTCTTCCAGCGCATGCTCGACGCGATCCGCGAGGACGTGACGAAGACGATCGCGCACGCCCAGTTCCGCATGCAGGAGCCGCCGCCGCTGCCCGAGCTGCCCGACTTCATCACCACCCACTTCGATCCGTTCACCGGGGAGGACAATTCGAACGACATCGATGCCGGCACGCTCGGGCTCGTGACGACGCAGCTGCCGCCGCTCCAGATTCCGCAGCCGACCGCCGCCGATCTCGGCGAGGATCCGGCGAGCTGGGAAGGGCAGGTCAGCCGCAACGCGCCGTGCCCGTGCGGGTCGGGGCGCAAGTACAAGCACTGCCACGGCGCGGCGTGACGATCGGGCTCCCGCGGCGGCGGGGGCTCAAACTTTCGCTGACACCGTTGTTGAACATGTAAAACATTCTGCCTCGACAGCGTCATGCGTGCGCCGTATCGACGTGGCCTCACGCCGCAGCGAAGGTGACTCATGCCCCAGGCCAGCAAGGTACTCGACCGTGTCCTCGTGCTCGAGATGGTGCGGGTCACCGAGGCGGCCGCGATCGCTGCCTCGACGCTGACCGGCCGCGGCGACGAGAAGGCCGCCGACGCCGCGGCGGTGGAGGCGATGCGCGCCGCGCTGAACGAACTCGACATGGACGGCACCGTCGTGATCGGCGAGGGCGAGCGCGACGAGGCGCCGATGCTCTACATCGGCGAGAAGGTCGGGACGGGCCAGGGACCTGCGATCGACATCGCGCTCGACCCGCTCGAGGGCACCACCATCTGCGCCAAGTCGGGGCCGAACAGCCTCGCGGTGCTCGCCATCGCCGAGGCGGGCGGGCTGCTCAACGCGCCCGATGTCTATATGGACAAGCTTGCGGTCGGTCCCGGCCTGCCAGCCGGCGTCATCGACCTGGATCGCACGCCCAGCCAGAACATCGAGGCCATCGCCGCCGCCAAGGGCGTGCGGCCGCAGGACATCGTCGCCTGCGTGCTCGACCGCCCGCGGCACGAGGCGCTGATCGCCGAGCTTCGTGCACTCGGCTGCGGCGTGGTGCTGATCGGTGACGGCGACGTCGCGGGGGTGATCGCCACCAGCGACCCGGACACGACGATCGACGTCTATATGGGATCGGGCGGCGCGCCCGAGGGCGTGCTCGCCTGCGCCGCGCTGCGCTGCGTCGGGGGCCAGTTCAAGGGCCGGCTGCTGTTCCGCAACGATGACGAGCGCGCGCGCGCGCGCCAGTGGGGGATCGAGGACCTCGACCGCCAATATGATCTCAAGGAGCTGGCGAAAGGTGATTGCATCTTCGCCGCGACCGGCGTGACCGACGGCTCGCTGCTGGAGGGCGTCAAGCGCCGCCGCGACAAGATGACGACCGAGAGCGTGGTGATGCGCGCCTCGTCGGGCACGGTGCGCTGGGTCAAGGGCGAGCACCGAATCGAGCGCTGACGCGGTGGCGGGCGCGGCGTCTTGGCTGGCGGTGGCGCTGGCGAGCCTCGCGCTGTTCCTGCGCGGCGGCACGCGCCACTATGGCTGGCTCTACCGCCCCGGCGGGGACTTGCGCCGCCGCCGCTTCCTGCTGCGGGCGCTGCGTCCGACGCTCCACTTCGCGCTGGTGACGCTGGTGGCGCTCGCCGCGCTGGGGCGGCTCGACACGTTGGCGGCGCTGCCGTCCGAGTTCGCGCCGTCCCGTGTCGGCGCGATCGATCTGGCGGGCGGGACGATGCCGCTCGACCTGCTCGCCTGGTCGACGCTCGGCGGGCTGGCGGTCGGCGGCGTGATCGCCGGCCTGGTCGAGCGCTGGCGCGGGCGATCGGTGACTCTCGGCGACGTCGAGTCGGTGCTGCCGAGCACGCGCGGCGAGCTCGGCTGGGGCGCGCTCCTGTCGGTCACCGCGGGCGTGACCGAGGAGTTGTTCTTCCGACTTTTGCTGCCGCTGCTTCTGGTGCTCTGCGGCTTCTCGGGCGCCGCCGCCTTCGCGCTGGCCTGCGTCCTGTTCGGGGCGGCGCATCGCTACCAGGGCGCAGCAGGCATGATCGCGACCGCGCTGGTCGGGGCGGTGCTGTCGCTCGCCTATCTGCTGAGCGGCTCGCTCGCGGCGGCGGTGCTGCTCCACGTCGCGATCGATCTCAACGCGCTGGTGGTGCGGCCGGTGCTGTCGGGTCGGGTGCGGTGAGGCGCGGGCTTCGAGACGGCACTTCGACGAGCTCCGTGCCTCCTCAGCCCGAACGGGTGCGAAGAGGCACCGTCATGCTACCGTTCGCGCTGACGAGAGGCTGAGCCTGTCGAAGCCTCGTCTCGAAGCGCTGGCCGGACCGCCCCCGCTCAGCTCTTCAGCCGCCAGCCGGTGTGGAAGATCGTCACCACCGCCGCCAGGCAGAGCGCGCCGAAACCCGCCGTGACCGCCACGCAGGCGAGCACGTCGACGTCGCTGATGCCGAAGAAGGTCCAGCGGAAGCCGTTGATCAGATAGGCGATCGGGTTGAACAAACTGACCGTCCGCCACGGCTCGGGCAGCACCGACAGCGAGTAGAAGGCGCCGCCCAGGAAGGTCAGCGGCGTGATCACCAGCAGCGGGATGATCTGGAGCTGCTCGAAGCCATTGGCCCAGATGCCGAGGCAGAAGCCGAACAGCGAGAAGCTCGCCGCCACCAGCAGAAGATAGCCGAGCATCAGCAGCGGGTGCGCGACGTGAAGGTCGACGAACAGGTGCGCGGTGGCGAAAATGACGAGGCCGATCACCATCGACTTGGTCGCGGCCGCCCCGACATAGCCGATCACCGTCTCCACCGCCGAGAGCGGCGCGGAGAGCAGCTCATAGATCGTGCCGGTGAACTTGGGCATGTAGATGCCGAGGCTGGCGTTGAAGACGCTCTCCGAGAAGATCGTCAGCAGCATCAGCCCGGGGACGATGAAGGCGCCATAGGGCACGTCGCCGATGCTCCTCATCTGCGACCCGATCGCCGAGCCGAAGACGATGAAGTACAAGGTGGTGGTGATCACCGGCGTGGCGAGGCTGGTCCAGATCGTGCGCCCGAAGCGCGCCATCTCGAAGCGATAGATGGCCCAGATGCCATGCAGGTTCATGCGCGCTGCCCCACCAGGTCGACGAAGATGTCCTCGAGGCTCGACTTGCGCGTCTCCAGGTCCTTGAAGGCGATATGCTGCTGTGCCACCGCGGCGAGCAGCTCGGGGATGCCGGTGCTCTCCGCCTTGGCGTCGAAGACGTAGCGCAGCGTGCGCCCGTCATGCTCCAGCGTCGGCGACCAGCGCGCGAGCGCCTCGGGCACCGCCGCGAGCGGCTCGACCAGCGTGAGATCCATTTGGCGCTTGCCGAGCTTGGCCATCAGCGCGTCCTTCTCCTCGACCAGCAGCAACTCGCCGCGCGAGATCACGCCGACTCGGTCGGCCATCTCCTCGGCCTCCTCGATGTAGTGGGTGGTGAGGATGATCGTCGCGCCCTGCTCGCGTAGGCGGTGGACCAGTTTCCACATGTCGCGCCGTAGCGCGACGTCGACCCCGGCGGTGGGCTCGTCGAGGAACAGGATCTCGGGCTCGTGCGCCAGCGCCTTGGCGATCAGCACGCGGCGCTTCATCCCGCCGGAGAGATCCTTGATCTTGGCGTGGCGCTTCTCCCACAGCGAGAGGTCGCGCAGCACCTGTTCGATATAGTCAGAATGGCCCGAGCGGCCGAACAGTCGGCGCGAGAAGGTGACGGTGGCGAGCACGCTCTCGAACTGATCGGTGGCGAGCTCCTGCGGCACCAGACCGATCGCCCGACGCGCCGCTTTGTAGTCGCGCACCACGTCGTGGCCGGCGACGGTGACGCTGCCGGAGGAAGGCGTAACGATGCCGCAGATGATGCTGATGAGCGTGGTCTTGCCCGCGCCATTGGGGCCGAGCAGCGCGACGATCTCGCCGCGGTTGACGCTGAGGTCGACGGTCTTGAGCGCGGTGGGACCGTCCTTGTAGGTCTTGGACACGCCGGCGACGGTCAGGATCGGTTCCGGCATGTCGTCTCCCTGCTTCTCGCGTCAGTTAGGGAGCGTGGCAGGGGGCGGCAAGCTCGGAAACACGGTGTTTCGGGATGGGCGTGTGGAGCGAGGGGGTGAGACGGTTGCGGAGCGCTGCACGCTCGCCCCGTTCGTCATCCCCGCGAAGGCGGGGATCCAGACGCGTGGACCCGCGAAGGGGTCGGAACGTCAGCGTGTATAGATCCCCGCCTCCGCGGGGATGACGGTGGAAAGGGGCTAATCGGGCGATTAGGAACCGAAACCTACGACACCCGCGCCTTGGCGATCGCCTCCTTCAGCCGCTCGATCGGCAGCGCGCCCGACAGCAGCTCGTCGCCCACCACCCAGCTCGGCGTGCCGGTGATGCCGAGCTTCTGCGCGAGCTCCAAATTGGCGCGGATCGTCGCGTCGGCGTCGGCGGGTAGCCTGGCGAGGTCCACCCCGGTCGCCTTCGCCGCCGTGGCGATCGTCGCCGCGCTCACCGGCCCGGCGGCGTAGAGTGCATCGTGGAACGGCTTGAACCGCCCCTGTGCCGCCGCTGCCAGCGCCGCGCGGGCCGCCAGCCGGCTGCTGTCGGCGAGCACGGGCAGTTCCTTGAACACCACCCGCAGGTTTTTGTCCTCGGCGACGAGCTGTTCGATCGTCGCCAGGCTGGCGCGGCAGAAGCCGCAATTATAATCGTAATACTCGACCAGTGTGACGTCGCCCTTGGGATTGCCGATCCAGGCGCCGCCGTAGGGCTCCTCGATCGCACCGCGCGACGCGGCGATCGCGCGCGAGGCGTCCTTCGCCTGCAAGCGCTCGATCGCCTGAGGGATGATCTCGGGGTTGGCGAGGACATAGTCGCGCACCACGCGCTCGATGCGGACACGGTCGCCGTCGGCGAGCGGGGCAGGGGCAACGCGCCCGGCTAGCCACATACCACCCGCGCCGAAGAGTGCGCCCAGCATCACCATGCCGAGCAGCCACAGTCTGTTCACCGCCGCTTCTTCCTGTTCTTGTCGAGGCCGTTCTGCGAGGTCATGGCGATGTCCTGCGCGCGGATCCAGTCGGGCGTGTTCTTGGGCAGCCCGGCCATGGCATAGCGGGCGCGGTCGGCGGCGGTGCGGTCGTCGCCCATCATGCTGGCGCGCTCGGCGCTGGCGAGCGCGGCGCGCGGCTCGTCGCCGGTGAGCTCGTAGACGGTGCCGAGCTGGAACCAGGCGAAGGGGTTCTCGTCGTCGCGCCCCACCGCCGTCTTGAGGATGCGCTTGGCCTCGTCGTAGTTCCCCGGGTCCTCGGTCGCGATCAGCGCGTGGCCGTAGGTGGTGGCGATCAGCGGATCGGATCGCGAACCCTCGGTGGCGCGGCGCAGCGGCTCGATCGCCTGTTTGGGCTTGCCCGCCTCGAGCAGGATCTGCCCCATGATCTCCTGGAAATACGGGTCGTTGGGCTCCTTGGCGACGAGCGCCTCGGCCTCGGCGTCGGCTTTGTCGGGGTAGCCGGCGCGGTGATAGGCATAGGCGCGCGCGTAATGCGCGTAGACCGTCTGGTCGCTGTCAGGATATTTCTGGAGCGCCTGTGCGGGCGGCAGCAGATAGCCGTCGAGCTTGGCACGGATGCGCTTGAACCGCTCCTCCATCGCCGGATCGAGTGGTTTCCTCCACGCCGCCGAATTCTGCAGGTCCGCGGTCATCGTCTGGATGCGCGTGCCCGACAAGGGGTGCGACTGCATGAACGGATCGATGTTCTTGGTGCCGTAGCGGAATTCCTGCTGCTGGAGCTTCTTGAAGAACTCCAGCATGCCGCGCCCGGTGATCCCGGCGGTGTTGAGGTAGCGCACCGCCGAGGCGTCGGCGGTGGCCTCCTGCACGCGACTGAAGGCGAGATACTTGCCCATCGCCGCCTGCTGCCCGGCGGAGAGGATGCCCGCACCCGCCTCGCCGCCGCCCGCCGCCATCGCGGCCAGCCCGAGCACCATCGAGAGCAGGTAGATGCCCATCGCGGGGCGTTGGCCCTCGCCGGCGTTGACGACATGGCCGTCGGCAATGTGGCCGAGCTCGTGCGCGATTACGCCCTGTACCTGGTTGGCCGTGTCGGCCGCCTGGATCAGTCCCGAGTGGACGTAGACGGTCTGGCCGCCGACGACGAAGGCGTTGATCGAATCGTCGTTGATCAGCGCGATCTGTACGTCGCGCGGGCGCAGCCCGGCGGCGGTGACGAGCGGCGCCGACATGTCGCGCAGCAGCGCCTCGGTCTCGGCGTCACGCAGGATCGACTGGGCGTGCGCTGGCTGGGCCAGCAGGAGGATTGCGGTCGCCGCGGCGGCGATGCGGCGGCGCCAGCGTCGGACGGAGCCGCTGGAGCTACGCGCCCACGCCCACCTGCCGTCCTCCCGGCCTTGTTCCGAGATCCACCGCGCCGCCTTTTCTCCAGTCAGTGAAGGTGCGGATGGGTGCGCCCCTGAACACGTCCGGGGTGACGGGGCAGACCAAGCGCGCGACTCAAACAGTCGCGCCGTGCGGGCGAGCGTTCGAGGCAAACCGCGCCTGCGTCCGTGACCCTGGACTCCCGCGATCGCAGGAGCACGGCGGTCGTCGCCGGGAGAGATCACGGCGCCGCTTTCCTCATGATCGTCCGGGAGCGTCGGCGCGGCGAATGGCATCGATGGGGGCATGCGCCGGGCGTCTTGCCGCGGTTCCACTGAACCGCGGCTGAAGCCCGGCGCACGATGTCAGGCGCCGAAGGTACGCTGCCACCAGCCGCGGCGCGGCGTCGCCTCGCCGTCGGCGGGCGCGGCTTCCGCCTCGGCGTCGCGCTCCGCCGTCGCCTCCGCCTCCGGTTCGGCCGCGGTCGGCGCCTCGGCGACCGGCGCAGCATCGGCCTTCTTGCGGCGCGTGCGCTTCGGCTTGGCCGGCGCCTCGGGCTCGACCGCCTCGGGCTCGTCCCTCTCGGGGGCGGGCAGGCCGTCGTTGACCGGGCCGGCGTCGGCCGCCTCGGCGATCGGCTCGACCGCCTTCTTGCGGCGCGTGCGCTTGGGTTTGGCGGGTGCCTCCTCCGTGGCGGGCGCGGGCGCCGGCGTCTCCGCCTCGGGCTCCTCGGCCTCGACCTCGGGCTCGGTCACCGCCGCGGTCGCGGCGCGCGCGCGGGGGCGACGGCGGGTCTTGGGGACCGGCGCGGGCTCGGGCTCGGGTGCAGCGACCGTCTCGGGCTCAGCCTCGGCTTCGGCTTCTTCGACCGGCTCGACCGGTGCCTCGGCCGGCGCGGCGGCCTCCTCGACCCGGTCACCGTCGCGGCGGCGGTTGCGACGGCCGCGGCGACGGCGGCGACCGCCCTCGCGCTCGCCCGTCTCAGCCGGCGCCTCGGCATCGGCCTCGACGGCCTCCTCGTCCTCGACCGGGTCCGCGGCGTCGACGAGCTCCTCCTCGTCCTCGCCCTCGGCCTCGCCGGCCTCGACATCACTCTCGCTCTCGCCCTCGGGACGGGTGCGACCGCGGCGGCCACGGCGGCGCCGGCGACGGCGGTTGCCACGCCCGCCCTCATCGTCGCCCTGGTCGGCGCGCGCGCGCGGCTCGGCGGCGGTCTCCTCGACCTCCTCGTTTTCGAACTCCTCCTCGACCTCGTCCTCGATCAGGTCGTCCTCGATCTCGACGATCGGGCGGTCGAACTTGGGCGCGTGCGCGGGCGGCGGGCCGTTGGCCTCGACCGACATGCGTGCGCCTTCCTGCTCCTCGTCGGGGATGATCTCGACCTGGACGCCGTAGCGATCCTCGATCTCGGCGATGTCGGCGCGCTTGCGGTTGAGCACGTAGAAGGCGGCTTCCTGGCTGCACCGCAATGTCAGCAGCGAACCGCGCCCGCGCGCCGCTTCGTCCTCGATCAGGCGCAGTGCCGAGATGCCCGACGACGAGGCGGTGCGAACGAAGCCGGTGCCCTCGCAGTGCGGGCAGGGGCGGGTAGACGCCTCGAGCACGCCGGTGCGCAGCCGCTGGCGGCTCATCTCCATCAGGCCGAAGCTGGAGATGCGACCGACCTGGATGCGGGCGCGATCGTTCTTGAGCGCCTCCTTCATCGCCTTCTCGACCTTCCGGACATTGGAGCCATTGTCCATGTCGATGAAGTCGATGACGACCAGGCCCGCCATGTCACGCAGGCGCAGCTGGCGCGCGATCTCATGCGCCGCCTCAAGGTTGGTCGCGGTCGCGGTCTGCTCGATATTGTGCTCGCGCGTCGACCTTCCCGAGTTGATGTCGATCGAGACCAGCGCCTCGGTCGGGTTGATGACGAGATAGCCGCCCGACTTCAGCTGCACCACCGGGTGGTACATGGCGGCGAGCTGCTCCTCCACGCCCGCGCGCTGGAACAGCGGCACCGGGTCGCTGTAATGCTTCACTTTCTTGGCGTGGCTCGGCATCAGGAGCCGCATGAACTCCTTGGCCTGGCGATAGCCGTCACCGCCCTCGACGATGACCTCGTCGATGTCCTTGTTGTAGATGTCGCGGATCGCGCGCTTCATCAGGTCGCTGTCGCCGTAGATCAGCGCCGGCGCGCTGCTCGACAGCGTCTTCTCGCGGATCTCGTCCCACAGCCGGGCGAGATAATCGAAGTCGCGCTTGATCTCGGTCTTCGTACGCTGGAGACCCGCGGTGCGGACGATGCAGCCCATCGACGACGGCAGCGCCAGTTCGGCCATGATCGACTTGAGCCGCTTGCGATCGCCCGCGTTGGAGATCTTGCGGCTGATCCCGCCGCCGTGCGACGTGTTGGGCATCAGCACGCAATAGCGGCCGGCGAGGCTGAGATAGCTGGTCAGCGCGGCGCCCTTGTTGCCGCGCTCCTCCTTGACGACCTGCACCAGCAGCACCTGGCGGCGGCGGATCACGTCCTGGATCTTGTAGCGGCGGCGCAGCGACATGCGGCGCTGGCGCAGCGCCTCGACCTGGTCGTCGTTCGCGCCGGCGCGGCCGCGGCGGCGGCGCGGCTGGCGCGGCTCGGCGCCGTCCTCGACCTCGCCGGTCTCCTCCGCCGCCTCGTCCTCGTCCGCCTCGTCAAGGTCGTGCTCGTCGGCGTCGAGCTCGTCCTCGTCGCCGTCGAAATCGGCGTCGTCGAACGCGTCCTGCTCGGCGCGCAGCGCGGCCTCCTCGGCGGCGTGCTCGGCTTCCTCGCGCAGCAGCGCGTCGCGATCCTCCTTGGGGATCTGGTAGTAATCGGGGTGGATTTCGCTGAAGGCGAGGAAGCCGTGGCGATTGCCACCATAGTCGACGAACGCCGCCTGGAGCGACGGCTCGACGCGCGTCACCTTGGCGAGATAGATGTTACCCTTGAGCTGCTTGCGCTCTTCGCTCTCGAAATCGAACTCTTCGATCCGGTTACCCTTGACGACGGCGACCCGGGTTTCCTCCCGGTGGCGTGCGTCGATCAGCATACGCATGGTCATTGAACGGTCTCCACGCGCCGTCTCGCCCGTGCAGGGCGGCGGCGCGACGATAGGGCGCTGCCGGCCGCCCGTGAGGGCCGGCCGCGCGGATGGTGATGGGTGCTGCTGTCGCGTGCCGCGCCGCCCCGCGCGAGGTGCTGGCGGGGCGACCCGCGACCGCGCGACCGCCGGCAGAGGCCGGGCGGGGCAGCGGTCGGGCGGGGTGCGGCATTGCGAGCGTCAACCTGATGACCCGGGGCCGGCGTCGCGCCGGGCGGGCAGTGGCGCCGGAGCTGCGTCGCGCGTGGATCGCGCAACATTCCGGTCATGATCTCGGTAGCATCGCCGAACCGCCGCATCAACCGGCACAATTCACGTTGCTATTTCCTCACGCCGCCCAGTCCGTTAACCACGGAGTGAGATTCGGGGCGATAGGGAGCGGGGATGATACCGCGAACGTACCGCAGGCCCGGTCGGTGCACCGGGCGGAACGGCGCGCGCGTCGGCGCGGCGCTGGCGCTCGCCGCCGCGGTGGCGTTCGCGCCGGTCGCCGCCGCGATGCCGCGCGACGCCGACACGGATGCGCCGTCGCTCGACTTCCTGCCGTGGAAGTCGCGCGCCGAGCGCGACGCGCATGGCGACGGCTACAAGGTCACGGTGCCGGTCCCGCCGCCCGCGCGCGGCGTACGCCTGCCCAAGGTGGCGGGTGCCGAGGGCCGCCCGCTGGTGGTGATCGACGCCGGCCACGGCGGCAACGATCCGGGGGCGATCAACCCGCAGGCGGCGCTGCGCGAGAAGGACGTCACGCTCAAGATCGCCAAGGCGATCCGCGACGCGCTGGTGGAGGGCGGGCGCGCACGCGTCGCGCTGACCCGTGACGACGATCGCTACATCCCGCTGCGCGAGCGGTTCGGGATCGCCCGGCGGCTGCGCGCCGACCTGTTCATCTCCGTCCACTGCGACAGCGTCGGCGCCGGACTGCCGACCGGCGCGACCGCTTACACGCTCTCCGACGTCGCATCCGACCGGGAGGCGGCGCTGCTGGCGGCGCGCGAGAACAAGTCGGACGTGATCGCGGGCGTCCGGCTCGGGCGCGACGCCGATGTCACCTCGATCCTGATCGACCTTACCCAGCGCGAGACGATGAACGCTTCCGCGGGCTTCGCGCGGCTGCTCGGGCGCGAGGCCAAGCCGCTGATGCCGGTGAAGACCAACTTTCATCGCACCGCCTCGCTGATGGTGCTCAAGGCGCCCGACATGCCCTCGGTTCTGTTCGAGACGGGCTATATCTCGACTCCGGCCGATGCCGCCTTCCTCGACAGCAAGGCGGGGCGCGAGAAGATCGCGGAAACGGTGCGCCGCGCGGTCGAAGTGTATTTCGCGCGTCGCCTGGCAGTGCGCTGACCCCGACTGACGCGCGCGGCTTCCCCCGCGCCGGGAACCTGCTAAACGCCGTGCGCGATGGCTTCCGATCCCCTCGATGTACGCGAAGAGGCGGCCCCGCGCGGCGGCCGTTGGCGTGGGCTGTGGCAGCGCCGGCTGGTGCGCTGGGCGACGTATCTCCTCGCGCTGCTGGTCGTCGCCTTCGGCGTCTTCTGGCTGGTGTTCGCGCGCGACCTGCCCTCGGTCGAGAAGCTCAAGGCCTATGAGCCGCCGCTGCCGACCAACGTGCGCAGCGCCGACGGCGCGCCGGTCTATTCGTACGCGCGCGAGCGCCGGGTCGAGCTGGCCTACAACGAATATCCGCCGCTGCTGGTGAAGGCGTTCCTCGCCGCCGAGGACCGCACCTTCTTCGAGCATCACGGCGTCGACTTCCCGGGGCTGGCCGGCGCGGTGTTCGACTATGCGCGCAAGTTCGGCAGCGGGCAGCGCGCCAAGGGCGGCTCGACGATCACCCAGCAGGTCGCCAAGAACTTGCTGATCGGCAACGCTTACTCGCCCACGCGCAAGATCCGCGAGGCGCTGCTGGCGTATAAGATCGAGGAGACGCTGACCAAGCAGCAGATCATCGAGCTGTACCTCAACCAGATCTTCCTCGGCCGTAACGCCTACGGCGTCGAGGCCGCGGCGCACGCCTATTTCGACAAGGAGCTGAGCGAGCTGACGCTGGGGCAGATGGCGTATCTCGCGATCCTGCCGAAGGGCCCTTCCAATTACGACCCCTTCCGCGACACCGATCGCGCGATGACGCGGCGCAATTACGTACTGCGTGAGATGGTGCGCAACGGCTTCGTCACGCAGGAGCAGGCGCGGGTCGCCGCGGCCGAGCCGATCGGTGCGATCACGCGGCGCACGCCCAAGTTCGAGCGCGTCGGCGGCTATTTCGTCGAGGAGGTGCGGCGCGAGCTGATCGACAAGTTCGGCGAGACATCGCAGGACGGCCCGCACAGCGTCTACGCCGGCGGCCTGTGGGTGCGCACCTCGCTCGACAAGCGGATCCAGGGCGTCGCCGCCGAGGCGCTGCGCAACGGCCTGCTGCGCTTCGACAGCGGGCGCGGCTGGTCGGGGCCGCTGCGCCACGTCGATGTGGACGGCGACAAATGGTATGGCGCGCTGCTCAACACCAACATCTCGCTCGATTACAGCGACTGGCGCGCCGCGATCGCGATCGCGCGCGACGGTGACGCATGGCGGATCGGCTTCGCCGACGGCACCACCGGCGAGCTGCCGCGCGACGCCGCGCAGATGCCGGTGCGCAACGTCGGCGGCGCGGCGTTCACCGCGATCGAGCCGGGCGACATCATCGCGGTGGCGCCCGTGGGACGGCGCTTCGCGCTGCGCTCGGTGCCGAAGATCTCGGGCGGCTTCGTCGTGCAGGAGCCGATGACGGGGCGGATCCTGGCGATGCAGGGCGGCTTCGACTCGAGCGTCCAGTCGTTCAACCGCGCCACCCAGGCGATGCGCCAGCCGGGCTCGACGATCAAACCGATCGTCTATTCCGCCGCGCTGGAGAACGGCATGACGCCGGCCTCGATCATCGTCGACGGGCCGTTCTGCGTCTACCAGGGCGCCGCGCTGGGCAACAAATGTTTCCGCAACTTCGGCAATTCGCGCGGGGCGGGGCCGCACACGATGCGCTGGGGCATCGAGCAGTCGCGCAACCTGATGACGGTGCGCACCGCCGCGCAGACCGGCATGGGCAAGGTCGTCAAGCTGATCAAGGCGATGCAGATCGGCGACTATGCGCCTTACCTCAGCTACGCGCTGGGCGCGGGCGAGACCACGGTCGAGAAGATGGTCAACGCGTACGGCGTGCTCGCCAACTGGGGCCGCTGGCACGACCCGACGTTGATCGACTTCGTCCAGGACCGTCGCGGCCAGGTGATCTGGCCCGAGAACTGGCACGCCTGCGACGGCTGCAACATGCCCGACTGGAACGGCCGCGCCATGCCGCGCCTGCCGACCCGCGGCCATCAGGTGCTCGACGCGATGAGCGCCTACCAAATGGTGCATATCACCGAGGGGGTGATCCAGCGCGGCACCGCCACCGCGCTGCGCGATCTGGGTCGCCCGATGTTCGGCAAGACCGGCACCAACAATGGCCCCACCGATGTGTGGTTCATCGGCGGCACGCCGCAGATGATCGCCGGCCTGTACCTCGGCTTCGACACGCCGCGCAGCCTCGGCGGCTACGCGCAGGGCGGCACCGTGGCGGTGCCGGTGTTCAAGGAGTGGGCGCAGAAGGCCTATGAGGGCCTGCCCGTGCTGCCGTTCCGCGCGCCCGCCGGCGTGCGCATGGTGCGGATCGACCGTGCGTCGGGCCGGCCGGTCTACGGCACCTTCCCGACCGGCGACGATCCCAAGCCCGCGGTGATCTGGGAGGCGTTCAAGCCGCAGAGCGAGGCGCGCCGCGCCCGCCGCGCCGGCCCGACTGCCGCCCCGAGTGCGGCGCCCAGTGCCGGGACGACCGGCGCGCCGCCGAGCGACAGCGACTTCTTGCAGAGGCAGGGGGGCATCTACTAAGTCGTCGGGCTGAACATTCTTTCGTCATCCCAGCGTCGGCCGGGATCTCCGGCCACGATGCGATCCCCGTGCCGCGCGAGATTCCGGCGCCTGCTGGATGACGTGACCGCTGGAGATACCCTATGCGCGCCGAAGCGCAGGCTCATGTCGACACCATCAACGCGGCGCTGGCGCTGCTGCGCCAGTCGCTCGACTGGGATCGCGCGCTGCGCCGGCTCGACGAGCTCAACGCGCGCGTCGAGGACCAGTCGCTCTGGAACAACCCCAAGGAAGCGCAGGCGGTCATGCGCGAGCGCCGCCGCCTCGACGAGGCGATCGGCGCGACCCGCGCGATCGAGCGCGAGCTGGCGGACACGGTCGAGCTGATCGACATGGCCGAGGCGGAGGGCGACGCCGAGATGGCGGACGAGGGCACCGACGCGCTCGCGCAGCTCGCCGAGCGCGCGCAGGCCGACAAGGTGAAGGCGCTGCTCTCGGGCGAGGCCGACGCCAATGACACCTATCTTGAGATCAACGCCGGCGCTGGCGGCACCGAGAGCCAGGACTGGGCCGAGATGCTCCAGCGCATGTACACGCGCTGGGCCGAGCGCCACGGCTACAAGGTGGAGCTGGTCGACTATCACGCCGGCGAGCAGGCCGGGATCAAGTCCGCGACGCTGCTGGTGAAGGGCGAGAACGCCTATGGCTATGCCAAGGTGGAATCGGGCGTCCATCGGCTCGTACGGATCAGCCCGTACGACAGCGCGGCGCGTCGCCACACCAGCTTCTCGAGCGTGTGGGTCTATCCGGTGATCGACGACAATATCGAGGTCGAGATCAACGAGAGTGATCTGCGCATCGACACCTATCGCGCGTCCGGCGCGGGTGGACAGCACATCAACACCACCGACTCCGCGGTGCGCATCACGCACTTGCCGACGGGTATCGTGGTGCAGTGCCAGAACCAGCGCTCGCAGCACAAGAACAAGGCCGAGGCGTACAACCAGCTGCGCGCGCGTCTCTACGAGCGCGAGCTCGCCGAGCGCGAGGCGATCAGCAATGCCGAGAACGCCACCAAGACCGACATCGGCTGGGGTCACCAGATCCGCTCCTACGTGCTCCAGCCGTATCAGCTCGTGAAGGACCTGCGCACCGGCGCGACCTCGACCTCGCCGGGCGACGTGCTCGACGGCGATCTCGATACTTTCATGGCGGCGGCGCTGTCGCAGCGCGTCACCGGTGAGAAGGTCGCGGTGGAGGACGTCGACTAAGTGGCGCGCGCGCTCGCCCGCTCGGCGCTGCTCGCCGCGACGCTGCTGCTGGCGGCGTGCGACGGTACGCAGCCGCTGATCAAGCACGAGCCCAAGCAGCCGGGGCCGTTCCCCGAGGCCGACCGGCCGGTGGCGACGATCGTGTCGGCGCGCTGGTCCACCGAGGAGGCGCGCGACCGGCTCAACGAGGCCAGCCGCGTCATGGACCTCGCCGAGATCCGGAAGGGCATGTCGGTCGCCGACCTCGGCGCGGGCGAGGGTTATTATACCACCCGCCTGGCGAGCCGTGTCGGCGCCGAGGGGCGCCTGCTGGCGGAGGACATCGTGCCCGCGGTGCGCGACGCACTGGCCGAGCGAGTCACGCGCGAGCGGCTCGAGAATGTCAGCGTGCGGCTCGGCATGCCGGCCGACCCGCGGCTGCCCGAGAACAGCTTCGACCGTATCCTGATGGTGCACATGTACCACGAGATCGCGCAGCCCTACGAATTCCTGTGGCGGATGCGGTCGTCGCTGCGGCGCGGCGGGCTGGTGGTGGTGGTCGACGCCAACCGCCCGACGCGCGATCACGGCACGCCCCCGGCGCTGCTCAAGTGCGAGTTCGCCGCGGTCGGCTATGCCCAGGTCGACTTCCGCGAGATGCGCTCCGCGGGGGGCTATTTCACGACCTTCCGCGCGGCGGGGCCGCGACCCGACCCGGCCGCGATCCGCGCCTGTCGCATCAACGACGAGGCGAAGGCGGGGTAGGTGACGGTCGTCTTCTCCTTCCTGTTCCCCGGCGAAGGCCGGGGTCCGGTTGGATGACGCAGGTACATTCCACGGCGACCTCCCGATCTGGGCCCCGGCCTGCGCCGGGAAACTTCAAGCGCGAGCCGCGCGCCTCCGCCGCAGGATGACGTCCGCCCGCGCATCCGCTACCACCTCCGGCATGCCGCATCCCGAACAGCCCTATCTCGACCTGATGGCGCAGGTGCTCGAGCGCGGCGACGAGCGCCTCGACCGGACCGGAGTCGGCACGCGCTCGCTCTTCGGCGCGATGCTGCGGTTCGACCTCGCCGATGGCGCCGCACCGATCCTCACCACCAAGCGGGTCTACTGGAAGACCGCGGTGAAGGAGATGCTGTGGTTTCTCACCGGCGGCACCAACATCCAGCCGCTGCTGCGCGACAACGTCCGCATCTGGACCGACTGGCCGCTCGAGGCCTACCGCCGCGCCACCGGCGAGCCGATCGCGCAGGACGAGTTCGAGCGCCGCATCGTCGCCGACGACGATTTCGCCGCACGCTGGGGCGAGCTCGGGCCGGTCTATGGCAAGCAGTGGCGGCGCTGGCTGGGGGCCGACGGTCGCGAGTACGATCAGATCGCCGAGCTCGTCCGCACCCTGCGCGAGAACCCGACGAGCCGCCGCATGCTGTTCCACGCCTGGAACGTGCCCGAGCTGGGCGCGATGGCGCTGCCCCCCTGTCACATGGTCTACCAATATCACGTCGCCTCGGGCGGCCGGCTCAACTGCCTGCTGTATCAGCGCTCGGTCGACCTGCTGCTCGGTGCGCCGTTCAATTTCGTCGGCGCGGCCGCGCTGCAGCTGATGCTGGCGCAGCAGGCGGATCTCACGCCGGGCGAGCTGGTCTGGGTCGGCGGTGACGTGCATCTCTACCTCAACCACCTCGAGCAGGCGGAGGAACAGCTGCGTCGCGCGCCGCGCGCGGTGCCGCGGATGCGCCTCACACGACGGGCTGACACGATTGACGGCTATGCGATAGGCGACTTCGCGGTGGAGGATTATGAGCCGCACGGTGCGATCAAGGCCGACGTCGCGGTGTGATCCGAGGCATGCTCGCGGCGGATGTCCGGCGGCGGGGAGCAAGACAGCGATGATCAAAGGAGGCGAGGCGGACGCGGCGGCGGTGTCCCCCTTGCTGGCGCGCGATCGCAAAAGGCGTGGTCAAGCCGAGCGCTCGTGGCGCCGCTCAGTCGTTCACGCCGAGCAGGTCGCGCGCCGCCGCCTGGAGCAGCTCCTCGATCGCGGGATGGTACCAGGCCTGGTCGCCGAAGGTCGCCACGTCGGTACCCCGATCGATCGCCAGCGCGACGAGGTGGCCGAGATGCTCGCCGCCCGGTGCCGCGATGGTCGCCCCGATCAGTCGGCCGTGGGCGTCGCCGTAAAGCCGGACAAGCCCCTGGTCCTCGCCGTCGACGGTGGCGCGGCCGTTGTCGCTGACCTTGGCCGCGCCGATCCGTGAACCGTCGGGCAGCGAGCCGAAGTCGCATCCGACCGCCACGAGATTAGGCTCGGTGAAGGCGATCGCGAAGGCGGGCAGTTCCCGCGGTGGCTCACCGCCGGCGGCGACGTCACCGGCAATCCGGCCGCCACGCGCGGCCTCGTGAAGCACCGGGCGCCACGCCCCCGCGTCGCCGGCGACGAAGATCGCGCTCTCGCCGCAGCGACGCGAGCGCGGGTTGAACTCGGGCGTGCCGTGCTCGTCGAGCGCGAGCCCGGTGGTCTCCACCGCCAGCTCGGCGAGGCTCGGCGGACGGCCGGTCGCGGCGAGGATAAGGTCGACCGTGGTCTCGCCGCCCTCCCATGTCAGTCGCGCGCGGCCGTCGTCGGTGGCCGAGACGTCGGCCTCGACGCCGAGCGCGAGCGTCATCTCACGCCCGAGCGCGGCGACCGCGACGCGGTTGACCTCCGGATCCTTGACCCCGCCGACGCTCTCCCCGTCGTCGATCACCGTGACCGCCACGC
Source organism: Sphingomonas sp. BK069 (assembly GCF_014193405.1). NCBI lineage: Bacteria > Pseudomonadati > Pseudomonadota > Alphaproteobacteria > Sphingomonadales > Sphingomonadaceae > Sphingomonas > Sphingomonas sp. BK069. The sequence goes on along the minus strand of NZ_JACHZH010000001.1, from coordinate 1,391,886 downwards.
CGAGCCGAGCGAAGGCCTGGCCGAGTTCGAGCCCAAGCGGACCGGCGCCGAGCACCGCGAGCGTGCGCGGCAGCCCGTCGAGATCGAAGATGGTCTCGTGCGTGCAGACGAGGGGGCGCACCGGGTCGAGCAGCTCAGGCACGGTCGGGTGACCGCCGGTTGCGATCACGATCCCGCTCCGCGCGGTGACGCGGGTATCGCCGACCATCACCGCGTCCGCCGCGCAGAAGCGCGCGACCCCGTGGATCACTCGGTCCGCGGGGATGGCATGATAGTCGTCGAGCACGGCCTGCACGAAACGGTCGCGCTCGGCGCGCACCCGCTGCCACACGCGCGCTGCGTCGACCGTGACCGCGCCGGTGTCGACTCCGAACGCCGCCGCACCGCGCGCCTGGTGCGCGGCCCGGCCCGCGGCGATCAACAGCTTGGACGGCATGCAGCCGACGCGCGTGCAGGTCGAGCCGCCGGGGCCGCGCTCGACAATCAGCGTGTCGGCGCCGCGCGCGGCGGCAGCCTTATAGGCCTTCAGCCCGGCGGTGCCGGCACCCAGAATCAGCACGTCGCAGTCACGCGAGCCCATCGGTCATCCTCCACCCGTCGGTTCGGCGTGGATCGAGACCCTCACGCGGCTGATCGAACGTGTCGGTGCTCGCTAACGTTGCACATAGGTTAGCATTTTCGTGCCGTCGCCGGACGCTCATGGGATCAGCCGCTCGGCGCGGAGCCGCTCGAACAGGGCGAAGAAGGCGTCGTCGGTCGGCTGATAGGCAGTGAAGCCCAGCCGGCGGCTCTTGCCCATGTCGGTCACCACCTCGATCGGGCGGCCGAGATCGGCGTCGGTGTGCCAGGGGGAGGCGAGGCGGGCGAGCTCGGGCTCGGCCAGCCCCTCGCGCAGCGCCAGCTCGCGCCACAGCGGCGCGTCCTCCGCCATCTGCTGCTCGAGCGGACGAACGGTGCCGTCGAAGGGCGCCGCCGCGACGCCGAACCAGCCCGCGATCCGCTCCCACATCCACTGCCAGCGAAAGACGTCGCCGTTGACGACGTTGAACGCCTCGTCGTGCGCCACCTCGGTCTCCGCGGCCCACAGCAGGTGCCGCGCGAGCAGGCCGGCGTCGGTCATGTCGGTCAGCCCGGACCATTGCGCCGCCGAGCCGGGGAAGGTGAAGGCGCGGCCGAGTTCGCGGCACAGGGTGGCGTAGACCGCCAGCGTGGTCCCCATGTTCATCGCATTGCCGACCGCCTTGCCGATCACGGTGTGCGGGCGGTGGACGCTCCAGCTGAAGCCGTCGCGCGCCGCCGCGGCGAACAGCTCGTCCTCCTGCGCATAGTAGAAGTTCTCGACGTCGAGCCGGCCCTGCTCCTCGCGGAACGGCGTCTGCGGCAGCGTGCCTTTGCCATAAGCCTCGAACGGCCCGAGATAATGCTTCAGCCCGGTGACCAGCGCGACGTGGCGCGGCGCGGTCGGTGCGGGAAGCGCGTCGAGCAGGTGGCGCACCATCGCCGAGTTGACTCGGATGTTCTCCGCCTCGCTGTCCTGGCGCAGCCAGGTGGTGATGAACACCGCGTCGGGCGCGAGCGCGCCGATCGCTTCGCGAGTCGCCGCCGCGTCGCGCAGGTCGGCCGCGACCGGGGTTACGCCCGGCAGCTCGACCGCGCGGCGCGCGAGCCCGTGCACCGTCCAGCCCTGCTCCACCAGCAGCGCCGCGGTCGCTCCGCCGACGATACCGCTCGCGCCCACCACCAATGCCGTCTTCGCCACGTTAGATCCTTTCGTTCGTCGAACGTTGGCAAGGAGCTAGGCAGCCGGGCCGGCAGCTTCTAGACGGCACCCGAACGTGCCCTAGGCACCAGGAGGTGACCATGGATTGCGGCAGCCCCGACGAGGAATGGCGCGAGGATTGCGCGCCGCGCCGCGTGCTCGAGCTGTTCGCGACCAAGTGGACCAGCATGGTGCTGCACACGCTGCACGCGCGCCACGGCGGCGCGGCGCGCACCGGCGTGCTCCAGCGCAGCCTGCCCGGCATCTCGAAGAAGATGCTGACCCAGACGCTGCGCGAGATGGAGGCGAGCGGGTTGATCACGCGCCACGTCGAGACAGTGGTGCCGCCCGCGGTGGAGTACCGGCTGACGCCGCTGGGCGAGCGCTTCGTCGTGCCGGTCGAGCTGCTCTACGCCTGGGGGCGCGACAACGCCGACGCGCTCGACACGTTGGTGCCGCGGCCGGGTTCGCGGCGGCGGTGAAGGGGGGCGGTAGGAGGGCGCCGTCCCTCATTCTAGCGTCATCCTGAACTCGTTTCAGGATCCACGGTGCGCCGCACTCAGGCGCCGCGGCGTCTGCGGAGCGGTGGCTCCTGAAACGAGTTCAAGGTGACGGCAGTGGAGGGTGGAATCGCGCTCTCGCTCCTCCATTATCGGTTCGGGCACTCCTACGATCCCAAGGCGTTAGGGCGCGATACCCGTCGGGAGATGCCGCATGCCCAACGTCGCCGAACTGCTCGTCGACACGCTCGCCCAGGTCGGCGTGCGCCACGTCTTCGGGATCGTCGGCGACGCGCTCAACCCCTTCACCCACGCGATCGAGCAGGACGGTCGGCTGGATTGGATCGGCGTCCGCCACGAGGAGGGCGCCGCGCTCGCGGCGGCCGGGCAGGCCAAGCTGACCGGCCAGCTCGCGGTCTGCTGCGGCACCACCGGGCCGGGCGGCAATCACCTCGTCGCCGGGCTGTACGAGGCGCGCAAGGACCATGCTCCGGTGCTCGCGATCACTGGCGGCGTACCCGGCGCGCACCGCGGCACCGACTATCTCCAGGAGGACTCGCCCGACCTGCTGTTCCGCGACGTCGCGGCCTATACCCAGACGGTCGCGGCGGCGGAGCAGGCGCCGGCGGTGTTCCACCAGGCGATCGCCGAGGCATATGGCGCGCGCGGCGTCGCGCACCTCAACATCCCGCCCGACGTGTTCGCGGCGAGCGCGCCCGGCGCGGTGCCGAGCCTCGCCACGCTGCGCCCGCTGCCTGAAGTAGCGCCCGCCGAGCCCGACATCGCTGCCGCGGCCGCGCTGATCGCGGCGGCAAAGAGCGTCGCGATCTTCTGCGGCGCTGGTTGCCGGGGCGCCGCCGAGGAGCTGCGTCAGCTCGCCCAGCGGCTGCACGCGCCGCTGCTCCACACCTACCGCGGCAAGGAGATCATGGCTTATGACGAGCCCTATTGGATCGGCGGCGTCGGGCTGATCGGCGGCACCGCGGGCACGGACGCGGTGCAGCAGGCCGATCTGCTGGTGATGCTCGGCACCGATTACCCTTATGTCGACTTCCTGCCCAAGCACGGCAACGTCATCCAGGTCGACGAGCGCGCACTCGCAATCGGGCGGCGCGCGCCGGTCAAGCTAGGCGTGGTCGGCTCGGTGCGGCCGACGATCCGCGCGCTGCTCGAGCGGCTGCCGCAGCGCACCGACACCGCCTTCCTCGACCGCGCGCAGGAGCGCCGCGCCGACTGGGACCGGATGCTCGACGAGCGCGCCGACCCCGCGCGCTCGGGCGACAAGATCCACCCGCAGGCGGTGGCGCGCGCGGTGAGCGACCGCGCCGCGACCGACGCGATCCTCGTCACCGATACCGGGGAGGTGACGCTCTGGGCGGCCAACTGGCTCCGCCAAACCGGGCGGCAGCGGATCACGGGCTCGTTCAACAATGCCGCGGTGGGCACCGGCATGGGGATCGCCAACGGCGCGCAGCTGCTCGACCGCCAGCGGCAGGTGATCCTCCACGTCGGTGACGGCGGGCTGACGATGCTGCTGGGCGAGTTCATGACCGCGGTGGAGCACGAACTGGCGGTGAAGGTGGTGGTGTACGACAACTCCGGCTGGGGGCTCGTCCACCTCGAGATGGAGGGGGCAGGGCTGCCCGCGGCCAAGGGCACCGGCTTCCCCAACCTCGACTTCGCCGCCTTCGCGCGCGCGTGCGGCGCGCAGGGCTTCACCGTGCGCGACGCCACCGCGCTGAACGCGACCGTGGCGGAGTTCCTCGCGGTGCCGGGGCCGGCGATCCTGCACGCTCTGGTCGACCCGGCCGAGGTGCCGGCGATGCCGCACGTCGACGCCAAGCAGGCGCTGCGCTTCGGCATTGCCAAGGTGCGGGAGCTGATCGGGCGGTGAGGGAGCGGCGGGGTAGGTATGCGAGGGACGAGCTCGCCTTCCCACTCACGGCCGTCATCCCGGCCTTGAGCCGGACTCCATCCGTCCATGGACGCAACGCCGGCGGCGCTCGCGGCACCGTGGATCTCTGGTCGAGCCCGGGATGACGGGCGGGGCTAGCCAGTTTCGGAACAACCAACCCTTTGAGTTCGGACCCTTGGATCCCGGCTCGGCGCCGGGCTGACGAAGGCCGCTGGCCGCGTCTGACGCCGCTCGCTATCACCCCGCGGATGATCACCTTCGTTCTCGCCCGCGCCGATAACGGCGTCATCGGTGTCGACGGGCGATTGCCGTGGCACCTGCCCGCCGATCTTAAGCGGTTTAAGGCGCTCACCATGGGGCAGGCGATGGTGATGGGGCGCAAGACCTTCGAGAGCTTCCCCGCGCCGCTGCCCGGCCGCCGCCATGTCGTGCTCACCCGCGACCCGGCGTGGCACGCCGCCGGCGCCGAGGTGGCGCACACCCCCGACGCCGCCTTCGCGCTCGCCCGCATTGGCGAGCCGGACGCGCGCGTCGCGGTGATCGGCGGCGCCGAGATTTTCGCGCTCCTGCTCGACCGCGCCGATCGGATCGAGCTCACCGAGGTCCATGTCGCCCCCGCCGGCGACGCGATCGTCCCGGCCTTCACCGGCTGGCGCGAGTTGGCGCGTGAGTCGCACCCGGCGGAGGGCGACCGTCCCGCGCATGACTTCGTCACGCTGGCACGGTGACGCTGGCACCGGGGCGGCCGAGCCGCTAAGGCGCCGCGCATGGAGCGGCTTGACGGCGGCTCGGCGGTGCCGGCCGGGCTGGCCGGCGGGATCGTCGCGCTGGGCAATTTCGACGGTTTTCACCTCGGTCACCAGGCGGTCGTCGGCCGCGCGGTCGAGCGCGCGCGCGCGGAAGGGCGCCCCGCGCTGGTCGCCACCTTCGACCCGCACCCGGTGCGCTACTTCCGCCCCGACACCCCGCCGTTCCGGCTCACCACGCTCGACCAGCGCGCGCGCCTCTTCGCCGCCGCGGGGGCCGACGCGATGGTGGTGTTCCACTTCGACGAGGCGCTCGCCGGGCTCCACGCCGACGCCTTCGTCGCCGAGCGGCTGGTCGGCGCGCTGCGCGTCGGCGGCGTCGTCACCGGCGAGGACTTCACCTTCGGCCACCGCAAGAGCGGCGACATCGCCACGCTGCGAGCCGCCGGCGCGGCGCACGGTTTCTCGGTCGACACGGTCGGCGCGGTGATGCTCGACGGCGAGCCGGTCTCGTCCACGCGCGTCCGCGCCGCGCTCGGCGCAGGCGACCCGCGCGGCGCGGCGCGGCTGCTCACCCGCCCGTTCGCGATCGAGGGGGTGGTGCAGCACGGCGACAAGCTCGGCCGCACGATCGGCTATCCCACCGCCAACCTCGACATGGGGAAGTATCTGCGCCCCGCCTACGGCATCTACGCGGTGCGCGGGCGGCTGGCAGGCGGGCGCGTGCTCGACGGTGCCGCCAATCTCGGCATCCGCCCCAGCTTCGACCCGCCCAAGGAGCTGCTCGAGCCCTTCTTCTTCGACTTCTCGGGCGATCTCTACGGCCAGCCGCTCGAGGTCGAGCTGATCGACTATATTCGCCCCGAGGCGAAATTCGACACGCTCGACGCGCTGGTGGCGCAGATGGACTCGGACTGCGCCACCGCGCGGGCGTTGCTGGCGCGCTGACGCGGCGCTAAGGCCATGCCCCACATGGCCGACGCACCCGACACGCCGCGCGACTGGCGCAACACCGTCTTCCTGCCGAAGACCGACTTTCCGATGAAGGCGGGGCTCGCGCAGAAGGAGCCCGCGATCCTCGACCGCTGGAAGCGGATCGGGCTGTACGAGCGCCTGCGCGAGCAGCGCCAGGGGCGCGAGCGCTGGATCCTCCACGACGGCCCGCCCTACGCCAACGGCGACATCCACATGGGCCACGCGATGAACAAGGTGCTGAAGGACGTGATCGTCCGCAGCCGCTCGCTGATGGGCTATGACGCGCCCTACGTGCCCGGCTGGGACTGCCACGGCCTGCCGATCGAGTGGAAGGTCGAGGAGGCGTATCGCGCCAAGAAGCTCGACAAGGACCAGGTGCCGGTCGCGCAGTTCCGCGCCGAGTGCCGCGCCTATGCCGACAATTGGGTGCAGATCCAGAAGGAGCAGTTCCAGCGGCTCGGCGTGATGGGCGACTGGGACAACCCCTATCTCACCATGCGCTACGAGGCCGAGGCGGTGATCGCGGGCGAGCTGCTCAAGTTCGCCGAGAGCGGCCAGCTGTATCGCGGCGCCAAGCCGGTGATGTGGAGCCCGGTGGAGAAGACCGCGCTGGCCGAGGCCGAGGTCGAGTATGAGGATGTGATCTCGACCCAGATCGACGTCGGCTTCGAGGTGATCGACTGCCCCGAATATCCGGGGCTGGCCGGCACGCTGGCGGTGATCTGGACGACGACGCCCTGGACGATCCCGGTGAATCAGGCGCTCGCCTACGGTTCGGCGATCGACTATCTCCAGTTCGAGCACGAGGGCCGGCGCTATCTCGTCGCCGAGCCGCTGATGCCCGCCTTCACCAAGCGCACCGGCATCCCGATGGGCACGATCGTCGCGCTGATCAAAGGCCCGGTGCTGGAGGGCGCGACCGCGCGCCACCCGATGCATCACCTCGGCGGCTTCTTCGCGACGCCGCGGCCGTTCCTCGAGGGCGACTTCGTCACCACCGACGCGGGCACCGGGCTGGTGCATATGGCGCCCGACCACGGCGAGGACGACTTCCTGTTGTGCAAGGCCAACGGCATCGAGCCGGTGTTCGCGGTCGACGCCGCCGGCTTCTACCGCGCCGACTGGGCCTGGCTCGGCGGGCAGGGCAGCGTGATCAACAAGAAGTTCGTCGCCAGCGAGGGGCCGATCTGCGCCGACCTGCGCGCGGCGGGCGCGCTGCTCGGCGCGAGCGACGACTTCCAGCACAGCTACCCGCACTCGTGGCGCTCCAAGGCAAAGGTGATCTTCCGCGCGACTCCGCAATGGTTCATCCCGATGGACGTGGCGAGCGGCGCGGCGGCGGGTGACTCTGCCACGGCCGGAGCGGGTGCGGCGGACGAGGCCGAGCGTGGCAACGCTCCCACCCTCCGCCAGCTCGCGCTCGACGCGATCGCACGGACCCAGTGGGTGCCGCCGCGCGCGGAGAATCGCATCCGCTCGATGGTGGAGGGGCGCCCCGATTGGGTGATCAGCCGCCAGCGCGCCTGGGGCGTGCCGATCGCGCTCTACGTGAACCGCGCCACCGGCCAGTATCTCAACGATCCCGCCGTCAACGCGCGGATCGTCGCAGCCTTCCGCGACGGCGGCGCCGACGCCTGGTTCACCGCCGACCACCAGAGCCTTCTCGGCAAGGCGCACGACCTCGCCGACTATGAGCCGGTCAACGACATTCTCGACGTGTGGTTCGACTCGGGCTCGACCCACGCCTTCGTCGTCGAGGCCCGCTACGGGGAAGGCACGCGCGCCAACCTGTACATCGAGGGCTCGGACCAGCATCGCGGCTGGTTCCAGTCGTCGCTGCTGGAGAGCTGCGGCACGCGCGGCCGCGCGCCCTATGACGCGGTGCTCACCCACGGCTTCGCGCTCGACGGCCAGGGCCGCAAGATGTCGAAGAGCCTCGGCAACGTCGTCGACCCGCTGAAGGTGATCGGCGAATCGGGCGCGGACATCCTGCGGCTGTGGGCGGTCTCGACCGACTATTTCGACGACATCCGCATCGGCAAGGAGGTGCTCGCCACCGCCTCGGACTCGTACCGCAAGCTCCGCAACACCTTCCGCTACCTGCTCGGCGCGCTCGACAGCTTCGCCGAGGAGGAGCGCGTGCCCGTCGCCGAGATGCCCGAGCTAGAGCGCTACGTGCTCCACCTGCTCCACGCGCTCGACATGGAGCTGAAGGAGGCGGCGCGCGGCTTCGAGTTCAACCGCTACGTCCGCCTGCTCGCCGACTTCGCCAACGAGGACCTGTCGGCCTTCTTCTTCGACGTGCGCAAGGACTCGCTCTATTGCGACGCCGCCGGCGACGTGAAGCGCCGCGCCTATCGCACCGTGCTCGACGTGCTGTTCCACGCCCTGGTGCGGTACGCCGCGCCGGTGCTGGTCTTCACCGCCGAGGAGGTGTGGCAGGCGCGCTTCCCCGACGAGGCGAGCTCTGTCCACTTCCTCGAGTGGCCGATCCTGCCCGATCCCGCCGCCGAGGACCTCTCGGCGCGCTGGCAGGCGGTGCGCGCGCTGCGTGTCCGCGTCACCGAGGCCATCGAGCCGCTGCGTCGCGAGAAGACGGTGCGCTCCAGCCTGGAGGCGGAGGTGACCGTGCCCGACCTGCCGCTCGACGCGGCGCAGCTCGCCGAGGCCTTCATCGTGGCGAAGGTGACGCCGGCGCAGAGCGTCGACGTGACCCGGACCGACTATCACAAATGCGGCCGCTGCTGGCGCCACCTCCCCGAGGTGACGGTCGACGACGCGCTGTGCGACCGCTGCGCAAGCGTGGTGGGGGAGGGCGCGTGAGCCGGTCGCTGCCGCGCCTCGGGCTCGCGATCGCGCTCGTCGTCTTCGTCGTCGACCAGCTGGTGAAATGGGTCGTCACCGGCCCGCTCGCGATCGACTTCCTCGGCGCCTATCGCGAGATCCTGCCGATCTTCGACCTGCGCTTCACCAAGAACGAGGGCGTGTCGCTCGGCATGCTGCGCGCCGAAACCGACACGATGCGCTGGCTGCTCGTCGCCTTCACCGGCGCGATCGCGGTGGCGGTGGCAGTGTGGCTGTTCCGCGAGGAGAAGACCGGCGAGCAGGCCGCGCTGGGCCTGGTGCTGGGCGGCGCGCTCGGCAACATCCTGGATCGCGTGCGGCTGGGCTATGTGGTCGACTTCGCCGACCTCCATTTCGGCGAGTGGCGGCCCTTCCTGGTCTTCAACGTCGCCGACGCCGCGATTACGATCGGCGTGCTGATTCTGCTGGTGCGCGCGCTCCTGATCCGCGAGAAGCGCCCCGATCCTTCGGAGAATGTCCATGCGTAAGTCTGTCGTCGCGGTGTCCGGTATGGCGATGCTCGCCCTGCTCGCCGGCTGCGGCAAGCGCGGCTACGACCGCGCCCGCCCCGACGAGTTCGCGGTGGCGCGCCAGGCGCCGCTGATCATCCCGCCCGATTTCGCGCTGGTCCCGCCGCAGCCGGGCGCCGCGCGCACCCAGGGCAACAACCCGCAGGCGCAGGCGCTCGACGCACTGTTCGGCGGCCCGGCGCAGCGCAGCGCGGCCGAGGCCGGCGTGGTGGATCAGGCGGGCGGCACCAGCGCGGCACCCGCGGGCATCCGCTCGGAGGCGGGCGACCCCAAGACCAACGTCGTCGACAAGGGCCAGACCACGCGCGACATCATCGCCGCGCCCCAAGGCGACGGCCAGGACGCGCGCGCGAGCGCGGGTGCTGCCACGAGCGCGCCGGCCGCCGCACCGGCGACGCCGGTGCCTGCCACGCCGACACCGCAGCAGTAAGGGAAGGGCGTCGCGCCCTGAGACACTAGGTCGTATAGGCAGAGACTGAGCCGACTAGCCGCTGCCTCACGCCGTTTCCGTCACCCCGGACTTGTTCCGGGGTCTACCCGCCCGCAAGCGCCGCGGCTGACGAACGTGCTGCACGGTGGATCGCGGACCAAGTTCGGGATGACGGCAGTGGTTGGAAGGCTCCGCTTTACCGCTTTTACGGTCTGATCCAGCCCAGCTGAACCGTGTTCCTGCGTCCGCCAGAGCACCCGCTGGTTCACGCCAGAAGGATGATGGGCTAGCCCATCACCCCGCGCCATGCCGCGAGCCCTCGCTCCAGGTCGGCGATCAGGTCGTCCGGATCCTCCAGCCCGATCTGCAGCCGCACCAGCGGCCCCTCGAACCCGCACACGGTGGCGCTACGATGCCGCTGCGGGTCGATCGGCACGGCGAGGCTCTCGAACCCGCCCCAGCTATAGCCGATGCCGAAATGCTCGAGCGAGTCGATCAGCGCCGAACGGGCTGCGTCGCTCCCGCCCGCCAGCACGAACGAGAACAGCCCCGACGCGCCCGCGAAGTCGCGCTGCCACAGCTCGTGACCGGGGCACGACGGCAACGCCGGGTGGAGCACGCGCGCCACCTCGGGCCGTGCCTCCAGCCACCGCGCCACCGTCAGCGCGCTGCGCTCGTGCTGCGCCAGCCGTACCGCCATCGTGCGCAGCCCGCGGCTGCCGAGGAAGGCATCGTCGGCGCTGATCACCTGGCCGAGCTGGAAGCTGGTGTCGCGCAGCGCCGCGAACCGTCCCGGCGCCGCGGTGACCGAGCCCATCATCACGTCGGAATGGCCGCCTATATATTTGGTGCAGGCGAGCACCGAGTAATCGACTCCCAAGCCGATCACGGGGAAGAGCAGCGGCGTCGCCCAGGTGTTGTCGATCACCGTCGCCACCCCGCGCGCCTTGGCGGCGGCGATGATCGCGGGCACGTCCTGCACCTCGAAGGTCAGGCTGCCGGGGCTCTCCATGAAGATCACGCGGGTGCGCTCACCGATCAGCCCGGCGATGCCCGCACCGATCAGCGGATCATAGTAGCGCGTGGTGATCCCCATGCGCGCGAGCAGCTTGTCGGCGAGCGAGCGGGTCGGGTCATAGGCGCTGTCGACCAGCAGCAGCTCGTCGCCGGGCGACAGCAGGGCCAGCAGGCAGGCCGCGATCGCCGCCACGCCTGAGGGGTAGAGGAAGGTCGCCTCGGCGCCGGGTTCGAGCTCGGTGAGCGCGTCGGCGAGGCTCCATTGCGTCGGCGTGCCGCGGCGGCCGTAGAAGAGGCGGTGGTGCGTGTCGCGTGCGCCGGTCGCGCGCAGGTGCGCGACGTCGTCGTAGAGGATCGTCGAGGCACGCCACACCGGCGTGTTGACGACCCCGCCTGTCCATTCGTCGCGGCGCCCGGCCTGGACGACGCGGGTGGCGGGCTTCACCGGCCGGTCGCTCATGCCGCCCCCGTTGCCTTGGGGGTGCTCGGGTCCGCGCCCCACTCGGTCCAGCTGCCGTCGTAGACCGCGGCGTCTCGCCCGAGCAGGTGCGCGCCGAAGGCGAGCACGCTCGCGGTGATGCCCGAGCCGCAGGTCATCACCATCGGCCGGTCGAGGTCGACGCCAGCGTCGCGGAAGGCGGCGGCGAGCGCCTCGCCGCGCTTCCACCGGCCGTCTTCGTCGAACAGCCGCTTGTAGGGCAGGTTGCGCGCGCCGGGGATGTGGCCGGGGGCGACGCCGGTGCGCGGGTCGGGCTCCGCGCCGGTGAAGCGCGCGGCCGAGCGCGCGTCGACGATCTGCGCGCTCGCGTCGCGCTGGATCGCGCGCATCGCTTCGAGATCGCGCAGCCGCGTCGTGCCAGCGCCGGCGTCGACCGCGCGCGGCGGCACCGCGCTTTCGCCCTGCTCCAGCGGGAGACCCGCCTGCTTCCACGCCGCCAGCCCGCCGTCGAGCAGCGCGACCCGATTGAAACCGAAGGCGCGCAGCATCACCCAGGCGCGCGCCGCGGTATGATGGGGCGCGTCGTCGTAGAGCACGATTCGGGTGGCGCGATCGATCCCGAGCCGGGCGGCGCCCCCGGCGAACTGCGCCGCGCCCGGCATGGTCGAGGGCAGGTCGCTCGCCGCGTCGGAGAAGCCGGCGAGGTCCATGTAGAGCGCGCCCGGCACATGGCCCGCGCGATACTCGGCGGCGTGGTCGCGCGGCGGCTCGCCGGGCAGCAGCGCGTCGTAGCTGGCGTCGAGCACGCGCAGGTCGGGTGCGCCGAGCTGGTCGGCGAGCCAGGTGGCGGAGACGAGTGGGTCCATACACCTCTCATAGCCGGGGCGCGCAGTGCGGCAACAGGTCGCATTCCGCGCCGCGCGCGCCTATGTGCGCGCGCATGAACCCGATGCATCTTGGCCAGAACAGCCCGCTCCCCGCTTCGCCGCAGGAAGCGGTGCTCGACTATGTCCCTAACCCGCGTCCCGGCCAGACTTATCTGGTGCGCTTCACCCAGCCCGAGTTCACCTCGCTCTGCCCGGTGACGGGACAGCCCGACTTCGCGCACCTCGTGCTCGACTATGTGCCGGGCGAGACGATCGTCGAGTCCAAGTCGCTCAAGCTGTTCCTCGGCTCGTTCCGCAACCATGCCGCCTTCCACGAAGATTGCACCGTCGGCATCGGGCAGCGGCTGTACGAGGAGATGCGCCCGCGCTGGCTGCGCATCGGCGGCTATTGGTACCCGCGCGGCGGCATGCCGATCGACGTCTTCTGGCAGTCGTCCGCGCCGCCGGCCGATCTGTGGCTGCCCGATCAGGGCGTTGCCGCCTATCGTGGGCGCGGTTGATCCTGATCAGCCGAGTCGGGTATCCCGCAGTGCAGCAAATCTGCAACCAATCGCGTCATGGCTGGTTCAGAGGAGAGGCACGGCGTCACGTGGTGTCCGTGCTGCACCAGCGAAGGTATGAGGATGAACCAGTCGGCCGTTCCGCAGGACGTCAATCACATCGCGCTGATCGGTAATTTCCTGCCGCGACAGTGCGGCATCGCGACGTTCACGACCGACACCTACCAGGCACTGCGTGCACGTTTCCCCGATACCCAGGTCGACGTCTATGCGATGGACGATCATCCGGGGCGCTACGCCTATCCCGAGGCAGTCACCGGCGCGATCCCGCAGCACGACCTCTCCGCCTACGTCGCCACCGCGCGCCGGATCGAGGAGAGCGGGGCGCAGGTGCTGTGGCTGCAGCACGAATATGGCATCTTCGGTGGCGAGGCCGGCGGCCATATCTTCGCGCTGCTCGACCGGCTGACCATCCCGCTCATCGTGACGCTCCACACCGTGCTGGAGAAGCCGAGCGCGTCCGAGCGCACGGTACTGGAGGGGTTGCTGCGGCGCGCTTCCAAGGTGATCGTGATGGCCGAACGCGGCCGCGAGATCCTCGAGCGCGTCTACGGCGCCAGCCCCAAGTCGATCGCGGTGATCCCGCACGGCGTGCCCGACCGGCCGTTCGCGGAGCCGGACGCGTTCAAGGCGCGCTTCGGCTGGGACGGCAAGCGCGTGATCCTCACCTTCGGCCTGCTCGCGCCGGGCAAGGGGATCGAGACGATCGTCGAGGCGATGCCCGCGGTGGTCGAGAAGAACCCCGACGCGATGTACATCGTGCTGGGCGCGACCCACCCCAATCTGGTCGCGCACGAGGGCGAGAAATATCGGGACTCGCTCAAGGCGCGCGCGGCCGAGCTCGGCGTAGGCGACAATGTCGCCTTCATCGACGCGTTCGTCGACCACGACGAACTGATCGACCATCTTCAGGCGGCGGACATCTATGCCACGCCGTATCTCAACCCGGCTCAGATCACGAGCGGCACGCTCAGCTACGCCGTCGGCGTCGGCAAGGCGGTGATCTCGACACCCTATGTCCACGCCACCGAGATCCTGGCGGACGGGCACGGGGTGCTGGTCGACTTCCGCGACTCCGCCGCCTTCGCGCGCGAGATCAACAATCTTCTGGGCAGCGCCCGCAACCTCGGACGTCTGTCCTCGCGTGCCTATGCGCGTGGCCGAACGATGATCTGGCCTCGTGTAGTGGAGCAAGCAATGGAAGAGATCGCGACGAGTATCGCGACCCAGCCGCGGCGCCTCCGCGGCGGCGGCGACACCGACACAAAGGTGTTGCCTCCCGAGATCGCCGCCGTCGAGCGGATGAGTGACTCGACCGGCATGTTGCAGCACTCGATCTACTCGGTGCCCGACCGCCGCCACGGCTATTGCATCGACGACAACGCGCGCGCGCTGATGCTGATGAGCGCCGTTCCCGAGCTCGACGCGGCGACGCGCGACAAGTGGATGACGATCTACGCCTCGTTCGTGCAATATGCCTGGAACCCCGAGGCTCGGCGCTTCCGCAACTTCATGAACTTCGACCGCACCTGGTGCGAGGACGTCGGTTCGGAGGATTCCAACGGCCGCACGCTGTGGGCACTGGGCGTCACCGCGCGTGACGCGCACGAGGCCAAGCACCGTGACTGGGCGCGCGCGATGTTCGACTCGACCGCGACGCTCGCGCTCGAGCTGGAGAGCCCGCGCGCGCAGGCGTTCGCGATGCTCGGCGCCGCGGCGATGCTGGAGGCCTCGCCGCGCCACGAACTGGCCACCCAGATCCTGCGTCGCTTCCCCGACGAGCATCTCAAGCTGCTCGACGCGGCGCGCCGGCCCGAATGGGGCTGGTTCGAGATCGTGCTCGCCTATGACAATGCGCGTCTGCCCGAGGCGATGCTGCGCGCCGGCATCGCGCTCCAGCGGCCCGACCTGGTCGCCTGCGGGATCGACACGCTCGAGTGGATCGTCGCCAAGCAGACCGCGCCCGAAGGGCATTTCCGCGCCGTCGGTTCGGAGAGCTTCGGCCGTGTCTATGCCGAGCCGCTGCCGTTCGACCAGCAGCCGCTCGAGGCCCAGGCGACGATCGACGCCTGCGCCGCGGCGTTCGACGCCACCGGGGACACGCGCTGGTACGATGAGGCCAAGCGCGCCTACGACTGGTATCTTGGCGTCAACGATCTCGACCTGCCGCTGGCGACCCAGCGCGACGGCGGCTGTTTCGACGGATTGATGCCGACCGGGCTCAACCGCAACCAGGGCGCCGAGTCGATCCTGGCGCTGCAATTGGCCTCGTGCGCGATTTCGGGGCTTTCAATCCGCGTCGGAAAAGTGGCAGGGACGCAGCGCGACGTCGCCTGAGCGGCGTCGCGCGCGTACCGTCGTTCACTAAGACGAGGCTGGTCCTTGGAGCTGTTCAACCACCGGCTGCGTCTGCATGCCGATCCGTCGCGCGTCGTGGTGCGGCCCTTCCACATCGGCTGGATCGCCAACGCCAATGGCGTCAGCCGATCGGAGCGGCTGATCGCCGAGGTGCTCGACATGCCACCGCAAGAGGCGCGCGATCAGCTCGACCTCGTGCTCAAGGACTTCGAGGCGCGTCACTGGCAGACCCGCCGCGTGTTCATGACCCGCTACGATGAGATCGCGGCGGCACACGGGCTCGACGGCAGCCGCATCAGCGACGAGAAGCGCCAGCTGATCGGCGCCTATTTCTGCCACGAATACAGCTATGCCGCCGCGGCGCTGATGAACCCCAGCGCGGTGCCGCATCCCGACCAGAGCGGGATGGAGGACGGTGCGCAGCGCATCCTGATGAGCCTGCGCGCGGTGGGTGAGGGGCATATCTCCTCGGTCGCCTTTCGCGAGGGCATCATCACCTCGGACAACGAGCTCAAGCTCGCCCCTGAGCCGCCCTTCGCCACCGCGACGGACGCAACCGGCACCGACGAGGAAGCGCCGCCGACGGGGCCGGTGACGGTCTATCGCCATCGCGACAGCACGCTGTCGGGCACGGTGATCTTCCCGATCACCGACGCCCAGTCCAAGGGGCTGGAGGACCTGCGCCTCGTCCATTTCGAGCACGACGACGGCAGCGTCGAGTGGCTCGGCACGTACACCGCCTACAATGGCGCGACGATCCAGTCCGAGCTGCTGCGCACGCGCGACTTCCGCGCCTTCGACCTCGTGCCGATGACGGGCAGCGCGGCGCGCAACAAGGGGATCGCGCTGTTCCCGCGCAAGGTGGGCGGACAGTATCTCTCGATCGGGCGGCAGGACGGCGAGAACCTGTACCTGCTCAAGACCGACAACCTCACCCACTGGGACGAGGGCGAGCTGATCCTCAAGCCGGTCTTCCCCTGGGAGTTCGTCCAGATCGGCAATTGCGGGCCGCCGATCGAGATCGAGGAGGGCTGGCTGCTGCTGACCCACGGCGTCGGCGCGATGCGCAAATATTCGATCGGCGCGGCCTTGCTCGACAAGGACAATCCCGCGCGCGTGATCGGCCGCACCCGCTCGCCGATCCTCGCTGCCGCGGACCAGGACCGCGAGGGCTATGTGCCCAACGTGGTCTACACCTGCGGCGCGATGAAGCACGGCGACAAATTGTTCATGCCTTATGGCATCGCCGACAGCTCGGTTGGCTTCGCCTTCGTCTCGATCAGCGAGCTGCTCGACAAGATGTGAGAACCCGGGGGCGGGGCGGCGGAGCACGCTTCCCGCTCCCTCTCCCGTCATCCCGGACTTGTTCCGGGACCCACTCCACCGCGAAAGCAACCCGCGACGGGAGAGACGCGGGATGACGAAGGGGGAAAAGCAGGTCTCGCTCAATGCCGGGATGACGGTGTGACCCTCACTCCACCGCCAACCGCCGCGTCCGCCGGTATAGCCCCCAGGTCACCGCCGCGAACAGCAGCGTCCCCGCGACCAGCGCGGCCTGCTCGTGCCCGCTTACCAGCGCGAGCGGCGCGTCGGTGCCGCTCTCGTAGACGATCCCCGCGAATACCACGTTCCACAGGCTTTCACCCACGATCATCCCGGTCGCGGTGAGTACGCCGAGTCGCTTGGACGCTTCGCCATCGCCGGTGCGCTCCGCCCATTTGTCGTAGAAGTGACCAAGCAGCGCGCCGATCACCACGGTGAGCGTCGCCGACATCGGCAGGTAGATGCCCAGCCCGACGCCGAGCGGCGGCAGCCGCAGCCGGCCCGCGCGCCCGAGCGCCTCGTCGAGCAGCACGAACACGCCGCCCGCCGCCGCGCCCCAGCCGATCATCGTCCAGTTGAGATCGCCGCCCAGCACCCCCTGCGCCAGCGCGGAGATCAGCGCCGCCTGCGGCGCCGCCAGCGCGTTCGGCCCCGCGCCCGGCATGCCCGCGAAGCCGAACGAGGTGTAGAGCAGCTGCATCACCGGTGGCACCACCAGCGAGCCGAAGCAGACACCGATCACCAGCGCCACCTGCTGCTTCCACGGCGTCGCGCCGACCAGCTGTCCGGTCTTGAGGTCCTGCAGGTTGTCGTTGGAGATGGTGGCGATGCCGAAGACGATGCCGGTGACGATCAGCGCATAGGCGACCAGCGCCGCGACCTCGTCCGGCGCGCCGCCGCGACCGAACCAGCCCGCCAGCATCGCCGCCGCGGCGAGCACCGAGAGGATGCCGATGCCGGAGACGGGCGAGTTGGACGCACCGATCAGCCCCGCCATATAGCCGCACACCGCCGCGATCACGAGCCCGACCACCAGCACGAACAGCAGGCTGCCGACGATCAGCAGCCACTCGCTGCCTGCCAGCGGTCCGCCGCCGATCACCGAGTGGAGCAGGAGCGCGATCGGCAGCAAGGTCGCCAGCGTCCCCGCCGCGACGACCCAGAAGGGCAGGTCCTGCTCCTCCACCGCCATGTCCGTGCCGCGCGCGGCACCGAGCGAGGCGCGCAGCCCCGCGGCGACGGGCGCGGCGATCCGGATCAAGGTCCAGATCGCGGCGACGCCGATCACGCCCGCGCCGAAGAAGCGCACGTCGGTGCGGAACACGCCATTGGCCCAAGCGGCGACGTCGCCCGCCTGCGGCGCCATGGCGGTGAGGATCGGCAACACCAGCCACCAGCCGACCGCGACACCGAGCAGGATGGCCATGCCGGCGGAGAGGCCGATCAGATGCCCCGCGCCGAGCAGCGCGAAGGAGAGCCCGCCG
This sequence comes from Sphingomonas sp. BK069, assembly GCF_014193405.1. Taxonomy (NCBI): domain Bacteria; kingdom Pseudomonadati; phylum Pseudomonadota; class Alphaproteobacteria; order Sphingomonadales; family Sphingomonadaceae; genus Sphingomonas; species Sphingomonas sp. BK069. The sequence continues at coordinate 1,374,119 of NZ_JACHZH010000001.1, read as the reverse complement.
GTGACTCCGGTCGCGCCCGCGCCGACGCGGAAGAAGGTCGCCGCCTCGGCCGCGATCAGCCGCGTCTGGGTGAGGATGGCGAAGGCGGCGGAGGCGAGCGTGCTGCCGAGGATCGCGGTGAGCCCGCGCGCGCTCTCGCTGCTGCCGCTGCGGCTCTCCTCGCCGACCTTGAGCACCTCCGCGGCGGCGCGCCCCTCGGGATAGGGTAGCGGCGTGTCGACGACGAGCGCGCGGCGCAGCGGCACCGAGAACATTACGCCGAGGATGCCGCCGGTGGCGGTGATCGCTGCGGTGGTGAGGAAGGGGAAGCCCTGCCAATAGCCGATCATCACCAGCCCGGGCAGCACGAAGATGATCGCCGCGAGCGTCCCCGCGGCCGAGGCGACGGTCTGGACGATGTTGTTCTCGAGGATCGAGGCGCCGCGAAAGGCGCGCAGCACCGCCATCGAGATCACCGCGGCGGGGATCGAGGTGGCGAACGTCAGCCCGATCTTGAGCCCGAGGTACACGTTGGCGGCGGTGAACAGCAGCGTGATGACGCCGCCGAGCAGGATGCCGCGGAGGGTGAGTTCGGTGGTGGGGGCGCCGGCACGACCGAGATCAGCGGGAGATTGGTTCATCCCGCGACCGTGGCACAGCGGGGCGGGTGATGACAGAGGCCGTGCGCTCGCTCACCGACACTGCCAAGATCGGGACCATTGGCGGGCGAGGTCCCGCCCGGGAGGGAGCGACCCTGCGTCGCTCCCTCCGCTCGCATGCCGGTCCGACCGGCTGCATCCTATCCATCCTGCCCGCGCATTTTATTTTGTCGAAGAAGTGCGGCGACTCGGACCCTAGCCGTGACGCGGTCCAAAAAAAAGGCCGGGCAGAGCCCGGCCGAAAAGTTTTTAGGAGAGGATGCCTGAAAGGCACGGCTTTTGTGCATCGCACCACGCCATGACGCAAGTGCAATATTTCCAATCCGAATTGCATTAACTGCAATCGACGGTGGGAATCCACCTGTCTCGACAGCCCCGCGGTGACCGCCTAGCAGGCGGCGACAAACAGGAGGCACGACGGATGGCGCAGGCGCTTCGAGTGGCATTGGCGGGGCTCGGGACGGTCGGCGGCGGGGTGATCCGCGTGCTCGATGAGAACCGCGAGCTGATCGCGCGGCGCGCCGGCCGGCCGATCGACGTGATCGCGGTCTCCGCGCGCGACCGCAGCAAGGACCGCGGCGTCGATCTCTCGCGCTTTGCCTGGGTCGACGACACCGCCGCGCTCGCCGAGGCGGACGCCGACGTTGTCGTCGAGCTGATCGGCGGCGCCGATGGTCCGGCGCTGACGCTCGCACGCCGCGCGTTGTCGGCAGGCCGCCACGTCGTCACCGCCAACAAGGCGATGCTCGCGCATCACGGGCTCGAGCTGGCCGGGGCCGCCGAGGCGAGCGGTGCCGCGCTCAAGTTCGAGGCCGCGGTCGCCGGCGGCATCCCCGTGATCAAGGGACTGCGCGAGGGCGCCGCCGCCAATGCGATCGCGCGCGTCTATGGCATCCTCAACGGCACGTGCAATTTCATCCTCTCCAAGATGGAGGCAGAGGGCCGCGACTTCGCCGACGTCCTCGCCGAGGCGCAGGCGCTCGGCTATGCCGAGGCCGACCCGTCGTTCGACATCGACGGCGTCGACGCCGCCCACAAGCTCTCCATTCTCGCCAGCCTCGCCTTCGGCACCGCGCCCGCTTTCGCACAGGTCGCCGCGAGCGGAATCCGCCACCTGCTCGCCGCCGACATCGCCGAGGCCGCGGCGCTGGGTTATCGCGTCCGGCTCGTCGGTGTCGCCGAGGCCGATAGCGCAGGGTTGTTCCAGCGCGTCCACGCGCACCTGGTGCGCTTCGATCACCCGCTCGCGCATGTCACCGGCGCCACCAACGCGGTGGTGGCGGAGGGCAATTTCGTCGGTCGGCTGCTGTTCCAGGGCGCCGGCGCGGGCGAGGGGCCGACCGCGAGCGCGGTTGTCGCCGACCTGATCGACATCGCGCGCGGTGAGTTCGGGCCGCCGTTCGCCATGCCCGTCGCGGCGCTGACCGAGGCGGCCGCCGCGCCCAGCGGCGAGCGCCGCGGCCGCGCCTATCTCCGCTTCGCGGTGGCCGACCGCGTCGGCGTGCTCGCCGAGATCGCCGCGGCGATGCGCGACGCGGGCGTGTCGATCGAGAGCCTGATCCAGCGCGGCGCGCTCGCCGACGGCAGCGTGCTGGTCGCGATCGTCACGCACGAGGGGCCGGAGCGCTGCGTCGCCGCGGCGCTGGAGCGGTTGCGCGGCTCGCAGAGCCTGAACGGCGAGCCGATGTGGATGCACCTGCTCGACTGATCGCGGCGGGGGCAATCGACGCTACCCACCCTCGTCATCCCGGGCTTTACCCGGGATCCATGGTGCCGTGCACGCCGTAGGGGCCGGTCACCGATACGCGCGTCCATCGTCCCTCACGGCCGCACGCGACCGGTCATGACGGGTTCGTCGAGGTCGATCGCGACCGCATCGCGCTTCGGCTTCTTGGCCCGCAACGCGCCGGCGACGTCGCGCACCAGCAGGCCGGGGTTGGTCGCCTCGCCCGCTTCCTCGCAGCAGCTGCCGGGCGCGACCAGCTTCTGCACGCCGCGCACCAGCGCGGTGCCGAGCCCGAACAGGTTGACGCCGGTGGTGCAGCCCCTTTGAGTCGCGCCGCACGGCGTCGCCTCTGCCCGCAGCGCGCCGAGACCGGAGCGGTCGGGATTGACCGCGGCGGGGCCAACCGGTGCTGCCTCGGCAGGGAGCGGCAGTAATGGATCGGGCGGCGCCTCGGCGCACACCACCACCTCGCCCTCGACGCGGCCGCGCGTGCAGCGCTGATCGGCGACCGGCACCAGGATCGAGATGCGCTCCGGTGGTGCCGCGGCGGGCGTGGCGGCCTGAAGCGCGAGAAGCAGCGGTAGCATCGCCGTCCAGCCTGGGCGCGACCTCCGCCGCGGTCAATCTGCCGCGATCAGCGGTACGTCGCGCAACGACCGGTGGTAGAGGAGATGCCGGGGAGCACGCGCCCCTCGGGCATCTGACCGGCCGCGGCGACCTTGCGCAGGCCCGCGCCGCACGCCGCGCCACCAGGCACGGCATCGCGGCTCCGACTGCCGCTCCTTCCATAGGCCGACACGCTCGCCTGGGCCTGCGCCGCCGCGCGCACGATGGCGGCGTCGCTCGCGCGCTGCTGCGGCGAGCCGCAGGCGGTGCCGAGCAGCGGCGCGGCGATCAGGCTGGCGTAGCGCGCGCCGGCACGCGCGCGGCGCGACGCGATCACGGGTTCAGCGCGATGTCGTCGCGATCGTCGAGCTCGTCGTCGTCGACGCTGCCGTCGTCGAACTCGTCCTGCACCTCGTCCTCGTCGACGTCGGCCTCGTCCTGGTCGGTCTCGCCGTCCTGCTCGGCGACCTCGCCGTCGACCATCTCGAGCTCGTCCTCGTTCTCGCTCTCGTCGTCCTCGCCGGTGTCGGGGTCAAGGTCGGTGATGATTGTGCCGTCGCTCGGACCGTCGCGCGTCGCCTCGAGGATCTCGGCGCGCTGGCTTTCGTCGTAACCGTCCTCGTCATAGCCGTCGTCACCGGGGCCCTGACCGTGGATATGCTGCCCGCCCATGCCGATCTCCTCATCTACGATGCCGGGACGAACGGCAGGCGAGGGCGCGCGGTTCCGTCAGCGCGCCGCGAAGAGGCGCCCGCGCTCGGTCACCAGCACGATCGCCAGCGCCACCACGCCCGCGAACAGGAAGCCGGCGTTGAGCGGCACCGTCGTGCCGTCGAAACGCTGGCCGATCAGGGCGCCGATCGCAGCGCCCACCGTCACGCTGGTGAAGCCCTGCACGCTCGAGGCGGTGCCGGCGATATGCCCCATCTTCTCCATCGCCATCGCCGAGAAGTTCGAGCTGGAGAGGCCGAAACAGCCCATCGCAACCGCCTGCAACACCGCGAAGCCGACGAGCGTCTCGTGCCCGCTCAGCGCCAGCAGCAGGTGCAGCCCGGCGACCAGGATCAGCGTCACTACCGCGGCATGGCCGAGCCGGCGCGTGCCGACTCGCATCACCAGCCGCGCGTTGGCGAGGTTGGCCACCGCCATCGTCCCCGCGGTGGTGGCGAAGATCAGCAGCAGCAGGCGCGGCCGCCCGAACACGTCCGCCATCACCTGCTGGATCGAGTTGATATAGCCGTATAGCGCGCCCATCAGCGCGGTCGCGGCGAGCGTGTAGCCGAGCGACCAGCGGTCGCTGAGCGTCAGCTTCCACCCCGCGGTGAGCCGCGCCAGCGAGAAGGGGTGGCGGTCCTCGGCGTGGAGCGTCTCGGGCATGCGGAGCGCGAACCAGGCGAGCACCAGCAGGGTCGCGCCGCCGACCGCCCAGAAGATGTCGCGCCAGCCGCCGAACAGCAGCACGATCGTGCCGAAGCCGGGCGCGAGCACGGGGACGATCATGAAGACGATGAAGGTCATCGACATCACCCGCGCCATCGCGCGCCCCTCGAAACAGTCGCGCACGATCGCCACCGTCGTCACCCGCGCCGCCGCGATCGCCAGTCCGGCGATGATCCGCGCGGCGAGCAGCAGCGCGAAGCTGCCCGCCATCGCGCAGAGCGCGTTCGCCACGGCATAGACCGCCAGCGTGGCGAGCAGCGAGCGCCGCCGCCCGAACCGGTCCGCGAGCGGGCCGTGGAGCAGCTGCCCCGCGCCGAAGGCGATGAGGAAGGCGCCGATGACATATTGCCGCTCGTTCGCCCCCGGTGCGCCCAGCGCCGCGCCGATCGTCGGCAGCGCGGGCAGCATCGAGTCGATCCCCAATGCGGTCAGCGCCATCAGCGCCGCGATCAGCGCGACGAACTCGGGCAGCGGGATCGGCGGCGCGGCGACGGGAGCCGCGGGGGGCGGGGCGGGGGGCGTCGGCATGCCGCGCGCCTTAGGTGGCGGGTGCCGCGCTGTCACCTCGCCGCGCGCGGGTAGCAACCCGGATCGGGAAGGTTTATTGCCCGGCGATCAACCGATTGGACCGACGTCATGCTCGATACCCCCGCCGCCGCGGTGCCCACGCTTAGCCTTGCCGAACAGGACCGCGACCCCGACGGCTTCGCCGCCGCGCTGGGCGGCTCCTTCGAGCGCTTCGGCTTCGCCATCGTCGCCGATCATGGCGTGCCTCAGGATCTGATCGAGCGCGCCTGGGCCGAGACCGCGGCACTGTTCGCGCTGCCCGAAGAGGAGAAGCGCGGCTACCACGTCCCCGGCGCCGGCGGCGCGCGCGGCTACACGCCGTTCAAGACCGAGATCGCCAAGGACGCCCGCCACGTCGACCTCAAGGAATTCTGGCACGTCGGGCGCGAGCTGCCGGCGGGGCACCGTTATGCCGCGGACATGCCCGCCAACGTCTGGCCGGCGCGGCCCGAGGGGTTCAAGGACACGTTCCTCGCGCTGTTCGAGGCGTTCGACCGCGCCGGCGACCGGCTGCTGTCGGCGATCGCGCGTCACCTCGGGCTCGCGCCGGACTGGTTCGACCCGGCGGTGCGCGACGGCAACTCGGTGCTGCGCCTGCTTCATTACCCGCCGATCCCGGCCGACGCCGAGGGCGTGCGCGCGGGTGCGCACGAGGACATTAACCTGATCACCCTGCTGCTCGGCGCCGAGGAGGCGGGGCTTGAGCTGCTCGAGCGCGACAGCGGGCGCTGGCTCGCGATCAAGCCGCCGGCGGGGGCGATGGTGGTCAATGTCGGCGACATGCTGCAGCGGCTGACCAACCACGTGCTGCCCTCGACCACGCACCGCGTCGTCAACCCGCCGCCCGAGCGCCGCGGCCACTCGCGCTACTCGATGCCCTTCTTCCTGCACCCCGCGCCCGACTTCCTGATCGAGACGCTGCCGCAGACGATCAGCGCGGCGAACCCGGACCGCTACCCGACGCCGATCACCGCCAACGGCTACCTCCACGAGCGGCTGGTCGAGATCGGGCTGATCAAGAAATAGCGTGGGGCAATCCTCTCCGCCTAGTGGGGAGGATCGTCATCCCACCCTCAGGCGATTCGCTCAGGCCGCTCCGCGGCGTCGGCGGCGATCGCGCTGTCGGGCGCCATCGCCTCCCAGGGGAAGACGAACCAGTCCTTGGTCACCGCACGGTCGATCACGCGCGCGGCATAATCGACCCGCTGCGCCGAGCCGACATTGTCGATCAGCGTGGCGAAGCGGACGCTGCCCTCGGCCGCGCCGGCGCGCGCGAGCATATCGCGCAGGTGGCCGATGGTGCGGCCCGAGTCGTTGATGTCGTCGACGAACAGCAGCGGCTCGCCCGCGCGGCTGCGCGCGGCCAGCCGCTCGATCGCCTCGGCGGCGAGCGCCTCCGATTGGGAGGAGTAATCCACCGCCAGCATCGGCAGCCCGGTGGCGTGGCTGAGATAGACCGCGGGGATCAGCCCGCCGCGGCCGATGCCGATGAGATGCGCCGGCGCCCAGTCGGCGGCGGCGAGCGAGTCGGCCAGCGCGCGGACGGCGGCGACCAGGTCGGCGTGGGTGATGGCGGTGTAGATCGGCATCGCGGGCGTGTAGCGCCGATGGCGCGCGCGGGCGAGGGGGGTGGCGGGGCACGCTTAGCTCATGCACCGCTCCGGCGGACGCCGGGGCCCAGTTGGGAAGGTTCGTGTGGGAGCCACTGAGGTCGCCCACCTGGACCCCGGCGTCCGCCGGGGTGGAGCCTCTACGATGAAGCACTGGGGGCACTGGCCGAACAACCACCCCCACGGCTCACCGCCGCAGCAATCCCCCCAGCACCCCGCGCACCACCGAGCCGATCAGACCGCCCGACGCACCGCCGCCGCGTCGCCCGCCGCCGAGCACCGCCTTGGTCACCTCGTTCGCCACCGTTCGCCCCAGCGCCGAGGAGGCCGATCGCGTCGCCGAGGTCATCGCGCGGTTCCACGGGTCGTTGGCGCGCTCACGTTCCTCGGCGCGCTGCGCGCGCTCGGCCTCGCGCTGCGCCGTGATCCGCTCGCGCGCCTGCCGCGCCTCCTCCTTTGCCTGGAGCGCGGCGGCCTTGCTCGCCTCGTCCTGCGCGGTCGCGGCGGCGCGCGCGGCGGCGGCCTCCTGCGTCTTGGCGGCGAGCAGCTCCTCCGCCGACTCGCGGTTCACCAGCGTGTCGTAGCGGTCGCCCACCGCGTCGGTGGCGAGCAGCACCTTGCGCTCCTCGGGCGTCACTGGCCCGACGCGGCTCGCCGGCGGCCGTACCAGCGTGCGCTCGACCGGGCTGGGCGAGCCGTCGGCCTGGAGCAGCGACACCAGCGCCTCGCCCGTCCTGAGCTCGGTGATCGCCCCCGCGACATCGACCCCGGGATTGGCGCGGAAGGTCTGCGCCGCCGCCTGCACCGCTTTCTGGTCACGCGGGGTGAAGGCGTTGAGCTTGTGCTGCACGCGGTTGCCGAGCTGGCCCGCGACCTTGTCGGGGATGTCGATCGGGTTCTGCGTGATGAAATAGACGCCCACGCCCTTGGAGCGGATCAGCCGCACCACCTGCTCGATCTTGTCGAGCAGCGCGTCGGGCGCGTCGTCGAACAGCAGGTGCGCCTCGTCGAAGAAGAAGCACAGCTTGGGCTTGTCGAGATCACCCACCTCGGGCAGCTGCTCAAACAACTCGCTCAGCAGCCACAGCAGGAAGGTGGAGTAGAGCCGCGGCGCCGCCATCAGTTTGTCGGCGGCGAGGACGTTGACGAGGCCCTGGCCCTGGTCGTCGTGGCCGAGCAGGTCGCCCAGCTCGAGCGCGGGCTCGCCGAAGAAGTGGGTCGCGCCCTGGCTGCGCAGCTGCAGCAGCGAGCGCTGGATCGCGCCGACCGACTGTTTGGAGACGTTGCCCCACCGCGCGGTCAGCTCCTGCGCGCGCTCGGCGCAATGCGCCAGCACGGCCTGGAGGTCGTCGAGGTCGAGCAGCAGCAGATGCTCCTCGTCGGCGAGCTGGAAGGCGATCGTCAGCACGCCCTCCTGCACCTCGTTGAGCCCCATCAGCCGTGCGAGCAGCAGCGGCCCCATCTCGCTCACCGTGGTGCGTACCGGGTGGCCCTGCTCGCCGAACAGGTCCCAGAACTGCACCGGGCAGGCGGCATAGGACCAGTCGGTGAGCCCGATCTCGGTGGCGCGGGCGGCGAAGGCGGCGTGGGTCTTGGCGGTCGCCGCGCCAGGCATGGCGAGGCCGGAGAGATCGCTCTTCACGTCGGCGACGAAGCAGGCGACGCCCGCGCGCGAGAAGCCCTCGACGATGCCCTGGAGCGTGACGGTCTTGCCGGTGCCGGTCGCGCCCGCGATCAGGCCGTGGCGGTTGGCGCGCGCGAGCTGGAGCCACTGCGGCTGCGCGCCGCCCGCGTTCGCGCCGATGAAGATGCCGTCCGCCAAGGTTCTGCTCCTGCCGCTGGTCTCGCTCACCTATGTCATAGGATGCGGCGCGGGCGGCGTCACGGGGGAGCGGGCGGGCGGCAACGCGCTGCCCGGTCGGGGGCGACGATGCCGGCCTGCAGATCGTCTGATCCGCACGCCGGATGCCGTGGCCTCACCGCGTAACGGCGCTCCTCCTCGTTCGTCATCGCCGCGCGGGCGGGGATCCAGAGACGCCGACGTTCGCGAGCAAGCCGGCAGCCTGGCGCGTCTGGATTCCCGCCGCTGCGGGAATGACGGTGGGGGGACGGATCGGGTGCGACGAGGGAGGCGCAGCCATGAAGGGGCCGCGGCGAACCTCGTGTCCGCGTCGACGCGTCTCAGCCACCCACGGGTCTCGCGCCGCGCCGCCATCCTCGACCGCTCACACGAGAAGGGCCGCCGCACCCCTCGGCGCGGCGACCCTCCCGGGACCGATCAGGCGATACCGCCTTACTTGATCTTCACCGCCACGAAGCCGCCGACCTGGCGCCCGCGCGTGACGTTGAGCAGCACCTGCGGCCGGCCCGCCGCCTTCGCCGCCGCCACGACACGCGCCACGTCGGCCGCGCTGCGCACCGGCTGCGAGTTGACCGAGGAGATCACGTCGCCGCGGCGCAGCTTCTGTGCCGCGTCGCTCGACGGGTCGGTCGCCGCGACCACGACGCCCTGAACGGTCGAGTCGACCCCGATCGAGCGCGCGATCTGCGGCGTCAGCGGCTGCACCGTGATGCCGAGCGAGCTCGAAGCGGGGGCCGCCTGCTCGCTGTCGTCGCCGCCGCCGAAGCTGTCGTCGTCGTCGCCGCCGCCGCCGCCGGTGAGCGCCGCCATCTGGTCCTCCGACGGGCGCGTGCCCACCGTGGCGTTGAGCGACTGACGCTTGCCGTCACGGATCACGTCGAGCTTGATCGTCGAGCCCGGCGCGGCATTCGCGACGAGATAGGAGAGCGTCTTCTCCGGTGTCACCGCCTGGCCGTTGATCGCCGTCACCACGTCACCCGCGCGCAGACCCGCCTTGGCGCCGGGACCGGCAGGCTCGACGCGGCCGACGATCTCGCCGGAATCCTTCGGCAGGCCGAGCGCCGAGGCCATGTCGGCATTGACCGCCTGGATGCTGACGCCGAGATAGCCGCGCTTGATCGCCTGGCCCTTCACCAGCGTGTCGATGATCGGCTTGGCCTCGGTCGTCGGGATGGCGAAGCCGATGCCGATATTGCCGCCCGACTGCGAGTAGATCTGGCTGTTGATGCCGATCACCTCGCCGTTAAGGTTGAACATCGGGCCGCCCGAATTGCCCTGGTTGATCGCGGCGTCGGTCTGGATGAACGTATCGAACGGACCGCCGCCGGTGGCGCGATGCACCGCCGAGACGATGCCCGCGGTCACGGTGCCGCCGAGACCGAACGGCTGGCCGATCGCGACCACCCAGTCGCCAACGCGCGCGCGGCTCGAATCGCCAAGGCGGACGAACGGCAGCGGGGTGGGCGAGGTAATCTTGAGCACCGCGAGATCGCTGGTCGGATCACGACCGACGAGCTTGGCGGTATATTCCTTGCGGTCCTGCAAGGTGACGGTGATCGACTCGACCGTCGCGCCGCGCGAGGCCGGAGCGATCACGTGGTTGTTGGTCACGACATAGCCGTCGGCCGAGATCAGGAAGCCAGAGCCGAGCGAGGTGCCCTCGCGCGTCACCGGCGCACCGCCGCCGCCGCCACCGAACTGGCCGAACAGGTCGCCGAACGGTGTGCCCGCGAACGGGTTGGCCGACTGCTGGACGGTCACCTTCTGCGTGGTGGAGATGTTGACCACCGCAGGCTGCAACTTCGCGACGAGATCGGCGAAGCTCATCGGCGCGCCCGCGCGCGGAGCGGAGGCGCTGATCGCGCCGGGCTCGTTCTGCGCGACCTGGGCGGTGGCGGGGTTCTGCAGCGTCAGCGACGCCGCGGTGCCGCCGAGGAGAAGGGCGCCGGTGAGGGCGTAGGCGTAACGCACTTTCTTCATGTCCTCTGAATCACCCTGTCGAATAAAGCGGGAACGCTACGTCCTGTGCCGAACAAGCGATGAACGTCGATTGAATATGAACGCGCGACATCGCCGCGGGTTCTATCGCCGCCCGCCCTCGAACTCGCGCAGATAGCCGTTGTTCGGGCTCATGATGATGTTGGTGCTGCCCTCGGGCGGCTGGCCGCCGTCCGCACCGAAGGTGTGGCGGTAGCTCTGCATGGCGCGGTAGAAATCGTAAAAGTCCGCGTCCTTGCTGAAGGCGTCGGCGTAGATCCGCGCCGCCTGCGCGTCGGCCTCGGCGCGGACGATCTGCGCCTGCTTCTGCCCCTGCGCCCGGATCGTGTTGGCCTCCTGCTGGCGCGCGGTGCGCATGCGTTGCAGCGCGCTCTCCAGCGGGCTGCCGTCGGGCAGGTCGGCGTGCTTGATCCGCACGTCGACGATCTCGGCGCCATACTGCTTGGCCGAGCGGCCGAGCGATTCCTGGATCTCGTCCATGACGCGCCCGCGCTCCGGGCTGAGCAGGGTCGCGAACGGCACCTTGCCGAGTTCGTTGCGCAGCGCGGTGCCGAGCAGCGGGCGGAGCTGGTCGGCGACCCGCTCCTCGGTGTTCGAGGTGCTGCCGGTCGAGGTCACCGCGCGCAGCGGGTCGACGATGCGGAAGCGCGCGAAGGCGTCGACGTTGAGCCGGAGCTGGTCGGTCGAGAGCACCAATGTGTTGTCGAGATCGGCGTCGAGCACGCGCTTGTCGACCCAGACGATCTTGTCGACGAAGGGGATGCGCGCGATCACGCCGGCACCGGTCCGGCCGATCGACTGGCCCGGCTGCCACTGGTTGATCAGACGCACCGGATTGTTGAGGCGGAGTACCACCGCCTGCTGCGTCTCGGGGACGATCGCGAAGGTCGCCGCGGCGATGATCACCAGCGCGAGCGCGAGCAGGCCGGCGGCGACGGGATTGCGGAGCCAGACGGGCATCAGCGCGCTCCCCCGCTGGCCGGCTGCGCCGGCGCGGTGCCCGAGGCGGTCGCGTTCGGCTCCTGCAAGCGGCGGCCGCGGTCGAGCGGCAGATACGGCGTCACGCCCGGGGTCTCGACGATCGTCTTGTCGGTCTTGGCCAGCACGGCCTCCATGGTCTCGTAATACATGCGGCGGCGGGTCACCTCAGGGGCGAGGCGATATTGCGCGTACACCTGGTCGAACGCCGAGGCCTCGCCCTGCGCGCGCGCGATCACCTGCTGCGAGTAAGAGCGCGCGTTGTTGAGGTTGCCCACCGCCTCCTGCTGCGCCGCGGTCACCGCGTTGAAGTCGTCGGCGAGCTGCGACGGCGGCGCCGCCTGCTTGATCGACACGCCCTGGACCTGCACGCCTGCCTGATAGCTCGTGAGGATCTGCTGCATCGTCTCGGCGACGCGCGCCTCGATCTCGGTCCGCCCCGCGCCGATCGCCTGGTTGAGCGTGGTGGTGGCCAGCACCGAGCGCATCGCGCTCTCCGCGGTGGCGCGCACCGTCTCCTGCGGGTCCTTGATCTCGAAGACATAATTGCGCGCGTCCGAGACGCGCCAGCGCACCGTATAGGCCAGATCGATGATGTTCTGGTCGCCGGTCAGCACGGTCTCGCCGCCGTCGCGCGGGAACTCGTCGGTGCGGACTTGCTCGACGTCCACCTTGGTGACGTTGACGATCGGCGCGGGCAGGGTCACGCGGATGCCCGGCTCGAGCATCCCCGAGTAGCGCCCGAAATAGGTGACCACGCCGCGCTGCTGCGGCCCGATCTGGTGGATCGAGGTGAGTACCAGCCAGATCGCCACCAGCACGGCGACGCCGAGCAGCCACAGCATCCGCGCGTTGGCGCCGAGCGGCAGCTGCGGCCCGCCGCCGCCCTCGCCACCACCACCACCGCCGCCGCCACGGGCGCGGCGGATGAATTCGTCGAGCGCGGTCGGCTTGGCGCCGCTGCGCTTCGCGCCGGGCGGGACCGACCACGGGTTGCGCGGACCGACATTGTCGTCGTTCCCCCAGGGTCCGTTACTCTGTGCGGCGAGGGGGATGGGGCGCCGAAGCCAGCGTCGCGAGATGATCATCCCGCCTTTATAAGTGCGGATCGGCCGAAAAACAGTGGCAAGCCGCGACACGAGGCGTAACGGATCATGTCCATGGACGAGAATGACGTGAGGCAGGCGGTCCGCGCGGTCGCGGGCGAGCGCGCGACGGTGCGGATCGAAGGGCAGCGGATCGGCGTGGTAATCGACGCCAGCGGGCTCGACGCGCCCGCGCGCGACGCGCTGGAGGCGGCGGTGCGCATGGCGGCGGCGCGGCCGGGCCATGAGGTGCGCACCGTGGTCACCGCCGAGCGGGCGCAGCGCCGGCTGATCGCGGTGGCGAGCGGCAAGGGAGGCGTCGGCAAGTCGACGCTGTCGGCCAATCTCGCGATCGCGCTGGCGCGCGCCGGGCGGCGGACGGGGCTGGTCGACGCCGACATCTACGGCCCGTCGCAGCCGCGGCTGATGGCGGTTGAAGGGACGCGGCCGGAGGCGCGCGACAAGGTGCTGCTGCCCGTGGCGACGCCCTATGGCGTGCCGCTGCTGTCGATGGGGCAGCTGGTCGAGCCCGGCCGCGCGATCGCGTGGCGCGGACCGATGACCGCGGGGGCGCTCGGGCAGCTGATCGACGCCGACTGGGGGCTCACCGACACGCTCGTGGTCGACCTGCCGCCCGGGACCGGCGACGTCCAGCTCACCATGGTGCAGAAGCACCGCCCCGCCGGCGCGGTGATCGTTTCCACCCCGCAGGACCTCGCGCTGATCGACGCGCGGCGCGCGATCGACCTGTTCCAGAAGGCGGGCGTGCCGATCATCGGGCTGGTCGAGAATATGGCAGGCTATGCCTGCCCGCATTGCGGCGAGGTGTCCGACCCGTTCGGCCGCGGCGGCGCCGAGGCGGCGGCGCGGGAGGCGGGGATCGCCTTCCTCGGGCGCGTGCCGCTCGATCTCGCGATCCGGATCGCCTCCGACGCGGGGGAGCCCCCGGCAGCGCGCGACGACGACCGCGTGTTCGCACCCGTCGCGGCGCAGGTGGCGGAGTGGTTAAGGGCGAACTGAGCGGGGTGCGCCCGGTGTACGGGATCGGTCGGCCACATACGACCGGCGCGCAACCCGCACCCGAGCCGCTCGTTCGGTTACAGACGTGCGCCATGCGCGCCGCGACGAAGGAGAGCGCCGATGCCGCTGACCGCCGACGACGATATCCGTGAGCTGCTCGAGGAGACCCGCACGATCGCGCTGATCGGCGCGTCGGACCGGCCGGACCGCCCCTCCAACGGCGTCATGAAGACGCTTCAGGCGCACGGTTACCGCGTCATCCCGGTCAACCCGCAGCTCACCGGCGAGCATATCCACGGCGAGTTTGTCTTCCGCGAGCTCGCGCAGCTCGGCGACCCGATCGACATGGTCGACATCTTCCGCCGCTCATCGGCGGCAGGGGAGGTGGTCGATCAGGCAATCGCCATCGGCGCCAAGTCGGTGTGGCTCCAGCTCGGCGTGATCGACCAGGCCGCTGCGGCGCGCGCCGAGGCCGCCGGGCTCAAGGTGGTGATGGACCGCTGCCCCGCGATCGAGCTGCCGCGGCTGGGCGTGGAACGGCGGGGCGGGCGTGCCGCGGCGGATTAGGCCGATCGCGTCACCCTCCGCCTGCGTGGCTGACGTGACGGGCAGAGTGGAACGTGTATGTCCGCGACGCTCCTCCTGACCGCCGCCAGCGGCTCAGGGGATCAGGCGCTCGTGGCGGCCCGGCGATCGCGGCGGCGTAGCCGGGCGCCCACGAGCGCGAAACCGCCGATCATCATGGCCCATGTGTCAGGCTCCGGCACGGCGGGCGCGCTGACGTAATTGCCGTCTCGTGCGACGTCGACGCCGGTGATCTCGACCGCCCAATTGCCTGTTCGCTGCGCCCCGCTGATATCGCAGAACAGGCCGTCGCCGCCGGGCAGCGGATCGCGGCCCGGACAATTGACCGCGGTGAAGCCGGGCTGCCCCGTTCTGACGAAGGTGCCCAGCGAGCCGCCGCCGAAATTGTCATACTGAGTGACATAGGCGGCATAGTCGCCAGGTCCGAGCTCGCGCTCGTACCGTATGTCGAACCGGGCGCCGGTGACCGGATCGGCCGGGGCAAAGGCCGAGTCGTCCTGCTGATCGATCCCGGTGCCCGCCGTGAGGTCGTACAGCAGGAAAATTGGATCGAAGCCGCCCGCGGCGACCACATGGCCTGTGTCGGTCGTACCGCCGGCGTAGGAGTAGCTGCGAAAGGTGACAGTCGACGTTTGGGCGAGCGAGAAGAGGATGCGCTGCGCGTCATCGTCGTTGTGGAAAACTCCCTCGAAGAAGAAGTCGGCGGCCTTCGCCGTCGGCGAGCAGATCGAGGCGGCGGCGGCCAGGGCGACGGCGAACATGCGTGTCACGGTGCTCTCCCTTTATCACGGCGAAATGGCGTCGGGTGCGGGCGCCTCCGCCACCTGAGCCATGTGCTCGCATGGTCGCCGGGTAACTATCCCACTGAGGCGCTAGGCGCCGCGGCAATGATGGGAGAGGCGCTCGCCGAAAGGGCGAGATCGACCATACATTGGTATGACCTGCGCCGTGCGGGGCGAATCGGTCGTCGACGAATGGCCATTGCCGCGCACGCCGCCCCTCGCTGCGCATCAGCGCCTCTGTTACGACCCGGGGCACGAGAGGGAGGGTTCATGTCCACATTGTTCCGGCGCAAGCCGGTCGCGATCGATCACCGCGGCGGCACCGTGCTCGCGCGCACTCTGTCCTGGCCGCACCTCGTCGCGCTCGGCGTCGGCGCGATCGTCGGCACCGGCATCCTGACGCTGATCGGCGTCGGCGCCGAGCGCGCCGGGCCGGCGGTGATCCTCTCCTTCGTCATCGCCGGCGCGATCTGCGCCTGCGCCGCGCTGGCGTATGCCGAGATGGCGACGATGATTCCCGCCTCGGGCAGCGCCTATACCTACAGCTACGTCGTCTTGGGCGAGGTGATCGCCTGGGTGATCGGCTGGTCGCTGATCCTCGAGTATTCGCTGGTGGTGTCGACCGTGGCGGTGGGCTGGTCGGGCTATGCCTCGGCGCTGCTCACCCCGCTGGGCTTCCCCGTCGCGCTCACCCAGGGGCCGGAGCTCGGCGGCGTGGTCAACCTGCCCGCGGTGTTCATCATCGCGGTGGTCGCCGGGCTGCTGTCGCTCGGCACCAAGGAGAGCGCGACGCTCAACGCGGTGCTGGTCGGTATCAAGCTCGTCGCGCTCGCGGTGTTCGTCGCGGTGGCGGTGCCGCATTTCGACGCCGCCAATCTAGAGCCCTTCATGCCCTACGGCTTTGCCAAGTCGGTGAGCGCGGACGGCGGCGAGCGCGGCGTGATGGCGGCGGCGGCGATCATCTTCTTCGCCTTCTACGGCTTCGACGCGATCTCCACCGCGGCGGAGGAGACCAAGAACCCGGGGCGGGACCTGTCGATCGGGATCGTCGGCTCGATGCTGGCGTGCGTGGTGATCTACATGGGCGTCGCGGTCGCGGCGGTGGGCGCGCTCCACTTCTCCCGCTTCGCCGACTCGCCCGAGCCGCTCGCGCTGATCCTGCGCGGGATCGGCCGGCCCGGCTTCGCCACCTTCCTCGCCGCCAGCGCGGTGATCGCGCTGCCGACCGTGCTGCTCGGCTTCCTGTTCGGGCAGAGCCGCATCTTCTTCGTGATGGCGCGCGACGGGCTGTTGCCGCAGGCGCTCGCCAAGGTGTCGAAGCGCGGTACGCCGGTGCGGATCACGATGCTGACCGCCATACTGGTGGCGGTGATCGCGGGGGTGATGCCGATCGACGCCATCGCCGCACTCGCCAACGCGGGGACGCTGGCGGCGTTCGTCGCGGTGTGCGTGTGCATGCTGGTGATGCGGCGGCGCGCGCCCGACGCCGAGCGGCGCTTCCGCACGCCGGCCGCGCCGCTGGTGGGCGCGATCGGCGTGCTGGGCTGCGCCTACCTCTTCTTCAGCCTGCCGCAGCGGACACAGCTCTACTTTCTGCTGTGGAACCTGTTCGGCCTGGCGGTCTACCTGCTGTGGGGGCGCCGCCGCGCGGCGATCGCGGCGGCGGCGTAGAGCGGGCACGCGAAGACGCGACGACGCGAAGAAGGGGATAAGCGGCGGCTCCTTACCACTACTTCTCCGCGGCGACGGCCGAGGCCCAGTTGGGGAACGCTGGCGAAACACACCGCCGCTCCCCCCGACTGGGCCCCGGCCTTCGCCGGGGAACTACACGCTGGTCTCGTCGCGAGCAGCTCCCATGTCACTCAGGATACTTGGGCCTTGGCGTGAGCCGTCTCTCACATCCCGGCAGCGCTCGCGCTGCCCTGCAACTTGGTCGCCTCGGCGATGTGACGCTTGACGATCGGCACCGCCGCCTTGGCCGAGGCCTTGAGCGGCGCCTTGTCGCCACCCGACGCATAGCTCTGGTGCAGGTCGAGCGCGGCCTGGTGGGCGGGCAGCTGCTGGCCGAGGTACAGGCGGTCGATGTCGGCGGGCGAGGCGGCCTGCAGCTCGTTGATCGAGGCGGTCGCGCCCGGGTCGAGCGCGGGCGGCGGCGGGTTCAGCCCAGCCTTCTGCGCCGCCTTCACCGTCGCCGCGGTGGTCTTCTGATGATGGTCGATCATCATCTGCGCGAACTTCTTCACGCCCGCGTTCTGCGACTTCTGCAACACGACCTGGCTCGAGTTGATCTCGTACAGGTCGCTCTTGCCCGCCCCGGCGACATACGCGTCGGCTGTCGTCTTCGCCTCGGCCGGGGGCGGCGGCGGGGGCGTCTGCGCGCTGGCAATCGCCGGCGCGGCGAACAGCGCGGCGCCGAGCAGCAGGCGGGTAGTGGCCATCATCATCGTTTCTCCCACGTCGAACTCCCGCGAGAGCGGCGCGCGCGTGGCAAAGTTCCGTTGCCAACCAGTAACTTGCTCTCGATCAGCTAGATCGTTCACGAGTCTCCGGCATGGCCAGAGCGTAGAGCGTCAGGCCGCCGCCCGCGATCGCCGCGAGCGTGAGGAAGGTCGGCGCATAGCCCGCGCCGACGATGATCGTCCCCGCCAGCGTCGCGCTCAGCGCCGCGCCGAGCCCCTGCGCGGTCGCCACCGCGCCCTGCGCCACGTTGAAGCGCCCGCTCCCGCGCGTCAGGTCGGCGATCACGATCGGGAAGAGCGCGCCGAAGATCCCGGCGCCGACGCCGTCGAGCGCCTGCACCGCCACCAGCCACCATGGATCGCGCGACACGGTGTACAGCGCCCCGCGCGCGGCCAGCACCGCGAAGGCCGCGAGGAACAGCGGCTTGCGCCCCCAGGCGTCGGCCTTGCGCCCGACCAGCAGCGCCATCGGCACCATCACCAGCTGCGCCGCGACGATGCAGGCCGCGGTGAGCGAGGTCGCCTGATCCTTCCCCACGGTGCGCGCGAACAGCTGGCTCACCGAGGTCAGCATCGCCGCGTTGGCGAGGTGGAACAGGAACGCCAGCGCGGCGAACAGCAGCAGCGCCTTCTGCTCGAGCAGCACGCGCCATCCGGGTTCGGCCTCGCACGCGGCAGCGGTCTCGTCGGGTGCGCAGTCGAGCCCGCGCGCCACTTCATCGTCGATCTGGCGCGAGTCGATCCGCCGCGCGGCGAGGACGCTCGCTACCGTCAGCCCCGCCATCAGGTAGAAGACCACGACCGGGCCGAAGCGCCACGCCAGCACGCCCGCCAGCGCGGCCGAGACCGCGTTGCCGGCGTGGTTGAACGCCTCATTGCGCCCGACCCGAGCGGAGAAGGCGCGCGCGCCGAAGAGTCCCAGGGTGATCGCCGCGATCGCCGGCGCGAACAGCGCGCCCGCCGCGGCGGCGAGCGACTGCGTCACGACTACCGGGCCGAAGCCGTGGACGAAGGGGAGCGACACGCTGCCGAGCGTCACCACCAGCGCGGCGGCGATGACGATCGCGGGCTTGCGCGTCGAGCGGTCGATCAGCCAGCCCGCCGGGGTCTGCGCGAGCAGGCCGACGATGCCCGCGATGGTGAGCACCAGGCCAGCGGTGGCCTCGTTCCACCCGTGCGTCGGCCCGCGCACCGCGACGAGATAGATGGCGAGATAGGGCCCGAGCCCGTCACGCACATCGGCGAGAAAGAAGTTGAGCGCGTCGAGCGCGCGACCGGGCGGGTGCGGCGCGGCCTCCGGCGGCGCCGGACGGGTGGGGGCGAGCGTGGCCATGTGCTCCGGGCTCCGCGGGAGGGTTCGCGGGCAACGTTCCGTTACGAGGCGCGATCCGGGAGTGGCCGGGCTTGCTCTAGGTTAGGAGGGGGAAGTGGTTGAGAAGTGGGGCAAGTATTTTTCCGAACAACATCCTCCCCGCTCGCGGGGAGGGGGACCGCCGCGCGTAGCGCGGTGGTGGAGGGGGCTCTCCACGAAGCTCAGCGGCAGCGGAAAGCCCCCTCCACCAGCCTGCGGCTGGTCCCCCTCCCCGTTCCGGGGAGAATTGGCTCACGGTTCTCGTCGACCATAGAAAAAGGGAGGGCTCCTCGCGGAACCCTCCCTCTCTCATGCGCTCACGGACGCCCGCCTCAGGCGGCGAGCTTGCGCAGCACATATTGGAGAATGCCGCCGTTGAGGAAATACTCCAGTTCGTTGACCGTATCGATCCGGCAGCGCGTCTCGAACGTCTCGGTCGAGCCGTCGGCGCGCTTCAGCGTCACGGTGACGTTCTGGCGCGGGCGCAGCGCGGCGACATTCTCGATCGTGAAGGTCTCGTCGCCGGTCAGCCCGAGCGACTGGCGCGACACGCCCTCGGCGAACTGCAGCGGCAGCACGCCCATGCCGACCAGGTTCGAGCGGTGGATGCGCTCGAAGCTCTCCGCGATCACCGCGCGCACGCCGAGCAGGTTGGTGCCCTTCGCCGCCCAGTCGCGCGACGAGCCCGTGCCGTACTCCTTGCCCGCGACCACGACGAGCGGCGTGCCGTCGGCCTTGTGGCGCATCGCCGCGTCGTAGATCGGCATGACCTCCCCGTCGTAACGGCTCATCCCGCCCTCGACGCCCGGCACCATCTCGTTCTTGATGCGGATGTTGGCGAAGGTGCCGCGCATCATCACCTCGTGGTGGCCGCGGCGCGCGCCGTAGCTGTTGAAGTCCTGGCGCGAGACCTGGTGCTCCTGCAGCCACGTCCCCGCCGGGCTGTCGGCCTTGATCGAGCCGGCCGGCGAGATGTGGTCGGTGGTGATCGAGTCGCCCAGGATCGCCAGCGGCTTGGCGTCGACGATGTCGGTCGTCGGCTTGGGCGTCATCTCCATGCCGTCGAAATAGGGCGGGTTGGCGACATAGGTCGAGCCGGCGATCCAGCCGTAGGTGTCCGAGCCGGTGACGTCGATCGCCTGCCACTTGCTGTCGCCGGCGTAGACGTTGCCGTAGCGCGCGCGGAACATGCCGTCGTCGATATTGGCCGCCATCAGCGCGGCGACCTCCTGGTTGGTCGGCCAGATGTCGCGCAGGTAGACGTCGCCGCCGTCCTTGCCCTGGCCGATCGGCGTCTCGTTCATGTCGGTCGTCACCGTGCCCTTGAGCGCATAGGCGACCACCAGCGGCGGCGAGGCGAGGAAGTTGGCGCGCACGTCGGGCGACACGCGGCCCTCGAAGTTGCGGTTGCCCGACAGCACCGAGGCGGCGACCAGGTCGTTCTCGTTGATCGCCTTGCTGATCGGCGCGGCGAGCGGGCCCGAGTTGCCGATGCAGGTGGTGCAGCCATAGCCGACCAGGTTGAAGCCGATCGCGTCGAGGTCCTCGGACAACCCGGCCTTGTCGAGATAGTCGGTCACCACCTGCGAGCCCGGCGCGAGCGACGTCTTCACCCACGGCTTCGGCTTCAGCCCCAGCGCGTTCGCCTTGCGCGCGACCAGACCCGCGGCGACCAGCACCGAGGGGTTGGAGGTGTTCGTGCAGCTCGTGATCGCCGCGATCACGACGTCGCCGTCGCCGATGTCATGGCCGCGCTCGTCGACCGCGACGCGCGCCGGCTTCTCCTTGTGGTAGAGCTTGAACAGGTCACCGTTGAACACCTCGTCGACGGTGTCGAGGCTCACCTTGTCCTGCGGGCGCTTCGGCCCGGCGAGCGACGGCACCACGGTGCCCATGTCGAGCTCGAGCGTGTCGGTGAAGACGGGGTCGGGGCTGTCGGCGTAGCGCCACATGCCCTGTGCCTTGGCATAGGCCTCGGTCAGCGCGACCACCTCGTCGGGGCGGCCGGTCAGGCGCATATAGTCCATCGTCTTGTCGTCGACCGGGAAGAAGCCGCAGGTCGCGCCGTACTCGGGCGCCATGTTGGCGATCGTCGCGCGGTCGGCGAGCGTCATCTGGTCGAGCCCGGGGCCGTAGAACTCGACGAAGCGGCCGACCACGCCCTTGGCGCGCAGCATCTGCGTCACGGTCAGCACCAGGTCGGTCGCGGTGATGCCCTCGCGCAGGGAACCGGTGAGCTTGAAGCCGACCACCTCGGGGATCAGCATCGAGACGGGCTGGCCGAGCATCGCCGCCTCGGCCTCGATCCCGCCGACGCCCCAGCCGAGCACGCCCAGGCCGTTGATCATCGTGGTGTGGCTGTCGGTGCCGACGAGCGTGTCCGGGTAGGCGATCGTCGCGCCGCTCTTGGCGTGGTCACCCGTCTCCTCCGACGCCCACACGGCGTGGCCGATATATTCCAGGTTCACCTGGTGGCAGATGCCGGTGCCCGGCGGCACCACCTTGAAATTGTCGAGCGCCTTGGAGCCCCACTTGAGGAACTCGTAGCGCTCGGCGTTGCGGGCGTACTCGAGGTCGACGTTATCCTCGAACGCCTTGGGGGTGCCGAACTCGTCGACCATCACCGAGTGATCGATCACGAGGTGGACGGGCACCTGCGGGTTGATCTTGGCGGCGTCGCCGCCGAGCTTGGTGATCGCGTCGCGCATCGCGGCGAGGTCGACCACGCAGGGCACGCCGGTGAAGTCCTGCATCAGCACGCGCGCGGGGCGATACTGGATCTCGCGGTCGCTGCGGCGCTCCTGCTGCCAGTCGACGATCGCCTTCACGTCCGCCTCGGTCACGGTCACGCCGTCCTCGAAGCGCAGCATGTTCTCCAGCAGCACCTTCATCGAGAAGGGCAGGCGCGAGATGTCGCCGAACTTCGTTTCCGCCGCCTTCAGCGCGAAATAATCGTAGGTCTTGCCCCCGGCCGTCAGCGTGGTGCGGGCGTTGAGCGTGTCGTGGCCGATGGCCGTCATGGGCAGCTGTCCTTCCTCGTGGGAGCCTCGCGCCCGCGGCGATGCGGCACGGCCGCGTGCGCGCGGGTGCGGGCGAAACTCTCGATCGCCGCGGGCGATAGCAGCGGGGCGCCGGGCGGGGAAGGGTGGAACGGCGCACGCGCGTAAGCGATTGTGGCCACGGGCGCGGGGACGTCCGGAGAGGCGGAGGGATGGCGCGCAAGCTCAAGGTGTTCCGCACCCCCGCCGGGTTCCACGACGCCTATGTCGCGGCGCCGAGTCGCAAGGCCGCGCTGGCCGCCTGGGGCGCCGACGCCGACTTGTTCGCGCGCGGCGTGGCCGAGGAGGTGACCGACGCGGCGCTGATGGAGGAGCCGCTGGCGCGCCCCGGCGAGGTGGTGCGGCGCTCGCGCGGCAGCGCGGCCGAGCAGCTCGCCGCACTGCCCCCGGATCGGCCGAAGCGGGCGCGGGCGGCAGAGGAGGAGGCGCCGCGGTCGAGGACGGCGCGATCCAAGGCTGCGACGAAGCCGCCCGCCCCACGCCCGAGCCGCGCCGAGCTGGAGGCGGCCGAGGCCGCGCTCGAGCAGGAGGACGCGCGCCGCCGCGACGAGGATAAGGCGCTGGCCGAGCGCCAGGCCGCGCTCGACCGCGAGCGCCGCGAGGCGGGATGGCGGCACGAGCGCGAACGAGCGCGGCTGGAGGCGGCGCGGCAGCGGGCGGCGGACGCCTATGCGGCGGCGGTGAAGAAGTGGCGGCGGTAGATCGGCGGTCGGCTCGTCCTATCACCGTTCGCGCTGAGGAGAGGCTGAGCTTGTCGAAGCCTCGTCTCGAAGCGTGGCCACGCGGTTGCCGGCAAGTGCTTCGAGACGGCACGTCGACGAGCTCAGTGCCTCCTCAGCACGAACGGGGATGAGGGAACGAAACCTCACCTTACCTCACCTCCGTCATCCTGAGCTCGTCTCAGGATCCACCGTGCCGCATATCCGACCGCGCATGGGTGAGCGGACGGGTGGATCCTGAGACAAGCTCAGGATGACGCAGGAAGGAGAGGGACGCAGGATGGCGAGGGTGAGCCCCGCGCCCCGGCCACCCCCCATGCACCCGCCACCCCATCTTCTTGACCCGGCGCACCCCCCATCGCATAGCCGGCTGATGGAGCAGGACATCGAGACGCTGTCGTTCGAGGCCGGCCTACGCGAGCTGGAGACGATCGTCGCCAGGCTCGAGTCGGGCGATACCCCGCTGGAGGAGGCGATCCGGCTCTACGAGCGCGGCAGCGCGCTGCGGCAGCGCTGTGCCGACCGGCTCGACTCCGCGCAGGCGCGGATCGAGGCGATCCGGCTCGGCGCCGACGGCCGCCCCGCCGCCACCGAGCCCTTCGCCGCGGGATGACCATCACCGCCACCGCGTCGCCCCGGTTGCAGGCCGCGCTCAAGGAAGTCGCGGCCGAGATGGACCGTCGCTTCGACGCGCTGCTCCCGGTCCCGGACGATCCCCGCGCCGATCTCTACCGCGCGATGCGCCACGCCACGATCGGGGGCGGCAAGCGGCTGCGCCCGCTGCTGGTGTTCGCCACCGCGCGGCTGTTCGACGTGGCGCGCGACGGTGCGGCGCGCGCCGCGGTCGCGCTCGAGGCGATCCATGCCTACTCGCTGATCCACGACGATCTGCCGGCGATGGACGACGACGACCTGCGCCACGGCAAGGCCACCGTCCACAAGGCGTTCGACGAGGCCACCGCGATCCTCGCGGGCGACTGCCTCCACGCGCTCGCCTTCGAGGTGCTGGCCGATCCCGCCACCCATGCCGACCCGTTCGTCCGCGCCGAGCTGGTCGCCGATCTCGCGCGCGCCTCGGGCCCAAGCGGCATGGCGGGGGGGCAGGCGATGGACCTCAAGGCCGACGGCGCCGCCTTCGACCTCGGCACCGTCACGCGGCTCCAGCAGATGAAGACCGGCGCGCTGATCGGAGCCGCGGTGGAGGCGGGCGCGATCCTCGGCCGCGTGCCGCCCGAGGGGCGCCGCCACCTGCGTGGCTACGCGCACGACCTCGGCCTCGCCTTCCAGATCGTCGACGACCTGCTCGACGTCGAGGGCGACGAGCAGCTCGCCGGCAAGAAGCTGCGCAAGGACGGCGAGGCGGGCAAGGAGACGTTCGTCTCGCTGCTCGGCGTCGAGCGCGCCAAGCAGCAGTCGCAGATGCTCGTCGACCAGGCGATCGACCACCTGCGCAGCTACGGTGACGAGGCCGAGCTGCTGCGTGCGATCGCGCGCTTCGTCACCGAACGGCGCGGGTGAGCGGCATGGGCGCGCGCGTCGGCGTCTATCCGGGCACGTTCGACCCGATCACGCTCGGCCACATGGACATCATCCGCCGCGGCGCCAAACTGGTCGACCGGCTGGTGATCGGGGTCACCACCAATCCCAGCAAGTCGCCGATGTTCAGCGTCGCCGAGCGCATGGCGATGGTGCAGCGCGAGGTGGCCGCGATCGGCGGCGAGATCCACGTGGTGGAGTTCGACTCGCTGCTGATGGACTTCGCCGAGCGCGAGGGCGCGACGATGATCGTGCGCGGGCTGCGCGCCGTCGCCGACTTCGAGTACGAATATCAGATGGCGGGGATGAACCAGCAGCTCAACGACCGGATCGAGACCGTCTTCCTGATGGCCGACGTCGGGTTGCAGCCGATCGCCTCCAAGCTGGTCAAGGAGATCGCGCTGTTCGGCGGTGACATCCGCAAGTTCGTCACCGCCGCGGTGTGCCAGGAAGTGGTCGACCGGGTCGCGCTGGTCGGGCGACGCGGGGGGTGAGGGACGGGGCTCTCACCGCATCACGGCATCCCGTTCTGCCGTTCTGCCGTTCTGCCGTTCTCGCGACCTCTTCTCCCGTCATCCCACTCTCTTTTTCCGTCATCCCGGACTTGTTCCGGGATCCACCTCACCGCGTACCTAGCGCCCGGTGAGTGCACGGAACGGTGGATCCCGGAACAAGTCCGGGATGACCGAAGTGGACGGGATGGCGACGGTACAGCTCCGCGCCGAGCAGCCGCACCCCATTCCCCCATTCAGTTTGGCGCAAGCGTGAATCTGGTCTAGACGCCGCCGCTGACACTCTCCCGACAGACCCGAAAGCACCGATGCGCCCGTCCGCCCTCCTGTCCGCCCTCTTCGCCGCCGCCGTGCTCACCGCCGCCCCCGTCGCGGCACAGGAGCGGCTCGCGCCGCCGCCGCTGGGCGACAAGACCAACATCTGGCTGCTCGACCTCTCCACCGGCGGGCGGGTCGAGATCGCGCTGCGCCCGGACGTCGCGCCCAAGATGGTCGAGCGGATCAAGCAGCTCACCCGCCAGCATTTCTACGACGGTCTCGTGTTCCACCGCGTGATCGACGGCTTTATGGCGCAGGGCGGCGATCCCAAGGGCGACGGCACCGGCGGCAGCACGCTCCCGGACCTGCCCGCCGAGTTCAACTATCTGCCGCACGTGCGCGGCTCGGTCGCGGCCGCGCGCGCCGAGAAAGAGGATAGCGCGAACAGCCAGTTCTACATCGTCTTCCAGCCGCGCTTCTCGCTCGACAAGAAGTATACCGTGTTCGGCCGCGTGATGTCGGGAATGAATTACGTCGACGCGATCGAGCGCGGCGAACCGCCGGCGAACCCGTCGCGGATCGTCCACGCCTATATCGCTTCCGACAACCCGCCGGCCTACCAGCCGCTGCCCGCCGCCGCGCCGGCGACGCTGCCGACGCTGCCTGGCACCACGCCGACGCTGCCCGGGACGGGCGCGGGTGCGGCGACGCCGCCTGCCGCCCCCACTGCACCGGCGTCGCGCGCCAAGCCGGCGCCGCGCCGCCGCTGAGCCGGCGCGCGCGACGCCGATGAACGTCGACCTCTTCGACTTCGACCTGCCGCCCGAGCGGATCGCGCTGCGCCCGGCGAGCCCGCGCGACGCCGCGCGGCTGCTCGTGGTGCGCGGCGACGGACTCGATGACCGCATCGTCGCCGATCTGCCCGAGGTGCTGCGCGCGGGCGACCTGCTCGTGTTCAACGATACGCGCGTGATCCCCGCGCAGCTCGAGGGCACGCGCGGCGAGGCGCGGATCGGCGCCACGCTGCACAAGCGCGAGGGGCCGCGCCGCTGGCGTGCCTTCGTTCGCAACGCCAGAAGGCTGCGCGACGGCGACCCGATCGACTTCGGCGCGGGCGTGAGCGCCACCGCGTGTGACCGCGGCGAAGACGGCAGTTGGGCGCTCGACTTCGCCGGCGACGAGCCGGTCGAGCTGCTGCTCGAGCGCGCCGGGCGGATGCCGCTGCCGCCCTATATCGCGGGCAAGCGCGCCGCCGACGCGCGCGACGCCGACGATTACCAGACGATGTTCGCCGCCGAGCCGGGCGCGGTCGCGGCGCCCACCGCGGCGCTCCACTTCACGCCCGCGCTGCTCGAGCGGCTCGCCGCGGCGGGGGTGGAGCATGCCACGCTGACGCTCCACGTCGGCGCGGGCACCTTCCTGCCGGTCAAGGCGGAAGACACCGCCGACCACAAGATGCACGCCGAATGGGGCCGGATCGATCAGGCCACCGCTGACCGGCTCAACGCGGTGCGCGAGCGCGGCGGACGCGTGATCGCGATCGGCACCACCTCGCTGCGGCTGATCGAGAGCGCCGCGGGCGAGGATGGCGTCGTCCGCCCGTTCGAGGGCGACACCGCGATCTTCATCACGCCGGGCTATCGCTTCCGCGGCATCGACGGGCTGATGACCAACTTCCACCTGCCGCGCTCGACCCTGTTCATGCTGGTATCGGCGCTGATGGGGCTGGAGCGGATGCAGTCGGCCTATGCGCACGCGATCGAGCGAGGGTATCGCTTCTACAGCTACGGGGACGGGTCGCTGCTGCTGCCATAGGGGCAGGCCGTGACGGGCCGGCGTGCGCAGGGGCAGGTTCCGAGAGTAGAGGAAGAGCGGCACCTGACGCTATCGGCGGCAGCGGGCTGTCCTACGCCGGTAGCCGTGTGGCAGAAACATCGACGCTCTGTCTCATCGCCGGCGCGTGCGTCGGCGCCCGGTACCATGACAATCGCCGCGCGCGTCGCCGCAAACGCGTCAGCGACTCAACATTCGCAACATTCGCGTGCGGCCGTGACACGGGCGTCGCGGGCGAAAGACTGCGACGGCAGACCCTTAATATATGTGTTCGGTCGCAAGCGGGACCGCGCGAACGTTGAGTCACGTTGGAGCGTCGCGAGCCGACCGGGCGCGAATGTTGAGTCATGCTGGAGCCGGGCGCACCGATCCGGCGCGAACGTTGAGTCGCCTCGACGGGCCGCGGCGCCAACGACCGGCACCGCTAGCTGGATCGCGCCAGCACCGGTCTCCCGGCGCTCGAGCATGATCGACGGGCCTCGCCGCAGGCTCCACGACCGGCGCGCCCCGCGCGCCGGCGTCGCGCCTCAGCGCGCGATGCCGCCCGCGGCGAGCACCGCCAGCGTCACCAGCTCGCTCGCGGTGGAGGTCATCGGCGCGATCTGTACCGGCTTCTCCATGCCCACCAGCATCGGCCCGATCATGTCGTCGCCGCCGAGCTCGCGCAGCAGCTTGGCGGAGATGTTGGCCGATTGCAGCCCCGGCATGACGAGGATGTTGGCCGGCCCCGACAGCCGCGCGAACGGATAGTTCGCCAGCTGCTTGGGGTTGAGCGCGACGTCGGGCGCCATCTCGCCCTCATATTCGAAGCTGACCTCGCGCTGGTCGAGCACGTGGACCGCCTCGCGGATATTGTCGAGCCACTGGCCGGTCGGGTTGCCGAAGGTGGAATAGCTCAGGAAGGCGACGCGCGGCTCGTGCCCCATCTGGCGCGCCACGGTCGCGGTCTGCTCGGCGATGTCGGCCAGCTCCTCCGCGTTGGGGCGTTCGTTCACCGTCGTGTCGGCGATGAAGACGGTGTGTGACTGGCCCACCAGCACGTGGATGCCGAAGGCGGTGCGGCCCGGCGCGGGATCGATCACGCGCTTGATCTCGCGCATCGATTGCGCCCAGGGGCGGGTGACGCCGGTGATCATCGCGTCCGCCGCGCCGAGCTGGAGCAGCACCGCGCCGAAGATGTTGCGGTCCTGGTTGATCATCCGCTCGACCTCGCGGCGCAGGAAGCCGCGGCGCTGGAGGCGCTGGTAGAGGAAGTCGACCATCTTCGGGACCAAAGGCGAGACGCGGCTGTTGTGCAGCTCATACTCCTCGGGGTTGTCGATCCCAAGCGCGCGCAGATTGTCGTACACGTCCTCGCGCCCGACCAGCACGGGGATGCCGTAGCCGCCCTCCTTGAAGGCGATCGCGGCGCGCAGCACCACCTCTTCCTCGCCCTCGGCGAAGAGCACGCGCTTGGGGTTGGCCTTGGCGCCCTCATAGGCGAGGCTCAGCACCGCAGTGGTGGGGTTGAGCCGCGCGCGCAGGGTCTCGCGATAGGCGTTCATGTCGGTGATCGGCTTGGTGGCGACGCCCGAGTCTATCGCCGCCTGCGCGACCGCGACTGACACCATCTCCATCAGCCGCGGGTCGAACGGCGCGGGGATGATATAGTCCGGGCCGAAGGTGTGGCGCGTGCCATAAGCGGCGGCGACCTCCTCGGGCACGCGATCGCGTGCCAGCTCGGCGATGGCGTTGGCGGCGGCGATCTTCATCTCGTCGTTGATGCCCGTGGCGCGCACGTCGAGCGCGCCGCGAAAGATGAAGGGGAAGCCCAGCACGTTGTTGACCTGGTTCGGATAGTCCGACCGGCCGGTGGCGACGATGGCGTCGGGGCGCGCCGCCTTGGCGAGCTCGGGGCGGATCTCCGGCTCGGGGTTGGCCATGGCGAAGATGATCGGCGCGGGCGCCATGTCCTTGACCATCTCGGGCTTGAGCGCGCCCGCGGCGGAGAGGCCGAGGAACACGTCGGCGCCGTGCAGCGCCTCGGTCAGGGTGCGCCGGTCGGTGTTGGCGGCGTGTGCCGACTGCCATTGGTTGACGTCGTCGCGGCCCTGGTAGATCACGCCGGTGCGGTCGCAGATCAGCACGTTGTCGGCACGCACGCCCATCGCCTTGATCAGCTCGGTGCAGGCGATCGCGGCGGCGCCGGCGCCGTTGACGACGACCTTGACCGAGGAGAGCTGGCGCCCGGTGAGCAGGCAGGCGTTGATGAGGCCGGCGGCGCAGATGATCGCGGTGCCGTGCTGGTCGTCGTGGAAGACCGGGATGTTCATCCGCTCGCGCAGCGTCTGCTCGATGATGAAACACTCGGGCGCCTTGATGTCCTCGAGGTTGATGCCGCCGAAGCTCGGCTCCATCAGCTCGACCGCGTCGATGAAGCGATTGACGTCCTCGGTCTTCAGCTCGATGTCGATCGAATCGACGTCGGCGAAGCGCTTGAACAGCACCGCCTTGCCTTCCATCACCGGTTTGGAGGCGAGCGCGCCGAGATTGCCCATGCCGAGGATCGCGGTGCCGTTCGAGATGACGGCGACCAGATTGCCCTTGGCGGTGTAATCATAAGCGGTGGCGGGATCGTCCGCGATCGCCTGCACCGGCACGGCCACGCCGGGCGAGTAAGCGAGCGCGAGATCGCGCTGCGTTGCCATGGGTTTGGAGGCGATGATCTCGATCTTGCCGGGGCGCCCCTCCGAGTGGAACAGCAGGGCCTCGCGCTCGGAGAACTGGTCGTGGCGCGTCTCGGTGGCGGTGCGATCGTCGGTCATGGCCTTCCTCTAGGGAAGGCAGGCGCGTTTGAAAACCATCGCTAACGTCGCTCGTGCGCGAGCAGTTGTTGCTTGGCCGCCAGGCCGCCGGCGAAGCCGGTGAGCTTGCCCGAGGCGCCGATCACGCGGTGGCACGGCACCACGATGGACAGCGGGTTGCGCCCGTT
The DNA here is from genome assembly GCF_014193405.1 of Sphingomonas sp. BK069. Taxonomy (NCBI): domain Bacteria; kingdom Pseudomonadati; phylum Pseudomonadota; class Alphaproteobacteria; order Sphingomonadales; family Sphingomonadaceae; genus Sphingomonas; species Sphingomonas sp. BK069. Next base: position 1,344,525 of record NZ_JACHZH010000001.1, on the reverse strand, counting down.
GGCGGCGCCGACCGCGCGGCTGGCGGTGGGGCGGCCGATGGCGCGGGCGATGTCGCCGTAGCTGCGCGTCTCGCCGTGCGGGATGGCGGTGAGCGCGGCCCAGACGGCGCGCTGGAAGGCGCTGCCGACGGGGGCGAGCGGCAGGTCGAAGTCGCGGCGCCGGCCGGCGAAATACTCGTCGAGCTGGGCGCGGGCGGTGGCGAGCACGGGATGGTCGGCGCGCTCCTCGGCGGCGGCGAGGCGGACGCGCCCGGGCGAGTCGTCGGGCCACAGCACCGCGACGAGCCCCGCGTCGCTGGCGACCAGGGTGAGCGTGCCGACGGGCGAGTCCGTGGTGGTGCGGTAGAGCATGGCGGCAGGTCTAGCGGGCGCGGCGGTGGCGTGCATCCCGCCGATTGCGGTCAAAACCTAAGGGGATCGGATCTGATGCAGAAGATCATGTCGACGCGCTGCCAATCGAGTAGCCGACTGGCAGCGCGTGCGCCGCGCGGCTATGTTCGCTCGGATGACGAGTCCCGCCTTGACCGATCACAGCTGGATCGACGACGAGCCGCTGTCGCAGGCAATCCCGCGCGCGCGCACCAGCTATGCCGCCGGTGCGGGCGTCGAACAGCGTGTAATGCTCCTGTGGCCCGCGAGCTGGGGCACGCCGCAGCGCAAACCATGCGGAGAGTGGCTCGCCGCTTGGGATGGCTAGGGTCATCTGGTGCAATGCGGCGCTCGAAGATCTCGACCGCATCTTCCCCTTCATCGCTACCCATGGCAATCAGGCCGCCCGTCTCGTCGCGGAGCGGCTGATCGCGTTTGGTAAGAGCCTGCGCGCTTTCCCGCGCCGCGGCGGACCCACTTGCGCCGGCTGTCGCGAGATGACGACTGTGCCGCCCTACATCCTGCGCTATGAAATCGAGGAGGAGACGGTCTTCATCCGCTCGATCCGTCATGGCGCCCGCCTCCCGGACCAAACCGTATGACCGCCCCCACGCCGATGATGGCGCAATATCTCGCGCTCAAGGCGGAGGCGGCGGACTGCCTGCTGTTCTACCGCATGGGTGACTTCTTCGAACTGTTCTTCGACGACGCGCGCATCGCCGCGCAGGTGCTCGACATCGCGCTCACCTCGCGCGGCGAGCACGCGGGCGAGAAGATCCCGATGTGCGGCGTGCCGGTCCACGCCGCCACCGCCTATCTCCAGCGCCTCATCAAGGCCGGCCACCGCGTTGCCATCGCCGAGCAGACGGAGACGCCCGAGGCGGCGCGCAAGGCGCGCGGCTCCAAGGCGCTGGTCGAGCGCGCGATCGTCCGCGTCGTCACCGCCGGCACGTTGACCGAGGAGACGCTGCTCGACTCGCGCGCCGCCAATTGGTGCGTCGCGGTCGGCGAGGCCGCGGGCGAGGTCGCGCTCGCCGCCGCGGACGTCTCCACCGGCCGCTTCGAGGTGATCGCCTGTGACCGCGCCGGACTCAACGCGGAGCTCGCCCGGCTCGGCGCCGCCGAGGTGATCGCCGCGGAGGAGAGCGATGCCCCCGCCACGGTACGGCGCCCGCGCGGCGAGTTCGACAGCGGCGCGGGCGAGGCGCGGCTCAAGCGGCTGTTCGGCGTGGCGACGCTCGACGGCTTCGGCCAGTTCGGCCGCGCCGCGCTCGCCGCGGCGGGCGGGCTGGTCGCCTATCTCGACCATACCGCCAAGGGGCCGCTGCCCTTCCTTCGCCCGCCGGTGCTGTCCGCCGCGCGCGACGCAATGGCAATCGACGCCGCCACGCGCGAGAGCCTCGAGCTGACGTGCACCGCGGCCGGACAGCGCAAGGGCAGCCTGCTCGACGCGGTCGACCGAACCGTCACCGGCGCCGGCGCGCGGCTGCTCGCCGCCGACCTGGGTGCGCCGCTGATGGCGCGCGAGGCGATCGAGGCGCGGCTCGACCTCGTCCAATTGCTCCACGACGACGCCGGCTTGCGCGAGCGGGTGCGTGCCGCATTGCGCGCGCTGCCCGACATCGGGCGCGCGCTGGGGCGACTGGCGGCAGGGCGTGGGAGCCCGCGCGACCTCGGCCAGTTGCGCGACGGGCTGGACGGTGCCTGGGCCATCGGTGAGCGGCTCGGCGCGCTGGAGCCGGCGCCCGCTTTGTTGCGCGAGCTGGCGCCGCGGCTGCGCGGGCATGGCGCGCTGATCGACCTGCTCAAGCGCGCGCTCGTCCCCGCGCCGCCGATCGAGGCGAGCGACGGCGGCTTTATCGCCGCTGGCTATGACGCCGCGCTCGACGCGCTGCGCGAGACCGGGAGCGGTGGTCGCCGCGCGATCGCCGCGCTGGAGGCGAGCTTCCGCGAGCGCACCAAGATCGCCGCGCTGAAGATCCGCCACAACGGCGTGCTCGGCTACCACATCGAGGTACCTGCGCGTGTCGCCGACCCGCTGATGCGCGCGGATTCGGGCTTCACGCATCGCCAGACGCTCGCGGGGGTGGTGCGCTTCAACGCGCCCGAGCTGCACGAGGTGGCGGCGAGCGTCACCCAGGCGGGGGCGCACGCGCTCGCGGCGGAGGCGGCGCATCTGGAAGAGCTCACCGCTACCGCACTCGCCGGTCGCGAGGCGATCGCCGCGACCGCCGATGCGCTCGCCCGGCTCGACGTCGCCGCCGGCCTGGCCGAGCGCGCGGCCGAGGGCGGCTGGGCTCGACCGAGCTTCGCCGCTGAGGCATGTTTCGACGTGCGCGAGGGGCGCCACCCGGTGGTCGAGGCAGCGCTGGCGAGGAGCGGCGACCGCTTCGTCGCCAACGACTGCGCGCTCGGCGGTGCGGCGGCGCGGCTGTGGCTCGTCACCGGACCCAACATGGGCGGCAAGTCGACCTTCCTGCGCCAGAACGCGCTGATCGCGGTGCTGGCGCAGGCGGGCGCCTATGTCCCCGCCGCGGCGGCGCGGCTGGGGCTGGTCGATCGCTTGTTCAGCCGGGTGGGTGCGTCGGACAATCTCGCGCGCGGCCGCTCGACCTTCATGGTCGAGATGGTCGAGACGGCGGCGATCCTGGCGCAGGCGACGCCGGACAGTCTCGTCATCCTCGACGAGGTCGGGCGCGGGACGAGCACCTATGACGGGCTCGCGATCGCCTGGGCGGTGGTGGAGGCGATCCACGAGGACAACCGCTGCCGCTGCCTGTTCGCCACGCATTATCATGAGCTGACGCGGCTGGCGGAGCGGTGCGACTCGCTGTCGCTCCATCATGTCCGCGCGCGCGAGTGGAAGGGCGAGCTGGTGCTGCTCCACGAGGTCGCGGACGGGCCGGCGGATCGCAGCTACGGCTTGGCGGTGGCGCGGCTGGCGGGCATGCCGCCCGCGACGGTGCAGCGCGCCAAGGCGGTACTGGCGAAGCTGGAAGCGGGGCGCGCCAGGACCGGCGGGCTGGCGGCGGGGCTCGACGACCTGCCGCTGTTCGCCGCCGCGGCGCAGGCGGAAGAGGCACAGTGCGACGCCATCCGCTCCGAGGTCGAGGCGCTCGACGTCGACGCGCTGACGCCGCGCGAGGCGCTCGACACCTTGTATAGGCTGAAGGCGCTGGCGCGCGAGGGTTAGGAAAGGTGGCTCGGCGTGGTGGCGCCCGGTAAGCCGTGTCGCTGGCCGGTGAGAGCGAGCATCACGCTGCCTCGATCAGCGAGCGATGCGAGGAGGATGGGGCACCCGCTGGGAGAGCATGGCCGAGACGGCGGTCGCCCGTGGCGCTGCTTACCCGATCGCCGCATGCGCCATCTTTAGATCCTCGACGAAGCGCTCGAACTCGCTTACTCGGGCGGCCTCGTCGGGAAGCCGGAGCAGGTAGCTCGGGTGGACCGTGATCCAAGCCGCGCCGCCGTCGGGCAGGCGAAGCCCCCGGCCGCGCTCGCGCCCGATCGTCATCACCTTGCCGAACAGGCTACGCGCCGCGGTGGCGCCGAGCGCGACCGTCACTTTCGGTCGCAGCAGCATCTGCTCCTGCTCTATCCACCAGCGGCACGCCTCGATCTCGCCCGCGTCGGGCTTGGCGTGGATCCGCCGCTTGCCGCGCGGCTCGAACTTGAAGTGCTTGACCGCGTTCGTGACATAGGTCTCCGCGCGGGTGATCCCCGCGGCCGCGAGCGCACGGTCGAACACCTGCCCCGCCGGTCCCACAAAGGGGTGGCCGGCGAGATCCTCCTGGTCGCCGGGCTGCTCGCCGACGAACATCATCGTCGCGTCGACCGGCCCCTCGCCGAAGACCGTCTGCGTCGCCGGCTTGTAGAGGTGACAGCGGGTGCAGGCCGACGCCTCGTCGCGCAGCGCTTCCCACGCCGCCTGCGCATTGTCGCCGACCGCGCTTTCCCGCGCGCGCGCCTTGTCGATCATCCCGCTCTCCCGTGCCTGCGCGGTCGCGAGCAGCTGCGGCACCAGCGCCGTCTCCGGCATGTTCTTCCAGTATTTCCGCGGCATCTCGCGCAGCATCGTGCCGACCTTGACGCGCGCCGGGTTGAAGATGCTGGCGTAATAGGTCTTCCACACCTCCTCGATCGGGTCGCCCTCGGGCGCGTCACCGCTCTCCGCCGGCGGCCCCTCCTGGAGCGCGGCGCCGTCCCAGTGGAGCGACACCTCGGGGGTCAGGATCGACCAGCGCATGCTGGCGAAGCGGTTGACGAAGAACGCCGCGTTCGCGCGAACGATATGATGCTCGGGCTCGAACCACGCGACGTAGCGCTCGCCCGCGTCGTCACTGACTGAGCGGAAGCGCACGAAGGCGCGCATCTTGTGGATGTCGCGCCGTACTGACTTGGCCAGAGTCTCGATCCGACGCACGAGCGGGTCGGCATGGTCGTCGGCCAGCCGCGGCGTGTCGCGCAGCCGCCACAGCATCGCGTAGAGGAGCGCGAAACGCTCGAGGTCGCGGTGAAGTGCGGCGCTGTTGGCGAGATCGAGGAAGGCGCGCGGCACGCGCATGGCGGGCGTGTCGCCGTCGCGACGCGGGGCGGGGGGTGGCTCCGCGACTGCCGCGGCGAAGAGATCGGTCGCGGCGTCGCCAACCTGCCATACGACGGCGTCGGGCGCGACGTGGTCGGCGAGCAGCCCGCGCGCGGCGTCGCGCCAGCCATCGACGTCGTCGGGCGCCGAGAGGGTGACGACGCGCAAGGTTAGTGCACTAACAAGCCCCTCCCTTTCAGGGGAGGGGTTGGGGTGGGGGCTCTCCGCGCACGCGGCGTAGGCGGAAACGCCCCACCCCCAACCCCTCCCCTGAAGGGGAGGGAGGAAGAGCACTTTATCGCTGGGCCACGTCGGACGATCACCCCGCCACAGCGCGCCACCGCGGCGATCCGTTTCACCCGCGAGTCACTCTCACGCGGCGAACAGCTCCAGCTGTTGCGTCTTCACCTTGGGCGCGACCAGCGGCCTGAGCTCGGCGCGGTCGGCCAGCACCACCGGCCGCCAGTCCTCGCAGACGATGAACGGCCGCACCCGCGCGATCGACACCGTCAAGCGAGCCACGTCGTCCAACCGCAGCCGTCGCCAGCGCCGCGCCGCCAGGATGCTCTTCACCGCCTTGGTGCCGAGCCCCGGCACGCGCCACAGCAGCTCGCGCGGCGCTCGATTGACGTCGACCGGGAAGCGATCGCGAAACTTGAGCGCCCAGGCGAGCTTGGGATCCATGTCGAGCGGCAGCATGCCCGTCGCCTCGTCCGCGGCGGCGACAACCTCGTCGGTCGAGAAACCGTAGAAGCGCATCAGCCAGTCTGACTGGTACAAACGATGCTCGCGCATCAGCGGGGGGCGCTGCAGCGGCAGCACCGCGGAGGCGTCGGGGATCGGGCTGAACGCCGAATAATAGACCCGCCGCAGCCCGAAGCGGTCGTACAAGGTCGATGCCTTGCGGACGATGTCGCCGTCGGTCGCGGCGTCGGCGCCCACGATCATCTGGGTCGACTGCCCCGCCGGCGCGAAGCGCGGCGCGGACTTGTAGCGGGTGCGGGCGTCGGCGGTGTCGGTGATCGCCGCCTTCATCTCCCCCATCGCACCCTCGATTCGCGCGCCGTCCTTCTCGGGCGCGAGCCGGCGCAGTCCGCCGACGGTGGGCAGTTCGACGTTGATCGAGACGCGATCGGCGTAGAGCCCGGCCTGGTGAACCAGCTCGGGATCGGCATCTGGAATTGTCTTGAGGTGGATATAGCCGCGGAAATGATGGTCCTCGCGCAGCGAGCGCGCGACCTCGACCAGCTGCTCCATCGTATAATTCGACGACTTGATGATGCCGGAGGAGAGGAACAGCCCTTCGATGTAGTTGCGCCGATAGAAGGAAAGGGTGAGGTTCACCACCTCCTGCGCGCTGAAGCGCGCGCGGCGTACGTTCGAGCTCTTGCGATTGATGCAATAATGGCAATCGAACACGCAGCTGTTGGTCAGCAGGATCTTCAGCAGCGAGATGCAACGGCCATCGGGCGCATAGGCGTGGCAGATGCCCATGCCCTCGGTCGAGCCGAGCCCCTTGCCATCGGCCGAGGTGCGCTTCGAGGTACCGGACGACGCGCACGACGCGTCATACTTCGCCGCGTCGGCGAGGATTTCCAGTTTCTGGCGGACGTCGAGCTGCGCCATGTGTTCGATGTATGTTCACTTCGGCGCCTTGTCGAGGGCGAAGCGACCTGCCATGGATCAGTCCCGTGCGCAGGATCATCGATCGGCTCGGACCCAACGGTCCCTATCTCGCGCTGGCACTGACCTGCCTGCTCGGCTGGGGCTTCAAGGCGCATTGCGGCGCCGCGTGGAGCGGCAGCGAGCAATATGTCACCGGCTGCTACAGCGACGCGGTGCCCTTCTGGGGGCAGCGCGGTCTCGCCGCGGGCGAGGTGCCGTACTTCCAGGCGCGGATGGAATATCCCGTGCTCACCGGCGGGCTGATCTGGCTCGAGGCGCTCTTCGTCCATCTGGTCAAGGGCACGCGCGCTGGCGCGGCCGACTTCCTGGTGTCGGTGACGTTCGCCAACGCTCTTCTCGCCTTCGTGACCTTGGAGCTGATCCGCGGCGCCGGCGCGAGTCTGCGGCGTCAATATGCCTGGGCACTCGCGCCGCCGCTCGTGCTCTACCTGGGGCACAATTGGGACCTGCTCGCCGCCACCTTCGCGGTCGCGGCCTTGCGGGCGGCGTCGCGCGACCAGGCGCCGCGCGCGGCCGCGCTCGCGGCGCTGGGCGGCGCGGCCAAGCTGTTCCCGGTGCTGCTGCTGCCGCTTCTGGGCCTCGGCGCGTTGTCCGGGGAGGGCGACCTGCTCGCCCGCGTGCGCCGCGCGGCGCTGCTGGTCGTCGTCGCGCTGGGCTGCTGGGGCGCGGTGAACCTACCGGTGGCGTGGTTCGCCTTCGACAATTGGCGCGAGTTCTACGCTTTCTCGAGCGAGCGCGGCGGCACCGCGGCCAGCGTGTGGGAGCTGCTGGCGCAGTTCGGCTGGTGGCGAGCCGACGTGGCGGCGCGCAACCTGTGGTCGCTGCTGCTGTTCCTCGGCGGCGCGGCGACGATCGTGGCGGTCGGCTGGCGCCGCCACGGCGCGCGGCCATGGCTGCTGTTTACCCCGGTACTCGCCTGGTTCCTGCTGACCAACAAGGTCTACTCGCCGCAGTTCGACCTGTGGCTGTGGCCGCTGCTGGTGCTCACCGCGACTCGCGCGCGCCCGCTCGCCTTGTTCCTGCTCGGCGACCTCGCGGCCTATTTCGCCGAGTTCTGGCTGTTCGCGGGCTGGGAGGGGGCGGCAATGTCGGCGACGCAGGCGGACGTGCTCGTCGCCGCGAGCGTGCGCGCGGTGGCGCTGCTGTGGCTGATCCACGCCGCGGTGCGCGACTCCGCGCCGGGGTGGGTGAGTGGGCAGGGGGTGGTCGAAGCAGGAACGACGCCGAAGCAGGTCGAAGCGCGCGCTCTCCGCGGAACCGTCATCCCCGCGGAGGCGGGGATCCAGACACGCTGAGGTCGCGCCTCTCGCACGGGCCTGGGCGTGTCTGGGTTCCTGCCTGCGCAGGAATGACGGAAGAAATGCGCCGAAGTCGGGGCGTCAGCGGTGCAGGAAGGATGCGCGGGGCATTCCGACGCATCCTCCCCGCCGCGCCTCTCAGCGCGGCACGTCGCCGCGCTCGTGCCGGTCGCGGTAGAATTGCTGCACCACCGCCCAACCCTCGGCCGCGCTCTCGACATAGCGGAAGATGCCGAGGTCGCGCTCGGACACCACGCCTTCCTCCACCAGCGCCTCGAAGTTGATCACGCGCTCCCAGAACTCGCGCCCGAACAGCAGCACCGGGATCGGCTCGACCTTGCCGGTCTGGATCAGCGTCAGCAGCTCGAACAATTCGTCGAACGTGCCGAAGCCGCCCGGGAAGGCCGCCAGCGCGCGCGCGTGGAGCAGGAAGTGCATCTTGCGCAGCGCGAAATAGTGGAACTGCGTGCTCAGCGACGGGGTGACATAGGGGTTGGGCGCCTGCTCGTGCGGCAGCACGATGTTGAGCCCGATCGACTCGGCGTGGACGTCCGCCGCACCGCGGTTGGCCGCCTCCATGATCGAGGGACCGCCGCCCGAGCACACCACGAAGTGGCGCTTGCCCGCCTCGTCGCGCGGGAAGTTGGAGCAGAGCTGCGCCAGCTCGCGCGCCATGTCGTAATATTTGCTCTTGGCGACCAGCCGCTCGGCGACGCGGCGGCTCTTCTCGTCGGTGGCGAGATCGAGCAGCGCCTGCGCCTTGGCGGGCTCGGGGATGCGCGCCGAGCCGTAGAAGACGAAGGTCGAGCCGATATGCGCTTCCTCGAAGATCAGCTGGGTCTTGAGCAGCTCGAGCTGGAAGCGGACCGGGCGCAGGTCCTCGCGCAGCAGGAAGTCCATGTCCTGGAAAGCGAGCTTGTAGGCAGGGCTCTCGGTCTGCGGGGTGGAGACGTTGGTCTTGGCGACCTCGGCATCCTGTGAAGCGCGCGGGAAGACGCGGCTGGGTACGCGGGTATCTGTCATCGCGGATCGATAGGCCGGGATGATGACGGTCGCAAGAACATGGCGCGCGTCAGCGACAGAAGCGTGCGCCATCGTCCTCGAGATGCAGATGGTCGCGGTGCACCGCGTTGTAATCGGGCGACAACACCGTGCCGAAGCGGCGGCAGGCGGAGGCGTGGACGGTGCGCAGGAATTGCTGCACCGCGGGATCGGGCGAGCGCCAGTCGTTCAGGATCGAGATGCGGCGGCCGTCCTTGAGCTCGAAGGCGGCGATGTCGATCGCGTTGGCGAGCGCGTGGCCCGAGCGCCGCGCCGGTCCCTTGGTGCCGATCGTGTTGCGGCAGGCGTAGCTGCCCATGCTGACGATGCGCGACAGCTCGGAGCCGAGGATCTGATAGGCCGCGGGCGCGACGCCGTTGCGTGCCCAGGCAGCATAGGCGCGCGCCTCGCCGCAGCGCACCGCGCCGAGGTTGGCGGTGGGCACGCCGATGTCGAGCAGCTTGACCGTGCCGATCAGCGCGCAGCCGCCGCCATATTGCTTGTCGGGCAGCGGCTGGAAGTCGACCCCGAGCGCGCGCAGGTCGGCCAAACACTGGCGGGTCTCGCGCAGGCTCGGCCCCTCCACCTCGCCGCGCGTGCTCGGCGGCGCAGGGCGCTCGACCCGGCCGCAGCCGGCGAGCAGCAGCGCGACGAGGAGCGTTCGGGAACGGTGGTTACGCCACGACGTCATCGCCCCCGTGTAGCGTCGTGTGCCGGCGAGCTAAAGGCGTTGATCGCTGCTGCGCCTCATCCGCTGGCCGGATCGCGCGTTCGACGATCATCCGGCTTGCCAGCGGCTTCGAGCGTCTGTAGCGCGGTCGACGGGCCACGCGGTCCCAACGCCGCGCGTGCTCTCTGTGAGGAGAGTCAGACATGACTGATACGACCGCCGCCGACGCCACCCTCGCGCCCGCGAAGCCCGCCACCCGGCCGGCCCGCCCGCATTTCTCGTCCGGTCCCTGCGCCAAGCCGCCCGGCTACGATCCCGCCAAGCTCGCCACCGACGTCCTCGGACGCTCGCACCGCTCGAAGCTCGGCAAGCAGCGGCTGCAATATTGCATCGACCTGATGCGCGAGCTGCTCAACCTGCCCGACACGCACCGGATCGGCATCGTCCCCGGCTCCGACACCGGCGCCTTTGAAATGGCGATGTGGACGATGCTGGGCGCGCGCCCGGTCACCGCGCTCGCCTGGGAGAGCTTCGGCGAGGGCTGGGTGACCGACGCGGTCAAGCAGCTCAAGATTGATTCCAACGTGATCCGCGCCGACTACGGCCAGCTGCCCGACCTCGCGCAGGTCGATTGGTCGAACGACGTGCTGTTCACCTGGAACGGCACCACCAGCGGCGTGCGCGTGCCCAACGGCGACTGGATCCCCGCCGACCGCGAGGGGCTGAGCTTCGCCGACGCCACCAGCGGCGTGTTCGCCTACGACCTGCCGTGGGACAAGATCGACGTCGCCACCTTCTCCTGGCAGAAGGTGCTGGGCAGCGAGGGCGCCCACGGCGTGCTGATCCTCGGCCCACGCGCGGTCGAGCGGCTGGAGAGCTACACCCCGGCGTGGCCGCTGCCCAAGGTCTTTCGCCTGGTCTCCAAGGGCAAGCTGACCGATGGCGTGTTCAAGGGCGAGACGATCAACACGCCGTCGATGCTGGCGGTGGAGGACGCGATCTGGTCGCTCGAATGGGCCAAGTCGCTGGGGCAGGGCGGGCTGATCGCGCGCTCGGACGCCAACGCCGCCGCGCTCGACGCGGTCGTCGCCGAGCGCGACTGGCTCGGGCACCTCGCCGCCGATCCGGCGTCGCGGTCGAAGACCAGCGTCTGCCTCACGGTCGACGCCGACGAGGGTGTCATCAAGAAGATGGTGTCCCTGCTCGAGGCGGAGCACGCCGCCTATGACATCGGCGGCTATCGCGATGCCCCGCCGGGGCTGCGCGTCTGGTGCGGCGCCACCGTCGACACCGCCGACATCGAGGCGCTCGGCCCGTGGCTCGACTGGGCCTACGCCACCGCCAAGGCGGCGGCTTAACCGCCCCCCGATCGTCATCCCGCCTCCACGTCGTCATCCCCGCGAAGGCGGGGATCCAGACACGCAGGTCGTCGCAAGGGCCGCACCGTCAGCGGCTCTGGATCCCCGCCTCCGCGGGGATGACGGCTGGTAACGCAAGGAAATACCCATGCCCAAGGTACTCATTTCCGACAAGATGGACCCCCGCGCCGCCGAGATCTTCCGCGAGCGCGGCGTCGAGGTGGACGAGATCACCGGCAAGACCCCGGACGAGCTCAAGGCGATCATCGGCCAGTATGACGGGCTCGCCATCCGCAGCTCGACCAAAGTGACCAAGGACATCCTCGAGCACGCCACCAACCTCAAGGTGGTCGGCCGCGCCGGCATCGGCGTCGACAATGTCGACATCCCCGCCGCCTCGGCCAAGGGCGTGGTGGTGATGAACACGCCGTTCGGCAACTCGATCACCACCGCCGAGCACGCCATCGCGCTGATGTTCGCGCTCGCCCGCCAGCTGCCCGAGGCCGACGCCTCGACCCAGGCGGGCAAGTGGGAGAAGAACCGCTTCATGGGCGTCGAGGTCACCGGCAAGACGCTGGGGCTGATCGGTGCGGGCAACATCGGCTCGATCGTCGCCGACCGCGCGCTCGGGCTGAAGATGAAGGTCGTCGCCTTCGATCCGTTCCTCACCGAGGAGCGCGCGGTCGAGCTGGGTGTGACCAAGGTGACGCTCGACGAGCTGCTCGCACGCGCCGACTTCATCACGCTGCACACGCCGCTGACCGACCAGACGCGCAACATCCTGTCGGCCGAGAACCTCGCCAAGACCAAGAAGGGCGTGCGCATCGTCAATTGCGCGCGTGGCGGGCTCATCGACGAGGCGGCGCTCAAGGCCGGGCTCGACTCGGGCCATATCGCCGGCGCCGCGCTCGACGTGTTCGTGACCGAGCCCGCCAAGGACAGCCCGCTGTTCGGCACGCCCAATTTCGTCTCGACCCCGCACCTCGGCGCGTCGACGACGGAGGCGCAGGTCAACGTCGCGATCCAGGTGGCCGAGCAGATGGCGGACTATCTCGTCTCGGGCGGCGTCACCAACGCGCTCAACGTGCCAAGCCTCTCGGCCGAGGAGGCGCCCAAGCTGCGCCCGTACATGGGTCTGGCGGAGAAGCTCGGCTCGCTCGTCGGCCAGCTCGCCACCGGCGCGATCGATCGCGTGTCGATCCACCGTGAGGGAGCCGCGGCGGACCTCAACCCCAAGCCGCTGACCAGCGCGGTGCTCACCGGCTTCCTGCGCCAGCAGACCGACACGGTGAACATGGTCAACGCGCCGGTGCTGGCGCGCGACCGCGGCATGGAAGTGCGCGAGATCCGCACCGAGCGCGAGGGCGACTATCATACGCTGCTGCGCGTCGCGGTGCGCACCGCCGACGGCGAGCGCTCGGTCGCGGGTACCCTGTTCGGTGACTCGGCGCCGCGCCTCGTCGAGCTGTTCGGGATCAAGGTCGAGGCCGATCTCACCGGCGCGATGCTCTACGTCGTCAACGAGGACGCGCCGGGCTTCATCGGCCGCATTGGTACCTTGCTGGGCGAGGCGGGCGTCAACATCGGCACCTTCCACCTCGGGCGGCGCCAGGCAGGCGGCGAGGCGGTGCTGCTGCTCTCGGTCGACCAGCCGGTCGACGCCGAGCTGCTCGCGCGCGTCAAGGCGCTGCCGGGCGTCAAGACCGCGATGGGGCTGGCGTTCTGAGCGGGTGTTGAGGGGCGCGCCCGTCGAGCGTGCGTAGAACTTAGATCCTCCCCGCTTGCGGGGAGGGGACCGCCGGCCGCAGGCCGGTGGTGGAGGGGGCTCTCCTCACAGCGCAGCGCCTACAGAAGCCCCCCCTCCACCATGCTTCGCATGGTCCCCCTCCCCGCAAGCGGGGAGGATTTGTATCACTCAAGCGACTCGCGCTCTTCTGAAGCGGGCGAGTGAGAGCATCTCACCGGTTCGTCCGGATCCGCAGCGCCACCGATTGCGCGTGCGCCGGCAACCCTTCCGCGCGCGCCAGCGCGATTGTCGCCGGCCCGAGCTCGTTCAGCGCGCTCTCGTCGAGCTGGAGGAAACTGGTGCGCTTCATGAAGTCGGTCACGCCCAGCCCGCTGGCGAAGCGCGCGCGCCGCCCGGTCGGCAGCACGTGGTTCGGCCCCGCGACATAGTCGCCGATCGCCTCGGGCGTGTGCCGTCCGAGGAAGGCCGAGCCGGCGTGGCGCAGCAGGTCGAACAGGGCGCGCGGGTCGTCGCAGGCGAGCTCGACATGCTCGGGCGCGAGCCGGTCGACCAGCGGCATCGCCTCGGCCAGCGTCGGCACCACCACGATCGCGCCATTGTCCTCCCACGCGACACGCGCCACCGCCTCGGTCGGCAAAGCGGTGAGCTGGCGCTCCACGGCCTCGGCGACGCGCTCGGCGAACGCGCCGTCGTCGGTGAACAGGATCGACTGGGTGGTGGTGTCGTGCTCGGCCTGGCTGAGCAGGTCGGCGGCGATCCACTCAGGGTCGTTGGCCCCGTCGGCGACGACGACGATCTCGCTCGGCCCCGCCACCATGTCGATGCCCACGACGCCATAGACCTGGCGCTTGGCCTCGGCGACCCAGGCGTTGCCCGGCCCGGTGACGACGTCCACCCGCGCGATCCGCTCGGTGCCATAGGCGAGCGCCGCGATCGCCTGCGCCCCGCCGACGCGCCACACTTCGTCCGCGCCGGCGAGATGCGCCGCGGCGAGCACCAGCGGGTTGATCGCGCCGTCGGGCGTCGGCGTCACCACCACCAGCCGCTCGACGCCGGCGACCTTGGCGGGGATCGCGTTCATCAGCAGCGTCGAGGGGTAAGCGGCGCGGCCGCCCGGCACGTACACCCCCGCGGCGTCCACCGCGCGCCAGCGCGCGCCGAGCCGCACGCCCGCGGCGTCGGTGAAATCGGTGTCGGTCGGCCGCTGCTTCTCGTGATAGGTGCGGATACGCGCCGCGGCGAGCTCGAGCGCGACGCGCAGCTCGGGCTCGAGCGCGTCGAACGCCGCGGCGCAGGCGGCGCGGTCGACGCGCCAGCCGGTTCGGTCGAGGTCGTGGCGGTCGAGCTTCTGCGTGAAGGCGTGGAGCGCGGCGTCGCCCTCGTCGCGCACGCTGCGCACGATCGTGGCGACGTCGCGCGCCACGTCCACCGCCGTCTCGCGGCGCGAATCGACCAAGGCGTCGAAGCGCGCGGCGAAGTCGCCGTCGCTTGTGTCGAGCCGGATCATGCCGCCTTCTTCCCCACTGCGGCGCGGAACGCTTCCACCAGCGGGAAGACGTGCGCGCGCGTCTTCATCGCGGCGCGGTTGACGACCAGCCGCGCCGAGACCGCCATGATCGGCTCGACCTCGACCAGCCCGTTCTCCTGAAGCGTCCGCCCCGAGGAGACGAGGTCGACGATGCGCGCGGCGAGCCCGAGCGTGGGCGCTAGCTCCATCGCGCCGTTGAGCTTGATACACTCGGCCTGCACGCCCCGGCGGGCGAAATGCTGCGCGGTGACGTGCGGGTATTTGGTCGCGACGCGGACGTGGCTCCAGCCGCGCGGGTCGTCGCGCGCGGCCAGCTCGGCCGGCTCGGCGACCGAGAGGCGGCAATGGCCGATGTCGAGGTCGACCGGCGCGTACAGCTCGGGATAGGCGAACTCGGCGAGCACGTCCGAGCCGACGATGCCGAGCTGCGCCGCGCCGTGCGCGACGAAGGTGGCGACGTCGAAGGCGCGGACGCGGATCAGCTCTATACTGGGATCGGCGGTGCGGAAGCGCAGCGCGCGGCTGCTCTCGTCGCCGAAGGCGGCCTCGGGCACGATCCCGGCGGCGGCGAGCAGCGGCAGCGCCTCGCCCAGGATGCGGCCCTTGGGCACCGCGATGACGATCGGCTCGGAGGAGGCGGAGGGCTCGGACATGGCGGGGCTTTACGGCGGCACCCGAGTGGGAGCAACGGGCAGGCAGGAGGAAGCGGCGATGAGCGAAGCGGCGGTACGTGAGGCGTTCCGGATCCAGGCCTTCTACTGCGCGCGCATGGACGCGCCGATCTACGCGCGGCTGTGCGAGGTGATCGCCGACAGGCTCGCGCGGGACGGGGAGGTAGCGCGGCGCGTGCTCGACTGGCCCGGCGAGCCGACGCGCGACGCGCTGCCGCTGCGGCTCATCGGCGGGCTGCACGCGCTGGTGCTCGACCGTGCCGACGACGCGCTGGCGGCGGTCTTCGCGGGCGCGGTGACGGCGCCGGACGCGATCGCCGCGGTGTTCGCCGCGACGCTGGAGCGCCACGCCGCGCGGCTGCTGCCGTATCTCGACGGACCGCCGCAGACCAACGAGCCCGGGCGCGCGGCGGCGTTGATGGTCGGGCTGATCGCGGTGTCACGATGCCTCGGGCCGCGGCTCGAGACGCTGGAGATCGGCGCGAGCGCCGGCCTCAACCTGCTGATCGATCGCTATCGCTTCGATCTCGGCGGATTGGCGGTCGGCCCCGCCGACGCGGCGCTGACGCTCCGGCCCGAGTGGCGCGGCGACCCACCCGCGCCGGTCGCGCTCGACATCGTCGCGACACGTGGTTGCGACGTCGCCCCGCTCGACGCGCGCGACCCCGCACAGGCGCGCCGGCTCGAGTCCTATGTGTGGCCCGAGGCGCCCGAGCGGCTCGAGCGGCTGCGCGCGGCGGTGGCGATGGTCCGCGAGCACGGCGTCGCGCTCGACCGCGCCGATGCCGCCGACTGGCTCGAGGCGCGTCTGGCCGAGCCGCAGGCGATGGGGGTGACGCGCGTGCTGCTCCACTCGGTGGTGTGGCAGTATCTGCCCGAGGCCACCGCCGACCGGGTCCGTTCAGCGATGGCCGCGGCGGGCGCGCACGCGACCCCGGAGCGCCCGCTCGCCTGGGTGATGATGGAGCCCGACCGCGCGAGTGCGCGCCAGCTCGTGCGCGTTCGCTCGTGGCCTGACGAAAGCGGTTGGGAGACGGTGGCCAGCGCGCATGCGCACGCGGCGTGGATTGCACCGGGCGCGCCGGCCGAGGAAGGGCCGGGGATCACGCTGCCAGACGCGGCGGTGAGCGAACCGGGGTGAGCGGAGGTCCTTGCGCAGCGGGCGGGGCTTACGCCTATGGCTGACCAGCAAGCTTGGTCGGTATCGCTTCACGGTCGTCCCGGCCTTGAGCCGGGATCCATGCTTCCGCAAGATCAACCGCGTGCGGGTACGAGGCACGATGGATCCCCGGTCGAGCCCGGGATGACGGGGGTTGGTAGCGCCGCATCGATAACAAACCGATCTCGCTCGCGGGAACAACTCGTAACCATTCGAGCCCGCGACACGCGCGCTAGCGCAGCCGTCGTATGTCGATCGCGACGTGGCGGATACGCTCGCGGTTCCAGGTGTAGGTCACGTGCACCAGCCCATCGCGCGCCTGGATCACCGCCGGATAGGCATAGCCGTCGGGCCGCGGCTCACTCTCCAGCGTCAGCACCCTGCGCCAGCGCACCCCGTCGTCGGACAGCGCCACCGCGAGCGGCCAGCGCGGGCCCGTGTCGCTGCCGGGGTGGTTGGTGCTGTCGTTGTAGACCAGCAGCTGGCGTCCGTCGGCGAGCGTCACCGCGTCGGTCCCCGCATTGGGGTTGGGGAGCGCGAGCGCGGTCAGCGGCGACCAGTGCCGCCCCGCGTCGCGCGACCAGCTCTGCGCGAGCACGCCCTGCCGCGTCCGCGCCACCGCCAGCAGCCGCCCGTCGCGCAGCGTCAGCAGGCTCGGCTGGATCGCCTCTAGCCCGCGCGGCGAAGCGATCGCGCGCAGCGCGCGCCACGTCCGCCCGCGGTCGGTGGAGCGCTCGACCAACGCGTACCAGCGGTTGTGCGCGGCGCTGCCGACCTCGCGGCTCGACGGCGCCAGCCACGCGCCGTCGCGCGCCACGATCGGCTTGTTCTTGATCGGGCCGAGCACGCCGGCGGGCAGGCGTCGCGGCGCCCCCCATTGGCGACCGCCGTCGCGCGACTCGATCACCATGCCCCACCAGTCGCGCGGGTTCGGCCCGACCTTGTAGTAGAGCTGGAGCGGCGCGCCCCGCGGCTGGAACAGCACCGGGTTCCACGTCGGCTGACCGTCACCGGTAGCGACCGCGCGCGGCGTGTCCCAGCCGGCGGCGGTGCGGCGCGCGAACCAGATGCGCACGTCGCCGTGGCCCTCGCCGCTGCCGCCGAACCACGCCGCGGCGAGCGCGCCGTCGGCGAGTTGGACGATCGTCGAGGCGTGCGCCTGCGGATAGGGCGGGGCGGGGTCGACGAACTCGCTGGCGACGATCGCGGAGGGTGCGGTCGCGGCGAGCGTTGGCGGGGTGACGAGCGCGAGCGTGAGCGCGCGGAGAGAAGTCATGGCAGCGCCTCGGTGATGGAGGTGCTAGGTTTAAGCGGCAAGGAAGCGCGCGTCACTGATCCGCGGTGCCGCTCCATCGACGTCGCCCCGGCGGAGGCCGGGGCCCGGGTGGGGGACGCTGGTGGGTCTCACATCGGCCTTCCCAACTAGGACCCGGCCTCCGCCGGGCCGACGGGGATGGTTATACGTCCCTGCGAGTTGCGCTCCTCACCGCCGCCGCGGGCCCCTCGGTCCGGACGCGGCGCCACCCGGCCGCCGCTGTGGCACGCGCGCGGCGCGCGGCGGCGCGGCGCCGTCCATCGGCTCGATGCGGACGCCGTTCTCGTCCTCGCCGTCGCTGTTGGCGGAGGCGCGCACCGCCGCGGCGAAGCGCCCCGCCAGCGCGCGCGGCACCTGGAACTGGGTCTCCATTGGCCCGATCCGGATCGCGCCGATCTCGCTCTTGGTGACGTGACCGCGGCGGCACAGCAGCGGCAGCACCCAGCGCGGGTCAGCGTTCTGGCGCCGACCGATGTTCATGCGGAACCACACCACGTCGTCGAAACCGTCGCGATGCCCCTTCTGCGCGCTCTCGCTCGGCGCCTGGCCGGTGAGCTCCTCGGGCGCGGGCAAAGCGGCGCGCTGCGCCGCTACCAGCGCGGCGGCGATGTCCTCGGGCGAGCGCTGCGCCAACAGCTCGGCGGCGAGCGCGCGGTCGTCGTCGTCGACCTCGACCGGCGCGAGCAAGGTCTCGAGCAGGCGTTCGCGGTCCTTGGCGCGAATCTCCTCCGCAGTCGGCACCTCGCCCCACTCGGTCGCGATGCGCGCGCCGCGCAGCATCATCTCGACGCGGCGACGCCGCGGATAGGGCACGATCAACACCGCGGTGCCCTTCTTGCCCGCGCGGCCGGTGCGGCCCGAGCGGTGCTGAAGCACCTCGGCGTCGCGCGGCATCTCGACGTGGATGACGAGGCTGAGCGTCGGCAGGTCGATGCCGCGCGCGGCCACGTCGGTCGCCACGCAGACGCGCGCGCGGCGGTCGCGCAGCGCCTGCAGCGCCTGGTTGCGCTCGTTCTGCGAATGCTCGCCCGACAGCGCCACCGCGGCGAAGCCGCGCTCGACCAGCCCGGCGTGGAGGTGGCGGACGTTGTCGCGCGTCGCGCAGAACAGCATCGCGGTCTCCGCTTCGTAGAAGCGCAGCAGGTTGATCACCGCATGCTCGATGTCCGCCGGCGAGACCGTGACCGCGCGATAGGCGATGTCGCCGTGGCCGCGCTGCTCGCTGACGGTGGAGATGCGCAGCGCGTCGCGCTGATAGGTCTTGGCGAGCTGGACGATCGGGCGCGGCAGCGTCGCGGAGAAGAGCAGGGTGCGGCGCTCGGTCGGGGTCTGGTCGAGCAGCGCCTCGAGATCGTCGCGGAAGCCCATGTCGAGCATCTCGTCGGCCTCGTCGAGGATCGCGACGCGGAGCTGGCCGAGCTTGAGTGCGCCGCGCTCGGCATGGTCGCGCAACCGGCCCGGCGTGCCGACGACGATGTGCGCGCCGTGGTTGAGCGCGCGGCGCTCGCGGCTGGCGTCCATGCCGCCGACGCAGGTGGCGATGCGCGCGTCGGCGTAGAGCCAGGCCAGCTCCTTGGCGACCTGGAGCGCGAGCTCGCGCGTTGGTGCGATCGCCAGCGCCAGCGGCGCCGCGGCGGGCGGCAGCGCGCCGTCCTCGCCGAGCAGCTGCTCGGCCATGGCGAGCCCGAAGGCGACGGTCTTGCCCGAGCCGGTCTGCGCGGAGACGAGGAGGTCGCGGCCGTGCGCGGCCTCGGCCGTCACCTCGGACTGGACGGGAGTGAGCGCGGTATAGCCACGCGCGGCGAGCGCGCTGCCCAGCGCGGCAGGAAGATTCGGAAAGTCCATGAGGACTGCGCACATGGGCGCGATGGCGGAAAAATGCCAGTGGGAACGGCGCCGCACCCGGGACGTTCGGCGCTTTTCTCCCTATCACGGCAGGATAGACGCGACATGGCGCTCGTCAACGACCCCGTATGGTTCATCACCGGCTGCTCAACCGGGTTCGGGCGCGAGCTTGCGCGGCTGGTGCTGGAGCGGGGCTGGCGGGCCGTGGTGACCGCGCGCGACTCGGACCGTGTCGCCGATCTGGTCGAGCAGTACGGCGACCGCGCCCTCGCGCTGTCGCTCGACGTGGTGGACCCGGCGCAGATCGACGATGCGGTCCGCACCGCGACCGCGCGCTTCGGCCGGATCGACGTGCTCGTCAACAACGCGGGCTATGGCTATCAGTCGAGCATCGAGGAGGGCGAGGATCACGAGATCCGCGCGCAGTTCGACGCCAACGTCTTCGGCCTTTTCGCGCTGACCCGCGCGGTGCTGCCGGGCATGCGCGAGCGCCGCGCCGGCGCGATCGTCAACGTGACCTCGGTCGCGGGCCTCGTCGGCTTCCCGTCCTCAGGCTATTACGCCGCTTCCAAGCACGCGGTGGAGGGCTTCTCCGACTCACTCGCCGCCGAGGTGGCGCCGCTCGGCATCGCGGTCACCTGCGTCGAGCCGGGACCGTTCCGCACCGACTGGGCCGGCCGCTCGCTGCGCCAGACGCCGAGCACGATCGCCGACTATGCCGAGACTGCCAAGGCGCGGATGGCCTCTACCAAGGGTGTCTCGGGCAACCAGCCCGGCGACCCGGTCCGTGCGGCCGAGGCGATGATCGAAGCGGTCGAGCGCGACACGCCGCCGCGCCATCTGGTGCTCGGCAAGTGGGGCTATGACGCGGTGACGGAGCGGCTGCGCGCGCGTGTCGCCGAGATCGAGGCGCAGCGCGACGCCGCGCTCGGCGCCGACTACCCGGCCGACGCTACCAGCGATAGTTGAAGCTGACGGAGACGCGCTCCTCCTTGGCGGTGCTGGGCATCACCTCATGGCGCAGCCAGCTCTCCCACAGGAAGAGCGTACCCGGCGCGGGCTCGGCATAGACGAAGGTGCCGTCGCGCGGCGGCGCCGCCATCAGCATCGGCAGCCGCGGATCCTCCAGCTTGAGCGCACCTGAGCCCGGCGGCACCGCGACGTAGAAGGTGCCCGACACCGCGCTGTGCGGGTGCAGATGCCCCGAGTGGGTGCCGCCGGGCTTCATGACGTTGACCCACAGGCTGTCGAGCTTGAGCCTGCGCCCGCCGAGCTCAAGCCCCGCCTCGGTGGCGAAGGTGGCGACGTGACGGTCGAGCAGGCGCTTGAGGTCGGCGAAGGCGGGGTCGCGCTGCGGCAGGTCGTCGAGCGAGGCGTAGCTGGTGTAGCCGCGATAGCCGTGCGCCTTGGACCAGCGCTTGCCCGCGGTATCCTCCGCGGCGAGCGCGCGGCAGGAGTCGGCCAGCTCGGCGAGCAGCGCGGGCTGGTCGAGCTGCGCCTCGTAGAAGTGCGTGGGGAAGAGCTGGCGGGTCGGCATGGCGAGTCCTAGGCTGTGGGGCAGGAGTTTAGCTCGGGTCGGCGCGAAATCCTCCCCGGAACGGGGAGGGGGACCGCTCGCCGCAGGCGAGTGGTGGAGGGGGCTCGCCACGCAGCGCCGCGCTCGTGAAAGCTTATTCCACGCAGCGCCGCGGTCGCGGCCCGCCCCCTCCACCACCGCGCTGGCGCGCGGCGGTCCCCCTCCCCGCGAGCGGGGAGGACCTGCTCACCCCCCCAGCCGCAGTGCCACGTCGTTCATGAAGCGCACGTCGTCGCGCTCAGCCAGCCATCCCGCCTCGCCCGCGACCGCGCCGAGCAGGTCGCTGAGCGGGTCGATCTCGCTCTTGGCGTAGTTGCCGAGCACGTGGCCGGTAACGCGGTCCTTGTGGCCGGGGTGGCCGATGCCGATCCGCACGCGGCGGAAGTCGGGTCCGAGATGCTGGTCGATCGAGCGCAGCCCGTTGTGCCCCGCGGTGCCGCCGCCCTGTTTCACCTTCACCTTCATCGGCGCGAGGTCGAGCTCGTCGTGGAACACGGTCAGCGCCTCGACGCCGAGCTTGTAGAAGCGCAGCGCCTCGCCGATCGAGCGGCCGCTGTCGTTCATGAAGGTGGCAGGCTTGAGCAGCAGCACCTTGACGCCGTCGACGCGCCCCTCCTGGAGCCAGCCCTGGAACTTCTTGGCCGGCGCGGCGAAGCCGTGCACCTCGGCGATCGAGTCCACCGCCATGAAGCCGACATTGTGCCGGTGCATCGCATATTGCGCGCCGGGATTACCCAGGCCGACCCAGAGTTGCACGATGTTGGTCTCCTACGTGGGGCGAACGAGCGGCAAGTCCGCACTTCCGTCATCCCGGCGCTGAGCCGGGATCCATGTCGCCGCAAACGTCGCGATCGGTTCACCCGCGGCACCACGGATGCCGGGTCGAGCCCGGCATGACGGATGTGGGGATAAGCGCACTCACCCCACAGAAACGAAAGGGGCAGGGGAGCGTCGCCGCCACCCTGCCCCCGTACGGCTCACGCGGAGCGAGACGATCAGGCCTCGTCCGAGCCCTCGGTCGTCGCGGCGTCCTCGGCCTCGTCGCCGGCGCCTTCCGAGCGCAGCGCCGACGGCGCGACCAGCGTCGCCACGGTGAAGTCGCGGTCCTCGATCGCGGGGTGCGCACCGGCGGGCAGCGTCACCTCGCTGATGTGGATCGAGTCGCCGACGTCCTTGCCCGCGACCGAGACGCTGATCTCGCTCGGAATGTTGCTGGCGTCGACCACCAGCTCGAGCTCGTGCCGCACGACGTTGAGCACGCCGCCCTTCTTCAGGCCCGGCGAGCTGTCCTCGTCGGCGAACACCACCGGCACCGCGACGGTGACGGTCGCGTCGGCGGCGATGCGGAGGAAGTCGACGTGCGTCGGGCGGTCGGTCACCGGGTGGAAGGCGACGTCCTTGGCCAGCGTGCGCTGCCCGTCGACCATGATCACCGAGTTCATGAAGTGGCCGGTCATCAATGCCTTGACCAGCGCCTTCTCCTCGAGGTGGATCGCCGACGGCTCCTTGTTCTGGCCGTAGATCACGGCGGGGACGCGGCCTTCGCGACGCAGCGAGCGGGAGGCTCCCTTGCCAACCCGGTCACGCGTCTCGGCCGCGAGCGTGATGGTATCGCTCATGTTGGTGCTCCGAAACGTAAGATGACTGATATGCTCCCGCCACGCCTCCAGGGATGACCATGACGGAAGTGCGCGCGCTTAGCCGCGACGCGCCCGGAACGCAATCAGTAGTTCACCCGCACCGCCTTGAGCCGGTACGCGCCGAGCTGCGCCTGGACGCTCTGCGCGCCCGCGAGATGCCCCGCACCGACCGCGACGAAGACGGTGCCCGGCTGCTTCATCCGCTCGGCGATCCAGGCGGCCCAGCGCTTGTTGCGATCGACCAGCAGCGCCTTGGCGACTTCGGGCGAGTCCCTGAGCGAATCGTTCATCTCGCTCGCCACGCCGTCGGGATCGCCCTTCGACCAGGCGGTGACGAGCCGGTCGAACGTGCGCTCGGCGGTGGGCAGCTCGTCGAGCGTGCTCTCCAGCAGCTGGAGCTGGGCGGGCTGCGACAGCGTGTCGAAGATGCCGAGCTGGCCCTCGAACGTCTCCAGCCCGACCACCTGCTTGCCCGCGGTGCGCGCCGCCTCGGTCAGCACCTTCTCGGGGCCGTTGGCGGCCTGGTAGCCGAGTTTCTGCACCGGCAGCAGCGACAGCGTGACCGCGGCGAACCACGGCCGCATCTTGTCATAGGCCTGGGCTGTGACGCCGCCCTCGCTCATCGCCTTGGCGAAGGCGGGGCGATAATTGGGCGGCAGCTGCGTCGTCAGCGCGCTGCCCGCGGGCGCGAAGGCCTTGGCCGCGACGATCTGCTGCGCGGTCTGCGCGTCGGGCTCGACCATCTCGAGCACCAGCGTCTGCGAGCGGTCGAACGCTGTCTTCACGCCCTCGTCGAACCACGACAGGCCGGGCTTGAGCACGTGGATCGTGCCGAACAGATAGATCGTCGTGTCCTTGTCCTTCACCACCCACAAAGCGGGATCGGCGTCGGCCGGCGCGGCGGGGGCGGGGGCCTGCTGCGCGCAGGCGGGGAGCGCGAGCAGCAGCGCGAGGGCGGAAAGAGCGGTCTTCATGGCAGCGTTCATGCGGCGGCGTCCCGGCGAAGGAAAGGGTGCGCTATCGGCGCGTGCGCCGCACCGGGCAAGCGCGGCGGCGGCGCCAAGCGCGGCGTCAGCGGTGGCAGAGCTGAGCCGCAATCGACTCGAGCGAGCGGTGCGCCTCGGCGCGGGTGGCGACCGGGAGGCGCACCTTGCCCGCGACACGCTGCCGCACCTGGTCGGCCTGCTGCCACAGCGCGTCGGCCTGCGGCTGAGTCAGCGCGCGCGCCTTGCGCGCCGTGGCGATGTCCGCCTGGAGCACGTTCGCGCGCGTTGCGAGCACCGAGGTCGCCGGCACGACGCCGGAGGCGAGCCCGAGCGGGCGACATGCCGGAAGCGCGCGCGCCGCGCGCTCGGCCGCGACGGGCGAGGTGGAGGGCGACGGCACCGCCGACACGCCGAGCAGAAGCGCAGTGAGAAGAAAGGGATAGGCCAAGAGGATCACTCCTTTCGTTGATCTGGTGATAGGAGCCGTAGCAGCGGCTGGCTGAACCGCGGCCGACTGGACTTGCGCGCCGCGCGAGCCGCTCTGCTGATCCTTGACGATGAGGCGGACGTTATTGCGCTAACATCGTCAACGACTTGACCGTTCGGGACTGGATCGATCGCCATCGCCGAGCTTCGCCACTCGCTTGATTCCCCGCCGGGGTTCCGCCACAGCGCCGAGGGTGACCGACACCAGCGCCAACCGCCCGCTCAGCTTCCAGGCGATGATCCTGCGGCTCCACCAATATTGGTCGGAGCGCGGCTGCGTGATCCTCCAGCCCTATGACATGGAGATGGGCGCGGGCACGTTTCACCCCGCCACCACGCTGCGCGCGCTGGGGCCGGACACGTGGAACGCCGCCTTTGTCCAGCCGTGCCGCCGCCCCGCCGACGGCCGCTACGGCGAGAACCCCAACCGGCTCCAGCATTATTATCAATATCAGGTCATCCTGAAGCCGAGCCCGCCCGACCTGCAGGAGTTGTATCTCGGCAGCCTCGCCGCGATCGGGGTGGACATGGGCGTCCACGACATCCGCTTCGTCGAGGACGATTGGGAGAGCCCGACGCTCGGCGCCTGGGGGCTCGGCTGGGAGGTCTGGTGCGACGGGATGGAGGTGACCCAGTTCACCTATTTCCAGCAGATGGGCGGCTTCGACATGAAGCCGGTGGCGGGCGAGCTGACCTACGGGCTCGAGCGGCTGGCGATGTACATCCAGGATGTCGACAACGTCTACGACCTGCGCTTCAACGACGCGGGCGTGAGCTACGGCGACGTCTTCCTCGAGAACGAGCGGCAGATGAGTGCGTGGAACTTCGAGGTGGCGGACACCGAGGCGCTGTTCGACGCCTTCCGCAAGGCCGCGGCCGAGTGCGAGAACAGCCTCGCCGCCGGCCTGCCGATCCCGGCGTACGAGCAGGCGATCAAGGCGAGCCACACGTTCAACCTGCTCCAGGCGCGCGGCGTGATCTCGGTGGCGGAGCGCCAGGCGTATATCGGCCGCGTGCGCGACCTGGCGAAGGGCGCGTGCGGCGCGTGGATGGAGAAGAAGGGGTGGGCGGCGTGAGAGCCCGCGGCGATGGTCCGGGCGATACGGTGAGCGCGTCGCCCGCGGATACCCCCCTCCACCAGCCTGCGGCTGGTTCCCCTTCCCGCGAGCGGGGAGGATTAACTCCTCCCCGGCACGGGGAGGGGGACAGCGACGCGCAGCGTCGTGGTGGAGGGGGATCGCCGCGAGTGCTCCGCCCCGAGTCAGCGACCGCCCGCCGCCTGCGCCGCGCGATGACGCTGCCCGAGGTGCTGCTATGGCAGCGCGTCCGGAGTGCCGCGGCCGGCGTGAAGTTCCGGCGTCAGCACCCAGTCGGGCCGTACGTCGCCGACTTCTACTGCGCCGCCACGCGCACCGTCGTGGAAATCGACGGTGAGGCCCACGGGCGCGGCGAGCGGCCTGAGCGCGACCTGAGCCGCGACGCCTTCTTATACGCCAACGGCTATCGCGTTCTCCACGTCCCCGCGGCGGAGATCCACCGTGACGCTGACGCCGCGGCACAGGCGATCGCTGCGTATGCGGCCACCCCCCTCCACCACCCGGCTGTGCCGGGCGGTCCCCCTCCCCATGCTGGGGAGGATCGAGAGTAATATGACCGACTTCCTGCTCGAACTCCGCTCGGAGGAGATCCCGGCCCGCATGCAGGCCAGGGCGCGCGAGGATCTCGCTCGCCTGTTCGCCGCCGAGCTCGCGCGCGCCGGCCTCGCCGCCAGCGACACCGTCACCTATGCGACGCCGCGCCGGCTCGCGCTGATCGCGCGCGACCTGCCCGAGGCGACCGCCGCGGTCTCCGAAGAGATCAAGGGCCCGCGCGCGTCCGCCCCGCCGCAGGCGCTCGAGGGCTTCCTGCGCAAGACCGGGCTCACCCGCGAGCAGCTCAGCGAGCGCGACGGCGTGCTCTACGCGGTGAGCGAGAGGCCCGGCCGCGCCACACCCGACGTGCTCGCCGAGGCGGTCGCCGCGGTGATCCGCGCCTTCCCCTGGCCCAAGTCGATGCGCTGGGGCGCGGAGTCGCGCTCGACCGAGAGCCTGCGCTGGGTCCGCCCGCTCCACGGCATCGTCGCGCTGTTCGGCGAGCAGGTCGTGACGGTCAGCGTCGCGGGTGTTGAGAGCGGGGCGGCGACGCTCGGCCACCGCTTCCACCATCCCGGCGCGATCACGATCGGCTCGGCGTCGGACTATGTGGAGAAGCTGCGCGCCTGCCACGTCATCGTCGACCAGGACGAGCGCGCCGCGCTGATCCGCGACCGCGCCGCCGCGCTGGCGGTCGAGGCGGGGCTGGTGCTGGTCGAGGACGAGGGGCTTGTGGCGGAGAACGCCGGGCTGACCGAATGGCCGGTGCCGCTGCTCGGCCGCTTCGACCCCGCCTTCCTCGACGTGCCGCCCGAGGTGATCCAGCTCACCGCGCGCGTGAACCAGAAGTATTTCGTCTGCCGCGACCGAGACGGGCGACTCGCCGACGCGTTCGTCTGCACTGCTAACATCGCCGCGAGCGACGGCGGCGCTCGGATCGTCGACGGCAACCGCAAGGTGCTCGCGGCGCGGCTGAGCGACGCGCGCTTCTTCTACGAGACCGATCTCAAGGTGCCGCTCGCGCAGCAGGCGGAGAAGCTCGGCAAGATCGTGTTCCACGAGAAGCTGGGCACGGTGGCCGACAAGGTGGAGCGCGTGGCGAAGCTCGCGCGATGGTTGGTGGAAGAGGGAATGATCCTCCCCGCTCGCGGGGAGGGGGACCGCCGGCCGCAGGCCGGTGGTGGAGGGGGCGCGCCTCATGGCGCAGCGCCTGTGGAAGCCCCCCTCCACCACTCGCCTTCGGCGAGCGGTCCCCCTCCCCTTTCTGGGAAGGATCTGAAGACGCTTGCCGACACGGCGGAGCGCGCGGCACGGCTCGCCAAGGCCGACCTCGTCACCGGCATGGTGGGCGAGTTCCCCGAGCTCCAGGGGCTGATGGGCGGCTATTACGCCGCGGCGCAGGGCGAGCCGGCCGCGATCGCCGAGGCGGTGCGCGACCATTACAAGCCGGTCGGGCAGGGCGACGACGTGCCGACCGCGCCGGTGACGGTGGCGGTGAGCCTCGCCGACAAGCTCGACAGCATCACGCAATTCTTCGCAGCCGACCTGCGCCCGAGTGGCTCAAAGGACCCGTTCGCGCTGCGCCGTTCGGCGCTGGGCGTGATCGCGCTGATCCTCGATAACGGGTTGCGCTTGCCGCTCGGCCAGGTCGCGTCGCGCGACGTGCTCGACTTCTTCGCCGACCGCCTCAAGGTGCAGCAGCGCGAGGCGGGCGTGCGCCACGACCTCATCGACGCCGTTTTCGCGCTCGGCGGCGAGGACGATCTCGTCCGGCTGCTCGCGCGGGTGCGCGCGCTCCAGTCGTTCGTCGGCACCGAGGACGGTGCCAACCTCCTCGCCGGCTACAAGCGCGCCGCCAACATTCTCAAGAAGGAGGGCATTGCCGACGCAGGGCCGGCGAAGGCGAACGCACCCCTGTCCTACACGCCGGAAAAGGACGAAGTCGCGCTCATCGCCGCGCTCGACTCGGCCGAGCCCGCCGCCGCCGACGCGGTCGCGCGCGAGGACTTCGCGGGCGCGATGGCAGCGCTCGCGACGCTCCGCGCCCCGATCGACGCCTTCTTTGACAACGTGACCGTCAACGATCCCGATCCCGCCAAACGCGCGGCGCGGCTGACGCTGCTCGTGCGCGTCCGCGCCGCGGTCCATACGGTCGCCGAATTCGCCAAGATCGAAGGTTGAGTCACACCGCGCCAGCGACTCAACTTTCGCAACATTCGCGCGCCCGCCCTCGTCGAAACAAGGACTTGGAAGCATGACCGAGCAGTACGTCTATCGCTTCGGCGGCGGGGTATCGGAGGGCAAGGCGGGCGACCGGAACCTGCTTGGCGGCAAGGGCGCGAACCTTGCCGAGATGGCCTCGATCGGCCTGCCGGTGCCGCCGGGCTTCACCATCTCCACCGCGATGTGCGCGCGCTATTATGAGGAGGGCGAACGCTTCCCCGACTCACTGCGCGCCGAGGTCGCCGCCGGGATCGCGCATATTGAGGGCGTCACGGGCAAAATCTTCGGCGACGCGGCCGACCCGTTGCTCGTCTCGGTGCGCTCGGGCGCGCGCGTGTCGATGCCGGGGATGATGGACACCGTCCTCAACCTCGGGCTCAACGACGCGACGGTCGAGGGGCTGACGGCGGCGAGCGGCGACGCGCGCTTCGCCTGGGACAGCTACCGACGCTTCATCCAGATGTACGCCGACGTGGTGCTCGAGCTCGATCACGGCGCATTCGAGGAAGCGCTGGAGATCGCCAAGGAGGACCGCGGCTACACGCTCGACACCGAGCTGTCGGCGGACGGCCTGCGCGGGCTGGTCGCCGAGTATAAGCAGCTGGTCCAGCAGCTCTGGGGCAAGCCCTTCCCGCAGGACGTCCACGATCAATTGTGGGGCGCGATGGGCGCGGTGTTCGGCTCGTGGCAGTCGGACCGCGCCAAGGTGTACCGCCGGCTCAACCACATCCCGGGCGATTGGGGCACCGCGGTGAACGTCCAGGCGATGGTGTTCGGCAACATGGGCGACACCAGCGCCACCGGCGTCGCGTTCACGCGCGACCCCTCGACCGGCGAGCGCGCCTACTACGGCGAGTTCCTCATCAACGCGCAGGGCGAGGACGTCGTCGCGGGTATCCGCACGCCGCAATATCTCACCCGCGCGGCGCGCGAGCGGGCCGGCGCCAAGCCGCTGTCGATGGAGGAGGCGCTGCCCGCGGTCTATGCCGAGCTGGCGCGCGTGTTCGACACGCTCGAAACGCATTACCGCGACATGCAGGACATCGAGTTCACGGTGCAGCAGGGCGTGCTGTGGATGCTCCAGACGCGCTCGGGCAAGCGCACCGCCAAGGCCGCGCTCAAGATCGCGGTCGATATGGCGGAGGAGGGGCTGATCACGCGCGACGAGGCGATCGCGCGAGTCGACCCGAGCGCGCTCGACCAGTTGCTCCACCCGACGCTCGATCCCGCCGCGGTGCGCGACGTCCTGACCAAGGGACTGCCCGCCTCGCCCGGCGCCGCCTCGGGGGCGGCGGTGTTCGACGCCGACACCGCCGAGCGCTGGGCCGCCGACGGGCGCGCGGTGATCCTGCTGCGTACCGAGACCAGCCCCGAGGACATCCACGGCATGCACGCCGCCAAAGGCATCCTCACCGCGCGGGGCGGCATGACCAGCCACGCCGCGGTGGTGGCGCGCGGCATGGGGCGGCCGTGCGTCTCGGGCGCGGGCGCGCTCTCGATCGACGCCCGTGCCAAGGTGGCGCGCGTCGGCGGGCGCGAGCTGCGCGAGGGTGACGTGCTGACGATCGACGGCGCCACCGGCGAGGTGATGGCGGGCGCGGTGGCGACGATCCAGCCCGAGCTGGCGGGCGACTTCGGCACGCTGATGGAATGGGCGGACGCGGTGCGCCGCCTCAAGGTGCGCGCCAACGCCGAGACGCCGGCGGACTGCCGCACCGCGCGCGACTTCGGCGCCGAGGGCGTGGGCCTGTGCCGCACCGAGCATATGTTCTTCGAGAGCGACCGCATCACCGCGGTGCGCCAGATGATCCTGGCGAGCGACGAGCGCGGCCGCCGCGCCGCGCTGGACAAACTGCTGCCCGCGCAGCGCGCCGACTTCACCGCGATCTTTGAGGTTATGGCGGGGCTGCCGGTGACGGTGCGGTTGCTCGACCCGCCGCTCCACGAGTTCCTGCCGCATGAGGAGAAGGAGTTCGCGGAGGTCGCCGAGGCGGCCGGGGTGGCGGTGGACGTGCTCCAGCGCCGCGCCGCCGAGCTGCACGAGTTCAACCCGATGCTGGGGCATCGCGGCTGCCGGCTCGGGGTGACCTATCCCGAGATCTACGAGACCCAGGCGCGCGCGATCTTCGAGGCCGCGCTCGACGTCGCCGCTACGAGCGGGGAGGCGCCGATCCCCGAAGTGATGATCCCGCTGGTCGCGACCAAGCGCGAGCTCGACCTCATGAAGGCGGTGGTCGACCGCGCCGCCGAGGCGGTGTTCGCGGAGCGCGGGCGGCGGGTGGAGTATCTCGTCGGCACGATGATCGAGCTGCCGCGCGCCGCGCTAAAGGCCGGCGAGATTGCCGAGAGCGGCGAGTTCTTCTCGTTCGGCACCAACGACCTGACCCAGACGACGCTGGGCGTGAGCCGCGACGACGCGGCGCGCTTCCTCGGCGCGTACGTGGAGCAGGGCATCTACGCGCGCGACCCGTTCGTCAGCCTCGACGTCGAGGGCGTCGGCGAGCTGGTGGCGCTGGCGGCGGAGCGCGGGCGCGCGACGCGACCGGGGATCAAGCTCGGCATCTGCGGCGAACATGGCGGCGACCCGGCCTCGATCGCCTTCTGCGAGCAGGTCGGGTTGGATTACGTCTCGGCGTCGCCCTATCGCGTACCGATCGCGCGGTTAGCGGCCGCGCAGGCGGCGCTCGCGGCGCGGTAGCGCCCCCTGCGACCAGGCGAGAGGCTACGGCGGAGAGGAGGCCGTCCCAATGCGCCTGACAACCCCTCACGTGATCCCGGCTTAAGCCGGGATCCATCGTGCTGCATGAGCCGTACGTCGTCGCTTCCGCGGAAGCATGGATCCTGGCTCAAGGCCGGGGTGACGGTAGAGCTTCCTGTCGCTTAGATGATCCGGCGATCGGTCGGATGCGCCGGCGCCGCGGACGAGCGCGGCACCACGCCCTCGTCGCGAAAGTCGCGCTCGTCGCGCACAACGCGCTCCTCCACGACGGGCGGCGCCGCGCGCAGCCGCTCGTTCTCGCGCTCGAGTTCGGCGATGCGCGCGTTCTCCCGCTCGAGCTCGCCGATCCGCGCGTTGTCGCGCTCCAGCTCCGCGAGGCGGCCGTGATCGCGCTCCAGCTCGGCCACGCGCCTGGTGGTGGCCGCGTGCGCGTCACGCTCGGCGGTGTAGCGCGTCTTCCACTTGCGCCCGCCCGGGTGGCTCGCCAGCCCGAACAGCCAGCCCGCGATCAGTGCCACCGCGAGCGCGATATATTGCGTCGACGTCGTGAACAGCATGGCATCCTCCCTGCCGTCGGAGACACCCGCGGTGCCTCCATAACGTCATAGCAACGACCGGCGCCGACACGGTGTTCCGGCGCACTCGATGGCACCGGAACACCGCGTCTGGTCACTTGGCGTTGATGAAGGAGTCGTTGAGCGAGCAGGCCGCCGGACCGAGGATGACGACGAACAGCACCGGCAGAATGAACAGGATCAGCGGCACCGTCATGATCGCGGGCAACCGCGCGGCTTTCTCCTCGGCGCGCATCATGCGCTCGTTGCGGAACTCGGCCGACAGCACGCGCAGCGCGCTGGCCAGCGGCGTGCCGTATTTCTCGGTCTGGATCATCGTCGTGACCACGCCGCGCACCGCGTCGAGATCGACCCGCATGGCGAGGTTCTCGAAGGCGTGGCGGCGATCGGTGAGGAAGCCCAGTTCGATCGCGGTGAGCGCGAATTCCTCGCCGAGCTCGGGATAGGCCTTGCCGAGCTCGCGCGAGACGCGGTGGAAGGCGGCGTCGACCGTGAGGCCCGCCTCGGCGCAGATCACCAGCAGGTCGAGCGCGTCGGGTAGGCCCTTGCGGATCGCGTCGCTGCGCTTGTTGATCTTGTTCTTCAGGAACAGGTCTGGCGCCTTGTAGGCGAGCACCAAAGTCGAGGCGACCAGGCCGTAGCGCTTGAGCGGGCTCCAGTCGGGAAAGGCGTCGAGCAGGTAGACGTAGACGATCATCAGCCCGCCAAGGACGATCGGCAGCACCAGCCGGCCGAAGATGACCGCGACCGCCCATTCTTTCTTGCGGATGCCCGCCTGCATCAGCTTGTGCTGCGCGATCTTGAGCTGCTCGTCCTGCAACACGCGCAGCGACGACAGGAAGTTGCGCATCCGGTCGGCGGCCTCGTTCTTCTGGACGAGCTTGGCGCGGCGCTTGCTCGTCGAGGCCGTGATGCCCGCCTTGAGCTGCTCGCGCCGGTCGTTGAGCGCGCGCACGCGCTTGCTCATCGGATCGCGGACGCCGAGCGCGGCGTAGATCGCGACGAATACCGCCGCGGCGGCGATGCCGGAGAGCAAGGTCGCGGCCCAGACCACGTCGATGCCGAAGAAGGTGGGGTGCGCAGGTTCCATATCAGATCTCGAAGCTCACCATCTTGGCCATGATGAAGGCGCCGATCCCCATCCAGATCAGCCCGCCACCGCCCGCCACCATCAGCCGGGGATCGACGAAGAAGTTCAGCATGTAGGGCGCATTGATCATGTAGATCACGCCGAAGACGAGGAAGGGCAGCGAGCCAACGATATAGGCCGAGGCCTTGGACTCGGACGACATCGCCTTGATCTTCAGCTTCATCTGCCCGCGCTGGCGGAGCACCGTGGCGAGGTTCTGCAGCGTCTCGGCGAGGTTGCCGCCGGTCTCGCGCTGGATCGCGATGGTGATGACGAAGAACTGGAACTCGGGCGTCCCGAGCCTGTCCGCGGTCTCCTGCAAGGCAACGTCCATCGAGCGGCCGATCTTCATCTTGTCGGAGACCGAGCGGAATTCGTCGCCGACCGGCCCCGGTATCTCGGCGCCGACCACCTGCATCGTCTCCGAGATCGGCAGGCCTGAGCGCAGACCGCGCACCAGCAGCTCGATCGCATCGGGGAATTTGGCGGTGAAGGCGGCGATGCGGCGCTTGATCAGCATGCCGACGGCGAGATGCGGCACCAGACCGCCCAGCGCGACACCGAGGAACAATGCCAGCAGCAGCGGCATGCCCTTGAGGAGCAGCAGCAGCGCCACCACCACGGCGACGCCGACCGTGGCCCCGCCATATTGGCCGACCGTCCAGCTCTTCCCCGTCATCGACAGCCGCTTCTGCAGCTGCGCCACGTTGGGCAGCAGCCGCATCGCGGCGAGATCGGCGCGGGTCGCGCTCTTGCCGGTGATCCGGCGCATCTGCGCCTCGATGGCATTGGTCGGCGAGGCGGTGTGGCGCTCGCGCAGCGCGGCGAGCCGGCGCGTCGTCGCCTTGTTCGTCGACGGCCCGGCGAGCGCGGCGACGAGCAGCAGCAGCGTCAGCGCGGCGCCCGCGAACAGCAGGATCAGCGGCAGGATCGGCATGGC
The DNA here is from genome assembly GCF_014193405.1 of Sphingomonas sp. BK069. Lineage (NCBI taxonomy): Bacteria > Pseudomonadati > Pseudomonadota > Alphaproteobacteria > Sphingomonadales > Sphingomonadaceae > Sphingomonas > Sphingomonas sp. BK069. The sequence goes on along the minus strand of NZ_JACHZH010000001.1, from coordinate 1,311,348 downwards.
GGCTCCGGTGCGATCGGGCAGGCGGTCACTTCGCCTTCGCCGCCTTCTTGGGGATCAGCCCCTTGAGGTCGGCGAACTTGGACAGCAGCGAGCCGCCGCGCGGCGCCCCCGACGGCATCTCGCCGTCGTCGGCGCTGCGCAGCAGCTGGTCGGCCAGCTCGGCGAGCGGCGCGACCGTCTTGCTCGACTTACCCGCCTCGGCGAGCGGCTTGCCCAGCTTGGCCGCCTGCGCTGCCAGCTTCTGGTCGAAAGGAACGATGAGGTCGATCTTGCGCTCGATCGAGCCTTCGAAATCCTTGCGAGAGATCTCGGGCTGCGCGCCGGCGTGGACGCGATTGGCGAGCACCGTCACCTGCACTTGCGGCGCGTTGCTGCGCAGGTACGACAGCAGCCGGATCGAGTCGCGTGCCGAGGCGAGGGTCAGCTCGGTGACCAGCACCGCGGCGTTGACGTCGGCGAGCAGGTGCGGGTGCTGCACCAGCATCGATCGCGGCAGGTCGATCACGGTCGCCTCGAAGGCGGCGCGCATCTCCTCCTGCAGCTGGTAGAATGCGGCGCCGTCGGTGATCACCGGCGCGCTGATCGGCGCCTCGGCCGAGAGCACCGACAGCTTGTCCGACGCGCGGACCATCGCGCGCTCGATGAACAGGCCGTCGATGCGGCTGGGGTTGTCGATCGCGTCGGTGAGGCCGCGGCCGGGCTCCAGATCGAGTGCGAGCGCGCCGGTGCCGAAATGCACGTCGAGATCGAGCAGGGCGGTCGCGCGCTTGCCGCGCTCGCTCATCAGCCACGCCAGCGAGGTGGCGATGGTGGAGGCACCCGCGCCGCCGCGACTGCCGATCACCGCCACCGAGCAGTGCGGTCGATCGAGCGATACCTCGACTGGCTTGGGCGCGTTGAGCATCGCCTGCGCCTGGCCGAGCGCGTCACGCACCGCGTCGGGGTGCAGTGGCTTGAGCAGATAGTCCTGGATGCCGCTGGCGAGCAGGTCGCGGTACAGCCGGACGTCGTTGACCTGACCGGCCGCGATCACGATCGTGCCGGGCTCGCACACCTCCGCGAGACCGTTGATGTCGCCTAGCGGATCGCTCGACTCGGCGAGGTCGACGAACAGCACGTGTGGGCTCGACGTCACCGAGAGCGTCTGCACCGCATTGCGCAGCCCGCCCTTGTAGACGTTCTCGGTTGGCCAACCCAGTTCGGCCGCGATCGGGCGCAGTGCCTCGACCGAGCCGTCGTCGCAGGCGAAGGCCAGGAAGGGAGCGCGACTGCCGGCGACGCCGGGCTTCCAGGGTGCGTTCATCTCACTTGCCTCCCGTCGACTCGGATTTCACCGCGGCGCCACCGCCGCCCGTGAGCACGGCGCGGCGGCTCGCGGCGATGGCCTTGCCGCCGGTCACGTTGTCATAGCCGCTGCTGTCGGCGACGCCGCGCACCAGATCGCTCGGGTTGGCCACCATCGCGGCGAGGTTGCCGTTGACGGCGCAGCCGTAATTGCCGCTGGTATGCGAGTCGAAGTTGAGGATGCCGCGGTTGCTCTGCGGGGTGCAGCTCGTCACCGCCGCGGTGGTGCGGCTCACCGTCACCCGGGCGGTTCCCGGCGCGATCGCGGCGCCGGCGATCGGCGCCGCCTCGGCGAGGCGCAGGCCGTAGCGACCGGCGATGGCGGCGACATCGGCGCGCGCGCCGCCGTTCTCGGCGCCGTCCTGGTCGAGCGCGACGGTGTCGCCATAGCCCAAGCGCAGCGCATCGAGCCAGCCGCGCAGCCGCTCCGGCTCACCCGGGGCGAGGCCGTCGGAGGTCGTCTGCACGTCGAGCGCATAGTCGCTGCGCGACACCACCGGCTGGTGGATCGACTCGACGCCGCGATAGCTGTTGCAGCCGGCGAGCGGCACCGCGAGCGCGAGTGCGGCGAGGAGGAGCGGGCGGTGAAGCATCGTCTGGGACCTCAGTTGATCGAGAAGCCGGGCGCGGGCGTCGCGGCCTTGCGGTTCGACGGCTTGACCGCTTTGCGGTCGGCGGGGGCCTCGGTCGGCGTAGCGGGGGCGGGGGCCGGGCTCGGGAGGACCGGGGCGGGCGCCACCGCGCCGACCGTCGGCGCCGCCGCGGGGGTCGGCGCCTGCATCACCGGCTTCGGTCGATCGGCGGCGCGGTTGCCGCCCTCCAGCGAACCGACGAACACGCGCTCCAGATCGCTGGGCGCACGATAGCTGTCGGTCGGCAGCTTGATGTCGTTGCCGTTGACCGGCTTCACCAGATACGGCGTGATCACGATCACCAGCTCGGTCTCGTTGCGCTGAAAGCCGTTCGACTTGAACAGCGCGCCGATCACCGGCAGGTCGGCGATGCCCGGCGTCTTGTCGTACGTGTTGTTGTGCGTGTTCTGCATCAGGCCCGCGATCATGAAGCTCTGGCCCGAGCCGAGCTCCACCGTCGTCTCGGCGCGGCGCGTGGTGAGCGCGGGAACACGACCGCTGCCGACCGTCACGGCATTGGCATAGTCGAGCTGCGACACCTCGGGGCGGACGCGCAGCGAGATGCGCCCGTCGGACATCACCGTCGGCGTGTAGGCGAGACTGACGCCGAACTGCTTGTACTCGATCGTGGTGGTGCCGAGCGCCTGGCTCACCGGGATCGGGATCTCGCCGCCGGCCAGGAAGGTGCCGGTCTCGCCCGAGAGCGCGGTGAGGTTCGGATTGGCGAGCGTCGTCACCTGGCCCATCGTCTCGCCGAGGTCGATCGCGGACAGCACGTCCATGCCGAGCAGACGTCCGGCGAGCCCCAGGGTCGTGCGCGTGCCGCTATTGTCCTTGGTGGTGCTGAACTGCGTGCCGCCGGTGACGAACTGGCGCTTGACCGGGTCGAACGGCAGCGAGATCGAGCCCGCGGGAAGGCCGTAGAGCGACGAGGCGTCCAGGGTCGGCAGGTTGGACGTGTCCAGGTCGGAGATGCTGCCCGGGTTGCGCCCCGACTGACCGACGAAGGTGAAGCCGCCGCTCTTGTCGCGGGTGATGAAGTTGTTGCCGAAGTTCTTCAGGAACGAGCGGCTCACCTCGGCGAACTTGACCTGCAGATTGACCTGCAGCGGCGTCGCGGTACGCAGCCGGTTCACCACGCCGATCTTCAGCACCGCGTTGTCAGCGCTGGTGTCGACGCCCGGGTTGAGCAGCCCCGCGACCAACCGCTGCGCCTGCTCGGCGTCGGCGGGCGAGTCGACGGTGCCGTTGAGCACGGCGATCTGGCCGACCTGGGTGATGTGGATGTCCGCCCCCGGCATCGCCGCCTTCATCACGCGGTCGATCGAGGTTGAGTTCTGCGCGACATGGACGCTCGCCGAGAACACCACGGCGCCGCTGCGATCGGTCGCGAACACCGTCGACTCGCCGAACGCCTTGCCGAACAGGTGGATCTGTCGCGGATTGGCGACATAGACGTCGGCCGTCTCGGGGTTGGAGGTCCACACCTCGCTCACGGTCGAGGGCAGCGTGATCAACTCGCCCTCGCCGATCGAGAACCACTTCTCGACCGTCGGCTTGGTGACGCCGACGGGGGGCAGGCCGGTGCGCGCCGGCCGGCCGGTCGCTGCCGCACTCGCGGATATGGTGCGGCGGGTCGCGGGGGCGGCGCCCGCCGGGGGCAGCGCCACGCCGGCCAGCGCGGCCAGCGCGACACTGCGCGCGAGGAGGGAGTGGAGGCGCATCTCAGTTCTTCCCTGCGACGGAGACTTCGGTGACATTGTTGCCGCGCGCGATCCGCACCATCGGCGTGGCGGGCGACGGCGCGGCGCCGGCGGCGATCGGGGCGCCGGGGACGACCGGCCCAGCCGGCGCGGCCGTTTTGGCGGGCACGGTGCGGCGCTGGAAGCGCGACACGTCGGCGCCGACCGCATAGGTGCTGTCGCCCGCCTGCGGCGTGTTGGCGAGGCGGCTCAGCATTGCCTCCTCGGCCTTGGGATCCTTGGCGTCGCCGGGGCTGATCGCGCCCGAGGCGATCGCCTGGTCGAGCTCGGAGGCATTGTCCGCGATCGAGCGCAGCGACAGCGACAGGGTGCCGATCGTCTGCGCCACCGCTATCTGCTCGGCGATCTTCGGGGTCGCCTCGACGGTGACGTTCGAGAAAGTCTGCACGACCGTGTTGCCGTTCGCGTCCTTCTGGTCGCCGGTGCGCTGGTCGGTGGCGAGCACGCGCAGGTTGCGGATCACCGTCTCGCTCGCCTTCAGCGGGGGACCGTCACCGCCGCCGTCGACCGACTGGGTGAGGATCAGGTCGATATGATCGCCCGGGAAGACGAAGCCCGCAACCGAGGTCTGCGCCGACACGGGCACGGTGACCGCGCGCATGCCCGCGCCGAGTGCCGCGGCCAGGAAGCCGCGATCGCCGGGCTTGACCAGCTGGCCCTGCGTCACCGGCTGACCGGCGGTGACCGGCAGCCGCACGACGGTGCCGAGCAGCTTCGCCAGATCGGTCTGGTCCTTCTGGAAATAGGCGTTCTCGACCAGCTCCTTGGGCCAGGGCTGGAACTTCAGCGCGGTGGCATCGAGGATGGTGCCTACGGGCAGGGCGCGGGTGGCGACGAGCACCTCGGGGCCGTCGACTGCGGGCGCGGCCGGCGCGGCGACCGCGGCCGCCTCGGGCGCCGCGGCGCCGGCGATCATGGTCCGCGCGACGACCGCGGTCACCACCGCGACCACCAGCGCGCCGACCAGCATGATGAGCTTGCGACTGTCCATCGGGGAGAACATCCTCTGAGTGCGCCAGCCGGCGCCAACTTGACGTAAATTATGGGCGAAATTGGTTAAGAAGCGGTTCGGCTAAAGTGATCAGCCCGGCCACCGCGATCGCGACGCCGTACGGCACCTCGACCGCGGCCTCGCTCGGCTTCCAGCGGCGCTCGATCACGAAGACGAGCGTGAGCACGCCCCCCAGCACCGACATGGCCAGCAGCGTGTCGAGCAGCCGCATCGGTGGCAGCCACAACGCCAGCGCGCCGATCAGCTTGACGTCGCCGCCGCCCATCTGCCCGATCGCGAAGGCGCCGATGAACAGCGCGAACACCACGAGCGCGACACCGAGTTGCAGCGCCATCTCGGGCCAGGGAGAGAGTCCGATCACGCACCACCACACCGGCGCGAGCAGTGCGATCGCCAGGTTCTTCCAATTGGCGATCTCGCGCACGCGCGCGTCCTCCACGCCGGCGGAGAGCAGCAGCGCCCCCATGATCGCGGGGAGCAGCCAGGCGAGGAGAGATTGACCCATATCGGCGGTGCTAGACGACAGGGTTTGAGAAACCGTAACCATGATCGGGATGATGCTGCAGCCGATGAACCGCCGCCTGATCCCCGCCGAGGCGCGAGTCGCCATCGCGCGCGCCGCGGACGGCTGGTCGCTCCGCCGCTTCGAGTGGCCGGGGGATGGTCGGGGCACGATCCTGTTCCAGGCCGGGCGCGCCGACATGTTCGAGAAATATCTCGAGTCGTTCGCGCACTGGCACGCGCAGGGGTGGAGCGTCGCGGCGTTCGACTGGCGCGGGCAGGGCGGTTCCGGGCGGCTGTGCGCCGACGCGCAGGTCGGCCATTGCGACGATTTCGCGCCCTGGCTGACGGACCTTGCCGAACAGTGGCGCGACTGGGTCGCGGCGCTGCCCGGCCCGCGCGTGATCGTCGGCCACTCGATGGGCGGCTATCTCGCGCTGCGCGCGCTGCTCGACGGCGCGATCTGTCCGCGTGCGGCGGTGCTGGTGGCACCGATGCTCGGGCTCGCCTCGCCGGTGGGCGCCTGGCTCGGCGGGCGGGTCGCGCACCTGATGCGGCGGCACGGCGATCCCGCGCGCGCGGCGTGGAAGAGCGAGCGTCCCGGTTTTGCGCAGCGCCAGCGGCTGCTGACCGGCGACGCGGCGCGCTACGCCGACGAGGCCTGGTGGTATGAGCACGACCCGACGCTGCGGCTCGGCCCGCCGAGCTGGGCGTGGCTCGACGAGGCCTTCGCCGCGACCGCCTGCCTGCGGCGCGATCCCGCGCTGGCGAAGCTCGACGTGCCCGTGTTGCTGCTGGTGGCGGACGGCGACCGGCTGGTTGATGCACGCGCGTCGCGTCGCGTGGCGGCACGGCTGAAGCGCGCCACGCTGGTACGCTTCGGCGACGGCGCGGCACACGAGCTGCTGCGCGAGCGCGACGCCGTGCGCGACCGGGCGCTCGCCGCGATCGACTCCTTCCTCGCCGAGCATGCGGCGTGAGCGCGGACGCTCTCACCGCCGACATCGCGATCGTCGGCGCAGGCATCGCGGGCGCGAGCCTCGCCGCGGCGATCGGCGACCGGGCGCGTGTCCTGCTGCTCGAGGGCGAGGACCAGCCGGGCTATCACGCCACGGGGCGCTCCGCCGCTTTCTGGTCGGAGACCTACGGTGGCCCCGCGATCCAGCCGCTCACCACCGCGTCGGAGGAGGCGCTGCGCGCGGGCGGCTACCTCGACCCGCTCGGTGCGGTCCATGTCGGGCGTGCCGAGGATGCGGCTGCGATCGACGCGCTGCTCGCCGAGTTCGCGGGCAGCAGCGTGGAGTTGACCGCGGTCGACCCGCGCCCGCTCGTGCCGGGACTGCGCGAGGACTGGTCGCTCGGCGTGCGCGAGCCGAGCTGCGCCTATATCGACGCGGCGCGGCTTCACGGCGATTACCTCGGTGCGGCACGTCGTGCGGGGGCGAAGCTGCTGACTGCGGCGCGGCTCGCTACGGGGGAGCGGGTCGGCGCCGGCTGGCGGCTGACACTGGCCGACGGGCGCGAAATGCGGGCGGCTGTCTTGGTCAATGCTGCCGGCGCCTGGGCGGATCCGGTCGCGCGTCTCGCCGGCGCGCGCCCGCTCGACATCCGCCCGTATCGTCGCACCGTCGCGCAGCTCGCCACCGACCCGCCGGTGCCCGCGGCGACGCCGTTCGTGATCCACGCCGGCGGCGGCTTCTACTTCAAGCCGGAAGCCGGCGGGCGGCTGTGGCTTAGCCCGCACGATGAGCATCCGGTGGTGCCGCACGACGTCGCCGCGGAGGAACTCGACGTGGCGGTGGCGATCGACCGCTTCGAGGCGGCGGTCGATTGGCGCGTGCGCCGCGTCGAGCGTAGCTGGGCGGGGCTTCGCTCCTTCGCGCCGGACCGGCTGCCGGTTTATGGCTTCGCCGAGCCCGGCTTCTTCTGGTTCGCGGGGCAGGGCGGCTTCGGCATCCAGACCGCGCCCGCGGCGGCGGCGGTCGGCGCAGCGCTGCTGCTCGGTGACACGCCGCCGTCGGCGATCGACGCGGCGCGCTACGCGCCGGAGCGGTTCGCGCGATGAGCGGGGCGATCACGATCAGCTGCGCCTGCGCCGGGCGCGATCAGGCGCGGACCATCGCCAACGTGCTGGTCGACCGCCGCCTCGCCGCCTGCGTCCAGCTCTGCGGGGTGGAGAGCGTTTATCGCTGGGAGGGCGAGACCCAGCGCGACGACGAGGTGCTGCTCACCGCCAAGACGCTGTCGCGCCGCTTCGACGCGGTCGCGGCATGCATCCGCGAGCTGCACAGCTACGCCGTGCCCGAGATCCTGGCGCAGCCGATCGTCGCGGCGGGGCTGGATTACCTGGCCTGGCTGGAGGAGGAGGTGGGATAGCCTGTCCGTTTCGAAGACGCTCCTTCCCTCTATTGCTTAGCGTCATCCTGAACTCGTTTCAGGATCCACCGGGCTGCAAAGCCGAAGCGTGCAGTATTCGCGAATCCGTGGATCCTGAAACGAGTTCAGGATGACGCCGGCAGGAGGAGCAGGGCGGCCGCCGGCTCCAACCTCACCCAGCCGGGCAGGTGTCGCCCGCCCCCGCGTCGAGATCGAGGCAGCGGCCGTCGAGGCCGCTCACCTTCAGCCCGATCGTCGCCGCCAGCGTCGGCGCGATGTCGACCGTCTCCACCGACAAAGGCTGCTCGAATCCGGCCATCCCCTTGCGCCAGAACAGGATCGGCACGCGGCGGTCATAGTCCCATGGGCTGCCATGGGTCTCGACATAGCCCGGTCCCGGCGCCTTGATCGTGGTGACGCGCGGGCGCAGCAGCACGGTCAGGTCACCCGAGCGCTCCGGATCGAACGAGGCGCGCGCGCGCTCGATCAGCGTCCAGGTCTCGGGCGGGGTGGTGGTCATCCGGGTGGCGGCGAGCTCGTCGCGGGTGAAGGCGGCGGCGACCTGCGGCTGCGCGAGGAAGCGCTTCTTCGCTTCCGCCAGCACCTGGGCGCGCTTCGTCGCGGGCACCGAATCGGCGAGATAGACGTCTCCTTCCGGCCCGAGCAGCACCGGGCCGGCGATGCCGAGGTCGCGCCCGATCGCGGCGCCGATCGTTGTCGCCGAGGTGTCGGGCGCGACATGCTGCTCCATCGGCATCGCGCGCTGCTGCTGGCGCTCGGTCATGTCGTGGGCGCCGTGATCGGCGGTGAGCACCACCTCATAGTCGATGCCGGTGCGATCGAGCTCGGCGAGGAAGCCGCCGATCGATTCGTCGAGCTGCGCCATCTGGATGCACATTTCCGACCCCTGCGTACCGAGCGAGTGGCCGACATAGTCGGTCGCCGAGGCACCGACCGCGATCAGGTCGGTGGCGGGGCCGCGGCCGAGCTTCATGTCCTCGATCATCGCCGCCGCGAGCGCGAACACCGCGCCGTCGAGCGCGGGCGAGGCGCGGAACGCCTTGGCGTCGCCCGCGGCGCGCTCGAACCGCCCGGTGCCGAGCGTCTGGCCGCCGACCGCGATCGGTCGCGACAGCGTCTTGCAGTAACCGGGCAGCGGCAGCGCCTCCTGCGGCTTGGCGAGCAGCGCCACGACGGCGGCGTTGGCGCGGGCCACCACCGCTGGTTCCTGCCGACCCGCCAGGGAGATGAACTTTTGCCCGCCCCAGAACCAGATCTGGTCGGTGCTGTGGCCTCCCATCATGATCGCGGCGCGGTCCTTGCCCGCCACCGCGACGACGCGCGACTGCGGGTTGGCGCGCTTCATCATGTCGCCGAGCGTCGGCACCTTCAGGTGGAGATCGGAGGGAGTGTAATGCTCGTGGTCGCCGCCGGCGCGCTCATCCTCGGCGCAATAGACCGTCTTGTCGGCGCGGCCGACCTTCTGGTCGAGCCAGTTGTTGGCGATGATCCCGGTATGAGCGGGCCGCATGCCGGTCAGGATGGTCGAGTGACCCGGGCAGGTCTCGGTCGCGGCATGGCTCTGATAACCCGAGGGGAACACCACGCCGGTCAGCAGCCGCGCCATGCCGTCGGTGAAATGGTTGCGATATTGCGCGAACAGGTCGGCGGAGAACTGGTCGACCGAGATCGCCACGATCAGCTTGGGCGGCGTGCGCGGCGCCGCGGCAGACGCCGGCGCGGCGGGGGTGGCAGTCTGCGCGGTCGCGGGAACCGCGGTGGCGGTGGCGAGCAGGGCGAGGAGGAGCGATTTCATGGCCAACCTTGATGCATGCGGGAGCGACCGCGGCTATGGTCCGCGTCCGATGGTCAGGCAAGCTGTGCGCGTGGCGCTTTTCATCCTCGTGACACTGCTCGGCGGCAGCGGTGCGCTCGCGCAGCCCGCGCGCCATGTCACGCTGACTTTGGTGGCGGAGAGCGACCGCCCCGCCGCGGGCAGCGCGGTGGCGCTGGCGTTCCGCGCCGTACCGCAGCCGGGATGGCACGGCTATTGGCGCAACCCCGGCGACGCGGGTGTGCCGACTCGCGTGACCTGGACGCTGCCCGCCGACGCGCGCGCGGGTGAGCTCGACTATCCGGTGCCGTCGCGGCTGCTGATCGCGGGGCTGATGAACTATGTCTACGAGACGCCTTGGGCGCTGCTGACCACGCTGCGTGTCCCCGCGGGGCTGGCGCCGGGCACGCGGCTGCCGCTCGTCGCCAAGCTCGATTATCTCGTCTGCACCGCGGAGATCTGCGTTCCCGAGACGCAGACGCTCACGCTCGACCTCGCCGTGGGTGACGGCGCGATCGATCCGGCGCGTCGCGCCGCGTTCGACGGCTGGCGCCGCGCGCTGCCGCGCCCGCTCTCGACGCCGGCGACGTGGCAGCACGCCGGCGATCGCTTCCGGCTTGCCGTGCCGTTCCCGGCCGACGCTGCCGCGAGCGGCGTCTGGTTCTATCCGGCGAGCGGCGGCGCGATCGACTATGCCGCGCCGCAGGCGGTCACACGCGACGGCGACACGCTGACGCTGGAGACCAAGGCCGCGGCGCAGCCGGCGACGGGCGAGATCGCGGGCGTGCTGGCCACGGGCGAGGGCGGCGGGCTGTCGCTCGCCGCTCGGCCGGGCACGGTCGCGGCACCGCGCGGCGGCGAGGGGATGCTGGCGACCGCGCTGGTCGCCTTCGCCGGGGCGGTCCTGGGCGGGCTGCTGCTCAACGTGATGCCTTGCGTCTTCCCGATCCTCAGCCTCAAGGCGCTCGGCCTCGCCCGCTCGGGCGAGAGCGCGGCGCACGCGCGGCGCGAGGCTCTGGCCTATACCGCGGGCGTGCTGCTGGTGTGCGTCGGGCTCGGGGGCGGGCTGCTGGCCCTGCGTGCGGCCGGATCGAGCGCGGGCTGGGCGTTCCAGCTGCAGGACCCGCGCGTGATCGGCGCGCTGCTGCTGCTCGTCACCGCGATCGCGCTCAACCTCGCCGGGCTGTTCGAGCTGCCGACTCCGCAGTTCGCTGCGAAGGGCGGCGCGGCGGGGGCGTTCGCGACCGGGGCGCTGGCGGCGTTCGTCGCGACGCCGTGCACCGGGCCGTTCATGGGCGCCGCGCTCGGCGCCGCGCTGGTGCTGCCCGCCGCGGCAGCGTTGGCGGTGTTCGCCGGACTGGGGCTGGGGATTGCTCTGCCTTTCCTGCTGATCGGCTTCGTACCCGCGCTGCGCGCCCGGCTGCCGCGCCCCGGCGCGTGGATGACCCGGCTGCGGCGCATCCTTTCGCTGCCGATGTGGCTGACCGCGCTCGCGCTCGCCTGGGTGCTGGGGCGCCAGGCCGGGGTGGACGGGATGACGCTCGGCCTCGGCGCGACCCTGCTCGCCGCGGTCGGTCTGTGGTGGACCGGACTGCGCCAGCACGCCGGGCGCGGCGCGACCTGGTGGCCCGCCGGCGTCGCGCTGCTGCTCGCGCTCGGCGGCGTCGCGCTGGTGCGACCGGCGGCGAGCGGCGCCAGCGCGGTGGCGGGGCTGCCCGGCGCGGAGCCGTTCAGCGAGGCGCGACTCGCCGCGCTGCGGGCGGAGGGCAAGCCGGTCTTCGCCTATTTCACGGCCGACTGGTGCCTCACCTGCAAGGTCAACGAGAAGGCCGCGATCGAGACCGCCACCACCGCCGCCGCGTTCAAGGACGGCAAGGTGGCGGTGCTGGTCGGTGACTGGACCGACGGCGACCCGGTGCTCGGCCGCTTCATCGAGGCGCACAACCGCGCCGGCGTGCCGCTCTACCTCTGGTACAAGCCCGGCACCGTCGCGCCGCGCGTGCTGCCGCAGGTGCTCACGAGCGGGATGCTCACCGCCCTCCCGGTGGAGCGCTGAGCCGGCCGCTCCCGTGTTCCTGCGCACGCAGGAACCCAGAGCCACGCAGGGCATCGCTCACGGCCCTGGACTTCTGCATACGCAGGAGCACGGGTAGCTTCGTCTAGCAGCGGTGTTCCTGCGCACGCAGGAACTCAGAGCCGCACAGGGCATCGCTCACGGCCCTGGACTTCTGCATACGCAGGAGCACGTGGACCGAAATCCGCGTGACCCGCTTGTGCAGCGCAACCAACTTCGCCAGCATGGGTCGAAATCTCGGCTTGTGAGTTGACGGGGGTAGATGGGGACAGCGGCGTTCGACGAGATCATGGGGGCGGCCGATCGCGACGGTGCCCGCCCCGAGCTGGCGGACCTGTGTCGCTGGCTCGACGAGACGCCGTCCGACGAGCTCCGCCGGCGCCAGCGCTCCGCCGAGGTCACCTTCCGCCAGCTCGGCATCACCTTCGCGGTCTATGGTGAGAGCGAGGCAAGCGAGCGCATCATCCCCTTCGACATCGTGCCGCGCGTCTTCCTCGCTGACGAATGGGCGCGCCTGTCCGAGGGACTGGTGCAGCGGGTCGAGGCGATCAACGCCTTCCTTGTCGACATCTACGGCGAGCGCCGTATCCTCAAGGAAGGCGTGCTTCCCGCCGACCTGATCCTCGGCAACCCGCAGTTCCGCCCCGAGATCGCGGGCATCCGCCCGCCGCACGACGTCTGGGCGCATATCTGCGGCATCGACCTGGTGCGCACCGGGCCCGATCAGTTCTACGTGCTCGAGGACAACGCGCGGACGCCTTCGGGGGTGAGCTACATGCTCGAGAACCGCGAGGCGATGGTGCGGCTCTGCCCCGAGCTGTTCGCCAAGTTTCGCGTCGCCGCGGTCGACAGCTACCCCGACATGCTGCTCGAGACGATGAAGTCGGTCGCGCCGCGCGGCAGCGGGCAGCACCCCAATTGCGTGCTGCTCACGCCGGGCCACTATAATTCGGCCTATTACGAGCACAGTTTCCTCGCCGACTCGATGGGGATCGAGCTGGTCGAGGCCGCCGACCTCGTCGTCGACGATGATCTCGTCTACATGCGCACCATCGCCGGGCGCGTGAAGGTCGACGTGATCTACCGCCGCGTCGACGATGACTTCCTCGATCCTCTGGTGTTCCGCCCCGAGTCGCTGCTCGGCGTGCCCGGGCTGATCGCCGCCTATGCTGCGGGCAATGTCGCGATCATCAACGCGCCTGGAAACGGCATTGCCGACGACAAGGCGATCTACAGCTACATGCCCGAGATCGTGCGCTTCTATTCGGGCGGCGAAGCCAAGCTGCCGATCGTCGAGACGTGGCGCTGCCGCGAGCCCGACGCGCTGCGCTACGTGCTCGACCATCTCGACGAGCTGGTCGTCAAGCTGGTCGACGGCTCGGGCGGCTATGGCATGCTGGTCGGGCCGACCGCCTCCAAGGGCGAGATCGAGCGTTTCCGCGCCGCGCTGGTGGCCGAGCCGCATCGCTATATCGCACAGCCGACGCTGGCGCTCTCGACCGTGCCGACGTTGGTGGAGCAGGGCGTCGCACCGCGCCACGTCGACTTTCGCCCCTTCGTGCTGAGCGGCGCGCGCGGGGTGCAGGTGGTGCCCGGTGGACTGACCCGAGTCGCGCTGCGCGAGGGCTCGCTGGTGGTCAACTCGTCGCAGGGCGGCGGCACCAAGGACAGTTTCGTGCTGATGCCGGGCGCGCCGACGATGTTCCAGTCGGCCGGTACGCAGACGATGGGCGGCATGACCCAGACGCTCGGCGGGCAGGGCTGATGCTCAGCCGCACCGCCGCCTCGCTCTACTGGCTGGGCCGCTACGTCGAGCGCGCCGACTTCATCGCGCGGCTGGTCGAGGCGACGCTGCGGCTCGACGTGCTCTCCACCCGCCCCGCGGGCGAGGACGCGTGGCGCTCGGCGCTGGCGGTGACCGAGACCGAGCCCGCCTTCGCCGCCGTGGCGGGCGAGCTGACCCGCGAGGAGGTGGCGCGCTTCCTGCTCGCCGACCCCGGCCATCCCGGCTCGATCTTGCGCTGTGTCGGCATGGCGCGCGACAACGCGCGCGCGGTGCGCACCGCGCTCAGCCGCGAGGCGTGGCAGGCGATCAACGGCGCCTGGCTGCTGTTCGACCAGCGCGTCGCGCGGCTCGACCCCGCGACGACACTGGCGCTGGTCGATTCGGTCAAGGCGGAGACGCGCGGCTTCGAGGGCGCGGTCCACCGCATGCTGCGCAACCAGACGACCCTGTTCATCCGGCTCGGCCAGGCGGTGGAGCGCACCGACAACACCGCGCGGCTGCTCGACGTGAAGTATCATCTGCTGCTGCCCGCGGGCGAGCCGGTCGGCGGCACGGTCGACCGCGACCAATGGACCACGATTCTCCAGACCGTCTCGGCGGTGACCGCTTACCGCTGGCTCTACAGCGACGGGCTCGCCCCGGCGAACGTGATCGACCTGCTGCTCAGCCGCGGCGAGCTACCACGCAGCGTCGCCGCCGCGACCGAGGAGACCGTCACCGCGCTCACCGGCCTGGCGCGCTCGAGCGGCACCCAGGGGGAGGCGGACCGGATGGCGCGCACGCGCTCGGCGCGGATCGCCCGCACGCGCACCAGCGACGTGATCAGCGCCGGCCTGCACCAGCACCTCCAGGCCGTGATCGCCGAGAACGCGCACCTGCACGTTGCCATCGGCCGGCAGTTCAAGTTCGCCTGATGCGCCTCTCGATCGAGCATCGCACGAGCTATCGCTTCACCGCCCCGCAGGCGCGGATCGTCCAGCTGCTGCGCATGACGCCGCGCAACAGCCACGACCAGACCGTCGCCGAGTGGCATATCGCGGTCGACTGCGACGCGCGCCTCCGCGAGCACCGCGACGGTTTCGGCAATCGCACCACGATGCTCTACGCCGAGGGGCCGCTCGACGGCATCGAGATCGCGGTTGCGGGAGAGGTGGTGACGAGTACGTCGCGGGGCGTGCTGCACGGCACGTTCGAGCCGCTGCCGCCCGCGCTCTACCTGCGCGCGACCCCGACGACGGCGGCCGACGCGGCGATCGAGGACTTCGCGCGCGCGGCGGTCGGTGGCGCCGCGCCGATCCCCGCGCTGCACGCGCTCAACCGCGCGCTGCACGAGCGCTTCGCCGTCTCGTCGGAGCGCCCCGATCCGGGTCTCGCCGCGATCGACGCCTTCGCGCGCGAGAGCGCGACCCCGCGCGACCTGGCGCAGCTGTTCGTCGCCGCTGCGCGCGCGCTCGCGGTGCCGACGCGCTACGTCACCGGCTATTGCGACCTGCAGGACGGGCGCCGCGCCACGCCGCACGGCTGGGCCGAGGCCTGGGTCGACGATCTCGGCTGGGTCGGGTTCGATCCGACGCTGGGCGAGTCGCCCGAGGAGCATCACGTCCGCGTCGCGGTCGCGCTGGATGCGACCGGCTCGTCGCCGGTGGCGGGCTCGCGGCTCGGCGAGGGGCGCGAGTGCCTCGAAGTCGAGGTGCAGGTCAGCGCGCAGGAGTAGAGCGGCGGCTCACCCCAGCGCCCAGCGCGCCACCGCCTCGTAGCGCGCGCCCGCGGCGGTGAGGTGGCTCTCGTATAGCAGCAGGTGCTCGAGCCGGAAGTCGGGCGTCGTGAGCGCGGCATGCGCCTCGATCCAGCGCGCCACCGCGGCCGGGTCGGCTCCGCGGCGGGCCAGCCGCGCCAGCGTGATATGCGGCAGGTAGCGGCGATGATCGGGTACCACCGCGGCGCGGGTCAGCGCCTGGTCGACCTTGCGGTGGAGCGCGGCGAGCGGCTCAACGGGCACGACCCGCGCCCACAAGGTGTCGACCCGCCCGCGCTGGTCAAACGCGCCAACGCCCTCAACCCGCACCGTCGATACCGGTGCGGTAACGCCAGCGAGCGCGGCGGCGACGTCCTCGGCCTGGGCACGCTCGACCTCGCCGATGAAGCGCAGCGTCAGGTGTAGCTGCTCGTCGTCCTGCCAGCGCACCCCCGCGACCCCATCGCCCGTGGCGGCGAGCAGCGCGGCGCGGATCGCCGGGGGAGGGCGGAGAGCGACGAACAGGCGGTGCATGAAATCTCTGTAACGAACGGTTGCTGTCGTCGGAACGGGGAGGCCGTTCCTTGAAAAGGAAACGGCGCGCGGCGATATTCGAGCCATCCGGCATGAGTGCCGGGCGAAGGAGTTTTAAGACAATGGCCAACTGGTCCGATCCCCGGCCCTCCGCCGCCGCGTTCGGCGGAACCGCTTCGGGCACCCGCGTCGCGGCGTTCGACGCCGGGCTGCGGTCGTACATGCTGTCCGTCTATAATTACATGGCGTCGGGCGTGCTGCTCACCGGCATCGTCGCGCTGGCATTCGCGCTCTCGGGCTATGCCCAGGCCGCGTTTCAGTCACCGCTGCGTTGGGTGATCGCGCTGCTGCCGCTCGGCTTCGTCTTCGCGATGAGCTTCGGGCAGGGCAAGTTCACCACCTCGACGCTCAAGGCGATGTTCTGGGGCTTCGCGGTGGCGATGGGTCTGTCGCTGTCGTCGATCTTTTTCGTCTACTCGCCGGTCGCGATCGCGCAGGCGTTCGCGGCGACTGCGGCGGGCTTCGCCGCGCTGAGCCTCTACGGCTACACGACGAAGCGCGACCTGTCGGCGTTCGGCGCGTTTCTTATCATCGGTCTGGTCGGCCTGATCGTCGCCAGCCTGATCAACCTGTTCGTCAACTCGGGCCCGCTCGGCCTGGTGATCTCGATCGTGGGCGTGCTGCTGTTCGCCGGCCTCACCGCCTATGATACGCAGCGCACCAAGAGCCTGTACTTCCAGGTCGCGGGCTACGGCCCTGAGATGGTCGGCAAGGCGGTGGTGATGTCGGCGCTGAGCCTCTACCTCGACTTCATCAACATGTTCCTCTTCATCCTGCGGCTGTTCGGCGGTAATCGCGACTGAGCCGCGTAGCCGATCCCCGATCGGCGGCGTTACGGAGGGGCGCGGCGGGCGACCGTCGGGCCCCTTCCCTTGTGGGTTCGCGGTGGCGGGCCGGAGACCCGTCCCATGCGCCTGTCGATCCAGGTCCTTCTCGACTACGGCTTCCCGGAGCCGGCCGACGTGTTGCTCCAGATCGAGGCCGCGGCGCTGCCGGCGCAGCGGCTTGAAACGCAGGCGCTGATGATCGAGTCGGATCATCCGATCCGCGCGGTGGGGGGCGAGGAGGGGGTCGGGCAGCGCTGCTGGGCACGCGGTGAGGGTCGGCTCGTGGCACGCTACGAGGCGGTCGTGGCGATCGAGCGCGCCGTACTCGACCTTGCCGCCTTGCCGGCGACGCCGGTCACGTCGCTGCCCGCGGCGACGATCCCCTACCTTCTGCCGAGCCGCTACTGCGAGTCGAACCGCTTCGAGCATCTCGTCCGTCGCCGCTTCGCGGGACTGAGCGGCGGTGCGCTGGCATTCGCGCTCGCCGACTTCGTGCGCGGGCACCTACGTTACGACGGCAGCGATACCGACTCGCGCACCTCGGCGATGGAGACTTTCGCGTCCGGACGTGGGGTCTGCCGCGACTATGCGCACCTGCTCGTTTCATTGGCGCGCGCAGCCGAGATCCCGGCGCGCTGCGTCGCGGTGTACGCCCCCGGCGTCGACCCGCCCGACTTCCACGCGGTCGCGGAGCTGTGGCTCGATGGCTGCTGGCACCTGGTCGATGCCACCGGCATGGCGCGCGCCGACGAGATGGCGGTGGTGACCGTCGGCCGCGACGCCACCGACATCGCCTTCATGACCGTCTTCGGCACCGCCAACCTGTGGACGCAGACCGTGCGTGTCGAGCGCCTGACCGATTGATCGCGCAGGAACGCGCACCATGCGCGCCGCGTTGGGCGTGTCAGACTGTTGCCAGCATCGCAGGAGAGAGACATGACCGACCAGAGCCCGATCGATGACCGCGCGCTCGACAGCCTCTCGGTAGCGCCGGAGGCCGGCAACGCTGGCGGATCAAAGGACCCGCGGCAGGACGCCGGGCAGGATCGCTCGATCGAGAAACGGCTGCAGAAGCATCCCGACAGCGCCGACGCGAAGGTCGACCAGGGCCTGGACGAGTCGATGGACGCCTCCGACCCGGTCTCGGCGACGCAGCCCGGCCGGAACGATCCCGCGCCGTCGTCGGGCTATGACGAGGCGGAGGAAGCGGAGCGTCAGCGCGACGCGTGAGAGTAGCGGGCGGGTCGTGGGAGTCGCGGCCCGCGCGTAAAACTATCGCCATTCCGGTTTAGTTCGGGGATCGGTGGGAGGCTGGCGCGGAGCGCGCGTCCGTCTCCTACCATCGTTGCCTCTCCTGATCTGACGCCCGTATGCGCCTAACTGCGTCGGCGTTTTGATCCAACCCGCCACTTCGGGTAACCAACGCCAGCGTTCGAATGTTGCCCTAAAGTCGCGCCTCAGAGGTCTTTTCCGCCATGATACAACCGCTGGTCGCATCCATGTTGCGGTGCGGCACAGATCATGATGGATTGATGACAATCGGAAGGCACGCGCGTTAAGGGCTGCGTTAACCCTTTTCGCGCATGATCCTCCCGGTTGAAACGCTGGGGCGGGGTACGGATCATGGGTGCCAGAAGGAAGCCGGCCGAGGGCGCGATGACATTGGCCGAGATGAAGGAGTTCGCGGGCTTCGCGGCGGCGACGCAGCGGTATGTGCGCCGCAGCCTCGACGTGGGCCTCGATCGCGACGACGCCATGATTCGTTGGTCGCGCGACGTCGTTGAGGCGGCGAGCATCCGCGCGCAGGCGCATCATTATCGCCGCCTGCCCGCGATCCGCGCACTGGTTCCGGACGACAGCGGGCTCGAGGCGGCCGAGCAGCTGCTCGCGCCGCTCATCACGCTCTCCGCCTTCGACCTCGGGCAAGGGCGGATCATCACCTTCTCGGCCTATCGCTTCCTCTACGAGCGGCTGGTCGGCGCGCAGGTGCGGCCGTGGCTGCCCTCCGCCTTCTGCGCCGCGGCGGCGATGCCGCATCTCCACCCCGAGCTGCGCCGCGCGCTGCTCCAGTCGATCAGCGAGGCGGCGGCGACCGCCTCGGGCTGGTCGTCGCGGCAGCCCGCCTTCTTCCCGGCCTGGGTCGAGAAGGTCGATGTCACCGCGCTGCCCAACTGAGCGCTGCTAACGCCACGACCGCGCCCGAGGGGGGCGCGATCGCGGCGGGGCGGGCGTGAAGCGCAGCTCGGCCTTCTCGCCCAACGCAGCGCCCGCGTCGGCGAACACCTCGCGGACTCGGGTCAGATACGCCACGAGCGCCGCAGGGCATTGTGCCGCGCCGACCAGCTCCAAGAGCAGCGGCGGGCGCACGCGATTTAGCCCTGATACCAGCGAGTCGAACCGCGCGTCGAGGCTGTCACCGTGCCACGCGGGCGCGCCGAGCGCGTCGAGCAGCGCGCGCCACATCGCCTCGCGTGAGTCCCAGCCGCGTGCGTCGAGGCGAAGGGTGAGTGGAGCCCTCATCCGCACGTCATTCGGGCGCGCGGACGGGACGGTACCGACGCGTCAATGACCTTGACGCATCCCTGTTGCGAGATCCCTGACTTACCGACACGCACGCCAGCCCGTCGCGCCGCGCGTGGCCTGGTCGAGGTGGAGGTGATCACGATGAGCGGCGTTATAGTCGGGCGAGAGCACCGTGGCGAACACGCGACAGGCGCCGTCGCGCACGTCGCGCAGGAACGCCGCTTTGGCACCGCCGCTACGCCAGTCGCGCAGCACACTGACGCGCGTGCCATCGTCGAGTTTAAAAGCGGCGATATCGAGCGCGTTGGCGGTAGCGTGCTCGCTCCAGCCGCCGCTGCTGCGACCGTACATGCGACGGCAGGAGTAGCTGCCGAGATGCTCGATCCGGCTGACGCGCGTGCCGAAGTGACGCTGCGCGGCGGGCGCGACCACGTCCCATTCCCACACGGCCAGCGCCGCGGCGACGGGGCAGGCGACTGCGACGCTGGCGGGGGCGAGTGCGATCCGCCGTGCGCCACCGTTCTCGAGCCGCACCGCCGAGTCATAGCCGCACTGCGACTCCGCGGGTCGCCGTGCCGGCACGGCGGCGTACCGCACCCCCGCCTGATGGAGCAGCGCGGCGCAGCGCGCCGGCGCGCCGTCGAGCGCGGCGAGCTTGCGACCGGTGAACAGGCCGATCGGCTGGCCGAGGTCGAGCGGCGTCCAGGGCAGGTCCTGCGGCCGCCCGCGCAGGTAGCTCCACGCCATCAGCCCCGCCGCGGCGAGCAGCACCAGCACCACCACCGTCGCGAGTGCGCGGCGCGTGCCGCGCATCAGGCGCGCGCCCGCGGTCAGCCGCGTCGCGCGACGGCCACAGGCTCGGCGGTGATGGGATAGCCGAGATCGTCGGGGATGCAGAGGTAGTCGACTCCGTCGCGCGGCTCGATCCACGGCGTGATCCGCCGCACCGGCGTGGCACGCGCGTGCGCCATCGCCTCGTCGTAGCTGGCAAACTGCGCCAGCCGCTCGAGGTTGCGGCGCGTCGGGAAGATCAGGGTACGATCGCCGCGCGCGGCCGCGTCGAGCGTCTCGCGCGCGCTGGCCCAGTCGAGCCGCACGTTCTCGGTCGAGTCGACGCGGGCGGGCAGGGCGTCGGTAGGCAGGCGCGCGAGATAGAAGAGCGCATCGAACACGCGGGCGTGGTTCTCGCGCGGCCGCCAACGCGCGAACGGCACCAACTGGCCCAAGTCAAGCGCGCTGCCGTCCAGCGCCTCGCGAAGCGCCGCGCCGTCGCGGAGCGCGGCGCGGATCGAGTCGACGGCGGCTGGTTCGGCCACGCCGATCGCGACGCCGGTCTCCTCGATCGTCTCGCGGATCGCGGCAATGCGCGCGGCGGCGTCGGCCGGGGCGGTCGGCCCGAGCGCGCCGGCGAGCGCCACGTCGCCCGGGTCGACCCGCCCGCCGGGGAAAACGGTGGCGCCGGGCGCGAAGGCGAGCCGCGGCGAGCGCTCGACCAGCAGCAGCTCGGGCGGCAGACCTGCGCGGTCACGAAACACGATCAGCGTCGCGGCGGGGATCGCCGGCGGCAGCATCGCGTCATCGTTGTGATCGGTCATGCGTGTTCCCGCGAATGCGCCTCATCGGCGGGGCGGGGAGCGATCGGGCGGGTGGTGGAGCTGAGGGGAATCGAACCCCTGACCTCTGCAGTGCGATTGCAGCGCTCTCCCATCTGAGCTACAGCCCCGCCCGCTTCCCCGGTATCACCGGGGAGCGCCGCCCTTAGCCGGCGTGTCCGAGGGGCGCAACACGAAATCGTCGAAGTCTTAGAAATCCTATCGCGCGGGCGAGCTGTTGGCCGGCTGCGACGAGGAGCTGTTGCGCGCGCGCAACGGTCGGAACGATCGGCCCAGTTGATCCTTGTCAGTCTGCCCGCTCGCGACGACGCAAGGCGCCGCGCGACGTGTCACGTAGGAGAACCATCATGGGTTACGAACGCTATCCGCGCGGTACCAATCCCCAGGGCGACTATTACGGCCGCAGTGAGACTCAGGACTATGGTCGCGACTATGGGTCTGGCCGCAACCAGAGCTACTCCAGTGCGCGCGATTATCAGGCGTCCGGCGCGTTCGACCGCGACCGCGACGATGACGACCGCGGCTCCTACGGCCTCCGCGAGTACGGCAACGCCGGTTATGCGAGTGGCTACCGCGACGACAATCGCGGCGATCGCGGCTACGGCGACCGCGGCTATGGTGAGGGCGGCTTCGGCGGCGGTGACCGCGGACGCTACGGCGCGCAGCAGTACGGCCGGTCTGGTTCGGGCCAGGACCGCGACCGCTTCCAGCGCCAGGACTATGGCAATCAGAATTATGGCAACCGCGGCTACGGCCAGCAGGGCTATGGCTCGCAGGGCCGTAACTATGGCCAGCAGGGGCAAGGCTCCGAGTATCATGGCAGCTATGCCTCCGACGGGCGTCGCTTCGAGGACGTCGGCTCGCGCCGCCACGCCGACGACGACAATTATCGCGGCGGCCGTCAGCAGGGCGGACGCGACTATGGCCGCCAGCCGCAGGGCTATGATTACGACGAGCGCGGCTTCCTGGCCCGCGCCGGTGACGAGGTCCGCAGCTGGTTCGGCGACGAGGACGCCGAACGCCGCCGCGAGGCCGATAACCGCTACGACGAGCGCTATTACAACCAGCGCAACGAAGGTGATCGCGATCGCGACGGCGACTATCACAGCTGGCGTTCGAGCCAGATCGCGTCATTCGATCGCGACTATGATGAGTATCGGCAGGAGAACCGGACGAAGTTCCACAACGAGTTCGCCTCGTGGCGGACTGAGCGTCAGGGCCAGCGCGACTCGCTCGACAAGGTGCAGGAGCATGACGAGGTCGTCGGCTCGGACGGCAGCCATGTCGGGACCGTCGACAAGGTACGCGGCGACCGCATTCTGCTGACCAAGAACGACGTCGACGCGGGTGGGCAGCACCACTCGATCCCGTCGCGCTGGATCAAGTCGGTCGAGGACAAGAAGGTCACGCTGAGCAAGACCGCGGATGAGGCCAAGCAGCACTGGCGCACCGAGGAGAAGAACCAGGCGATGTTCGGCTACGGCGATCGCGGCAACGACAGCGACCGCCAGCGCGACGGTTCGCTGAGCCGCGGCGCCACGTCGGACACGAGCGCGACCTCGGGCAGCAGCATGGCGGCGTCGGGTTCGACCACCGGCTCGTCGACGTCGGGTTCGGCGACGACCGGCAATGACAGCGGCTCGACCAACCTCAACCGTAGCTTCTCGGGCACGTACTGAACCGAGTCGGCTGCGCGTGCGGGTCGTTGACCTGCGCGACACGGAAGCCCCGGGCGGTGACGCCCGGGGCTTTCTCTATGCGCTCGAGCTCGCGGATCGTGTCGGACGGTGGCTCGCTGCGCCACGCGGTTGGCGAGCTGAAGACTCGCTCTACCGGATCGCTTTCGCGTCGAGCGTCACCTGTTTCCCCAGCGCGCTGCCGAGTGGCCGCTGCTTGACCACGTCCTCGTACACCTGCTTGGGCGATGGCAGTGCGGTAAAGGACGGGAAGGTGAGCGTGCGCCCGTCGACGTCACTCAGCGTCACGGCAAAGCTGGGGGCTTTGACCAACTTCTCGCCTTTGGTCTGCTGTGCCGCGAATTGAGAGGCCACGCTCAGCCGAGTCCAGGCGATCCGCCCGGCGTCGTGGATCGCCACCGCATAGCCGTCGGTCTCGTCCTCGTGGCGATAGGCGGCATAGCCGTCGCCGGGCTCGCCCTCGCGGCACAACGGTCGATACGAAGCAGGGGCGGCCTGGTCCGTGGGCTTCTTCTCCTCTGCCGCGATCGCCCCGATGAAGGACAGCAGCAGATCGGTCGTCTCCGGCTTGACCATCTTCGCCTTGCCGTAGGCGAGCGTGCTCGGGCAGGCGGCGATCGGCGTGACAGGACGCGCCGTGGCGTCCGCGGGCAGGCGGAGCGCGGCGATGACGTCGGTGAGCTGGCGATCGAGCGCGGCGCTGTTGCCGCGGCTCGTCATACGCAGCACCACCAGCCACTCGCCGAGCGGCATGACCGCGAGCGCGGTGCTGCGGTTGGGGCCGTCGACGATCGCGTAGGTCTGGCGCAGCGCGGCGGCGACGGTGCCGCTCGCGGCGAACGCGATCGGAGCCTCACTCGCCGGTGCGGCGTGGCGGAAGAGGTCGCGTGACTCGAGCGTGGCGCGGGCGCGATCGAACCACAGCGACACATCCGGCACCGCGGAGTGGAACAGGTACAGGGTCGCGACGGTAGCACGGTCGGCGCTCTCGAACTGTGCGGTGACGTCGTGCTCGGTGGAGGTCGAGTCGGTCAGCGACAGTCGAGTCAGGTCGGCGACCTGCGGGCGCAGTACCAGGCGGGTCTGCGCGTGCATCCATCCCTTGTCCGCCGGCACGGCGAGCGTGCGCGGCGCGGCGATCGCGGGGCTGGCCAACGTCATCGCCAGCGTCAACGCTACTCCCCAGATCGTCCGCATCCCGCGCCCCATGCGGGTTGATCCCGCTGGTCATCAGTCTAGCGCCGGCGCGCGACGCGCGTCACCACCATCCCATCCAGATCGGGTCAGGCCGCGAGCGCGCGACGCGGTGCCTCGGCGCGGCCGAGCGCGCGCGTGTCGACGACGAAGCGCGATACTTCCTGCGTGAGCGAATCGGCCTCGCTCTCGAGGTTGCGCGACACCGCGGTGATCTCTTCCACCATCGCGGCATTCTGCTGCGTCACGCCGTCGATCTGGTTGAGCGCCACGTCGATCTGGTCGAGCCCGCTGGCCTGCGCACGGGCCGACGTCGCGATCTCCGCCACGAGGCCGCCGATCGCGCCGATCTGCCCGGTGATCCGCCCGAGCGCGGCGCCGGTCTCGTTGACGAGGCGGACGCTGGCATCGACCTGCTCGCCGCTCTGCGTGATGCGCTGGCGCACGTCGGTCGCGGCGTCGGCGCAGCGCGCGGCGAGCGCGCGCACCTCGTTGGCGACCACCGCGAAGCCCTTGCCGGCGTCGCCGGCGCGTGCCGCCTCGACCCCGGCGTTGAGCGCGAGCAGGTTGGTCTGAAAGGCGATCGCATCGATCACCGCGATGATCGCGCCGATCTCGGCCGAGGCCTGCTCCAGCCGCCCCATCGCCGCGACCGCGTCGCGCACCACCGCGCCGCCGCGCTGCGCCTCGTCATGGACCGTCTCCATCGCCTCATGCGCCTTGGAGGCGCCGTCGGCGGCCTGGCGCATGGTGCCGGCGATCTCGCTCATCGCCGCCGACGTCTCCTCGAGGCTGGCGGCCTGGTGTTCGGTGCGGCGCGAGAGGTCGTCGGACGCCTGGCTCAGCTCGGCGGTGTGACCATGCACCGCGGCGCTGCCGTCGCGAATCGCGCCGATCGCGCCGCGGATCTCGTCGAGCGCATTGTTGTAGTCGGCGCGAAGCCGCTCGTAGCTGTCGGGAAAGGTGCCCTCGATGCGCGCGGTGAGCTGCCCAGCGGCGAGCGCGGCGAGGTGGCGTGCGAGCGTCTCGACGACCTCGTGCTGCTCCGCGTCGGCACGGGCCTTGGCCAACGCGCCCTCCCGAAAGACGCTGACCGACTTGGCCATGGTGCCGATCTCATCGCCGCGGTCGAGCCCGGGGACGGTGACCTGGAGCTCCCCGCGCGCGAGCTGCTCCATCGCGCCGCGCATCTCACCCAGCGGCCGGAACATGCGCCGCGTCACGGCGAGGCAGGCCAGCGCCGCCGCGACGGTGACGAGCAGCGCGGCGAGCGCGATGCTGAACTGCACCTCATGGAGGTCGGCGAGGAACTGCGCCGCGGGAATGCCGACGTAGAGCACGCCGATCACCTTGCCACTGGCGTCGATGATCGGATCATAGGCGGTGAAAAACGGGGTGCCGAGGATGTCGGCGCGGCCGCGATAGGGCTTGCCGTCGCGCAGCACCGCGTCGCGCACCGCCTGACTGGTGAGCGTGGTGCCGACCGCGCGCGTGCCGTCGGGGTTCTTGACGTTGGTGGCGACGCGCGTGTCGCCGCGGAAGATCGTGGCGGTGCCGCCGACCAGCGCCTTGACATGGTCGACCGCGTCATTGTCGCCGTTCAGCGCGTGCGCGCCCATCACCAGCCTGTCGCCCTCGACGTGAGCGGCGCGGCCGTGGCGGTGAAGCACGTCCCAGGCGACGCGCATGTTCGCTTCCTGGCGTTCGGTGGCGCGCTGCTCGGCATTGGCGCCCAGGATCGTCGCGGTGACGCCGGCGGTCACCAGCGCGAGCAGACCGAGCGATAGCACGATCAGCATCGTTACCTTGGCGGACAGGCTCCGCCCCACCAGCGTCTTCGCCACTGCTCGCATGTAAAGACCCGATCTTCATTCAGCTTAGGGAGGCGCGCCGCGCGCGCCGATCTTGGCCGTACGTGATCGAAAATGCTTAAAATGCGGCTACTAACCTGGGTGAGTACCGGTCGGCGGAGGAGGCGACCTTATCTTCTTACCGTCACCCCGGACCTGATCCGGGATGACGGTGACAGAGGAGGGGAGGGCGCATCCGTTTCAGATCGCGCCCGAGAAGGTGTCGCATTGCGCCGGGTCGCCGCTCTCCATGCCACGCCGCAGCCAGGTCTGGCGCTGCGCCGAGGTGCCATGGGTGAAGCTGTCGGGCACGACGCGGCCCTGCGCTTCCTTCTGGAGCGTGTCGTCGCCGATCGCCTGCGCCGCGCGCATGCCTTCCTCGACGTCGCCGGGGTCGAGCCGCTGGCGGTTCTGCGCCGCCCACACACCCGCGTAGCAGTCGGCCTGGAGCTCGAGCCGCACCGAAAGCGCGTTGCCCTCGCGCTCGCCGCCGCGCGCCTGGGCGCGCTGCACCTGATCGGAGGTGCCGAGCAGCTTCTGGATATGGTGGCCGAACTCGTGCGCGATCACGTAATATTGCGCGAAATCGCCCGGCGCCTTGAAGCGGTTGGTCAGCTCGTCGAAGAACTCGGTGTCGAGATAGATGCCGTTGTCGGTCGGGCAGTAGAACGGACCCATGGCCGACATCGCCTGGCCGCAGCCCGACTGGCCGCTGCCGTCGAAGAAGCGCAGCATCGGAGGGCTGAAGCGCTGCCCTTCCTTGGCGAAGATCTGCTCCCAGGTGTTCTGCGCGTTGCTGAACGCCTGGCAGGTCTCGCGCCGCTGCGGCGAGGCGTCGCAGATCTGACGAACCCCGCCACCCTCGGAGGTGCCCACCTGTGCTGTCGGCGCGGAGGTCGTGCCGCCTCCGCTGAGCAGACCGCCGAGGTTGCCCAGCCCGCCGAAGACCGCGAGCAGCAGCAGCACCACGACGATGCCGCCGCAGCCGAACCGGCTGCCGATCAGCGGCAGCAGGCCGAGCAACAGTCCGCCGCCGCCTCCACCGCCGCCGAGCCCTCCGCCGCCGCGCGCCTCGCCGACGTTGATGTCGTTGTCATAATCGTCGAGCCGCATCGATCGGGTCCCCCCAGGCGTTTCGTGTCCGTCACGGCATGAATGCGTTCGGGGGCTGGCGGGTTGCAAGCGCGTGCCGGCTCACCGATGGGGCAGCCAGAGGAGACGAGCGGATGATCCTGACAGGTAAGAGCGCCGTGGTGACCGGGTCGACCTCGGGCATCGGCCTGGCGATCGCGCGTGCGCTCGCGGCACAGGGCGCTCAGGTCATGATCAACGGCTTCGGCGAGGACGCGGCGATCACGGCGGCGCTGGCCGAGCTCACGCGGGCGAGCGGCGCCGAGGCGCTGTACGATCCCGCTGACATGACCCGCCCGGACGACATCGTGGCGATGATCGATCGCGCTCACGGTGCATGGGGCGGCCCCGACATCCTCGTCAACAACGCTGGCATCCAGCATGTCGCGCCGATCGCCGACTTTCCCGCGGACAAGTGGGACGCGATCCTGGCGATCAACCTGAGCAGCGCCTTCCACACCATGCGCGCCGCGGTGCCGCATATGCGCGCGCGCGGCTGGGGGCGGATCGTCTCGACCGCCTCGGCGCACAGCCTCGTGGCCAGCCCCAACAAATCCGCCTATGTCGCTGCCAAGCACGGACTGGTCGGGCTGACCAAGACGGTCGCGCTGGAGACCGCGGCCGACGGCATCACCGCCAATTGCGTCTCGCCCGGCTATGTCTGGACCCCCCTGGTCGAGCAGCAGATCCCCGCGACCATGGCGGCGCGCGGGCTGACGCGCGAGCAGGTGATCGACGACGTGCTGCTCGCCGCGCAGCCGACGAAGCAGTTCGTCACGTCGGAGCAGGTTGCCGCGCTCGTGCTCTTCCTCTGCGGTGACGCGGCGAGCGCGATCACGGGCGCCAATCTGTCGGTTGATGGTGGCTGGACCGCGGCGTGAGGCGCACCACCGCGCTCGCGCTCGCCGCCGCGCTCTTCGGCTGCGGCAACAGCGCGGCGCCGCGGCTGATCCCGGTCGCTGCCGGCAGCGACTGGCGCCGCGTCGCGACGCCGGGCGACCGCGAGCGGCTGCGCGCGTGGCGCCAGACCTGGCAGCGCGCGCTCGCCGCCGCCCGCCGCACCGCGCCCGAGGCGCTCGCGGCGCAGGGCGCGCTGTTCGACTATGATCGCGCGCTGGATCAGCCCATCCCGCCGGCCGGGAGCTACAGCTGCCGTGTGTACAAGCTCGGCGCGCGCCAGCCGGGACAGCTCGATTACGTCGACTATCCCGCCCTCGCCTGCCGCGTCGTGGTCGACGAGCGCGGTACGGTCCGGCTGGAGAAGCTGACCGGCTCGCAGCGCCCGACCGGGATGATCTTCGCCGACAACGGACTGCGCGCCGTGTTCCTGGGGGTGATGATCCTCGGCGACGAGGCGCGGCCCTACCCTTACGGTCGTGAGCCGGCGCGCGACCTGGCCGGCTGGGTCGAGCGGATCGGCCCGGCGCGCTGGCGCGTGGCGCTGCCGCAGCCGGCGTTCGAGTCGCTGCTCGACGTGGTGGAGCTCGTGCCGGCGGGGTAGGGCGGCTACTTCTTGGTCTCGTCCGCCTTCTTCCCCGGCAGCGTGCCCGGCGTCGACACCGGCGCCGCCACGGGCACGACGCCGTCGAGCGGCGGGTGCTCGGCGAGGTAGGTCTTGCCGTCCTGCTCAATCACGCCGACCTCCGCCGCGTTGGCCGCCGCCACCGCACGCAGAAAGCTCGTCGGTTTCTTCATCAGCTTGGGAAAGTCCACGGTCGTCAGCCCGGCGCGTCGCGCCGCCTCGCGCACGAACGTGACGCAGTTGCGCTTGCCGAGATTGTAGGTCGAGTCGCCGGTTGTCGCGTCCCACTCGCGCACCAGCGCGAGCACCGCGCCATATTGCGCGTCGTTCAGCGTCACTGCGAAGCGCACCTTGCTGCCCTGCATGTAGCTGAGCCTGGGTCGTTCGATCCGCCCGGGAACGTTGCCGAAGAGGAGCGCGGGCGTGATCGAGCGCGCGGTGAAGCCGTAGCTCGCATCGACCGGCGCCCCGCCGGCGTCGAGCGTGCCGCGCAGTTGGAAGAAGGCGTGCGGAAAGTAGGTGCCGAAGTCGCGGCTCCAGAAGGTCATCGTCACCGCTGCCTGCGCCGGCCAGGCGACGAGCGCGAGCAGCAGCGCCGCCAGCGCCCCGGGTCGGCGTGCGATCACGCCTGCGCCTCGGGCGCCAGTGCGGCGGCGTCCTCGCGTCGCTCGGGCCGGATATAGATCGAGGAGAGCCGCGGTTCGGCCGCGCGCAGCTGATCCTCGATCGCCTCGATCATCCGCTCGCCTTCGCCCATGGTGAGCGAGTCGTCGAAGTCGGCGCTGATCGCGACGAAGATGCTGTCGGGCGCGGTGTGGATCGTGCGGACATGGTTCACCGCGGTGACGCCGCGCTGGCGTTCCACCACGGCGCGCACCGTCGCCACCACCGCCGGGTCGGCGCGCTCGCCGATCAGCAGACCCTTGCTCTCGCGCGCGAGCAGCACTGCGACCAGCGCCAGGATCGCGCCGATCGCGATCGAGGCGAGCCCGTCGATCCTCGGGTCGGCATAGGCGTGGCTCGCCCAGACGCCGATCGCGGCGATCACGAGCCCGGCGAGAGCGGCCGAGTCCTCGAACAGCACCATGAAGCCGGGCGGGTCCTTCGACTCGCGGATCGCGCGCCACCAGCCGGTGTCGCCCTTGGCCGCGGCGAACTCGCGCATCGCGATGAACCAGGAGGTGCCCTCCAGCGCGAAGGCGATCGCCAGCACGATATAGTTGAGCATCGGATCGGCGAGCGGCTCGGGCTCGCGCCAGTGCTTCCAGCCCTCGTAGATCGACACGCCCGCGCCGACCGCGAAGATCAGGATCGCCACCACGAACGACCAGAAATACAGCTCGCGCCCATAGCCGAACGGGTGGGCGGCGTCGGGCGCGCGGCGTGCCTTGCTCTGGCCGTAGAGCAGCAGGATCTGGTTGCCGCTGTCGACCAGCGAGTGGACCCCCTCGGTCAGCATCGACGACGAGCCCGAGATCCCGGCCGCGACGAATTTGGCGATCGCGATCCCGACGTTGGCCGCGAGCGCGCCGTAGAGGACGATATTCTCGCGCACCTGCGCGGCGAGCGTGGCCATGCAGTCTCCTCGTTGCCGGCGCCGGACGCGTCGGTGATGCCGCCAACGCGCGAGCGCGACAAGGTGCCGCGTCCGAGCGACCGTTGACGCGATCACTGTCGTTTCGGAGGCGATGTAAGCGTGTCCTTCATCAATCCCGCGCTACACACTTCCTTCCGCGGCAGGGCAGCAGGGTTACATGGGGATCACCGTCTACGAGCCGGCGTCTGTGCCGTCCGACGAGCCGGCGCGCGAGCGTTTGGTCGAGGGGTCGGGCGCGCTCGGCGTCCGCGACGACGGCGCGCTCCAGTCGCTGGTCGAGGACGTGCGCGAGACGCTGCAGACCCATGCCGCGGCGGTGTCGATCGTCTACAAGGACTGGCATTACATCATCGCCGGGGCGGGCTATGCCGCCGGCGCCTACAGCCGACGCACCTCGCTGTGCGGCCACGCCATCCTGTCGCCGGGCGAGGTCTTCCACGTCGCCGACATCGCCGCTGACCGCCGCTTCGCGGGCAATCCGGCGCTGACCGAGCGCGACTCGCTGCGCTTCTACGCCGCGGCGCCGCTGCTCGCCGGCCCCGGCCTGCCGCTCGGCACTTTGTGCGTGTTCGATCGCGCGCCGCGCGAGCGCTTCTCCACCAGCGACCGCGGCTATCTCCGCCGCCAGGCCGGCATGGTGGTGGCGCGGCTCGAGCGACTCCAGGCGCGCTGAGCCGGCTCAGCCCTGCTGTGCGGCGCGGTGGTGGCGGATCACCTCGTCGATGATGAAGCGGAGAAACTTCTCAGAGAATTCGGGATCGAGCTCGGCCTCCTCGCTGAGCCGCCGCAGCCGCGCGATCTGCGCCTCCTCGCGCCCCGGATCGGCCGCGGGCAGGCCCGTCGTCGCCTTATATTCGCCGACCGCCTGGGTGATCTTGAAGCGCTCGGCGAGCAGGCAGACCAAGGCGGCATCGATATTGTCGATGCTCTTGCGGTAGCGTTTCAGGACGTCGTCGGTCATCGCTGGCTCCCTCGCGTGCGCGGTCTCCTTGCTGATCGAGATGACGAACAGCAAGCCCGCGCTTGCGTTGCGCGCGTGCGACCCCCTAAGGGCGAGCGTAGATGAGCGCCACTCTCCACCGTCTCGCCGGCACGTCGCCGTCGCTCGATCCGATGATCGATCTGGTCGCCGAGGACATGGCGGCGGTCAACCGCGTGATCGTCGACCGCATGCGCTCGGAGATCCCGCTGATCCCCGAGCTGGCGGGGCATCTGATCGCGGGGGGCGGCAAGCGCCTGCGCCCGATGCTGACGCTCGCCGGAGCCCGGCTGCTGGGCTATGGCGGGACTCGCCATCACCTGCTCGCCGCCGCGGTCGAGTTCATCCACACCGCGACTCTGCTCCACGACGACGTGGTCGACGGCTCCGACCTGCGCCGCGGCAAGCGCACCGCCAACATCATCTGGGGCAATCCCGCCAGCGTGCTGGTCGGCGACTTCCTGTTCTCGCGCTCGTTCGAGCTGATGGTCGAGGGCGGCAGCCTGCGCGCGCTCGAGATCCTGTCCAACGCCAGCGCGGTGATCGCCGAGGGCGAGGTCAACCAGCTCACCGCGGTGCGCCGGATCGACCTGGGCGAGGAGCGCTACCTCGACATCATCGGCGCCAAGACCGCGGCGCTGTTCGCCGCTGCCTGCCGCATCGCCGCGGTGGTGGCCGACCGCGGCGAGGCGGAGGAGCTGGCGCTCGACTCCTACGGCCGCAATCTCGGCATCGCCTTCCAGCTGGTCGACGACGCGATCGATTACACCAGCGACTCGGGCACGATGGGCAAGGACGCGGGCGACGATTTTCGCGAGGGCAAGATGACTTTGCCGGTGATCCTCGCCTACGCCCGCGGCGGCGAGGACGAGCGCGTTTTCTGGCGCGACGCGGTCTCCGGGCGTCGCGCCGGCGACGAGGAGTTCGCCCGCGCGGTAACGCTCGTGCGCCAGTCGCGCGCGGTGGACGATACCTTCGCGCGCGCGCGCCACTACGGCCAGCTCGCGATCGACTCGCTCACGGCCTTTCCCGAGAGTGCGGCGAAGGACTCGATGATCGAGGCCGTCGAGTTCGCGGTGGCGCGCGCCTACTGAGCCGCGGCCAACGGCCGTTAAGCCACCGCCGCCGCCCCGATCGTCTGGCGCGGCAGGCGCCGTAGCGACAGCGTCAGCCCCGCCAGCCACACCGTGCCGAACAGCACATGCGCGACGTTGGCGCCCATCGCGCCGATCCACAGCACCAGGAAGGGTGCGGTGAGATAGAAGGTCGCCGTCGCCGCACCGACGACGCGCAGCACCGCCGACTGCGCCCCCTTGGCGAGCAGCGCCGCACGGCTCGCCGCGCCGCTGATCGTCAGCGAGACCGCGAGGATCTGCACCGTCAGCAGAGGCGCCGCGGCGGCGAAGCCGGGGCCGGCGGCGAGCCGCAGCAACGTCGGCGCGAGCAGCAGCGCGCCGAGGAAGCAGGCCCCGCCGAACGCCGCC
This sequence comes from Sphingomonas sp. BK069, assembly GCF_014193405.1. Classification (NCBI taxonomy): domain Bacteria; kingdom Pseudomonadati; phylum Pseudomonadota; class Alphaproteobacteria; order Sphingomonadales; family Sphingomonadaceae; genus Sphingomonas; species Sphingomonas sp. BK069. The sequence continues at coordinate 1,279,280 of NZ_JACHZH010000001.1, read as the reverse complement.
AGGATCGCCTCGGTCTGGAGCAGCACGCGGTTGAACTGGCGCTGCTCGCCCGCCGCGGCGAGCCGGCTGAGATCGGGGTAGACCACCGATTCGACCTGGCTGCCGACCTGCTGGACGACTCGGCTGATCCGCTTGGCGATGTGGAAGAGCCCCGCCGAGACCGGGTCGGCGAGCCAGCCGACCAGCAAGGTGTCGACCTGCTGCGCGCTCGCCCAGAGGCTGAGCGACAGGTTGGAGGCGAGCGCGAAGCGCCACAGGCCGGGGAATCGCTCGCGCAGCCCTGCCAGCGAGGCGCGCCACAGCCGGTGACGTCCGGCGCGCCGCAGCAGCCACCAGGCGGTCGCGAAATTCGCCAGCGAGCCGAGCGCCTGAGTCACCGCCCAGATCAGCACGAAGCTCGCCAGCCCGGCGCCCGCCGCAAAGGCAGCGGCGACGCAGGCGAGGCGGACCATGGCGTTGATCACCTGCACCCGCGCGACCAGCCGGAACTGGCCGGTCAGCCGAAAGACCGCGGTGCTGATACCGTTCAGGTTGAACAGCAGCGACACCATATAGGCGAGCGCGAGCAGCACCGTGCCGCCGTCGAGGTGGAACAGCAGTCGGCCCGCCAGCACCAACAGGCTCGCCACCGCCCAGGCGAGCGCGCCGCCGCCGAGATCCAGCAGCAGCCCGAACTTCAGCAGGCTGCGATAGTCGGCCTCGTGCTCGGGCGAGTCGAGCGCGGCGCCGTAGCGGATCAGCGGCTGCCACGACTGGAAGCTGAGCAGTCGCTCGCACGCCTGCCCGAGCGTCAGCACCAGCGCGAGCACGCCGTAGCCAGCCGGTCCGAGCGCGCGCGCCGCGAGCCCCACCGTGATCAGCGTGATCCCTACCGTGGCGGCGGTGCCGGTGAGCAGATGCCCGACCGCACGGACGAGCCGCTCGCCGAGCAGCGCGCGCCACCGTGCCGGTGTGAGCGCCCATCTCGCCGCCGTCCTCAACCGCTCGCCCGCCACACCTTTCCCCCGTCGTGCGGATTCGTTCTAGCGCATACGGGCGGTCGCGGCGGCGTCCCGCGGGCGTAATCCCGAATCGCCGCCCGGTCGCGACCACGGCTTTGCTAGGATCCCGCCGACCGGGGGGACTGAACATGCCGATGACCGCAGCGCGATTCTTCGCGGCCGATCCGAAGGAGATCTGGCCCGCGCAGGAGGACAGCTTCTTCAACGAGCTGCGCACCAACAATGCCACCTACAAGACGACCGCGCACGATCGCTTCGCCGATCTCGACGCCGCCTGCATCGCGCTGCTGCGCCAGTCAGCGCGACCGATCCGCGAGGTGCTCGACATCGGTGTCTCCTCGGGCACGACCACGCTGGCGCTCTACGACCGGCTGCGCGAGGCGGGCATTGACGCGCGCGTGACGGGGACCGACCGGTCGGTCAGCGGGCATCTCGTCCGCGTGCTCCCGGGAGTGCGGACGCTGCTCGACGACGGCGGCGCGCCGATCCAGCACGATCTGTTCGGCCTGCCGGTGCGCCCGTGGTTCCGCCGCGCCGACCGCTACACCGGGATGCGCGGCGTACGCAGCGCGCTTAACGCCACGCTCGGCGGGCGCGCGCGGCGGCTGGTCGCGGCGGGCGCCTCCGGTGCCAGCGCGGTGCGGCTCGTCAGCCCGCGGCTGGCCGAGCGCCCGCGCGTGACGATCGAGTGCAACGACATCTTCGCGCCGACCGCGGCCTATCACCGCCGCTTCGACCTGGTGCGCGTCGCCAACCTGCTCCATCCGGGCTATTTCAGCGTCGAGCAATTGCGCCTCGGCATCTCACATACGGTGAGCTACCTGTCGGGCCCCGGCGCGTGGCTGCTGCTGGCGCGGACGCTCAAGCGGCGCCACGTCGCGACGCTGTTCCGCGTCTCGGACGACGGTGCGCGGCTCGAGATCGCCGATCGCTTCAACGGCGGCGCCGAAGCCGAGTGGCTCGCGCTGGAGGCACAGCTGCCCGCCTGGAACAAGTGAGTGACGACGGTCTGTTTCCCGTTCGTCGGTGACCTGATCGGCGGCAGCCACGTCTCGGCCGCCGGGCTGATCCGGCGGCTCGATCGCGCGCGCTACACGCCGCTGGTGCTGTTGCAGCATCCCAACGGCGCAATGGCGCGCTTCTTCGCCGAGGCCGGGATCGCGACCGAACCCGCGCCGCTGTCACCCGAGATGGTGCACGGTCGCGCCGTCTCGCCCGCCGGGGCGGCGCGACTGGTCGCCACCTCGCTGCGGCTGCGCGATTATCTGCGCGCGCGCGGGATCGGCATCGTTCACAGCAACGACGGGCGCAGCCATGCGACCTGGGGACTGGCCGCCAAGCTCGCGCGCGCGCGGCTGCTGTGGCACCACCGCGGGGCGCCCGATGCGATGGGGCTGCGCATGGTCGCGCCGCTGCTCGCCGACCGCGTCGTGTCGGTATCGGCCTTCTCCGCGCCGAAGCCGGGGCGCTACTCCGCCGCGGCGCGCACGCGCGTGATCCGTAGCCCGTTCGACCATCACATGCAGCATGACCGCGCCGAGGCGCGCGCCGCGCTGGCCGCGCTGATCCCGCCGGGCGGGGGAACGCGCTACGTCGCCTATGCCGGGGTGATGATCGAGCGGAAGCGCCCGCTGCTGTTCGTCGACGCGATCGCCGCGCTTCACGCGCGCCGGCCCGAGCTCGACGTCGCCGGCGTGATGTTCGGCGAGGCGCTCGACGGCATGGACGAGCAGGTGCGCGCGCGCGCCGCCGCCGCGGGGGTGGCGGATCGGATCCACCTCCTGGGTCACCGTACTCCGGGCGGCTATTGGCTGGCGGCGAGCGACGTCCTGATGGTCCCCGCGGTCGACGAGCCGTTCGGCCGCACCCTGGTGGAGGCCATGCTGGTCGGCACGCCGGTGGTGGCGACTCGCTCGGGCGGCAATGTCGAGGCGATCGCGCACGAGCGCACCGGACTGTTGGTGGCGGCGGAGGACGCCGACGCGCTCGCCGACGGCTGCGCGCGCGTGCTGGGCGAGCCGGCGCTCGCGGCGCGTATCGCGCGCGACGCCGCGACCGACGCGCGCGCCCGCTTCGGCGAGCAGGCGCATGCCGACGCGATCATGGCGGTCTACGACGAGATGCTGGCCGCCGGCGCCAGGTAGAGCGTACCGCTGCCGTAGCGATCGCTGAGCCACGGCAGCACGATCCGGCGGTATCGGCGCGACCGAGCGAAGGATGCGAGCGGCCCGTCCAGCTTGCCCTCGAAGCCGACCAGCACCGCCGCCGGCGGCGACGCGGCGAGCAGCTCGTCGATCGTGGTCGGCGATACCCAGTTCGCGTAGTGCTGGCGCTGCCTCAGTGGCACGTAATCGCCGACCCGGTACACCAGCGGCCCGGTGGCGAGTGCCGCGGGCACCGCCAACCCGCCCTCGACCGCGTAGAGCGGTGCCAGCGTCGCGATCGTCGCACCGCGGCGCTCGGCGCGGAGCAGGGCGGCGAGCCGCTGCCCCTGATCGTGCGTCACCGTGCCGGTCCAGCGCGCGCTGCGCACCGCGTCAGGCCAGCCGAGCGCCAGCCGCGGCGCCGACAGCAGCAGCGCGCCGAGCAGCAGCAGCAGCGCGGCGGCGCGGGAGCGGCCCTTGATCCGGCCCGCCAGCGTCACCGCCAGCGCGATCGCGAAGGGGACCGGCGGCGCGTAATATTGCGGGAAGGCGGGACTCGGCACGAAGGAGACCAGCACGCCGCCGAGGAGCAGCGCGACGATCAGTCGATGCGGCCAGCGCACCCGCGCCGCGCCATAGCCGCGCAGCCGCCACGCCGCGGTCGCCGCGAGCAGCAGCGCGGCGGCGATCAGTCCGGCGGGCGAGACCAGCCACACCTTGGCGGCGAGCACGAGCTTGCCCGGCAGGTCGAGGATCTTGGCGCCGTCGAGGTCGGCGTTGGCGGTCCAGTAAGCGACGTGGGGGCCGCTGTGGTAGCCGAGCACGTGCGTGACGAAGCCGCCGGGGTCCTTCGCCAGGTAGATCAGCGGCGGCAGCGCGCCGACGATCCCGCCCGCGACGAAGGGCAGGGTCACCCGCCGCATACGCGTCGCGGCCCGCAGCCGCGCCGGTGCCAGCAGCGCGGCGAGCGCGAACGGCGGCAGCGCGAAGACGTAATTGGCCTTGAAGCCCGCGGCGACGCCGAGGCACAGCCCGCTCGCCGCGACGAGCAGCGGCGCGGGGACGTCGCGGTCGGCGCCGGCGATCAGCAGGTAGGTCGCCATCAGCACGAACGCGAGCGGCAGGAAGTTGTTGGTCACCAGCATCCCCGCCGGGCCGAGCAGCAGCGGGTGGGTCAGCAGCAGCAGCGCGGCCAGCGCCCCGAGCGGCCAGGAGCGGGTGAGCCGCCGCACCAGCAGCAGCATTGCCGTCGCCGCCACCAGCCAGCCGGCGAAGATCGTCAGCCGCCCGGCGAGCAGCACCTGCTCCGCCCCGGTGACGCGCAGCACCGCGTGCATCAGTAGCGGCAGGTTGGGCAGGTTGTTGAAGCCGTAGTCGTCGTAGAGCCGGCCGTGCGCCAGCATGGTGGCGATCGGCAGGTACATCTGCTCGTCGTGCCGCAGCGGGTAAGTCATCAGCCGGCCGAACAGCCCGACCAACGCGAGTCCGATCGCCACCATCGCCGCGGGCAGCGCGCGCGATCGCGTCGCCACGCCTGCGCGCGCCGGTATCATCGCCGCGGCCACACTCGCCATTCATCCACCCCCGACCCCGTGTCTGCCCTGATCGTATCGGATGTCTCCGCGGGACGAAGCGCGCGGGCGGAGCGGGCGCGCGATCATTGGGGGTAGCCGGCGTCGATCGCATTAGCCCGGTTGCGCCGGGCTTTACCCGCCTGACCGTGCGACTTCGCGGGCGGGATCTCGCATCCTCGCCGCGGGGACGAAAGGTTGGGGGCAGCCGATGGACGACGGGACGACTCTGGCGATGGCGGAGGTGCGGGTTGACGCCCCGGCGCGATCCCGCCCGCTCGTCGTCGATCTCGATCACAGCCTGGTGCGGACCGACACGTTGCACGAGTGCCTGGTCACGCTCGCCTTCCGCTATCCCCGGCGGGTCCCGACGGTGGCGCGCGCGCTGGGTCAGGGCCGCGCTGCCTTCAAGCGTGCCGCGATGCTTCACGCCGGGCTCGACTGCGAGGCGCTGCCGCTCGATCCGGCGGTGGTCGAGGCGATCGCGCGTCGGCGTGCCTCGGGCGGCGAGGTTCATCTCGTCACCGCCGCCGACCAGCTCATCGCCGATGGCGTGGCCGCCGCGACCGGGCTGTTCGACAGCGCCACGGGCAGCGACGGCACCGCAAACCTCAAGGCAGAGGCCAAGGCCGAGGCGCTCGCACGAAGCTTCCCGAACGGCTTCGACTATGTCGGCGACAGCCTGGCCGACGTTCCCGTGTGGCGTCGCGCGGGTGTCGCGCTGCTGGCGGGGGACCGGCGCGGCGTGGCGCGGCGGCTCGCGCACGAGCGGATCGTGCCCGAGTTGCTGCCGCGCCGTTCAGTGCGCGCACGCGACTGGGTGAAGGCGCTCCGCCTTCACCAGTGGAGCAAGAACCTGCTCGTGCTCGCGCCCATCGTGCTGAGCCACGAGTTCCTCGCGCCGGCCCTGCTGTTGCAGGCGATCGCCGCCTTCGTGTTGTTCGGCGTCGTGGCCTCGGCGACCTATCTGATCAACGACCTTGCCGATCTATCGGCCGACCGCCGCCACCCGAGCAAGCGCTATCGCGCGCTCGCCGCCGGCCTGATCCCCCTCGCTACCGCGGTGCCGCTCGCCGCGGGGTTGCTGAGCGCGGGCCTGATCGGCGGCTGGCTTCTCGCGCCGGCGTTCGGCGCGACACTGTCCTGCTACGCCGCATTGACCTTGCTCTATTCCTTTCGGCTCAAGCGCGAGCCGCTGGTCGACGTCGCCGCGATCGCAGCGCTGTTCACGCTGCGCGTCGTCGCCGGCATGGTGGTGATCGGCCACCCCGTCTCGCTGTGGCTGGCGACCTTCACCGCGACGCTGTTCCTCTCGCTCGCGCTGGCGAAGCGCTCGGCCGAGCTGGTGCAGGCGGCGCGCAGCGGGCGGCCGGTGCACGGTCGCGGCTATCTGCCCGGCGACGAGCCGCTGACGCTCGCGCTCGGCGTCGCCGCCGGCGTCGTGTCGGTGCTGGTGATGGTGATGTACATGTCGGTCGACGCGATGCCGAGCGGGCTCTACGCGCTCGACGGCGCGTTGTACGTGATCCCCGCGGTGCTCTGCCTATGGGTCATGCGCGTCTGGCTGCTCGCGCACCGCGGCGCGCTCGACGACGACCCGGTGATCTTCGCGCTGCGCGACCGGGTGAGCTGGTGGCACGCCGGCGCGGTGGCGGGGCTGTGGCTCGTCGCGGTGGGAGGACGGGTCGCGTGACGCTGGCGCTGTTCGCTCTCATCGTCGTCAGCGTCTCGCTCAACGCGCTCGCCCAGGTGGCGCTGCGCAAGGCGATGACCTTCCGCGCGCTCCCCGCGCTGTCCGAGCCGATCGCGCTCGGGACCAGCCTCGTCGCCAACCCTTGGCTGTGGGCGGGCATGGCCTGCTACGCCGCCAGCATCGGCCTGTGGCTGGTGGTGCTGAGCCGGACCCAGGTGAGCGTCGCCTATCCGATGCTGTCGATGGGCTATGTCCTCGCCGCCGTGCTGGGCGTGCTGTTCCTCAGCGAGACCGTCGGGCCAGCGCGGGCGGCCGGGATCGCGCTGATCTGCCTCGGTGTGCTCGTCGTGGGGAAGACGGCGTGACCCGCCGCCACGTCATTACCGGTGGCGCCGGCTTCCTCGGCGAGCGCCTCGCCGCCGCGCTCGCGGCGCGGGGCGAGCGGGTCACCGTGTTCGACCAGGTCGCGCCGCGCACCGCGATCGACGAGGTGGTGCTCGGCGACATCGCGAGCACCGACGACCTCGCGCGACTCCGGCTCGGCCGCGACGACGTGGTGCACCACCTCGCCGCGCGCCAATTCCACGGTGCGGTGCCGCGGCATGACCGCGACGGCTGGTTCGCCGCGGTGAACGTCGAGGGCACGCGCGCGCTGCTGGCGGCGATGCGTGCGGCCGGGACGCGCCAGCTGCTCTTCGTCTCGACCGACATGACCTATGGCGTGCCGGTCCACACCCCGGTGCCGCCGACGCACCAGCAGGTGCCGATCGGACCATATGGCCGCAGCAAGGTGGGCGCGGAGCGGCTGATCGCGGCCGCGGCGGACGAATTTGGTTTGCGCGCCACCGTCTTCCGCCCGCGCCTGATCGCGGGGGCGGGGCGGCTCGGCATCCTCGCCAAGCTGTTCCGGCTGATCGCGCTGGGGCTGCCGGTGCCGATGATCGGGAGCGGGCGCAACCGCTACCAGATGATCGCGGTGGAGGATTGCGTCACCGCGCTGATCCGCGCCGCCGACCGCGGGTTGCCGCCGGGGCCGTTCAACCTCGGCTCGAGCGAGCCGCCGACGGTGCGTGAGCTGCTGCGCTCGCTGATCGCGCGCGCGGGCTCGCGCTCGGTCGTGCTGCCGACCCCCGCCAGGCTGGTGCAGCGCACGCTGGCGACGATGGACGCGGCCGGCGTCCCGCTGCTCTACCCCGAACAGTTCGCGATCGCCGACGCGGACTATGTGCTCGACACCGCCGCGACGCGCGACGCGCTCGACTGGTCGCCGAGCCGCCGCGACGCCGACATCCTGTTCGACGCTTATCACCATTTCCGCTCGCAGCCCGCGCGCGGGCACGACGCCCCCGCGCTGTCGCTCGCCGCGCCGAGCCGCGGCATCAGCTAGGAGCGCGCGCGTGGGTTCGGCCTCGGTCGTTGGTAAGGGAGCGCGCGGCGAGCATGTCGTGGCCGCGCATGGGCTCCGCGGGCTCGCCTCGGCGATGGTGGTGTTCGCGCATATCATCGGCGGCCCGGCGCGCCACGTCTACGCCGACAACGCGGCCTATGTCGCGCTCACCCGCGCGCCCTGGCATCTCGCCACCTTCGGGGTCATGCTGTTCTTCGTCATCAGCGGCTTCGTCATCCTGCCGAGCGCGCTGCGCTACGCCCCTGGCGAGTTCGCGCTGCGGCGCGGGCTGCGCCTGTACCCGCTCTTCGCGGTGCTGTCGGTGCTGTTCGTCGCGCTCAACGCGGTGACGAACGCCTATCCCAAGATCAACACGCCGCTGGCGGTCGTCGCGGGCTTCACCTTCACCAACCTCTTCACCGGCACCGACCAGCTCACCCCCAACGCGTGGAGCCTGAGCTACGAGGTGATGTTCTACGCGCTCACCTGCGCGGTGGTGACCTTGGCGGTGAAGCGGCGCGACCGACTGACGGGGGCACTGGCGGTGACGGCGGCGCTGGCCTTCGTGCTGGCCTTCCCGATCGCGCTTTACTTCGTCGCCGGTGTCGCGATCCGGCTGCTGCGCTGGCGCTATCCCGACGGCAGCCGCGCGACACGCTGGGTCGAGCTGCTCGCCTTCGCCGGCATGACCGCTCTGGCGAGCCGCGCACATTACGAATATTGGTGGCGCGACTTCCGCGACCCTGTCGTGGTGCCGCTGATCCTATTAACCGCCACATATTTCTACTGCGCGGTGGCACCGGGGAGCTGGACCGAGCGGCTGCTCGGCAACCGTGTCTTCGGCTATCTCGGCACGATCAGCTACAGCCTGTACCTGGTCCACCCTTATATCTATCTCGCGCTGCGCAAGCTGTTCGTGCGGCACGGGCTGTTCACCGACTACCTGCTCCACTCGATGCTGCCCTTCGCGCTGCTGGTCGCCGGCGGGTCGCTGGTGGCGAGCCATGTCGTCCATCTCTGGCTCGAACGCTGGCCCTACGAGCGCTTCTTCCGCCAGCGCATCTACCGCGCCGACCGGATCGCGCGCGGTGACCCCGCGACCGACGCGACCATGACGGCGCAGCGCGCGTGACCGCCGTCGCGCTTCCGTTGCCGCGGACGCAGGCCGCGACCGGCGCCGAGGTGCCGCGGCCGATCATCCTCGCGGTGGCGCTGTCCTCCTACCTGTCGTGGCGGCCCTCGCTCGACATCATGTTCACGCTGAGCGACCTGCTGTTCCTGCTCGGCCTCGGCCTGCTCGCCTCGCGCCACCGCCTGCCGCTGCAACCGTTCGGCGCGCTGCAGCCGGCGTGGCTGATGTCGTTCACGGTGATGATGGCGGGGCTGCTGGTCGCCTCGCTCGGCGCGCGCGACCCGTCGCGCTGGCTGATCGTGGCGATGCAATATGCCTTCGCCTGGGTGGTGCTGCCCTTCGCGATCGCCGGACATGGCCGCGAATACGCCACCACGCTGGCGCGCGCGCTGGTGGCGGGGATGGTGGCGATGGAGGCGTTCGGCATCCTCATCTACGTCTCGTTCCAGGCCTCCTTCGAAGTCGCGCGCAAGGTGCTGGGGCTCGACTTCCTCTCGGGCAATCGCCGGCTCGGCGTGTTCGCCACCGATGCCAATTGGAACGGCGCAGCGATTGCGATGACCCTGCCGTTCGTCCTGTTCTTGTGGCGCGCCGGGCGGCTGCGCACCGCGGCAATGCTGGTCGCCTTCGCGGTGCTGCTGGTGTCCTTGCTGCTGACCGCCTCCTTCACCGCTTTCTCCAGCGCGGCGATCGGTCTGGCGATCTTCGGCGTGATCGCAGGCATCCGGCTGCCGCGCTGGGTGGTCGGCGGGCTGTTCGCCGCCGCGCTGGTGGTGAGCCAGACCGGGCTGATGCTGCCCGAGACCTTCAACAAGCGAGTCGCCGGCGCGATCGAGAACGGCGACATCAGCGAGGCCGGGACCTTCACCGGCCGCGTCGCGCTGATCGACGACGCCTGGTCGATGATCGAGCAGCACCCGTTCAGCGGCGTCGGCGTCGATCAGCATCGCGTGATCAGCAAGCTGAAGGCGCCGGTGCACAACATGTACCTGCTGGTATGGGTCGAGGGGGGGCTGGTCGCACTGCTCGGCTGGCTCGGCATGCTGGTGGTGCTGGTGATGGTGGCGCTGTCGACGCTGCGGCGCGAGCGCGACGTCGCCGGGCTGGTGCTGGCGGTGCTGGTGACCTTCCTGATCTTCTCGGCCGCCAGCCCGCACATGTACGCGCGTCTCTGGTCGGTGCCGGTGATCCTGTCGCTGGCGATGGCGCACGGGGGTGCGGTGCGGCGGACGCCGCGAGCGGTGGCCGCGCTGGTCTCGCGCCGCGCCGAGGCGTGAGATGACGCGGATGCGAGCCCTGCTGGTCGCCGCGCTGCTGCTGCTCGGCGCGCTGCTGCTCCCCGCGATCGAGGGCGGGGTCGCGGTGCCAGCGGCGGCGGAGGAGAGCTTCCCGGTCGACTGCGACACCAGTGATGCGCCGCACGCGCTGCCTGCCTTCCCCGGCGCGCAGGGTTTCGGCCGGTACGCGCGCGGCGGCCGCGGCGGGCGCGTGATCGCGGTGACGACGCTCGCCGACGCGGGGCCGGGCTCGCTGCGGGACTGCGCCGAGGCCAGCGGCGCGCGCACCTGCGTCTTCCGGGTCAGCGGCACGATCGTGCTGCGCGACTGGATCAAGGTGACGCAGCCGTTCCTCACCATCGCCGGCCAGACCTCGCCGGGCGGCATCGCGCTGCGCAACGGTGCCTCGGGCAATGCGCCGATGCTGGTGCGCACGCACGACGTGGTGCTGCGCCACTTCCGCCTGCGCCCGGGCGCCTCGCCGCGCGCATCCGACAACGTCGACACGATCCAGATCAGCGGCGGCGCGCACGACGTGATCCTGGATCACCTCTCGACCTCCTGGCCCACCGACGAGGGGATCAACATCGTCGGCGCCGGGCATGAGAGCGGTCGCTGCGGCCAGACGCGCAACGTGACGGTGCAATGGTCGATCCTCGCCGAGGGGCTCAACCAAGCCAACCGCGGCCCGCACAGCCGCGGTACCTATTTCGGCTATGGCGCGCACGCGGTGACGTTTCACCACAATCTCATCGCCAGCAACGTCCGCCGCAACCCGCTGGTCAACCTGCGCGGGCAGTTCGACATGATCGACAACGTGATCTTCAACTCGGTGCGCTACAACGCCGAGCTGTACACGCGCTTCGGCGACCTCGACGTCAACGCCATCGGCAACAGCGCGATCATGGGCCCCTCGTCCGAGGCGACCACGCAGCTCTATTTGCTCAACTACTTCCGCGACTATCCGGCGCGCTTCCGCATCCACCTGCGCGGCAACCTCGACGTCCACCGTCCAGAGGACCGCGGCGACGAGCGGCTGGTGCTCGAGCCCGGCGACTGGCGCTATGTGTCGACGGCGCCGATCGGCACGCTCTCGATGGCGGCGGCCGAGATCGACGACGCCGGCACCGCTTACCGGCGCATCGTGGCCGCGGTGGGAGCGACGCGGCCGCGCCGCGACGCGGCCGACGCGCGCGTCGTCGCCGGTCTGATCGCGTGCCGCGGCGCGGTGCTGGACGATCCGGCGCAGGTCGGTGGCTGGCCTGCGCTCACCGGCGGCGCCGCGCCGGCCGATCGCGACGGCGACGGCATCGCGGACGAGTGGGAGCTCGCGCACGGCCTGTCGCCGACCAACCCGAACGATCGCAACATGCTCGGGGGCGACGGCTATACCAAGCTGGAGGCCTATCTGTCGGAGCTGGCTGGCGATCGCGCGACCATGACGGTGCAGCCGTCGCTGGTGCCGCGCCCGGCCTGCGGTCGCGCGATCGCCGACCCGGGGCCGCTGCCGTCGATCGCCCTCAGCGCGAATCCCGCGCAGGTCGGGATGGGCGGCGCGGTGACGCTGCGGTGGAGCGGCGAGAACATCCGCTCGTGCAAGCTCGACGGTGCGGCGGCGGGCGAGACGGGTGCGCGCGTCGTTCGGGTGAAGGCGACACGCGCCTATGAAATCGACTGTATCGGCCGCTACGGCGGTGATGCGATCGACTCGGCGCTGGTCACCGTGCGCTGAGGCGGACTACTCCTTCGGAGCCATCCCGCGCCCCGATACCCCACTTACCGCGATACCGCTTCGGACCTAATCTCCCGTCGCCGGTCACGCTGGGGGCGGACGGCGCTTTTCGGGGGAGGGGCGTATGGCAAACGGCGCATTCACGAGCGCGGGTAGCGAGTTCCGCGTCAACTCGACGTGGGCAGGGGTGCAGACCGACTTGTCCTTTGCCGCACTGGCAGACGGGGGCTTCGTCGCGATCTGGACTGACCTGAGCGGCAGCGGGGGCGATTCGTCGGGCACCAGCGTCAAGGCGCAGCGCTTCGACTCGGCCGGCGTCGCAGTCGGCGCCGAGTTCCTGATCAACAGCGCCACCGGCAACAACCAGGACCGGGCCAGCGTCACCGCACTGAAGACCGGCGGCTTCGTGGTGACGTGGAGCGATGCCAGCGGGCTCGGCGGGGATGCCGATCGTGGCTCGGTCAAGGCGCAGATCTACGACGCTGCGGGTCTGCGAGTCGGCGGCGAGTTCCTCGCCAACACCACCACCGTGGCGGGACAGTCGGACTCGACCATCACCGCACTCGCGGGCGGCAATTTCATTGTCAGCTGGGTCGATGCCAGCGCGACCGCGCCCGACGCCAAGGGCAGCGGCGTGCGCGCGCAGATGTTCTCCGTCACCGGCACCAAGATCGGCGGCGAGTTCCTGGTCAATAGCACCATCACCGGCAGCCAGGTCGCACCGGCGCTCGCCGGGCTGGCTTCGGGCGGCTTCGTCTCGACCTGGATCGACTATAGCGGGCTCGGCGGGGACTCGAGCGGCACGTCGATCAAGGCGCAACTCTTTACCAGCGCCGGCGCCAAGCTGGGCGGCGAGCTGCTCGTCAACAGCACGACGCTGGGCGCGCAGGACCAGCCGGTGATCACCGCGCTCGCCGGCGGCGGCTTCGCGATCGTGTGGCGCGACAACAGCGGACTCGGCGACACCAGCGCCTCGGGGCTGCGCGGCCAGATCTTCGATGCCACCGGCGCTCGGACGGCCAGCGAATTCCGCGTCAACACCACCACCTTCAACGCGCAAGACCAGCCGAGCATCGCCGCCACTGCCGATGGGGGCTTCGCGGTGAGCTGGCGCGACAACAGCAACATCGCCGCGGACGCCAGCGGCTTCGGCATCAAGACCCAGCTGTTCGACGCGCTGGGGCAGAAACTGGGCGGCGAGTTCCAGGCGAACGAGGTGGTGAGCGGCAATCAGGAGATGCCCGCGGTGACGGTGCTCGCCTCGGGAGCGCTGCTGGTCGGCTGGACCGACTACAGCACCGCCTCAGGCGACGTCGACGGCGGGCTTAAGGCGCGGCTGTTCGCGCCGACGACGCCGGCGATCACCGACATCGAGGTGTCGCGCAACGCGCTCTCCGAGACCGAGGTGGAGAACAGCATCGTCGCGGTCTTCTCGGGCGTGGGCGCGCTCAACGCGAGCTACAGCTATCGCCTGGTGGACGATTCCACCGGCGGCGCCTTCGCGATCGAGGGCAACAAGCTGATCGTCGAGGACAGCCTTGCGCTCGACTACGAGACCAACCCGGTCGTCTCGATCACGGTGCGCGCGACCGACACGTTCGGCGACACGTTCGACAAAACCTTCACCTTCGGGCTGACCGACGCGGTCAACGAATATCGCTATTCCGGCGCGCCCGAGGTGCTGGCCAACACCAACATCGCCGCGAGCCAGCTCGCCCCCGCGGTGGCGACCCTGGCCGACGGCCGCTCGGTGATCGTCTGGACCGACGGCAGCGGCGTCGGCGGCGACTCGAGCTCGTTCGGGATCAAGGCGCAGCTCATCGCCGCGGACGGCAGCAAGATCGGCGGCGAGTTCCGCGTCAATGCGCAGACGCTGAATGCGCAGGACGCCCCGGCGGTGACCGCGCTCGCCTCGGGCGGCTTCGCGGTGACCTGGAGCGATGCCAACGCCGGCAGCGACGGCTCGGCCAGCTCGGTCAAGGCGCAGCTGTTCGACGCGAGCGGCGCGGCGGTCGGTGGCGAGCTGCTCGTCAACACTGCCACGCTCAACGCGCAGAAGGCGCCGGTGATCGCCGCGCTGGCCAACGGCGGCTTCGTCGTGTCCTGGACGGACGCGAGCCTGCAGGGCGGCGACGCCAGCGCCACCAGCGTCAAGGCGCAGGTGTACGATGCCGCGGGCAATCATGTCGGCGGCGAGCTGCTCGTCAACACCGCCACCAACGGCGCGCAGGACTCGTCGGCGGTCACCGGACTTCAAGGCGGCGGCTTCGTCGTGACGTGGCGCGACGGTAGTTTGCAGGGCGGCGACGCCAGCAAGGACGCGGTGAAGGCGCAGCTGTTCGGCAGCGATGGCAGCAAGATCGGCGGCGAGTTCCTGGTCAACACCGAGACCGCGGGCTCACAGCAGGCCCCCGTGGTGGCGGCGCTGTCGACCGGTGGCTTCGCGATCGCCTGGGCGGACAACAGCTCGCGCGGGGGCGACGCCGATTATTTCGGGATCCGTTTCCAGTTGTACGACGCCGCCGGTGGTCGAATCGGCGGCGAGACGCTGGCCAACACGACAACGCTCGCGGGTCAGCTCGCGCCGACCATCACCGCGCTCGCCGGCGGCAATTTCGCGATCGGCTGGGCGGATTACAGCGGCGTCGGCGCCGAGGGCGGCACCGCCGGGGTCAAAGCGCAGGTGTTCGCCGGCGACGGCACCGCGGTGGGCGGCGAGTTCCTGGTCAATCATCAGACGCTCGGCAGCCAGGTCGATCCGGCGATCACCGGCACCGGCGACGGCGGATTCCTGGTGAGCTGGACCGATTACGGCGGTCAGGGCGGCGACGACCAGGCGACCGGCGTCAAGTACCGGCTGTTCGACCCGCTCGCCTCGCAGGGCACGCCGCCGGTGCTGATCGCGCGCGCCGACACGGTCGCGGCCACCGAGGACCAGACCACGGTTATCGCCGCCGCCGCGCTTCTGGCGAACGACACCGACTCCAACGGCGCGCCCTTCGCGCTGACGGGGGTGGCGGCGCTGTCGGGCGGCACCGCCGCGATCAACGCCGACGGCAATGTCGTCTTCACGCCGCTGGCCAACTTCGCCGGCACCGCGCTGCTGACCTACACGATCGCCGACAGTGCGGGTGAGTCCGCGATCGGGCGGGTCAACGTCCAGGTCGCCAACGTCAACGACGCGCCGGTGGCAGCGGCGGACCAGCTCTCGATCGACGAGGGCGCGACGAGCATCGCCGCGGCCGCGCTGCTCGCCAACGACCGTGACATCGATCCGGGCGACACGCTGCGCCTCACCGCGGTCGCGGGCACCACCGCCGCCGGGCTGGCGCTGACGCTCGCGGGCACGACGATCCAGGTGGCGACTCCCTCGAGCTACCAGGCGCTGCGTGCGGGCGAGACGGTAGTGGATCACTTCGACTATACCGTCGCCGATCGCGCGGGGGCGACCTCCACCGCCTCGGTCACGCTCACCTTCGTCGGCGCCAACGACGCGCCCTCGGCGCTGACGCTGGATCGCGCCCGCGTCGACGAGAATGCCGCGGCGGGCACGATCGTCGGCACGCTCAGCGGCTATGACGTCGATCACGACGAGACGCTGCGTTACCGTCTGGTCGACGACGCCGGCGGCCGGTTCGCGGTCGACGCGACGACCGGCGCGGTGACGGTCGCGAACGGCGCGCTGCTCGACTATGAGACCGCCACCTCGCACCTGATCCAGGCGCGAGTCACCGACGGGGCCGGCGCGACCTTCGACGCCAGCTTTACGATCTCGCTCAACAATCTGCCCGAGCCGAAGAGCTATACCGGCAGCAACAGCGCCAATACCTTCATCGCGCCCACCAACGACCTGTGGACCATGCACGGGCTCGGCGGGAACGACGTGCTGACCGGCAATGCCAGCTCCGACGTGCTGTATGGCGACGCCAACAACGACATATTGGACGGCGCGGGCGGGGCCGACCTGCTGTACGGCGGGATCGGATCCGACACCTTCTACGTCGATGACGTGGGCGATCGGGTGATCGAATATTACGGCGAGGGAACCGATCTGGTCTACACCAGCGTCGACTTCACGCTGGAGGCCAATGTCGAGCAGCTCACCATGCTGGGCAGCGCCAACCTGAGCGCCACCGGCAACGACTTCGCCAACACGATGACCGGCAATGCGGGCGACAACGTCATGCGCGGCGGGCTCGGCGGCGACCTGCTGATCGGCATGGAGGGGAACGACACGCTCTACGGCGAGGCCGGCGGCGATTATCTCCAGGGCGGGGCGGGGGCGGACACGCTCGTCGGGGGCGCGGGCAGCGACGAACTGATCGGTGGCGCGGGCGCGGACCGCTTCGTGTTCGACTATCTCGGGGCGGCGAGCGAGCGCGACACGGTCAAGGACTTTGTAACGGGCGAGGACAGGCTGGTGCTCGCGGGCGCGGTCTTCACCGCTTTCGCCGGGCGCACCGGCGCGATCACGGCGTCCGAGCTGGCGATCGGCGCCGCGGCGACCACCGCCGACCAGCATCTCGTCTACAACCAGGCCACCGGCGCGCTCTATTATGACGCGGACGGCGCCGGCGGCGCGGCGATGGTGCAGATCGCGCTCCTGTCGACCAAGCCTGTGCTGGGAGCGACCGATTTCCACATCATCTGAGCCGCGCTCGATCGTCTTCGTGCTCGCCGGACTCGGTGCCGGCGGTGCCGAGCGCGTCGTCAGCCTGATCGCGGCCGCGCTGGTGCGCGGCGGCAACGAGGTGACGGTGGTGAGCTTCGACCGCCCCGCTGACCCGGTGTTCCACGCCTTTCCCGCGGGCGTCCCGCTGGTTCGGCTCGGCCTGCCGCCCGGATCGGCGCCCGGGCCGCTGCTGGTCGTGCGCCGCGCCGCCGCGCTGCGCGGGACGCTGGGCGAGCTCCGCCCCGACGTGGTCGTCTCGTTCCTCACCAAGATCAACGTGGTGGCGCTGCTCGCCTCGCTCGGCCGACGGCACCGGCTGATCGTGTCCGAGCGCAACAACCCGCGCGCGCAGCCGGCGAACCGCGGCTGGGGGATGATGCTGCGCGCGCTGCTGCCGCGCGCCGACGCGATCGTCATGCAGACACGCGCGAGCCTGAGCCTGCTCGACGCGCGTGCGCGGCGCCGCGCGCGCGTGATCGCCAACCCGATGGCGGTGCCCTTGCGCGAGCGCCGACCGGGTCAGACGATCGTCGGCGTCGGCCGGCTCGATCGCCAGAAGGGCTTCGACCTGCTGATTGACGCCTTCGCGCGTCTCGCGCCAGCGCATTCCGACTGGAAGCTGGTGATCTGGGGCGAGGGGCCCGAGCGCGCTGCGCTCGAGGCGCACGTCGCCTCGCTGGGGCTTGGCCAGCGCGCCACGCTCCCCGGCAACAGTGCGGCACCGGGCGGCTGGCTCGACCAGGCGGAGGTGTTCGCTCTGTCGTCGCGCTACGAGGGCATGCCCAACGTGCTCGGCGAGGCGATGGCTGCCGGTGTCCCCGCGGCGGCCTTCGCCTGCGCCTTCGGCCCGGACGAGATGATCGCGCACGGCGAGACCGGGCTGCTTGCCCCCGCGGGTGACGTCGCCGCGCTCGCCGCCGCCCTGGAGACATTGGTGGCGGACGCCGCGCTGCGTGAGCGGATCGGCGCCGCGGCGAAGGCGGCATCGGCGCGCTACGCACCGGCCGCGATCACCGCCGAGTGGCGCGCGTTGATCAACTCGCTGCTCGGCGCGCGTGCCTCAGTAGGTGAGTCGCAACCCGAGCGTCGCGGTCCAGCGGCTGAACCGCTCGATCGGCTGGTCGGCATCGCGCCGGGTGAAGCTGCCGTTGCCCAGCACGGCTAGGTGGCGGTTGAGCAGGTAGGTGCCCTCCAGCTCGGCGAAGCGGAAGCGCTGGTCGCGGTCGATCGCGCCGCGATAGGCGATGTCGCGGATGCCCACCGCGGCGCGCGCGAGCACGTTGTGGCGCAGCTCCTGGTCGATCGCCAGGCTCAATCGGGTATCGACTCGCCCGATCGCACCCGCGCGGATAGTGGCCACGTCGCCGCGAAAGGCGTCCAGCGTGATCGCGGTGCGCACGCGCGGCTGCCAGGTGAGCTGCCCGCTCGCGGCGAGCCCGGAGAAGGCGCGGAGCGTCGGGTCGGACGGGTCGGAGCGGAAGGCGCCGATCCCGAGCTCGCCCTGCACGCGGGAGCTGACGTCGAACGAGACGCCGGCGAGCGCGCCCGCGGTCGAGGCGTCGCGGTCGATCCCGTAGCGATCGACCCGGAGCCGCGCGTCCCGCCGTACGGCATAGCCCTGCAGATACACGCTGGTGCGTCCGCTCACCGCATAGGAGCCGCGCAAAGCGACGCGGTAGACGGCGAGGTCGCGATCCGCGTCGGCGACGGGGAGGAAGTTGTAATTGGTCGCGGTCGCGCTCGCGAGCATGCCGAGCCGCGCGCCGGTGAAGCGATAGTCGAGCCCGGCCTCGGCGGCGTCGATGAGCGTCGGCCGGCGCCCGGCGCCGAAGTCCGCCTCCGGGTCGCTGCGCCGTTGGTAACTGCGGTCGAACGAGGCACGCGCGCGGATCGACTGGCGCGGCGCGACGTCGCCGCGCCAGTCGGCCAGGCCACGGAAGGTGGTGACGTTCTCGCGGTCGTAGCGCGCATAGCGGATGAGGTTGGCGTTGGCGGCGAGCCGCAGGTCGCTGCTCGTCGTCTGGCGACGCCCCTCCAGCGCGGGCTGGAGATTGAACACGACGTCGCCGATCTCGCCGGTCCGCGTCGCGAAGATGTTGTCGTTGTAGGTCGCGCCCAGATCGACTCGCGGCGTCACCACGATCCCGCCGAGCGTCAGGGTGCGCGGCTCGTAGCCGGGGCGGGGCAGATCGGCGATGGCGGTGGAGCGCTGCGGGTCCGCGGGCGACTGCGCGCAGCACATCGCCCCGCCGGCGGTGAGCAGCACGCAGCGCAGCAGCCTCAGCGACACGGCGGCGCTCCCGCCCCGTACGATGCCGTCACAGCGTGCTCTCGGCCACGGTGACGACGTCGCCCGGCAGGATGCGCGCATCGGGCTGCGCCACACCCTTGCTGCCGCCGCGGCGCACGACCGCGCGGTCCGTGTCGGCGCGGAAGGTGTAGCCGCCCGCGATCGACACCGCGGTCATCAACGTCATGCCGGGCACATAGGCGTATTGCCCCGGCTTCTGCACCTGGCCGGTAATGAAGAAGGGGCGATAGCTCTGCACCTGCGCGCTGACGCGCGGCTGGTTGACGAGCTGGCGGCGGCTGATCTCCGCGGCGATCGCGCGCTCGGCCTCGCGCACCGTCTCGCCGCTCACCGCGATTGGCTCGAGCAGCGGCAGTGCGATCGCCCCGGAGTCACTGACGATATAGGTGTTGTTCACCGCGTCGAGCCCGAAGACGCTGACGCGCAGCTCGTCGCCCGGTCCGAGCCGGTAGTCGCTCGCCGCCACTTCGGGCAGCGGCGCCAGCCCGCGATACTCGCTCGCACATCCCGCCAGCGACAGCCCCGCCGCCGCCAGCCCCAGCCACGTCCGCATCCTTCATCCCCCCTCACGCGTCACTCGGTCGATCGTCCGCTCAGGACGCCGCCGTCACTCGATCGTCGTTGGCCCCCGCCGCGGCGCCCGTGCGCCAGCGCGACAGGTCGCGCCCGATCATCGACTCCAGCTGTAGCACATCGTCGCGGTAATAGTCGCGCAGCAGCGCGCGCAGCTCCACCGTCAGCGGCGGGTAGCGCACCGGTCGCGCCATCGTGCCGCGGAGCCGCGCCAGCAGCGGGTTGCTCCGCAGGGGATCGAGCAACGGGCGCATCGGGCGCAGCACGCGACGGACGGGCAGCGGCAGCATCGCCGCCGCGCCGTCGTTACGGCGGCTCGCCACCGCGGCGGGCTCGATGTGCGGGTCCACGCCGATATGCTCGCACACGCGCGCGATCACGCCCTCGGGCTGCTCGATCACGTCCTCGTAGAGGAACACGGCGATCCGATCGCGCGCGTGATGGGCGTGGAAGCGCGCGAGATGCTGGGCGTAGAGGCCGCCGTCGAGAAAGCGCTTGCCGGCCGGGTCTCGCTTCTCGAGGTAGCGGCGCGGGTCGCCGGCGACGCGACCGTGCCGGAAGAGCATGCAATAGTCCGAATAGGCGCGCTCGACGGGATCGCGCAGCTGCACCACCATCGGCACGCCGGGCAGCACCGTCGCGATGCGCGCGGCGGCCTCGGGGTGCGCGAGATAGTCGGCCGATTTCTCACCGATCCGCCGCCCCGCCGGGGCGGGCGCGAACAGCGAGCGATAATGGTCGAGCCCGCGCTCGTAGTCGTCACTGAAGAAATGCGGCTCGGCGTCGGGAAGCCACAGCTCGGGGTGGCAGCGCAGCTGGTGCGAGATCCAGGTCGTCGCGGCCTTGACCGCGCCGATGACCAGGAAGCTGGGCAGACCCTCAACCATGCGTCCGCCCCATCGCCTCGAGCGCGATCGCGCGCAACGTCTCGCCCATGTAGCGGCATTCCTCCTGGTCGAGCGTCGGGTCGACCGGCAGCATCAGGCTGGTCTCGCCGAGCAGCTTCGCCACGGGCAACGGCGTGTCGCGGCCGAGCCCGCGCTCGACGAAGGCGCGCTCGCGATAGATCTCGGGGCAGCTGCCGGTGAGGCAGGGAACGCCGCGCGCGATCGCCTCGGCGACGATCCGCTCGCGCGTCCAGCCCGGCGCGAGCGCCTCGGGCCGGACGAAAGCGTAAAATTTGTAATAAGCATGGCCCACCTCGGCCGGCGGTTCGGCCAGTCGGACGGCGTCGAGCCCGCGGAGCGGATCGAGGATGGCCGCGGCGTTGCGCCGGCGCGTGTCGAGCCACGCCGGCAGCTTGGCCAGCTGAGCGACGCCGATCGCCGCCTGCATCTCGGTGAGGCGATAGTTGCTGCCGACCTCGTGGTGCAGCCAGCGAAAGCCCGTGTTGCCGCCCCCGCCGCCGAGGTCGCGCACGTCCTTGCCATGGTCCTTCATCGACCAGGCACGACGCCACGCCGCCTCCTCGCGCAGCAGCAGCAGCCCGCCCTCACCGCCGGTCGACATGATCTTGTCGGTGCAGAAGGAGAAGGTCGCGGCGTCGCCGAAGCCCCCGACCGCGCGGCCGTCGATCGTCGCGCCGTGTGCCTGGGCGCAGTCCTCGATCAGCAGGAGCCCGTGTGCGCGCGCCAGTTCAACGATCGGTGCCATGTCTGCCGGCCGTCCGCCGAGATGGACGACGATGATCGCCTTGGTGCGCCGCGTGAGCTGCGCCGCAATCGTCTCGGCCGAGAGCGCCTGGGTGTCCGGATCGACGTCGGCGAACACCGGGGTGGCGCCGCGCGTGACGACGCAGCTCGCCGAGGCGACGAAGCTGCGCGCGGGCACGATCACCTCGTCTCCGATGCCGACGTTCAACGCGTGCAGCGCCAGTTCCAGCGCCAGCGTGCCGTTCGCCAGCGCGATCGCGTGCGGCATCGCGCAGAGCGCGGCGAAGCCGTCCTGCAGCAGCGCGTTGTGCGCGCCGTGGTGGAGCGCGTTGACCTTGCCCGAGCGCAGCACCGCCTCGACGGCGGCGATCTCGTCGGCCTCGTAGCGGGGCCAGCGGCTCGCGATCGGCGCGGGGACGGCGTGAAGCAGCGCGGCCGATGCCGCCGCCTGATGAAGCCCGGCGCTCATGCCGCCGCCCCCTCGCGGTTGCCGTGAAGCGAGCGCACGACGGCCCCGGCATGCTCGTCCGCGGGCTTGGCGGCGACGATCCGATCGGGGTCGAGCAGCTCGAACAGCAGCGCGCGCGCCAGGTCCTGATCATGCTCGCCGACCGCCTCGGCCAGCCGCGTGAACTGCGCCTGGAGCGCGGGCAGGGGGACGGGGATCGGCTCGGCCTCGAACACGCCCTCGATCGCGGAGGGCAGCCGCTGCTCGCGCGCGTCGAACAGCTCCTCGTACAGCTTCTCGCCCGGGCGCAGCCCGACGATATGGATCGGCACGTCGCGGTCGGGCACCAGCCCGGCCAGCTTGATCATCCGCCGCGCGATGTCGATGATGCGGATCGGCTCACCCATGTCGAGCACCACGATCCGTCCGCGCTGCACGTTGCGCTCCATCGTGCGCGCGGTGCTGTGCAGCACCAGCTGCACCGCCTCGTGGACGGTCATGAAGAAGCGGGTGATCTCCGGATGCGTGACGGTCAGCGGCGCGCGGCGCGCCAGCTGGCGCTGGAACAGCGGGATCAGCGAGCCACTCGAGCCCAGCACGTTGCCGAACCGCACCGTCATGAAGCGCGGGCTGTCGGGTCGGCCCGAGCCCTGCAGGTCCATCGCCTGGACATACAATTCCCCGAGCCGCTTGGTCGCGCCCATCACGCTGACGGGATTGACGGCCTTGTCGGTCGATACCTGGACGAACGCACGCGCGCCGAAGCGCAGCGCTGCGTCGGCGACGTTGCGCGTGCCGATCACGTTGGTCATGATCCCGGCGCAGACGTTCAGCTCGACCAGCGGCACGTGCTTCAAGGCGGCGGCGTGGAAGACGTAGTCGGGCATATATTGCTCGAACACTGCCATCACGTGCTGGCGCTGGCGGATCGAGCACAGCACCGCGGTGCACGGCACCTGCGGGTAGTTCTCCCGCAGCTCCATCTCGACGAGGTAGAGGTTGTACTCGCCGCAATCGACCAGCACGATGTCGGAGGGCTTCATCGCCGCGATCTGGCGGGTGAGTTCGCGTCCGATCGTGCCGCCGGCGCCTGTGACCAGCACGCGCTTGCCCTCGATCGCGCGCGCCGCGACCGCGGCGTCGAGGTCGGTGGCGGGGCGCTCGAGCAGGTCGGCGAGGTCGATCGACTCGGCGTCGAGCGACTGGCGCACGCTGGCGTCCGGCGTGGCGCTTCGCACCGACAGGTGAAGCGCCTGTGCCGCGTTGACGAGCTGGACGCGGCGTGCGCCTGGCAGCCCACCGCTGCCGTTGCGCCCTTCCGCGATGATCACGACGCTGGGGCGCTCGTCGCGCGCGGTGAGCATATCGACCGCGTGGTCGATCGCGTCGACCATGCCGAGGATCGGCACGCCGCGCAGCCGCAGCGTGGCGTCATGGCTGTCGAGGTCGAGGATACCGACGGGCAGATAGGCGGGGCTCTCCTCCTGCTCGATCTGGCGCAGCAGCACCTCGACGTCCTCCGGCCGGCCGACGAGAAGCGCGCGCTGCTGACTCACGATCGTCGCGGCGCCGCGCGGTGCGGCCGAGGCGGCGCGGGCGCGGCGCGGCAGCTCGCTGGCGACGCGGCGCCACAGCCGCGCCGCCGTCATCGTCGCGGAGAGGACGAACCAATGGATCACCGGCACCGACAGCGGCAGCCAGGTGGCGTGCCCTGAGACCGAGAGTAGCCCGACCGACAGCAGCACCGACAGCGCGGCGGCGCCCATCAGCAGCAGCGCGTCGGGCAGCGAGGCGAGCCGCCAGACGCGGCGGTAGATGCCGGTGGCGTTGAACACCAGGAACCCCACCGCGATGAACACTGGCGCGCTCCAGACCAGGCCTTCCCACATCGAGGCGGGAACCGCGCCGCTCATTCGCAGCAGCAGCGCGATCGCGAGCGACGCGACGATCGCCACCGCGTCGAACAGCTGGTTGGCGGTGCGACGCACGCGCCGCGAGTAACGTTGGTAGTTCAAGATCCGCGGCATAAGCTCCCCCTGCCTGCCCCCAGGCGCCGGACGCGACCGCAGGAGAGTAGACCGTTGCGGCGCAGCATGGTGGGACGCATCCGGCGATGCGCGCCGTCGATTCCGGTGAGAGCCACGCTGCTCCTTCGCTCCCGGCGGCTCTCCGATCGGTCAGCGACGCTGCTCTTCCGGTCCCGCGCGCTCCCTCGAAGGGGTGATGTGCCCAATCGTCACGCCATGGTGCCGCCGGGTGCGGCTAGGATGCGCGGCGTACGGGGGAGTGTGTTGATCGTGGCGGGACGACGTAGCGGGCGGTGCGGCCGGTGAGGGTGCTGCACGTCATCACGGGATTGGATGTCGGCGGCGCGGAGACGATGCTGGCGCGGCTGCTCGAGCACGGGCGCCGCCACCCGCATCTGTGTTCCGAGGTAATGTCGCTGATCGCGCCCGGGCACGGCGGCGCGCGCATCGCGGCTACCGGTACGCCGGTGGCGGATCTTGGCATGTCCGCGGGGATGCCGTCGCCGCGCGCCCTGCTGTCGCTCGCGCGCGCGATCGCGGTGCGGCGCCCCGACGTGATCGTCGCCTGGATGCACCACGCGCAGCTCGCCGCGACGCTCGCCGCCGCGCTGGCGCGGCCGTGGCTGCGCGTGCCGGTGATCTGGAACGTGCGCCACTCGGTCGCCGATCTCGCCGAGGAGAAGCCGCTGACGCGGCTGGTCTTGCGAACGCAGGCGCTGCTGTCGCGCGGTGCGCGCGCGATCGTCTACAACTCGCACGCGGCGGCCGATCAGTACCGTCGCCTCGGCTTCCGCGCGCCGGATC
Source organism: Sphingomonas sp. BK069 (assembly GCF_014193405.1). Classification (NCBI taxonomy): domain Bacteria; kingdom Pseudomonadati; phylum Pseudomonadota; class Alphaproteobacteria; order Sphingomonadales; family Sphingomonadaceae; genus Sphingomonas; species Sphingomonas sp. BK069. The sequence goes on along the minus strand of NZ_JACHZH010000001.1, from coordinate 1,254,856 downwards.
AGCGCGTGATCCCCAACGGCTTCGACATCGTCACACCGGTGACGCGCGCCGCCGCCCGCGCGACGTTGCGCGACCGGCTCGGGGTCGACAGCGGCGACGGTCCGTTGATCGGCATGGTCGCGCGCGCGGCGCCGATGAAGGACGTGCCCAATCTGCTCCGCGCCGTGGCGATGGCTCGCGGGCAGGGGCTCGCCGCGCGGGTGCTGCTGGTGGGCAAGGGGATGGAGGAGCATCCCGCGCTCGCGCCGGCCGCTTTCGGACTGCCCGAGGACATCGTCATCCGTCGCGGTCACCGCGGCGACGTCGCCGACTGGCTCGGCGGACTCGACCTGCTCGCGCTCTCCTCAGCCTGGGGCGAAGGCTTCCCCAACGTAGTGGGAGAGGCGATGCTGGCGGGCGTACCATGCGTCGCCACCGACGTGGGGGACAGCGCCAAGCTGATCGGTGACACCGGCGCGGTGGTGCCGCCGCGCGATGCCGCCGCGCTGGCGGCGGCGCTGGTGCGGCTCGGCACGCTGCCCGCGACGCAGCGCGTGGCGCTCGGCGAGCGCGCGCGCGCGCGCGTCCGCGCCCGTCATGACATCCGCGACGTGGTCGACCGCTACGCCGCGCTCTACCGCGACGCCGCGCGCTCGACGCCGACCGCGCGTGACTGGGCGAGGGCACGCGCATGAGGGTCGTGGTGGTCGCGAGCCTGGCCTACTCGCTGGTCAATTTCCGCGGGCAGCTGCTCGCCGACATGGTCGCGGCCGGCCATGAGGTGATCGCCTGCGCGCCCGATGACGACCCGCAGGTGCGCGCGCGTCTCGCCGACATGGGCGTGGCGCTGCGCCGGGTGCCGATGGCCCGGGTGGGGCTCAACCCGCTCGTGGACCTCGGCACGCTGCGCGCGCTCGTCGCTCTGCTGCGCGCCGAGCGACCCGAGGTGGTGCTCGCCTACACGCAGAAGCCGATCATCTACGCCGGGCTCGCGGCGCGGCTGACGCGCACGCGCTTCTACGCGATGGTGAGTGGTCTCGGCCATGTCTACGGCGAGGACGCCTCGCCGAGGATGCGACTGCTGCGCCGCGGCGTGTCGCTGCTCTACCGCGCGGCGGTGCGCGAGGCGCGCGCGGTCTTCGTGTTCAACCGTGACGATCGCGCCGAGATGCTCCGCCACGCCATCGTCGTGCCGGACGCGCGCGTGATCCAGGTGCCGGGCTCCGGCGTCGACGTCACGCGCTTCGCGGGCACACCCCCGCCGCCCGGGCCGGTGTTCCTGATGATCGCGCGACTGCTGCGCGCCAAGGGCGTCGACGATTTCGTCGCGGCGGCACGCGCGGTGCGCGCGCGCTACCCTCAGGCGCGCTTTCGTCTGCTCGGGCCGACTGACCCCGGTCCTGACGGCGTGACCGCCGGCGAGATCGCGCGCTGGGCCGAGGAGGGCGTGATCGACTATCTCGGCGAGACGCGCGACGTCCGCCCCTTCCTGGCCGAGGCGAGCGTGTTCGTGCTGCCGAGCTGGTACCGCGAGGGGCTGCCCCGCACGATCCTCGAGGCGATGGCGAGCGGGCGAGCGGTGATTACCACCGACCGCCCCGGCTGCCGCGATCCGATCGATCAGGGCGCGAACGGGCTCGTCGTGCCGGCGCGCGATCCGGCCGCGCTGGCCGCCGCGATGGAGCGGTTCTGCGCGGATCCCGCGCTCGCGTCGCGGTTGGGCGCGGTGGCACGCCGCGTCGCCACCGAGCGCTACGCCGTGGAGCGGGTTAACCGGCTGCTGCTCGACACGATGGAGCTGTCAGCAACCCGACCGGACACGGCGGCGGCGGCGGGACCGGCATTCGCGGAAGCCGCGGCGTGACCGCGCGGCGATCGGTGGACATCGTCGTCGCGGCGGTCGGGCTGGTCTTCGTCGCGCCGCTGCTGCTGCTGCTCGCGCTGGTGCAGGCGGCCGTGGCGGGGCGGCCGATCCTGTTCGTGCAGGCGCGCTCGGGGCTGGCACAGCGACCCTTCCCGCTCCGCAAGTTTCGAACGATGAACGACCGGCGCGACGCCGCCGGCGCGCTGCTGCCCGACGACCAGCGGCTGCTGCCGACCGGGCGCTTCCTGCGCGCCACCCGCATGGACGAGCTGCCGCAGCTGTGGAACGTGCTACGCGGCGAGATGAGCCTGATCGGCCCGCGCCCGCTGCTGCCGGTGACGATCGCCGCCGCGGGCGAGCAGGGCGCGGCGCGCGCGCGCGTGCGGCCCGGGCTGACCGGCTGGGCGCAGGTCAACGGCAACACGCGGCTGAGCGAGGCGGAGAAGCTCGCGCTCGACCTGTGGTATATCGAGCATCGCGGGCTGCGGCTCGACCTGGAGATCCTATTCCGCACCCTGCTCGTCGCCGGCGGCGGCGGCGAGCGGCGCAACGCGGACGCCATACGGAGTGCCTATGCGGGCGATCCTCGTCGGCGCGGTTGAGAGCACCCATGTGGCGCTGCGCGCGCTGGCGGCGGCAAGGGACTGGACGCTCGCCGCGCTGGTCACGCTGCCGCCCGAGCTCAGCACGCGCCATTCCGACTTCGTCGACCTGGGCGACGCGGCACGCGCGCTCGGCGCCGAGGTCGTGCATGCCGCCAATTGCAACGAGTCGGCGGTGCTCGACCGGCTGCGCGCGCTGGCGCCCGACGTGATCCTCGTGATCGGCTGGTCGCAGCTGTGCGGCCCCGACTTCCGCGCCGTCGCGCCGATGGGCACGGTCGGCTACCATCCCGCGGCCCTGCCGCGGCTGCGCGGGCGCGGCGTGATCCCCTGGACGATCCTGCTCGACGAGCCGATCACCGCGGGCAGCCTGTTCGTGATCGACCAAGGCACCGACAGCGGTCCCATCCTGGCGCAGCACTTCTTCCACGTCGCGCGCGACGAGACAGCGCAGACGCTCTACGACAAGCACATGGCCGCGCTCGCCACGATGTTGCCGCCGCTGCTGACGCGGCTCGCCGCCGGCGATGCCGCGGGCGCGCCGCAGGACGAGCGCTATGCCACCTATGCCGCGCGCCGCCGTCCCGAGGACGCCGAGATCGACTGGCGCGACGACGCGGCTTCGATCGACCGGCTGATCCGCGCCTGCGGCGAACCCTATCCGGGCGCGCGCACTCGCTCGGCGGGCGGCGAGGTGACCATTCTCGCCGCCGAGCCGCGGCCGGGCCGCGGCCACGACGCCGCGTTCGCGGGGCAGGTGGTGGCGCGCGACGAGGTCACCTTCACGGTGCGCTGCGGCGACGGCGAGCTGCTGCGCGTGACACGCTGGCAGCGCGACCGGCCCGGCCCGCCGCCGCTCCACGTGCGGCTGGGATAACGAGCGTGAGCGAAGGGGGAATGATGCTGGACCGGATCGAGCGCGCGCTGGTGCTCGCGCCTCATCCCGACGACGAGGTGCTCGGCTGCGGCGGCACGATCGCGCGGCTGACCGCGCTGGGGCGTCACGTCGAGGTGGCGGTGGTCACGCGCGGCACCGCGCCGCGCTTCGCCGCCGAGCAGGTAGCGGCGGTGCGGCGCGAGGCGGCGGCCGCGCACGCGCTGCTCGGTGTGGCGACGACGCATTATCTCGATCTGCCCGCGGTCGAGCTCGACCGGGTGGCGCAGGCCGACATCAACGCCGCGGTCCGCGCCGCGCTGGTCGCGTCCCGCGCAGACACGTTGTTCGTCCCATTCGTCGGCGACCTGCACCGCGATCATCAGCTGATCTTCGACGCGGCGATGGTGGCGGCACGGCCGCGCGGCAGCGATTATCCGGCGCGCGTCCTCGCCTATGAGACGGTGTCGGAGACCAACTGGGCCGCGCCCTATCTGGCGCCGTCGTTCCAGCCCAACGTCTTCGTCGACGTCGCCGACACGCTGGAGGCCAAGCTCGACGCCTTCCGCTGCTTCGAGTCGCAGTGCCACGCCTTCCCCGACGAGCGGTCGATCGAGACGCTGCGCGCGCTGGCGATGGTGCGCGGCTCGTGTGTCGGGCGCCACGCCGCCGAGGCGTTCGTGCTCGTCCGCGAGGTCGGGTGATGGCCGATCTCCGCCTCTTGCTAGGCTCGGCTGGGCGCCGGGTCGCGCTGCTGCGCTGCTTCCGCGAGTCGGCCGCGGCGCTGGGCGCGACGCTCGAAGTCCATGCCACCGACCTCGCGCCCGAGTGGAGCGCCGCCTGTGCCTCGGCCGACGCCGCGCATGCCGTGCCCGCGGCGACGACCGAGGCCTATGTCGAGGCGACGCTGGCGATCTGCGCGCGCGAGCGGATCCACCTACTGGTGCCGACGATCGACACCGAGCTTCACGCGCTGGCGCGCGCGCGTGACCGCTTCGAAGCGGTCGGCACGCACGTCGCGGTGGCCGACGCCGAGCTGGTCGCGATGGCGCGCGACAAGCTCGAGACCGCGCGCTTCCTCGATCGCGCCGGCGTGCCCACCCCGACCACCGCGGCGGCAGAGACGGTCGACGCCGGCTGGCGCTGGCCCGCGATCGCCAAGCCGCGCGGGGGCAGCTCCAGCCGCGGCCTGGCGCGGCTCGGCTCTCTCGCCGAGCTGGCGGCGCTGCCGCGACCGGAACCCTATATCGTCCAGCACCTGCTTGAGGGGCAGGAATATACCGTCAACCTCTTCTTCGACGCCGCCGGCACGCTGCGCTGCGCGGTGCCGCACCGCCGCGTCGCGGTGCGTGCGGGCGAGGTCGAGAAGGGCGTGACCGAGCGGCACGAGGCGCTGCTCGAGGTGGCGCGACGGCTTGGCGAGGCGGTGCGCGGACGGGTGCGCGGCGCGTGGTGCTTCCAGGCCTTCGTCGATGCAGACGGCGCCCCCTCAGTATTCGAGATTAACGCGCGGTTCGGCGGCGGCTACCCGCTGGCGCATCGCGCGGGCGCGACCTTTGCGCGCTGGTTGCTCGAGGAGCGGCTCGGTCAAGCGACGAGCGCGGCGGCCGCGTGGGACGCCGGGGTGACCATGCTGCGCTACGACGATGCCGTCTTCCTCTGAGTCGCCCCCACTCGAGCGGGTCGTGGTGTTCGACCTCGACGATACGCTCTACCTCGAGCGCGACTATGTCGTCAGCGGGCTCACCGCGGCGGGTGACTGGGCGCGTGCGCGGCTCGGGCTCGACCGGCTCGGCCCCATGATGCGCGAGCGTTTCGAAACGGGAGCGCGGCAACGGATCTTCGACGACTCGCTCGCGGCGCTCGGTCAGCCCGCCACGCCCGCGCTGGTGGCGCGCCTGCTCGCGGTGTATCGCCAGCACCGCCCGCGGATCGCGCTGGCGCCCGACGCGGCGCGCTACCTTGATCGGCGCAGCGCGGGCACCGCGGTGGCCATTGTGACCGACGGTTTCATCGACGCGCAGCGCCGCAAGCTGCGCGCGCTCGACCTGTTCCGCCGCGGCGTGCGCCAGGCGGTCTGTACCGATCGCTGGGGGCGCGAGGCCTGGAAGCCGAGCCGGCGCGCCTTCGACCATCTCGAGGCAGCCTTCGGCCTGGATAGCGGCCGCTTTACCTATGTCGCCGACAATCCGTCGAAAGACTTCGTCGCGCCGCGCCAGCTGGGGTGGCAAACGGTGCGAATCGTGCGTGCCGGCGGTCTCCACGCCGAAGTGCGAGCGGCCTCCGCTGCGGACGAGGCGGATCGGGTCATCGAGAGCCTCGACTCGCTCGATTGAGCGGCTGCCCCGATCGGACCGCGATCGTGCCAGAGAGGTATATCACGAAGAGATGTTGCCGCTGCTCCGCTGGGCCAGCACGGTTGTGACGGGCGCGTGACGGTTCGCGCGCCGTGGTCCGGAGTGAATGAATGTCGCCGTTCCCCCCCGCGCTGGACGGCGAGACCCGGACCAAGCTGCTGCGGCGTGCGCGCCGTTACGCGCTGCTCGCCGAGCAGGCGCAGGATCCCGAACTGATGCGTGCCTATCGTGACGAGGCCGCCGACTGCCTGCATCGCGCCGAGCCGCCGCGCGCGCGATGACGTCCGGTTAACCGGAGAGACCCGGGTCGCGGTGTGGCGGCGACACCCTCGCCCTCGTCGTCGCTACGCCATCGACCGGCAAGATGGAGGTGCACGATGACAGATCGGGCGCGTGCATCGCGTCGGCTCAGGGACCAGCATGCTGCTCGACCCAGCAGCCTTCACAGAGACCTTCTTCGCCGATGGGCAGCGTGCCGCAGTCGGCGCAATAGCCGGCGGCGACCCGCGCGGCCGCGACTGCCTCCCGCTTGCGCACACAGGCCAATGGCAGGGCGGCGAGCGTCCGCAGCAGCCCTGCAGTCGGGAGGGTCTTTGGCTCAGGCCCTTTCCCGACGTTGTTACGACCATGCGATAGCGGCGCGCCGACGACGCCCCGGATGAGACCCATGACCACGATGATTCTTCCCCCTCTGGCTCAGGTACCAGAAAGGAAAATCACTAAGGATAAGCTATCTAAACCGAGATGGCCCAACTTTGTACAGGCGCTCGGCGAGAAGGGGTGCGGCGCTGCCGCGTCTGATCCATGCCGGCGGGAGAGCGCCACGGATGGTTCCGAAAAGCTCAGGGCCGCAGGGAAGCCTTAGCATCAGCGAGCGGGCGGGTGGCAGCACGGCCCCACCGAATTTAACCTCACCGGTACAACAGGTCCGGTCAAGCGCCGCTCGATCGCGCCGGACACAGTCCACATGGTGGACGATCCGAAATGGTGACCCCTACGGGACTCGAACCCGTGTTTTCGCCGTGAGAGGGCGACGTCCTAGACCGCTAGACGAAGGGGCCGTACGCGGTGTGGAGGCGCGCTGTTAGGAGGCGGTGAACGCGTCGTCAAGCGACTTTCGCGGCGGCGCACCCAAGGTCGCGTGCTTTTCTCGCGCGGTCCTGGGTGCGACATCGATCAGGCCGCCTTGCGACGCTCCGCCATCTCCGCGTTGAGCATCTCCGCGAGGAGGAAGGCCAGCTCAAGGCTCTGCCCGGCATTGAGCCGCGGGTCGCAGTGGGTGTGATAGCGGTCGGCCAGGCTCTGCTCGGTCACGTCGATCGCGCCGCCGGTGCACTCGGTGACGTTCTGCCCCGTCATCTCGGCATGAATGCCGCCCGCGTGCGTGCCCTCGGCGCGGTGGACCGCGAAGAAGCCGCGCACCTCCGCGAGGATGCGGTCGAACGGCCGGGTCTTGTAGCCGCTCGCCGCCTTGACGGTGTTGCCGTGCATCGGATCGCAGCTCCACACCACCGGATGGCCCTCGCGCGTCACCGCGCGCACCAGCCGCGGCAGATGCGCCTCGATCTTGTCATAGCCGTACCGCGTGATCAGCGTCATCCGACCCGGCACGCGGCCTGGGTTGAGCGTGTCGAGCATGCGCAGCAGCGCGTCGGGGTCGAGCGATGGCCCGCACTTGACGCCGATCGGGTTGCCGATGCCGCGCAGGAACTCGACGTGCGCCGAGCCCTCGAAGCGCGTGCGGTCGCCGATCCAGAGGAAATGGGCCGAGGTGTCGTACCAGTCGCCGGTGAGCGAATCCTGCCGCGTCAGCGCCTGCTCGAACGGGAGCAGCAGCGCCTCGTGGCTGGTGTAGAAGGTGGTCTGCGACAGCTGCGGCACCGTGTCGGGGCTGATCCCGCAGGCTTCCATGAAGTCGAGGGCCTCGCCGATGCGATCGGCCGTCTCGGCATATTTCTTCGCCCAGGGGCTGCGACCCATGAAGTCGTGGGTCCAGCGATGCACCTGGTGGAGGTTGGCATAACCGCCCTGTGCGAAGGCGCGCAGCAGGTTGAGCGTCGCGGCCGATTGCGCATAGGCGCGCACCATCCGCTCGGGATCGGGCAGGCGCGACTCGGGCGTGAAGGCGATGTCGTTGACGTTGTCACCGCGGTAGCTCGGCAATTCCACGCCATCGACCACCTCGGTCGGGGTCGAGCGCGGCTTGGCGAATTGGCCCGCCATCCGCCCGACCTTCACCACCGGCAGCTTCGACGCGAAGGTGAGCACCACCGCCATCTGCAGGATGACGCGGAACGTGTCGCGGATGTTGTTGGCGTGGAACTCGGCGAAACTCTCGGCACAGTCGCCGCCTTGGAGCAGGAAGGCCTTGCCCTCCGCCACCTTGGCGAGATCGGCGGTGAGGTTGCGCGCCTCACCCGCGAAGACGAGCGGCGGGAAGGTGGCGAGCCGATGCGTCGCGGCGGCGAGCGCGCCGGTGTCGGGATAGTCAGGCAGCTGGCGCGCCTCGGCCTTGGTCCAGCTGTCGGGGGCCCATGACATGGCCATCGGTAATCTTCCTTCCGTTTCGCCGCGCGCCTTGAACGAAACGTGCGCGACTCGCAACGTTCATCGGTATCGATCCGGCCTCATAGGATACCAGGATAGGCGCCCCCGTCGATCAAGAGGCTCTGCCCCGTGATATAGCCCGCCTTGGCGGAGCAGAGGAAGGCGCAGGCGGCGCCGAACTCCGCGGGATCGCCGTAGCGGTGTGCGGGGATCCGCTCGGCTCCGCGGCGCGCCGCCTCGGCGACGTCGACGCCTTGCTTCTCCGCCGCCGCGGTGTGGACGCTCTCGAGGCGGCGCGTTGCGAACTGGCCGGGCAGGAGGAAGTTGATCGTGACATCGGCGTGCGCCACCTGCCGCGCGACGCCGGCGAGGAAGCCGGTCAGCCCGGCGCGTGCCCCGCTCGACAGGTCGAGCCCGGCGAGCGGCGCCTTCACCGAGGCGGAGGTGATGCAGACGATCCGCCCGAAGCCGCGTTCGACCATGCCGTCGACCACGCGCTGGGTGAGGCGGATCGGCGTGATCATGTTCGCCTCGACCCCGGCGCGCAGCGCGTCGCGGTCGATCACGCGGAAGTCGCGCAGCGGCGGGCCGCCATTGTTGTTGACGAGGATGTCGGGCGCGCCGCCCGCGGCGTCGACCAGCGCGGCCTGGACCTGCTCGTCGGCGACGTCACCGGCGACCGTCTCGACCGCGACGCCGTGCGCGGCACGGATCGCGGCGGCGGCGGCGGCGAGCGCGGCGGCGTCGCGCCCGTTGAGCACCAGCGCGCAGCCCGCGGCGGCGAGCGCCTCGGCGCAGGCGCGGCCGAGCCCCTGGCTTGACGCGCAGACGATGGCGCGACGTCCCTCGATCCCGAGCTTCATGTGCGATTCCTCCTAACGTGGCGGGTGAGGTGCCTTCGCCCCTCCTGCTGCGTCCCGGCGAAGGCCGGGGCCCATTTGGGAAAGCCGTTGTGGGAGCGACCACCGTTCCCCAGCTGGGCCCCGGCCTGCGCGGGGGGCACAGGAAACGGACAAAGACCTATATCGTGATCTTCCAGTCCCATCCCAGCGGATCCCCGTCCATCACCTCGACTCCCGCCGCGGCGAGTTCGTCGCGGATCGAGTCCGAGCGAGCGAAGTCCTTCCCGGCGCGCGCGGCGCGACGCTGCTCCAGGGCGGCGGCGATCTCGGCCTCGTCGATCGTCGCGCTCGCCGGGCGGACGCGCAGCGCCTCGCGCGTCAGTGTCGCCAGCCCGAGACCGAGCAGCCCGTCGACCTCGTCGAGCAGCGCCAGCCGGTCCACCGCCGAGACCCGCTTGTCAGCGAGCAGCGCGTCCACCACCGGTAGCGCGCGCGGCGTGTTGAGGTCGTCGCTCAGCGCGGCGTCGAGCTGGTCGCGATACGCCGTGGGCGCGCCCGTGGAGACGCCGGGCTCGCGCGCGCGCAGCGCCGCGACGGCGTGGACCAGCCGCTTGAGCCGGACCTGCGCCGCTGCCAAATTCTCCCAGGAGAAGTCGAGCTCGCTGCGATAATGCGCCTGGAGGCACATCAGCCGATAGGCGAGCGGGTGGAAGCCGCGCTCGACCAGCCGGTCGAGCGTCATGAACTCGCCGGACGACTTGCTCATCTTGCCGCCGCGGTCGACGACGAAATTGTTGTGCATCCAGATCTGCGCGCCGGTGTCGGCGCAGTCGCAATAGGCCTGGTTCTGCGCGATCTCGTTGGGATGGTGGATCTCGCGATGATCGATCCCGCCGGTGTGGATGTCGAAGGCGGCGCCAAGATAGCGCCGGCTCATCACCGAGCATTCGAGGTGCCAGCCCGGCGCGCCGCGGCCCCACGGCGAGTCCCATTCCATCTGGCGCGTCTCGCCCGCCGGGGTACGGCGCCAGATCGCGAAGTCCTGCGGGTGGCGCTTGCCCGCCACCGCCTCGATGCGCGCGTGCGCGGCATCGTCCTGCCCGCCGGCGAGCCGGCCGTAATCGGGCACCGTGCTGGTGTCGAAGTAGAGCCCGTCGTCGAGCAGGTAGCAGTGACGCTCCGCGATCGCCTCGCCCCAGGCGATCATCTCGGCGACGTGATCCGTCGCGCGCGGCAGATGGGTCGGCGGCACGATATTGAGCTCGGCAAGGTTGCGCTCGAACGCCTCGGTATAATGGCGCGCGATCGCCCAGATGTCGCGCCCGGAGGCACGCGCCGCGGCCTCCATCTTGTCGTCGCCAGCGTCCGCGTCGGAGGTGAGGTGCCCAACGTCCGTGATGTTGATGACATGAGTGAGCGGCCACCCCTTCCACCGGATGACGCGCGCGAGCGTGTCGGTGAAGACATAGGCGCGCAGGTTGCCGATGTGCGCGTAGTGATAGACCGTCGGCCCGCACGAGTAGACGCGCACGTTCGACGGGTCGAGCGGGCGGAAGGTCTCCGGCTCGCGGGTCAGGCTGTTGTACAGGATCAGGGGCGCGCCGGTCATGGCGCGCCTCTTAGCTATCCTGCCTCAGCGCGCCAAGCCGATCACCGCGGTGGCGGCATAGCCGGCGGTCGGCATGCCGGTGAAGGTCGGGGTCATCTGCGTGTTCTGCGCGGTGGTGTTGTCGCCGAAGACATTGTCGCTCGATAGCGCCACGCGCGCGAAGTTGCTCGCGCTCGACGGGTAGGTGGCGGTATCGGCGTAGACGGTCGCGCAGGTCGAGGACGGCAAGGCCAGCTGTGACGTGAGCGCCGCGTAGCGGCCGCCTAGCGCGTTGGCGAGGCTGGAGAAGACCTCGAAGTGGATGTGCGGCCAGCGCCCATCGTAGCAGCCGGGAAAGATTGTGGTGAAGGTCACCTGACCGTTGCTGTCGGTCACCTGCACGCCGCGCAGATAGCTCTCCGCCGCGGCGGTGTAGAGCGAGTAATGCCCCTCGCGATCGCAATGCCACAGGTAGATGGCGTAGCCCGCGAGCGGCGCGCAGGACTGGTTGACGTCGACGAGCGTGAGCGTGAGCGTCACCTGCACCCCCGCGGCGACGGTGCTGGTGCTGAGGAAGCTGGCGCGGATGTCGCTGCGCACGATTCCAGTGGCGGTGAGCACGTTCGAGGTCGATCCGCTCGACGAGTTCTTGCCGTCGGCGGGGTAGGGACCAGCGGTCTCGCTCGCGTTGAGGACGCAGCCTGCGGTCGTGCTGCTGCTGCTCGCCGTCGGGCTGGGGGTCGGCGTGGGCGAGGGAGTCGGCGTCGCGGTGGCCGTGGTCGCGATGTCGGTCTCGGCCTCACCCGAGCCGCTGCCGCAGCCGGCCACGAGCGCGAGTGTGCCCGCGCCCGCAACCCATTTGAGCGCACGGCGGCGCTGCACCAATCGCTCCATGACCTGGAGGTCGTGCGCGAGGCCGAGGTCGTGATCGTGATCGTGATCGTGATCGTCGTAATGCATCGGGGTCCCTTTCGCTGTCGAGCCCCTGGCTGACGCTCCCTCCTCATCGTCATCCCGGACTCGGTCCGGGATCCACCGAGCCGCATGATCCGCGGCCGCAAGGCGCGTCGGGGGCTAGACTCCGGAACAAGTCCGAGGTGACGGAAGGGAGAAAGCGACAAGGGGCGTGTTGCCTGCCCCTCGTGCCGTCCGCGCCGCACGCCATGATGTCGGCGCGCTTCCGCGACGTTGCCGATTGTGTCAGCGCGCCAGCGGCAGTGTCACGGTCGCGACCGCGCCCGCCGCTTCCTCCCGGTTGGCAAGTACGGCGGTGCCGCCATGCCGCGCGGCGATCGAGCGGACGATCGCCAGCCCCAGCCCGGTGCCGCCGGTCGAGCGGTTGCGCGAGGGGTCGCCGCGCACGAACGGCTCGAACAGCCTTTCCGCCTGCGCCGGATCGATGCCGGGGCCGCGGTCGGCGACCGTGACGGTGACGCGCCCGTCCTCGATCCGCCAGGCGAGCGCCGCGGAATCGCCGTAGCGCAGCGCGTTGCCGATCAGATTGGCGAACAGGCGGCGCAGTCCGCTCGGGTCGCCGCTCACCACCGCGCGCGGCCCCGCCGCGACCGTCACCGCGGCGCCGCCGACCGCCATGTCCTCAGCCAGGCTATCGAGTAGGCTCGACAGCTCGACCAGCGTCTCTTCGCGCCGGCCGACGTCGTGGCGCGCGAAGCGGAGCACCTCGGCGATCATCGCGCGCATCTCGTCGATGTCGGCGACGGCGCGGTCGCGCGCGCCGTCGGGCAGCTGCTCCACCCAGAACGCCAGGCGCGACAGCGGCGTGCCGAGGTCGTGCGCGATCGCGGCCAGCATGGCGGTGCGCGACTCGGCGTGGCTGGCGAGCCGCGCGTGCATGGTCGAGACCGCGTGCGCCAGTTCGCGCACCTCGCGCCCGCCCTCCGGCAGCGGCGGCAGCGGCGCGCCGGTGCCGGCGCGGTCGGCCGCGGCGGCGAGCCGGGCGAGCGGGCGCGAGATCGCGCGCGACAGCATCCAAGCCGGGATCGACAGGGCCACGATCGCGACCAGCATGGCGATCAGCGTGTTGAGGTGCCAGCGCGTGAACAGCGGCAGCGCCGGGCTTCGTACCACACGCCAGCCCTGCGGCAGGTGCCAGGCGATGGTGAAGGAGCCGAACAACTCGCGCCCGCCGCCGCGTGGGCTCAGCTCGGTGAAAGCGAGCACGTCGCCCGGTGCGACGTGGAGCAGCACGGCGATGCGCGCCTGGGTCAGCGCGTCGGGCTTCTCGCGCCAGCGTGGGGTCGGCGCGGCGGCAGCCGTGAGCGTCTCCAGCGGCTCGATCCGCCATGCACGAAAGCGACCGCCGGGCGGGCGGAAGCGGAGGAACTCGGGCGGCAGCGGCGGCGGCGGCAGGCCGCGCAGCGCCGCGGTGATCGCCTCGAGCGGGCGCGGCGGCACGCGCGGCGGCGGCCCGCTGAAGGTGACGAAGAACAGGATCGCGGTGGCGGCGACCACCGAGGCGATCACCAGCGCGAAGATCGGCTGGGCGATCGAATGGGCTCGCCGGACCGGGCGCGTCATCGCCGGCGCCTCAGCGCCGCTCGACGTCGCTGGTGAACATATAGCCCTCGTTGCGCACGGTGCGGATCAGCTCGTCGCCCCCTGGCGCGTCGTCGCGGGTGAGCTTGCGCCGCAGGCGGCTGACCTGGACGTCGATCGCGCGGTCGAAATGCTCGGCGTTGAGCCCGCGCGACAGGTCGAGCAGCTGGTCGCGGGTGAGCACGCGGCGCGGGTGCTCGGCAAAGGCGAGCAGCAGGCGGAACTCGCCGTCCGAGAGGTTGATGACGACCTGGTCGGGGTCGAACAGCTGGCGCCCGACCGGATCGAGCCGCCATCCCGCGAAGCGAAGATAGGGCCGCCCCGAGCTCGGCGCCGCGCTGGCCGCGGCCTGATTGCGCCGCAGGACCGAGCGGATCCGCGCCAGCAGCTCGCGCGGGTTGGCGGGCTTGGCGACATAATCGTCGGCGCCCATCTCGAGCCCGACGATACGATCCACCTCCTCGCCGATCACCGACATGATGATCACTGCCGGGCTGGTCGAGCGGTCGAGCGAGCGCAGGATCGAGAGACCGTCCTCACCGGGCATCATCACGTCGAGTACGATCAGCGCGTAGCTCTCCTGCTCGAGCCGCGCGCGCATCTCGACGCCGTCCGCTGCGACGTCGACGACATAGCCGTGGCCGGCGAGGAAGGCGGCGGTGAGCTCGCGGATGCCGGGATCGTCGTCGACGATGAGGATGCGGGTGGCGAGGTCCACGGCGGGGTCCGGGGCGAGAGCGAGCGAGGCGTCGGGCATGGCGACCCGACTGGTGACCACGCGTATCGCGCGGATGACGCCGCTGCAACAAAGCGCGTTCACCCGCTCCCTGTGTCGCGCGTGCAACACTTGCGCGGCGAACCGCGTTGCTCTTGGAGAGCGGGCGAGGAGTAAGGTTTGACCAGGATCGCGGTTGTCCAGACCACCAGCGGGATCGACCCCGCGCGCAACGCGGCGGCGCTGGCCGCGGCGATCGAGGAGGCGGGCGCGAAGGGCGCGGAGATGGTGTTCACGCCCGAGATGTCAGGCGTGCTCGACCGCGATCGCGCGCGTGCGGCGCAGTCGATCGTGCGCGAGGGTGAGGACCAGGTGCTGGTCGCGGTGCGCGAGGCAGCGACGCGCGCGGGGGTGTGGGTGCAACTCGGCTCACTCGCGCTGCGCCGCCACGACGCCCGCTACGCCAACCGCAGCTTCGTCATCGATTCGCAGGGCAACATCCGCGCCCGTTACGACAAGATGCACCTCTTCGACGTCGATCTGCCCAGCGGTGAGAGCTGGCGCGAATCAGCGACCTATGCGGCCGGCGACCGGCCGGTACTGGCGGCGACGCCGCTGGGACGGATGGGCCTGTCGATCTGCTACGACATGCGCTTCCCCGACCTGTACCGCGCCCTGTCGGACAATGGCGCCGCGATCTTGTCGGTGCCCGCCTCGTTCACGCGGCCGACCGGCGAAGCGCACTGGCATGTGCTGCTGCGCGCGCGCGCGATCGAGGCGGCGTGCTATGTCGTCGCCGCGGCGCAGAGCGGGATTCACGAGGACGGGCGCGCCACCTTCGGCCACTCGCTGGTGGTCGATCCCTGGGGCGAGGTGCTGCTCGACATGGGCGAGGCCGCCGGGATCGGCTATGCCGAGATCGATCCCGAGATCCAGCGCGAGGTGCGCGCGCGCGTGCCCGCGCTGCAGCATCGCCGCGTCATCCCCGCGCCGATGGTGATTGGCTGAGTAGCGGCGCTTGCGGGCGCGCACCCATGCTGCTAGAGGCGGCGTGTTCGGCGCGGACCTCGTCCGCTGCCGCTTTAGCCGTTTGATCCGGAGTTTATCGGTTTTATGCAGATCATCGTTCGCGACAACAACGTCGACCAGGCCCTCCGCGCGCTCAAGAAGAAGCTGCAGCGCGAGGGTGTGTATCGCGAGATGAAGCTGCGTCGCCACTATGAGAAGCCGTCGGAGAAGCGCGCGCGCGAGCGCGCCGCGGCGGTTCGTCGTGCGCGCAAGCTGGAG
The DNA here is from genome assembly GCF_014193405.1 of Sphingomonas sp. BK069. Classification (NCBI taxonomy): domain Bacteria; kingdom Pseudomonadati; phylum Pseudomonadota; class Alphaproteobacteria; order Sphingomonadales; family Sphingomonadaceae; genus Sphingomonas; species Sphingomonas sp. BK069. The sequence goes on along the minus strand of NZ_JACHZH010000001.1, from coordinate 1,239,645 downwards.
CGCAAGCGCGCCGAGCGCGACGGCGCACGGTAAGCGGCAGCCCCCGCGTTCTCGGGCGCGGGGATCAGTGATGGGCGCTCGTCGTCCGCCCGATGCTGACGTATCTGCCTGCCGTACGTGATCGCCGCCGGTGGCGGCGCAACCGGGGTGTCCTGAACCGATGTCAACCGTCACCGCCGTCCCGCTTCAGCCGGTCAAGCGCGCCTATGTGCTGTGGCTGGTCGCCGGCCTGCTGATCGCGCTCGTCGCCGGCGTCGCGCTGGCGCGCGCGGGCGATACCGGGATCATTACGACCCCCTCGGGGCTGCGCTACAAGGTGCTCAAGGCTGGCGACGCCAAGGGGCCGAGCCCGACCAACGCCGACGTGACGCTGGTGAACTACGAGGGCCGGTTGCTCGACGGCACGGTCTTCGACAAGTCGCAGCAGCCGACGCCGCTGCCGGTCTCGGGCGTGGTGCCGGGCTTCTCCGAGGGGCTCAAGCTGATGCACAAGGGCGGCAAGTATCGCCTGTGGATCAAGCCGGAGCTGGGCTATGGCGAGCGCTCCACGGGACCGATCCCGCCAAACTCGACGCTGGTCTTCGACGTCGAACTGCAGGACTTCATTCCCGAGGCGACGCTGCGTCAGCTGCAGATGCAGCAGCAGATGATGGGCGGCATGCCTGGCGGCGGCATGCCCGGCATGCCGGGCGGGGCACCCGGCGGTCGCTGAGCGCGTCGACGGTCACGAGAAGAGACGGGTAGGGGGCGGCCGAGAGGTCGCCCTTTCTCGTTCGACCTCCGGAGTGGCGCTCGGTCGGTTATGTGGTGGGGCGCTCAGCCCTTTGCCCGGTACAAGCGCGAGATCACGGCCGGCAAGGCTGCGCATCCCGCTGCGCACCGATCATCTTAACCGCCCGCATCGGCGTGATCTCTAGGCGCGCCAGTATGTACCTGATCGCGGCCGAGTCATGGCAGGACGGCGGGGAAGCATGTGGAAAGCAGGCAAAAAAATAGCGGCCCAAAGGCCGCTATCTCTTACTCCCGAGGGAGCTGGGTCAGCTCAGTTGCTGTCCGCGCTGTCGTCCTCGTCAGCGACGACGACGATGCCCGCGACAACCGCAGCGGCCGCCAGGACCGCGACGATGATGCCGCCGCCAGCGACGTCGCTCTTCTTCGCCGAGGCCGAGCCGGCGCGCGCCGACTTGGCGACCGACAGGCTCGCTGCCGGGTTGGCCGGAGCGGCAACCGCCGGAGCAACCGCCATCGTGGCGGCGGCAGCGGCGAGCATGTACTTGGCAAGACGCATGTCAAACTCCCTTTGCATTCCGCCTGTCACTTACCGAGGCGAAGACGAAAAGCAAGGGGGGAGGTGCGCGTTTATGGCGATCCTATGGTATATCCGCCACGCTGGAGATCAGGTTTGCAGTGTCCACGTGTCTGTGCCGTCGAGCCCCAGCGCGCTGAGCTTCCCGCTGGCATAGGCGCCGGTGTCGATGCCGATGCGATTGGGGCGCCGGTCGATGTCGTCGGTGATGGTGTGGCCGTGGACGATCATCTTGGGATGCGGGCGGCGGTAGTCGAGGAAACTGCCGCGGATCCAGCGCAGGTCGGCGGGCACCTGCTCCTCGATCGGGACCTCGGGCCGGATCCCGGCGTGGACGAAGGCGTAATCGCCGGAGATCACGAGATCCTCGAAGGAGTCGAGGAAGTCGCGATGCGCCGCCGGCACCAGGTCGGGCAGCCGCTCCATCAATTCGTCATAGTCGAGCGCGTCGTAATCCTCCCGCGACAGGCCGTAGCTCATCAGCGTCTCGCGGCCGCCGACGCGGCAGAAAAGTCGCAACGCCTCGCGATCACCGCCCAGCGCGAGCAGGAACACTTCCTCGTGGTTGCCCTTGAGGAAACGCGTGGCCGGGCGCTCCCGCGCGAGCTCGAGCAGCCGTGCTACCACCCCGGCGGAATCAGGTCCGCGGTCGACCAGATCGCCGAGGAAGATCAGCGACGTCTCGGCCGGACCCTGGGCGGCGTCATCGGCGTCGATCAGCGCCAGCAGCCGTTCCAGCTCGTCGCGGCAGCCGTGAACGTCGCCGATGGCATACAGCCGCTCTCCGGACGCAGCGGAGAAACTCGCGGCCGGGGCCGGGCGGGGGGAACGAAGAAATTTGGACAGCATGGTCGCGGGCAGCCGGCACGGGATGCGGAAGCGCGTCGCCATAAGCGCGGCGCCGGCACGGAGCAACCGCGCTTGAGCGTCCCATAGGGCCCGGATTTGGTGCAGCGCAACACGAATCGGCTCGCGGCGTCGTTACACGCGCGCTAACGGTTTGCCGCGAACCAAGGCGGCCGGTAAACAGCCGGCGCCATCAGGAGGACCGAATGACCATCAAGCCCGTGCGTAAGGCCATCTTCCCCGTCGCCGGACTGGGGACGCGCTTCCTCCCCGCGACCAAGGCGATGCCGAAGGAGATGCTGACGGTCGTCGACAAGCCGCTGATCCAATATGCCGTCGAGGAAGCGCTCGAGGCCGGCATCGAGCAGCTGATCTTCGTCACCGGGCGCGGCAAGGGCGCGCTGGAGGACCATTTCGACGTCTCGTTCGAGCTCGAGACGACGATGCGCGCCCGCGGCAAGAGCCTCGCGGTGATCGAGACGATCCGCCAGCAGCCGGGTTCGCCGGTTTATGTTCGCCAGCAGGAGCCGCTCGGGCTCGGCCACGCGGTGTGGTGCGCGCGCGAGATCGTCGGCGACGAGCCGTTCGCGGTGCTGCTCCCGGACGAGCTGATGGTGGGCTCGCCCAACTTCCTCAAGCAGATGGTCGACGCCTATCAGCAGGTCGGCGGCAACGTCATCGGCGCGCTCGAGGTCGCCCCGGAGGAGACCAACAAATACGGCATCATCTCGCCGGGCCAGCGCGACGGCGCGCTGACCGAGGTGAGCGCGCTGGTCGAGAAGCCGGCCGCGGGCTCGGCCCCGTCCAACCTGATGATCCCGGGCCGCTACATCCTCCAGCCCGAGGTCATGCAGATCCTCGACGCCAAGGAGACGGGCGCCGGCGGCGAGATTCAGCTGACCGACGCCATGGCCAAGCTGATCGGCCGCCAGCCGTTCCACGGCTTCACCTTCAACGGCGAGCGCTTCGACTGCGGCGACAAGACCGGCTTCATCATGGCGAACCTCGCGCTGGCGCTCGCCCGCGACGACATCGGCCCGGCGGTGCGCGCCTTCGCGCAGCAGCGTTTGGGGTAACTAATGCTTCGGCGGTGAAGCGCGGTACAGCGGCGGGCTCATGTTCGCTGCACCGCGCTTCACCGTCACGGACGTCGCTCGCTCAGCCGGCGCCCGCTCCACAGGAGGGGCAGCCCGGGTCCTTGGGCAGTGACAAGGTGCGGAAGCGCAGGGCGAGCAGGTCGATCAGCACCAGCTTGCCGGCGCTGTCGTCGCCGAACGGCGCCAGCTGGCGGATCACCTCGAGCGCGGCGAGGCTGCCCACGACCCCGGTCACCGGTCCCAGCACGCCTTCCTCGGCGCAGGTGAGACCGTCGCGCTGCGGCGCACCGCCGACGAAGCAGCGATAGCAGGGCCGGTCGGGCTCCCAGCCGCGGAACACGCCGATCTGTCCCTCGAACCGGCCGACCGCGGCGGAGATCAAGGGAACGCGCAGCGCCAGCGCCGCGTCGGCGACGGCGAGCCGCGTGTCGAAATTGTCGCTTCCGTCGATCACCGCGTCGGCACCGTCGAGCAGCGTCGCGGCGTTGGCGATGTCGATGCGCGACACCAGCGGCCGCACGGCCACGTGCGGGTTGAGCCGCGCCACCGCCGCCGCGGCCGCCTCGGCTTTGGCCTGGCCCAGATCGGCGGTGGTGTAGAGCGTCTGGCGCTGGAGGTTGCTGGCGTCGACGCGGTCGTCGTCGATCACGTCGAGTCCCCCCACGCCCGCGGCGCCGAGATAGTGGAGCACCGGCGAGCCGATCCCGCCGGCGCCGATGACGACCACGCGCGCGCGCCGCAGCCGCAGCTGCCCGGCGCCGCCGACCTCGGGCAACACGATATGGCGCGCGTAACGCGCGAGTTCGTCGGCGCTGAGCATCACGGCCACTCGAAGGTGATCGAACTGCGGTACCAACCGGCGGCGGGCACCTCGGCGACGTTGCCGCGCATCGCGCGCAGCGTCAGCCCGGAGGCATATTGCTCCACCGTCGGGCAGTCGATCGCGCGCGGCACGATTCGGCGAACCTGGCCCTCGGCACCCAGGAAGACGACGAGATCGACCGTGATCCGCCTGGTGTCAGGCGTCGCGCAGCGCCCCGCGCGCACCTCGTCGCGGACAAAAGCGGTGACCTGCTCGCCCGGCTCCCAGCGGCGCAGCAGCGGCACCTGCTGGAGCGCACTCCAGTCGGTCGGCGGCGCGAGCGGAGAGCCCTGGAGCAGCAGCGCGAGCGCGACGATCACCGGTCGGTCATTTCACAGTGCGGCGGAGCCACGATCGTGAGTCCGCTCGGCCGGACGAGGTCGCGAGCGCGGCGCTGGCACGAGTCGCCATCGATCATCGACAAGTCCGTCCGGTCTCCCTTCACTTGCTCGCGGGCGACCGCGTGGCGGCGCTACCGTAACCGGTCGAGCCGAATCCGCCAAGGCCACGGCCCGTCTCGGACGAGAAGGCTTCCACCACGCGCAGCGCTGGCCGGAGGATCGGCACGAAGACGAGCTGAGCGACCCGGTCGCCCGGCTCGATCACCAGCGGGGCGGAGCCCGGCGGGGTGCGCAGCCACGCGCTGATGTAGATCTGGTCGGCGTAATCGGCGTCGATCAACCCCACCGACTGGCCGAGGATCAGGCCCTTCTTATGGCCCAGACCGGATCGGGCGAGCAGCACCGCCGCCATATAGGGGTCGTTCATCAGCAGCGCGATGCCCGAGGGGATCAGCACCGCGGGCGCCTGCGGCTGGAGCGTCAGCGGCGTGTCGATGCAGGCGTGCAGGTCGATCCCCGCCGCCATCTCCGTCTGGTAGCGCGGCAGTCCCCATTCGTGCAGCCGCTCGTCGATGACGCGCAGCTCGACCGCGCGCGTCGCATCCCGTTCCGTCATCGGCCCTGTCATCCTTCGTCCGTCGCACCGGGCCTTAGCGCGTCGGCCGCGGTGCTGCCACCACGGCCGAGTCGTTGACGGGTCAGAAGCGGACGTGGCCGCCGACGATGAAGCGGCGCCCATAATCGAACACGTCGAGCAGCTGGTTGCTGAAGCGGCCGTGCGTGCTCTGCTGGTTGTTGTTCAGGTTCTCCGCCGCGGCGAAGATGCTGAAGGTCTTGCTGATGTCATAGCTGGTCGAGAGATCGAGCTGGAGGCTCGAGTTGACGAACGTCGGCTCGGCGCCGAACTGGCTGGTATTCTGGTTCTGCCCGAATTGAAGCAGATACTCGTCGCGCCAGTTGAGCGCGGCGCGGAACTGGAAGCCGTTCTTGTCATAGAAGCCGACGAAATTGGCCGAATTCGCCAGGCCGGTCACCGCGAAGCCGGTCTGCGAGATGTCGGTCTGATCGTACGGCTTGTTGGTATCGACCAGCGTGGCGTTGGCCTGGAAGCCGAAGCCGGTGTCGCCGAACACCTGCTGCCATGCCAGCTCCACGCCGCGCACGGTTGCGTCAGGGCCGTTGACCTGCTGCGAGACCGCGAAGTTGGCGGCGTTGCCGGTGGTCGGGTCGACCACGCCGTTGATCGCCTGGCGCGTCACGCCCTGCACGATGAAGTTGCTGACGTTCTTCAGGAAGAAGTCGACCGAAAGATAGGAGTTGCGCTTGTAATACCATTCCGCGGCGACGTCGAAATTGTCCGCGAGATAGGGTTGCAGCGCGGGGTTGCCGCCGCTGGCGGTGAGCGCGCCGACGCGCTGCCCGATGCCGACCGCGAGCACCGGGTTGAGCGTGGAGAGCCCCGGTCGGGTGAGCGTGCGCGACGCGTCGAAGCGCAGCTGGAGCTCGGGCGTGACCTCGAGCCGCATGTCGACGGTGGGGAGCAGGTACGAATAGTTGCTTTTCGCGCTGATCGGCGAGACCTCGCCGAACGCCACGCTCAGCAGCGTCGGGTCGGCGGCGCTGGTCGAGATCGAGACGGGGAGGCGCCCCTGGCCAGTCGAGGTCAGGTGCGTGTTCTCGTTGCGCACGCCCGCCGCGAAGTGGAACGGCATGCCGGCGATGTCCGCGGTGTAGGCGACGTTGAGGTAGAGCGACCAGGTCTTCTCATTGATGTTCTGGAGGCTGTTGGGATCGACCAGCTGATCGAAGCTGCCGGTGAAGCCGCTCAGTCCGGTGGTGCTAGCCGCTGCATAGTTGAAGCCGGGGATGTTCTGCGTCTGCGGGTTGCCGAGGCCGCTGAGGAACTGCTGATAGGCGGCCGGGCTGAACACGATCAGCGACGGCGGCAGCGAGCCCTTGAAGCCCGGGATGAAGTTGCGCCCGAGCGAGACGCTGCCCTGGTAGAGCGAGGCCGGCAGCGGCGCGATCCCGCTGCCCTGGCCCGATGGCGTGCCGTACCCCGAATAGGCCTGCCAGAAGTTGTTGGTGAAGGTGCTCTTGTTCGACAGGCGGAACTGGTCGTCGACGTACTGACCGCCGGCGCGGATGGTCAGGTCATCCTGCTTCCACGTCGCGGTGAAGCGCGCCTGCTTGAGCTCGTCGGTGTTCTGCTGGGTCTGGTTGACCGTGACATGCGAGCCGATCAGCGTCGGATCGGCGAACGCCGCGGCATTGCCGTTCGGCCCGACAACCGTGAGCGACGGGAAGCTGTTGGTGCTCTTGCCGTTGATCTGGAGTCCGGTGTTGTTGGCGAGATTGCCGCCGTAGCCGATGTCGCCGTTCTGGCTGCCGATCGTGTCGTCGTCGGGGTTGAGCCAGCTCTTTGCGTAGGAAAGGTCACCCTCCAGCGTGAAATTCTCGCTGACGTCCCATTTGACGTTGCCGCCGATCTGGTTGGTGCGCAGGACCTGCGTATTGAGCGCGGCGGTGAAGTCGGTCGGCGACCCCGCTTGGGTGAAGTCGATCGCGGTGCCGTTGTCGTCGAGCTCGACGTTGCGCAGCGCGCCCTGGTTGAACCAGACACCCAGCGCCGAGGAGCGCGTGACGATCTCCTGGCGCGAGAAATTGTCGTCGAGCGTGACCATCACGTCCTCGGACGGATGCCATTGCAGCGCCAGGCGGGCGTCGACGCGCTCGTCCTTGGTGTTCTGCTGGTCGATGACATATTGCTGCGGGAACCAGCCCACCACGGTCTGGCGCTGCGCCGCGTCGGCGCCCGCGTTGCTCGTCGGCGCGCAGCTCGCGGCGGTGCTGCCCTGCAGCTGGCACGGCGCGTAGAAGCCGCCGGCCCAACCCGAGACCGAGACGCGGTTGGTCTTGGTGTCGCGCCGCGTGTAGATCACGTCGGCCAGCACGCCCAGCGTGTCACCGGCGAAGGTGTTGCTGACGAGCACGCCCGCGGTCGGGACGATCTTGCCCGAACGGTCCTGGAGCGATCCCGCCGCGCTCGCCGCGACGCGCAGGCCGGGGTGGTCGAACGGCTTGGGAAACTGGATGTCGACGGTGGCGCCGATCGAGCTCGACGCCAGCGTGACGTCGGGCGTCTTCAGCACGCTGAGCTGGCCGATGAAGTCCGAGCCGACGGTCGAGAAGTCGATCTGGCGGTTGCCGGTGCCGGTCGAGATGCGGCGGCCGTCGTACAGCGTAGTGTTGAAGTCGCCGCCGAAGCCCCGGACGGTGATGCCGGTCGCCTCGCCGCGCGTGCCCGAGCGCTGGATCGACACGCCGGGCAGGCGCTGGAGCGACGCCGCGACGTTGGTGTCGGGAAATTTGCCGATGTCCTCGGCCGAGATCGCGTCGACCACGCCGGTGGCGGTGCGCTTGATGTCGAGGTTGCGCTGGAGCGAGCCGCGCAGGCCGGTGACGATGATGTCGCGGGTCGTGTCGCCGTCCAGCCCAGCCTGGTCGCCGGCGGTGTTGGCACCGTTGGTGTCGGGCGCGGTGGCCTCGTCCTGCGGGCGGCCTGCCTCGCTGGCGCTGGTGGTGTTGGCGGTGGAGGGGACCGCCGGCTGCACGCCCGCGGAGGGCTGCGCCTGGCTGTTCTGCACGCTGCCGGAGTCGGCCTGCTGCGCCATCGCGGGCGCCGGCGCGATCAGCGCGGCGGTGAGCGCGGCACCGCTGCACGCGGCGATCAGGGTGCGACGGGTGGTGGCGCGTCCGCCGCGACCGACAGGACGTACGCTCTCAGGCTCTCTCATGGCCCCTCTCCTCCTCTGTACCGGCGGCACCGGCGTGATCGATCATCGCGTGCGCCCGACTCGACTGGCCCGGCTGTCACTTCGATGTAGCGCTAACATATCCGCCCAATCTGATCTGGCAAGTGATCATATAGGATCAGTTTAGCGCTAACGACTTGACGCTGGTCGTGCGCCCGCTGATCCTTCGCGCGAGCCGAGGCGAGCGCCCGGCGAGGAGGAGGGGGCATGGCGGTGTGGGAGCTGTTGGCGAGCGAGCGACATGCCGCGCTCGCGATGCGCCGCGCCAGCGCCGCGGGACGTCATTTCGTCCAGGTCGTGCCGAGCGAGTTCGCCAAGGTGGCGACGCGCTGCCCGATCGTGCTCACCAAACATCCCGAGACCGGCCGTTTCTACGCCGGCGCGCTGCTCGGCCTGGTGCCGGGCGAGAACCTCGTCACGGACGCCGGCGGCGCGATGGACGGCATCATGCCGCTCGATCTCGAACGTGAGGGGTTCTTCACCGTCGAGCAGGACATCGCGATCGACCTCGACCATGCCCGCTTCGCCGCGGAGGAGGGAGAGCTGGCGCTGTTCGACGCGGAGAGGGCGCCCTCCGCGCATCTCCGCCGCGTCCAGCGCGCGCTCGGGCTGCTCCATACCGGGTTGGCCGAGAGCGAGGCGCTGATGGCGGCGTTGCTCGGCGCGCGCTTAATCGAGCCGATCGACGTCTCGCTCTCGTTCGATGACGGCGAGCGGCTGCGCCTCGATGGTCTGTACACCGTCAGTCGCGACGCGCTGGCGGAGCTCGACGACGCGACGGTGCTGGCCCTGTTTCGCGCCGGCCATCTTCATCACGCTTACACGCTCGTCAACTCGCTCGCGCAGATCGCGCTGCTCGCGCACCGGCGCAACGAGCGGCTGGTGGGCGCGTGAGCGCTACCGTCGCGAACTACAGGCCCGCCGAGGTCGGCGCGCCGGACCGCTTCGGTGAGCTTGTCGCGGCGTGCGAGCCGTTCGTGGTGCGCGGGCTGTGCGCCGACTGGCCGGTCACACGGGCGGCGGGCCGGTCGCCCGCGGCGCTGCTCGACTATGTGGTCGCGCTGGACGCGGGAAAGTCGGCAGAGGCCTTCGTTGGCGCGCCTGCGATCGGCGGTCGCTATTACTACGAGGACGCACTCGACGGCTTCAACTTCGCGCGCGAGACGATCGGCGTGGGTGCGGCGCTGCGGCGCATGATCGACACCGCGGGCGTCGACGGCGCGGCGACGCTCTATCTCGGATCGCTCCCCACCGCCGCTTACCTGCCAGGGTTCGCGGAAGACAATGCCATGCCGCTGCTCCCGGCTGCCGCGCGCCCCCGCATCTGGCTCGGCCACGCCTCAACCGTGGCGTGCCACCACGACAATTCGGACAATCTCGCCTGCGTCGTCGCGGGGCGGCGCCGGTTCACGCTGTTCCCGCCCGACGCGATCGGTGACCTCTACGTCGGCCCGATCGATCACAATATGGCGGGGCAGCCGGTTGGGCTCGCCGTCGGCGCGGCGCCGGGCGACCCGCGCTACCCGCGCTTCGCCGCCACGCGGACGCGCGCGGCCACGGTCGAGCTCGAACCCGGCGACGCGCTCTACCTCCCCAAGCTGTGGTGGCACCAGGTCGAGGCGCTCAGCCCGGTCAACGTGCTGGTGAACTATTGGTGGGACGCGGTCGGGGCCGGCCCCGACGCGCCCTACACCGCGATGTTGCTCGCGGTCGCGGCTATCGCCGAGCGGCCCGAGCGCGAGCGCGCGGCATGGCGCGCCTTCTTCGACCATTATGTGTTCCGCCCCGACGGCCACCCGCTCGCGCATCTGCCCGAGGCGCAGCACGGGCTGCTCGCGCGCGGGCAGGGCGGGCGGATCCGCGCCATGGTGATGCGGCTGTTGCGCGGCTGAGCGGGGGGGGCGATCATGACTCAGCGGGACGGGGTGACGCGGCGGGACGCGCTCGGCGCAGCAGCGGGAACGGCGGCGCTCGCGGCGCTGCCCGCGCGCGGCGAGGAAGGAGGGGCCGACCGGCAGCGACTCTGGTACCGGCAGCCCGCGATGGTGTGGACCGAGGCACTGCCAGTGGGCAACGGCCGGCTCGGGGCGATGGTGTTCGGCGGCACCGCGCGCGAGCGACTCCAGCTTAACGAGAGCAGCCTGTGGGGCGGGGGGCCGTATGATCCGGTGAATCCGGCGGCGGGTGCGGCGCTGCCCGAGGTGCGCCGGCTGATCGCCGCGGGGCGCTATGCCGAGGCGCAGGCGCTCGCCAACGCCAAGGTGATGGCGCAGCCGCTCAGCCAGATGTCGTATCAGCCGATCGGCGACCTGATGCTGGAGCTGCCGGGCCTCGGCGCGACGAGCGACTATCACCGCGAGCTCGATCTCGACGCGGCGCTGGCCACCACCACTTTCACCGCCGGCGGGGTGCGATACCGCCGACGCGTGCTGGCCTCACCGGTCGATCAGGTGATCGCGATCGAGCTCAGCGCCGATCGCGCCGGCGCGATCGACCTCGACGTCGCGCTCACCACGCCACAGCGCGGCGCGGTGACCGCCGCCGGTGACACGCTCGCGCTCGACGCGCGCGCGCCCGACGAGCATGGCGTGGCGGGCGCCACGCGGCTGGCGGCGCGCGTACGGGTATCGGCGCATGGTGGCTCCGTGAGCGCGGGCGACGCGCGTCTGACGGTGCGCGGCGCCGCCGCGCTGACCATCCTCGTCGCGCTGGCGACGAGTTACCGCCGCTTCGACGATGTCGGCGGCGACGCCGGTGCGATCGCCGCGGCGCAGCTCGCGCGCGCGGCGACGAAACCGTTCGCGCGTATCGCTGACGACGCCGCGCGCGATCACCGCCTACTGTTTCGTCGCGTCACGCTCGACCTCGGCCGCACCGCCGCGGCCGACCGACCGACCGACGAGCGCGTGCGCGCCAGCCAGCAGGGCGACGGCCCCGCACTGGCGCAGCTCTACTTCGACTATGGCCGCTATCTGCTGATCTGCTCGTCGCGCCCCGGCGGCCAGCCCGCCAATCTGCAGGGCTTGTGGAACGAGAGCGTCAAGCCGCCGTGGGGCTCGAAGTACACGATCAACATCAACACCGAGATGAACTATTGGCCGGCGGAGGCGACCGCGCTGGCCGAGTGCACCGCGCCGCTGGTGCAGATGGTGCGCGAGCTGGCGGTGACGGGCGAGCGTACCGCACGCGCGATGTACGGTGCGCGCGGCTGGGTGGCGCACCACAATACCGACGGCTGGCGCGCCACCGCCCCGATCGACGGCGCGCAATATGGCCTGTGGCCGACCGGCGGCGCGTGGCTCTGCACGCATCTGTGGGACCGCTACGACTACGGCCGCGACCTCGACTATCTGCGCTCGGTCTACCCGCTGATGCAGGGCGCGGCGCTGTTCTTCCTCGACACGCTCCAGGTCGACGCGGCGAGCGGGCGGCTGGTGACCAGCCCGTCGCTCTCGCCGGAGAACGTCCACCCGCGCGGCGCCGCGATCTGCGCCGGGCCGGCCATGGACCAGCAGATCCTGCGCGACCTGTTCGACCAGACCGCGCGCGCCGCGGCGCTGCTCGGCAAGGACGCCGCCTTCGCGGGCGAGCTCGCCACGGCGCGCACTCGGCTCGCGCCGGACAAGATCGGCGCGCAGGGCCAATTGCAGGAGTGGCAGGAAGACTGGGACGCCGCCGCGCCCGAGCCGCACCACCGTCACGTCTCGCACCTGTACGGCCTGTTCCCGAGTACCCAGATCGACGTCGAGCGCACCCCCTCGCTCGCCGCGGCGGCGCGGCGCTCGCTCGAAATGCGCGGCGACGAGTCGACCGGCTGGGCGACCGCGTGGCGCGCCAATCTGTGGGCGCGGCTGCGCGACGGCGAGCATGCGCACCGCATCCTCGCCTATCTGCTCGGCCCCGAGCGGACCTATGCCAACCTGTTCGACTCGCACCCGCCGTTCCAGATCGACGGCAATTTCGGCGGCGCGCGCGCGATCGCCGAGATGCTGATGCAGAGCCGCGGCGACGAGATCCTGCTGCTGCCAGCGCTGCCGCGCGCCTGGCCGAGCGGGGCAGTGCGCGGGCTGCGCGCGCGCGGCGCACGGCAGGTCGATCTGACCTGGCGCGCGGGGGCGGTCGAGCGCGTCGCGGTCACCGCGGAGGTGGCGGGGTCGGTGACGGTGCGAGTCGGGGCGGGCCACGTCACCGCGCGACTGGGCGCGGGCGAGGTGCTGCGGCTGCGCGGTCCGGAGTTGCGACGCGGATAGGGCGGTGCGGCGCGGCCAGGAGGCACCACTTTCCTTCGGGGGAGTGGCCGGGGAGCGCCTCTGCGAGCGGAGCGCCGCCGGTGCGGCCTCACTCCAAACCCTCCCTTTAAGGAGAGGGGCTCGATCGGCTCTCGTTCGACGTGTCGCCGCCGCGCACGCAATTAGCGCTTCCGCGGGAGCACTGCGCGACATGCCGTCACCAGCTCTCTCTCACGGCGCCTCGACGAACGGGCCGACCACGGTGCCGACGAAGCCGCCGGCACGCTGCGTGCTCAGGAAGGTCGTGTCGAGCCGCTCGGTCAGCGTTCGTCGCGCGCCGCCGGTCGCATAGTCGAACGCCATCGTCCCGCCGTCGGCGCGGATCGTCAGCGTCACCGCACCGGCGGCGTCGACCGGCGCGGAGGCGACCAAAGTGTCGCTGTCGGCCAAGTCACGCGTGTACAGCGCCACCACCGTCTTGCCGCCGAGGCGCGTGACCGCGAATTCGAGCAACGAGCGGTCGTTCTGCACCGCCGCCAGCCCCGCGCGCGCGCCGTCGCGCTCGGGGGTGAAGCGCAGCACCGTCGATACCGTGGCGACATGGTGCTGCTGGCGCCGGCCGAGGAAGGCGGGCGTCCCGCTCAGGTCGCCGAATCGGGCGGCGGCGCTCAGCTCGAGCGCACCCCCGGCGACCCGGTAGAAAGGCAGACGCGGCGTGCGGATGCCGATCCACTGCATGCCGAGTGTGCCGCCGTCGAACTCGTCGACATAGCCGAAGTCGCCGCTGGTCGGCAGCGCGGGAGCGGGGCCGGCGGGAAGCCGGGGCCGCGCCGCGGTGAAGGGGATCGCGCGGCCGCGCTCCAGGATGTGCGGCCAGCCGGCACGCCACGTCACCGGCAGCAGGAAGGTCTCGCGGCCGATGTTGTAATGACCGTCGGCGTAGGGGCGCGTCGCCAGGAAGGTCGCCCACCAGTCGCCGTTCTGCGTCTGCACCAGCTTGGCGTGTCCCGCCGAGGTGACCGGATGCGCGCGGTCGGCGGGCAGGTCGCGCTGGGTCAGGATCGGATTGCCGGCATAGGGTATGAACGGTCCGCGCAGCGCGTTCGAGCGGAACACCACCTGCGAGTGGTTGTCGCCGGTGCCGCCCTCCGCCGCGGTGATATAATAGAGGCCGTCCTTCTTCAGCAGGTGCGGCCCTTCGATCCACACCGGCTTGGTGGCGAGGTCGACCCCGCCGTTGACGAGCTGCGTGCTCTCCCCGACCATCTTGCCGGCGCGCCAGTCATACTCCTGCACCCACAGCGCGCGGTGGCCGTCGTAGCGTGGCGGCTCGTTCGGTGCGCGATTGTTGATGATGTAGGCGCGATCGCCCTCCCAGAAGATCGACGGGTCGATGCCCTCGAACGGCAGCCAGATCGGCTTGGACCAGGGGCCGGCGGGATCGCGCGCGGTGATGATGAAGTTGCCGCCGCAGGCAACGCAGGTGTTGGCGATGTAGAAGACGCCGGCATGGTAGGAGATGTCCGGCGCGAACACCGCCTCCGAGACGCGCCGACCGGTGAAGTCGAGCTGGTCCGGCCGGTCGATCGCGTTGCCGATCTGAGTCCAGTCCACCAGGTTCTTCGAGTGGAACACGGGCAAACCGGGAAAGTGCGCGAACGACGAGTTGACGAGGTAGTAATCGTCCCCGACGCGCGTGACCGACGGGTCTGGATAGTAGCCGCTGACGATGGGGTTACGGTACTGGCCGGCGGACAGCGGCGCGTGCTCCTGCGAGCGTCCGTGGTAGGTGAACCGCTCGAAGCGGGCGACCTGCGCCGAGGCGGTGACACCGGTGATCGCCAGCAGCGTGGCGGCAGCTGTGCCCAGCCGCCCAACGACTCGCCGCATCTCGCCTCTCCCTTTCCGTTCAAGTGCATCGTACGAGTTACCGCTACCATAACAAGGAGCGCGTCCTCCTCCGGCAGCGGATGAAGAAGCGGTGCGCCGTATGCGACGCCGGCCAGTCTCACGACCGCTTGCACCCCTTCCGGAATGCTGTAGAACATATCAGATAGGATTCGTCGAGCCGTGTAGAGCATCGCGAACCGGGAGAGGAGAGGGGCGATGAGACTAGCTCGTGCCACAATGATCGCGTGCCTCATCGCCGCCGCGCCGGCGCGCGCGCAGACGACACCGCCAGCACCTTCCGCGGCGATCGCCGAGGATTTCAAACCGTCATCGCTCAACCAGCCCGGCCAGGCCTATCCGCAGGTCAACTCGCAAGGCTACGTCCGCTTCCGCGTCACCGCGCCCGACGCGAAGGCGGTGCGAGTCAGTCTCGGCCTCGGCGGGCGCGGCGGCACCGTCCTGACGAAGGCGGCGGACGGCAGCTGGACGGGCACATCGGAGGGGCCGCTCGACGAGGGCTTCCATTACTACCACCTCACCGTCGACGGCGGCACCTTCAACGATCCCGGCACGCTCAACTTCTATGGCTCGACCCGCTGGGAGAGCGGGATCGAGATCCCGGCGCGCGACGCCGACTTCTACGCGGTGAAAGACGTGCCGCACGGCCGCGTCGAGCAGATCCTGTTCGCCTCGCCGAGCACGCGCACGCATCGCCGCGCCTTCGTCTACACGCCGCCCGGCTATGACGCCGCGGATGGCAAGCGCTATCCGGTGCTGTATCTCCAGCACGGCTGGGGCGAGGACGAGACCGCCTGGTCCAACCAGGGCCACGCCAACCTCATCATGGACAATCTGATCGCCGCGGGCAAAGCGCGACCGTTCCTGATCGTCATGACCTATGGCATGACCAACGATGTCCGGCCGGGCAGCCCGGGCGGACTCGCCAGCTTCGACATCACGCCGTTCCGCAGCGTGCTGATCGACGAGCTGATCCCCTATGTCGACCGTCACTATCGCACGCAGGCCGATGCGCCGCATCGCGCGATGGCGGGACTGTCGATGGGCGGGTTCGAGACCAAGCTGATCGCGCCCAAGAACCTCGACACGTTCGGCGCGATCGGGTTGCTGAGCGGCGGTACCATCGCGCCCGAGGACGTCGCGGCGGCGCCCGGCTACAAGGACAAGGTGCGGCTCACCTTCGTCAGCTACGGCAGCCGCGAGCTCGAGGACGGGCGCACCCGCGGCGGGCCGGGACGGCCGAGCACCGACCCGCGCGCCAACGCCGAGGCGCTGAAGCGGGCAGGGCTCAACAGCGTCTTCTACGTGTCGCCCGATACCGGACACGAATTCCTGTCCTGGCGCCGCAGCCTGTACCAGATGGCGCCTTTGCTGTTCCGCGATCGGTAGTGGCAGACCCGATCTTACCTGTTGATTCTTAAGCCCTAATCTGTTCGCGGCGAAGGGTCGCCGGCGCTGAGCAACCGAATAGCCGCTGACAGTTTTTATTCACGAGAGAGTGTTGACACGAAAGGAAGCATGATTACGCTTTGATGGTAACGTTACCGTCCAAGGCTAGTGGCCGAATCGATCCGCCGATCGAAGAGGTATGTTCGCAAACGACGGGAGGGCGTGTGAGAGGAGGAGGGTGACGCACCATCGCTGCAGCGATGTGAGAAGTTTCTGGTACGAAGCGCGGGCGAGCGCCGGACCGGGGTCATCGATGATCGCTGGAACGATGACTTGTCACAAGCGCCCGACTTTCATCACGGCGATGCGAAGGAGTGCGGCTCATGGCGGAGCCGGCTGCCGCACATTGCTGCCGATCACAGATCAACGATACAAACTCTTGGAGGAGGGGACGATGATGAGAGCCACCATTAGCGCACGCCGCGCCGGTATGCGGGGCGGCGTGGCCTTCGCCGCGCTGGTCACCGCGATCGCGCTGCCGGCGGCCGCCTGGGCGCAGTCGGCACCCGCCGGGCAGGAAGCGGGCGCCGCGATGACGCCGCCCGAGGTGCCCCCGCAGCTCGACACCACCGCCGGCTCCACCGCGCGATCCGAGCAGGACGGTGCGAGCGCGCGCGATGCCGCCGCGCAGGACATCATCGTCACCGGATCGCGCATCACCACGGGCGGCTTCACCGCGCCGACGCCGACGACGGTGATCGATTCCGGTGCGATCGCGGCCAACGCGCAGCCCAACGTCTTCACCACCATCGCGCAGCTGCCGTCGCTGCAGGGCTCGAGCGGCACCAGCGTCAACACCTTCAGCACCTCGAGCGGCGCGCAGGGGCTGAGCTCCTTCTCGCTGCGCGGCGTGGGCGCGATCCGCACGCTGACGCTGATCGACGGCCAGCGCGTCGTCGGCGCCAACGTCACCGGCGTGCCCGACGTCAGCCAGTTCCCACAGCTCCTGATCAAGCGAGTCGACGTGGTCAACGGCGGCGCCTCCGCGTCCTACGGTTCGGACGCGGTCGGCGGCGTGGTCAACTTCATCACCGACACACGCTTCAAGGGCGTGAAGGGCAACGTCCAAGGCGGCATCACCGACTATGGCGACAACGAGCAGGTGCTCGTCCAACTCGCCGCGGGCACCAGCCTGCTCGATGATCGGCTCCACATCGTCGGCAGCACCGAATATGCGCGCGACGAGGGTGTCGGCGGCGGCGAGTTCGGCATCGGGCTGGCCGGCGGGCGCGACTGGTTCAAGCAGACGACGCTGGTCAACCGCAACGTCACCAACGATGGCTCGCCGCAGTACGTGTTGCGCGACTATGCCCAGTCGATCACCTTCGCCAAATACGGTCTGATCACCGCTGGGCCGCTGCAGGGCATCGCCTTCGACCAGTCGGGCAGCCCGTTCCAGTTCCAGTACGGCTCGAACGGCGTGCCGTCGCGGACATCGTCGGGAGCAGTAATCGGCTGTTTCGCCGGTTTCTGCCAGGGCGGTGATCTGTCGGGCAACGTCGACGCGGGGCGCTCGCTGCTGTCGGGGCTCGAGCGCATCAACAGCTACGGTCGGATCGGCTTCGACTTCGCGCCCGACAACGAGATCTACGTCACCTCGAACATCGCGCAGGTGAAGACCAACAACCAGCCGGTGGGCGGACAGAACCGCCCGGCGCTGACGATCCAGTGCGCCAATCCCTATGTTCCCGCGCAGGTCAAGGCGGCCTGCGCCACCGCGGGGATCACGAGCTTCCAGTTCGGCACCAGCAACGCCGCGCTCGGCAACACCCAGGTCCATACCGATCGGCGCCAGTACCGCTTCGTGGTCGGCGCCAAGGGGCGCCAGCCGGTGTTCGGATCGGACTGGAGCTACGACATCTACGTCGAGCACGGCACCAACCGTACCAAGATCGACGTCGACAACATCCTGCTCACCAACCGCTACAACAACGCGATCAACGCCACGACGCTCGACGGCGCGATCGTCTGCGCCAATCCGGTCGCGCGCGCCGCGGGCTGTCAGCCGCTCAACGTCTTCGGCGGCAACCCGTCGCAGCAGGCGCTCGACTACGTCATGCCCGCCAACGGCCCGCGCCAGCGCACGCGCCAGACGCAGGATGTCGCCAGCCTCAACTTCTCGGGGTCGCCGTTCAGTTCCTGGGCGGGGCCGGTGTCGGTCGCGTTCGGCGGCGAGTTCCGCCACGAGTTCTACAAGGTGACCGCGGATCCTTATGGCGCGGGTATCGAGAACCAGCCGTACGACTCGATCTACCCGTTCGATCCGGTCCAATTGCCCGCGGGCAACAACTGGTATGCCGGCAATTACAAGAACGGCACCGGCGCCTATAGCGTGAAGGAGGCGTTCGTCGAGGTCGACGTACCGCTGCTCAACGGCGACTCGGTAGGTCGCGCCAGCGTCAACGGCGCGGCGCGAGTCACCGACTACAGCACCTCGGGCACGGTCTGGGCGTGGAAGGTCGGCGGTACCTGGGACCTGCCGATCGACGGCTTCCGCTTGCGCGGCGTGACCTCGCGCGACGTGCGCGCCCCGAATCTGTCGGAGCTGTTTGCCGCGCCGGTGACGACGACGCAGCCGAACTTCTTCGACCCGTTCCGCAACGTCAACGTGCTCGCGATCCAGAACACGATTGGCAACCCTGCCCTGACGCCGGAGATCGCGCGCAACACCACCGCGGGCATCTCCTTCTCCGGGTCGAGCTGGGCGCCGGGCCTGAGCCTGTCGTTCGACTGGTACAAGCTCAAGATCACCGATGTCATCTCGAGCCTGGGGGCGGGCGACATCGTCGATCTGTGCTATCGCAACATCCTCCCCGAGACGTGCAGCGCCTTCAATCTCAACAACCAGGCGGGGCCGAACTTCATCAACGTTCAGGCCTTCAACCTGGCGTCGATCGACACCTCGGGCTTCGACATCGAGGCGAGCTACCGCTGGCAGCGGCCGTTGGGCCTGCCCGGGCGGCTCACCGTGCGCGCGCTGGCGACGCATATCAGCAAGTTCGTCACCGACACCGGGCTTGCCGGCCAGATCCCCAACGACACCGCGGGCGTGAACAACGGCAACACGCCCGATTGGAAGTGGCTGGCGGTGCAGACCTACGAGGGTGACGACTTCTCGCTGCTGGTGCAGGAGCGCTGGTTTAGCGACGGCACGCTCGGCAACCAATATGTCGTCTGCGCGCCCGGCACTTGCCCGGAGTCGACCAGGCAACATCCCACCATCGACCAGAACTTCATGCCCGGCGCCTTCTACATGGACGTCGGCGGGACGTACAACATCACCGAGGCAGTCACCGCCTATGCCAAGGTGGACAACCTCTTCAACCGCGATCCCGCCAAGTCGCCGTCTTTCGTCAATCCGGCGCTGTACGACGTGCTCGGGCGGACCTACCGGCTGGGCGTCCGCTTCAGCTTCTGACCTGACCGGCGGCCCGCGTGCCTCAGGCGCGCGGGTCGCCGTCCGCCGCTACTTACCTTCATCGTATAAAACCTATAGGATCGAGGCCGTTTCCCTCTCGGACCGGCGTACCTCACTTGCGGCAGATCGACACGAAGAGCTCCGTTCCCATCCCATCCCGCGCCGCGCGGCCTGCGCCCGGGCCGACGATGGTGGAACGCGCGTATGACCATCTGCTCGACATGCTGATGAGCCTCAGGATTGCGCCGGGCGAGCGGATCGCGATCGACACCGTCGCGCGCCAGCTCGGCATCTCGCAGACGCCGGTGCGCGAGGCGATGAGCCAGCTCGAAGCGGAGAAGTTGGTCTACAAGATGCCGAACGTCGGCTACCGCGCCAGCCCGCAGATGACGCGGCAAGAGGTGCGCGATCTCTACACGCTGCGCCAGCTGATCGAGCCCTACGCCGCCGCCCGTGCCGCCGAGGCGATGACCGACGCAGCGATCGCGACCTTGCGCGCGATCGATCGCGACATGTCGGGCGTGGCGGACGGGGACGCGCGCGCCTATTCGCGCTTCGCCGAGGCCGATGCCGCGCTCCATCGGCTGATCGCGACCGCCAGCGGCAACCGCCTGATCGCGGACACGATCGAGCGGCTGCACGCGCACCTCCACATCTTCCGCGCGCTCTACGCCACCAACGCGCCGCACGAGGCCGCGCGCGAGCATCGCGCCATCATCGACGCGTTGGTGGCGCACGATCCCGCCGCGGCCGAGCAGGCGGTGCGCCACCATCTCCTATGCTCGCAGCAGCGGATGGATGACGTGCTCGCGGAGGGTACGCCAAACACCTGACAACATTCGACTGGCGGTACGTCCCGACGCTTGACAGTCCCCCAGCCCCTACCTAGTCAGATCATATAGGATATGACATGGAGGGGAGTGCGATGCGGCGGTTTCGCCCAGGTCGCGCGCGGGCGATGAACCGCGTCGGTGTCGCGTTGGCGGCGCTGTGTCTCGGCGGCGGGGCCGCAGCGGAGACGGTGGTACTCGACCATGTCACGCTGTTCGACGGCACCGGCAGCGCGGCGCGCCCTGACCAGGCCCTGGTGATGACCGACGGCCGCATCACCTGGGTCGGCGCCTCCGCCGCACGGCCCAGGCTGAGCGATGCTACGGTCGAGGACCTGCGCGGCAAGTTCCTGATGCCGGGCCTGATCGACAGCCACGTCCATCTCGGCCTGGTCGACGGCGTCGATCAGAGCTTCCCCAAATATTACGACCGCGCCAACGTCGAGGCGCAGCTCAACCTGTACGCGGCCTACGGCGTCACCTCGGTCTACACGCTCGGCACCGACGGCGACCTGATCCACCAGGTTATCGCCGACCAGCGCCGCGCCGGCCGGATCGACCGGGCGCGCGCCTACACGGCGGGTCGCGGTGTGGTCTACAAGGGCAGCTACGGCGGTGTGCCGGGGCTCGAGCAGTCGGTCGCCACCCCGGCCGAGGCGACCGCGATGGTCCAGCGCGAGACCGCCAAGGGCGACGATTTCGTCAAATTGTGGATGGACGACGAGTTCGGCACCGTCGCCAAGCGCATGCCGTACGAGGTGAGCAAAGCGGTGATCGACGCCGCCCACGCCGCGGACAAGAAGGCGGCGGCGCACATCTTCTACTACGACAATGCCGCGGAGCTGACGCGCGAGGGCGTCGACGTCTTCATGCACCAGGTGCGCGACCGGGTCGCCGACCCGGCGCTGACGGCCGCGATGAAGCGGCGCGGCACGTGGCAGCTCGCCTCGACGCTCAGCCGCGAGGCGAGCTTCACCTACACGCTGCTCCCCTTCGTCGACGAGCCCTTCTTCTCGCGCGGGGTCGCGCCATCGACGATCGCCACGCTGAAGAGCCAGGAGCGCCAGCGGAAGCTCGCCGCCTCGCCGCTGTTCCCGAAATATCCGCCCGTGCTGCGCAACGCGATGGCGAGCCTCGCCGCCGAAGTGAAAGCCGGAGTGCGCTACGGCATGGGGACCGATAGCGGGCCGACCGCTCGCTTCCCCGGCTATTTCGCGCATTGGGAGCTGGAGCTGATGGTCAAGGCGGGGCTCACCCCGCTCCAGGCGCTCACCGCCGCGACCGGCACCAACGCCAGCTTCCTGCGCGAGAACGAGAGCGGCCTGTTGGAGCCGGGCAAATGGGCCGACCTGCTGGTGCTCGATCGCGACCCGACGCGCGACATCCGCAACACGCGCTCGATCAACGCGGTCTATGTCGCCGGGCGCAAGGTGCCGACGATCTGGCAGACCTGCGTCGGCCGCGCCGCCGACGCCTGCGGCACGGCCAAGCCGTGACCCCCGCGAGCGCGCTGGCGGAGCCCGTACCGGCAGTGGGCGAGGGCACGCTGCGCCCGACGCGGGTGCGCCACGCGGTGTTGTGGCTCACCGTGCTGGCCTATCTGATCACCTACATGGACCGCGTGGTGATCGCGACCGCGGCGCCGTCGATCCAGAAGGAATATGGCTTCTCGCTCGTCACGATGGGCTGGATCTTCGCCGCCTTCCAGTTCGCCTACGCGCTGTTCCAGATCCCCGGCGGCTGGCTCGGCGACCGCTTCGGGCCGCGACGCGCGCTCACCGGGGTGGTGGTGTGGTGGTCGACCTTCACCGCCGCGACCGCGCTGACCTGGTCGGCGGGCTCGATGATGGTATGCCGCTTTCTGTTCGGCCTCGGCGAGGCGGGGGCCTTCCCGATTGCAACGCGCTCGCTGTCGCGCTGGATGCTGCCCGCCGAGCGCGGCTGGGCGCAGGGGCTCACTCACGCCGGTGCGCGGCTGGGCGGCGCGGTGACCCCGGTGTTCGTGGCGCTGCTGATCGTCGATTTCGGCTGGCGCATGCCGTTCCTGCTGTTCGCCGGCGTCGGGCTGATCTGGGCGTTCTGCTGGTTCGTCTATTACCGCGACACGCCGCGCGAGCATCGCCGCGTCAACGCGACCGAGCGCGCGTTGATCGAGGGCGCGCTCGGCACTGGCCCGGCGCGCGCCAAGGTGCCGTGGCGTCGGCTGCTGCGCCAACCGCAGCTGTGGACGCTGTCGGCGATGTATTTCTGCTATGCCTACTGCATCAACATCTTCCTGACCTGGTTCCCGAAATACCTGCACGACGCGCGCGGCTACGATCTCGCGGTAATGGGGCTCTTCGCGAGCCTGCCGCTGATGGCGGGTGTGGTGGGCGATCTCGCCGGCGGCTGGACCTCGGACCTGCTGGTCAAGCGCGGTGCCGGGCTCAAGATGGCGCGGCGCGTCGTCGCGGTGATTGGCTTCGTCACCGCCGCGGTCATGATGCCGCTCGCCGCCGCGATCGATGCGCCGATCGCGAGCATCATTTGCTTCTGCGTCGCCGTATTCGGGCTCGAGCTGACCGTCGGCGTGTCCTGGGCGGTGACGCTCGACATCGGCGGCGAGTTCGCCGGCTCGGTCTCCGCGGTAATGAACACGCTCGGCAACCTCGGCGCGGCGATCGCCGCCGCGGTGACCGGCTATATCGTCACCGTCAGCGGCTGGTTCCCCGCCTTCATGGTGCTCGCGGTGCTGTGCGCGATCGCGGCTCTTCTCTTCCTGCGGATCGACGCGTCGCGGCGGCTCGCCACCGCCGACGAGGTCGCCGCGGCATGACTTCTGGAGACACTTCGATGACGTCCGACCCGACCGCGCCCGCCCTGTTCGGTGCGGCGCGCCTGCCGCGCTCCATCCTGTTCGGGCGCGGGCAGCGTGCCGCGCTCGGCTCGGCGACCGCGCGGCTCGGCACCCGCGCGTTGCTCTGCACCGACGAGCGCCAGGCCGCACAGCCTGAGTTCGCCGCGATGCTCGCCGACCTCGCCGCGCACGGGGTGGAGACGCGCGTGTTTGACGGCACCGTGCCCGACTTGCCGCTGCGCTCGATCGACGCGTGCGTCTCCGTCGCCAGCGGCTTCGACCCCGACGTCGTGATCGGCGTCGGCGGCGGCAGCTCGCTCGACCTCGCCAAGGTGGCGGCGGTGCTGCTCACCCATGGCGGCAGCGTGCGCGATTACTACGGCGAGTTCGCGGTGCCCGGCCCGGTGATGCCGCTGGTGGCGGTGCCGACCACCTCCGGCACCGGCTCGGAGGCGACCCCGGTAGCGGTGGTCGCGGACGAGGAGCGCGGCGCCAAGGTCGGCATCGCCAGCCCGCACCTGATCGCGCAGGTGGCGATCTGCGACCCCGAGCTGACCGTCACCTGTCCGCCCGCGCTCACCGCTTTCTCGGGAGCGGACGCGCTGACCCACGCGGTGGAGGCCTATACCACGCTGGCGCGCCCGATCGACGCAATGCTGACCGAGCAGCACGTCTTCGTCGGCAAGAACGTGCTTTCCGACCATTTCGCCAAGCTCGCGGTGACCAACGTGTTCCGCTACCTCGAGCGCGCCGTCGTCGACGGCAGCGACATCGAGGCGCGCGAGGGCGTCATGCTCGCCGCGCTCGCGGCAGGCTGCGCCTTCGGCACCGCGGGGACCGCCGCGGCGCACGCGCTGCAATATCCGGTCGGCAACCTCACGCACACGGCGCACGGGCAGGGCGTGGCGACGCTGCTGCCCTATGTCATGCAGTTCAACCGTCCCGCCTGCGCCGACGGCTTCGCCGAGCTCGCCGAAC
This sequence comes from Sphingomonas sp. BK069, assembly GCF_014193405.1. NCBI lineage: Bacteria > Pseudomonadati > Pseudomonadota > Alphaproteobacteria > Sphingomonadales > Sphingomonadaceae > Sphingomonas > Sphingomonas sp. BK069. Next base: position 1,215,730 of record NZ_JACHZH010000001.1, on the reverse strand, counting down.
TCGTCGGGATCGCGGGTGCGACGCCGGGGGAGCGCGCGCAGGCGTTCATCGACGCGGTGGACGCGCTGTTCCAGCGGATCGCCATCCCGCGCTCGCTCGCCGATCTGGGATTGCGCGCCGACCAGCAGGACCATGTCGCGGAATATTCGCTCAACGCGGCGCGGCTGATCAAGAACAACCCGCGGCCGCTCGATCTTGCCGCGATGCAGACCATCACGCGTGCCGCCTTCGCCGGCGACCGCGCCACGCTCCTCCACGCCTGATGCACGGGACGCCTCCGATGACCAGCTACACTCCGCCGGGCGACGGCCCGTTCGCTATCCCCACCGGCCTGCTGATCGGCGAGCGCTGGACCGCTGCCGCGAGCGGCGCGACCATTGCGGTCGACGATCCCGCCACCGGCGCGACCCTCACCGAGGTGGCCGACGCCGCGGTGGAGGAGGGGATCGCCGCGGTGGACGCCGCCGCTGCCGCTGCGGCGGACTGGGCCGCGACAGCGCCGCGCAAGCGCGCCGACGTGCTGCTCGCCTGTTTCCACGCGATGATGGCGCATCAGGAGTGGCTGGCGCAGCTGATCTCGCGCGAGAACGGCAAGGCACTGACTGACGCGCGCGGCGAGGTGGCCTATGCCGCCGAATTCTTCCGCTGGTACGCCGAGGAGGCGGTGCGGATCCCCGGTGAGCTGGGGACCTCGCCCGCGGGCGGGAACCGCATCATGGTGCAGTACCAGCCGATCGGCATCGCGCTGCTGATCACGCCGTGGAATTTTCCCGCGGCGATGGCGACGCGCAAGATCGCGCCCGCGCTGGCGGCGGGCTGTACCTGCATCCTCAAGCCGGCCGCCGAGACGCCGCTGACCGCGTTCGCGGTGGCCGAGATCATGCGCCGCGCGGGCGTCCCCGCGGGCGTGGTCAACGTCGTCACCACCAGCCAGCCCGGCCCGGTATGCAGCGCCATCCTGCACGACCCGCGCGTGCGCAAGCTCTCCTTCACCGGCTCCACCCAGGTCGGCCGCGTGCTGCTGCGCGAGGCGGCGGACCAGGTGATCAGCTCGTCGATGGAGCTCGGCGGCAACGCACCCTTCGTGGTGTTCGACGACGCCGACCTCGACGCCGCGATCGAGGGCGCAATGGTCGCCAAGATGCGCAACGCCGGCGAGGCCTGCACCGCGGCGAACCGCTTTTACGTCCAGCGCGGCATCCACGACGCCTTCGTGGCCAAACTGGTCGAGCGCATGGGCGCGCTGAAGGTCGGCGCCGGGACCGATCCCGCCACGCAGTGCGGCGCGATGATCAACCGCAAGGCGGTCGACAAGATCGAGCGGCTCGTCTCCGACGCGGTCGCCAAGGGCGCACGCGTCGAGTTGGGCGGTGAGACCCCCGCCGGCGACGGCTATTTCTACCCGCCCTCGGTAATCGCGGACATCAAGCCAGGCTCCGAGATCCTGCGTGAGGAGGTGTTCGGCCCCGTCGCAGCGGTGACCGCGTTCGACACCGCCGACGAGGCGGTCGCGCTCGCCAACGATACCGAATACGGGCTCGCCGCCTATGTATACTCGGCCGATCTCAAGCGCGCGCTCGCGGTGGCCGAGCGGATCGAGTGCGGCATGGTCGCGGTCAACCGCGGGCTGGTGTCGGACGCCGCGGCGCCGTTCGGCGGCATGAAGCAGAGCGGGCTCGGGCGCGAAGGCTCGCACCACGGCCTGCTCGAATATTGCGAGGCGAAATATATCGCGGTGACGTGGTGAGCATTCCCGGTCTCACCCGCCGCCACCTGCTGGCGGGCACCGCCGCCTCGGCGCTGATCCTGGCGATCGACCCGGCGGCGCTAGCGGCGCCGATGCAGGACGCGGACGCGCCGCCGCCCGACACCGAGTGGCGCAGCTACGCCGCGGACAAGGCGAACACGCGTTACTCGCCGCTCGACCAGATCAACGCCGAGAATTTCAATGACCTCGAGATCGCCTGGAGCGTCAAGACCGACGTGTTCGGCGCGCGCAAGGAGTATCAGTTCGAGCCGACCCCGCTGCTGGTGAAGGGCCGGCTGTTCCTTCCCGCCGGCTCGCGCCGCGACTGCGTCGCGCTCGACGCCGCGACCGGCGAGCTGCTGTGGATGCACCGCCTTGACGAGGGCCAGCGCGCGCTCAACTCGCCGCGCCAGCTCTCCGGCCACGGCGTATCCTACTGGACCGACGGGAAGATCGAGCGGATTCTCTACGTTACGATCGGCTACCAGCTGGTCTCGCTCGACGCGAACACGGGCATCCCCGATCCGAACTTCGGCACCAACGGCATTGTCGACTTGAAGAAGGATTTCGACCAGGAGCTCGACGTCGACACCGCCGACGTCGGCCTCCACGCCACGCCGATGGTGGCGCGCGACACGGTGGTGGTCGGCGCGGCGCATACCGCGGGCGACGTGCCGGCGGTGCGCAAGAACGTGAAGGGCTATATCCGCGGCTTCGACGTGCGCACCGGCAAGCGCAAGTGGATCTTCCACACGATTCCGAAGAAGGGCGAGTTCGGCTACGACACCTGGCTCAACGGCGACGCCGACGAGGCGGGTAACGGCGGTGCCTGGGCCGAGATGTCCGCCGACGAGGAGCTCGGGCTGGTCTATGTCCCGGTCGAGCTGCCGACCGGTGACGAGATGGGCATGTTCCGCCGCGGCGACGCGCTGTTCGGTGAGTCGCTGGTGGCGCTCGACCTCGAGACCGGACAGCGCCGTTGGCACTATCAGTTCGTCCACCACGGCCTGTGGGACCGCGACGTGCCCTGCGCGCCGATCCTGTGCGACATCCCGGTGGGGGGACGTACCGTCAAGGCGCTCGCGCAGCCGACCAAGCAGGCGTTCCTTTATGTGCTCGACCGCGAGACGGGCAAGCCGATCTGGCCGATCGTCGAGCGCAAGGTGGAGCGCGGCGACGTGCCCGGCGAATGGTACAGCCCGACCCAGCCGGTCCCGACCAAGCCGCCCGCCTATGACGTGCAGGGCGTGAGCGAGAACGACCTGATCGACTTCACCCCGGCGCTCCGCGCCAAGGCCGTCGAGTTCGTGAAGTCTTACAAGATCGGCCCGCTCTTCACGCCGCCGACGGTGAGCAAGCCGGGGCGCTGGGGCACGATCTCGGCGCCCGGCGTCCAGGGCGGGACCAACTGGCCGGGCGGCTGCTACGACCCGGAGACGCACATGGTCTACGTCTATTCCAAGACGCAGCCCTCGCTGATGGGGATCGTGCGCAATGCCGATCCCAAGGTGTCCGAGTTCCCGCAGGTCCACGGCGTCGCCGGGCGCGAGGCGCGCGCCATGCCGGCGATGGGCGCCGGCGGGCCGAGGATGCGCAACATGGAGGCGCCCCCCGCGGCAGCCCCCGCTGGCGGCAAGCCCGCCGGCGCGTCCAAGGGGCCGCCGCCCGGCTTCCTCGCCGTCGACGGCCTGCCGCTGCTCAAGCCGCCCTACGGCCGGATCACCGCGATCGACCTGAGCAAGGGCGACCTCGCCTGGCAGGTCGCGCACGGCGAGACGCCCGACAACGTGCGCAACCATCCAGCGCTAAAGGGGCTCAAGATCCCGCGCACGGGCCGGGCCGGCAATCTCGGGCCGCTCGTCACCAAGACGCTGGTGATCTGCGGCGAGGCGGGCTTCTACACCAACGAATATGGCCTTCGCGGCGCGATGCTGCGCGCCTATGACAAGGCCACCGGCGAGGAGAAGGGCGCGGTGTACATGACCGCGCCGCAGAGCGGCTCGCCGATGACCTATCGTCTCAAGGGACGCCAGTATATCGTCGTCGCCACGGGCGGCGGCAATGCCAGCGCGGAGCTGGTCGCCTACCGACTGCCGGGAGTAGCGTGATGATGGAGCGGACAACGCGATATGGCCTCTGGGCGCTCGGCGCGGCGGCGCTGGCGTTCGGCAGCGCGGTTGTGGTGCGCGCGCAGGGCGGCCAGCGCGACGTGTGGAACGGCGTCTACACCGCCGAGCAGGCCGCGCGCGGGAAGGTGGCCTATGCCGAGAATTGCGCCGCCTGCCACGGCGATACGCTTGCCGGAATCGACGTCGCGCCGGCGCTCGTGGGGGGTGGTTTCCTCAACAACTGGAACGGCACCTCGGCGGGCGACCTGTTCTCGCGCATCAAGACGACGATGCCGCTGAGCGCGCCCGGCAGTCTGCCCGGGAAGACCGTCGCCGACATTCAGGCCTATATCTTCGAGGTCAACGGCTTCCCCGCGGGCAAGCTGCCGCTCCCGCCGAGCCAGCCGATGGCCGCCGGAATCGTGATCGCGCCCAAGCCGGTGGGGTAGGGGCGAAATCCTCCCCGGCACGGGGAGGGGGACCGCGCCCGAAGGGCGTGGTGGAGGGGGCTTCCACAGACGAGCCGGTGCGTGCGCGGAGAGCCCCGTCTACCAGCCTGCGGCTGGTCCCCCCCGCGAGCGGGGAGGATTTCGGACCGCCCCTCACTCCCCCGTCCACGCCGGTACACGCTTGGTCTTCGCCAGAAAGTCCGCCACGCCGCGCCGGAAATCGGCGCTGCCGTACACCTGCTCGATCAGCGGTTCGATCGTGGGCAGGCCGTCGAACGTCATCCGCCGCAGCGTTTCCTTCGTCACGCGAGTCGTCAGCGGCGCGTTCTCCGCGGCGCGCGCGCACAAGGTCGCCACCTCGGCGTCGAGCGCGTCGCGCTCCACCACCTTGAGCAGGAAGCCGCTCGCGCGGAGCTCCTCCGCCCCGACGATCTCGCCGAGCAGCACCATCCGCCGCGCCACCGCCACGCCCACCGCCCCGCCGATCCGCGCCAGGCTCGCGGCGGAAAGGCAGTTGCCGATCGTCCGCCCGATCGGCGAGCCGAAGCGCGCGTCGGGGGTCGCCACGCGGAAGTCGCACGCCGAGCTGATGTTGAGCCCGCCGCCGACCGCCCAGCCTTCCACCACCGCGATCGTGGTGCACGGCAAGGCGTCGATCGCGCCCATGCACTCGTCGATCTCGCGCTCATACGCGACACCCTGCGCGCCCTCGGCATAGTCCGCGAACTTGGTGATGTCGGTGCCCGAGATGAATGCCTTCCCGCCGGTGCCGCGAAAGGTGACCACCCGCACGCTGGGATCGGCGGCGACCGCGCGCGCGGCGTCGCGCAGCGCGAGCCACATCGCGCCGGTCAGCGCGTTGTGCGCGGCCGGGTTGTCGAAGCGGACATGGACCGCGTCACCGTCACGCGTGACGACGATCCCGCTCACGCCATCGCCTCGGTCGTCACGGGCAGCAGCCCGCGCTCGGCCAGCTCGCGGCGGATCTCGTCGTCATGCTCGTTGAGCAGCGGTGGGGGCAGGCGCACCTCCTGCGGTGTGCCGCGCATCTTCACCGGGAAGCCGAGCGCGCGGAACTCGCCCTCGACCGGGTGCGGCACCTGCATCACCATGTCGCGCGCGACCGCCTGCTCGCTCGCCACCGCCTCGCCATAGTCGAGGATCGGCGCGGCGGGCACGCCGGCGGTGAGCAGCGCGTCGATCCACTCCTGGCTGGTGCGCGTCACGAAGGTCGGCGCCAGCTCCTCGATCAGCGCCTCGCGGTTCGCCACACGCGCGGCGTTGGTGGCGTAGCGCTCGTCCTCCTGCAGCTCGGGACGGCCGATCACCTGGAGCAGCTTGAGCCACAGGCCCTGGTTCGCCGCGCCGATCACGAACCAATCGTCCGACGCGCGCACCGCCTGATAGGGAGCGGACATCCGGTTGGCCGAGCCGATCGGCGTGGGCGCGCGGCCGGTGCCCCAATATTCGGTCGTCTCCCAGATCGAGAGCCCCATCGCGGCCTCGAGCAGCGACGCGTCGATATACTGCCCCTGGCCCGACGCCTGCCGTCCGATCACCGCGCTGAGGATGCCGTAGACCGAGAAGAGCCCCGCGCCGAGGTCGGCCACCGCGATCGAGTTCTTGGCCGGCTCCATGCCCGGGAAGCCGTTGGAGCTGAGCACGCCCGACATCGCCTGCGCGATCAGGTCGAAGCCGGGGCGCTGCGCCCAGGGGCCGGTCTGCCCAAAGCCGGAGATGCTGGCGTAGATCAGCCGCGGGTTGAGCGCGGCGAGCGTGTCATAGTCGATGCCGAGCCGCTGCGCGACGCCGGGGCGTGCGTTCTCGACCACGATGTCGGCGGTCTGCACCAAGGCGTAGAGCACTGCCCGGTCGGCCTCGTCCTTGAGGTCGAGCGTGATGCTGCGCTTGTTGCGGTTGAGCGCGAGGAAGCCGGGGCTGTCCTCGCCCTTGAGCCGGAAGCCCATCGAGTGGCGGGTCGAATCGCCGGTGCGCGGCGGTTCGATCTTGATCACGTCGGCACCCATGTCGCCGAGCAGCATGCAGCAGAACGGCCCCGCCATTACCTGCGAGATATCGAGCACTCTCAGGCCCTTCAGCGGCAAGTCCGGCATGTCTCTCTCCTTACGCGTGACGCGGCCTTGGTCCGCGCCGATCCGCTACAGATCATATTGTATAGGATCGCGCGGCTTGCTAGCACCCTTGAAATGACAGGACAACGTTGTGGCCGCTCGGCGCGGAACGCAATGTTGCCGATTGGGAGAGCGGAGCGTGGCGAGCAGGATCAAGCGCCCTGAGAAGCGCGTCGTGCGGGGGGGGACGATACTGGCGGCGGCGGCGCTCGTGTCGGGCGCGAGCGCTCCGGTGTTCGCGCAGGCCAAGGGCGACTGGCAGGGCTATGGGCGTGACGAGAGCCATGCGCGTCACTCGCCGCTGGCCGAGATTACGCCGGCGAACGTTGCCAAGATGCGGCAGGTGTGGACCTATCACATGCGACCGGCCGGTACGACCGGCGAGGCGATCCCGATGCCCGATAGCGTCCCCGCCAAGTTCCGCACCGGCTTCTCTGCGTCGGAAGCGACGCCGCTGGTGGTGAAGGGTGTTATGTACCTCGCCACCCCGTACAAGCGCGTGGTCGCGCTCGACGCCGCCACCGGTGCCGAGCGCTGGGTGTTCCAGCTGCCCGGCAACGACCAGGCCTCAACTCGCGGGGTCGCTTATTGGCCTGGAGGGAAGGGGACGGGCGCGCGGATCGTCTTCGGCACGCGCAGCGGCAAGCTGATCGCGCTCGACGCCGCGACGGGTCAGCTCGCCGCCGGCTTCGGCACCGCGGGGATCGTCGACATGAAGACGCCCGAGGTGATGAACGGCACGCGGGCGCCGCTCGGCATGAGCAGCCCGCCCGCAATCTACCGCGACGTCATCATCACCGGCTCGCGCGTGCAGGAGATGCCGGTCAAGGGGGCGGCCGGCGATGTGCGCGGATGGGACGCGCGCACCGGCAAATTGCTCTGGACCTTCCACACCATCCCGCAGCCGGGCGAGCCGAACTTCGGCACCTGGGAGGGCGACAGCTGGCAGAAGCGCTCGGGAGTGAACGTCTGGACCTTCGTGCTCGTCGACGACAAGCGCGGCATCGCCTACCTGCCCGTCGGCGCGCCGACCTTCGATCGCTGGGGCGGGGACCGCAAGGGGCAGAACCTGTACGGCAACTCGATCGTCGCGGTGGAGGCGGGCACGGGCAAGTACCTCTGGCATTTTCAGACCGTCCACCACGACATCTGGGACGTCGACCTGCCCACCGCGACGCTGATCGAGGTGCGCCGCGGCGGCCGCACGATCCCCGCGATCGCGGTGATGAACAAGACCGCAACGATGTTCATCCTCGACCGCGTCACCGGCAAGCCGCTGTACGACGTGCGCGAGGTGCCGGTCCCGACCGACACCGACGTCCCCGGCGAGCAACCCTGGCCGACCCAGCCGATGCCGGTCACCCCGCCCCCCCTGGCACGCACCAGCTACGCCGCTTCCGACCTGATCGACGGTCCGCCCGCGCACCGCGCCGCGTGCGAGAAGCTGGTCGCCGAGCTGACGATCGCGCCGAGCCGACCGTTCCAGCCCCTGCGCGCCGACAGCGCGGTCAACTTCTTCCCCGGCAGCCTCGGCGGGGTCGATTGGGGCGGGGGCGCGTTCGATCCGAAGAGCGGGCTGTACGTGATCAACGTCAACAATCTCGCCAGCCCGCAGCAGCTCGCGCAGCAGCCCGACGGCAGTTGGGGAATGAAGGCGGGCTACGCCTACTTTCAGGACAAGGAGACCGGCAATCCCTGCCAGAAGGGGCCGTGGGGCGAGCTGGTCGCGGTGAACGTCGACACCGGCGCGGTGGCGTGGCGCAAGGTGCTCGGCAAGAACGACGATCCCGCCTTTGCCGCGAACGGCGTGATCAGCGCGGGCGGGCCGATCACCACCGCGAGCGGGCTGACCTTCATCGGCGCGACGCGCGATGCCACGATCCGCGCCTTCGAGACCAAGAGCGGCGCGCTACTCTGGTCGGCACCGTTGCCCGCCTCCAACTACGGCACGCCGATGACCTATCGCGCCGCCGACGGTCGTCAGATGGTCGCCGCGGTGGCGACCGGCGGCTTCGCCTTCCAACCCGCGACCAGCGACCAAGTGGTCGCCTTCGCGGTCCGCTGAGGATGCCTGCCATGACGCGTATCGACCCGATCGTCCGCCTCGCCGCCGGCTGCGCCGCCTTCGCCGGTACCGCGCTGCTCGGCGCGGTGGCGCTGGCGGCGCAGCAGCCCGCCACGCCGGCCGCTGCGCCCGCGCCGGGCCCGGGGCTCGACCTGATCAACGAGCGCTGCGGCTTCTGCCACACCACCAACCAAGTCTTCGCCGCGCACAAGACCGCGGCCGAGTGGCCAGCGCTGGTTCAGTCGATGATCGATCGCGGTGCGGAGCTCTCGCCCGAGGAGCAGAAGGTGATGAGCGACTATCTCGTTGCCAACCTGGCGACCGACAAAAAGGCCGGCGCGACGGGACATTGAAAGAGGACGACGTCTCAGCCGTGGAGGCGTCCCTGCGGGGATACTTGCTTAGCCAACGCCGGCGTCATCCTGAGCTTATCTCAGGATCCACTGTTGCGCGAGCGCCTTGGTGCTTGAGTGTGCGGACGGGTGGATCCTGAATCCAGTTCAGGATGACGCTAACGTGGGGCGACGGTTTGAGACAGGCAGTAGGGGGGCCGCCGCTCGCTACCGAGCGAAGCGCGGCAGCACCCCCGCCACGGTCGTGCGGAGCCGGTACACGCTCGTCGAGGCCGTGATGTACAGCGTGTGCCCGTCACCCGCGAAAGCGAGGTTGGCGGCGACCTCGGGCAGTACGATACGGCCGAGCACCTTCCCCCCGGGCGAGATCACGCGGATGCCGCCCGGCCCGGTCGCCCAGACGTTGCCGCGGCGATCGACCTTGAGCCCGTCGGCGCCGCCGGCTCCGCCCGCGGGGAAGCTGATCAGCACCCGTCGCCGCGAGAGCCTTCCGCCGCGCCCGACATCGTAGGCGTAGATCATGCCTGGGGGGCCGTAATCGGTGACGTACAAGGTGCGGCCGTCCGGCGAGAAGCCGATACCGTTGGGGAGCTTGAGGTCGGTGATCACCGGCGTCAGGGTGCCGCCGGCGTAGCGGAACACCGCGTTGTACGGCAGCTGCTTGGCCGGATCACTGTCCATCCCGTTGTACAGCCCGAACGGCGGGTCGGTGAACCACAGCGCGCCATCGGCGGCGAAGACGAGATCGTTAGGGCTGTTGAGCCGCTTGCCGAGATAGTCGGCGATTAACGGTGTGACGCGGCGGTCGGCGCCGACGCGCACGATGCGGCGCGCGCCCATCTGCGCCATCAGCACGCTGCCGTCGCGGTCGGGCACCATCCCGTTGGGGCCGATGCTCTTGCCCGCGGGTGGGTCGGGCAGGCCGCCGGCGTTGGCGATCAACTCCTCGACATGGCCGGCCGGGTCGACGGCGCGCAGCGTGTCGCCGCTGACGTCGGAGAACCATAGGCGGCCGTCGTGCCACAGCGGACCCTCAGTGAAACCGAAGCCGGTCGCGACTCGCTCGACCTTCGTGCCCGGCGTGATCACCGCGTCGAGCGAAGGGTCGAGCCGTTCGACTCGCGGACCCGCCTCTTGGGCGGCGGCGATGGGGGCGTGGAGCGCGAGCGGTGCGAGCAGCGCGGCCGCGAGCAGGGGGGCGGTCCGCATGCTCATACCGCATCGGTCAGCAGGACGAGATAGTCGCGGTTGAGCACGGTGCGCTCGATCAGCGGCCAGTTGCGCTGGTGCACGTCCGAGCGGATCCACACCTGGCGCTGCTCCTCACTCTCATAGGTGAGCTGGAAGCGATAATTCACCCCGGCGGGCGGCGCGGGCTGGCCCTGGATCACCGTTCGAAGCTTGAGCATCTTCAGGTCGATGAACCCGCGCCCGCGGAAGCTCTGCGCCGCGGGGAGGAAATGCTGGTGGAAGGCGTCGAGCATCTCCTTCTCGCGCGCCGGATCGACCGCGAGGTCGCAGTAGAGCACGATCGGCTTCCGCGTCGGCGCGGCGGCGCGTGCGGCGCCGGGCAAGGCCGAGCCGGCGCCGAGCGAGGCGATCAGGTGCAGGAGCGAGCGGCGTTGCATCGGCAGGTCCTTTCCGGGAGTCAGCGGGGGGGAAGCGAAGCGGCGTAGGCGGCCTTGGCGGCGAGATCGCGCGCGACGCCGACCACCATCAGTTCGAGCGGCGCGGCACCGGTGGCGCGCAGCGTACGCGCGGCGCCGACCTCGACCGGCAGCGCGTCGCCGGCGCGCAGCGGCGCTCGCTCTCCGGCGACCTGCGCCTCGCCCGCGCCGGCCATGACATAGACCATCTCGCTGATGCCGGGCGCGGCGGCGCCGTCGAGCGCGGCGCCGGGGGGCACCAGCACATGGTCGACGAACGCCCAGGGCGTGGTGAAGACCTCGGGCCCGAGCAGCCGGCGCATGCGCACCGCGCCCTGCAGCTTGAGCCTGTCGCGATCGAACCTGACGGCGGCGAACTGCGCGACGCGGTCGAGCGCGGCGCCCTCGCGCGAGTCGCCGAGGTCGAGATTGTCGTAGCGCTTGGTCTGGCCGACGTTGATGTTGAGCCACTGCACTGGGCGGTCGGACGCGTTGTACAGCGCGTGCGCGTGGCCCATGCGATCAGGCACCGCCGCCGGTCCCGCGATCGTGGTGGTGCGGCCGTCGACGGTGAACTGTGCCTCCCCGTTGAGGATGACGAACATCTCCTCGCACTGGTGGTGGAAATGCTGCCCGATCCCGCTGTGCGGCGCGATCACGCCGCGGTGCACGAAGATGAGGTTGGTCGAGAGCGCGTCGGCACCGAGCAGCGGCGCGAAGGCCATGGTGCCCGCACCGTCGTGCACCTTTGAGAGCTGCCGGTAGCGCGCCGGGTCGGTGTGGCCGATGCGCTCCGCCAGAGGGCGCGGGGCGGTCGCCTGCTGCGCACCCGCTGGGCCCGCCAGCACCAACGTGAGCAGCGCCGCACCGCGCGCGAGCGATCCGATCCCCTTCACCCCTTCTCTCCCTTCTGACGCCGAACTTCGCCGGGCTTTACGCACGCTTACAACGGCTCTACACAGAATCATATAGGATATAATGCGGCGTCGACGTCGTGCGTCCGGGAGAGCGGTGATGACGGGAGCGGGGCGCAGCAACGTCCGGGTGAGACTGGTGGCGATGCTGTTCGTCATCAGCGCGATCGCCTTTCTCGATCGTACCAACATCTCCGTCGCCGGCGTGCAGATGCGGCAGGAGTATGCGATCGACCAGATCCGGCTCGGCTGGATCTTCAGCGCCTTCCTGATCGGCTATGCCGCGTTCCAGGTGCCCGCGGGGTGGCTCGCGGCGCGGATCGGGCCGCGCCGGCTGCTGACGCTCGCCTTGCTGTGGTGGGGTGTGTTCAGCGTCGCCACCGCCTGGGTACCGCCCGGCAGCGCGCACGCGATCACGCTGCTGATGCTGGTCCGCTTCGGACTCGGCATCGGCGAGGCGGCGGTCTACCCATCCGGCAACCAGTTCGTCTCGCGCTGGGTGCCGGCGCAGGAGCGCGGCAAGGCCAACGGCCTGATCTTCGCGGGCGTCGGCGCGGGCTCGGGGCTGACCCCACCGCTGATCAGCGCGGTCGTGGCTTATGGCGGCTGGCGCGCCTCCTTCTACGTCTGCGCACTGATCGGCCTCGTCGCGGCGATCGTGTGGTTCACGGTCGCGCGCGACCGGCCGCAGGACCATCCCGCGGTGAACGCGGCCGAGCTGGCGCACATCGAGTCGGGCCTGCCCGGCGAGCCCGAGGACGCCGCGGGTCCGATCCCGTGGCGCGCGATTCTGGCGAGCCGCGCGGTGTGGGGGCTGTTCCTCAGCTATTTCGCGTTCGGTTACGTGATCTGGATCTTCTTCAGCTGGTTCTTCATCTATCTCGCCGAGGCGCGTGGGCTGGATCTGAAATCGAGCGCTGTCTTCGGCATGGCGCCGTTCCTGGCGATGACGGTCGGCTGCCTCGCCGGCGGCGTGATCAACGACGCGGTGTCGCGGCGGCACGGCCTCTACTGGGGGCGATCGGGTCTGGCTATGCTGTCCTTCGCGCTGACCGCCTTGTTCCTGCTGATCGGCTCGCAGGTCGACAGCGCCCCGCTCGCGGTGCTGACGCTCGCGCTGGGCGGCGGCGCGATCTACCTGTCGCAGAGCTCCTTCTGGTCGGTCACCGCGGACATCGCGGGGCGTCACACCGGCGTCGTGTCGGGGCTGATGAACGTCGGCTGCCAGGTCGGCGGTGCGCTGACCGCCTCGCTGACGCCGTGGATCGCCGCACGCTACGGCTGGGCCGCGGCGTTCGGCACCGGCGCGGGTGTGGTGGTGCTCGGCATCGCGGCCTGGGCGATCGTCGACCCACGTCGGCTGATCGGCGCCGAGCGCACGCCGAGCCAAGATACCGCGGTCGCCGCGGCATAGTGACACGACAGAGGAGGGGAGCGACCATGATCCATCTGACCCGACGCCGCGCGCGCGTCGCCGCTGCAGCCGCCGCGGCGCTGCTCCTCACTGCGCAGGCGCCGCGCCCGGCGCCGCCCGCGCCGGTCGAGATGTGGGTGCCCAAGAAGACGCCCTTCGCCGCCTATGACTCGCCCAACCGGCCGTGGTGGAAGCTCGCCGACGTGCTCGCGCTTCACCGCGGCGCGAGCGACTGGTCGCAGCCGATCGTGCGCAACCGCGATCTCGTCGCCGACTGGCACCAGCAGGGCGCCGGCAAGCGAACGACCGAGGTCGCCTATTCCGACAATCGCACCGCGATCATCGTGTGGGGCGGGCGGCTGCGCGTTGCGATCGCGGGACAGCCGAGCTTCGTCGCGGGCAAGGGCTTTGAGGTCGACGTGCCGCTGCGCGTGCCGTTCACGTTAGAGACCGTCGGCGATCAGCCCGCTCTGTGGTTCGAGATCCATGCAGCGACGGACATGCCGCTCTATCCGGTGGCGAGCACGACCGAGCGGCCGCGCGACGTGGGTGGCTTCCACTACGAGCGGCGGCTGGCGGCGGGCGGGGCAGGCACGCCCGACGAGGCCAATCCCTTGTACCTCGATTACTATAAGGACGTGGTCCAGGGCGGCGCGCGCGCCACCGCCTTCGTCGCGACGCAGCACCTGTTCGTGAACAACATCCGTGGTCGTGCCACGCCGACGCCGCCCTCCTCCAACCTCGGCCACTTTCACGTCGGCTACGACGAATTCTGGTTCGTGATGGAGGGCAACGTCGACCTTCAGATCGAGGGTGAACCGCTGATCAAGGCGGCCGCCCCCGGCGACGTGCTGATCGCCAAACAGGGCCGCTGGCACCGCGCCAGCTTCGGCGGCCCGGAAGGGCAGATGGGGACGCGCGTGGCGGTCAATCCCTATCCGATGGGGTTGCATGGCTATAGCGTCGAGTCGCGCGGCCGGCAGTGACGCTGGGGAGCGTGTCACGCGTTTCGACGCACCCGTGCTCCTGCGACGGTAGGAGCCCAGCGCCGCGAGCGACGCGCTTGCGACCCTGGGCTCCGGCGTCCGCCGGAGCACGTTGAGCGCTCAGTGCAGAGGCGGCGCAGTGGATTCGCGTTCGACCAAGACATGGTCGAGCACGCGCGCGACGCAGCGCGGCCCCTTGCCCTGCGCCGCGCGCATCTCGTCGATCAGCAGCCGCAGCGCCTCGCCCGCGAGCTCCTGCACCGGCTGGCGAATCGTCGTCAGCGGCGGCCACAAAGTGGTGGCGGCGATGCTGTCGTCCATGCCCGCGACGGTGAGGTCGCGCGGCACGTCGAGGTGACGGCGATGCGCGACCGAGACGACCGCAGCGGCCATGTCGTCGTTGCTGGCGAAGATCGCGCTGGGCGGCGCGGCGGAGTCGAGCAGGCGCTCGCCCGCGACCAGCCCCGAGGCGTAGCTGAAGTCGCCCTGCGCGACGCAGGTTTCCACCCCGGCCTCGCGCGCCGCCTCGTTGAAGCCGGCCAGCCGCTCGGCGCTGGCGGTCTGGTCGGGGTTGCCGACGATGAAGCCGAGCCGGCGGTGGCCGAGCGCGATCAGGTGGCGCGTCATGTCGTGCGCGGCGCGGCGATCGTCGATGCCGACCGAGATGGCATCGGCCACGCGCCCTGCCACGACCGCCAGCGGTAGCCCCGCGTCGCGCAGGATCTGTCGCACCGCGTCCGACTCGCCCAGCGGCGGCGTCAGGATCACGCCGCCGATCCCGGAGGCGATGAGCTGCTCGATCTCTTCATGGGTCGGCACGCCGCCGTGCTTGCCCTTGAGCAGGATCAGCTGCGCCGCGCGTGCCGAGGCTTCCTCGAACACGCCGGCGAGAAAGCCGCTCATGAAGGCGGCGCTGGGGTTGGCATAGATCACGCCGATGCGCAGCTCGCGCGAGGTGACGAGGCTGCGCGCGGACAGGTTGGGCGTGTAGTTGAGCTCGCGGATGGTGGCGTTGACCAGCACGCGCGTCTCCTCGCGCACGCCCGGATCGCCGTTGATCACGCGCGAGACCGTCATCGGCGACACGCCGGCCTGTTTGGCCACATGGATGATCGTCACCCCGCGGCGACGTCCTCTCGGCTGGGGCACGTCGATCCTCGCCTCCGCGCTGTCGACCGCCGACCGCGCCTCCAGCGGACCGACCTGCCTCGCGGCGGGAGGGTGCGTCAATGGTATCGGTCGCGCCGCGATCTGCTAGCGAGCGCTTGTCAGCGGCGGGTCCGTCCGCGTACGACACTGCTGGTAACGTTACCGAGGAGGGCGGGTGGCGCGATTCCCCTATGTGCGTTGGACGATCATCGCGCTGTTCGTCGGCGCGATGGTGATCAACTATCTCGCGCGCAGCGTGCTGGGCGTCGCCGCGCCCGCGATCATGGCCGAGCAGTCGATCTCCTCGGCGCAATATTCCTGGATCACCGGCGCGTTCCAGCTCGGCATCATGTTTCAGCCGGTGGCGGGGTACCTGCTCGACGTGATCGGGCTGAAGATCGGCTTCACCCTGTTCGTGGCGCTATGGTCGCTGATCACCGTCGGGCACGGTCTGGCGACCGGCTGGCTCGGCTTCGCCGGTCTGCGCGGCGCGCTCGGGCTGGTCGAGGGCTCGGCCCAGCCCGCCGGCATGAAGGTCGTCGCCGAGTGGTTCCCCGCGCGCGAGCGCGGCGTCGCCGGGGGCATCTACCAGATTGGCGCGTCGTTCGGCGCGGTGTTCGCGCCGCCGCTGGTCGCCTGGGCGGTCTTTCATCACAGCTGGCGCGCCGCTTTCTTCGTGGCCGGTGGGCTGGGGCTGCTGTGGGTGGTCGCCTGGCTGCTGTGGTACGCGCCGCCCGCGCGCCACCGCCTGATCTCGGCGGGCGAGCGACAGCTGATCGCAGACGGGCAGGAAGCGGCGCTGGCGCAGCACCGCCGCCGACCGCCGCTGGGCGAGCTGCTGCGTCGGCGCAACCTGTGGGCGATCGCCGGGGCGCGCTTTCTCGCCGATCCGGTGTGGGGCATGCTGTCGCTGTGGATGCCCTTGTACCTCGTCCAGGCGCGCCACTTCGACCTCAAGCAGATCGCATTGTTCGCCTGGCTGCCCTTCCTCGCCGCCGACCTCGGCTGCCTGTTCGGCCCGGTGGTGGTCGCCTGGCTGCAGCGCCGCGGGGTGAGCCTGATCGACGCGCGGCGCGGCGCCTTCACGCTCGGTGCGGTGCTGATGACGGGCATGATCTTCGTCGGCACCGTGACCAGCCCAGTGGCGGCGGTGGCGCTGCTCTGTCTCGGCGGCTTCGCGCACCAGACGCTGTCGGTCACCGTGATCACGATGGTCTCCGACCTATTTCCACAAGACCAGGTGGCGACCGCGACCGGCATCTCGGGAACGGCGGCCAACCTTGGCGTGCTGATCTTCACCCTGGTGCTGGGCGCATTGGTCGATCAGGTCGGCTACCAGCCCTTCTTCATCCTGCTCGGCCTGCTCGACCTCGTCGGCGCCGCGCTGCTCTGGACGAACATCCGAAAGCCGTCATGACCATCCGCAATCCCATCCTGCGCGGGTTCAACCCCGACCCGTCGATCGTCCGCGTCGGCGCGGATTATTACCTCGCCACCTCGACCTTCGAGTGGTTCCCGGGCGTGCAGATCCACCATTCGCGCGACCTCGCCGACTGGCAGCTGGTGGCGCGCCCGTTGAACCGGGCAACACAGATCGACCTGCGCGGCGACCCCGATTCCTGCGGTGTCTGGGCCGCCGACCTCAGCCATGCCGACGGCCGCTTCCACCTCGTCTACACCGACGTGAAGCGCTATGGCCGCACCACGGTCGGCGGCGCCACGGGCGTGTCGCTGCGCGACTTCCACAATTACTGGGTGTGGAGCGATCGGGTCGACGGCGACTGGTCCGATCCCGTCCATCTCAACAGCAGCGGCTTCGACCCCGCCTTGTTCCACGACGACGACGGGCGCAGCTGGCTGCTCAACATGCTGTGGGACCATCGTCCCGGCCGCGGCCGCTTCGGCGGGATCGTGGTGCAGGAGCTGGATCGCGCCGCCGGCCGCCTCATCGGCGGGCGCCGCCTCATCTTCCACGGCACCGCGCTGGGCTTCACCGAGGGGCCCCACCTCTACAAGCGCGACGGCTGGTATCATCTCCTCGTCGCCGAGGGCGGCACCGAGCGTAACCACGCGGTGGTGATGGCGCGCTCGCGCACGTTGTTCGGCCCGTACGAGCCGCATCCCGACGGCCCGGTGCTCACCGCCAAGGATCGGCCCGATGCGCCCTTGCAGCGGACCGGCCACGGCGACCTGGTCGACGCGCCCGACGGCACCACCTGGCTGACTTACCTCTGCGGGCGCCCGCTGCCCGCGAGCGATCGCTGCGTGCTGGGGCGCGAGACCGCGATCCAGCCGATGCACTGGGGCGAGGACGGCTGGCTGCGGACGCTGAACGGCGACGCGCTGCCGGTCGACACGGTCGGCACGGCCAAGGGCGAGCGGGCGCCGGCGTGCGAGCGCGACGATTTCACCGACGCGGCGTTGCCGCCTGCGTTCCAATGGCTGCGGACGCCCTATCCCGAGCAGATCTTCAGCCTCACCGCGCGGCCGGGCTGGCTGCGGCTGCACGGGCGCGAGACGATCGGCAGCCACTTCACCCAGGCGCTGGTCGCACGCCGCCCGCTCGCCTTCCGCTACGCCGCGGAGACCCTGCTCGACTATGCCCCCGCCAATTTCCAGCAGGCCGCGGGCCTGGTCTGCTATTACAACGCGACCAAGTTCCACTTCCTCCATCTCACCGTTGACGACTCGGGGAAGCGGCTGGCGCAGGTGCTCTCGGTGCTGCCGCTCGACGAGGGCGTCAGTACGGTGAGCGCGTCGGTCGCGATCGGCTCGGGGCTGGTGGCGCTGCGCGCGGAGGTGGATCACGAGCGGCTGCGCTTCGCGGTGCGTGCCGAGGGTGACGCAGAGTGGACGTGGCTACCCGAGACCTTCGCCGCAGACCTGCTCTCCGACGAGGCCACCTTGCCCGGTCTGCCCAATTTCACGGGAACGTTCATCGGTATGGCCTGCCAGGATATGTCGGGTACCGGGCAGCCGGCCGACTTCCGCTACTTCCACTATCTCGAGGAGTGACGCGGACGGCAGAGAGAAGGTAACACGGTGATTCCCAGTTCGCTGAGGGCGAGATGCCGCGCTCAGCCCGCCAGCGCGGCGGCGATCCGCTCCGCCAGCCGCGCCGCGACCGCCGCCTTGGGCAAGCGCTCCCAGGTCTCGACCCCCTGCGCGGTGACGAGCTGCACCGCGTTGGCATCCCCGCCCATCACGTCGCCGGAGACGTCGTTGGCGACGATCCAGTCGGCACCCTTGCGCGCGCGCTTCGCGGTGGCGTGCGCGACGACCTGCTCGGTCTCGGCGGCGAACCCCACCAGCAGGCGCGGTCGGCGTGGATCGGTCGCGAGCCCGGCGAGGATGTCGGGATTGGCGATCAGCGCGAGTGGCGCCGGCGCGGCGCCGTCCTTCTTCAGCTTCTGCGCCGCCGCCCGCTCGACCCGCCAGTCGGCCACCGCCGCCACCATCACCGCGACGTCGGCGGGCAGCGCGGCGTCGACCGCCGCCGCCATCTCGGCCGCGGTCTCCACGTCGACCCGATTGACCCCGGCGGGGGTCGCGAGCGCCACCGGACCCGCCACCAGCGTGACGCGCGCGCCGAGCTCGGCGAGCGCCCCGGCGAGCGCGAACCCCTGCTTCCCCGACGAGCGATTGGCGATGTAGCGCACCGGGTCGATCGGCTCGTGCGTCGGTCCCGCCGTGACCAGCACGTGCCGCCCCGCCAACACCCCCGCGGCGCGCGGCGCGAGTTCGTGCTCGATCCGATCAGCGATCGCCAGCGGCTCGGGCAGCCTGCCGGGACCGAACTCGCCGCACGCCATCGCGCCCTCGTCCGGCTCCATCACCGTGATGCCGTCGCCACGCAGCTGTGAAACGTTGCGCTGGGTCGCGGCGTGCAGCCACATGCGGACGTTCATCGCGGGCGCGGCCAGCACCGGCTTGTCGGTGGCGAGCAGCAGCGTGGTGGCGAGATCGTTCGCCAGCCCCGCCGCCATGCGCGCGAGCAGGTCGGCGGTGGCGGGCGCGACGACAACGAGATCGGCCTCGCGGCTCAGCTGGATGTGGCCCATCTCGGCCTCGTCCTTGAGGTCCCACAGGTCGGTGTAGACCTTGTCCTCGCTCAGCGCGGCGAGCGTCATCGCGGTGACGAAATGCGCGCCGCCCTCGGTCAGCACGCAGCGCACCCGGTGGCCGCGGCGACGCAGCTCGCGCACCAGCTCGCACGACTTGTAGGCGGCGATCCCACCGCCGACGATCAGCAGGATGCGGCTCATCGTGTCACCCTCGTCACCGTGATGCGACGACGTCCCGGCGCGCCCCGCAGCAGATCGGCGATCGCGTCGGGCGCGAGCGCGAGCCCGGGGGCGACCAGCGCGGCGGCGAGCGTGGCGCTGTGCAGATCGGCGACGCGCCCGTCGGCGGCAAGTCCTGCCAGCACGAGCGCGACCACGCGCGGACCGAGCGCGCGCGGCAGCGCCGCCCAGCCGAGCAGCGCGAGCAGCAGCAGTGCCGCCGCTAGCCTGGGGGCGACACCCGGCAGCGCGGCGCCGAGCAGTCGCGGCAGCGCGCCGGGCGGGGCGAGAAGCGTCGGCAGCGTCTCCGCCGCCGGCGGCACGACGGCAGCGATCGCCCACAGGTGGCAGCCCAGCACCGCGCCGCCGACCGCGAGCGCGACGAGCCAGCCGAGCGTCTCGCGCGCGCTGCCGTCGTGAAGCGCGAAAATCGCCATCACCGCAGGCACGAGCAGCGCGGCGGGATCGATCACCGCGGCGGCGCAGCCGAGCGCGGCGGCAGTGCCCCAGCGCTCGGCGCGGCGCAGCAGCACGGCATACGCGGCAAGCAAGGCGGCCCACCCGGCGTGCGGCGTCTGTTCCCACAGCAACGCTACCGCGGCAGTACCGGCGACGAGCAGCAGCGCCGCGAGCACCTGGCCCGCGGCGCCGGCGAACAGCGCGGCGAGCCGTTGCACGCCGACCGCGACCAGCCCGGCAAGCGCGGCGCCGACCAGCAGCAGCATCGCCGCGTTCGGCACGGCGGCACTGACGACGGCGAGCGTCGGCGGCAGCGAGCGCGCGTCCTCGCCGTCGGGCGCCGTGCGGGCCAAGTCGCGGAAGGTGTCGTAATAATGGCCACCGTGGCGGATCGCCGCGACGATCGAGTCGTGGAGCAGTTCGGCGGCGGGTCGCGCGCTCGTCTCGGATAGGCCGAGCGCCGCAATCAGGCCGAGCAACAGCGCCGCGCACCACCACCGCGCCGCGCCGCGCTCGACCCGGCCGAGGCGGGTCGGCGCGACGAGCAGCAGCGGCGCGGGCGTCACCACGGCGCCGCCAGCAGCATCGCGCCCGCACCCGCGGCCAGGCCGAGCGCACCGACCAGCGCATAGCGCCAGCGCCCGCCGACGCGCACCACCTGGATCTCCTTGAGCGGTGGCCGCGGCGGCGCCCCGCCGGGTGCGGGGAAGCGCGCCTCGATCCGCCGCACCAGCTCGGGCAGCCGCGCCAGCGTGCGCACGTCGGCGACCAGCCGGTCGGCGATCGCCGCCTCGGGGCCGAGCTCGGTGCGGATCCAGTCCTCGACCAGCGGCGCGGCGGTGACCCAGAGGTTGATGTCGGGGTCGAGCGCCGTGGCGACGCCCTCCACCATCACCATCGTCTTCTGGAGCAGTAGCAGGTGCGGCTGGGTGACCATGTCGAAGTCGCGCGTGATGCCGAACAGCCCGTCCAGCATCATGCCGATCGACATGTCTTTGACCGGCAGCCCGCGCATCGGCTCGCCGACCGCGCGCAGCGCGGTGGCGAACTCCTCAACGCTGTGGTGCGCCGGGACATATTGCGCCTCGAAGTGGATCTCGGCGACGCGACGGTAATTGCCGGTGATCAGGCCGTAGAGGATCTCGGCGAGCCACACGCGCGCGCGCCGGTCGATGCGCCCCATGATGCCGAAGTCGATCGCCGCGACCTGGTCGCCCGGCAGCGCGAACAGATTGCCCTGGTGCAGGTCGGCGTGGAAAAAACCGTCGGCGATCGCCTGGCGCAGGAAGGCGTGGACGAGCACGCGCGCCAGCTCGCGCAGGTCGTAGCCGGCCTCGATCAGCGCCACCCGATCGGACAATTTGATGCCGTCGATCCACTCGATCGTCAGCACCTTGCCCGTGGTACGCACCCAGTCGACCGCGGGGACGAAGAACTTGGGCTCGGCCGTCATCGTCTCGGCCAGCTCGGACGCCGAGGCCGCTTCGCGCGTGAAGTTGAGCTCGCGCGCGGTCCAGCGTTTGAACGTCTCGATCACCAGTCGCGGCTGGAGCCGCGCTATCTCGCCGCCCATCGGCTCGATCTGCGCCGCGGCCCACTCATAGGTGTCGATCGCGCGCGCGAAATCCTCCTCGACGCCGGGACGCAGCACCTTGACCGCGACGCGCCGGCCGTCGGTGGTCACGGCGCGGTGCACCTGCGCGATCGAGGCCGAGCCGACCGGCACCTCCTCGATCTCGCGGAACAAGGTGTCGAGCGGCCGACCGAAGCTGATCCGCATCACCTGCGAGATCGCTGCGTAAGGCACCGGCGGGATCGAGTCCTGCAGCCGAAGGAGATCGTGGGCGGCCTCCTCACCGACCAGGTCGGGGCGGGTGGCGAGCGTCTGGCCGAACTTGATCGCCGCTGGCCCCAGCGCCTCGAAGGCGTCGGCGTAGCGCGGCGTCGCGGGCACGCGCGCGCCGAGCCGCGCGAGCCGCAACAGCCGGCGCAGCCGCGGCGGCGTGTTGGGATCGCGCTCGAGCCCACGCAGCGCGCCGTGGCGCGCCAGCGTGCGCCCCCAGCTCAGCAGCCGCCAGGTGTGGACAATGGGCGAGGTCACATCTTCCAGCCGCTATGGATCGCCACCAGCCCGCCCAGCACCGCCTCGACGCGGGTCTGCACGAAACCGGCCTCGCCGATCATCCGCTCGAACGCGGGCATGTCGGGGAAGCGGCGGATCGACTCGATCAGATAACGGTAGCTGTCTGAGTCGCCCGCGAGTAGCTGGCCGAGCTTCGGTACCATGCGGTGCGAGTAGGCGTCGTACACCTCCGCGAAGCCGGGCCATTGCGTGGTCGAGAATTCGAGGCAGTAGAAACGGCCGCCGCGGCGCAGCACGCGATGCGCCTCACGCAGCGCCGCGGGGATGTCGGTGACGTTGCGGATGCCGAAGGCGATCGTATAGGCGTCGAAGAAGCGGTCGGGAAAGGTTAGCGTCTCGGCATTGGCCTCGGTCCACACCAGGCCGTCGATGCCGCGCTGCTGCGCGCGGCGCATGCCGACCTCGAGCATCTCCGGGTTGATGTCGGCGACCGTCGCCGCGGCGCCGTGCTGCGCCAGCCGGAACGCGATGTCGCCGGTGCCGCCCGCCATGTCGAGGATCTGCTCGCCCGCGCGCGGCTTCACGCGGCGCACGAAGCGGTCCTTCCACAGTCGGTGCATGCCCCCCGACATGGCGTCGTTCATCAGATCGTAGCGGCTCGCCACGTTGGAGAAGACGCCGCGGACGCGCGCGGTCTTCTCGACCGGGGTGACGTCCTCGTAACCGAAGGAGACCACGCGCTCGCTGGCGGCGCTGCCGGGGGTATCGCTCATGCCCGTCGCTCTAGGGCGTGCGTTGGGGGGAGGGAAGGGGGCGAGCATGCTGATCTCGCCATCGATCGCGCGATCTAGTCGCGCCGATGCGCGATGCCTAAATCGCCAATATGCCCGAACTTCCCGAAGTCGAGACCACCGTGCGCGGGCTCACCCCGGTGCTGCTCGACGCCACGCTGGCGCGGGTCGAGCCGCGCCGCGGCGACCTGCGCCGGCCGTTTCCGCCCGAGCTGCGCCAGCGGCTCACCGGCGCGCGGGTCACCGCTCTGTCGCGCCGCGCCAAATACGGGCTGATCGACACCGATCGCGGTGACACGCTGATTTTCCATCTTGGCATGTCGGGGCGCTGGCGAGTCGATCCGGCCGAGCTGCTCGCGCACGATCACTTGCTGATCGACACCGGGGCAGGGCGGCGGCTCGCGCTCAACGATCCGCGTCGCTTCGGCTCGGTCGACCTGTGGCCCACCGACGAGCTGGCGCGCTTCCCCGCGTTTGGCCCGCTCGGCCCCGAGCCGCTCGGTCCCGCCTTCACCGCCGACTATCTGCGCGACGCACTGGCGGGGAAGACGACCTCGATCAAGCTCGCGCTGCTCGACCAGCGCGTCGTCGCGGGCCTCGGCAACATCTACGTGTGCGAGGCGCTGTACCACGCGCGGATCAACCCGCGCCGCGCGGCGGGACGGATCGCGCGGTCGCGGCTGGAGCGATTGGTCGAGGCGGTCGGCGCGGTGCTCGAGTCCGCGATCGCGGCGGGTGGATCGAGCCTGCGTGACTATGCCCGGCCCGACGGCGAGCTCGGCTATTTTTCCAAGCAGTTCGCGGTCTATGGCCGAGAGGGCGAGCCGTGCGGCTGCGGCGGGACGGTGCATCGTTATGCCGAGGGCGGGCGCTCGACCTTCTGGTGCCCGGCCTGCCAGCGCAGTTGACGCTGCACGGCACCCGCGCTATGGGCCGCGCCTTCGAGGGTGACGGTGTTGCCGGCCGCCCTGCTTTTCATCGATTCGAAACAGTCAGAGGACGTTCATGGCGAACACGCCGCAAGCCAAGAAGCGCATCCGCCGCAACGAGCGCCGGGCCGAAGTCAACGGTAACCGCGTCGGCCGGATCCGCACCTTCGTGAAGAAGGTCGAGGCAGCGCTCGCGGCCGGCGACAAGGCCGGGGCGGCGACTGCGCTGCAGGCGGCGCAGCCGGAGATCGCGCGCGGCGTGGCCAAGGGCGTACTCCACAAGAACACGGCGGCGCGGAAGTTCTCGCGCCTGACCAAGCGCGTGGCCGGGCTCGCCTGATCTAACGCGTTCTCAGCGCTACGAAAACGCCCGCCGGGACGCTCCCGGCGGGCGTTTTCGTATGCGTTTTCGGTGTTCCCCAGACCAGGTCGACGCTTCTTTCCAAAAGCCTCGGGAATCCTGCGATTCGCACCCGATACGATCGGCAGATCGCCATAAAAAACTAGCGATTACAGTGTCTTGTGCGAAATCTGACGCATTTGCGCGGCTGCCGACGAGTCAACCTTCTTTATTTCGATTTTGTGTCCGCGACCGGTCTTGATCGACTCAGCCGGCTGTTCCTAATCCTGTCGAACCGCACCGGCGATCGTCCGGCGCGGCACAGAGACACCGTCTGATAGCCGACGCGCGAGGGGCCGCGGGCAGGGGGACGTTTGACTTTGCGGATGAAGGATCCGCGAACGCTCGCGTTCGCGGCAACGGGAGAGCTGTGCGTGGCGCAAGTGGCGGAACGAGTGGACGGGATGAGCGACGTGGCGCGGGCCTGGACCCGGGTGCGCGCCAACCTGCGCCAGTCCGCCGGGGCGCGGCTCTTCGACCAGTGGCTCGCGCCGATCGCGCTGGCCGACGCGACCGACCCGCTCGACGTCCGCTTGACGCTGCCATCGCCGTTCATGACCAACTGGGTGCGCAGCCACTATGCCGAGCGGCTGGTACACGAGTTTCGCGCGGTGTTGCCGGGCGTGCGCAGCGTCGAGGTCGAGACCGCGTCGCGCGCGCCGGTCGCCGCCGTGCTGACCGCGCCCGCCGCGGTCGCGGCACCGGCCGAGCCGGTCGCCGAGGGATCAGGCGAGGCCGGCGAGCGCCCGCAGCTTGATCCGCGGCTCACCTTCGATCGTTTCGTGGTGGACGAGTCGAACCTGGTCGCGGTCAACGCCGCGCGCGCGCTGGCCGAGCCCGGTCCGGTGCGCTTCAGCCCCCTGTTCCTTCACGGCGCGACCGGACAGGGCAAGACCCATCTGATGAACGCGGTGGCGCACGCCTTCCTGACGGCGCACCCGGGCGCGCGCGTGATGCTCATGTCGGCGGAGCGCTTCATGTTCGAGTTCGTCGCCGCGGTGCGTGCGCGCGACACATTCGCGTTTAAGATGAAGCTGCGCGGGCTCGACCTGCTGCTGATCG
Organism: Sphingomonas sp. BK069; assembly: GCF_014193405.1. Lineage (NCBI taxonomy): Bacteria > Pseudomonadati > Pseudomonadota > Alphaproteobacteria > Sphingomonadales > Sphingomonadaceae > Sphingomonas > Sphingomonas sp. BK069. The sequence continues at coordinate 1,190,760 of NZ_JACHZH010000001.1, read as the reverse complement.
ACGACCTCCAGTTCATCGCCGGCAAGGACTCGACGCAGGAGGAGTTCTTCCACACCGTCAACGAGATCATGGCGGCGGGTAAGCGGCTGGTGATCGCCGCCGATCGCGCGCCCCAGGCGCTCGAGGGAATCGAGCCGCGCATCCTCGGTCGTCTCGGCGGCGGCCTGGTGGCGGACATCCGCCCCTCGTCGCTGGCGCTGCGCCGCGAGGTGCTCGCGCGCCGCGTGGCGGACATGCCCGACGTGCGCGTGCCCGCCGCGGTGCTCGACCTGCTGGCGGCCCGGATCACCGCGAGCATCCGCGAGCTGGAGGGGGCGCTTACCCGGGTCACCGCTTACGCGATGCTGACCGGGGCGACGATAGACCTCGACTTCGCGACGCAGACACTCGGCGACATGCTGCGGGGCCATCAGCGCCGCGTGACGATCGACCAGATCCAGAAACTGGTCTCGGACCATTTCGAACTCAAGCCGCTCGACCTGATCTCGGCGCGCCGCGCGCGGGCGGTGGCGCGGCCGCGGCAGATCGCGATGTATCTCGCCAAGCGACTCACCACGCGCTCGCTGCCCGAGATCGGCCGCAAGTTCGGTGGGCGCGATCACTCCACCGTGATCCACGCGGTGAAGCGGATCGAGGCGCTGCGCGACAGTGACCGCGAGGTCGACGGCGCGGTGCGCCTGCTGCTCGGCCAGCTCGGCGGCTGAGCGCCGCTCACGCCGCGCGGCGCAGCGGCTCCTCCTGGCTCGGCGCGATCGCACTGGGGAGTGGCGTGATCTCGGCAGTGGCGGTCGCGCGCCGGCGATCGGGGAAGAGTAGCCGGCTGGCCAGCACGATCACGCCGAGCGCGGCATAGGTCGCCAGCACCGCTTCCAGGCTGAACAGCAGAGCGCCCGCGAAGACGGCGCGCAGCCACAGCGGATTGAAGCCCAGGTCCGCACCGACCGCGGCGCACACGCCGAAGAGATTGTCGCGCGGGGCGGGCAGGGTGGTGGTGTCGGTCATGCGCTCTCTCGCTCTCTCGGGGCCGCGGTCGCCGCGGCTCGCGAGATGCTCAGCAAGAGTGATGCCAACTTTATCGAGCTTGGCCTGCACGTCCTTCCCTGCAAGGGGGGGGGACCGGCCGACGGCTGGTGGCGGGGTGTCACCGGTGGTGAGTCCAGCGCTCACTCACCGATCGGGTCATTCCTCCGTCACGCCTGCGGCCTGCTACCTTCCCATGAAGGGGAGGATGAGAGACCGCTCCGGGCATCTAGGTGCGCCATCATTTGGCGGAATGTGCCATCGCTCCCGCGCCGCTTACGCCAACAACCCCATTGCTCGTTGCGCCGCCTTCAGCGTCGGTGTCGCGAGCGCGCGCGCCTTCTCCGCGCCGCGCTCCAGGATCGAGTCGATCGCGGCGCGGTCGTCGAGCAGCCGCACCATCTCGTCGCGGATCGGCGCGAGGGTGGCCACCGCCAGGTCCGCCAGCGCCGGCTTGAACGCGCCGAAGCCCTTGCCGGCGAACTCGCCGAGCACGTCCTGCGGAGAACGGTCGGCGAGCGCGGCGAAGATCGTCAGCAGGTTGCGCGCCTCGGGCCGGCCCTCCAGCTCCTCCATCGTCGCGGGGAGCAGGTCTGGGTCGGTCTTCGCCTTGCGAAATTTGTCCGCGATCATCTCGTCGCTGTCGATCAGCTTCACCAGCGACTGTTCCGACGGGTTGGACTTGCTCATCTTCGCCGCGGCGTCACGCAGCGACATGATGCGCGGGGCCGCGGCGCTGATCAGCGGCTCGGGCAAGGTGAACAGCGGGCTGTCATAATCCGTGTTGAACTTGGTCGCGATGTCGCGTGCCAGCTCGAGATGCTGCTTCTGGTCCTCGCCGACGGGCACGTGCGTGCCGTTGTAGAGCAGCACGTCGGCGGCCATCAGTACGGGATAGTCGTACAGCCCGACGCTGGCGCCCTCGCGGTTCTTCCCCGCCTTGTCCTTGAACTGGGTCATGCGGTTGAGCCAGCCGACGCGCGCGACATTGTTGAGCAGCCAGGCGAGTTCGCTGTGCGCGGGCACGCGCGCCTGGTTGAACAGGATCGAGCGCTCGGGGTCGATCCCGGCGGCGACCAGCGTGGCGGTCATCTCGATCGTGTTGGCGGTCAGCTCGGCGGGCGCGATGAACTCGGTCAGGCCGTGCAGGTCGGCGATGAAGTACATCGTCTCGCCCCCCTGCGCCTGGATCTGGTCCTGCATCGCCACCCACTGCTTCACCGCCCCCAGATAGTTGCCGAGGTGGAGGTTGCCGGTGGGCTTGATACCGGAGACGACGCGCATCTTGGTCATCGGGACGAGGCTCTGCGACGGAGGAGGGAACGGAGGTCGGCGACACGGAACGCGCCGGTGGCGAAACAGGCGAGCGCGTAGATCGCCACGCCTGCGCCGACCAGCACCGCCAGTGCGACGCCGCGCACGACGAGGCTGCCGGTGAGATAGGGGTCGACCAGCGGCGTCACCAGCAGCAGCGCGCCGCCCATCAGCAATGCGGCGAGCGCGAGCCGCGGCACCTTGCGCTTGAGCTGCGGGTCGAGCGCGAAATGGCCGCGTCGCGCCAGCACGACGTACAGTGAGGCGACGTTCACCGTCGACGCCAGCGCGGTGGCGAGCGGCGGGCCGATCTGGCCGATGTTCCAATGCGCCAGCGTCGGGATCAGCACAAGGTTGCCGACGAGGTTGAGCGCCACCGAATAGAGCGCCAGCCGCACCGGCGTCCGCGTGTCGGCGCGCGCGTAGAAGCCGGGGGTGAGCACCTTGACCAGTACGTAGCTGGGCAGTCCGAGCGAGAAGGCGGCGAGCGCCTGCGCCGAGCGCGCGCTGTCCGCGCCGGTGAAGGCGCCGTGCTGGAACAGTCCGCGCACGATCGGCTCGGCGGCGAAGACGAAGGCGGCGGTGGCGGGCAAGGTGAGGAATAGCGCGAGCTCCAGCCCGCGGTTCTGCGTCTCCATCGCCTCGGCCTCGCGCCCCTCGCTCAGCAGCCGCGACACGACCGGCAGCAGGATTGTGCCGAGCCCGATGCCGATCATGCCGAGCGGCAGCTGGTTGAGCCGGTCGGCGTAATAGATCGCGGAGATCGATCCTGCGGGCAGCAGCCAGCCCGCGAGCGCGGTTGAGATGGCGAGATTGACCTGCGCCGCGCCCGCACCTGCCGCGGCTGGGACGATCAGCGTAAGCAGCCGCTTCACGTCGTCGTCGACGCGCGGTCGGCGCAGCCTGAGCGAGACTCCGGCGCGACCGCACGCCCACCAGAGCCAGGCAAGCTGGAACGCGCCGCCCACGGTCACCGAGATCGCCTGCACCCGCGCGGTCGCGTAGGAGTCCGCACCGTGAAAGAAGATAAGCGCGCCGACCATCGCCACGTTGAGCAGGATCGGCGCCGCGGCATTCACCCAGAAGCGATTGAGCGAGTTGAGGATGCCGCCCAGGAGCGAGACGAGCGAGATCAGCATGAGATAGGGGATGGTGAAGCGCGACAGCATCACCGCGAAGGCGAACTGCTCGGGCGTCGGCTGCTGACGGTCGAACCCGCCCGAAAGCGCCAAGGTGATCGGCCACGCCGCGATCAGCATCGCGGCAGTGAAGACGAGCAGCACCGGGAACAGCACCGCCAGCGCGCGCTCGGCGAAGTCGACGCCCGCGGGCGTACCGCCACCCTCGGCCACCTTGCGGTTGAACAAGGGGATGAAGGCGGCGGAGAAGGCGCCCTCCGCGAACAAGGCGCGGAACATGTTGGGCAGGCGGAAGGCGACGAAGAAGGCGTCGGAGGCAAAGCCGGCGCCGACATAGCTCGCCTGCAGCGTGTCGCGCACCAGCGCGAGCACGCGGCTGGCGAGCGTTAGCCCGCCGACCGATCCGAGCGCTTTGGCGAGGTTCATAGCGTCAATGGCCGCCGGTGTTCCCGCGCACGCGGGAACCCAGAGCCACGGGAGCAGCGCCCGCCGCCCTGGGCTCCTGCCTGCGCAGGAGCACCGCGCATCGGCCTCAGGCCTGGCCGATCTCGCCGCCGAACGACACGCCCTGCGCCTGCGCCTGCTGCAGGAACAACGCGTTGAAGTCGATCGGCTCGAGCAGCAGCGGCGGGAAGCCGCCGTCGCGGATCGCGTCGGCGACGACGCGGCGCGCGAACGGGAACAGCAGCCGCGGGCCTTCGCCGAGCAGGAAGGGCTGGACATGCTCGGCCGGCACGTTGCGCAGCCCGAACAGGCCCGCGTAGGAGAGCTCGGCGATGAAGGCGGTCTTGCCGCCGGTAGTGGCGCGCACCTCGATCTTGAGCGTCACCTCATGGACTTCCTCGCCCACCTGCGCCGCACCGATGTCGAATTGGACGTTGATCTCGGGCGGGTTGGGCTCCTGATAGACCGCCGGCGCGTTCGGGTTCTCGAACGACAGGTCCTTGACGTACTGCGAGATCAGCCCCGCCGCCGGGCCCGTGTCCGCGCCGTTGGCGAGCGGCTCGTTGCCGAGATTGTCCTGGCTGTCCATCGTCCGTCCCTTCACCGATCCTGTGTCGCGCGCGCCGGTGGCCCGGGCGCGGCAGTGAGCGGCGGTTAGCAGCGCGGTCGGCGGGATACAATCGCCGCCCCGGCGATTTGACCCAGGGCAGTTTGATGTTCGGCGCCGTCATGCCTATGTACGACGTTGAGTTTTCGCAGACCAGCCGTCTGGAGTTGCCGTGTTCTACGTAGTCCTGCTCGCCATGGTTGCCGGCTTTCTCGCCCTGCGCCTCTACTCGGTCCTCGGCAAGCGCTCGGGCCACGAGCAGCCGCTGCCCAAGCCGGCGGAGGAACGAGTCGGCGCGACGGCGCTGCCGCGCACCGTGGACGTCACGCCCGAGGTGCGCGAGCCGGTGATGCGGCCGTTCGACAGCGGCACCGAGCCGGGCTTGCGCGCGCTCGTCGCCGCCGAGCCGCAGTTCGATGTCAACCGCTTCATCGAGGGCGCGAAGTCGGCCTATCGCATGATCCTGGAAGCCTATTGGCGCGGTGACGTCGAAGCGCTGCGTGGGCTCGTCGCGCCCGACGTGCTCGCCGCGTTCCAGGAGGCGGTCGAGGCGCGCCAGGCGGCCGGTCACGTGCTCGACAACCGCCTGATCTCGATCGAGCGCGCCAGCATCGCGTCGGCGTCGGTCGGCGCCGGCGAGGCACGCGTGACGGTACGCTTCGACGCCGATATCGCCGCCGTGACCCGCGACGGCGAGGGCCAGGTGGTCGCGGGCTCGACCAGCGATGCGGTCGAGACTCACGACGTGTGGACTTTCGTGCGCCAGGTGAAGAACGCCGACCCGAACTGGATCCTCGCGGACACCGACGAGGCGTGAGGACGCCGCGAACAACGGCGTGACAGGGAAAGGGGCGGAATGCGGATGAGGGGGGCGCTCGCGGCAGCGAGTGCGATGGTGGTCGCGGCGTGCGTCGGGCCCGGCGAGCGGCCGACACCGCCACGTAGCACCGCGAGCCGCCCGGTCGCGGCCCCCCCCGCCTCACGCCCGGCGCGCGCGCCCGCGCCGACCTCCTATCCGCTCGACCGGCCGGCGCGGCAGCCCGTCGCGTCTACTCCGCTCGCACCGATGCCGGGCATCGCCGTGCCGGGCGCCGTCAGTGCCTCTGCCAACGGCATCGTGCGCGGCCCCGCGATCAGCACGCTCCCACTTGAGCGCGACCAGGCCAGCGCCGCGCTCGCCGCTTTCCGGCTGAGCTGCCCCAGTCTCGTCCGCCGCACCGACGCGAGCGGGCTGACGCTCGGCGCCGACTGGCAGGCGGCCTGCACCGCGGCGTCGACCGCCGCCGACCGCGACGCCGCTTCCTTCTTCCAGCGCTGGTTCGAGGCGGTTCAGGTCGGCGACGGCCGCGCCTTCGCCACCGGCTATTACATCCCTGAGATCGCGGGCTCGCGGGAGCCGCGGCCCGGCTACGCGCCGATCTACGCGCGCCCGACCGACCTGATCGACGTCGACCTCGGCAGCTTCGTCGACACGCTCGTGGGCAAGAAGATCCGCGGGCGTGTCGAGGGCAGCCGGCTGGTGCCATATTACGATCGCACCGCGATCGAGCAGGGCGCGCTGGAGGGCCGCGCGCGCGTGCTCGGCTATGCCGTGGACCCGGTCGAGCTGTTCTTCCTTCAGGTGCAGGGTTCGGGGCTGGTGCGGATGCGCGGCGGTGAGGTGCTGCGCATCGGCTATGAGACGCAGAACGGCCGCGAATATACCGGGATCGGCGCGCTGATGAAGAGCCGCGGGCTGCTCGAACCGGGGCAGTCGTCGATGCAGGGGATCGTCGCCTGGCTCCACGCGCATCCCGAAGAAGGCCGCGCGATCATGCGCGAGAACAAGAGCTACGTCTTCTTCCGCGAACTCGACGGGCCGCCGCTCGGTGCGCTCGGCTTGCCGGTCACCGGCGGCGTCACCGTCGCCGCCGACCCGCGTTTCGTGCCGCTCGGCGCGCCGATCTTCCTCTCGATGGATCGCACCGACGCCAACGGCGTGTGGATCGCGCAGGACACCGGCGGTGCGATCAAGGGCGCCAACCGCGTCGACACCTTCTGGGGTGCGGGCGAGGCCGCGCGCGCCACCGCGGGCGGGATGAGCGCGCGCGGTACCGCGTTCCTGCTGCTGCCGGTCGGCAGCTACGATCGCTGGGTCGCGCGCCGCGCCGCGGGAGGCGTGGGTGGCGGGACGACGCCTCGGCGCTGACGAGGAAGCGCTGTGGGCGCGCGTGCGCGCCACGGTGCGCGCGCTGCCGGGAAGGCGCGTCGAGCCGGTTGCCGCCGCGCCGCCGGTGCCCGAGCCCCGCGCGCCGGCGCGGGCGGCGGCGGTGGCTCCGGTCAGCGCGCCGGTGCGGCCCGCGCCGCGCGGCCCCGGCGAGACGCTCGACCGCGGCTGGGACCGGCGGCTCGCGACCGGCCATGTCGCGCCCGAGCGGACGATCGACCTGCACGGCCACACGCTCGCCTCCGCTCATAGCGCGCTCGATCATGGCCTCGGCGCGGCGATCGCGCGCGGGGAGCGGGTGGTGCTGCTCGTCACGGGCAAGCCGCCGCGGCCGGAAAGCCAGCGCCCGCACGCGCGCGGCGCGATCCGCGCCTCGGTGCTCGACTGGCTTCACCTCTCGCGCCATGCCGGCGCGATCGCCGCCGTCCGCAATGCCCACCCGCGGCACGGCGGCGCGGGGGCGCTCTACGTGATCCTGCGGCGGAAGCGGTGAGCGGAGCTTCCCTCCTTTTCTCATTCCTCCCTTCGTCACCCCGGACTTGGTCCGAGGTCCACTGTTGGGCTTGATCCGCAGCCTTCGTCGGCGCGGAGCCGTGGATCCCGGACCAAGTCCGGATGACGATGGTGATCGGAGCAGGGGGCGCGAACCCTATACGCGACCCTCTACCCGCTGAGGTGGCGTCTCACCCAGCGAAGGCGCGCCCGATCACCCGCTCGTAGATGTCGGTCAGCTGCGCCAGATCGTCGAGCGCCACCGCCTCGTCGGGCTTGTGCATCGTCGCGTTGAGCAGGCCGAACTCCACCACCGGGCAGAGCGCGCGCAGGAAGCGCGCGTCCGACGTGCCGCCGGTGGTCGACAGCTCGGGCGTCCGCCCCGTCACCTCGAGGATCGCCGCCGAGACCAGCGCCGACAGCGCCCCGGGCACGGTGAGGAACGCCTCGCCCGAGACCCGCGCCACCACCTGCGCCGCGGGGGCGTGCGCGTGTACGATCGTTTCCACCCGCGCCGCCAGGTCCGCGCCGCGATGCAGGTCGTTGAAGCGGATGCTCAGCCGCGCGCTGGCGTGCGCGGGGATGACGTTGGTCGCTGGATTGCCGACGGTGACGTCGGTGATCTCGAGGTTGGAGGGTTGGAACCACTCGCTGCCGGTGTCGAGCACCAGCGCGTCGAGCTCGGCCAGCGCCGCGATCAGCGGCGGGATCGGGTTGTCGGCGAGGTGGGGGTAGGCGACATGGCCCTGCCGTCCCGGCACATCGACCCAGATATTGACCGAGCCGCGCCGCCCGATTTTGACCATGTCGCCGAGCGCCGCGACTGAGGTGGGCTCGCCGACCAGGCACAAGTCGGGCAGCAGCCCGCGCGCGCGCATCCGCTCGATCAGCGTTACGGTGCCGTAGGTGGCGGGTCCTTCCTCGTCGCCGGTGATGATCAGCGTCAACTGGCCGGCGTCGGCGGGGACGCGCGCCGCGGCGGCGACGAAGGCCGCCACCGCGCCCTTCATGTCGACCGCGCCGCGCCCGCGCAGCAGTCCGTCGGCGATCACGGGCTCGAACGCGCCCGCGCTCCAGCCCGGCCCGGGCGGCACGACGTCGACGTGGCCGGCGAACGCGAGGTGACGTCCGCTGCCGCGGGTCGCCAGCAAATTCTCGACCGGCCCGTCGGGCGCCCCCCCCGCGACGAAGCGCTCGACCGCGAAGCCGAGCGGCAGCAGCGCCGCCTCGAGCACGTCGAACACGGCGCCGCGCGCGGGCGTCACGCTCTCCGCAGCGATCAGCGCCCCCGCGAGTTGAACCACGTCGGTCACGCGAGGAGTTCCTTATGCCCAGGGTCGAAGTCGAGCGCCTGCCGTCGCATGAGGGGAGCGACTATCCCGAGCCTTTTGCGGCGGCGGCGTCCGATCGCACCGTGCGCGTGCTGTCCGAGGCGGTGGCGCTGAGCGACTTCGTCGCCACGCATGTCACGGTGCCGCCGGGCGGTTGGTCGTCGCAGCGCCACTGGCACGAGGGCGAGGACGAGGTGGTGGTCGTGCTCAGCGGCGAGGCGGTGCTGGTCGACGACACCGGTCGTCACCCGATGCGCCCCGGCGACATCGCCACCTTTCGAAAGGGCGAGGCGAACGCGCACCACCTCCGCAACGAGAGCGACTCGCCCTGCGTGCTGTTCGCGGTGAGCCTGCCCGAGGCGTCGACGGTCCATTATCCCGATATCGCGATGCGCTGGCACCCGCTGCACGGCTACGAGGCCGAGCCGACTCCCGACGACAACGGGACGCATTAGGCGACCGGCTGCTCGAACTTCTCGATCACCCACTCTTCCTCCTGCGCGCCGGCGATCCAGTCCTGCAGAAAGGGATGGCGCAGCACTGCGCCGATATAGGCGGCGGCGAAGCGGGGGGCGGGGAGCGAGTAGGTGACGATTCGCGTGCACACCGGTGCGAACATGATATCGGCCGCGCCGAACGCGCCAAACAGGAAGTCGCCCTCGCCGGCACCCCCGAATCGCGCGCGCGCCTGCGCCCAGAGCTCGAAGATGCGCGTCAGGTCGGCCACCACGTCGTCGTCGATCGCGGCGGGCGGGTAGATCTGGCGCACGTTCATGCCGTGCTTGCGGCGCAGCGCCGCGAAGCTGGAGTGCATCTCCGCCGCCATCGATCTGGCCATCGCGCGCGCCGCCTCGTCCTCGGGCCAGAAGCGGGCACGCCCGACCTTGTCGGCGAGATAGTCGACGATGGCGAGGCTGTCCCACACCACTGCCTCGCCGTCCCACAGGATCGGCACCTTGCCCGAGGAGGGGGCGAACTCGTCGCCCTCGCGGCGCTTGTCCCACGCCTCGTCGTAAAGCGGCACCACCACTTCCTCGAAGGTGAGCCCCGACTGGCGGCAGGCGAGCCATCCGCGCAGCGACCAGGAGGAATACGCCTTGTTGCCGATGATCAGCTTCATCCCCGCTGGTTAGGCGCGCGCGGCAAGGAGGGCAATCGCGCGTGTCGCCGCCGCGGGCGTGTGCGTGCGGTTAACCGCCCTCGTAGAGCCTGCGGCAGTGACGTCCGGCGTAGCGTCGCGGTCGGCCATCCCCGGCCGGAGGGTAATGTCGATGACCTTGGACCCGCTCGCCACGCCGCCGTGCACCGCCGACCTCTCGGCGCGCGCACCCGCTTTCGTCCAGGCGCCGCGGCTGGTGTTCGACTTGCCCGTCGCCGCGCCGAGCCGTTCCGAACTGCTGCGCCGTCAGATCGCTGCGGCGCGGGAACGCGCGCGGGCGCATTGAGACGGTTGAGCAAAGGCGGCGCGTGCGCGGATGCCGCGTAGATGCCAACGACAGCGGCAGCGGCGGTAGCCTGAAGGCGGACGTCCGAGTGCGGGCGAGCGCCGGCCGTCCCGCTTCCCTTCCGTCATCCCCGCGGAGGCGGGGATCCAGACGCGCGGACGTCCCAGCTCCATCGCGATCGTCAGCGTGTCTGGGTTCCTGCCTTCGCAGGAATGACGAGAGGAGGATGGGCGATCGCGTAGACTATGCCCGCGCGCCTCAACTCTGCCCCAGCCTAGCCGATCGACTCGATCACCGCCGCGCGCAGCTCGGCGATCCCCATACCGGTCTCGCTCGACGTCTGCAGGATCTGCGGGTGCGCCGCCGGGCGTTTGCGCGCTTCCTCCTCGGTGCGCGCCAGCACCTCGGCGAGGTCGGTGGCCTTCACCTTGTCCGCCTTGGTCAGCACCAGGCGGTAGCTCACCGCGGCCTTGTCGAGCATCGCGAGTACTTCGCGGTCGACCTCCTTGATGCCGTGCCGGCTGTCGATCAGCACCAGCGCGCGCTTGAGCGCCTGCCGCCCGCGCAGATAGTCGTTCACCAGGAAGCGCCACTTCTTGACGACGTCCTTGGGCGCCTTGGCGAAGCCATAGCCGGGCATGTCGACCAGCCGGAACACCGCCGGCTCGCCGACGTCGAAGAAGTTCAGCTCCTGCGTCCGACCCGGCGTCACCGAAGTGCGGGCCAGCGCCTTGCGACCGACCAAAGCATTGAGCAGCGACGATTTGCCGACGTTCGATCGCCCGGCGAACGCTACCTCGGGCATCTCCGCCGGCGGGAGGTGCTCGAGCGCGGGCGCCGACTTCAGAAATTCCACCGGGCCGGCGAAGCGCTTGCGCGCCGCCTCGATCAGCTCCTCGTCGAAGGTGGCGCCGTCCTCGCTCACTTGGCCGGCGCCTGCTTGAGCTGTGGATGGCGGCTGTAGAGCCACTTCTGCTGCGCGATCGAAATACAGTTGGTGGTGATCCAATAGATCTGCAGCCCGACCGCGAACGGCGCCATCACGAACATCAGCACCCAGGGCAGGATCGCGAACACCTGCTTCTGTGCATCGTCCATCGGCGCCGGGTTGAGCCGGAACTGGAAGAACATCGAGATGCCCAGCAGCACCGGCACCACGCCGATGGCGAGGAAGTGCGGCAGCGTGATCGGGATATAGCCGAACAGGTTGAGGATCGTCGCCGGGTCGGGCGCGGACAGGTCCTTGATCCACAGCGCAAACGGCTGGTGGCGCATCTCGATCGTCAGCAGCAGCGCCTTGTACAGCGCGTAGAAGATCGGGATCTGGATGAACGTCGGCAGGCAGCCCGCCAGCGGGTTGACCTTCTCCGCCTTGTATAGCGCCATGATCTCCTGCTGCTGGCGCTGCTTGTCGTCCTTGTAGCGCTCCTGGATCGCCTTCATCTTGGGCTGAAGCGCGCGCATCGCCGCCATGCTGGCGAACTGGCGCTGCGCGATCGGGAAGACGAGCAGCCGGATCGTCAGCGTCAGGATGATGATCGCCACGCCGAAGTTGCCGATCAGCCGGAACAGCAGATCGAGGTAATAAAAGATCGGCTTTTCGACGAGGCGGAACCAGCCCCAGTCGATCGCATAGTCGAGCTTCGTCACCGCGCCGGTGTCGGTGTAGCGGTCGAGCAGCTTCACCTCCTTCGCGCCGGCGAACAGCTTGGCGGTCTGGCTCAGCTGGCGGCCCGGCGGCAGGAGCTGCGGCGCGGTGGTGAAATCGGCCTGGTAGCTCTGGTTCGGCCCGGCGCGGAACTGGCCGTCGAACGCGCGACCCTGGTCGGGCACCATCGCGGCAAGCCAATATTTGTCGGTAAAGCCGAGCCAGCCGCCGCTGCTGGTGAAGCGCGCCGGACCCGAGGCGAGGTCCTTGAAATTGGGGTTATAGTGTGCGGCGCCGTTGTTGACCGACATCGGCCCGGTGTGGATCGTCCAGCTGTCCGGGTCCTTCGACACGCCGATGCGGTTGACGAGGCCGTAGGCCGCGACCGGCACCGCGCCGCGGCCTGCGTTGGCGACGGTCTGCTTGACCGTGAAGAGATAGTCGTTGTCGACCGCCAGCTCGATCGCGAAGCGCTGGCCCTGCGCGTTGCTGGCGGTGAGCGTCACCGGCTCGCCCGGGGTGAGCAGCGGCGCGGACGCGGTCCACACCGCATCGGCGGCGGGGGGGCGCAGCCCCTCGTCGCGCCAGCCGAAGGCGGCGAAATAGGCGTCCTGCGTCCCCGCCGGCGAGAACAGGCGGATGGGTGGCGAGTCCTTGGCGACCGTCTCGTTGTAGCGGGTCAGCACGAGATCATCGATCCGCGCGCCCTTGAGGTTGATCGAGCCCTTGAGCGCGGGCGTCTCGATGCGGACGCGCGGGCTCTCCGCGAGCACCTGCTGGCGATCGCGTAGTGCGGCGGGCGAGTCGGCCGTCGGGTCGGCGTTCGGCTGCGGCAGCACGCGCGACTTGCCCTGCTCGACCTTTGTGGCGGGCGGGTTCGCGGTCGGGAAGAAGCGGCTCTGCACCAGCGGCCATCCGAACAGGATGAGCGCGGCGATGACCGCGAACAGCACGAAGTTCTTGCTCTCGTCCTTCACAGGCGTCCCAAGCTTTCCTTATGGCACCGGATCATGGCCGTGCCCGCCCCAGGGGTGACAGCGCGCGATCCGCCGCACCGCCAGCCACCCGCCCTTGACCGCGCCATAGCGGCCAAGCGCCTCGATTGCATAGGCGGAACATGATGGTTGGAACCGGCACGAGGGCGGCAGCACCAGCGACGGCCCCAGCTGCCAGGCGCGCGCCACCAGGATAAGCGCGCGCGCGATCACTTGCGTGTCTTCGCCAGCGCGCGGGTGAGGTCGGCGCCGAGCTGCGCCCAGTCGCGGTCCTTCGCGGCCAGCCGGCCGATCAGCACGTGGTCGGCGCCCGCCGTCCCGTGGCTCGGCAGGACCTCACGCGCCAGCGCGCGAAAGCGCCGCTTGATGCGGTTGCGCACCACGGCATTGCCCACCTTCTTGGTGACGGTAATGCCGAGCCGCATGCTGGAGTCGCCGTCGTCGCGCGCCTTCACCAGCAACACGAAGCCGGGCATCGGTGCGCGACGCCCGGCATTGGCGGCCAGATAATCCGACCGCTTCGTCATCCGGCCCACAGCCATTGTTGGCTCCGGGCCGGCCGAGCGCTCGATTACGCCGACAGCTTCTTGCGGCCGCGCGCGCGGCGCGCCCGGATCACCGACCGGCCGCCGACCGTGGCCATCCGCGCGCGGAAGCCGTGACGGCGGGCGCGCACCAGATTGCTCGGCTGAAAGGTCCGCTTCATGAGTCATTTCCCGAATTCGAATGGCAAAGGGCCGCCACGCGGACGGCCCGAACGATCCGGGCCGCTAAGCGAACGGCGCGCGAAAGTCAACGCGCGCGGGGTAGGGCGCGCGATCGGCCACGCCGGGTCAGCAGGTGAGGGTGCGTCACGTTGACAAGCCGGAGCCGGGCGCGGTCTGCGTCGGCTTCATGGTCGCGATCGTCTCCACGCTGGCGTATCTGGGGCTCGAGGCGCGCGCCGTCGAGGTGCAGGTGCAGCTCATCCCAGGGCTCCCCGCCTTCAACCTCGTCGGTCTCGCCGACAAAGCGGTGGGCGAGAGCCGCGAGCGCGTGCGCGGCGCGATCGCCGCGATGGGCCTGTCGCTCCCGCCCAAGCGCATTGCGGTCAATCTCTCGCCGGCCGACCTGCCCAAGGAGGGCTCGCACTTCGACCTGCCGGTCGCGCTGGCGCTGCTCGCCGCGATGGGGCTGGTCGATGCCGCGGCGCTGGAACGCTACGTCGTGGTGGGCGAGCTCGGGCTCGACGGGCGGCTGGCCCCTTCGCCGGGCGTGCTGCTCGCCGCGCTGCACGCCGGCGCCGCGGGCAAGGGCCTGATCTGCCCCGCGGCCCAGGGCAGCGAGGCCGCCTGGGCGGGCCAGCTCGAGGTGATCGCCGCGCCCGACCTCATCGCACTGCTCAACCATCTCAAGGGCCGCCAACTGCTCGCGGCGCCGCGCCCCGGCGACGTGATCGAGCGGCGCGACGGCCCCGACCTGCGCCAGGTGCGCGGGCAGGAGAGCGCCAAGCGCGCGCTCGAGGTCGCCGCGGCGGGCGCACACAACCTGCTGTTCGTCGGCCCACCGGGAGCAGGCAAGTCGCTGATGGCGGCCTGCCTGCCCGGCATCCTGCCGCCGCTCGACTCGGTCGAGGCGCTGGAAGTGTCGATGGTCCAGTCGGTCGCGGGCACGCTCGCGGGCGGCGCGCTGACTCGCGTGCGTCCATTCCGCGCCCCGCATCATTCGGCGAGCATCGCGGCGCTGACCGGCGGTGGCCTGCGTGTTCGACCGGGCGAGGTGAGCCTCGCGCACAACGGCGTGCTGTTCCTCGACGAGCTGCCCGAGTTCCAGCGCGCAGTGCTCGACTCGCTGCGCCAGCCGCTCGAGAGCGGCACCGTCAGCATCGCTCGCGCCAACGCGCACGTGACCTATCCCGCGCGGGTGCAGCTGGTGGCGGCGATGAACCCGTGCCGCTGCGGCCATCTCGGCGATCCCGCGCTGTCGTGCGGGCGCGCGCCGCGCTGCGCCGTCGACTATCAGGCGCGGGTCTCCGGGCCGCTGCTCGACCGGATCGACCTGCACGTCGAAGTCGCCGCGCTGACCGCGCTGGAGCTGGCGCTGCCGCCCGCGGAGGAGGGCTCGGCCGAGGTCGGCCCGCGGGTCGCCGCCGCGCGCGAGGTGCAGCGCGCGCGGCTCGCGGGCACCGGGCTGCGCACCAACGCCGAGCTCGACGGCGACCTGCTCGATCGCTTCGCCACACCCGACGACGCTGGACGGGCGCTGCTGGTCGAGGCCGCGACGACGCTGCGGCTGTCGGCACGCGGCTACACCCGCGTGCTGCGGACGAGCCGCACGATCGCCGATCTGGCCGGCTCCGAGCCGGTCCGCCGGGCGCATGTCGCCGAGGCGCTGAGCTATCGGCGGCGGGCTGCAGTGGGATAACCGCATGGGAGCAAATTCACGTTGCCAGTCGTGCGACGGCAGAGGAAGGTCCCGCGCTACGATGCTGGGAGCTCACCTGGAATGATGCTCGTCGCGCTGCTCGCCGCTTACACGCAGGTTCCACCTCCGCCTTATTACCCACATCACGAGATGCCACGGCAGCTGCTGAGCTGGAGCGCCGGCGAGGTCCGCTGCGACGGTCTCCCGGTCACGGTCACCGGTTTGCGCCAACCTTCCGTCGAGCTGTTGTGGGGCGCGGGGCAGACCCGCGCCTCTGCGACGCTGGTGTTCGCACTCGACCCGACCGGCCGCCCGACCTCGATCCGACCCGAAGCGAAGGAGGTTGCGCCGAGCGCGGACCTCGCACCCGCGCTGGCCGCCTCCCGCTTCGCCGCGGGCGCATCGCGGACGAACTGCGCGATCACCTACACGCCGAGGATCGCTCCGCTCGCCGAGGCGGCGATCGCCGACCTCATCGCCTACACGCTCGCGCCCGACAATGGCACGATGCCGCAGGAAGGGTGGGATCGCGTGCGACTAGCGGGCACGTGTCTCGATCTGCCGCGACCCGAGGCGCTTCTCCGCGCGCTGCCAGACTTCCGTAACATCAGCGCCACTCCGGGTGCGCGCGACTGGACGATGGTCCGGTACGACACCGACGCGCGTGGGCGGCCGCGTGGCACGCACGTGATCCACGGCACCGGCAACCCCGCCCTCGACGCCGCCGCGATGAGCGCGACTCGCGCCAGCCGCTTCACCGGGGGTGCGCGCACCGGCTGCCAATATCCGTACTGGCTCCGCCCCGCCAAGCTCGTCGCACCCGAGCTTTCCGAGGCGGCGCGCGCCGCGAAGGATGGCCCTGATTGTCCCCACCGGCCGGCATTCCTGACGCCGCCGCGGCTCACCTTTCCCGAGCCCTACCGTCGCCGTATGATCGAGGGCTGGGCGGTGATCCGCTTCGATGTCGCACCATGGGGCGAGATCGGACATCTCAGCGTGGTCGCGTCCGAGCCGACCGCCGACTTCGGCAGTCAGGCCATTATCGTGATGCGATCCGCCACGCTGCCTCCCTCCGACCACGGCCGCAGCGGCTGCGTCGATCGCGTGCGCTTTGTGATGGGACCGGACGATATGCCAGACCCGTCGGGGCCGCCGCGGCCGAGCTACTGACGCCCCTCACACGTCGCCGAAGCGCTCGACCGGGCGCGCCGGGCCGTCGCCCGCGGGCGCGCGCGCCGGCTCGACCGCGACCGGCTCGGGTGGGTCGAAGCCGCCCTCCCACTTGGCGATCACCGCGCTCGCCACCGCATTGCCGATCACGTTGGTGGCGGTGCGACCCATGTCGAGGAAGTGATCGATCGCGAGGATCAGCAGCAGCCCCGCCTCGGGCAGGTGGAACATCGGCAGCGTCGCCGCTATCACCACCAGGCTCGCACGCGGCACTCCCGCGATGCCCTTGCTGGTCACCATCAGCACCAGCAGCATCGTCACCATCTGCCCCAGCGACATGTCGATGCCATAGGCCTGGGCGATGAACAGCGACGCGAAGGTCATGTAGATCATCGACCCGTCGAGGTTGAACGAATAGCCCAGCGGCAGCACGAAGCTGGCGATCCGCGGCGGCACACCGAAGCGGTCGAGTGCCTCGAGCATGCGCGGATAGGCCGCCTCCGACGAGGCGGTGGAGAAAGCCACCAGCAGCGGCTCTCGCACGTGGCGGATCAGCGCCCCGATGCGCGAGCCCAGGAACAGGAAACCGAGACCCAGCAGCGCCGCCCACAGCACCAGCAGGGTAAGATAGAAGCTGCCCATGAAGTAGGCGAGCTGGCCGATCACGTCGGGCCCGCGCTCGGTCAGCGTGCCGGCGACCGCGGCGAACACCGCCAGCGGCGCGACGCGCATGACATAGTCGGTCACCTGCAGCATGACATGGACCAGCGCGTCGATCGCGCGCACCAAGGGCGCCGCCTTCTCGCCCACCGCGGTGATCGCGACGCCGACGAAGACCGACATCACGACGATCTGGAGGATCTCGTTCTTCGCCATCGCGTCGACCATCGAGGACGGCACGATATGGGTGAAGAAGTCCTTGAGGTTGAACGCCGCGGTCTCAAGCCCGCTGGTGCCGCCCGCGGCCGGCAGCGCGAGCCCGACGCCGACGCCGGGCCGGAGCAGGTTGACCATGATCAGCCCGAGCGTCAGCGAAAGCAGGCTGGCCGAGAGGAACCAGGCGAGGCTGCGCGCGCCGATCCGGCCGAGCGCGCGCGTGTCGCCCATCTGCGCGATGCCCGACACCAGCGTGGCGAACACCAAAGGCGCGATGATCATCTTGATCAGCCGCAGGAAGAGCGTGGTGACGATCGAGAAATAACCGGCGACCTCGGTGGCCCGTGTCGCTCCCGCGGGCGTGCCGTCGTCGAGCCACACGTTGAGCACGAGGCCCAGCACGAGGCCGAGCGCGAGCCCGACGAGGATGTAGAGGGTCAGCCGTCTGGCCATTCGTCGCTCCGGTTGATGCGCGCGCGAGGGAAGGGGATTGCGAGCACTCGGTCAAGCGCCCTAGTGCCGGCACATGACGACGCGAAGCCCTTATCGCCCCGCCCGCCGTGACGTGCTGACGGGCGGTGCCGCGCTGCTCGCCGGTACCGGGGCCGTGCCGACCGACGCTGCGGCCGCGGTGGTGCGTGCCGCCGCGCCCGATCTCGCCGCGCTGGGTGACCTCACCACCGACGCGCGCCCGATCGATGCCGCCGAGCGCGCGTCGCGGCTGGAACGAGCGCAGGCGCTGATGCGCGCGCACGGGATCGGTGCGGTGCTGATCGAGCCGGGATCGAGCCTGATCTATTTTACCGGCGTGCGGTGGGGGCGCAGCGAGCGGCTCACCGCCGCGATCCTGCCGGTCGAGGGCGAGCCGTGCATCGTCACGCCCTTCTTCGAGGAACCGTCGGTCCGCCAGACACTGGCGGTGCCGGCCGAGGTGCGCGTGTGGCAGGAAGACCAGGACCCGCTCACGACGGTCGCGGGCTTCCTGCGCGACCGCGGGCTGGCGGCGCGCCCGGTCGGCGTCGAGGAGAGCGTGCGCTATTTCGTCTACGCCGGCCTGGCGCGCGCGCTGCCGGGGGCGCGGCTGGTCAGCGCCAACCCGGTCGTGCGCGGCTGCCGCATGATCAAGACCGCCGCCGAGATCGCGCTGATGCAGCGCGCTACCGAGGTGACGCTCGCGGCCTATCGCTGGACCTATCCGCGGGTCGAGAAGGGCATGACCGGTCAGCAGATCGGCGCGCTGATGACCGCCGCGACCGAGAAGCTCGGCGGCGAACCAGAGTTCGCTCTGGCACTGATCGGCCCCGCCGCGGCGTTGCCGCACGGCAGCCGCGAGGTGATCCGGGTGGCCGATGGGCAGGTGGTGCTGATGGACTGCGGCTGCACCGTCCAGGGTTATCAGTCCGACGTGTCGCGCACCTGGGTCCACGGCAGCGCCTCGTCCGAGCAGCGGCGGGTGTGGGAGGAGGTGAAGGCGGCGCAGGCGCTCGCGTTTCGCACCGCACGGGTGGGGAGCGCGGCGGGTGCGGTCGACGATGCGGTGCGCGGCTATTACGAGCCGCTCGGCTACGGCCCGGGCTACCGCCTGCCGGGCCTCTCGCATCGCACCGGACACGGCATCGGCATGGACGGGCACGAGCCGGTCAACCTCGTCCACGGCGAGATGACCCGGCTCGCGCCGGGCATGTGCTTCTCGGACGAACCCGGCCTGTACCTGCCCGGCAAGTTCGGCGTGCGGCTGGAGGATTGCTTCCACGTCACCGCGGACGGCCCGCGCTGGTTCAGCGAGCCGCCCGAGTCGATCGAGCGGCCCGTCTGAAGCGTCAGGCAGTGGCGGGCACGCCGGTCGCGCGGCGGCGCCGGATCGCGGCGCCGGCGAGGCCGAAGCCGAGCACCATCATCGCCCAGGTCGCCGGCTCGGGCACTGCGGCGCCGACGGGCGTGTAGTCGTAGGTGAGCGTGTAGCGCACCGTGCCGCACATATCGTCGTCGTTGAACGGCGGCAGCGGCCCGTCACTCCCGAGCCGGCAGGCGCCGGAGGCGGGGATCGGCCGAACGTTGACGGGGAGGTTGGTGAAGGCCGTACCCGCCGGATCGCCGTAGAAGCCGTTGTCGAAGCCGTTAAAATAGACGCGGCGGTCGTTCACGAACGATGCCGGATCGAAGGTGGTGGAGCCCGCGCCGCTGGCACTGACCTGGAAAAAGCCGAAGTCCGAGGAGGGCCCTGAGCGGAAGGTCACGTCGCTGCTACCCGCACCGGTGATCGCGACGCTGAGGCCGGGCGTGCCGAAGTTGCTGCTGCCGAGACCCCAGCTGCTGTTGACGGTCCAGTCGACCGCCGCGGTGCTGCCGGTGAGTGAACCGGACGGGGCGGTGAGGATCCAGACACGATATTTGAGGACGCTGACGTCGAGCGTCACCTTGTTCAGGGTGCCCAGAGCGGAGTCGAAGCCCGGGATGCCGAGCATGATCGACTCGGTGTCATATTGGACGATCGTCGCCGCCGTCGCACTCAGCGGTGCGAGCGCAGCACCGCCCGCGGCGGCGAGAAGCCACTTCCGTACGTTCATGTCGTGATATCCCCCTGCTCCTGTCCAGCGGCTCTACTCATTAACCTTACATGCACAAAGAGGCTCGATCTGTCCCAGGGCGGGATCGGTCGGCACCGTTGCCGCTTTGCAACGCCCGAGGCTAGGCAGCGCCGCTCGGGGCGATTAAGTCACCCCGCCATGAGCTCGACCAGCACCACCTCGACCAACGACCTCCGTCGCTCGTTCCTCGACTATTTCGGCGGCAGCGGGCATCGCATCGTCCCTTCGGCGCCGCTGGTGCCGCAGAACGACCCGACGCTGATGTTCGTCAACGCGGGCATGGTGCCGTTCAAGAACGTCTTCACCGGGCTGGAGACGCGGCCGTACACCACCGCCACCAGCGCGCAGAAATGCGTCCGCGCCGGCGGCAAGCACAATGATCTCGACAATGTCGGCTATACCGCGCGGCATCACACCTTCTTCGAGATGCTCGGCAATTTCTCCTTCGGCGACTATTTCAAGGAGCAGGCGATCACGCATGCGTGGACGCTGCTGACCAAGGAATGGGGGCTGCCGGCCGACAAACTGACCGCCACCGTCTTCCATACCGACGATCAGGCGTTCGACCTGTGGAAGAAGATCGCCGGCCTGCCCGATCACCGCATCATCCGCATCCCCACCAAGGACAATTTCTGGGCGATGGGATCGGACGGGCCGTGCGGGCCGTGCTCCGAGATCTTCTACGACCATGGCGATCATATCCCCGGCGGCCCGCCGGGATCGCCCGACGAGGACGGTGACCGCTTCGTCGAGATCTGGAATCTCGTTTTCATGCAGTTCGTGCAGGAGGCCGACGCGATCGTCGGCGACCTGCCGCGCCCGTCGATCGACACCGGCATGGGGCTGGAGCGCGTCGCCGCGGTGATGCAGGGCGTCCATGACAATTACGACACCGACACGTTCAAGGCGCTGATCGCCGCCTCGGGCGCGCTGACCCACACCGCCACCACCGGCGACAATCAGGCGAGCCACCGCGTCATCGCCGATCACCTGCGCTGTTCGGGCTTCCTCGTCGCCGACGGCGTGCTGCCCGCCAACGAGGGCCGCGGCTATGTGCTCCGCCGGATCATGCGCCGCGCGATGCGCCACGCCCACCTGCTCGGCGCCAAGGAGCCGCTGATGCACCGGCTGGTGCCCGCGCTCGTCGCCGAGATGGGGGCGGCTTACCCGGAGCTGGTGCGCGCCCAGCCGCTGATCGAGGCGACGCTGCAGCAGGAGGAGACTCGCTTCCGCCAGACGCTGGAGAAGGGCCTTCGCCTGCTCGACGACGCCACCGGCGGGATGCGGCCGGGCGATACGCTGGCGGGCGAGACCGCGTTCAAGCTCTACGACACGTTCGGCTTTCCCTACGACCTCACCGAGGACGCGCTGCGCGCGCAGGGGTTTCGCGTCGACCGCGCCGGCTTCGACGCGGCGATGGCCGAGCAGAAGCGCGCCGCGCGCGCGGCGTGGAAGGGGTCCGGCGCCAAGGCCTCGGACGAACTGTGGTTCGACCTCGCCGACCAGTTCGGCGCGACCGAGTTCACCGGCTACGCCAGCGAGAGCGGCGAGGGCGTGGTGCTCGCGCTGGTCAAGGACGGCGTGCGGGTCGAGCGCGCCGCCGCGGGCGACCTGGTCGACGTGATCGTCAACCAGACGCCCTTCTACGGCGAGAGCGGCGGACAGGTCGGCGACGCGGGCACGCTCGCCACCGACGCGGGAGCCGCCGCGCGAGTCACCGACACGTCGAAGCAGCTTGGCAAGCTCTGGGTCCATCACGCCACGCTTGACACGGGCGAACTCGCGGTCGGCGACACGGTGCGGCTGACGGTCGACCACGCGCGGCGCGGGGCGATCCGCGCCAATCACTCCGCCACGCATCTGCTGCACGAGGCGCTGCGCCAGCGGCTCGGCGGCCACGTGGCGCAGAAGGGCTCGCTGGTCGCGCCCGAGCGGCTGCGCTTCGACGTCTCGCACCCCAGCGCGATGTCGCCCGCCGAGCTCGCCGAGGCGGAGGCTGCGGTCAACGCGCAGATCCGCGGCAACGGCGCGGTCGAGACGCGGCTGATGACCCCGGACGACGCGATCGCGATGGGCGCGATGGCGCTGTTCGGCGAGAAATACGGCGACGAGGTCCGCGTCGTGTCGATGGGCCGCGAGGCCGACGGCGCGACCTACTCGATCGAACTGTGCGGCGGCACGCACGTCGGCGCGCTCGGGGACATCGGCCTGTTCAAGATCGTGGGCGAGAGCGCGGTGTCGAGCGGCGTGCGCCGCGTCGAGGCGCTGACCGGTGAAGCGGCACGCGCGTACCTGAGCGCGCGCGACGAGACGCTGCGCGCGGTGGCGGCGTCGCTGCGCACCACGCCCGACGAGGTGCCCGCGCGAGTCACGGCGCTGCTCGACGAGCGGCGGCGGCTCGAGCGCGAACTGGCCGAGGTGAAGAAGGCGCTCGCGCTCGGCGGCGGTGCCGGCGGCGCGCCGGCGGGGCCGGAGCAGATCGGCGACATCGCCTTCGTCGGCCAGGTGCTCGACGGCTTCGACGCCAAGGGGCTGCGGGGCGCGGTCGATGAGGCGAAGCAGCGCGTCGGCTCGGGCGTGGCGGCGGTGATCGCGGTTAACGACGGGCGTGCCTCGATCGCGGTCGGGGTGACCGAGGATCTGGTGGGACGCTTCAACGCGGTCGAGCTGCTGCGCCGCGCGGTCGCGGCGCTGGGTGGGCAGGGCGGCGGCGGTCGGCCCGACATGGCGCAGGGCGGCGGACCGGATGGCTCGCAGGCGACCGAGGCGCTCGCGGCGATCCGCGCGGCGCTCGAAGGGGCAACGGCGGAGGCATAGCGGCGGTCGTGAAGAATCCGGAGCCCCGGGCGCCTCCCTACTCATTTGGGCTCCTGCGTGCGCAGGAGCACGGCGCTCTGGTCGGGGATGAGCCGCTCCCCACCTGAGCTGCCGCCCCGGCGTAAGGCGGGATCCAGTTGCGATGGACGAACTGGCTGCGCGCGACGTCACCCACCTCGACGTTCGCGGGGTTCAAGTGGCGAAGCGTCGAAGGTGTCCCACTCCACCGCTCGTCACCGCCCCGATTGTCTCAGCCGTCACCTTCTGCTGTATCGTGGCGCGATGAACCGCACCTCCGTCGCGAGTCTGCTCGCGCTCTCCGCCGCCGCGCTCGCCACTCCCGCCGCCGCGCGCCAGCTCACCATTGACGACGTCACGATGCTCAGCCGCGTCGGCGCGCCCGCCATGTCCGACGACGGCCACTGGCTGGTTTGGGCGCAGCGTGAGACCGACCTCGACGCCGACCGCGGCCGCTATGACCTGTGGCGGCTCGATCTGACCCGCGCCGGCGCCGCCCCCGAGAAGCTCGCTGCCGACCCCAAGCTAGACGAGAACGACCCGCAGGTCGTCGGCACCACCGTCTATTTCAGCGCCGACGACGCGATCTGGTCGGTGCCCGTGGCCGGCGGCACCCCGCGCCGGCTCACCGACTTCAAGGGCGGCTTCGGCGGCTTCAAGGTGGCCCCCACTGGCGACAAGCTCGTGGTCTGGGCCGACCGCAACCCCGGCGCGGCCACGCTCGAGCTGCCGATGGTGAAGAAGCGCGCCGATGCCGGCGCCGGCCGCACCTATGACCGGCTCTTCGTGCGCCACTGGGACACCTGGGCTGATGGGACCCGCTCTCAGCTGTTCGTGCTGCCGCTCACCGCGCAGGGCGCGCGGGGCAACGGGCGCTCGGTCATGGGCGGGCTGGTCGGCGACACGCCGTCCAAGCCGTTTGGCGGCGGCGAGGAAGTGAGCTGGAGCCCGGACGGTCGCACGCTCTATTTCGCGCTGCGTGAGGCGGGGCGGATCGAGCCGCTGTCGACCAATCTCGACGTCTTCCAGGTGCCCGCCGACGCCAGCGCGGCGCCGACCAACCTCACCGCCGCCAATCGCGCCACCGACACGCAGCCGAGCGTCTCCCCCGACGGTCGCACGCTCGCCTATCTCGCGATGCGGCGGCCCGGCTACGAGGCCGACCGCTACGTGCTGACGCTGCGCGATCTCGCCACCGGCCGCTCGACCTCGCTGACCGAGCGCTGGGACCGCTCGATCGGATCGCTGCGCTGGGCGCCCGACTCGCGCTCGCTCTACGTCACTGCCGAGGACACGCAGGAGAACCCTTTATGGCGCGTCGACGCGCGCAGCGGGCAGGTCACGCGGCTGACCGAGCAAGGCAACGTCGCCGCCGTGGCGGTCGGCGCCCACGGTACGGTGGTGGCGATGGATAGCCTCACCGCACCCGACGACTTCTACCGCATCACGTCCGGCCGCGCGCCGCAGCGGCTCACCAGCGTCAACGCCGCCAAGCTCGCGGGCATCGACATGCCGGCGGTCGAGCGGTTCAGCTTCAAGGGCGCCAACGACGACACCGTCTGGGGTTTTGCGGTGCGGCCGGCGGGCAGCACCGGCAAGCTGCCGATCGCCTATATGGTCCACGGCGGGCCGCAGGGATCGAGCAACAACAGCTGGTCGTATCGTTGGAACCCGGCGGTGTTCGCCGGGGCGGGTTACGCGCTGGTGGCGGTCGATTTCCACGGCTCGACCGGTTACGGCCAGGCCTTCACCGACGCGATCCGCAACAATTGGGGCGGCTGGCCGCTCGAGGACCTGCAGAAGGGGCTCGCCGCCGCGACCGCGCGATTCGACTGGATGGACGGCGGCAACGCCTGCGCGCTCGGCGCGAGCTACGGCGGCTATATGATGAACTGGATCGAGGGGCGCTGGCCCGATCGCTTCAAGTGCATCGTCCAGCACGACGGCGTCTTCGACGCGCGCGCCATGGCGTACGAGACCGAGGAACTGTGGTTCG
This sequence comes from Sphingomonas sp. BK069, assembly GCF_014193405.1. Classification (NCBI taxonomy): domain Bacteria; kingdom Pseudomonadati; phylum Pseudomonadota; class Alphaproteobacteria; order Sphingomonadales; family Sphingomonadaceae; genus Sphingomonas; species Sphingomonas sp. BK069. The sequence continues at coordinate 1,166,251 of NZ_JACHZH010000001.1, read as the reverse complement.
ACGAGTGGGAACATGGCGGCAAAGCCTATTTCGAGGACCCGCAGGCGTTCGAGAGGTGGAACCCGGTGAATTATGTCGATCGCTGGAAGACGCCGCAGCTGGTGATCACCGGCGAGAAGGACTTCCGTATTCCCTATACGCAGGGGCTGGCGGCGTTCACCGCGCTGCAGCGGCGTGAGATCCCGTCACGGCTGCTCGTGTTCCCGGCCGAGAACCACTGGGTGCTCAAGCCCAAGGACTCGCGCCAATGGTATCGCGAGGTGATCGGCTGGATGAACCGCTGGACGGGCCGCACGGCACAGTGACGCAGCCCGCCGGGGGAACGCGCGAGGCTAACCTGGGTTGGTAGGTGTGCCCGTCCAGGAGAGCCGACGATGTACGCTGCCCCGATCCGCTACCGCCCCGAGCTCGAGCAGGTGAAGCCCGACGAGGCGGAGACGATCGCGCAGCTCAATGCGACGTTCGACCGGATCCTGGAGACGACCAACGAGGATTACGGCCATGCCGTTCGCGCCGTCCACGCCAAGGCGCACGGCGTCCTCGAGGGAACGCTGACGATCAACGCCGACCTGCCGCCCGAGCTGGCGCAGGGGCTGTTCGCGACGCCGGGGGAGCATCGCGTGATGATGCGCCTCTCGACCAACCCCGGCGATATCCTCGACGACGCCATCTCCCTGCCGCGCGGACTGGCGATCAAGGTGTTCGACGTGGACGGCGCGCGGCTGCCCGGCGCGGAGGGGCGCACGCAGGACTTCGTGATGGTCAACGGCAAGGTTTTTCAGGCCAAGGACGCGGACAAGTTCCTCGGTAGTCTGAAGCTGCTCGCTCCGACGACCGACGCGATCGAGGGCGGGAAGAAGGCGCTGTCCGCGGTGCTGCGCGGGGTCCGCAGCGCCATTGGCGCCGTCGGTATCGAGAGCCCGGCGATCAATTCGCTCGGCGGCGCGCCCAACGTGGATCCCGTCGGCGAGACCTATTACAGCGTGACGCCGTTCCGCTACGGTGACCATGTCGCCAAGTTCAGCCTGCGGCCGATCGCGCCGGGGCTGCGCGCGCGCAAGGGCGATATCATCGACACCGACGGCGAGCGCGATGCGATCCGCCGCACCGTGCAGGAGGACCTGCGTGACACCGAGGGCGAGTGGGAGTTCCGCGTCCAGCTCGCGCGGGACGAGGCGCACCAGCCGATCGAGGATCCCACGGTCGAGTGGGACGAGGAGGAGGCGCCGTTCCACCGCGTCGGCGTGATCCGCACGCGAGCGCAGGACAGCTGGGACCCGGCACGCGTGGAGCAGGTCAACGAGCAGATGCGCTTCAGCGTGTGGACCGGGCTGGCCGCGCATCAGCCGCTCGGCAACATCAACCGCGCGCGCCGCGACACCTATCGGCATTCGGCCGACTTCCGCGCGCGAGCGAACGGCTGCCCGATCCACGAACCGGTGTGAGCGCGCGCCGGTATCATCTCGTTAACCCTGCAGACTTAACGTTAATCTCCTCAGGTGGTTGAGGAAGTACACGTGCGCGAGGGACCGTTGTGGGACGCGATCAAGCGATCGCAGCTGGTGATCGAGTTCACGCCCGATGGCACGATTACCTGGGTGAACGAGCGCTTCCTCAAGGCGATGGGCTATACCGCGCGCGAGGTGGAGGGGCGGCACCACCGCACCTTATGTCCTGCCGCCTTTGCCGCCTCGGCCGATTATGCCGCGCTGTGGCGTGCACTGGCCGAGGGCAAGCACCAGAGCGGATTGTTCGAACGCGTCGCGCGCGATGGCAGCGCCGTGTGGCTGCGCGCGGTCTATACGCCGATCACGGGCGAGAATGGCGTGGTCGAGCGGATCGTGAAGTTCGCCAGCGACGTGACCGCTGAGGTTAATCTCGCCGACGAGGTCGAGCTGCGGCTGCGCGAGAGCCAGCGTTATCGCGGCGAGGCCGAAATTGACCGTGGCAAGATGGAGACGTTGGTCGAGCAGCTCGCCGGCGTGGTCGACGCCATCGCGGGCATCGCGGCGCAGACCAACCTGCTCGCGCTCAACGCCTCGATCGAGGCGGCGCGCGCGGGCGACGCCGGACGCGGTTTCGCGGTGGTCGCGGCCGAGGTGAAGAAACTGGCCGGCGACACACAGGCGGCGACACTGCGCGCGCGGCAGATGATTGCGGCGTAGCGCGCGGGGCGTCGCTGAAGTCTGATCCCTCGACGTCGAAGCGTGCTTCGGCGAAGCCGGCACCGAGGCCCATGGAAACGGCGTTCGTGGCTCTTGGCTCCTGCTTGCGCAGGAGCCCGCTGGGGCTGCGGACGTGGTCGATCGAACTCTCATCGACCGCCTCCGACCCGATCCGCTATCGCCGCCGGATCAGCCCCTCCTGCGCCACGCTCGCGACCAATCGCCCGTCTTGCGCGTAGATCGCGCCGCGGTTGAAGCCGCGGCCGGCGCCCGACCAGGGGCTGTCCGCCGCGTACAACAGCCACTCGTCGGCCCGCACCGGCGCGTGCAGCCACAGCGCATGGTCGAGGCTGGCGGTCTGCATGCCCGGCGTGGTCCAGCTCACGCCGTGCGGCAGCATCGCCGTGCTGAGCAGCGCGGTGTCACTGGCATAGGCGAGGACCGCGCGGTGCACCGCCGCGTCGTCGCCGAGCGGCGCCACGGCGCGGAACCAGCTGTGCTGCACCGGCTCGCGCGGCGCGGGATCGGTCCAGCGCCGCGGCGCGACCGGGCGGAACTCGATCGGGCGCTCGCGCAGCAGCGACTCGCGCCAGCGCTCCGGGATCGTCTCGCGCTGCTCGATCCGCCACTCACGCTCGCTCCGCAGCGTCTCGGGCGCGGGCACGTCGGGCATCGCCGACTGGTGGTGGAAGCCGGCCTCGTCGCGCTGGAATGAAGCGGTGAGCGTCAGGATCGGCCGCTCGTCCTGCCACGCCACCACCCGCCGGGTGGCGAAGCTGGCGCCGTCGAAGTCGCGCGCGACGCGATAGTCGATCGGCGCGGCCTCCGACCCCGGCCGCATGAAATAGGCGTGGAGCGAGTGCGCGGCGCGGCCATCGACGGTGCGCTGCGCCGCCTGGAGCGCCTGTGCCACCACCTGGCCACCGAAGACTCGCCCGACACCGTCAGTGGAGCGGCGCCCGCGGAACAGGTCGACGTCGACCGCGACCACGTCGAGCAGGTCGACGAGGTCGGCGACGAGCGCGGCGAGCGTCGTCTCTGCCATCGTGCGCCTCAATAGCCCGCCGCGCGTGCAAGCCGGTCGGAGTGGTAGTGCGTGTCGCCGAACAACTCGGCGAGCACGCGCGCGCGCTTCATGTAGAAGCCGACGTCATATTCGTCGGTCATGCCGATGCCGCCATGCATCTGCACGCTCTCCTGCACCGACAGGGTCGTCGCCAGCCCGGTCATCGCCTTGGCGACCGAGACCGCCTCGTCGGCCGCGTCGCTCCCCGTGTCGAGCAGCTGCTGCGCCTTGAGCACCGCAGCGCGCGCCACCTCCATCTCGCTGTAGAGATGCGCGGCGCGATGCTGCAGCGCCTGGAAGCTGCCGATCGGCACGCCGAACTGTTTGCGCTGTTTGAGATAGCCGATCGTCATGTCCATCGCGCCGGCGCCGACGCCGACCAGCTCGGCCGCCGCGCCGGTACGCCCGGCGCGCAGCGCACGGTCGAGCACCGCGCGACCCGCGTCGACCTCACCCAGCACCGCGTCGGCGTCGACGGTGACGTCCTCTAGCGTCAGCCTTGCGGCGACGCTCGAGTCGGCGAGCCGCTCGGGCGTGGCGGTCAGCCCGGCGGCGTCGCGCGGCACCGCGAATAAGGTGATGCCGCCCGCGTCGTCGTCGCCGCCAGCGGTGCGCGCGGCGACGATCAGCACGTCGGCGACATGGCCGTGCGTGACAAACTGCTTGGCGCCGGACAGTCGGAAGCCGTTGCCGGCGCGCTCGGCGCGCAGCGCGACCCGGTCGCGGTGCTTCGCGCCCTCGTCGATGGCGAGCGCGGCGACCGTCTCGCCCGCCAGGATACCGGGGTACCAGCGCGCCGCCTGCGCGCTGCCGCGCAGCGCCTCCACTGCCGCGACCGCGGTGGTGAGAAAGGGGGAGGGTGACAGGTTGCGCCCGATCTCCTCCAGCACCACGCCGGCCTCGACATGGCCGAGCCCGAGCCCACCCTGGTCCTCGCCGATCAGGATGCCGGTGAATCCCAACTCGGCGAACTGCTTCCACAGATCGGGCGAGAAGCCGAGAGGATCGTTTGAGTCGCGTAGGCTGCGGAGGTGGGAAACGGGCGCGTGCTCGGCGACGAACTCCTTGGCGGTGTCGCGCAGCATCATCTGTTCGTCGTTGAGGTAGAGCGGCATCACATCTGGTCCCATGTTGCGGCGGACGCCGGAACTCAGGCTCCCGGCCGCACCGCGTCATCATTCTGAACTCCTGCGTTCGCAGGAGCACGGTCTCGATCTAGGCTCCCGGCAGCTCGAGGATACGCTTGGCGACGATGTTGAGCTGGATCTCGCTCGTCCCGCCCTCGATCGAATTGGCCTTGGTGCGCAGCCAGGCGCGCGCGCCGGCGCCGCCGCGCGAGCGCTCGCTCTCCCATTCCAGCGCGTCCGAGCCGCCCGCGGCCATCATCAGCTCGTGCCGCGCCTTGTTCAGCTCGGTGCCGACATATTTCATCATGCTCGGCTGCGCGGGATGCGCGCGCCCTGCCTTGAGTTCGTCGATGAAGCGCTCGGACATCGCCGCGAAGGCCTTGGCACGGACCTCAAACAAGGCGATCTGCGCGCGCAGCAGCGGGTCGGCGAGGCGGCCGTCGTGATCGAGCCCGACCGTCGCGATCGCGCCCTCCACCAGGGGGTTGCGCCCCCCGCTCGCCAGACCCATGCCGCTGATCATCTCGCGCTCGTGTCCGAGCAGGTATTTGGCGACGTCCCAGCCCTTGTTCTCGTCATGGACCCGGTTCGCCTTGGGCACCTTCACGTTGTCCATGAAGGTCTCGCAAAAGGGTGAGTAACCGCTGATCAGCAGGATCGGCTTGGTCGAGACCCCGGGCGAGTCCATGTCGAACAGCACGAAGCTGATCCCGCCCTGTTTCGACTGCTTGCTGGTGCGCACCAGACAGAAGATCCAGTCGGCCTTGTCGGCATAGCTGGTCCACACCTTCTGGCCGTTGACGATATAATGGTCACCCGCGTCCTCGGCGCTGGCGGCGAGCCCGGCCAGGTCGGAGCCGGCATTGGGCTCGGAATAGCCTTGGCACCAGCGGATCTCGCCGCGCGCGATCTGGGGCAGATGCTCCAGCTTCTGTGCCTCGGTGCCGTATTTGAGCAGCGCCGGACCGAGCATCGAGATGCCGAACGAGTTGAGTGGGTTGCGTGCGCGGATCGCGGCCATCTCCTCGCGCAGGATCTTCGTCTCCGCCGGCGAGAGCCCGCCGCCGCCATATTCCGTCGGCCAGTCGGGCACGGTCCAGCCGCGCTCGGTCATCGCAGTGAGCCAGCGCGCCTGCGGCGGGTTGGCGGCAGGGTCGTAGCGGCGGCCGCCCCAGCAGATGTCGGTGTCGGCGCGCACCGGCTCGCGCATCTCGGGCGGGCAGTTCGCGGCGAGCCACGCGCGGGTCTCGCTGCGGAAGGTGTCGAGGTCGGTCATCGCTGGGTCCTCGCGGGAGAGGTGAGGTGGGCGGCGGGGGCGGCGGTGGTGCAGTTAGAGGCGCTTACTCCGCCTCTTCCGCCCACCGGCGTCATCCCGAACTTGTTTCGGGATCCACGGTGCGGCGTACTCAGGTGCGGCGGAGCTTGCGGGACCGTGGATCCTGAAACGAGTTCAGGATGACGGCAGCGGGGAGGGGAGGGGGCACGGGCCATCGCTGGCGGCCTCTCGCCGGCGCCGCCTTTGGCCTCGCCATCGCCCGGCGGCCGCCCCGCTCACTTGATCGTGCCCTCGCGCAGGCTCTTCGCCACCGTGAAGCCGTGCTTCTCCAGCCCGGCGACGACCTTGTCATAACCCTCGGTCTCCGCCCAGAACATCGGGCCGCCGCGGTACACCGGCCAGCCGTAGCCGTAGATCCAGACGACATCGACGTCCGACGCGCGCTGCGCCTTGCCCTCCTCCAGGATCAGTGCGCCCTCGTTGACCATCGGGTAGAGCGTGCGCTCGACGATCTCCGCGTCGGTCACGGCATGCTGCGGCGTGCCGGTCCTCTCGCGCCACTCCTGGATGATCTCGGCGACGCGTGGGGAGGGGCTTGGAGTGCGCTTCTCGTCGTAATCGTAGAAGCCCGCCTGGCGTTTCTGGCCCCAGCGGCCCTCGGCGGCGAGCGCGTCGCGGACGTTCTCGATCCGGCTCGGGTCGCGGTGCCAGCCGATGTCGACGCCCGCGAGATCGGCCATCTGGAAGGGCCCCATCGGCATGCCGAACTCGGTGTGGACGCGATCGATCTGCTCGGGCGTGGCGCCCTCGAGCAGCAACTTGTTGGCCTCGACCTGGCGCGGCATCAGCATACGGTTGCCGATGAAGCCGTAGGTGACGCCCGCCACCACCGCCACCTTCCGGATCCGCTTGGCCAGCGCCATCACCGTCGCGAGCACGTCCGGCGCTGTCGCGGCGCCGCGCACCACCTCCAGCAGCTTCATCACGTTGGCGGGCGAGAAGAAGTGCATCCCCAGGACGTCCTGCGGCCGCTTCGTGCAGGCGGCGATCGCGTCGATGTCGAGATAGGAAGTGTTGGAGGCGAGGATCGCGCCCGGCTTGGCGATGCTGTCGAGGCGCGTGAAGATCTCCTTCTTGACATCCATATTCTCGTACACCGCCTCGATGACGAGGTCGCAGTCGGCGAGCGTGTCGAAGTCGAGCGTCGGCGTCAGCGCCGCCATCGCCGCCTCGACCTGCGCCGGCTTCATCCGCCCCTTGGCCACGGTCGCCTCGTAATTTTTGCGGATGACGGCGGTGCCGCGGTCGAGTGCCTCCTGCGCCATCTCGACGATCGTCACGGGGATGCCCGCGGAGAGGAAGTTCATCGCGATCCCGCCGCCCATCGTCCCCGCGCCGATCACGCCGACCCGGGCGATCGGCCGTAGCGCGGTGTCGGCGGGGACGTCGTCGATCCTTGCCGCCTGGCGCTCGGCGAAGAAGATGTGGCGCTGCGCCGCCGACTGCGTGCCGGTCATCAGCCGCATGAACGCCTGCCGCTCATAGGCGAGCCCCTCGGCGAACGGCAGTTCGGTCGCCTTGACGACGCATTCGACGTTGGCGGCCGGCGCGTCGAAGCCGCGGAAGCGACGGGCGTTTTCCTTCATGAATGCGGCGACCGCCTCCGGATCGGCCGCGACGGCCTTCTCGGCAGCGCGCGGGATCGGGCGCTTGGCCTTCACCTCATTGGCGAAGGCGAGCGCGTCGACGGCGAGACTGTCCTCGCCGACGATCCGGTCGATCAATCCCGCCTCCTGCGCGCGCTGAGCCGAGATCGGCTCGCCCTTCGCGGTCATCTCCAGCGCGAGCCGCACCCCGGCGAGTCGCGGCAGCCGCTGCGTCCCGCCCGCGCCCGGCAACAGGCCGAGCTTCACCTCGGGCGTGCCGATCTTGGCCGAGGGCACCGCGACGCGATAGTGACAGCCGAGCGCCACCTCGCAGCCGCCGCCCAGCGCGGTGCCATGGATCGCGGCGACCACCGGCTTGCCGCACGCCTCGATCATGTCGACCAGCACCGGCAGCAGCGGCTCGACCGGCGGTTTGCCGAACTCGGTGATGTCCGCGCCCGCGAAGAAGGTGCGGCCGTCGCAGCGGATCACCATCGCCGCGATCGACTGGTCCGCGGCGCCCTCCTTGATCGCTGCCTCCAACCCGATCCGCACCGCCGCGCCGAGCGCGTTCACCGGCGGGTTGTCGGACACGATGACGAGCACGTCGCCGTGGCGCTCGGTGCGGATCGGGGAAGAGGCGGTCATGCGTGCGTTGCTCCTGCGGCGGCGGTGTTGGCGCTGGTCGGAATGGGTCAGTGAAGGCGCGATAGGTCGCGGCGGTGCGTCGCACCGCAGCGTTGGATACGTCGGTGTCGTTGCGTCAAGCGTCTGGCGCATCGGCGTGTCATTGCCTTCTTGGCCATACCTTACCTTCTAACCTTTGAACGCTGTATCGCCTTGAGCGCCTCGCAAATCAACTCTAGTCTCGCTTCGCAGCGGACCCGATGTTCGAGCGACGGAGGCGGCAATGACGGTAGGGGAGGGGCAGGGCGCCGGCTGGCCGGCGCGGTCGCACGATGAGGTGCGCGCGCTGCTCACCGCGCCGGGCAGTGCCTTCGAGATGGAGACGGTGACGGTCCGCGGGGTGCCGACGCGCACGTGGAAGAACGCGCCGCCGACGCTTCGTGCGCTGCTGGAGGCGAGTCGCGGCCATGGCGAGCGGCTGATGACGATCCACGAGGACGAGCGGGTCAGCTACGCCGCGCACGCGCGGGCGGTGGCGGCGCTCGCCACCGAGCTGGCGGCGCGGGGCGTGCGCGCGGGTGACCGGGTGGCGATCGCGATGCGCAACCTGCCCGAATATCACGTGGCGCTGTTCGCCATCACCGCGCTGGGCGCGATCGCGGTCCCGCTCAATGCCTGGTGGAGTGGCGAGGAGTTGCGCTACGCGCTCGACGACTCGGGCGCCCGCATGCTGATCGTCGACGCCGAGCGCCACGAGCGGCTGATCCCGTTGTACGGGCTGCTGCGCCATCTCAGCGACGTGCTGGTGACTCGCGCCGCCGGTACGCTGGCGCTGCCGGCCGTCGCGCTGGAAGCGCTGATCGGCGCCCCCGCGCAGTGGGGATCGCTGCCCGAGCGACGGTTGCCCCCCGCCGCGCTCGCACCTGACGACCCCGCGGTGATCTTCTACACCAGCGGCACCACGGGGCGGCCCAAGGGAGCGCTCGGCACGCACCGCAATCTCACGACCAACATCATGAGCAGTGCTTATGCCGCGGCGCGTACCGCGCTGCGCCGCGGCGAGGCGCCATCGCCGTCGACGCCGCGCGTCATGCTGACGGTGATCCCGCTGTTCCACGTCACCGCTTGCTCGGCGGCGCTGATGGGCGCGGTGGCGAGCGGCTCGACCTCGATCTTCATGCGCCGCTGGGACGCGGTGCGCGCGATGGAGCTGATCGAGCGCGAGCGGGTCGCGGTGACCGGCGGCGTGCCGACGATCGCGTGGCAGTTGCTCGACCACCCCGAGCGCAATCGCTTCGATCTCTCGAGCCTCGAGTCGATCGCGTACGGTGGCGCGCCGGCGGCGCCCGAGCTGGCCAGGCGACTCCGCGCCGAGTTCGGCGTGTGGCCGCAGAACGGCTGGGGCATGACCGAGACGATGGCGACGGTGACCTCGCTGGCCGCGGAGGATTATCTCGCGCGGCCGGAGAGCGCCGGCCTGCCGGTGGCGGTCGCCGATGTGATCATCACCGACGAGCACGGCGCGCCACTACCCTCCGGCGCAGTGGGCGAGGTCCGCGCGCGCGGACCGATGGTGGTGGCGGGCTATTGGAACCGCCCCGAGGCGACCGCCGAGACCTTCGTCGGGGGATGGGTCCGCACCGGTGATGTCGGCCGGCTCGACGTGGAGGGGTTCCTCTACATCCTCGATCGCGCCAAGGATGTGGTGATCCGCGGCGGCGAGAACATCTACTCGATTGAGGTCGAGAACGTGCTCCAGGCGCATCCGGCGGTGAGCGAATGCGCGGTGATCGGCACGCCGCATCGCGTGCTTGGCGAGGAGCCGGTCGCGGTGGTGCGGTTCATCCCGGGCGCCGCAGCCGAGGAAACCGAGCTGCAGTGCTGGGTGCGCGAGCGGCTCGCCCCCTTCAAGGTACCCGCGGTGATCCGCTTCACCGCCGACCCGCTGCCGCGCAACGCCAACGGCAAGATCCTGAAGCGCGAGCTCAAGGGCTTGTTCCGGGAACGTTTCGCGGCGTAGGGCTGTTCCCTTGTGGAGCGGGGGATGGCAATGCGGGTAACACGGGACTTCCTGCGCGGGCGCGGCCGCGACACGATGAGCGAGGCGGACAAGGACATCCTCGAGCGCGCGGTCGATCGCATCGATATCTTGCCCGCGCGCACGATCGTCACGCGACGCGGCGACCGACTGCGCAACAGCACGCTGCTGCTCGAGGGCGCGATGTGCCGCTACATGGACGCGCGCGACGGCTTCCGCCAGCTCGTCGCGCTGCAGGTGCCCGGCGATTTCGTCGACCTCCACGGCTATCCGCTGCACCGGCTCGATCACGACGTCGGCACGCTGACCGAGGCGCGCATCGCGGTGATACCGCACGCCGCGATCGATTCGATCGTCGCCGACCATCCCCAGCTCGCCCGCATCCTGTGGCGCTCGACCCTGCTCGACGCCGCGCTCCACCGCGAGTGGATCTTCCGCATCGGCCGCCTCGACGCCGCGGGCCGTATCGCGCACTTCCTGCTGGAGACCTATCACCGGCTGAAGGCGACCGGTCGCGGTGACAACGGCACGTTCGAGCTGGCGCTGATCCAGCAGGATCTCGGCGAGGCCTGCGGGCTCACCAGCGTCCACGTCAACCGTACGCTGCGGCGGCTTCGCGAGGAGAAGCTGGTGGAGGCGGTGCGCGGTACGGTGACGATCCTGGACGAGAGCGGGCTGGCGCGAGTCGGCGAGTTCGACCCCGACTACCTCTACCTCGAGGAAGGACCCTGGCAGGCGGCCGCTGCCTGACGCCTGCGCGCTTTCACGCCGTCTTTCCTCTCGCTAGGTTCTCTCGATGGCCGATCTCCCGCCGCCACCGGCCCTGACGCCGGTAACGCTTCCGCCCGACGCCGCCGCTCTGTCGGCGGAGGGAGACCCGCAGGTGGTGTTGCGGCGCGACCGGCTGCTCGCCGCGCTGACGCTCACCTCGGGGATCGGGCTGATGCTCGGCCTGCCGTTCGCGCTCAAATCGGGTGCCGAGTTCTTCATGCCCACCGCCGTCGCGCTGGTGGTCGCGCTCGCGCTGATCCCGCTGCTCGAGTGGCTTGAGCGGCGGCGACTGCCGTCGGCGCTGGCGGCGCTGGTCTGTGTGCTGTTGTTCCTGCTGATCGCCAACGTCGCGCTCGCCGCGATCGTCGTGCCCGCGACCGAGTTCTTCCGGCTGCTGCCGTCGCGCATCGGGCGAATCCAGGACAATCTCGCGCCGCTGCTGGATCTCTACTCAAGCCTGGAGAAATACGCCAACCGCACGCTGCGCCAGATCGCGAGCACGCCGGTGCGCCCGTCGCCCACCGCGGCGGTGGCGCCGCCCAGCTCGATCGTCGAGCTCGCCGCCACCTCGGCGCCGGCGGTCATCATCCAGGTGTTCTACGCGATCCTGGTCGCCTTCTTCTTCCTGTCGGGCTGGACCCGCACGCGCGAGCGGATGATCACCGAGCGCGCCAGCTTCGGCGGCGCGATGGCGACCGCGCGCGTGCTGCAGGAGATGGTCGACGACGTGTCCTCCTACCTCGGCACGATCACGGTCATCAACGTCGCGCTCGGTGCGATCATCGCGGGCGCGCTTCACCTGCTCGGCATGCCCTTCCCGCTGATGTGGGGCGGGATCGTCGCGCTGCTCAACTACATTCCCTATTTCGGCCCGGTGGTGGCGGCGCTGCTGCTCGCGGTGGGCGGGCTGATGACCTTCTCCGACGTGTGGACCGCGCTGTCCGCGCCCGCGATCATGTATGGGGCGCATCTGATCGAGGCCAACGTGGTGACGCCGCTGATCGTCGGGCACCGGCTCACGATCAACCCGGTGATGATCCTGATCTCCATCTCTTTCTGGGGCTGGGTGTGGGGCACGGTGGGCGCGCTGCTGGCGGTACCGATCCTGATCATCGTACAGACGATCCTGTCGGCCGCGGGGCGCCCCGATATCGCCGGCTTCCTGTTCGAGCACGGCACGCTGACTCGCACCCGCGAGGGGCGTTCCGGCGTGCTCGCGCGGCGCGGCGAGAAAGACGCGGAATAGCCGTTGACAGCCCCCGGCGTGCCGCCTAGTTGGCGCGCCTCACGCTTCTGCAAGCGGGTGTAGCTCAGTTGGTTAGAGCGCCGGCCTGTCACGCCGGAGGTCGCGGGTTCGAGCCCCGTCACTCGCGCCACCCCTCGGGGAGGCCGCAGATCCAAGCATGACCGTCGAACGTCGCAGCGGGCCGCCTCGGCTCGACGCGACACGTTGCGGGTGTAGCTCAGTTGGTTAGAGCGCCGGCCTGTCACGCCGGAGGTCGCGGGTTCGAGCCCCGTCACTCGCGCCACGGTCGTCGCATCGCGGCGCGACGTTATTGGCCAGTCACGCCCTCCTTTTGTCCGGGACGATAGCACTCAGCCCGTCGTCCCCGCATAGGCGGGGATCCAGACGCGCGGACGGTGCGACCCTGTCGCGGACGTTAGCGTGTCTGGATTCACGCCTACGCGGGGATGACGAAGAGGGCGAGGCCGGGGCAGGCTCGAGAGCCGCGACCGGCGAGAGCGCCACTGTCCGTCACTCCCGCACCGCCGTGGCCATCACCTCACCGCCAGCGGCCGGTCTCCATCCAGCGCAGCAGCGGCTTAAGTGGCGTGATCCAGACAATGCCGGTCACCAGGTAGAACCCGAGCTGCATCAGCGCCGGCCAGCGCCCGATCACGCCGGAGAGCGACGCGATCGCCACGCACCACAGCGCGATCAGCAGCAGGATCGCGAGCATCCCCACCGGCTTGCGCCACGACGGCGTCATCGCGCCGCTCCCGCGATCCAGCCGCGCTCGGTCACGATCGCGTCGAGCGGGGCGTCCCACGGGTCAGGGGTGATCGAGTCGAGCTGCTGCACGCTCCAGGCGATACCGATGCGGAGCGCCGCGGGAAAGGCGGCGAAGGCGCGATCGTAATGGCCCGCACCCTGGCCGATTCGATTCAGCGCGGCATCGAACGCCACCAGCGGCGTGAGGACGAGGTCGGGCACGACCTCGGCGTGCGCACCATCGGGCTGGCGCAGCCCGAACGGTCCGTCAGCGAGCGCGTGGTCGGCGTCCCAGGCGAGGAAGCGGATCGGCGTCGCGCGATCGACCACATGCGGCAGCGCGAGCCGGCATCCCGCCGCGCGGGCCGCCGCCTCAAGTGCGGCGGGATCGGCTTCGCTGCCGATCGGCGCGTAGCTCGCTACCACCATCCCGGGCGCGAGCAACGCGACGAACTCATGCGGGCAGGGCAACGCCGGCACCCCCGCGGCAACGAACGACTCACGGGCCGTTCGCGCGGCAGCGCGGAGCATGCGCTTGTCGGTCATGCCGAAGAGTAAGGCGGGGTGGCGGGACCGCCGTGGCCGTTGGCCGATGTATCCACTGACGCCCAGTACGTCAGGTGGGAGTCATGTACGTCGGACCAGGATCCGGGCAGGGACAACCCCCATGGAAGATGAATAGCCTCAGGGATATTTATAAGCTCGTACCGGGCAGAACCCGCCGACCCCTATCTAGGACGTCGGCGGCGCCTGCTCAAGGGCCGCGGCGAGCTTCTCGAGCCTTTCCGACAGGCGATCGAGCGCGATACCCTCGGGCGTCTCGGGCGGGGGTGCCTCGCGCGCCTCGATCAGCGCGTCGGCGACCATCAGCGCGGCGAGCAGCATCGTGCGATTGACCCCGCCCGCGCCAGCGGCGCGACGCGCGTCCTCCCAGCGCTCGTCGATCAGCGCGGCGGCCTGCATCAGTCGCGCCTCGCCGCCGTCGCCGCAGCCCAGGTCGTAGCTCGTCTCGCCGATCCGCAGCGTCACGCGTGCCATCAGTCCTGCCCTCCGCGCGCGATGATCTCGTCGAGCGCGGCGACCGCCTCGCCCATCTTGTCGCGCAATGCTTCGTGACGACGCGCGAGCGTGGCGGCGGCGGCGAGGCGCTGCTCCAAGACGCGTTCGACGCGGGTGATGGCGGCATCGAGCCGGTCGATCGCTGGGTTGTCCATGATGAGAGGCGATAGGATCGCCCGCGCGCGCCGACAAGATGGCGTAGAGACGAGCGGATGCACCGCAGCGGTTGACGGCCGCGCGCCGTCCGGCGCAAAGACCCGCGCGACACCGAACTTACGCGGAGACAGGCGCATGACCAAGGTAGCGATCAACGGCTTCGGACGGATCGGGCGGCTGGTGGCGCGCGCGCTGATCGAGCGTGGCAGCGACCTCGAGCTGGTGGCGATCAACGATCTCGCCGACACCAAGTCGAACGCGTGGCTGTTCAGCCGCGACAGCGTCCACGGCAAATATGCGGGCACGGTCGAGGCCGACGGGCAGGACATGGTGATCGACGGCAAGCGCATCCGCGTCACCGCCGAGCGCGATCCTGCCAACCTGCCGCATAAGGAGCTCGGCGTCGACATCGTGCTGGAATGCACGGGCTTCTTCACCGATCGCGCCAGCGCGCAGAAGCATATCGACGCCGGCGCCAAGAAGGTGCTGATCTCGGCGCCTGCCAAGAACGTCGACCTCACCGTGGTGTACGGCGTGAACCACGACAAGCTCGAGGCCGGGCACACGATCGTGTCGAACGCGTCGTGCACCACCAACTGCCTCGCGCCGGTCGCCAAGGTGCTCAACGACGCGATCGGGATCGAGCGCGGGCTGATGACCACGATCCACGCTTATACCAACGACCAGAAGATCCTCGACCAGATCCACAGCGACCTGCGCCGCGCACGCGCGGCGGCGATGAACATCATCCCGACCACCACCGGCGCGGCGCGCGCGGTGGGCGAGGTGCTGCCCGAGCTGAAGGGCAAGCTGGACGGCTCCGCGATCCGCGTGCCCGTCCCCGACGGCAGCCTCGTCGACCTCACCTTCACGCCAAAGCGCGACACCAGCAAGGAAGAGGTCAACCAGCTGCTCAAGGCCGCGGCCGAGGGCGCGATGAAGGGCGTGCTGCATTATTCGGACGAGCCGCTCGTCTCGATCGACATCGTTCACACGCCCTATTCGTCGACGGTCGATAGCCTTGAGACCGCGGTGATCGACGGCAAGCTGGTGCGTGTGGTCAGCTGGTACGACAATGAGTGGGGCTTCTCCAATCGCATGGTCGACACCGCGACGGCGATGGCGAAGCTCGGCTGAGGTCGGGCGAGCGTGACGGGCGTGCTGCTCGGCATCGCGCGCCACGCCCGCTCGCGCGCGCCGGTCGAGTCGGTCGCGCGCGCCGAGGTGTCGCTCGCGCGCGGCATCCACGGCGATTTCCGCGGCGCGATGCGTGGCAAGCCGTACAAGCGCCAGGTCACGCTGATCGAGCGCGGCGACTGGGAGGCGGCAATGGAGCTGGTCGGTCACGCGATCGACTGGACCGAGCGGCGCGCCAACCTGCTGGTCGACGATCTCGACCTGCCGCAGCGCGCGGGCGCGGTGCTCCGCATCGGCGCCGACGTGCTGCTCGAGATCACGCGCGAGTGCGACCCGTGCGAGCGGATGGAAGCGCTCGCTCCCGGCCTCAAACAGGCAATGACGCCGGACTGGCGCGGCGGCGCCTGCGCGATGGTGATACAGGGCGGCACGATCGCCGTCGGTGACAGGATCAGGATCGAGGACCCATGGCCAAGTCTTTTCGAACGCTCGACGACATCGGCGACGTCGCCGGCAAGCGGGTCCTCATCCGCGAGGATCTGAACGTCCCCTTCAAGGACGGCCACGTCACCGACGACACGCGGCTGCGCGCTACGGTCGCGACCGTTGCCGAGCTCGCCGATAAGGGCGCGATCGTGCTCGTGCTGGCGCATTTCGGTCGACCCAAGGGGCAGCCCGCGCCCGAGTTCTCGCTCGCGCAGATCACCAGGCCCTACGAGAGCGTGCTCCTCCGCCCGGTGCGCTTCGTCGACTGGGCCGGTGCCGCCGAGGCGGTCGCCACGCTCCAGCCGGGCGACGTCGCGGTGCTGGAGAACACGCGCTTCTTCGCCGGCGAGGAGAAGAACGACCGCGAGACGATCGACCGCATCGCCGCGCTCGGCGACCTCTACGTCAACGACGCTTTCTCCGCCGCGCATCGCGCCCACGCCTCGACCGCGGGGCTCGCGCAAGTGCTTCCCGCCTTCGCCGGACGCGCGATGGAGGCCGAGCTCGACGCGCTCGAGAAAGCGCTCGGCGCGCCCGAGCATCCGGTCGCGGCGGTGGTCGGCGGTGCCAAGGTGTCGACCAAGCTCGACGTGCTCAAGCACCTCGTCGGCAAGGTCGATCACCTCATCATCGGCGGCGGCATGGCCAACACCTTCCTCGCCGCGCGCGGCGTGAACGTGGGCAAGAGCCTGTGCGAGCACGATCTCACCGGCACCGCCGAGGAGATCCTCGAGGCCGCCGACCGCGCCGGCTGCACCGTGCACCTGCCCTATGACGTGGTGGTGGCGACCGAGTTCCGCGCCAACCCGCCGGTGCGCACCGTCAACGTCCACGAGGTCGCCGCCGACGAGATGATCCTCGACGTCGGCCCGGCCGCGGTGGAGGCGCTGGGCGACGTGCTCAAGACCTGCCGCACGCTGGTGTGGAACGGCCCGCTCGGCGCGTTCGAGACGCCGCCGTTCGACGCCGCGACGGTGGCGCTGGCGCGCACCGCGGCGGCGCTGACCAAGGAGGGCAGCCTGGTCTCGGTCGCGGGCGGCGGCGATACCGTCGCGGCGCTCAACCAGGCCGGCGTGGCGGAGCAGTTCAGCTTCGTCTCGACAGCGGGCGGCGCCTTCCTGGAGTGGATGGAAGGCCGCGAGCTGCCGGGGGTGGCTGCGCTCCAGCGGTGAGCGTAGCGGACGCTTCGAGATGAGGCTTCGACGAACTCAGCCTCTCCTCAGCGCGAACGGATGGGAGCTACCGTTCGTGCTGAGGCGGCGCTGAGCTTGTCGAAGTGCCGTCTCGAAGCACCTGATAGAGTCACCTCGCCGGCCGCGTCGCGATCAGCGCGTTGGACACCATCGTCAGCACCGCGACGTCATGCTGGTTGAAGGCGGTGAGGCGGCTCTTGTAGATCCCCATCTCGGGCCGCGACCGCGACGCGCGCTTCTCCAAGACCTCGGTCTCGCAGCGCAGCGTGTCGCCCGGGAAGACCGGGGTGAGCCAGCGCAGCTCGTCGATGCCGGGCGATCCGAGCCCGGCCTGCTCGACCGCGCGGAGCTGCTCGACCAGCATCGCCATCACCATCGCGCAACTGTGCCAGCCGCTCGCCGAGAGCCGACCGAAATGGGTCGCCGCCGCGGCCTCGTCGGAGAGGTGGAACGGCTGGGGATCGTATTTGCGCGCGAACTCGATCACCTCGTCGCGGGTCACGGCATAATGGCCGAAGCGCGCGAGAGCGCCGACCGCGACGTCCTCGAAATACTGCATCGCGCCGTTCTCCTCTCCCGCGCTACTTCGCCATGATCGTCGCGGCGGATCAAGCCGGCGCGGCGCTCAGCGCCGCAGCACGCGGCGGAACGGCGCGTCGTCGCCATCCAGCCCGGTGCCCGCGGGCAGGCCGAGCAGGTCGCGCAGCAGCGGCGCCACGTCGGTATTGTCGAAGGTCGGCAGCCGCTGACCCGCGGCGAAGGCAGGCCCGTTGGCGATGAACAGCGCGCGCATGTCGGGCGAGTCGTTGTCATAGCCGTGCGCGCCGCGGTGAGTGGCCTCATCCGTCGCATTCTTGGCGAGGATCCATCCGCCCGCGGCGCCGTCCTCGGCCAGGCAGAGGAAGGCGGGCACGCGCGCGTTGCCGCCGTACCGGAAGCGCGGCGGCAGCGCTTCCTTGCGCCAGCAGGTCATATGCGGGTGCGGGCGCAGCAGCGCCTCTGCCACCGCGGCGTCGCGTCCCGGTACCGGCGCGAAGGTCGCATAGGGGCCGCTCTCGACCACCCGCGCGTCGGTCGGCGCGACGATCGAGTCGATGGCGATGCGTCGCTCGGGCGCGATCGGCGCCATGCCATGGTCGGAGACGATCACGAGGTTGGCAGGCTGGCCCAGCGCGGCGAGCCCGTCCACCAGGCGCCCGACGCTCGCGTCGGCCGTGGCGACCGCGGAAAGGGTACGCCGGTCGGCGGGACCATATTCGTGGCCGGCGGTGTCGACCTCGTCGAAGTAGAGCGTGACCAAGCGCGGCCGAGTGGCGGCCGGACGCCGCAACCAGTCGAGCACCGCGTCGACGCGCTGCCGATCGCTCACCGCCTCGTTATATTGCTGCCAGTCGCGCGGGCGCGCGCCGACGTCCGCGTGCGGGTGGGCGGGATCGCGCGTGCCGCCCCAGGCGACGTTCGAGCCCGGCCAGAACATCGTGGCGGTCGGGATGCCGGCGCGCTCGGCGGTGACCCACAGCGGCTCGGCAACGTTCCACCAGAACGGGTCGTCGGTCGCCATCGTGAAGGTCTCGCCCGGCCGCGCCTCGTCCTCCATCCGGTTGGCGACGATGCCGTGCCGGTCGGGCACGAAGCCCGTGACGAGCGTCCAGTGGTTGGGGAAGGTCTTGGAGGGGAAGGACGGCCGCATCGAGGCGCTAACCCCGCTCGCCGCAAGCGCCGACAGCCGCGGCGTGACGCCGCGTTCCAGGTAATCGGGGCGGAAGCCGTCGATCGAGACGAGGATCGTCACCGGCGCAGGAATAGACCTTTGCACCGGCGTCGTGGCCGCACCTTCCCGAGCAGCGAGCGGTGGGGCGGGCGCGGTCGCGGGCGACAAGGCCGGCGGCGTATAAGGATAGGCGCAGCCGCCGAGGGCGAGGAGCGCGGCGGCGAGAAGCGAACGGAGCATCATGCCGCGCGCTTACGCCGCTGCGATGACGGCGAAAAGTCTCGCGACGAGGAGAGCGCCGCGAGACGAGGATGTGCCGCGCTACAGCCCGACCGCGAACTTGGCGAACAGCGTCCAGCTCACCGGTGAGTCGCCATAGGCCGCGTCCAGCGCCGCGGGCTTGGCATAGGCCGCGACCGTTCCGCCGAGCGCGACGCCGAGCGGCCCCGCGATGGGCAGCCGGTAGGCATAGCCCGCCTCCGCCTTGGTCACGCGGAAGCGACGGTCGTGGAGCGGGTCGTCGTGATCGGGGAAGAGCTCGTCGTTGGCGACATTCTCCACCCGCACGAACAATGCGTGGCGCGGCGTCAGCTCGTACGTGGCCTCGGCGAGGAAGGCGTCGAGCACGTCGCCGGGCTGGCGGTCCTTGCGCGACCAGGCCAGCGTCGTCGCCAGCCCGGCGCGGGCATA
Organism: Sphingomonas sp. BK069; assembly: GCF_014193405.1. Classification (NCBI taxonomy): domain Bacteria; kingdom Pseudomonadati; phylum Pseudomonadota; class Alphaproteobacteria; order Sphingomonadales; family Sphingomonadaceae; genus Sphingomonas; species Sphingomonas sp. BK069. Next base: position 1,147,110 of record NZ_JACHZH010000001.1, on the reverse strand, counting down.
TTGCATGCTAGCGGTGGTGCGGTCCTCGTCCTCGCCGGGATGGAGCGCCTCGGGCTCCTTCAGCCGGCCGTGGCTGACCTGCAGCGCGACATAGGGCGAGGGCGTCCAGGTGCCGCGCACGCTCCACGAGTCGAGCCGCACCGGATCGAAGCCCCAGCGCCGCTCGTCGGGCTCGCGGCCCTTGAACCACGACCCTTCCAGCTGGAGCTTCGGCGCCGAGACGCCGGCGGTGAGCACGCCGTAGGTGATGTGGGTCGAGTCGAACCAGTGATGCGTGATCGGCGACATCGGCAAGTAGCGCGCCGAGCCGCGGTGCATGAAGGCACTCGGGCCCATTGCGGGCTCGCCGACGGGCGCGGCGTAGACGAACAGGCTGGTGTCGCCGCCGAGGCGATAGTCGACCCGCGCGGCCAGCTCCATGAAGAGGTCGTGCGGGTGCTGGCGGTCGACGAGCGCGCGACCGTTCGCGGTCTCGCCGGTGGCGAAGAGGTTGGGATAGCCACGCGCGCCCATCGCCGGCTCCAGGCTACCCATGCCGCGGAGCTGGAGGTGAACCCGATCGCTCAGGTCGTTGTCGGCCATCACCATCGCCATCGACTGCACATAGGCGCCGTCGCCGCCGCGGCGCCCGCCCTGGTCGGTCGCCATCGCCCAGGCATAGCCGTGCATCATCACCATCCAGCCCCCCGCGTGGAGCATGGCGCCGCGCATCGGTCCTTCGCCGGCGGGATTGCGGGCGGTGCCGCTGCCGGGCGTGTACCAGCCCGCGGCGGTGCCCATCGTCATGCCGCCCATGGCGGCACCCACGGGCGCATGGGCCAGAGCGTCGTCGGACGCGTCCCGCCATGCGGCCGACGCGGTGACCGCCGGCATAACGTGGTTCATGCCGGTGTGTCCGTGAAACGTTGGGGCAGCGTCCTGCGCTACGGCGGCATGACCCATCGCGCCGTGGTCCATCGTGTCGGCGTCGCCCGGGGCCGGGCGGGGCGCGGGCGAGGGCGTTGGTGCGGTGACGGGCGGATGGTGCTGCGCCGACGCGAGCGTCGGGCACAAGGCAGCGGCCGCGGTGGCGGCACGCAGGGTATGGCGGAACATCGATACTCTCCGATTGCAGACGTGACGGTCCGGGGCGCGACGCCCCGGTAAGTCACGCCCCGCGCGGGGGCGGCGAGAGCGGCACCAGCAGCGCGCCGGCAGTCATGCTCGCGCGCATCGGCGGTCGCTGCCGCTCGGCCGGTCGCCACGGCGACACGATTACGCCGCCCGCGAGATCGAGCGGTGGCACGCAGCCGAGGCAGTCGTGCGCGACGGCGGTGGCGGGGGCGGCGGGCCGATGCCCGTGATGCTGCATCGAGGCCGTCACCGTGGTGGAGGTCTCGTGGCACGCCGGCACGGCGCTCGCGGGGAGCGCGAGCAGTAGCGCGAGGAGGGAGACGAGCAGCCGGAGCATCGCCGCCGCCCTAGCCGGTCACACGCGCTCGCGCCAGCCGGCGGGAACGTGCGGCGCGCTGGTGCTTTGTTCCACCATGCGCACGCTTCCTCTCCTGCTCCTCCTCTCGCTGGCGGCCTGTGGTAGCGGCGGCAAGGAAGGTAGCGGCAACCAGGCCGCGCCCGCGCCGAGCCCGACCGGCCCCGCGCCCAAGACGCCCGTCATGCAGATCACGCCCGCGCCCGGTAACGCGGCGGAGTGGATGGAGCCGCGCGACGCGCCCGGCGCCCCGGCCAGCGCGCCCTATGCCAATCTGCTGGATCAGCCAGTGGTGAAGGGCCCGCCCGCCAAATAGCGGCACGTGACGATCAGCACGAAGAGGCTGAATCCTACCTGGATCGGGACCGCCGCGGCGAACGCGTCATAGCCGAGGACACGCCAGGCATAGCCGTTCACCGCCACGTCCGCCGTCATCAGCGCGCACGCCGCCACCAGGCCCACGCGTCGCTTCCATGCGAGCAGCGCGATGACCGTGAGGTCGAGCGGCAACAGCGCGTTCCAGAACATTCGAAACCCCGATGGCCCGAACTGATAGGGCCACCAGCCATGACGCAGAACGTCGGCGGCGTGGAAGGCGGCGCCGATCGCGAGACCGAGCGCCACCAGCGTGACCGGACGCGGCGACGTCACACGTTGAAGCGGAACAGCATCACGTCGCCATCGTGGACGACATATTCCTTGCCCTCCTGGCGCAGCTTGCCCGCGTCGCGCGCGCCGGCCTCGCCGCCGCAGGCGACGTAATCGTCGAACGCGATCGTCTCGGCGCGGATGAAGCCGCGCTCAAAATCGGAGTGGATCGCGCCGGCCGCCTGCGGTGCCTTGGAGCCCGCCTCGATCGTCCAGGCGCGCGCTTCCTTCGGCCCGACGGTAAAGAAGGTGAGCAGGTGGAGCAGCTCGTAGCCGGCGCGAATCACGCGCGCGAGCCCGGTCTCCTCCAGCCCCAGCTCGGACAGGAACTCGCCGCGCTCGTCGGCGGGCATGGTCGCGATCTCGGCCTCGATCGCAGCGGAGACCACCACCGCCTGCGCGCCCTCCGCCGCGGCCTTGGCGAAGACGCGCGCGGAATAATCGTTGCCCGCCGCGGCATGCTCCTCGTTCACGTTGCAGACGTACAGCACCGGCTTGGCGGTGAGCAGCTGCGCCTGGTCGAGCACGCGCACCTCTTCGGCGTCGTTGGCCTCGGTCAGCCGTGCGGGCTTGCCGTCGCGCAGCAGGTCGAGCGCGCGGCCGAGCACGACGGCGGCGAGCTTGGCCTCCTTGTCGCCCTGCTGACCCTTCTTGGCGAGGTTGGGGACGCGCTTCTCCAGGCTCTCCAGGTCGGAGAGCATCAGCTCGGTCTCGACCGTCTCGGCGTCGGCGATCGGGTCGACGCGGTTGTCGACGTGCTGGATGTCGTCATTCTCGAAGCAGCGCAGCACGTGGACGATCGCGTCCACCTCGCGGATGTTGCCGAGGAACTGGTTGCCCAGCCCCTCGCCCTTGCTGGCGCCGCGTACCAGCCCGGCGATGTCGACGAAGCCGAGCTGGGTCTCGATCACCTTGGCCGACTTGGCGATCTCGGCCAGCTTGGCGAGGCGCGGATCGGGCACGCCGACGTTGCCGACGTTCGGCTCGATCGTGCAGAACGGGTAATTGGCGGCCTGCGCCGCGGCCGTCTCGGTCAGCGCGTTGAAGAGGGTGGACTTGCCGACGTTGGGCAGGCCCACGATGCCGCAGCGGAAACCCATGGAAAGAACCTGTGTGATGGGGAAAGCGCGCCAGATAGGCGAGGGGCGCGCCGCTGGCTAGGCCATGCTTTCCCCGGCGCCGCGCAGCCTCTAACAGGAGCGCATGAGCGACGACATCAGCGTGGCGGCGGTGCGCCCCCTGCGCCGCGACGCGCAGGCGCGCCGCGACGCGCTGATCGCGGCGGCGCGGCTGTGCTTCGCGCGCGCGGGCTATTTCGTGCCGCTGGAGGATATCGCCGACGCCGCTGGCGTGGGGCGCGGCACCTTTTACCGAAATTTCAAGGACCGTATGGCGCTGGCGCTGGCGGTGTTCGAGCAGGAGATCGAGCGCATGCGCGCGCGGCTCGATCCGGCGCTGCCGCTCGACGAAGCGCTGACCCAGGTCGTCCTGGACGGTGCCGAGACCGCGACGCTGTTCGCCAGGCTCGCGCTCGACATGCCCCGCGACGGTGCCGATCGCGCCGCCTTCGACGGGTTGCGGCAGCGGCTCGAGCGATTGTTCGAGCCGATCGCCGCACGTGCCCACCGCGACGGCATGCTGGCGCCCGAGCTCGGGGCGCGCGACCTGGTGCTGGCAATGCGGATGCTAAGCGGACTGCTGCTCAAGCACAACAATGCGGCGGAGCGACGCCAGCAGGTCGACGATGCGCTGCGGCTGCTGCTGGCGGGATTACGGCCTCGATCAATATCAAGATATTAGAAGTATCTGTTCCCTTGCAATTGCCGAACTTAGTCGGTTGGGGCGGCGTCGTTGCGTCATAATGGTGAATCTGGTGGCGCGCACCCTATCCCGCACAGGCGTTGTTCTTCTATATAGTCGTACAGCTACGGAGTACCTCGCGCGGCATAGTTTGTTTCTGATGTTCGTCGACAGGCTCCGCTGTATAGTCAACCCGGCCAGGGTCGGGAGCAGATCGGGGAGCGACCATGAGCATCGTGACAGCAGTGAGTGCGGCACGGCCCGCGCAACATGTGCCGGAATATGTTGATCCTTCGGCGTTTGCGTTCGCGCGCGGCGAATGGGGGCGGGCGTCCTACGCGACCTTGCTGGAATCCCATTCGCGCCCGTCACGGTTGGCCGCCAGCGGTATGGCGGCGACGGAGTCGCCCTTGACCCACCATGATGACGGAGAGGTCAAGCGCCGTCTGGCCGTGATGGAGGAGGTAGCGGCTCGTCTCGCTAAACTCGCCGAGTCGAACCGCAGGGACCTAGCCGCGCGTGCCCTCGAGGCTCTGCGGCAGAAGCTGATGCTGCTCAAGATGCAGGCGACGGCGGCGATCCTACGCGGCGATCGCGGCGCGGCGCTCGCGCTGGCGGACGAACTCGAAGATCTTGCGCGTGCCATCACCGCGGCCGAGCGCGACTGCGCCACTGCCGGGAGTGCTGGTGTCGGCGTCATCGACTTCGTCCCGATCCTGGGCCCGCAAACACCGCACAAAGACGACGCACCGCCCTTGGCCGGCGAAGCGGCGGTGGAAATGTCTTTTCAGTCGGCGCCGTCGACTCTGGACAATCCATCGGGCGATGCGGAAGCGGTCGCGCGCGCGGCGGCCTCGGTCCGCGGCACGGGGGAGGCGCACAGTCTTCGCGAGCTCAGCACGACCCTGGTGAAGCGCTCGTCAGCGCTGCTTCCCCTGTTTGACACGAGCGATGGTCCAGACGCGGTGGCGAATGACGCCGCCAGCCTGATCCGCTCGCTGCGGCGCGCGGGTCATCGCGCCAAGCGGCGGCACGGCGAGATCGACGCCACCGCCCGTATGGATGCGAGCGCGATCGCCGCCTCGTTGGGCAAGGCGGGGCTGTTAACCATGATGGAAGTCAGCGTAGCGTGAGCGACGTCCCGGCACGCTTCCTCGAAGACAGGATGTCGGGGTCCCGTTGAGCGCTTCCCGCGCGGCGAACGATCGCGAAGGCCGAGCCTCCCTCACCCATGGCGAAATTGGCGGTCAGCCGCCTGCGTGCGGCGTGCTCGTGTCACTCTGCCCGGATCGCTCACCACTGGCAGGCGTCGAGGAAGTCGCCTCGCTCCAGCCGAGACCAAGGCTCTTCTGCACCGTGATATAGCTGTCGGTCAGCTGTGCCTTGGCCTGCGCCACCGCGATGGCCGCGGAGAGGCGCTGGCGCTCGACGTCGAGCTGATCGATGACGTTGCTCGTCCCGGCCGCGACGCGCTGGCCGTTGAGCGTCGCCGCTCGCGCGGCCGACTGTTCGGCGCGGAGCAACTGTGCATATTGCAGCCGCGTGTTGCCGAAGCGCGAGAGGCTGGTCTCGGCATCTTGCAACGCCTCGAGCACACGCTGGCGGTACTGCGCGGCGGCGACGTCGCGTTGCGCCTCGGACTGGTCGATCGCGGCGCGGGTGCGGCCGAAGTCAAGGAAGGACCAGCTCAGCATCGGTGCGACCAGCGCGGTCAGCTTGTTCGGATCGACGACGTCGCCGATGTTGGTGCCGCCGAGCCCGAAGATGCCGAGGAAGCTCAGCGACGGAAACAGCTTGGCGGTGTTGATGCCGATCTGCGCGTTGCTGGCGGCGAGCGCGCGCTCGGCCGAGCGGATGTCGGGCCGGTGCGCGATCAACGCTGCAGGATCGCCGATCGGCACCTGCGACGGCGGCAGCGGCACGGGCATGGCGGTCGTCAGTGTCTGGTCGAGCGCGCCGGGAGTCCGGCCGGTCAGTGCCGCGAGCTGGTCGAGATATTGTGCCACCTGCGCTCCGAGGGGGATGCGCTGCGCGTCGGTGCTCTCGAGCTGGTTCTGTAGCCGTTCGACCTGGAGCTGCGACGCCGCGCCGGCGGCGTAGCGCTGCTGGGTGAGCTCGAGCTGGCGCTGCTGCAACCGGCTCGACTCGGCGTTGAGTCGCACCCGCTCCTGCACGTCGCGCAGGCCGACATAGGCCTGCGCCACCTGGGCAGAGAGGCTCACCTGCGCGTCGGCCAAGTCGGCGAAGCGCTCCTCCACCGTCGCGCGTGCGCCCTCGATGCCGCGGCGGCGCGCCCCGAACAGGTCGGGCTCCCACGAGGCCGTGCCGCCGAGATTGTAGAAGTCGACTGCGCTGCTGTCCGAGCCGCCCGACGACGACTCGCCGCTTGCGTCCCCACTGCCGTCGCTGCCGCCGCCGAGCGCGGTGCCGGGCAGCCGCGCGTGGAGATAGGTCGCGCTCGGGCTGATGCTCGGCAGCTGGTTGGCGCGCTGGGTGCGCAGCCGCGCGCCGGCCTCGCGGATGCGCGCCTGCGCCGCGTCGATCGTCGGGCTGTGCGCGAGCGCGTCGTCGACCAGCGCGGTCAGCGTCGCGTCGCCGAGCCCCTCCCACCAGCGTGCCACGCCCGGCCCGGGACGGAGCGCCGGGTCCGCGGCGCGGACGAAGCTGCCGCGCTGCACCGCGTCCGCCGCGGTCGCGGGCGGGCCGTGATAGTCGGGGCCGACGGTACAGGCGCCGAGCAGGGCCAGCGGGAGCAGCGCGAGAGCGGGGAGGGGAGCGTGTCGCATCAATGTGTCGCCGCCGGAGGGGCGCCCTTGGGTAGCGGGCGGAGGAACAGGACGAGCGGCAGCACCGCCAGCGTCCCCATGCCCATGATCCAGAAGATGTCGTTATAGGTCATCACCAGCGCCTGTCCCTGGATCTGCTGGCCGAGCGCGCGCAGCGCGGTCGACCGGCCGCCCAGCGACTGCGCGGTGCCGTTCATATAATCCTGCACCATCACCGAGTTGGCGTTGAGCGTCTCCTCGATGCGGCGGCTGTGGAACCAGCTGCGCTGGTCCTGGATCACCGAGATCCCCGCCAGCGCGAAACTGCCGCCCAGGTTACGCGCCGAGTTGAACAGCCCGGAGGCGTCTCCCGCCTCGACCGGCGGCACCGAGCGCACCGCTGCTTGGCTGAGGAACAGCATCGCGAGGATCTGGCCGACGCCGCGCAGCAGCTGCGACTCGACGAAGTCGGCGCCGACCGCGTCGATCGTGAGCGTGGAGTCGAGCAGCGCCGAGGTCCCCATGATCAATAGTCCCGCGCCGACCGCAATCCGCACGTCGACGTGGCGCAGCAGGATCGGCACGATCGCCATCATGAAGAAGCTCGGGATGCCCGACAGCAGCACCACCTTGCCCGATTGCAGCGCGTTATAGTCCGCGATCGCGGCGAGGAACTGCGGGATGGCGTAGGAGGTGCCGTACAGCACGACGCCCACCACCATGCCCATGAGCGCGACCGAGCCGAACTGGCGGTCGAGCAGCAGCCGCAGCTTGATGATCGGTCGCCGCGCGAGGAACTGCCCCGCCATCAGCAGCGCGAAGCCGAGCAGCGAGATGGCGGCCATGTAGCGGATCAGCTCGGACGAGAACCATTGTTCGCGCTGGCCCTCCTCGAGAAAGACCGTGAGCCCGCCGAGTCCGAGCGCCAGACCGAGGATGCCGAGCCAGTCAGCCTCACCGATCAGGTGCAGCTGCGCCTTCTCGTGCTTCAATCCGACAAGCAGCAGCACCACCAGGATCGCGCAGATCGGCAGGTTGATGAAGAAGGCATAATGCCAGCTGATGTTCTCGGTCAGCCAGCCGCCCACCAGCGGCCCGAGCACCGGGCCGAGGATCGCGGTCATGCCGAAGGCGGAGATGCCGATCGGCTGCTGCTCGCGCGGCAGGCGCTGCGCGATGATGGTCTGCGCGGTGGGGATCATCGCGCCCCCGGTGAAGCCCTGGCCGATGCGCCCGACGATCATCTGCGGCAGCGTGTCCGCGGTGCCGCACAGCACTGAGAAGATCGTGAAGAGCACCGCCGCGATCAGCAGGAAGGTGCGCAAGCCCAGCAGCCGCGTGAGCCAGGCCGACATCGGGATGATGACGATCTCGGCGACCAGATAGGCGGTCGCCACCCAGGCGCCCTCGGTGCCGCTCGCGCCGATCTCGCCCTGGATCGTCGGCAGCGCCGAGTTGACGATCGAGATGTCGAGCGTCGCCATGAAGGCGCCGAGCGTGCCCGCCGCGACCGCCAGCCACGCCGCGAGGTCGGCGCGCTGCGGCGCGGCCTGCGCTGAGCTCGGGGAAGCGCCGCGCCGCGGCGCGGCCGCGCTCGCCACCTCAGTGCTCCCGCTGGTTGAGCTGCTGCTGACGGTCGCGCAGCCGGTCGATCTCGTCCTTGGCCGAGATCGTGTCGACCGTCGCGGTCACCGACAGGCCGGGGACGAGCAGGCGCCGCACCTCGGGGGTCGCCTCCAGCTCGATCCGCACCGGCACGCGCTGCGTGATCTTGGTGAAATTGCCCGTCGCGTTCTGCGGCGGCAGCAGCGAGAACTGCGCGCCCGTGCCCGGCGAGAAGCTGGCGACGCGGCCCTTCAGCGTGATGCCGTCGAGCGCGTCGACCTTGATCTCGACGGGCTGGCCCGGCCGCATCAGCGCCAGCTGGGTCTCCTTGAAATTGGCAGTGACGTACAAGCGGTCCAGCGGCACCAGCGACATCAGCCGCGTGCCGGTCTGCGCATATTGACCCACTTCCACCGTCTTGTCGCCGATGCGACCGTTGATCGCGGCGCGGATCAGCGTGGCCCCGACGTTGACGTTGGCCGAGGCGAGCTGCGCGCGCGCCGCCTGTGCCTGCGCCAAGCCCTGGCGGATCTGGGTCTCGTAGGACGCGACGCGGCGGCGCTGCATCTCCACCGCGGCCGCCTGAGCACGCGCCTGGTCGGCGGATTGGCGTGCGGCGAGCTCGAGCGAGGCGAGCTGCTCGCGGCTCTCCGCGCCCGACGCGGCGAGGGGACGGTAGCGCCGCACTTCGGCAGCGTCGTGCGCGGCACGTGCCTGAGCGGCGGTCAGCTGCGCCTGCGCCTGGTCGATCGCGGCATATTGTTCCTCCACCTGCGCGCGGGCGCTGTCGGCCTGCGCGTTGGCGACCGCGATCTGCGCGTTGGCCTGCGCCGCCTGAGCGCGCGAGTCGCGCGGGTCGATGCGGACCAGCGGCTGCCCGACACGGACGTCCTGATTGTCCTGCACGAACACCTCGGCGACATAGCCGGCGACGCGCGGCGCGACGACGACCATGTCGGCGCGCACCTGGGCGTCGTTGGTGTCCTGCAGATATTTCCCGTGACTCTCGTAGCGCAGGTACCAGATCGCGATCCCCGCCAGCGCGCCGAGCGCGAGCGCGATCAGGATCGTCTTGGCACGGCCGCTCAGCTTGCGCTTGGCGGGTGCCGGCTGGTCCACGTCCTTGTTGTCGGCTTCCTCCCCAGGCGTGTCATTCTGGTGCGCAGCCTGTTCCGCCATGTCGTCTCGTCCAGCAGCAGCAGGCCGCCCGCGGAGAGCATCCGCGGGCGGCCTGCGAGTCGTTGTAAGCGGACAATATGTCCGGTTGTGCCCCGTGGCAAGGGGAAGCCGTCGCGACGTAACGTGGCGGCCGGAGAAAGGTGGCGCGACGTCTCGGCTCCTTGTCGCGAGCGGACAGGAGCTGAGAAACTTAAGGCGTCATCCGGATCGGCGCGATGCGGCCGTCGCGCAGGTAGCGGATCGTCTCGATCGCGACCTGGCGTTCGCCGCGGTAGGGACCGTCGCCGCTGACATGCTCCCAGCGATGGTAGGCGATCTTCCACCGCCCATCCGCCGGATCGCGGAAGAAGCTGTGATGACCCGGCCCCTTGTAGCGCGAGTCGCTGGCGAGCAGCCGACCGCGATAGGTCCAGGGACCGGCCACATTCGGCGCGGTCTCATAGTGGACCGAATAGTCGCCGTGATCGTAGCGGCCGTGACTGTACGAGAGGTAATAGGTGCCGTCCCGCTCGTGCAGATAGGCGCCCTCGGTGAAGTCGGGCGGCTGGGTGACCGGCAGCTCGCGGGCGATCGAGACTCGGTCGGGCGCGAGCTCGAACAACCGCAGGCGCGCACCCGCGCTGCCGCCCGCGAGCAGATAGGTCCGGCCGTCACGCGGGTCGGCGAACACCGCCGGGTCGATCGCCTCGAACCCCGCGCCGCCGGTGAGCAGCGGACGTCCCGAGTCGACGAAGGGGCCGTCCGGACTAACCGCGGTGGCGACGCCGATGCGGCTCGGCGTCGGGTTCTGCGGTCCGATCGCGTAATACAGGTAGTAGCGACCGTTGGCCGCGAGCATATCGGGCGCCCAGAGGAAGTGGCGCGGCGCGCCGTCGGGCGCCCAGCGGATATCGGCGAGCGCGATCAGCGGCGGCCCGGCGCGCCAGCGGCCGCGCTCGCGCACCCAGCCGCGCAGCGTGTCGCCCCCGCCGGTCGGCAACAGGCGCACGGTGCCATGCTCGACCAGCACCGCAGGATCGGCGCCCGCGAATAGCGGGTTGTGCGCGGGCGTCGCGCAGCCGGCGAGCAGCGCGAGCGCGAGCGCGATTGGCGCGCCACGCCTCACCGCGGCGCGCCGTTGGCCTCGGTCGTCAGCCGCTTGATCAACTCGACCTCGGCTGGGCGATAGGGCGCGCCGTCGGCGCGCAGCACCTCGTGGAACCAAACCGTCGGCTCCTCATAGGTGTAGGGCTTCTTCCAGCTATCCCACGGCATGCGCGTCTGGGTCTTGCCGTCGACGAAGCCCCAGTTGAACATCGCGACCTTGAGCTTCTTGCCGAGCGGCAGCGAGCCGTCGAAGGTGGAGCCGTTGCCGCGCGCCATATACTCGCTGCACAGCACGGGCCGGCCATAGCTCGCCATCTGACGCGCGCGCTTCTCCCACTGCTCGGGCCAGTTATAGTCGTGGAAGCTCATCACGTCGGACTGCGCGACTTGAATCTTCTCGACCGCGTCGAGCGTGTCCTGCCGGTCCCAGCTCTCGCCGGTCCACAGGCCGCTGGTGAGCGGCTGGGTCGGGTCGACGCTGCGCGCCCAGTCGAACACCTGGCCGAGTAGCCCGGCGACCAGCTCGGTCTTGCGCAGGGTGGGCTTGTAGTTGCCGCCGCCCGAGTTGTTGGGCTCGTTCCACACGTCCCAGGCGGCGACGCGCTTGTCGCGCGCGAAGGTGCCGACGACGTCCTTCACATAGGCCTCGAACTTGCCATACTGGCTGGCGTCGGCGAGCCGTGCGGCGCCGGGCGCCTGCATCCAGCCGGAATTGTGCACGCCCGGGATCGGCGGGCGCTGCGGCCCGGCGACCGGGTCGGGATCCCAGCAGCTGTCGAACAGCACGAACATGACGCGGATGTGATGACGCTCGGCGATGTCGAGGAACTGCGTCATGCGTCGCTTGAGCCCTGCGGCGTCATTCTCCCACAGCATGTTATGGAGGTAGACGCGCATCACGTTCATCCCCATCGCCTGCGCCCAACCGAGCTCCTGGTCGATCTGCTGCGGGTTGAACGTGTTGGCCTGCCACATCTCGAACTGATTGATCGCGGAGCGGTTGGTGTAGTTGGCGCCGACCAGCCACGGCTGACCGCCGTACCAGCGGTTTGCCTCGTCCTTCGACCACATCGCGCGCGCGTTCGCGGGAAGCGCTCCCGCCAACCCGATCAGGGCGCCGGCGGCGGTCGCGCCGGCGAGCAGCAGGTGGCGGATCATCTCGTCTCCTCTCTTATTTTATCACGCAGGAATAAGGCCTTGCGTGGTAGATCCGCAACCTAGCCGAATGCCGGCGAGCAGAAAAGCGGTATAATCATATCAAAGCCTTGCTGATGGCGTGCATGCGACAGCCGCGTCCCGCGCTGCGCCATCCCATGCATGATTAATCTTCTCGATGCGGATAAGGTCAGCTAGTGTCGCGCGTTGGGCCGATCGGTGCCCGCGTCAGCTACGGGGCTCCGCCAGTGCAGCATGAACTCGGTCGCAACCTGACCTACGGCCTGCAGGAAGTGCTCGGGCGCGCGATCGTGGTCGGCGACTATGCCGACCGACCTTTCCCCAACGAGGCCGAGATCGTCAAGGCCCACGGCGTCAGCCGCTCGGTCACGCGCGAGGCGGTCAAGATGCTCGCGGCCAAGGGCCTGCTCGGCGCGCGTCCGAAACAAGGCACCTTCGTGCGCCCGCAGGACGCGTGGAACCTGTTCGATCCCGACGTGCTGCGCTGGCTGCTCGAGCGCAAGCTTTCGATCGAGCTGTTGCGCCAGTTCAATGAGCTGCGCATCGCGATGGAGCCCGAGGGCGCCGCGCTGGCGGCACAGCGCGCCACGGCCGAGCAGCAGGCGGCGATCAGCGCCGGGCTGGAGCGGATGCGCGCCGCCGAACGGGGCGAGGACGACACGCTCGACGCCGATCTCGCCTTCCACGTGGCGGTGCTGCGCGCCTCGAACAACCCGTTCTTCACGCGGTTGCGCGACATCGTCGAGACGGCGCTGCGGACCTCCATTCGTTTCACCAACCGGATCTCGGGCCGGTCGGCCAGCATCGCCGAACATACCGCGGTGCGCGACGCGATCCTGGCGGGCGACGCCGAGGCGGCGCGCGCGGCGATGCGCGTCCTTATCGTGAACGTGCTCACGCTGATCGACCAGGTCGAGGCCAAGGAGCGCGAGGTCGCCGCGGCGCGCTGAGCGGCGGGGCTCAGCGGCGCGCGAGCCGCGCCAGGTCGTCGGGCGTGTTGACGTTGGCCAGCGTGATGCCGGGGCAGACCGCCAACACACCGGCACCCGCCGCCCAGCGCCGGATCGAGCGCTCGCCGTCGGCGGCGAGATGCGCCACGAGCCGCTCGGCCAGCGTCACCGGCCAATAGCCGACGGTGGGCGCTTCCGCGGCATGCGCAGCCCCGCTGGCGCGGAGCGCGGCGATGAGCGACGAAGGTAGCGCGGGCGTGTCGCAGGCGGTGGTCAGCACCGCGTCGAAGCCGTTCGCCGCGGCGTACGCCAGCGCACCCGCGACGCCACCGAGCGGGCCGAGGCCAGGGTGCGGCCGGTCGGGCGCCACGGGAACAGGTGCCGATATGCGCCCGACCACCACCAGCGCAGCGACGTGCGGCGCCAGGCTCGCCAGCGCGTGGTCGAGCAGCGCGGTGCCGTCGAGCGATGCGAGCGCTTTGTCACTGCCGAACCGGCGCGCTTGGCCGCCGGCGAGGACGGCACCGAGGATTCTGGTCATGCGCCCTTGTCGCGCCCCGTGGCCTTGAGGGAAAGCGTGTTCGATTCGTCAACCACGGGAGAGTTCCCGCGCGCCGATGCGGAGTATTAGCTCGTATTTGAAGTAGTTCTCGTGAAGTCGATTGCCGGCAGCTGGCCCGTTCTGGTGAGAATCGCGCGGGACGGATTGGCTTACCGCGGGGCCGGTTGTTAGGCGCGTCGCGGGATCAACGGCGGGATGGCGTCTTTTGTCGGAGAACGGCTCGTGGCGGGCGATCGCGGCATGGTCGCGACAGACTTTCGTCGACCGCGAGTTGTTCCTCCGCTCCGACGGGCGCGTCCGCTTCACCCGGATCACGCGGCGGACGCAGCTGCGGGCCGTGGCCGCGGGCGCGCTGGTGCTTCTGATCTGGGGCGGCGGCACGCTCACCGCGGTGGTGTGGGGCCTGCGTGCGCCAGCGCCCGATCGGAGCGAGCCGCGCGTCGCGGTCCTGACACCGCCGCCCACCGTCATTCACCCGAATGCGGCGCCATCCCCTGCCGTGCCACGTGACACGGCAGCGATCCGCGAGCTGCTGCGGCGCCAGCGGTTGATCGAGCAGCTCGTCGCCTCCAAGCTGAGACAGCCGGTAGTGCGTCACGGGTTGGAGCCGCCTATACGCGAGGGCGACAAGACCTTGGGCGCGCTCGACGCGGCGCAGCAGGCGTTCGCGCGCGGGCTCGCCGGGGCGTTCGACGCCGATCGCGAGCGGCGCACCGCGGCGCTGCAAAGGCTCGGGCTCGACGGCGAGCGCCTTGCCGCACGCGGTCGGCGAGCGGAAGGAGGGCCGCTTATCCCCTGGCCCGACGACGGTACCGCGGTGCCCGCCGAGCTGGAGACGCTCGCGACCTCGGTGGTGCACTGGGCCGCGGTGGGGCAGGCGGCAGCGGCGGTGCCGTCCGGTCGCCCCACGCGCGACTCGAGCCAGACCAGCAGCTTCGGGGTGCGCGCCGATCCCTTCACCGGCCGTCCGACCTTCCATGCCGGGCTCGACTTCCGCGGCCGCTACGGCGAGCCGATCTATGCCGCGGCGGCGGGCCAGGTCAGCTTCGTCGGCGAGCGCGCGGGCTACGGCCGGCTGATCGAGATCGATCACGGCAACGGCATCGCCTCGCGCTACGGCCATCTCTCCGGCGCCGACGTTACTGTGGGCGAGCAGGTGACGCGCGGCCAGCGCATCGCGCGCATGGGTTCAACCGGCCGGTCCACCGGCACCCACGTCCATTTCGAGGTGCGCCTCCACGGGACTGCGGTGAACCCGCAGCCGTTCCTCGCCTTCGGCGACACGAAAGGAAGATGATCATGTCGATGTTCGGCAGCCGGCACGCACCGCCCCCTCCGCCGCCGCCCACGCGCGCCGCCGCGCTGGTGCCGCCCGCACCCGCGACCGGTGCCAGGCACACGCCCTTCTCGCTGATCGGCGGCGACGTCGTGGTGACGGGTAACGTCTCGGCGACGGTGGACATCCATATCGACGGTCGGATCGACGGCGATCTGGAGTGCGCCGCGCTGGTCCAGGGCGCGGAGAGCGTGATCTGCGGCAACATCGTCGCGAAGTCAGCGCGCATCGCCGGCCAGGTCGAGGGCAGCATCAACGCCGACAATCTCGTGATCGAGCGCAGCGCGCGCATCTTCGGCGACTGCCGCTACGGCACGCTGGCGGTCGAGAACGGTGCGCAGGTCGAGGGACGCTTCTCGGCGCAGAGCACGATCGTGGTGCCGCCCGAGCTCGCCGCGCCGGAAGAGGATTATGTCGCGGAGATCGAGGAGGACGAGCGCTACCTCGACTGAGCGTGCCGAGGCCCTGTCCTCCGACGCGCAGGCAGGGTGATCGGATATGACGCTCTCATCTACAGTGCGCTTGGTGCCCCGTCGTCATCCCGGACCTGATCGGGGATTTATGGTGCCGCGAAGATGACCTAGGTGTACGCGGCACGATGAGTCCGGGGGCAAGCCTCTCCTAAGCTTTTCGAAGTGCCTGGGGTGACGAGGTAGCGTTGCGTAGCTTTCCACAGACGCAAACTGCCAGTGTCTGAGGTGGAGCGGGCGAAGGGCCCCACCGGCGGGCTCATCGCCCGCCCATGGCGCCGCGATGCTAGGCGCCGAAGACGCGCGCGAAGATCGTGTCGACGTGCTTGAGGTGATAGCCCAGGTCGAACTTGTCATCGATCTCGGCCGCGGAGAGCGCCGCGGTTACCTCGGGATCGGCCTTGAGCAACTCTTGGAGCGACAAGGCCCCGTCCGACTCCCATACCCTCATCGCGTTGCGCTGCACCAGTCGATAGGCGTCCTCGCGGCTCACGCCCGCCTGGGTCAGCGCCAGCAGCACGCGCTGCGAGTGGACCAGGCCGCCCATGCGGTCGAGATTCTTCTGCATCCGCTCGGGATAGACGAGCAATTTGTCGATCACGGCGGTCAGCCGCGCGAGCGCGAAGTCGAGCGTGATCGTCGCGTCCGGCCCGATGTACCGCTCCACCGATGAGTGCGAGATGTCGCGCTCGTGCCACAGCGCCACATTCTCCAGCGCGGGCGTGACATAGCCGCGCACCATGCGCGCCAGCCCGGTCAGATTCTCGGTCAGCACCGGGTTGCGCTTGTGCGGCATCGCCGACGAGCCCTTCTGCCCCGGCGAGAAATATTCCTCCGCCTCGAGCACCTCGGTGCGCTGCAGGTGGCGTACCTCGGTGGCGACGCGCTCGATCGATCCGGCGATCACGCCCAGTGTCGCGAAGAACATGGCGTGGCGATCGCGCGGAATCACCTGGGTCGACACCGGCTCGACCGCCAGGCCGAGCGCGGCGGCGACATGCTCCTCCACGCGTGGGTCGACGTTGGCGAAGGTGCCGACCGCGCCCGAGATCGCGCAGGTGGCGATGTCCGTGCGCGCCGCGATCAGGCGGGTCTTGCAGCGGGCGAACTCGGCATAGGCCTGCGCCAGCTTGAGCCCGAAGGTGACCGGCTCGGCGTGGATGCCGTGGCTGCGCCCGATCGTCGGCGTCAGCTTGTGCTCGCGCGCGCGGCGCTCGATCACCGCCAGCAGGCGGTCGAGATCGGCGAGCAGCAGGTCGGCGGCGCGCGCGAGCTGCACCGCGAGCGTGGTGTCGAGCACGTCGGACGAGGTCATGCCCTGGTGCATGAAGCGGGCCTCGTCGCCGACCTGCTCCGCCACCCAGGTGAGGAAGGCGATCACGTCGTGCTTGGTCACGGCCTCGATCGCGTCGATCGCGGCGACGTCGATCGCGGGCTTGGTCGCCCACCACGCCCAGAGCGCGTCGGCGGCACTCTGCGGCACGACGCCGAGCTCGGCGAGCTTCTCGGTGGCGTGCGCCTCGATCTCGAACCAGATCGCGTAGCGCGCCTCGGGCGTCCAGATCGCGGTCATCTCGGGGCGGGAATAGCGGGGGATCATGCGCGCGGTCCTGGAGCGAGGCGGGAAGATGCGCGGGCGGGTAGCAGCGTGCGGCGTGGGGGGCAAATGGCGCGGCGGTCGCTCAGATCAGCCCCTGCCCGCGCAGACTCAGCTGCCCCGACCCCGCGACGATCACATGGTCGTGGACCGAGATACCGAGCGGTCGCGCCGCCGCGACGATCGCGCGCGTGATGTCGATGTCGGCGCGGCTAGGCGAGGGATCGCCCGAGGGATGGTTGTGGACCAGGATCAGCGCCGCCGCGCCGGTGTCGAGCGCGCGCTTGATCACCTCGCGCACGTGCACCGCGGCCTGGTCGATCGTCCCCTGCGCCATCACCTCGTCGCGCATGATCATGTTGCGCGTATTGAGATGGAGCACACGGAACCGTTCGATGGTGTCGTGCGCCATATCGGCATGAAGATAGTCCGCCAGCGCCTGCCAGTTCGACAGGATCGGCGCGGCGGTGGCGCGCTCCCGCAGCAGGCGGAGCGCGGTGGCGCGCGCGATGCGCAGCGCGGCGACACTCACGTCACCGAGGCCCTCCACCCGCGTCAGCGCCATCGCATCCGCGTTCATCAGGGCGTTCAGACTGCCGAAGCGACGCAGCAGCTCCTTGGCGATCGGCTTGGTATCGACGCGCCGGAGCGTGAGGCCGAGCAGATACTCGATCAACTCATAATCGTGCAGCCCGTCGGGATCGAGGAGCAACCGCTCGCGCAGCCGCTTGCGGTGGCCCTGGACGTCGCTCGCGGCGATCTCTTCGTCGACCATCGCGGGTCGCCTAGGCGAGCGCGCGATCGTGCGCAATTGCGCGCGGCAGGCGCGGCGGCCTATGCTGGCGATCGAATGACGCGCGACGGAGATCCGAGGTGACCAGCGCGCGTCGTCGCGCCCTGATCGCGGTTTCGGGACTAGCGCTCGCCGGGGGCGCGACGCTGTGGCTGTCGCGCGTGCCGATCGCGACTCGCGTGATCGATCGCGAGCTGGCGCGACGCGGTGTCGCCGGCCGCTACGCCATCGAGGACCTGGGCTTCGGCCGCCAGCGGCTGACCGGCGTGGTGATCGGCGACCCGCGCGCACCCGATCTCGTCGCCGACTGGGTCGAGACCGAGACCGACATCGGTCTCGCCGGGCCGAAGCTGGTCGGCGTGCGTGCGGGGCGCGTCCGCCTGTCGGCGCGGCTGGCAGACGGCAAGCTGTCGCTCGGCGCGATCGACCGGCTGCTGCCCGCCGGCTCGGGCGGCGGCTTCGCGCTGCCGGCGATCGACCTCGACGTCGCCGACGCACGGGTCGCGTTGTCGACGCCGCAGGGGAAGGTGGCACTTCGGCTGAACGGGCGCGGGCGGCTCGACGGCGGGTTCAGCGGTCGTCTGCTCGCCGCCGCGCCGCTGCTCGACGCGGGCGGCTGCGCGCTGCGCGGGCTCGACGCGCGCGTGTCGGTGCAGGTGGTGGACAACGCGCCACGGCTCGTCGGACCGGTCCGGGCCGCGGCACTCGACTGTGCGGACGCGCAGCTGGTCGCGCCGACCGTCACGCTCGACGCCGCGCTCTCGCCCGCGCTCGACCAATCGCGCGGCAGTGCGCGGTTGAGTGCGGCGGGGGTGACCGCGGCGGTGGGGCGGCTCGACGGGCTGGGTGGGACCGTCAGCTTCGCCGGCAACTCGCAGCGCAGCGGCGGGACGCTCGCCCTCACCGCGGCGCGGCTGCACGCGGCAACGGCGAGCGGCGGCGCGACCCGTTTCACCGGCACGTGGCGGCTCGCCGGGCGCGGCGCGACGATCGCCGGCCGGCTCGACGCCGAGGCGGTGGCGCTCGGGTCGAAAGAGCGGGCGCGGCTGCGGATCTTACGCGACGCGACGGTCAGCACGCCGCTGGCGCCGCTCGCCGACGCGCTCGCGCAGGACCTCGACACCGCGGCGCGGCGGATGCGCGTCACCGCCGATCTGGCGCTGGCGAGCGGGGCGACGACGCTTCTGACCATCGACCGCGCCGAGATTGTCGCGGCCACCGGCGCGCGCGCGGCATTCGACGAGGGCGGCATCGTGCTCGGCCATCCCGCGGGGCCGCGACTCGCCGGCCGGCTGACGCTCGGCGGCGGAGGGCTGCCCGCGACGGAGGTGCGGCTGACGCAGGCAGCGCCGGGCGCGGCGGTGGAAGGCACAGCGACGATCGCGCGCTACGCCCGACATGGCGCCGTGCTGGACCTTACCCCGCTTACCTTCTCGTCCACGCGTGATGGCGTCCGGCTTCGCACCAGCGCGACGCTGTCGGGGCCGCTTCCGGGCGGGCGCGTCGAGCGGCTCGGCCTGCCGCTCGACGCACTGCTCGGCCGCGGCGGTGGGCTGACGCTCGTGCCGGGCTGCGCGCCGCTGCGATTCGATCGTCTCGTCGTGTCGAGCCTGGCGCTCGACCGCACCGCGCTGACGCTCTGCCCGCTCACCGGCGCGCTGGTTCGGGTGACGGACGGACAAGTGAGCGGCGGGGTGCGGATCGAGCGGCTGGCGCTGCACGGTGCGCTGGGTGGTACGCCGCTGCGGCTCACGGCTGGCGACGCGCGGCTGCGGCTCGCCGATCGCGGCTTCGCGGTGAGCGACCTGATGGCGCTGATCGGCCCGCCCGATCGAGTCACCCGGATCGACGCCGCACGGCTCGACGGTGCGCTCGGCGGCGACGGCGTGACGGGGCGCTTCACCGGGGCGGGCGGCGCGATCGCCAACGTGCCGCTGGTGATGAGCGCGGCGGACGGGCGATGGCGGTTCGATGGCGGCGCCCTCGCGCTGGACGGGGCGCTCACCGTCGCCGATCAGGCCACGCCCGCGCGCTTCGAACCGCTCGCCGCGCGCGATGTCAGGCTGACCTTGCGCGACGGCGCCATCACCGCCGCGGGCACGCTCCAAGAGCCGGGGACCGGTACCAGGGTCGCCGACGTCACGATCGATCACCGGCTCGCCGCCGGCACGGGCAGCGCGCATCTCGCGGTGCCGGGGATCACCTTCGGCGACAAGCTCCAGCCCGAGAAGCTCACCCGACTCACCTTCGGGGTGATCGCGGACGTGCGCGGGACGGTGAACGGCGCGGGTGACATAACCTGGAGCCCGGACGGCGTGACCAGCACCGGGAGCTTCACCACGCCGGGCACCGATCTCGCCGCCGCGTTCGGCCCGGTCGAGGGCGTGGCGGGGACGATCCGCTTCACCGACCTGCTCGCGCTGGAGAGCGCGCCCGACCAGGTCGCGACGGTGCGCTCGATCAACCCGGGCGTGCCGGTGACCGACGGACGGATCATCTACCAGACGCTGCCGAACACGCGCGTCCGCGTCACCGAAGGGCGGTGGCCGTTCGCTGGCGGGACGCTGACGCTGGAGCCGACGCTGCTCGATTTCGGCACCGACCAGTCGCGCCGGCTGACCTTCCGCGTCGACCGGATGGACGCGGGCAAGTTCCTGCAGCAGTTCGACTTCAAGAACCTGAGCGCGACCGGCACGTTCGACGGCGTGCTGCCGATGCTGTTCGACGCGAGCGGCGGCCGGATCGAGGACGGGCGGCTGGTCGCGCGCGCTGGCGGCGGCAGCATCGCCTATCTCGGCGAGCTGACCGAGAAGGACCTTGGTTTCTGGGGCAATCTCGCCTTTCAGTCGCTGCGGTCGCTGACCTATCGCGACCTGGCGGTGGAGATGAACGGGCCGCTCGCGGGCGAGATGGTCACGGGCGTGCGCTTCGCCGGGATCCGGCAGGGGCAGGGGGCGGAGAGCAACTTCCTGCTGCGTCGCCTGACACGGCTGCCGATCCGCTTCAACATCACTATCCGCGCGCCGTTCCGCGGCCTCATCGACTCGGCGGCGAGCTTCTACGACCCGCAGCGGCTGGTAAAGCGCAACCTCCAGGCGCTGATCGAGGAGCAGAACCGCCGCGGCGGCGCCGTTCAGGCTCCCGCAAGCGCCCCCGTGACAGAACCGAAGAAGGATTGACGAACCCGATGCGCCTCCCGATCTTGACCGCGATGACGACGGCGACGCTGGTGGCGGCCACCGCGGGGTGCGTGAACATCTCCGCGCCCGACAAGCCGATCCAGATAAACCTCAACATCAACGTGACGCAGGAAGTGGTCTATCGCCTCGACAATGAGGCAAAGACATTGATCCAGCAGAACCCGGGGATCTTCTGAAGGGGATGACGATGAAGGCCTTATTGACGTTCGCCGGTGCGGTGACGCTCGCCGGCCTCTCCACCGCCGCGCTGGCGCAGCGCGATCCCGCTTACGCCGCGGCGCGCGCCGCCGGCCAGGTCGGCGAGCAGCCCGACGGCTATCTCGGCGTGGTCGGCGGCGGCAGTGCCGAGCTGCGCGCGCTGGTGAGCAACATCAACATCCAGCGCAAGGCGGCCTATACGCAGAAGGCGCAGGCCAGCGGCGCGACGGTGGAGCAGCTCGCCTTCACCAGCGGCTGCAACCTGATCGCGCAGACCCAGCCGGGCGAGAAGTACAAGGCGCCCGACGGCAGCTGGCAGACGCGCGGCGCCGGCGCGCCGCAGCGCGACTCGCGCTGCGTGTGACCCGCGATCGCGACAGGGCGCTGCGCAACCTCCGTTAACCCCGCGTCCACACAGGTTGACACCCCGGGACCCCCCGGCTAACCGGACGGCGCCTTGGCGGGGCTGCTCGCCGCTCGCGCGCACTCTCTCCTGGTCAACGAACTTCAGGGCGAGGGTGGCGGCGTGGCGGAGAACGGCCCCGGACAGGATTTCCACGACGCGGCGGACCCGCGCCTGACTTCGCTCGACGATCGGTTGAGGCAGGCGCGCCGGGACGAGGCGGTTCGCACGGGGGCTGTGCGCGACGGGGGTGATGCGGGCTATGCGCTCGGCAACCGCGTGCTCACCGCCCTCATCGGAAGTCTCGTCGGCTCGGCGCTGATCGGCTGGCTCCTCGACCGCTGGTTCGGCACGACGCCCTGGGTACTGATCGTGATGCTGTTCCTCGGGATCGGCGTGGCGTTCAGGCAGATCATTCGGTTGACGACCAAGCGTCCGGACGATCCGGGCGCTTGATCTATGTTATAGGCGCAGGGACCAGCACGTGGCGGCAGAAGGCGGCAAGATCGATCCGATGCACCAGTTCCTGATCGAGCCCGTGCTCGGTCA
Organism: Sphingomonas sp. BK069; assembly: GCF_014193405.1. Taxonomy (NCBI): domain Bacteria; kingdom Pseudomonadati; phylum Pseudomonadota; class Alphaproteobacteria; order Sphingomonadales; family Sphingomonadaceae; genus Sphingomonas; species Sphingomonas sp. BK069. The sequence continues at coordinate 1,125,325 of NZ_JACHZH010000001.1, read as the reverse complement.
GCGCTGGATCGTGGGCGGCTATGACGTGTCGTTCACCAACTCCGCGCTGTGGATGGTCATCACGCTGGTCGTGCTGTGGCTGTTCATGCTCGGCGGCATGAAGCGCGAGCTCGTCCCGGGCCGCTGGCAGGCCGCGGTCGAGGGTTTCACCGGCTTCGTCCAGAACATGCTGACGTCGAACGTCGGGCCCGAGGGCAAGCGCTTCGTGCCCTATGTCTTCTCGCTGTTCATGTTCATCCTCTTCGCCAACATCCTGGGCCTGATGCCGGTCGGCATCGTGCCGGGCTGGCACCCCTTCACCGTCACCAGCCACCTGACCGTCACCGGCGTGCTGGCGATCATCAGCTTCTCGATCGTGCTGATCGTCGGCTTCGGCCGTCACGGCTTCCACTTCTTCAGCCTGTTCGTGCCGCACGGCACCCCGGCGCTGATGGTGCCGCTGATCTTCGTGGTCGAGCTGATGAGCTTCCTGGTGCGTCCCTTCTCGCTGGGCCTGCGACTGTTCGTCGCGATGACCGCGGGGCACATCCTGCTCAAGGTGCTCGCCGCCTTCGTCATCAACGGCATCAACCTCGGGCCGGGCTATGCAGTGCTGATCACCGTGCCCAGCTTCGTGCTGATGCTGGGGATCACGCTGCTGGAACTGCTGGTCGCGGCGATCCAGGCCTATGTCTTCGCGCTGCTGACCAGCGTCTATCTCAACGACGCGGTCAACCTGCACTGAGTTTTCACACCAACCTTTGTTTCTGAACGGGAGTTACTGACATGGACGCAAACGCCGCCAAGCTGCTCGGCGCCGGTCTCGCCGCGATCGGCATGGGCATCGCCGCGCTGGGCGTGGGCAACGTGTTCGCCGCCTTCCTCGAGGGCGCGCTGCGCAACCCGGGTGCCGCCGACGGCCAGCAGGGCCGCCTCTTCATCGGCTTCGCGGGTGCCGAGCTGCTCGGCCTGCTCGCCTTCGTGACGATGATCATCCTGGTGTTCGTCGCGTAAGCTCACGCCGACGGACCAGCCCCGCCCGACCACCGGGCGGGGCACAAGGATAGCGGATCACCATGCCTCAAATCAGTCAGATCGCCGCCACCTACGCCTCGCAGATCTTCTGGCTGCTCATCACTTTCGGTCTCCTGTACTTCGGGATCGGCAAGCTGATGGTGCCCAGGGTGCAGGGCGTGATGGACCTGCGTGAATCGAAGATCGCGCAGGACCTCGCGAGCGCGGAAAGCGCGCGCGTCACGGCCGACACGACCGAGGCGGCGTGGAACGCCGACATGGATGCCGCCCGAGCCGCCGCGCAGGCCGAGGTGGCCGCCGCCAAGGCGCGTGCCGCGGCCGCAGCGGAGGCGCAACTCCGCAGCGCCGACGCCGACCTCGCCGAGCGCGTCGCGCACCACGACGTCGCGGTGGCGAACGCCAAGGCGGCGGCGATGGTCAACGTCCAGACGATCGCGACCGAGGCGGCGCAGGAGCTGGTGCAGCGCCTCGCCGGCGTCGCGGTTCCCACCGAGGCCGCCAACGAGGCGGTGCGTAGGCAGCTGAACCATGGCTAACGCCCCCGCTCATCCCACCCAGGGGCCCGCCTCCGAGGGGCTGGAGTCGCACGATCTCGCCAACGGCAGCGGCTATGCCGCTTCGACCGAGCATGGCGGCGCGGGCGATCACGTCGCGCCGACCGCGCTGGGCTTCAACGACACCGGCTGGGTCGGCATTGCCGCTCTGGTGGTCCTGATCGGCATGGTGATCGTCCGCGTGCCGAAGACGATTGCGGCGATGCTCGACAAGCGCATCGGCGAGATCCGCCGCCAGCTCGACGAAGCCGCGGCGCTGCGTCGCGAGGCCGAGGCGCTGCGCGACGAATATGCCGCGCGCGCGCGCTCGGCCGAGGCCGATGCCGCCAAGATGCGCGAGAACGCGCATCATGAGGCCGCGGAGATCGTCGCCAAGGCGAAGGCCGACACCGAGCAGCTGATGGACCGCCGCGCGCGCATGGCCGAGGACAAGATCGCCGCCGCCGAGCGCGCCGCGATCGCCGAGGTACGCGCGCGGACCGCCGAGGCCGCCGCTGCCGCTGCGGCGGCGTTGATCGCCGAGCGCCACGGCGCCGAGAGCGACAAGGCGCTGGTCGACCGCGCCATCGCCGGGGTGGGGCGGCTCAACTGAGCGACGAGGGGCGTCTGGCGCGTCCCTCCGCCGCTAGCATGCTCCTGCGGGCGCAGGAGCCTGGGGCCACCAAGAGCTCGCACGCGATCCGGGGCTCCAACTTTCGCCGGAGCATGGCGGCGTCCGTGCCGGCCGAGCGCATGTCATTGGCTGCGTTCAGTGTGTGTACGCTGTATTCGTCCCCGAACCCGCGTCATCCTTGACGTTTCAGGCTTCACTGTCCCGCGAGTGCCGCGGCAGCTGAGAGCGCCGTGCCGTGGATCCTGAAACGATTTCAGGATGACGGAAGGTGGATGGTGCGAGTACGCACTTCGGTGCATCACGGCGCCTCGCTCTGCCATGACGAACCGCTCACCACCATTCCACACCCGAGGTCACCTGATGTCGCGCTCGTTCGCCGTCGCCCTGCTGCTCGCGTCCGGCGTCACCACGCCGCTGCCCGCGCTCGCCCAGGCAGTTCCCACCGCCGCCGCGCCCGGCGACTCCGCCGAGGACGCCAAGCTCAAGGCGCTGTTCGCCGCGAGCGATGAGGCCTCGCTGAAGCGCAACCCGGTCAACGCGCTGTTCCGCGGTGACCTGCGCTACGCCGACCGGCTCGGCGACCCTTTCTCCGACTCGTACATCGCCGCCGAGCGTGCCGCCGCGCAGAGCGACCTCGCCGCGCTCGCGCGGATCGACCGTACCAAACTCACCCGCACCGACCAGATCGCCTACGACGTCTTCCAGCAGCAGAGCTCGGTCAACCTGCGCGGGCTCGCGCCCGATCTCGTCGCGCTCAACATCGTTCGCCCGCTCGATCATTTCTACGGGCTGCAGACCTTCTACCCCGAGCTGGCCTCCGGGCAGGGCGCGGCGCCGTTCAACACAGTCGCCGACTATGACAACAATCTGAAGCGCAACGCGCGCTACGCCGAGCTGCTCGACCAGGCGATCACGCGCTTCCGCGAGGGCATGCGCGCGCGCATCGTCCAGCCTAAGCTGGTGGTGCGCAACATGATCGCGCAGTTTGACCATCTGCTCGAGGGCGGCGCCGCTGCCTCGCCGCTGTACGGTCCGGTCAAGACGTTCCCCACCGCGATCCCGGCGGCGGATCAGTCACGTCTTCGCGCCGCCTACACGCGCCAGATCACTGAGGTGGTCAATCCGGCGCAGCGGCGCATGCGCGACTTCCTCGAGAAAGAGTATCTGCCGGTCGCGCGCGACAGCGTCGGCCTCTCGGCGATGCCCGGCGGTGACAAGCTCTACGCCTATCTCATCGAGTCGAACACGACGCTGCCGCTTTCCGCGGAGAAGGTCCACCAACTCGGCCTCAGCGAGGTGGCGCGGATCACGCGCGCGATGGAGGCGCAGAAGGCCAAGGTCGGCTTCACCGGCTCGCTCGCCGACTTCTTCACCTTCCTCCGCGAGGACAAAAGCTTCCAGCCGTCGTCCAAGGAACAGCTGCGGCTCGGCTACGAGGCGATCGGGCGGCGGATCGACGCGCGCGTGCGCGAGCAATTCTCGCTGATTCCCAAGACCGCGCTCGAGATCCGCCCGGTGCCCGCGTTCAAGGAGAAGACCGACGCGGGCGGCTCCTACCAGTCGGGTACGCCCGACGGCTCGCGGCCGGGCGTGTTCTACTACAACACCTACGACCTCCCCGTCCGCTACATGTGGGAGATGGAGACCTTGTACCTGCACGAGGCGGTTCCGGGGCATCACTTCCAGATCAGCCTCGCGCAGGAGAATGAGTCGTTGCCGGCCTTCATGCGCTTCGGCGGCAACACTGCCTATGTCGAGGGCTGGGCGTTGTACGCCGAGACGCTGTGGCCCGAGCTGGGCATGGAGACGGACCCGTATCAGCGCATGGGTGGTCTCAACGACGAGATGCTGCGCGCGATGCGGCTGGTGGTCGATACTGGCATCCACACCAAGGGTTGGACGCGCGATCAGGCGATCGACTACATGCTCTCGCACTCGCCGATGGCGCGCACCGACGCGACCGCCGAGGTGGAGCGCTACATCGCGATCCCGGGGCAGGCGCTGGCGTACAAGATCGGGCAGCTGACGATCTCGCGGCTCAAGGCGGATGCGAAGGCGAAGCTGGGCGAGCGCTTCGACGCGCGCGCCTTCCACGCGCAGGTGCTCGACACGGGCGCGCTGCCGATGCCGGTGCTCGAGGCGAAGATCGGCGATTGGGTGAAAGGCGGGGGGAAGTAGCGGGCGGGCGGCGTTTGGTCCGCTTCCTCTTCTTCTGACTGCCGTGGGAGGCGGACGTCGCGCGCGCACCCCGTTGTCCCGCGCCACCCCAGCCCTTAGATCGCACGCGATGAACGGCAGTTACGGCCCACCCGACCGCTTCAACGAAGAGCAGGCCACCTTCACGATCCGCGGCGCCGACGCCCCCGACCTGAAGGCGGGGGAGGCGGCGATCCGCAACGTGCTCAAGACGCTGCCGCTTAAGCCCGGCGTCTATCGCATGCACGACGCCAAGGGCGACGTACTCTACGTCGGCAAGGCGCGCGCGCTGAAGAATCGCGTCGCCAATTACGTCCAGGTCGAGCGTTTGCCCAAGCGGCTCCAGCGGATGGTTTCGCAGACGCGGTCGATGACGATCGTGACGACCAACAACGAGGCCGAGGCGCTCCTGCTCGAGGCGCAGCTGATCAAGCGCTACCGGCCGGCGTACAACGTGCTGCTGCGCGACGACAAGAGCTTCCCCTTCATCCTGCTGCGCGCCGACCACGACTTCCCGCGCATCCAGAAGCACCGCGGCGCGCGTCGCGCCAAGGGCGATTATTACGGCCCCTTCGCCAGCGCGGGCAGCGTCAACAACACGCTCAACGCGCTGCAGAAGCTGTTCCTGCTGCGGAGCTGCACCGACGGCTTCTTCAAGACACGCGACCGGCCGTGCCTGCTGTACCAGATCAAGCGCTGCTCGGCGCCGTGCGTCGGCCGCATCGACCCCGCGGGCTATGCCGATCTGGTTGGCGACGCCAAGAAGTTCCTCGCCGGCAAGGCCACCGACGTCCAGGCCAAGCTGGGCGCGCAGATGCAGGCGGCGGCCGAGAACATGGACTTCGAGCTGGCCGCGGTGCTGCGCGACCGGCTCAAGGCGCTCACCTTCATTCAGGGGACGCAGTTCATCAATGCGGAGGGGGTGGGCGACGCCGACATCTTCGCGCTCGCCAGCCACGAGGGGCTGATCGGGATCGAGGCCTTCTTCATCCGCGGCGGCCAGAACTGGGGTCACCGCAGCTTCTTCCCCGCGCACACCACCGAGGTGCCCGAGGACGAGGTGCTCACCCAGTTCATGATGCAATTCTACGAGGAGGTGCCGCCCGCGCGCACCATCCTGATCGATCGCGTGCTGCCCGAGGCCGAGCTGCTGACCCAGGCCCTGTGCGAGCAGGCCGGGCGCAAGGTGGAGTTGACCGTGCCCCAGCGCGGCGTGCGCAAGCGGCTGCTCGATCAGGCGAGCCGCAACGCAAAGGAAGCGCTGGAGCGCCGCCTCGCCGAGAGCACGACGCAGGCGCGACTGCATCGCGAGCTGGCCGAGCTGTTCGAGCTGGGCGACTCGCCCGACCGGATCGAAGTCTACGACAACAGCCACATCCAGGGCACCAACGCGCTCGGCGCGATGGTGGTCGCGGGGCCGGAGGGATTCCGTAAGGGCCAGTATCGCAAGTTCAACATCAAGCAGGCTGCGACCGACGACGATTACGCGATGATGCGCGAGGTGCTTCAGCGCCGCTTCGCGCGCGCGTTGGAGGAGGACCCGGACCGCGACGGCGAGGCCTGGCCCGACCTGGTGCTGCTCGACGGCGGCCGCGGCCAGCTCAACGCCGCCAAGGCGGTGCTGGAGGATCTCGGGATCGAGGACGTGTGCCTCGTCGGCGTGGCGAAGGGGCCGCACCACGGCCGCGAGGGGCGCGAGGTGTTCCACCTGATGGACGGGCGCGAGCTGACGCTGCCGGTCAACTCGCCGTTGCTCTTCTATCTTCAGCGGCTGCGCGACGAGGTTCACCGCTTCGCCATCGGCGCGCATCGCGCCAAGCGCGCCAAGGCGATCGGCGCCAGCCCGCTCGACGAGGTCCCCGGCATCGGCCCGGCGCGCAAGAAGGCGCTGCTGATGCATTTCGGCACCGGCCGCGCGGTGCGCAACGCCAGCCTGGAGGACCTGCGCAAGGCGCCGGGGGTGAGCGCGGCGGTGGCGCAGCAGGTCTACGACTTCTATCACGCGCGCTAGGGGCTGTCGGCGGCGCACACGGCGGCCTATCTCGCTGTCATGCACCTCGCCGCCGACGCTCTGGTCCTCTCCGCCCGCGCGCACGGCGAGCATGGCGCGGTGGTGCGCGGCTTCACCCGCGACGACGGGGTGCGCCCCGGCTACGTCCGCGGCGGGCACTCGCGTCGGCTGCGCCCATCGCTTCAGCCCGGCAACGTCGTCCGCGGCGACTGGCGCGCGCGCAGCGACGATCAGCTCGCCGCGCTCACCGTCGAGCTGGTGCATAGCCGCGCGCCGCTGTTCGCCCAGCCGTTGCCTGCCGCGGCGATCGAGTGGCTGTGCGCGCTCACCGCGGGCGCCTTGCCCGAGGCGCAGCCCTATCCGCGGCTGCACGACGCGCTCGCCGCTGTGTTCGACGCGATCGAAGCGGCGCCGAGCGCGCAGGGCTGGGCCGGCAGCGTCGCCCGCTACGAGCTGCTGCTGCTCGCCGAGCTCGGCTTCGGGCTCGACCTGAGCGGCTGCACTGTCACCGGCGCGCGCGACGATCTGACCTATGTCAGCCCGCGCAGCGGCGCCGCGGTGAGCCGCGCCGGCGCGCTCGGTTACGAAGCGCGACTGCTCGTGCTGCCACCGTTCCTGCTCTCGGGCGGCGTCGCGAGCTGGGATGAGGTGCTCGCCGCGCTGGCGCTCACCGGGCATTTCCTCGCGCGCGACGTGCTGGTCGACCGCCGCCGTGACCTGCTCGCCGCGCGCGAGCGGCTGGTGGCGCGGCTCGCGCGGGCGGTTGCGTGAGCGCGCGCGCCGCGCCATGCGGTGCGGCATGACCGACTCCACCCTGATCGCGATCCTGCCCGGCGACGGCATCGGCCCCGAAGTGACTCGCGAGGCGCGCCGCGTGCTCGAGGCGCTCGACCTCGGACTGCGGTTCGAGGAGGCGCCCGTCGGCGGCGCGGCCTATCGCGCCAGCGGCCACCCGCTGCCGCCCGAGACGCTCGCGCTGGCCGATCGCGCCGCGGCGGTGCTGTTCGGCGCGGTGGGCGACCCGGCGTTCGACTCGCTCGAGCGTGCGCTGCGCCCCGAGCAGGCGATCCTCGGCATTCGCAAGCATCTCGGCACCTTCGCTAACCTGCGCCCGGCGCGGATCTTCCCGGGCCTGGCGGACGCCTCGACGCTCAAACCCGAGGTGGCGCGCGCGATCGACCTGGTGATCGTGCGCGAGCTCAACGGCGATGTCTATTTCGGCGCCAAGGGGCGCGGCACCACGTCGGCGGGCAAGCGCGAGGGGCATGACCTGATGCGCTACGACGAGGACGAGGTGCGCCGCATCGCGCGCGTCGGCTTCGAGACCGCGGCAAAGCGGCGCGGCAAGCTCTGCTCGGTCGACAAGGCCAATGTGCTCGAGACCTCGCAGCTGTGGCGCGACGTGGTGATCGAGGTGGCGGCGGACTACCCCCAGGTCGAGCTGACCCATATGTACGTTGACAATGCCGCGATGCAGCTGGTGCGCAACCCGGGCGCGTTCGACACGATCGTGACAGGCAATCTGTTCGGCGACATCCTCTCCGACCAGGCGAGCATGTGCGTCGGCTCGATTGGCATGTTGCCCTCGGCCGCGCTCGATGGCGCGGGCAAGGGGCTGTACGAACCGATCCATGGCTCGGCACCCGACATCGCGGGGCAGGGCAAGGCCAACCCGTGCGCCGCGATCCTGTCGGCGGCGATGCTGCTGCGCCACTCGCTCGGGCAGGACGCGGCGGCGGATCGTGTCGAGGCGGCGGTCGCCGCGGCGCTGACGCGCGGGCTGCGCACGCCGGACATGGGCGGTGACGCGAGCACGACCGCGATGGGTGAGGCGGTACTGGCGGGATTGTGAGCGCGAAACCGCGCCTCCGTCCTCGGATGTGAGGGGCAGCGCGCCCGCAGCGTGCGCCCGCGAGAAGCAGCGGGCCAAGAACTCCTTTACTGCCCGCCCTCGTACAGGCCGACCGCGCCGAACAGCGTCGTCAGCCCGGCGCGCTCGGCCGCGGTCAGCTCGGGGCGCCAGATCTCGAACAGCAGCACCACGCGAGGCTCGTCGCTGTCGTTCCACGCCTCGTGCTCGATCGAGTCGTCGAAGATCATCAGCTCGCCGGCGCGCACCGCGCGCTCGTCGTTGCCGACGCGCAGGCGGCAGCGCTCGGGCACGATCAGCGGCAGGTGGACGATCAGCCGCGTGTTGAGCATCCCGTTGTGCGCCGGAATGTGGGTGTGCGGTCGCAGCAGCGAGAAGAGCGCCATCGGTGAGCGCCCCGCGATGTGCGGCAGCGGTGCGGCGGCCAGCGCGGCGAGCGTCGCCGGGCAGCGCGGCGCGTTCGTGGCATGCGGCACGCCGTTCTCGAGCAGGTGGAAGGCGCTCCAGCGCGGATCGTCGAGCAGCGCATGGCCGCGGCTGGCGCGGGTCGGGTCGGCCTGCACATAGGGTGCGGAGCCGCTGCCGCTCGCGATCAACTCCTCCAGCTCGGCGCGGATCGCCGGCGCGGCCTCGACGAGCGCGGGCGCCCAGTCGAATTCCACCGCGTCGAAGAACTGGCGGTGCGGCAGGCCGGGGAAGAAGAAGCTGGTCGGCTGCTGGAGGTAGAGCTGCTTCTCGCCCGTCACCAGGGCCACCGCCTCGGTGAAGCGTGGGCCCGCGTCCGCGCCCGCCACCTCGGCGCGCAGATGGTCGGCGAAGCGTCGTGACGCCGCCGCGAGCCGATCCTGCGCGGCGCGGAGCAGCGGCTGCGCGCGCTCGGCCTCGGGCGCCCCCGACAAGGCCAGGGCGTAGAAGGAGCACGCGGCGCGATCGTCCTCGGCATAATCGCCGCGCAGCACCAGTGCCTGGCGGTGGCGCGGCTCGGCGGCGAGCACGCGATCCAGCGCCTCGGCCACCGCGCCTCGCTCGGCCCCCGTGCCGGCGCGCGCCTGGGCAAGCAGCAGCCACAGCTGCGGCGTCGCCACCCCGGCAGCGGCGACGCGCTCGAACGCGTCGCGCGCCGCGACCGCGTCGCCGCGCTGCAACGCCTCATATCCCGCCTGCGCCGATCGCGCGTGCTCGCTCTGTGCCGCCATTCGCTCAGCGTAGATTGATAATTGTCACGATTGAAGGAGGTTGTCCGCACCGAGTGGCGCTCGGGTGGCGGAACGCTTCACGACAGCGCGCACAATCCGCGCCGACACGCCCCGCAAGCGGCGTCGGACGCTCTACAAATGGGAAGGCGAAGGCGGGAGGGACGCATCACACTGAGGTCCGCGCGCGATCGGCGGCGATCTCGGATCGCGGCCGCCGTCAGATCGGGGGGATTGCGGGTGAGAGTGGCGGTCATCAATTACACGGGCACGGTCGGCAAGACGACGGTGGCCGCTCACCTGCTCGCGCCGCGGATGGGCGATGCGACGATCTTCGCGATCGAGAGCGTCAACCAGACCACGTCCGACCTGGGCCTCGAGTCCGAGGCGATGAAGGGCGAGAAGTTCGGCGTGCTTTTTCGCAAGCTGTTGATGCTCGACTCCGCCATCATCGACGTCGGCGCCACCAACGTCGAGGACTTTCTCGACCGCATGATCAAATATGAGGGCGCGCAGGAGGAGATCGACTTCTTCGTGGTCCCGGTCGTCTCCGGTGGCAAGGAGCAGAAGGAGACGATCCAGCTGGTCGACGCGCTCGCGGGCGCCGGCGTCTCGCGCGACCGCGTACGGATCCTGTTCAACCGCGTCGACAATGACGTGCGCGACGAATTCGCGCCCATCCTGATCTACGCCAAGCAGCGGCAGACCTGCATCGCCAACCCGGCCGCGGCGCTGTACGAGACCGAATTGTTCGACCTGCTCGCGGCGAAGCGACTGTCGATCGGCGCGCTGATGGCGGACGAGACGGACTATCGCGAGCCTGCGTACGATCGACAAGGGCGATGCCAAGGCGATCGCGCACTTCTCCGACATGCACGCGCTCAAGCTGCTCGCCAGGGCAGCGGCACCGCAGTTCGATCGCGCGTTCGCGGCGCTGTTCGCCTGAACGTTCGCCGTCCTCGCGCGAGCGGCGGTATGGCACGGCAGAAGGGGGCGACGCGGCGGCTCGTTTGACCTATCTGGCGCGCATGACCGGGCGCTTCGACCATCTTCCCCACCGCCGCGCGATCGTCAGCCGTCGCGCGCTCGCCGAGGCCGCGGCGGCGTTGCCGGGCGACGATCCCGCGATGCTGCGCCGCGGGCTGAGCCAGCTGCTGCGCGAGGCGCTCGACGCCGGCCGCGCGGAGATCGCCCGCCGGCTCGCCGCGACGCCCTCGCGCGGGCTCGAGGCCGCCAACGCTCAGGCCTATCTGGTCGACCAGCTGCTGGTCGTGCTCGCCGAGGTGACGACGCAGCGCCTCTACCCCATCCACAACCCGACCGCTGGCGAGCGGCTGCTGCTGATCGCGGTCGGCGGCTACGGTCGCGGCGAGATGGCGCCCTTCTCGGACGTCGACATCGGCTTCCTCACGCCCGGCAAGCAGACCCCGTGGGCCGAGCAGGTGATCGAGTCGATGCTCTACACCTTGTGGGACTTGGGGCTGAAGATCGGCCATTCCAGCCGCTCGCTGGACGAGATGGTCCGCCAGGCGAGGGCCGATGTCACGGTACGCACCGCGTTGCTGGAGGGGCGCTATGTCTGGGGCGACGAGGCGCTCTACGCCGACGCGGCGAAGCGCTTCCACGACGACGTGCGGCACGGCACCGAGCGCCAGTTCATCGCCGACAAGCTGGCCGAGCGCAACGCACGCCACGTCCGCATGGGCGACACGCGCTACGTGGTCGAGCCCAACGTGAAGGAAGGGAAGGGCGGCCTGCGCGACCTGCACGCGCTCTTCTGGATCGGCAAATATGTCTATGACGTGCAGCGCGCCGCCGAGCTGGTCGACAATGGCCTGTTCACCCGCGCCGAATATCGCGCCTTCCACCGCGCCGACAATTTCCTCTGGGCGGTACGCTGCCACCTCCACCTGATCGCCGGACGCGCCGAGGACCGGCTGACCTTCGACTATCAGCGCGAGATCGCGGAGCGGATGCGCTACGCGGCGCGGCCGGGAAAGCCGGCGGTCGAGCGCTTCATGCAATTCTACTTCCTCCAGGCCAAGGCGGTGGGCTCGCTCACCGGGCTGTTCCTGGCGCATCTCGAGGAGCGGTTCGCGCCGAAGCGGCGCTACGGCCTGCCTCGGCTGCGCCGCGCGCCGCGCAAGCTCCACGGCTTCACCGTCGACCGCGGCCGAATCGCGCTGCCCGACGACGACTTCCTCCGCGCCGATCCGGTGCGGCTGGTCGAGCTGTTCGCGCTCGCTGCGCGCGAGGTTAAGGAGATCCACCCGCTCGCGATGCGCGCCGCCACGCGTGACGCCAAGCTGGCCGCGACGGTGCGGCGCGACCCGCGCGCCAACGCCGCGTTTCTGGAGCTGCTCGCCGGCGACGCGGACCCGGAGCTGGCGCTGCGCTGGATGAACGAGGCCGGCGTGCTCGGCCAATTTGTCCCCGATTTCGCGCGTGTGGTCGCGCAGATGCAGTTCGACATGTACCACCATTACACCGTCGACGAGCACACCATCCGCGCCCTCGGCCTGCTCAGCCGGCTGGAGCACGGTCAGCTCGCCGAGGAGCATCCGCTGCCCAGCGCCGTGATCGAGCAGATCGTGTCGCGCCGCGTCCTCTACGTCGCGGTGTTCCTCCACGACATCGCCAAGGGGCGCGGCGGCGACCACTCGATCCTCGGCGCCGAGGTGGCGGAGCGGCTCGGCCCGCGCTTCGGGCTCACCCCGGCGGAGACCGAGACAGTGGCGTGGCTGGTGCGCCACCATCTGCTGATGAGCGCCACCGCCTTTCGCCGCGACCTCACCGACTTCAAGACCATCCTCGATTTCGCCGAGGTGGTGCAGAGCCCCGAGCGGCTGCGGCTGCTGCTGGTGCTCACCGTGGTCGACATCAAGGCGGTCGGGCCGGGGACGTGGAACGGCTGGAAAGGCCAGCTGCTCGGCGACCTGTACGACCGTGCGGAGGAGGTGCTGCGGCTCGGCCACAAGCAGAAGGGACGCGGCGAGCGGCTGCTCGCCAAGCAGGATGGGCTGCGCGCGGCGATGAACTGGAGCGAGGCCGAGCTCGCCGCCTACGCCCACCGCCTGCCCGAGGCCTATTGGATCGCCGAGCCTGGCGACGTGCTCGCGCACAATGCCGCGTTCGTCGCGCGCGCGGGTGACGCGCTGCTGTCGATCGACGCGCAGGTCTATCCCGAGCGCGGGGCGACGCTGGTCACGGTCTATGCCGCCGATCATCCGGGCCTGTTCAGCCGCATCGCCGGCGCGATCCACGTCGCGGGCGGCAACATCATCGACGCGCGCATCCACACCACCCGCGACGGCATGGCGCTCGACAATTTCCTCGTGCAGGACCCGCTCGGCCGGCCGTTCGACGAGGCCGGGCAGCTCGAGCGGCTCAAGACCGCCATCGAGGACGCGCTGGCAGGGCGCGGCAAGCTGACCGACCGGCTGCGCGCCAAGCCGCTGCCGCGCGCGCGCGCCGACGCCTTCCGCATCGAGCCCAACGTGCTGGTCGACAACAAGGCCTCGAACCGGTTTACCGTGGTGGAGGTGGCGGCGCGCGACCGGCCGGCGCTGCTCAACCAGCTGGCGCACGCGCTGTTCCTGTCGAAGGTGACGATCCACTCGGCGCATGTCGCCACCTTTGGCGAGCGCGCCGTCGACGTCTTCTACCTGACCGACCTCACCGGCGACAAGCTCGCGCCCGGCGCACGGCAGCGGGCGCTGGAAAAGCGGCTGCTCGCCGCGGCGGCGGGCGTGCCGTATGACGAGGCGGCGTAGACGCTCAGTCGCGCTCGTCCTCCTCGTTGGCCGCGCCGTCCGCGCCTGCGTCCTGACCTTCTCCCGCGCCGGCGCGGCTCTGACCCGTGCCGCGCTCGGCAAGATCCTCGGTGGTGGTGCCGTCGTTCTACTGATCGATGTCGGTAGCGGGGTCGGCGCCCTCGCCGGCGTTGGCGCCTTCGTCGGACCTAAGTGAGGCTCCTGCTGCTCGCTGTCCTAACCGGCCGCGCGTACGAACGGGCGCGCAAGGACACGCCGCCCTGGATTAGCCTCCGGCTTCCACTTCGTCCGCCTGCGCGACGGACGCCGCGTGCCACAGCACGCCGTAACCGAACAGGCCCGACACCAGCGACGCCGCCAGCACCGCGAGCGCGGCCATCTCGGTCAGCTCGGCCTCGGCGAAGGCGAGTTCGGCGATGAACAGCGAGATGGTGAAACCGATCCCCGCCACCGCGCCGATCCCCAGCACCATCCGCCACGTCACGCCGTCGGGCAATCGCGCCTGGCCTAGTCGGGTCGCCAGCCAGGTCGCCGCGAAAAAACCCACCGGCTTGCCAAGCGCCAGCCCGACGACAATACCGAGTGCCAGCGGCGATTGCAGCGTGTCGCCGACCAGCACCGCCGAGAAATGGATGCGCACGTTCGACAGCGCGAACAGCGGCAGCACGATGTACGAGACCCAAGGCGTGAGGATGCGCACCAGCCGCTCCGCCGCCTCGTCGGTCGCCGCCGCCATCTCGTGGAGATAGCCGAGCCGCTGCTGCGCCTTCTCCCGATATTGCTCGGCTTCTTCATCGTCGCGCGCGCGCTCGGCCGCCGCCTGCGCGGCCTTGAGTTGGTCGACCGGCTTCTGCACGCGCTCGACGAAGCGCTTCTCCGACAGGCGCGAACTGGTCGGGAGCAGCAGCCCGATCGCGACGCCGGCGATCGTCGGATGGACGCCCGAGCCGAGCACGCCGATCCATACCACCAGACCGCAGGCGATGTAGAGGATCGGCGCGACCCAGCGCAGCCGCAGCAGCACCATCATCGCGGCATAGCCGATCGCGGCGAGCAGCAGGAACCACGGCTGCAAGGTCTCGGTATAGGCCACCGCGATGACGAGCAGCCCGAAGACGTCGTCGATCGCGGCGAACGCGAGCAGCACCGCGCGGACCGCGGGCGGCAGGCGGGTGGTGAACATCGCGACGATCGCGAGGCTGAAGGCGGTGTCCATCGCCGCCACCACGCCCCAGCCGTGCTGGGTCGGCGTGCCGTAGTTGAAGGCGAGATAGAGGCCGACCGGCACCACCAGCCCGCCGATCGCGCCCGCGACCGGGAACACCGCGGTCTGCCACGAACTCAGCGCGCCCTTGACGAACTCGCGCTTCACCTCGGTGCCGATGATCAGGAAGAACAGCGGCATCAGCGCGTCGTTCACCCATTCTGCGACCGAGCGCTCGATCGCCCAGCTGCCGTAGCTGATCCGCAGCGGCCGGTCCCATAGCCGCGCATAGTCGGCGCTCCACGGCGAGTTGATCGCCACCAGCGCGATCAGCGAGGCGAGCAGCAGCGGCCCGCCTGAGACCTGCCCGATCGCGAAGAAGGGCTCGATCTTGCGTAGGATCCTGGCGGCGGACGAGTGGTGCGCGCGCGCCGCGACCTGGCCGGACAGGCGCGGGCTGAGCGCCATGGATGCGTTCTCCCGCGGGTGAGTAGTGGAAAGGATACGGGCGAACGGGGCGAGGCGTTCCCTGCGGTGGCTACCGACTGACCCGGATCAATAAATGAGTGCTGGCTTCTCCGCCCTGACCATCATCCCGGACTGGGTCCGGGATCCACCGCGCCGCTTACGCGAACAGCGTTACTCGCGCGGGTTGGTGTATCTTGGAACAAGTCCAAGGCGACGCCAAAAGATAGCCGCTCGACCTGGCAATTCCCTTCTTGCCAATCGCACCGCTCACATCACCCGATACGGCACCGCCCGCCGCTCCGCGGGATCGATCGCGATGGCGCGATCGGTCGGCGGGAAGGCGCGCTGGTCGCAGTCGACACGCGGGCACAGGCGACAGCTGATGCCGATCGGGGTCGCCGCGCCGCGCCGGTCGACCGCGTCGGCGTAGACGAAGTCGGCGGCGTGGCGCGCCTCGCACCCGAGCAGCACCGCGTAGCGCCGCGGGCTGCGCGCGAACTGGCCCGAAGGCTTGACCAGCCCCTTCGCGAGCGAGACGTAGCGCGCGCCGTCGGGCGTCTCGGCGAGCTGGACCAGGATGCGGTCGGGGATCGCGGCGGCTTCGTGAACATGCCACAGCGGGCAGGCACCCCCGAAGCGCGCGAACTGAAGCGGCGTCGCCGAGTGGCGCTTGGTGATGTTGCCCGCCATGTCGACGCGGCAGAAATAGAATGGGATGCCCTCCTCACTGGGGCGCTGCAGCGTCGAGAGGCGATGGCAGGTCTGCTCGAAGCTGGTGGCGAAGCGACGCGCGAGCCGGTCGATGTCGTGGCGCACGCGGCGCGCCTCGGCGCGAAAGGCGCGGTACGGCATGAGGAGCGCGCCCGCGGCGTAATTGGCCAGTCCGGTGGCGAGCAGCCGCCGCGCCTCCTCCTGCGCCAGCGGCGCGGCGGCGACGATCGCGTCGATCGGCGCGGCGAAGACGAGCGCGGCGAGCCGGTGCGCGATCAGGAAACGCCGGCTCTCGGCCGGGAGCGCCGCGGCGAGTGTCAGTCGTGCGCCGTCGTAGCGCGCGAGTGCGGCGTCGTCGTGCTGGTCGGTCGCGATCGCGATCCCCTGCGAGCGTAGTGCCGCCTCGACCCACTCGACGTCGCCCGCGCCGCCCTGCTCGCCGGCGAGCGCCTCCGCGGCGCGGTCGAGCGGGTCGATGTAATTGCCCGCCTCGTGAAACCAGTCGCGCACTGCCTCCCACGGCAGCCGCGCACCCGCGCCGGCGGTCATCGCTTCCTCGGCGAGCGCGGCACGCGCGTCCGCGGCGCGCTTGGCGGCGTGGAGCGCGATCAGCCGGTCGGCGAGATCGGGATTCTGCTCGGCGAGGCGCGCCACCTCGTCGGGGGACATCGGTGTCACGGCGGGATCGGCCAGCGCCTGCGCCAGCGCGGCCAGACGGCGCGCCGGCACCTCGCCCTCGATCTGCGCCAACGCGGCCGGGAAGTGGCGCGCGAGCGCGGCGAGCACCGCGCCGGTGAGCGGACGCTCGTCGCTCTCGATCTGCGACAAATAGCTCACCGACAGCGTTAGCCGCTGCGCCATGGCGCGTTGGGTGAGCCCGGCGGCGCGGCGCAGGTCGCGCAACGCGGCGCCGGCATAGAGCCGTTGCCTCATCGCATCGGCGTAGTTCGCAAGGCCTTGCTTCGCAAGTTCGCAACTTCGCATTTGCGCGCGCGCGCCGCGACGGGCAGGACGACGCCCGCACGTCACGGGAGAGTTGCATGTCCTCGACCATCGCCGAGCTGGAACGCCGTCGCGCCGCCGCCCGTGCTGGGGGCGGCGAGAAGCGCGTCGCCGCGCAGCATGCCAAAGGCAAGCTGACCGCGCGCGAGCGGCTCGACGTGCTGCTCGACGAGGGCAGTTTCGAAGAGGTCGACATGTTCGTCGAGCACAATTGCGTCGATTTCGGCATGGCGGAGCAGGTGATCCCGGGCGACGGCGTGGTCACCGGATCGGGCACGATCAACGGCCGGCTGGTGTTCGTGTTCAGTCAGGACTTCACCGTGTTCGGCGGCTCGCTGTCTGAACGCCACGCGCAGAAGATCTGCAAGATCATGGACATGGCGATGAAGGTCGGGGCGCCGGTGATCGGCCTCAACGACAGCGGCGGCGCGCGCATCCAGGAAGGTGTCGCCAGCCTCGGCGGCTATGCCGAGGTGTTCCAGCGCAATGTGCTCGCCTCGGGCGTGGTGCCGCAGCTCAGCCTGATCATGGGGCCGTGCGCGGGCGGCGCGGTCTATTCACCGGCGATGACCGACTTCATCTTCATGGTGAAGGATTCAAGCTACATGTTCGTCACCGGTCCCGACGTGGTGAAGACCGTGACCAACGAGGTGGTCACGCAGGAGGCGCTGGGCGGCGCGGTGACGCACACCACCAAGACGAGCGTGGCCGACGTCGCATTCGAGGACGATATCGAGACGCTGCTCGCCGCGCGCGATTTCATCGACTTCCTGCCTGCGTCAAACCGCGAGGCAGCGCCCGAGCGACCCACCGCCGACGCCTGGGACCGGATCGAGCCGAGCCTCGACACGCTCGTCCCCGCCAACGCCAACCAGCCGTACGACATGCACGAGTTGATCCGGAAGGTCGTGGACGAGGGCGACTTCTTCGAGATCCAGCCGGCGCACGGCGGCAACATCCTGTGCGGCTTCGGGCGGATCGAGGGGCGCACGGTCGGCATCGTCGCCAACCAGCCGATCGTGCTGGCGGGCGTGCTCGACATCAACGCCAGCCGCAAGGCGGCGCGGTTCGTGCGCTTCTGCGACGCTTTCGAGATCCCGATCGTGACCTTCGTCGACGTGCCCGGCTTCCTGCCGGGGACGGCGCAGGAGCATAACGGCATCATCAAGCACGGCGCCAAGCTGCTCTTCGCCTATGCCGAGGCGACCGTGCCCAAGATCACGGTGATCACGCGCAAGGCTTATGGCGGCGCGTACGACGTGATGGCGTCGAAGCACCTGCGCGGTGACCTCAACTACGCCTGGCCGACCGCCGAGATCGCGGTGATGGGGGCGAAAGGCGCGGTGGAGATCATCTTCCGCGGTCGCACGCCCGAGGAGATCGCCGAGCGCACCGCCGAGTATGAGGCGCGCTTCGCCAATCCCTTCGTTGCGGCGAGCAAGGGTTTCATCGACGAGGTGATCCAGCCGCACTCGACGCGTCGCCGCATCGCGCTGGGCCTGCGCAAGCTGCGCGCCAAGTCACTGGAGAACCCCTGGAAGAAGCACGACAACATTCCTTTGTGATGCTGCTTCATGCACATTATAAGGACATGTGAAGGAGTGCGCGATGCAGACTGAGCGTGTAACGTTCCTGACCACTCCCGATCACAAGGCTGCGTTGGACGCGTTCGCGCGCGAGAACGGCATGTCGGTCGGCCGTGTCGTGCGCGAGGCTACGAGCCGTTACATCGTGGACCCGACGACGTCGTCGGACGACGAGCGCGTCGTGGACCTGCTCGTGCCGCTGGTGAACGATGCCGTCGTGGACATGCGTGAGACGATCGCGGCGATGCGCGGCGATATCGAGCGTGCTTGTGCGGTCGTCGATGCGGTACTGGCAGGGGAGCCCAAGTGAGCGCCGTCGATAAAGCGCTGAGCGCGCTCAAGACCGTGATGACCGTCAAGGATCAGCTCGATCTATTGGCGAGAGACATAACGGGACTCCACGCGCGGGTCGCTGCGCTCGCGGAAGCACACGGGGGATTGCGCGATCGGGTCAGCCGGTTGGAAGGCGTAATCCAAGGAGCCGCGATGATGAACGATCGCCCCAGGCTCGAGGAATGACGAGGCCTTTGCGCCTCGGCCGCCTCAACCACGTCGGCATCGCGACCCCCTCGATCGAGCGCTCGGTCGAGACCTACCGCACGCTGCTCGGCGCCGCGGCGGTCGGCGAACCGTTCGACCTGCCCGCGCAGGGCGTGCGCGTCTGCTTCGTCGATGCGCCCAACACGCAGGTCGAGCTGATCCAGCCGTATGACGAGTCGTCACCGATCGCCGGCTTCCTGCGCAGGAACCCGGCCGGCGGACAGCATCACGTCTGCTTCGAGGTGCCCGACATCTACGCCGCGCTGGCGCATCTCACCGCGCAGGGCGCGACCGTCCTGGGCGAGCCGCGGATCGGTGCGCACGGCACGCCGATCGTGTTCGTCCACCCCCGCGACATGGGGGGCGTGCTGGTCGAACTGATGGAGGCGCCCGGTGGAGACTCGCATGACTGAGCCGTCGTTGATCCTGACTGAGCGGCTCGGCGACGTGCTGGTACTGACGCTCAACCGGCCGGACCGGCTCAACGCCGCGCCACCCGCCATGTTCGAGGCGATCACCGTCGCGTTGCGCGACCTCGGCGACGCGCGCGCGGTCCTCCTCAAGGGGGCGGGCCGCGCCTTCTGCTCGGGCGCCGACGTCGGCGCGGGCGCGCTGACCAGCGACGATCCCGGTGCTGCGACGCACGCTGCGCTGACCGACTCGTACAATCCCGCGATCCTCGCGGTCGCCGCGGCGCGCGTGCCGGTGGTGAGCGCGGTACGCGGACCGGCGGCGGGGATCGGCTGTAGCCTCGCGCTCGCCGCCGACCTCTGCGTCGCCAGCGATACCGCTTATTTCCTTCAGGCCTTCGTCAATATCGGCCTCGTCCCGGACGGCGGCGCGAGCTGGCTGCTGCCGCGGTTGATCGGGCGCGCGCGCGCGGCGGAGATGATGCTGCTGGGCGAGCGGGTGCTCGCCGCCAAGGCGCTCGACTGGGGCATGATCCACAAGCTGGTCGCGGATGTCGACCTCGACGCCGCCGCCTTCGCGCTGGCCGAGCGGCTCGCCGCCGGGCCGACGGTGGCGCTCGGCACGATCCGGCGCGGGCTGCACGCCGCGCTGGAGAGCGACCTCGCCACCGCGCTGGCGCGCGAGGCCGACGACCAGCGGGCGATGCGCGGCACCGCTGACGCGGCGGAGGGCGGCACGGCCTTCCTCCAGAAGCGCGCGCCGGCGTTCAAAGGCGCCTGACATGACCGAGATCGAGACCAACATCGGCGAGGATGCCGGCAGCACCCGTGAGCCCGTCGCTGCGCCCGAGCCGACGCCGCAGCCGAGCCATGCCGACTGGCAGGCCGCCGCCGCCAAGGAGGTGAAGGGCCGGGACCTGACTTGGCACACGCCGGAAGGGATCGACGTCAAGCCGCTCTACACCGCGGATGATGTCGCCGGCTGGGAGCCGGGCCTGCCCGGCTTCGCGCCGTTCACGCGGGGCGTGCGCGCGTCGATGTACGCGGGTCGGCCATGGACGATCCGCCAGTACGCCGGCTTCTCCACCGCGGAGGAATCGAACGCGTTCTATCGGCGCAACCTCGCCGCGGGGCAGAAGGGTCTCTCGGTCGCCTTCGATCTCGCCACGCACCGCGGCTATGACAGCGACCACCCGCGCGTGACGGGCGATGTCGGCAAGGCCGGCGTCGCGATCGACAGCGTCGAGGACATGAAGATCCTGTTCGACGGTATTCCGCTCGACCAGATGTCGGTCAGCATGACGATGAACGGCGCGGTGATCCCGATCCTCGCCTTCTTCATCGTCGCAGGCGAGGAGCAGGGCGTCGAGCGCAAGCTGCTCGACGGGACCATCCAGAACGACATCCTCAAGGAGTTCATGGTCCGCAACACCTATATCTACCCGCCCGAGCCGAGCATGCGGATCATCTCGGACATCTTCGCCTATACGTCGCGCGAAATGCCCAAGTTCAACAGCATTTCGATCAGCGGCTATCACATGCAGGAGGCGGGGGCCACGCAGCTCCACGAGCTCGCCTTCACGATCGCCGACGGCATCGACTATGTGAAATACGGCGTCGCGAGCGGGCTCGACATCGACAAGTTCGCGGGGCGGCTGTCGTTCTTCTTCGCGATTGGCATGAACTTCTTCATGGAGGTGGCCAAGCTGCGCGCCGCGCGGGTGTTGTGGCATCGCGCGATGACGCAACTCGGCGCCAAGGACGAGCGCTCCAAGATGCTGCGCACCCATTGCCAGACCAGCGGCGTGTCGCTCACCGAGCAGGACCCGTACAACAACGTCATGCGCACGACGATCGAGGCGATGGCGGCGATGCTGGGCGGCACCCAGTCGCTCCACACCAACGCGCTCGACGAGGCGATCGCGCTGCCGACCGACTTCTCCGCGCGGATCGCGCGCAACACGCAGATCGTGCTGCAGGAAGAGACGGGAATGACCAAGGTCGTCGATCCGCTCGGCGGCAGCTATTACGTCGAGAGCCTGACCAAGAGCCTGGTCGACGGCGCCTGGGCGATCATCGAGCGGGTCGAGCGCGAGGGCGGCATGGCCAAGGCGGTCGCCGCCGGCTGGCCCAAGGCGATGATCGAGGAGGCCGCCGCTGCGCGCGCGGCGCGGGTCGACCGCGGCGAGGACGTGATCGTCGGCGTCAACAAATACCGGCTGGCGGGCGAGGCGCCGATCGACATCCTCGACGTCGACAATGTCGCGGTGCGCGAGGCGCAGGTGCGGCGCATCGCCGCGGTCAAGGCGGTGCGCGACGAGGCGGCGTGCCAGCGCGCGCTCGACGCGCTACGCGAGGGCGCGCGCGGCACCGAGAACCTCCTCGCCCTCGCGGTCGACGCCGCCCGCGCGCGTGCCACGTTGGGCGAGATCTCCGCCGCGATGGAGGACGTGTTCGGCCGCTTCGGCACCCACCCGAAGCCGGTCAAGGGCGTGTACGGCGGCGCCTATACCGATGACGAGCGCTGGGCGCGGCTGGTGCGCGGCGTCGAGGCGACCGAGCGCCGCCTCGGTCGTCGCCCGCGCATGCTGGTCGCCAAGATGGGGCAGGACGGCCATGATCGCGGCGCCAATCTGGTCAGCAGCATGTTCGGCGATCTCGGCTTCGAGGTCGTGCCCGGCCCGCTGTTCCAGACACCGAAAGAGGCCAGCGCGCTCGCGCTGGAGCAGGACGTCGACGTCGTCGGCGCCTCCAGCCTCGCCGCCGGGCACAAGACGCTGATCCCGGAGCTGATCGGCCACCTTCGCGAGGCCGGACGCGCCGACATCAAGGTGATCGCGGGCGGCGTCATCCCCGCGCAGGACTATGACGTGTTGCGTGAAGCCGGCGTGCAGGCGATCTTCGGTCCCGGCACGAACCTGATCCAGGCGGCGGAGGAGGTGCTACGCCTGCTCGGCCACAATATGCCGCCAGACGAGGAGGCCGCATGATGTTCCTCTGCCGGCGTGAAAATGCGCCACGCTGCCTCACTCCCACTCGTCATCACCGACGTGTTCCAGAACCCACCGGCCCGCGCGCCCACCGGCCGTCGCGTCGGCAAGACCGTGGAACCCCGGACATGTCCGGGGTGAAGGGAAGGGCTGTCATGCTCGCCTTCCTCGCGCTCGTCGCCACCCCCGCCGCGGCGCAGACGCAGGCGCAGATGAACCAGCAGGCGGCCGCCGTGTACAAACAGGCCGACGCGCAGATGACGCAGGCGTGGCGCGTGCTCTACGCCGACATGAAAAAGCGCGACGCCGCCGATGGCTCGCGCGGCGGTGGCTTCGGCTATGCCGCGTCGGCGCTCGCCAGCCAGCGCGCCTGGCTCCAGTTTCGCGACAAGCAATGCGTGCTAGAGAGCGGCGAATTCGCCGGCGGCTCGCTCCAGCCGATGGCGCAGGCGCAATGTCTGGCGAAGGTGACCCGCGCGCGGACGCAGCAGTTGAAGGGAATACGGTGGACGAAATGACGGGCGCGGTACGCAACGACTGGACGCGCGACGAGATCGCGTCGCTGTTCGACCTGCCGTTCGACGAGCTGATGTGGCGGGCGCAGACCGTCCACCGTGCGCATCACGCGCCGGGGCAGGTGCAGCTTTCCACGCTGCTGTCGATCAAGACCGGCGGCTGCCCGGAGGATTGCGGCTATTGCTCGCAGTCGGTCAGCGCGGAGAGCGGCGTGAAGGCGACCAAGCTGATGGACGTGCGCGCGGTGCTGCAGGCGGCGGCGCAGGCGAAGGACAATGGCTCGACCCGCTTCTGCATGGGCGCGGCGTGGCGCAATCCCAAGGACCGCGACATGGACGCGATCGTCGCGATGGTCGAGGGTGTTCGCGGCATGGGCATGGAGACGTGCATGACGCTCGGCATGCTTGAGCCGCACCAGGCCGATCGGCTCGCGGCGGCGGGGCTCGACTATTACAACCACAATATCGACACCTCGCCCGAGCGCTACGGCGAGGTGATCACGACGCGGACCTTCCAGGAGCGGCTCGACACGCTCGACGCGGTGCGCTCGGCGGGGATCAACGTCTGCTGCGGCGGCATCGTCGGCATGGGCGAGACGCGCGACGATCGCGTCGGCTTCGTTCACGCGCTGGCGACGCTGCCGGAGCATCCCGGCAGCGTGCCGGTCAACGCGCTGGTGCCGGTGAAGGGCACGGTGCTCGGCGATATGCTGGCGGACACGCCGCTCGCCAGGATCGACGAGATCGAGTTCGTCCGCACCGTTGCGGTGGCGCGGATCACGATGCCGGCGAGCATGGTGCGCCTGTCGGCCGGACGCGAGAGCATGTCCGACTCGACCCAGGCGCTGTGCTTCATGGCAGGCGCCAACTCGATCTTCACCGGCGACAAGCTTCTGACCGCGGGTAACGCGGGCGACGACAAGGACGCCGCCCTGTTCGCCAAGCTCGGCGTGACGCCGATGCCGGCCGAGTGTCGATTGGCCGAAGCGGCGGAGTGAGACACCGGGCGCGCGACGATGGTCGCCGCGCCTGTCATTGTACGCGCCCGCGGCGTCGGTCCTCGGCCAGCGCCGCGAGAGAAGCGAGGAGAGGTCGTTGTTCAACAAGATCCTGGTCGCGAACCGCGGCGAGATCGCGTGTCGCGTGTTCCGCACCGCGAAGCGAATGGGGATGAAGACCGTCGCCGTCTATTCCGACGCGGACGCGCGCGCGCCGCACGTGCTGATGGCGGACGAGGCGGTGCGGCTCGGACCCGCACCGGCCAGCGAGAGCTATCTCCAGGCCGAGCTGATCCTGCTCGCCGCGCGCGAGACCGGCGCGGACTGCATCCATCCCGGCTATGGCTTCCTCTCCGAGCGCGAGAGCTTCGCGCGCGCCTGTGCCGAGGCGGGGATCACCTTCGTGGGTCCGCCGCCGCACGCGATCGCGGCGATGGGCGACAAGATCGAGTCGAAGAAACTCGCCAAGCAGGCGGGCGTCAACGTCGTCCCCGGCTATCTCGGCGAGATCGCGGACACCGAGGAGGCGGTGCGGATCGCGGGCGAGATCGGCTATCCCGTGATGATGAAGGCCTCGGCCGGCGGCGGCGGCAAGGGCATGCGGCTAGCCTGGAGCGAGCAGGACGTACGCGAGGGCTTCGAGGCCACCAAGCGCGAGGGCCTCGCGTCCTTCGGCGACGACCGCGTCTTCATTGAGAAGTTCATCGAGAGTCCGCGCCACATCGAGATCCAGGTGCTCGGCGACCAGCACGGCAACATCGTCTACCTCAACGAGCGCGAATGTTCGGTGCAGCGCCGTCACCAGAAGGTGGTCGAGGAGGCGCCGTCACCGTTCGTCACACCCAAGATGCGCGCCGCGATGGGCGAGCAGGCGGTCGCGCTGGCGCGGGCGGTCGGCTATCACTCGGCCGGGACGGTGGAGCTGATCGTCTCCGGCGCCGACACGACCGGCGAGAGCTTCTACTTCCTCGAGATGAACACCCGGCTCCAGGTGGAGCATCCGGTGACCGAGGAGATCACCGGGCTCGATCTGGTCGAGCAGATGATCCGCGTCGCGGCCGGCGAGCCGCTGGCGTTCGGGCAGAGCGACGTCGGGATCAACGGCTGGTCGATCGAGAACCGTGTCTACGCCGAGGACCCGTACCGCGGCTTCCTGCCGAGCATCGGGCGGCTGGTGCGCTACAATCCGCCGGCGGCGAGCGAGGCCGCGACGGCGTCGTCCCCCGCCTCTCCTTCGTCATCCCCGCGCAGGCGGGGATCCATACGCGCCGACACCGATGGAGTCGCCGACGCTGCGTTTCTGGATCCCCGCCTGCGCGGTGATGACAGAGAGGGTGCAGGGCAAGCCCAACCACAAACCGACCAAGCCATCGTCCGCGTCGACGACGGCGTCGCCGAGGGTGGCGAGGTCAGCATGTTCTACGATCCGATGATCGCCAAGCTGATCACCTGGGCGCCGACGCGCGACGCGGCGATCGACGCGCAGGTCGCCGCACTGGACGCGTTCGAGATCGAGGGGCCGGGTACCAACATCGACTTCCTCTCGGCGCTGATGCAGCACCCGCGCTTCCGCGAGGGCCGGCTGACCACCGGCTTCATAGCGGAGGAATATCCCGACGGCTTCCACGGCGCCCCGGCCTCCGCCGAGCTGCTGCGCGATCTCGCCGCGATCGCCGCCTTCGCCGCGACCGCGCAGGCGGATCGCTCGCGGCGGATCGAGGGCCAGCTCGGCCACCGCCTCCAGCCACCGGCCGACTGGGTGGTGCGGATCGGCGGTGTCGATCATGCCGTCCATGTCTCGCCCGACGCGATCAGCGTCGACGGCGCGCCGCTCGAGATCGGCATCGAATATACGCCCGGCGATCGCCTGATCGAGGCGGAGCTGGCGGGCGAGGCGCGCTTGTCTGTCCGGATCGCGCCGACGCGCACCGGCTTCCGGCTGACGACACGCGGTGCCAGCCATGTCGCGCGCGTGCTGGCCGGCCGTTTCGCGCCCTATGCGCGGCATCTCCTCGAGAAGGTGCCCCCCGATCTGTCCAAGTTCCTGATCGCGCCGATGCCCGGCCTTCTCGTCCGGCTCGACGTCGCGGCGGGCGACAAGGTCGAGGCGGGCCAGCCGCTGGCGGTGGTCGAGGCGATGAAGATGGAGAACATCCTACGCGCCGAGAAGAGCGCCGTGGTGAAGACGGTGAACGCAGCGGCGGGCGACAGCCTTGCGGTGGACCAGGTCATCCTCGAGCTGGAGTGAGGGGACGCGGGCAGCGGTCAGCGCGCCACCTTCGCGCAAGGTGCCGCCGCCTCGTCCCACCCCGTCATCCTGAACTCGTTTCTGAATTCACGTCGCCGCACAGTAAAGGGTTGCGGCGCTCGCGGGCCCATGGATCCTGAAACGAGTTCAGGATGGCGGCCTTTTCGACCGCCGTGCCTCATCACGGCGAGATTGGTCACTGTCACCATGCCGCCTGCCGTTACGGCTCCCCGCCAACACCGACCCGCCACGACATCTTGCGACATATTAACGCTGGACGCGCCGAGCGGGCGTGTTCATGCATCGCAGCATGAGGCGTGCGACCCTTGCGACGACCCTGCTCGCGCTGGCGGGCTGCACCGTCGGCCCCGATTATCAGCCGCGGTCGGCGTCCGAGCTCGGCGTGCCGGTCGCCTATTCCGTTCCTGCGCCGCCGACGCGCGAGGACCTCACGCGCTGGTGGCGGCGGTTCGATGACCCCGTCCTCGGCGAGCTGGTCGACCAGGCCGCGACCGCCAACCTCGACGTCGCGCAGGCGATCGCGCGGCTGCGTCAGGCGCGCGAGTCGCTGGTGCAGAGCCGCGCCGACCTGCTGCCCTCGCTCAGCGGCAATACCGGCTACAGCCGCTCCGAGACGCTGCGCGGCGGCGGCCAGACGATCACACTTCCCGACGGCACCGTGCAGAATGTCGGCGGCGGCGGCGCGGACAATTACTCGGTCGGGCTGAGCGCCTCCTATCAGCTCGGCCTGTTCGGCGAGGTGCGCCGCACCGTCGAGGCGAGCCGCGCGCAATATCAGGCATCGGGCTTCGACTATGCGACCACCCTGCTCTCGGTGCAGCAGGAAGTCGCACGCAATTACGTGCTCGCGCGGCTTTATCAGGCGCAGCTCGCCAACGCCCGCGCCAGCCTCGCGCTGCAGGACGACAATCTCGAGATCGCGGGCTTCCGCGTCCAGGCCGGCCTCGTCTCGTCGCTTGACCAGGAGCAGGCGCGCCAGCAGCGCGCGCAGACCGCGGCGACGATCCCGTCGCTTGAGCAGCAGTACAACGCCGCGGTGTCGCGCATCGGCGTGCTCACCGCACAGGCGCCGGGCGCGCTCAAGCCGCGGCTGGCGGCGGCGCGGCCGATCCCGGTCGGCGCGGCGCCGTCGGGCATCGGCATCCCCGCCGACGTGCTGCGCCAGCGCCCCGACGTGCGCGCGGCCGAGCGCACGCTCGCCGCGGCCACCGCGCAGATCGGCGTCGCCAAGGCCGCGCTGTACCCCAATCTTGCGATCACCGGGAACATCAACACCCGCGCGGCGGCCGTCGGCAGCCTGCTCGACACCGTCACCGGGGGGCTGTTCGCGGGCATCACCCAGGCGATCTTCAACGGCGGTCGCCTCAACAGCCAGGTGCGCGGGCAGGAGGCCGCGGCCGATGCCGCGCTCGCGGCCTATAAGTCGACCGTTCTGACCGCGCTGGAGGACGTCGAGAATGCCGCGGTGGCGCTCGACACCGCGCGGCGGCGCGAGGAGCAGCTGACCATCGCCTACGAGGCAGCGAACAACGCCGCGATCCTGTCGCGCAGCCAGTATCGCACCGGCCTGACCGACTTTACCACCCTCAGCCAGCAGGAGGCGACGCTGCTCAGCACGCGCAACAGCGCGGCTCAGGCGCAGGCCGACGCGGCGACCGCGCTGGTGCAGCTGTTCGGCGCGCTCGGCGGCGGGTGGGACTCGGCCGTGGTGCCCGAGGCGCCGCCGCGCGCCGCCGCGGCGCCGACGCTCGCTCAACCCGCCCCGACGCCCGCCCCCACCACCACGCCCAGCGACGGACAGCCCTGATGCCCGAGACACAGCTCGACGACTTCCTGGGCGTCCAGCCGCAGCCGGCGTGGCGGCGCTGGGCCAAGTGGGTACTGGTGCTCGCCGGCCTCGTCGTGGTGCTGCTGCTGCTGTCGCGCTGCGTCTTCGGCGGCACCGAGCCGGTGCGCTACGCCACCGCGACCGCCAAGCGGGGTGACCTCACCGTCACCGTCTCCGCCACGGGCAAGCTCGCGCCGACCAACCAGGTGACGGTCGGCTCGCAGCTCTCCGGCCTCGTCACCAGGGTCGTGGTCGATGTCAACGACCGCGTCAGCGCGGGCCAGCCGCTCGCGCTGATCGATCCCGAGCAGATCGACGATCAGATCCGCGCCGGCCAGGCGCAGCTCGCCGCCAACGAGGCGCAGGTGGCGCAGGCACGCGCCACGGTGGCGGAGTCGCAGGCGCAGCTCGCCCGACTCAACGAGGTCTTCAAGCTATCCAAAGGCCGCGTGCCGTCGCGCACCGAGTTGCAGACCGGCCAGGCCGACGCGCAGCGCGCCACCGCGGCGCTGCGCGTCGCCGAGGCCAACGTCGCGGCCGCGCGCGCGACCCTGTCGCAGTCGCAGACGCAGCGCGCGCGCGCGATCATCCGCTCGCCCGTCAACGGCGTGGTGCTGGCGCGCCAGGTCGATCCCGGCCAGACCGTCGCCGCCTCGTTCAACACGCCGACGCTGTTCGTGATCGCGGAGGACCTCTCCAAGATGAAGCTGGAGGTGGCCATCGACGAAGCCGATGTCGGCGAGGTGCAGGTCGGGCAGAAGGCCAATTTCACGGTCGATGCCTTCCCCGGCCGCAGCTTTCCGGCGACGATCACGCGCGTCGACCTCGGCTCGAACCTGACGGTGAGCAGCGCCACGGCTTCGTCCTCCTCGTCGACCAGCTCGACGTCGAGCACGAGCGGGCAAGTGGTGTCGTATGCCGCGGATCTGACGGTGGCGAACCCGACGCTCCAGCTGCGCCCGGGCATGACCGCCACCGCCGACATCGTCACCGCCGACAAGCGCAACGTGCTGCTCGTCCCCAACGCCGCCTTCCGCTTCAAGCCCAGCGCGCAGGGCGGCGGGCGCGGCGGCATCACCGGCACGATCCTGATGGGGCCGCCGCGCCGCGCACGCGGCGAGCGCAGCGCGACCGTGGGCCGCGGCGCGTCGCAGACCGTCTACGTCAAGGGTGACGACGGCACGCCGCAGCCGATCCAGGTCACCACCGGCGACACCGACGGCACGCAGACCGAGGTGCTGTCAGGTGGTCTGAAGCCGGGCATGGAGGTGATCACCGGTCAGCTCGCCGCGGGCACCGACCAGGCCGGCGCCGCCAGCGCGAGCGGCCGCGGGCGCCGCAGCGGGGGAGGGGGCGCGGCGGGTGGCCAGTGACTCGCCCCTGATCAGCCTGCGCGGCGTCACCAAGGTCTATGGCGAGGGTGCGACGCAGTTCCAGGCGCTCAAGGGCGTCGACCTCGACATCGCCGCGGGCGATTTCGTCGCGGTGATGGGCCCGTCGGGCTCGGGCAAGTCGACGACGATGAACATCCTCGGCTGCCTCGACGTGCCGAGCGGGGGCACCTTCCTGTTCCAGGGGCATCACGTCGAGACGCTCGACCGCGATCAGCGCGCGCTGCTGCGGCGCCGGCATCTCGGCTTCGTGTTCCAGGGCTTCAACCTGCTCAGCCGAACGACCGCGCTGGAGAATGTCGAGCTGCCCTTGCTCTACCGCGGCGACGAGAAGCGCGCGCGGCGCCAGGCGGCGATGGCGGCGCTGGAGAAGGTCGGGCTCGACCAATGGTGGGACCATACCCCGGCCGAGCTCTCCGGCGGCCAGCAGCAGCGGGTGGCGATCGCGCGCGCGATCGTGACCGCGCCCGACGTGCTGCTCGCCGACGAGCCGACCGGGAACCTCGACTCGGAGCGCTCGATCGAGATCATGGAGCTGCTCACCGGGCTCAACCGCGACAGCAACATCACCGTGCTGATGGTGACGCACGAGCCCGACATGGCCGCCTTCGCGCGCACCGTAATCCACTTCAAGGACGGCCTGGTTGAGCGGATCGAGGCGCAGCACCGCCCCGGCGAGATGCCCGCAGCGATGGAGGCGCGCTGATGCTGGGCACCACCTTCCTGCTCGCGCTGCGCTCGATCCGGCGTCATATCTTGCGCTCGTTCCTGACGATCCTCGGCATCGTCATCGGCGTCGGCGCGGTCGTCACCATGGTCACGCTCGGCAAGGCGACCACCGCCGCGGTGCAGTCGCAGATCGCGGCGCTCGGCACCAACATCCTCCAGATCCGGCCCGGCCAGGGCTTCGGCCGCGGCGGCGGGGGGCCGCGCCCGCCCGACTTCAAGCCCGAGGACGTCACCGCGATCGCGGGGCAGATCGCGGGCGTCACCGCGGTGGCGCCGCAGGCGCAGGCGAGCGCCACCGCGATCTACGAGGGCGCCAACTGGTCGACCACGATCAACGGCACCACCGCCGCCTATTTCCAGGTCCAGCCCTGGCCGCTGGTGAGCGGCCGGCAGTGGACGCCGCAGGAGGAGCAGGCGGGCAAGGCAGTCTGCATCATCGGCAACACCGTGCGCCAGAACCTCTTCCGCGGCGGCGAGGCGGTGGGCGAGCGCTTTCGGCTCGGCGACGTCAGCTGCGACGTGATCGGCGTGCTGTCGACCAAGGGGCAGGCCGGGTTCGGCGGCGATCAGGACGACATCGTCATCATGCCGATCAAGACGGTGCAGCGCCGCTTCACCGGCAACCGCGACGTGCGGCTGATGCTCGTCGGGGTCGACCAGGCCTATGCCACCAGCACCGTCCAGGCGTCGATCACCCAGCTGCTGCGCGAGCGCCGCACCATCACCGACGGGCGCGAGGATGATTTCAACATCTTCGACACCAAGCAGATCAGCGACACGCTGACCGGCACCACCACCGCGCTGACCCGGATCGTCGCCGCGGTGGCGGCGATCAGCCTCGTCGTCGGCGGGATCGGCATCATGAACATCATGCTGGTGTCGGTGACCGAGCGCACGCGCGAGATCGGCATCCGGCTCGCGATCGGCGCGGTGGCGCGCGAGGTGCTGTTGCAGTTCCTGGTCGAGGCGGTGGCGCTGTCGTGCCTCGGCGGGCTGATCGGGCTGGTGCTGGCGCAGGCGGTGATCGCCGGGCTGACGCCGCTGCTCCAGGTGCCGTGGACGTTCGATCCGCGGATCAACCTGGTGGCGTTCGCGATCTCGGCGGTGATCGGCGTGGTGTTCGGCTATTTCCCGGCGCGGCGCGCGGCGGCGCTCAACCCGATCGACGCGCTGCGGCACGAATAGGGCGGGCGGCACGAGTAAGGGCGGAGCATCATCTCCCGCGAACCACCTCGTTTTCGCGGGACCTTCGCAAAACCTTCTCGTCATCCCGGACTTGTTCCGGGATCCACCGTCCCGCGAATGCATGGCGCGTAGCTTTTGCGGTGAAGTAAATTCCGCAACAAGTCCGGCATGACGAAGGAGTTCGCAGAGTCTGCCTCAAGGGGAGGGGTAACCCGTCACTCCCTTAGTTCCGCCTTCAGCTCGGCGCGCAAGGCCGCCAGCGCTTCCGCGTCACCGCCGCGCAGAAGGTGCGAGTCCGGCCGCGACAGTGCCTCGGGCGCGTGGACCAGCTCGCGCAGCGCCTCGAGCTCCTCCGGCGTGTCGACGTCGATCAGCTCGGCACCGTTGGTGACGACATGGCGACCCGACTGGATCAGGTCGCGCGCGCCCTGGTCGCCGCTGATCGCGAGCAGCTCGTCGAAGCGCGCGCGGCCGAACAGCGCGGGCGGTTTGGGCGAGCGGCCGTCGCTCGACGCGACCACTGCCTGCTCGTCCATCTCGCTGGCGTCGAATAGCCGGTAGATGTGCGCGGCGGTGACACGCGGCATGTCGGCGAGCGCGATCAGCACGGCCTTGGCGTCATGTGCCCGCGCGCAATCTACCCCGATCCGCACCGAGGACGCCATGTCGCGCTCCGGATCGTCGTTGTGCGTGACGAAGAAGCCGAACTGCGCGAAGTCGATCTTGCACCCGTCCACCACCGCGACGCGCTGGCGGAACGGCATGTCCTCCAGCGCCACCGCGACGTGCAGCCCGAGCGGGCGCGCGAGGAACGGCTGGTCGAGCTTGCTGCCGATGTCGCCGAACCGCTCGGAGCGGCCGGCGGCGAGGAGCACGAGGACGGTATCCTCAACGGCGATCATTGAAGGCTCCCACCATCGCCGCCGCGATCGACAGCGCGATCTCGGACGGGCCGATCGCGCCGATGTCGATCCCGACGGGACCGTCGATCCGGTCGAGTTGATCGGCATCAACGCCCGAGGCGCCGAGCCGCTCCCGCCGCGCCGCGTGGCTGCGTCGGCTGCCGAGCGCGCCGACATAACCGGTCTCGGCGGCAAGCGCGGCGATCAGCGCGGGATCGTCGATCTTGGTGTCGTGGCTGAGCGTCACCACCGCGGTGGACGGGCCAGGCTTCCACGCTTCCACTGCCTCGTCGGGCCAGCGATCGTCGAGCGTGACGCCGGGGAAGCGCTCCGCGGTGAGGAACCGCCCGCGCGGATCGATCACCACCGTCTCGATGCCGAGCGCCTGGGTCAGCGCGGCGAGGCTCTGCGCGATCTGCACCGCGCCGACGATCAGCAGCCGCCGCGGCGGATCGTAGCGGTTGGCGAAGATCTCGCCCGTCTCTAGCGGGCGCAGGTCGGAGTGGCCGGTGGCGAGATCGGTGGTGACGGTGAGCGAGCGACCGTCGGTGCGCGCCTCCGCGATGCGCTCGAACAATTCAGGGTCGAAGCCCTCCGCCGACACCGGCTGCACCATGACGCTGATCTCGCCGCCGCAGGGTAGCCCGACCTCCCAGGCGCTGTCATCGGCAACGCCATAGCGCTTGAGCTGGAACGGCGCGCCCGCGATCACCTGCGCCGCGGTGTCGAGGATGTCTCCCTCGACGCAGCCGCCCGAGACCGAACCCTCGAACCGCCCGTCGGCGTGGACCAGCATGTGGCTGCCGCGCGGCCGCGGCGCCGAGCCCCAGGTCGATACCACCGTGGCGAGTGCCAGGGGTGAACCCTTCCAGTTCTGCGCGGCGGCGAGGACGGTGTCGTTGTCGGCCATGGGTGATCATTCCTGTTGTTCAGCAGCGGTGGAGCCATGCTTCGAGATGAGGCTTCGACGAGCTCAGCCTCTCCTCAGCACGACCAGCTGCGCGCCATCGTTCGTGTTGAGGACGCACTGAGCTCGTCGAAGCGCGGTCTCGAAGCACCTCCGCTCAAGCAGCGATGCTTCTTCGCGCCGCCCACACGCCATACATCTTTTGCTCACACCGGCGGCAGTGCGGCGAGCAGCGTGTCGAGCGTCGCGGGGACGTCGCGCACGCGCACGCCGGTGGCGTTGTGGATCGCGTTGATCACCGCCGCGCCCGCGCCCGAGATGCCGAGCTCGCCGACCGCCTTGGCGCCGGTCTGGTTGGCGGCGTCGTCGATCTCCTCGACGAAATGGCACTCGATCCGCGGCACGTCCGCGCTCACCGCGACGTGATACTCGCCGAAGTCGGGGTTCACGAAGCGACCCGAGCGCGGGTCAACCACCGCAGCCTCGCCGAGCGCGTAGCTGATCCCCCATATCATGCCGCCGACCAGCTGGTTGGTCGCGGTGGCGCGGTTGAGCACGCGGCCAACGTCGAACACGCCCACCATCCGCCGCACGCGCACCTCGCCGGTGACCGCATCGACCGCCACCTCGGCGAAATGCGCGCCGTGGCTCGCCTGGCTGGTGCGCTGGGCCTGCTGCCCCGGCGTGCTGCGCCCGCGCGCGACGATCGGCGCATCGCGCACGAGATCGGCGAGCGGCACGGTGCGCGCGCCGGCACTCACCATGCCATCGCGCAGCACCAGCTCCTCGGGCGCGGCGTTCATCCGGCGCGCCAGCTCGGCGAGCACCTCCTCACACGCCAGCGCCGCGGCGGAGGTGGCGCTGCCCGCGCCGAATGAGCCGCCCGAGCCCGCGGTGGGTGGCAAATCGGTGTCGCCGAGCCGCACCGTCACCGCGGCGGGGGCGAGGCCGAGGATCTCGCCGACGGTCTGCGCCAGGATCGTATAGGTGCCGGTACCGATGTCGGTCATGTCGCACGACACGGTCGCGGCGCCGCCCGCGCCGAGCCGTACTTCCGCCTCGGCCGACACGGTGAAATTGCCGCGCAGCGCGGTCGCCATGCCGATGCCGATCAGCCACTCGCCGTCGCGCGTGGTGCCGGGGTCGGGCACGCGTTCAGGCCAGCCGAAGCGCCGCGCGCCCTCGGCGTAGCAGTCGAGCAGCCGGCGGGTGGAGAAGGGGCGCGACGTCGTCGGATCATAGGCCGGCTCGTTGCGGCGGCGCAGTTCGATCGGATCGAGCCCGAGCTCCTCGGCGAGCTCGTCCATCGCGCACTCGGTGGCGAACGTGCCGATCGCCTCGCCGGGCGCGCGTACCGCGCCGGTCGGCGGCAGGTTCACGCGGACGAGATCGGTCGTCATCCGCCGCGCCGCGCCGGCGTAGAGCGGGATCGTCCCGAACGGCACCGGCTCGACGAAGCCCGCATCGTCGTTCTGCTGCGCCACGCTCTCGTGCGCGATCGCGCTGATATGCCCTTCGCGATCGCAGGCGATGCGGACGCGCTGCGTCGTCGGGCTGCGATGATGCACCAGATAGGCGGTGTCGCGCCGCGGCAGCACCACCTTGACCGGGCGGCGCAACCGCTCGGCGGCGATGGCGGCGAGGATCACCTCGGGGCCGACGCCGGTCTTGCCGCCGAAGCCGCCGCCCACATAGGGCGCGAGCACGCGCACCTTGTCGGGCGCCATGCCGAGCGCGGTGGCGATGGTATTCCGCGCGGCGCCGACGATCTGGTTGCTTGAGCGGACGGTGAGCACGTCGCCCTCCCACCAGATCGTCGAGGCGTGCGGCTCAAGCGCGGCGGGGAAGTGGGCAGGCGTGGTGTAGGTGCGGTCGAACACGACGTCTGCGTCGCGCAGCGCGGCGTCGAGGTCGCCGGTGTCGACCGGGGCGAGGAAGGCAGACTTGGGCCGGCGCTCGATCGGCAGGTCGGCGGCGTCGTAGCGCCCCGACGATACTTCGGCCTCGACGCGGACCAGCGCCGCCGCCTCACGCGCGATCGCCTGCGTCGCGGCGATGACCACCGCGACCGGCTGACCGTAGTGGAAGACGCGGTCGGTGCCCTGGTGCGGCATCGCACGCGAGTTGGCGCCACCCGCTGGCAGGCGTGGGTCATCGTCGATCACCGCGAGCACGCCGGGCAGCGCGCGAGCCGCCGCGGCGTCGATGCCGGCGACACGGCCGGCGCCGACGGGCGCGCCGACGACCGCGGCATACACGACACCCTCCGGGGCGCGCTCATAGGCGTAGGTGGCCGCGCCGGTGACCTTGAGCGGCCCCTCGATGCGGGGCACGGCAGCGCCGAGCACACCCTGCACCGCGCGCGTCAGCCCGCCCGGCCGCTCCGCCGTGTCGATCGCCTGTTCGATCATCCCGCCTGTCCGAATTGTCCCGCTTCATCCTTAGTATCGGATCCACCGCCGCGGAAGCGTGCTCCGGCGGACGCCGGAGCCCAGGGTCGCGGGCGCCGTGCTCGTCGCTCTGGGCTCCTGCGTTCGCAGGAGCACGCCCGCACCTCGGACATGGTGGGTCTGATCCTAGTCCGGCAGGCCGGGCAGCAGCTTGTCGAGCGTGATCGGATAATCGCGCACGCGCACGCCGGTGGCGTTGTAGATCGCGTTGGCGATCGCCGCGCCCGCGCCCGAGATGCCGAGCTCGCCGATGCCCTTGGCGTGGATCGGGTTGGCGTGGTGGTCGCGCCCGTCGAGGAACTCGACCTCCAGCTGCGGGATGTCGGCGTTGACCGGCACGTGATACTCGGCGAGGTCGCGGTTCACCACCTTGCCGTTGCGGCGGTCGTGGACCAGCTCCTCGCTGAGCGCCGCGCCGATCCCGAAGGTCATGCCGCCGAGGCACTGCGAGCGCGCGGTCTTGCGATTGAGGATGCGGCCTGCCTCGAACACGCCGAGCATCCGCACGACGCGCACCTCGCCGGTCACCGCGTTCACCTTCACCTCGGCGAAGTGCGCGCCGTAGCTCGCCTGGCGGACCGCTTTCTCCTGGTGCCCGGGCTGGATCGTGCCGACGACCTTCATGCCGTCGCCGACCAGCTCGGTGATCTCCACCGCGCGGTTCTCGGCGATGGCGCGGCCGTCCTTCAGCGTCAGCTCGTCGGCGTCGACGCCCATCGCCTTGGCGAGCTTCTCGCGCAGCGCCTCGCAGGCGACATAGACCGACGAGCCCGACGAGCCCGCGCCCCAGGAGCCGCCCGAGCCCGCCGCGGGCGGTGCCTCGCCGTCGCCGAGATGGACGATCACGCGGTCGAGCGGCAGGCCGAGCGTCTCGGCGGCGATCTGCGCCAGGATCGTGTAGGTGCCGGTGCCGATGTCGGTCATGTCGGTCGACACGATCGCGCGGCCGTCCGCGGTCAGCTCGACCGAGGCGGACGACTTCTGCAGCATGTTCGAGCGCACCGCGGCGGCCACGCCCATGCCGTGGAGCCACTCGCCGCGGCGGTCGTCCGCGGTCTTCTTGCGCGCCGACCAGCCGAACGCCTCGGCACCGCGGTCGAGGCACGGTACCAGCTGGCGGCTGGAGAAGGGCACCTTCTTCTCGGGATCCTGCTCGGGCTCATTCCGCCGGCGCAGCTCAATCGGGTCGATCCCGATCACCTCGGCCAGCTCGTCCATTGCCGCTTCCAGCGCGAGCATGCCGACCGCCTCGCCGGGCGCGCGCATCGAGCCGGAGAGCAGCCAGTTGAGCCGCACCAATTTGTGGTCGGTCAGCCGGTTCTCCGCGGCATAAGCGAAGTGCGTGCCGATTGCGGCGGGCTCGAAATAATCCTCGCCGGGGAGGTTGCTCGCCAGCGTCTCGTGCGCGATCGCGGCGAGCTTGCCGTCATGGTCAGCGGCGAGGCGGATGCGCTGCTCGGTGTTCGAGCGACGCACAGTCGCGTCAAACACCTGCTGGCGCGCCATCGCCACCTTCACGGGCCGGTCGAGCCGCTTGGCCGCGATCGCGGCGGCGACGCTCTCCGGCGCGATGCCGAGCTTGGAGCCGAAGCCGCCGCCGACGTAGCGCGAGATGATCCGCACCTGATCGTTCTTCACGCCGAGCGCCTGGGCGAGCTGCATCTGGTCAGACGCGACCATCTGGTACGAGCCGTGCAGCATCAGCTTGCCGTCCTTCCACTCGGCGATCGAGGCGTGCGGCTCCATCGCGGCGGAGTTCTGGCTCGGCGTGGTGTAGGTCTGGTCGACGGTGTAGGCGGCGGACGCCATCGCCGCGTCGACGTCGCCCTGGCTCGACTTCGCCGGGATCTGGTCGGCGGGGGGCCGATCGGCCTCATCGCGATGCTCCTCGAAGACGAAGGCACCTTCCGCCGGCTCGTAGTCGACCTTGACCCGCGCCGCGGCGTCGCGCGCCGCCTCGAACGTCTCGGCGACGACGATCGCGACGATCTCGCCGTGATAGTCGACCTTCTCCACCCCCTGAGTCGGCGCCTTCTTCTCGCCGCCCTGCTGCGGGTTGCGGATGAAGCTGGGATAATCGGTGATGACGTCAATCACCCCCGGCAGCGCCTTGGCCTCGGCCGCGACGACGTCGGTGATCGTGCCCGAGCCGAAGGGCGCGCGCACCAGCACGCCGTAGCTGAGCCGCTCGGCTGGGTACTCCGCCGCATAGGTGGCGCGGCCGGATACCTTGAGCGGCCCCTCGATGCGGTCGATCGGCTGGCCGATCACGCCCTGCGCGCCGCGGTCGAGCAGGCTGTCGGGGAGGGGCTTGTCCATGCGGAGCGAGCGATGCTCGTCGCGGCCCAGGACGGTGTCGAGCAGGGTCATTGCGTGAGATCCCGGAGCGTGGCGATGAGGACGCGCCGCGCGAGCGGCAGCTTGAAGTCGTTGCTACCGAAGCCTTTGGCGCCGTCGAGCAGCGCGTCGGCGGCGGCCTCGAAGGCGGCGGTACCGGGCGCCTGACCGACCAGCGCGGCCTCGACCGCGGGGTTGCGCCACGGCATGTGTGCGAGGCCACCGAAAGCGAGCGCGGCGGACGCGATCCGGCCGTCCTCGACCGCGATCACCGCGGCGACCGAGACGAGCGCGAAGGCGTAGGAGGCGCGGTCGCGCACCTTGCGGTAGGTCTGCCCGCCCTGCGGCGGGGCGGGCAGCTCGACATGGGTGATCAGCTCGCCCGGCTCGAGCACGTTCTCGATATGCGGCGTGTCACCGGGCAGGCGATAGAAGTCGGCGATCGGGATGCGGCGCTTGTCGCCGTCGCCGCGCTGGGTGACGATCACCGCGTCAAGCGCGCGCATCGCCACCGGCATGTCGCCGGGGTGGGTGGCGATACACTGGTCGCTGGTGCCGAGGATGGCGTGGATGCGGTTGAAGCCGCCGATCGCCTCGCAGCCGCTACCGGGCTCGCGCTTGTTGCAGCCGGCGGCGGTGTCGTAGAAATAATAGCAGCGCGTGCGCTGGAGCAGGTTGCCGCCAGTGGTCGCCTTGTTGCGTAGCTGGCCGCTCGCGCCCGCCAGCAGCGCGCGGCTGAGCACCTCGTACTTCTCGATCACGCGCGGGTCGGCGGCGAGGTCGCTGTTGGGTACGAGCGCGCCAATGGTGAGCCCGCCGTCCTCGCGCTCCTCGATCTGGTCGAGGTCGAGGCGGCTGATGTCGACCAGCTTCTCGGGAGTCTCGACCTGGAGCTTCATCAGGTCGAGCAAATTGGTGCCGCCCGCGATGAAGCGGCCGCCCGCCTGCACCGCCTCGGCGACGCTGCCCGCGCGGGCATAGTCGAACGTCTTCATGCCGTCACCTCGCGCTGCTCGGCGGCGACCTCGCGAATCGCCTCGACGATGTTGGGATAGGCGGCGCAGCGGCAGATATTGCCGCTCATCCGCTCGCTGATCTCGCTCTCGTCGAAGGTGACGTCACTCAGGTCGGCCGAGGCGTGGCTGGGCCAGCCCTTCTTCACCTCGTCGAGCATGCCGACAGCGGAGCAGATCTGTCCCGGCGTGCAATAGCCGCACTGATAGCCGTCGTGCTTCACGAAGGCGGCCTGGAGCGGGTGGAGGTTCTCGACCGTGCCGAGACCCTCGATCGTCATGATCTCGTCATCCTGGTGCATCACGGCGAGCGTGAGGCAGGCGTTGATGCGGCGACCGTTCACCAACATGGTGCAGGCGCCGCACTGACCGTGGTCGCAGCCTTTCTTGCTGCCGGTGAGCCCGAGATGCTCACGGCACAGGTCGAGCAGCGAGGTGCGGACATCGACCTCGGCCTCGTAGGATTTTCCATTGATGGTGAAGTGCATGGACCGGCCCCTGACTAACATGTGCGAAACGTCGCGGCCGCTTCGGGGGTCCGTGCGAACGACTCTCATGGGGCTGGTGCTATTGCTGGCGCCTCATGCGGCGCTGGCGCAGAAGGCGGGCATGGTTCCTCCCGCCGCCCGCCCGCTCATCATCGCGCACCGCGGCGCCAGCGGCGAGCGCCCCGAGCACACCATCGCGAGCTACACACGCGCGATCGAGCAGGGCGCCGACGTGATCGAGCCCGACCTGGTGCCCACCAAGGACGACGTGCTGGTCGCCCGCCACGAGAATGAGATCTCGGAGACCACCGACGTCGCGCAGCATCCCGAGTTCGCCGACCGCCGCACCACCAAGACGATCGACGGTCAGTCGCTGACGGGCTGGTTCGTCGAAGATTTCACCTTGGCCGAGCTCAAGACGCTGCGCGCGAGGGAGCGGCTGCCGCAGCTGCGCCCCGCCAACACGGCGTGGGACGGGAAGGAAGCTATCCCGACCCTCGCAGAGGTGATCGCGCTGGCGCAGCAGCATCATGTCGGCATCTACCCCGAGACCAAGCACCCGACCTATTTCCGTTCGATCGGCCACCCGACCGACGCGCTGCTGGTCGCGCAGCTGCGCGCCGCCGGCTGGGACTCGCGCGCGGCACCGGTGTTCATCCAGTCGTTCGAGGTGGACAATCTCAAGCGGCTGGCGACCATGACCAAGATCCGGCTGATCCAGCTCGTCGCCGCGAAGGGCGCTCCCGCCGACGGCGCCGCGCCGAGCTACGCGGCGATGGTGACGCCCGAGGGGCTGCGCGCGGTGGCGCGCTACGCCTACGGCCTCGGGCCGGAGAAGGCGATGCTGTGGTCGGGCGCGACCGCGACGCCGCTGGTGCACGACTCGCACGCGGCGGGGCTCAGGGTGCATCCCTGGACCTATCGCGCCGAGAACGTCTTCCTCGACCCGCGCTTCCGCCGCGGCGACCAGCCCGCCGCGCACGGCGACCAGCCCGCCGCGCACGGCGACCTCCTCGGCGAGATCCGCGCCGCGCTGGGGCAGGGGATCGACGGGTTTTTCACCGATTTTCCTGCTATCGGGGCAGAGGCACGGGGGTGGGAGTCGAAGTGATGCGTGGGTTTGTGGTGATGATGGCGGCGGTGCCGTTGCTGGCGACCGGCGGGTGCGTGCGGACGGCGTGGAACGTCGCGACGCTGCCGGTAAAGGCGGTCGGCAAGGGCGCCGACGTGATGACGACCAGCCCCAAGGAGCGCGACGAGAAATACGTCCGACAGCAGCGCAAGCAGGCCGAGCGCGACGAGAAGGAGCGGCGCGAGCGCGAGAAGGCGTGCCGCAAGCACCCGGACCGGTGTGAGGCGGCGCCCGGGTATGCGGGGGCGGTGCGCTGAGCTGTTTGGCCGGCGCAAGATGACGCATCCGCACCGCTGACAGCGGCTCACGACCGCATCGACCGGGCACCCGCCCCACGGCCGAGATGAATATCGCGGTGGAACGGCGCTGCCGCCTGAACCTCGATGCCTCTGCTATACCGCTCCCGTTGCGCACCTCGCCAGCCTAGAGCGAGGTTGAATCTACCCGGGACTCATCGGCGACTCAGTGAGCAGAGATGACCCGTCACGCCTCCGCTCGTGCGCCCACCAGCCAGCTCACGTCCTGCGCTGGCACGCGCTCCTGCCGGCCCGAGACCGACTTCAGCTGCGCGCGGTCGAGCAGCGTCACGCGCTGGCGGTGGCGCGCGACCAGGCCGG
Source organism: Sphingomonas sp. BK069 (assembly GCF_014193405.1). NCBI lineage: Bacteria > Pseudomonadati > Pseudomonadota > Alphaproteobacteria > Sphingomonadales > Sphingomonadaceae > Sphingomonas > Sphingomonas sp. BK069. The sequence goes on along the minus strand of NZ_JACHZH010000001.1, from coordinate 1,084,429 downwards.
TTTCGACCAACTGGCGGAAGATGCGGTTGACGTGCACCGCGGTGAGCCCGAGGTGGTCGCCGATCTGCTCCTGCGTCACCGGCAGCTCGAACTCGCTCACCTCCCCGCCGCCGAGCGCGCCGAGCCGCTCGGCGAGGTCGAGCAGCAGCGCCGCCACGCGCGCCAGCGCCGGGATTCGACCGACCGCGGCGAGCCGGTCCATCAGCGCCACCCGCTCGCGCTGGATGCTCAGCAGCATCGCCGCGGCGAAATGCGGCGAGCGCTGGAACAGGTCGCCGAAGGCGGCGAGCGGCACGCGGCTGACGCTCGCGGGGGTCAGCGCGGTCAGCGTGTCGGCGGTGCGCTCCAGGCACATGCTGGGCGTGCCGAGCAGGTCGCCGGGCAGATGGAATTTGGTGATCTGGCGGTCCCCCCCCGGCAGCAGCACCGAGGAGGCGACCCAGCCGTCGAGCAGCAGGTAGATATAACGCGGCGACTCCCCCTCGCGGCGCAGTATCGCGTGGCGGGCCAGACGCATCGGTGGCTCGCCCATGGCCTGTATCCGCTCGAGATCGCCGCTCGGCAACACGATCGACTCATTGAACCGGTGAAGGGGCAGGCTGTGAAGCACGTATTTTTCCCGCGTAGACCAATCGTTACGCTAGCCGGTTCTTGTCGGCCAAGACTCTGACGCACTTTAAAAAGTCAGTGAAATTTCGCGGACGGCCGCGCGGCTTCCCCGCTGCCGTCCCACGCTCTAACGTCCCGGCCGAAAGGGGAATCTCCGCACAATGTCCCAGCGCGCTCTCACCGCCGTCGCCCTCTGCCTCGCCGCCGCCCAGCTCTCGGCCCCGCTCGCGGCGCAGGTGAGCCCGCCGCCCAACGATCCACCGGTGGCGCAGGCCCAGGCGCCCGAGGACCAGGCGACCGCGCCGCTGCCCGACCAGGCCGGTCCGCTGCCGCTGCCCCAGCCTCGGTCGCAGCCGACCGCCGGCGCCCCCGCCACCGACAAGGGCAAGCCCGCCAAATGGGACGTCAACGCGCCGCGGGGCCTGCGCACGCGCGAGGTGCGCATCGCCACCGACGAGGGCAGCTGGATGAACCTCGACGTCTCGCCCGACGGACAGACGATCGCGTTCGACCTGCTCGGTGACATCTACACCATGCCCGTCACCGGCGGCACGCCCACCCGGATCGCCGCGGGGCTCGCGTTCGAGCACCAGCCGCGCTTCTCGCCCGACGGGCGCCGCATCGCCTTCACCTCGGACCGGGGCGGCGGCGACAATATCTGGGTGATGAACCTGGACGGCAGCGACAAGCGCCAGGTCACGAAGGAGGACTTCCGCCTGCTCAACCAGCCGACGTGGAGCCCCGACGGGCGCTTCATCGTCGCCAAGAAGCATTTCACCACCGGCCGCTCGCTCGGCACCGGCGAGGTGTGGCTCTACCATGTCTCCGGCGGCGGCGGGGTGCAGCTGGTCAAGCGCGCCAGCGAGGTGCTGCAGAAGGAGCTGGGCGAGCCGATCTACGCGCCCGACGGCAAGAGCGTCTATTACACCCGCAACGTCTCGCCCGGCCCGATCTTCGAGTATGCGCAGAACTCGCGCACCGACCTGTTCGACATCGAGCGCTACGACCTCGACAGCGGCGAGGTGACGACGGTCGTCTCGGGCGCGGGCGGCGCGGTGCGGCCGACGCCGTCGCGCGACGGCAAGCGCATTGCCTTCGTGCGGCGCGACGACAACGTCAGCAGCCTGTGGGTCAAGGACCTCGCCAGCGGCGAGGAGCGCAAGGTCTACGGCCCGCTCGACCGCGACGTGCAGGAGACCTGGGCGGTCACCGGCGTCTACCCCAACATGGCTTGGACGCCGCGCGACGAGGCGATCGTCTTCTGGGCCGGCGGCAAGCTCCGCCGCGTGCCGGCTGGCGGCGGCGCGGCGAGCGTGATCCCGTTCCGCGTCAACGACACGCGCGTGGTGGTCGACTCGGTCCACCCGCAGATCGAGGTCGCGCCGGCGCGCTTCGCCACCAAGATGCCGCGCTGGGCCGAAGTCTCGCCCGATGGCCGTCAGGTCGTGTTCGAGACGCTCGGCAAGCTCTGGGTCAAGCCGGTCGCCGGCGGCGTGGCCAAGCGGCTGACCCGCGGCGACGACGGGTTCGAGCTGTTCCCGAGCTGGTCACGCGATGGCAAGCAGGTCGTCTTCGTCGGCTGGCGCGACGATACGCTTGGGCAGATCCGCACGGTCGCCGCGGGTGGCGGCGCGGCGCGCACCGTCACCACGGCGGCGGGCACCTACCGCCGCCCGCGCTTCTCGCCCGACGGCAAGACGATCGTGTTCGAGCAGAGCCAGGGCGGCGAGCTGACCTCGCCGCGCGGCAACCCCGGCAGCGGCGTGTACCGCGTCGCGGCGAGCGGGGGCGCGCCCGAGCGCGTCGCGCGCGACGCCGCCGCCCCGCAGTTCGGCGCGGGCGGCGACCGCGTGTTCATGATCGCCAACGACGGCGGCAAGCGCCAGCTCGTCAGCACCGATCTCACCGGCGAGAACAAGCGGGTCCATGCCGCGGGCGAGCTGGTCAACGACTATCAGGTCTCGCCCGCGGGCGATTACGTCGCCTTCCGGCAGAGTTACGAGGCGTTCGTGATGCCACTGCTGCCGGGCAAGCAGGCTGTCGACGTCGACACGAAGGGCAGCGCGCTGCCGGCGACGCGGGTCAGCGCGGACGGCGCCGACTTCATCCACTGGTCCAACGGCGGCGAGCAGATCCACTGGAGCGCGGGGCCGGTGCTCTACACCGCGCAGACCGCGCAGCTGTTCCGCGCCGCGCCGGCGGACGAGGGCGCGAAGGGCGCGTCCTTCACCCCGCCGCGCACCGGCGTGTCGCTGTCGATGGAGGTGGACGCCGCCAAGCCGACCGGGATCGTCGCGCTCACCGGCGCGCGCGTCGTCACCATGGCGGCGGCGGACGGCGGCATCGTCGACGACGCGACCGTGCTGATCCGCGGCGACCGCATCGTCGCGGTCGGCCCGCGCGCGTCGGTCCAGATCCCGGCGAGTGCCAAGACGATCGACGTCAGCGGCAAGACGATCATTCCCGGGCTGGTCGACGCGCACGCGCACGGCCCGCAGGGCGACGACGAGCTGGTGCCGCAGCAGAACTGGTCGGCGATGGCCAATCTCGCGCTCGGCACGACGACGATCCACGATCCCTCGTCGCGCTCAGCCGAGATCTTCCCCGCCGCCGAAATGCAGCAGGCCGGGCTGGTGCTCGCGCCGCGTACCTTCTCGACCGGCGAGGTGATCTACGGCGCCAAGTCGCCCGACGTCTACGCGCAGATCGACGATTACGATGACGCGCTGGCGGTGGTGCGCCGGCTCAAGGCGGTGGGTGCGCACAGTGTCAAGAACTACAACCAGCCGCGTCGTGAGCAGCGCCAGATGGTCGTCGCCGCCGCCCAATCCGAGAACATGGAGGTGGTGCCTGAGGGCGGCTCGCTGTTCACGCTCGACATGACGCTGGTGCAGGACGGCAATTCGACGGTGGAGCATAATGTCCCGCTCGAGACCTTCTACGGCGACGTGGTGCAGCTCTGGTCCCAGACCAGAGTAGGCTACACGCCGACCTTGGTGGTGGCCTATGGCGGGCCGGCGGGCGACCCGTACTGGCGCGCGCACATGGACGTGTGGCGTCATCCTTTGCTGTCGCGCCACGCGCCGCCCGCGCTGCTCGCCGCGCAGAACGCGCGGCGCGTGATCGCGCCCGAGAGCGACTATGTCGACGGCGTCACCGCGCGCGAGGCCAGGAAGCTCGCGGACAAGGGCGTGCTCGTCGCGATTGGTGCGCACGGGCAGCAGCCGGGTTTGGGCGCACACTGGGAGCTGTGGAGCTTCGTGCGCGGCGGCATGACCCCGCTCGAGGCGCTGCGCGCGGGCACGATCGCCTCGGCCACCTCGCTCGGCTATGCCAAGGACGTCGGCTCGCTCGAGCCGGGCAAGCTCGCCGACCTGGTGGTGCTCGATGCCGATCCCACCGCGGACATCCGCAACAGCGACAAGGTGGCGCAGGTGATGCTCGGCGGCCGATTGTACGACGCCGCGACGCTCAACGAGGTCACCACCGGCACGCGCAAGCGCCAGCCCTATTGGTGGGAGCGCGCCGGCGATGCGAGCGGTGCAGCAGGGCGTCCGACAATCGGGCATGGCTTCGGCGACGTTGACTGAGAAGGCGGCGCGGTCGCCCCGGCGAACGCGTCGACTCGCTTCCGTCATCCCGGACTTGGTCCGGGATCCACCCGTCGGCGCACCTCACCGCTGCTTGAGCATGCGGCACGGTGGATCCCGTACCAAGTCCGGCATGACGGAAGAAGAAGGTCAGGCGTCGCACCGCTGCCGAGCGGTCCTTCCCCGACTGGCGCAACGCCCCGCGCTATGTCACGGCGCGCGCATGGAAGACTATGACGCGATCGTGCTCGGCGCGGGCGGCGCCGGGCTGATGGCGGCGGCGGTGGCGGGGCAGCGCGGGCGCCGCGTCGTCGTGCTCGACCACGCCGACGCGCCCGGCAAGAAGATCCTGATCTCGGGCGGTGGCCGCTGCAACTTCACCAACCTGCACGCCAGCGCCGACCGCTACCTCTCCGCCAACCCGCATTTCGCCAAATCGGCGCTGGGACGCTACACCGCGCAGGACTTCCTCGCGCTGGTCGAGCGCCATGGCATCACCTGGCACGAGAAGACGCTGGGCCAGCTGTTCTGCGACGGCAGCGCGCGCCAGATCGTCGAGCTGCTGCTCGGCGAGTGCGAGGTGGGGGGCGTCGCGGTGCGGCTCGGCGCCCTGCTCGGCGCGATCGAGCACGCCGACTCGCGATTCGCCGTCGCGCACGGCGGTCGGACCTATCGCGCGCCCGCGCTGGTGGTGGCGACCGGGGGCCCGTCCATTCCCAAGCTCGGCGCGACCGGTGTGGCCTATGACATCGCGCGCCGCTTCGGGCTCAAGGTGGTCGAGCCGCGACCCGCGCTGGTGCCGCTGACATTGCCCGGCAGCGAGGCGCTGTTCCGGGCGCTGTCGGGCGTCGCCACCGCGGTGGAGGCGCGCGTCGGCAAGGCGCGCTTCGCGGAGGCGGCGCTGTTCACGCACCGCGGCCTCTCGGGGCCGGCGATCCTCCAGGTATCGAGCTACTGGCGCCGCGGCGAGGCGGTGGCGATCGACTTCCGCCCCAACGCCGCGCCCGGTTGGCTGGTCGAGGCCAAGCGCGCCCGGCCGCGCGCGACGCTGGCGGGCGCGCTGGGGCTGCCGACGCGGCTCGCCGAGGCGTTGGCGGAGCGGCTCGGGCTGGGCGAGCTGGGGGCGGCGAGCGACCGTGCGCTGGCGGAGGCGGAGCGGCGGCTGGCGAACTGGCGCTTCCACCCCGACGGCAGCGAGGGCTTTGCCAAGGCCGAGGTGACCGTCGGCGGCATCTCCACCGCCGAGCTGTCGTCGAAGACGATGGAGGCTCGCAAGGTGCCGGGGCTGTACGCGATCGGCGAGGCGGTGGACGTCACCGGCTGGCTCGGCGGGTATAATTTCCAATGGGCGTGGGCGAGCGGTTACGCGGCCGGGCAGGCGGTGTGAGCGGGCGAGGGCTGACCTCTCTCTCTCTCTCCCGTCATCCCCGCGGAGGCGGGGACCCCGACACGCTGAGGCAGCGGCTCCGTCACGTACGCTGCGTCAGGCGGCCACGGTGGTGCCGCAGGCGCGACGCTTACCCGCGGACGCCAGCGCGTCTGGATCCCCGCCTCCGCGGGGATGACGGGAGAAGGGGACGCACGCGCGGGCAAGGACGGCTCTAGGCAGGGACCCGCCCGGCCTCGCCCCGCCGCCAACCCTCACGCCGCCAGGCGCAGCTCCAGCCGGTCCCAGATCTCGACCAGCGCGGCGGTCAGCTCGCGCATCATCGCCTGATCGTGCGCCGGGCCGGGGGTGAAGCGCAGCCGCTCGGTGCCGCGCGGCACCGTGGGGTAGTTGATCGGCTGCACGTACACGCCGTATTCGGCGAGCAGGATATCGCTGATCTTCTTGGCCTTGACCGGGTCGCCCACCATCACCGGCACGATATGCGTCTCGCCCAGCATCACCGGCAGACCGGCCTCGCGCAGCATCGCCTTGAGCGTCGCCGCGGCGGCCTGCTGGCCGTCGCGCTCGGCGCTCGACGCCTTGAGGTGGCGCACGCTCGCCAGCACGCCCGCGACCAGCACCGGCGACAGCGAGGTAGTGAAGATGAAGCCCGGCGCGTAGCTGCGGATCACGTCGACGATGGTGCGGTCGGCGGCAATATAGCCGCCCATCACGCCGAACGCCTTGCCCAGCGTGCCCTCGATGATGGTCAGCCGATCGGCCACGCCGTCGCGCTCGCTGATCCCGCCGCCGCGCGGACCGTACATCCCCACCGCATGGACCTCGTCGAGATAGGTCAGCGCGTTATACTTGTCCGCCAGGTCGCAGATCGCGCCCACGGGGGCGACGTCGCCTTCCATCGAGTAGACGCTCTCGAACGCGATCAGCTTGGGCGCGGCGGGATCGTCGGCAGCGAGCAGCTCTTCCAGGTGCGCCAGATCGTTGTGGCGGAACACGCGCTTCTCGCACCCGGCGTTGCGGATGCCCGCGATCATCGAGGCATGGTTGAGCTCGTCCGAGTAGATGATGCAGCCCGGCAGCACCTTGGCCAGCGTCGACAGCGTCGCCTCGTTGGAGACATAGCCGCTGGTGAACAGCAGCGCCGCCTCCTTGCCGTGCAGGTCGGCGAGCTCGTGCTCGAGATCGATATGGTAATGAGTGTTGCCGCCGATGTTGCGCGTGCCGCCCGAGCCCGCGCCCACGTCGTGCAGCGCTTCCTCCATCGCGGCGATCACCTTGGGGTGCTGGCCCATGGCGAGATAGTCGTTGGAGCACCAGACGGTGATCGGCTTCGGCCCGTTGTGCCCGGCGAAGCAGCGCGCGTTGGGGAACATGCCCTTGTTGCGCAGAATGTCGATGAAGACGCGGTAGCGCCCTTCGGCATGGAGTCGATCGATCGCCTGCGTGAACACGCGCGAGTAGTCGACGCCGCGCGCCTCTCTGCTGTCGCTGATCATGGCGCCCGCGATTACTCCCCTCCGCCCCCGATGGCCAGCGGATAAGGCCGCTTTGTCTGATCGAGCGCTTGGACAAATTGTCCCACCCCGGCCGGCGGTCAAGAGGGAAATGGCGGTAGGGAAGGGCGGCCGGGGCGGGGCGGCCGGGCGCGGGGCGGTGCGGCGGCGGACGTCGAGGCGGTCGGCGCCGCGTCTTCTCCGCGGACGCCGCGTCTCTCCGTCGCCGCCGTCCGTCTCAACGTCCTCACTCCGTCATCCCCGCGCAGGCGGGGATCCAGACACGCTGACGGAGCGGCTCAAGTACCTAGGTCCGCGCGTCTGGATTCCCGCCTTCGCGGGAATGACGGAAGGGGGCGGGGGCATGGCAGGACGGGGCAAGCGCAGGCCAGCGCACGGACATGGGCACGGGCGTGGCGTCGCGGCCGAGCTGGCTTACCGCCGCCGCCCGCAGCCCGCCGCTACAGCGCCTCCACCCGCGCGAACGCCAGGCCTGCGGCGACGCGCCGCTCGTGCTCGCCGAGCCGCGTGAACACCAGCACGTCCGGCGCCGCCGCCCAAACCTGCCCCGCGGTGAGCGACTCGATCCGCCGCGCGATACCCGGGCCGCCGTCGACGAAGCGCACGCCCGGTGGCGCCGCCGCGGCGAGCTCCTCGGCGAGCAGCGGGAAGTGCGTGCAGGCGTTGACCACCACGTCGATCCGCTCGCCGCCGGGCTGGTCCAGCAGCCCCGCCAGCGCGCTGGCGACCGCGGCGGGATCGACCGCCTCGCCCGCCAGCTTGGCCTCGGCCAGCTCGACCAACGCGGCGGAGCCGTGGCGCAGCACCCGGCAGTCGCCGGCGAAGCGGGCGGCGAGGTCGTCGACATAGGGCTGGCGCACCGTCGCCTCGGTGCCGAGCACCCCGATCACGCGCGTGGCGCTCATCGCCGCGGCCGGCTTGACCGCGGGCACGGTGCCGACCACCGGCACGTCGAGCGCGGCGCGCACCGCGGGCAGCGCGATCGTCGAGGCGGTGTTGCACGCGATCACCGCCAGCCGCGGGCGATAGCGCTCGACCAGCCGCCCCAGCAGCGCGGGCACGCGCGCGGCGATCTCGCTCTCGGCCCGCGTGCCATAGGGGAAGCCCGCCGAGTCGGCGGCGTAGACGATCGGCGCCCGCGGCAGCAGCGCGCGCGTCGGCGCCACCACCGAGAGCCCGCCCACGCCCGAGTCGAAGAACAGGATCGGCCGCGTGTCGCTCATCGCCCGCGCGCTTACGGCCTCTTGCCGGTGCCGGCAACGTCGGCCGCGCCGGGCGGTAGCGTACCCGAAATGTTTCGGTTAGAGAGGGGCGGCATGGGGGACCGGAACTGACCGACGAACTCGTCTGGACGCTGCCCGCGGCCGCGCTGCTGCTGGGCTATCTGCTGGGATCGATCCCGTTCGGGGTGCTGCTCACCCGCGCGTTCGGCGCCGGTGACCTGCGGCAGATCGGTTCGGGCAACATCGGTGCCACCAACGTGCTGCGCACCGGCCGCAAGGGCCTGGCCGCGGCGACGCTGCTGCTCGATCTCGGCAAGGGCGCGGCGGCGGTGCTGCTGGCGCGTGCGTGGCTGCCCGGCGCCGAGCCCTACGCCGCGGCGGCGGTGATGGTGGGCCATTGCTACCCCGTGTGGCTGCGCTTCCGCGGCGGCAAGGGCGTGGCGACGCTGATGGGCGTGGCGCTGGCGCTGCATTGGCCGCTCGGCGCGGTGTTCGCGGCTTTGTGGCTGGGGCTGCTCGCTTTGCTGCGGATCTCGTCGCTCGCGGGCATGGCGGCGGCGATCAGCACGCCGGTCACCGCGGCGGTGCTGGGCGAGTTCGATCTCGTGCCGCTGCTGATGGGCCTCGCCGCGCTCGTGCTGTGGAAGCATCGCGCCAATATCGCGCGGCTGATCGACGGCACCGAGCCGCGCGTCGGCCGCGCCGCCGCGCCGGCCGCGGGCGACACGGTCGAACAGGGGTAAGAGGCGCGCGGCGCATGGTGGACGAGGCGGAGCGTTCGGCGCGGCTGCGGCTGATCCGCACGCCTTCGATCGGTCCGGTCAGCTATCGCCGCCTGCTCGCGCGCTTCGGCTCCGCGGCCGGGGCGATCGAGGCGCTGCCCGAGCTGGCACGGCGCGGCGGCGGGCGCGCGCCCGTGGTGCCGCCGTCCGGCACGATCGAGCGCGAGCGGGCGCTGCTCGAGCGGCTCGGCGCGCGCCACCTGCTGCTCGGCGATGCCGACTATCCGCCGCTGCTCGCCGAGCTCGACGACTCGCCCGCGGTGCTGACGCTGCGCGGCGACCTCGCGCTGGCGTCGCGGACGACGGTGGCGATCGTCGGCGCGCGCGACGCCTCGGCCGCCGCGTGCCGCCTCGCGCGCGCGCTGGCGCGCGATCTCGCCGCGGCGGGGGTGAGCGTGGTATCGGGACTGGCGCGCGGCATCGACGGCGCGGCGCATCTCGGCGCGCTGCCCGAGACGATCGGGGTGGTGGCGGGCGGGATCGACGTCGCCTATCCGCCGCAGCACGCCGCGCTGCAGGAGCGGATCGCGCGCGAGGGGCTGCTGCTGGCCGAGATGCCGCCCGGCACCGAGCCGCGCGCGCGCCATTTCCCCTATCGCAACCGCATCGTCACCGGGCTGGCGCTCGGGACGCTGGTGGTGGAGGCGGCGCCGCGCTCGGGCTCGCTGATCAGCGCGCGGCTGGCGGGCGAGCAGGGGCGCGAGGTGATGGCGGTACCGGGCCATCCCAGCGACCCGCGCGCGCGCGGCGGCAACGCGCTGATCCGCGACGGCGCGACGCTGGTGCAGGACGCGGCGGACGTGCTCGAGCAGCTCCGCCCGCTCGACCCGCGCGCGCTGCCGCGGCCGGTCGCGCCGTGGGAGAGCGTGAGCGAGGCGGCGGCGGACTATGGCGACGCGGAGCGCGCGCGGGTCGAGTCGCTGCTCGCCGCGGCGCCGGTCGCCACCGACGAGCTGGTGCGCCAGAGCGCGCTGCCTGCGGCGCTGGTGCAGGACGTGCTGCTCGAGCTCGAACTCGCCGGGCGGCTGGAGCGCCACCCCGGCGGGCGCGTGAGCCGGGTGGTGTAGCGGCGGGGCACCGCGCCCTTCAAGGGACCCTTGCGAAGCGCCCGTCATCCCGGCCTCGAGCCGGGATCCATCGTGCCGCGAACACCTTACGCCGTAGTTTATGCGGCGCCATGGATCTCGGCTCAAGACCGGGATGACGATGCTGGGGGTGCGGTCACCATCATGCAACGATCCCCTGAAGGGGAGGGGACCACGAGCGAGTGAGCCCCCCGCGCTCACCCGTGCGCGGTGATCCACTCCTCCACCACCGGCGCGATCCGCTCCCGCCACTTCGACCCGTTGAAGATGCCGTAATGCCCGACGCCCTCGGCCATGTGGTAGCGCTTGTGCGCCGCGGGCAGCGACGTGGCGCAGGTCAGCGCCGCCTTGGTCTGGCCCAGCCCCGAGATATCGTCGCGCTCGCCCTCGATCGCGAGCAGCCCCACGTCGGTGATCGCGCCGAGATCGACCGGGCGGCCGCGATGCGTCATCTCGCCGCGCGGCAGCGCGTGCGTCTGGAACACCGTGTCGATCGTCTGGAGGTAGAACTCCGCGGTCATGTCGCAGACCGAGCGATATTCGTCGTAGAAGCGCTTGGTCGCGTCGGCGCTCTCGCCGTCGCCGGTGACAAGATGTTTGAAGAGCTCGTAATGGCTCATCATGTGGTTGCCGAGGTTCATCGTCATGAACCCGCCGAGCTGGAGGAAGCCCGGGTACACGCGCCGCCCCGCGCCGGGGTAGAGCATCGGCACGGTGGCGATCACGTTCTGCTCGAACCAGGCGAACGGCCGCTCGGTGGCGAGCGTGTTGACCGCGGTGGGCGCCTCGCGCGTGTCGATCGGGCCGCCCATCATCGTCAGCGTGCGCGGGCGGCAGGGATTGGCGTCGGCGCTCATCAGCGCGGTCGCGGCGAGGCACGGCACCGAGGGCTGGCACACCGCCAGCATGTGCGCGCCGCGCGGGCCGTTACCCTCGCCGGCGTCGGGGCCGATCGCCTCGAGGAAGGCGACGAGATAGTCGATGTAATCGTCGAGATCGAACTGGCCGTCGGTGAGCGGCACCAGCTTCGCGTCGCGCCAGTCGGTGATGTACACGTCGGCGAAGGGCAGCATCCGTTCCACCGTGCCGCGCAGCAACGTGGCAAAATGGCCCGACATCGGCGCCGCGATCAGCAGCCGTGGTCCGCCCTCGACGCCCTCGCGGCGGAAGCGCTTGAGCTGGCCGAACGGCCGCTGGAGCACGATCTCCTCGGTCACCGCCACCTCGCGCCCGTCGACGATCGTGGTGTCGAGCGCGAAGGCGGGCTTGCCGCGCGAGGCGGAGGCATGCGCGAATACCTCGAGCGCGCTCGCCATCACCGGCCCGCCGCCGAGATAGGCGAACGGGTTGGACGGGTTGTTGAGCCAGTTGGCCCCCACCGTCGCCATCGCGCTCGCCGAGGCGAGCCACGACCGCTGCCACTCATATGCGTCGTAGAGCATCCGCTTCCTTCCGCCCGTGATATGGGCAATGATCGGTCGTAATACAAAACCTACCAAGGCGTAACGCACGAACCGCGCCGCGGTGGCGATCCTGTTCCACGGTGGCCGCCGCGCCACACGTTGAGCCGCCTGCCGGGCACTGCTAGGCGCCCGACATGGCTAGCGTTCCCGACGTCGCTCCCGCCCGCCCGGCATCCTCGCGGCGCCTCGGCAATCTCACCATGGTGTGGCAGCACGCGCGCGCCTATCCGGCGCAGATCGCGGCCGCCTTCACCGCGCTGGCGATCACCTCGGCGGCGACGATCGCAATTCCGTACAGCTTCAAGCGGGTGATCGACCGCGGCTTCGCCGCCGGCGACGGCTCGTCCGCGGCGGTCGCGTCCTCGTTCCACTATATGCTGATGATCGTGCTGGTGCTCGCGCTCGGCACCGCGGTGCGCTTCTATTTCGTCGCCTGGCTGGGCGAGCGGGTCGTCGCCGACATCCGCGAGCGCGTGGTGCGCCACCTGATGACGCTCAGCCCCGCCTTCTACGAGGAGAATCGCCCGTCCGAGATCGCCTCGCGGCTGACCGCGGACACCGGGCAGATCGAGACGGTGGTGGGGATGACCATCTCGGTGGCGCTGCGCAACAGCTTCACCGCAGTGGGCGGACTGATCTATCTCTTCGCGATCTCGCCCAAGCTGGCGTCGCTGCTGCTGCTGGGCATCCCGCTGATGATCCTGCCGATCACGATATTGGGGCGGAAGGTGCGCGCCTATTCGCGCACCTCGCAGGACCGCGTCGCCGACGTCGGCACGATCGTCACCGAGGTGCTCGGCGCGATGAAGATCGTCCAGGCGTTCGGGCAGGAAGGGCGCGAGAGCGCGCGCTTCGCCGGCGCGGTGGAGGCGACGATGGACGCCGCCAAGCGCCGCATCGGGCTGCGCGCGGTGATGACCGCGATCGTGATCGGGCTCGTCTTCGGCGCGATCACGCTGGTGCTGTGGGAGGGCGCGATCGACGTCGCGGCGGGGCGGCTCTCGGGCGGCGCGATCGCGGCCTTCGTGCTGACCGGCGGGATCGTCGCGGGTGCATTCGGCGCGCTCACCGAGGTCTACGGCGACCTGCTGCGCGGCGCCGGCGCGGCGGGGCGGCTGGCCGAGTTGCTCGACGAGCGCCCTGCGATCGCGGCGCCGGCGCACCCGGTCGCGCTGCCGCTGCCCGCCGAAGGGCGGGTGGCGCTGGAGGCGGTCGAGTTCCGCTACCCGACCCGGCCCGACATGGCCGCGCTGCACGATTTCACCCTGAGCGTCGCGCCGGGCGAGACGGTGGCGGTGGTCGGCCCCTCGGGCGCGGGCAAGTCGACGCTGTTCCAGTTGGTCGAGCATTTCTACGAGCCCGCGGCCGGGCGCGTGCTGGTCGACGGGGTCGACCTGCGCCGCGCCGATCCCGCCGAGGTGCGCGCGCGCATCGCGATGGTGCCGCAGGAGACGGTGATCTTCGCCACCAGCGCGCGCGACAATCTGCGCTACGGCCGCTGGGACGCGAGCGACGAACAGGTCTGGGCCGCGGCCGAGGCGGCCAATGCGGCGGACTTCCTGCGCGCGCTGCCGGAGGGGCTCGACACCTTCCTCGGCGAGGGTGGGGCGCGGCTGTCGGGCGGGCAGCGCCAGCGCATCGCGATCGCGCGTGCCTTGTTGCGCGACTCCCCGATCCTGCTGCTCGACGAGGCGACCAGCGCGCTCGACGCCGAGAGCGAGCGGCTGGTGCAGGACGCGCTCGAGCGGCTGATGGCGACCCGCACCACGATCGTGATCGCGCACCGGCTGGCGACGGTGCGCGCGGCGTCGCGGATCGTGGTGATGGACGGTGGCCGGATCGTCGAGGAGGGCACGCACGCTACGCTGATCGCGCGCGGCGGCCTGTACGCGCGGCTGGCGAGCCTGCAGTTCGACGCGGCGGCGTAGACGCCTCTCAGATCCTCCCCGCTTGGCGGGGGGGGGGGCGCCGGCGAAGTCGGTGGTGGAGGGAGGCCTCCGCACACGAGACGTTGGCGTTTGCGGAGAGCCCCCTCCCTCAGCGCTGCGCGCTGCCACCTCCCCGCGAGCGGGGAGGACGTAGAGCGACTAGATCCTCCCCGGCACGGGGAGAGGGACCGCCGGCGAAGCCGGTGGTGGAGGGGGGCTTTCCGCAAATGCGACGTTTTGCGTTCGCGGAGAGTCCCCTCCGTCAGCGCTGGCGCGCTGCCACCTCCCCGCGAGCGGGAGGACGTAGATCGACCGGATCCTCCCCGGCACGGGGAGGGGACCGCCGGCGAAGCCGGTGGTGGAGGGTGGCTGCCGCACAGAAGGCGTCGGCGCTCGCGGAGAGCTCCCTCCGTCAGCGCTGCGCGCTGCCACCTCCTCGCGAGCGGGGAGGATTACAGCTTCCAGCGTCTGGCGACGTCCCGATCAGCTCACCCGGTCGATCGCGTCCATCGCCAGCCCGCCCGGCACGATCATCAGCGGCACCGGCAGCGTGCCCGCCTCGGCGGCGAAGTGGCTCACCAGCGCGCCCGGCGCGCCGCCCGCCGCGGCGCCGAGCACCAGAGCGGCGATCTGCGGGTTGGCCGCGATCATCTCGCGGATCACCTTGGGGCCGTCGCCGCTGCGCACCGTCAGCGACGGGCGCACGCCCGATTCCTCCAGCAGCGTGCCCGCCGCGCGCGCCACCAGCCCCTCGGCGTGCTGGCGCTGCTCCTCCTCCATCGTCGCCTGCACCCCGCCGAACGGGATGAACTCCTGCGGCGGCAGCAGCGCGAGGATCTCGACCCCGCCGTTGGTCCGCACCGCGCGGCGCGCGGCGAAGCGCAGCGCGCTCAGTGCCTCGGGGGTGTCGTCGACGACGGTGAGATAGATGCGCATCGGTGAAGGCCCCCTGATCAGGAGGGTTTACCGCCGCGTGACGCGCGGGCGCAAGCCGCGGGAGCGGGAGGCGAAAAGGGGTGGGGTTGACCCTGCGTCGCGCAACCGCGAGAGACGCGGGCAACTTTCAGGATCCGCTCGAGGACTCACGATGCCCATCGAAATCAAGATGCCTGCCCTCTCGCCCACGATGGAAGAGGGCACGCTGGCCAAGTGGCTCGTCAAGGAGGGCGACGAGGTCAAGGCGGGCGACATCATGGCCGAGATCGAGACCGACAAGGCGACGATGGAGTTCGAGGCGGTCGACGAGGGCCGCATCACCAGGATCGCGGTCGCCGAGGGCACCGACGGCGTGAAGGTCGGCACCGTGATCGCGCTGCTCGAGGGCGAGGATGACGGGGCGGGCGAGAGCACTCCCGCGCCGGCGGCGAAGGCGAGCGAGCCGCGGCCCTCGCCCGAGGACCCCAACAAGACCGGCAGCGAGGCCAAGCCCGCGCCCGAGGACGTCGAGGATCACGGCAAGCCCGCCGACTCGCAGGTCGCCGCCGCGCCCGCCGCCGCGTCCTCCGGCACGCCCGCGCCGCAGCGCGCCGCGGGCGAGCGCGTCAAGGCCAGCCCGCTGGCGCGCCGCATCGCCGCCGACCGGGGCGTCGATCTCGCGTCGGTGAGCGGCACCGGCCCGAACGGCCGCATCGTCCGCGCCGACGTCGAGGGCGCCGAGGCCGGCGCCGCCGCCCCGGCCACCGGCACCGCCGCGTCCGCGCCGGTCGCCGAGGCCGCCGCGCCCGCCGCCAAGCCGGCGACGATCCCCGACGTGCCGCACGAGCTCACCAAGCTCAGCAACATGCGCAAGACGATCGCGCGCCGCCTGACCGAGTCGAAGCAGCAGGTGCCGCACATCTACCTCACGGTCGATGTCGAGCTCGACAAGCTGCTCAAGCTGCGCGGCGAGCTCAACGCCGGGCTGGAGGCGCGCGGGGTGAAGCTGTCGGTCAACGACCTGCTGATCAAGGCGCTCGCGGTGGCGCTGATCCAGGTTCCCAAGTGCAACGTGATGTTCACCCCCGACCAGCTCGTCAGCTTCGGTCGCGCCGACATATCGGTGGCGGTGTCGACCCCCGAGGGGCTGATCACCCCGGTGATCACCGAGGCGGACACTGCCTCGCTGTCGAGCATCTCGACGCGGATGAAGGACCTCGCCGCGCGCGCGCGCGACAAGAAGCTGAAGCCCGAGGAGTTCACCGGCGGCACCGCCTCGATCAGCAACATGGGCATGTTCGGGATCAAGCAGTTCGAGGCGGTGATCAACCCGCCGCAGGGTATGATCCTGGCGATCGGTGCGGGCGAGAAGCGGCCGTGGGTGCTCAAGGACGGCACGCTCGGCGTCGCCTCGGTGATGTCGGCGACCGGCAGCTTCGACCATCGCGCGATCGACGGGGCGGACGGCGCGCAGCTGATGCAGGCGTTCAAGCAGCTCGTCGAGAACCCGCTGGCGATGCTCGCCTGAGGCGGGACGGGCGATGGCGCAGATGGAGCTGCCCGCGGTGTGGCGCGAATGGGCCTGGGGGCTGCTCGCGCTCGGCGTGACCGCGCTCGTCTTCAAGGGCGCGGCGTGGAGCTACCCGCAGGGCGCGGAGACGATCTGGCTGGTGGGCGGGGGCACGATGGTGGCGGTCGGGCTGCTCGGCGCGCGTGACGTCTGGGAGGTGCAGCAGCGCGACGAGCTACGCCGCGCGGAGACGCAGGCGTGAGCGGCGCGACACCGCCCACCGCGGCACCGACGATCCGCGTCACCGCGATGCCGGCCGACGCCAACGCCTATGGCGACATCTTCGGCGGCTGGCTGATGAGCCTGATGGACTCGGCTGCCGGGCTCACCGCGGCGCGGCGCGCGCGCGGCCGCGCGGTGACGATCGCGATGGACGGGATGCAGTTTCACGCGCCCGTCCATGTCGGCGACGAGGTCTCGGTGTACGCCACGATCGCGCGCGTCGGGCGCACCTCGATCGCGATCGACGTGGAGAGCTGGGCGCGCGACCGCCACGGCGAGGAGTCGCGCAAGGTGACCGAGGCGCGCTTCACCTTCGTCGCGATCGACGAGGACCGCCGCCCGCGCGAGGTGCCCCCGGCGGCGTGACGTGATTTTACGCGGTGCGCGCGCGATCCGCGGCACCCATCTGATGGCAAACAGGGGCTGCGGCCCGGGAGTGGCGCAATGGCTGACACCTACGATCTCATCGTGCTGGGCTCGGGCCCCGGCGGCTACGTGTCCGCGATCCGCGCGGCGCAGCTCGGGCTCAAGGTCGCGATCGTCGAGCGCGAGCGGCTCGGCGGCATCTGCCTCAACTGGGGCTGTATCCCGACCAAGGCGCTGCTGCGCACGTCCGAGGTCTATCATTACATGACCCATGCCGCCGATTATGGCCTCAAGGCGGAGAATGTCGGCTTCGATCTCACCAAGATCGTCGACCGCAGCCGCAAGGTCGCGGGCCAGCTCAACGCCGGCGTCAAAGGCTTGATGAAGAAGAACAAGGTGACGGTAGTCGAGGGCGTCGGCGCGCTCACCGGCAAGGGGAGACTGAGCGTCAAGCAGGGCGGCGGCACGGTCGAGCTCGAGGCCAAGCACATCATCGTCGCCACCGGCGCGCGCGCGCGCGACCTGCCCTTCGCCAAGGCCGATGGCAAGCGCATCTGGACCTATCGCCACGCGATGGTGCCCGAGGAGATGCCGACCAAGCTGCTGGTCATCGGCTCGGGCGCGATCGGGATCGAGTTCGCCAGCTTCTACAATGATATGGGCGCGGACGTTACGGTGGTGGAGATGCTGCCGCGCATCCTGCCGGTGGAGGACGAGGAGGTCAGCGCCTTCATGGAGAAGCGCCTCACCAAGGAGGGGATCAAGATCCTCACCGGCGCGGGCGTGGAGAAGATCGAGACCGGCGCGGCGTCGGTCAGGGCGACGATCAAGGGGAAGGACGGCAAGAGCGCGACCGAGGAATACAGCCACGTCGTCGTCGCGATCGGCATCGTTCCCAACACCGAGAACATCGGGCTGGAGACGCTCGGCGTGCAGACCGAGCGCGGCCACATCAAGGTCGACGGCTATGGCCGCACCAACGTCGAGGGAATCTACGCGATCGGCGACGTCACCGGCGCACCCTGGCTGGCGCACAAGGCGAGCCACGAGGGCGTCGTCTGCGTCGAGAAGATCGCAGGGCAGGACCCGCATCCGTTCGAGACGTGGAACATTCCGGGCTGCACCTACTCGCGCCCGCAGGTCGCCAGCGTCGGCCTCACCGAGGCCAAGGCCAAGGAGGGCGGCCGCGAGGTGAAGGTCGGCAAGTTCCCCTTCATCGGCAACGGCAAGGCGATCGCGCTCGGCGAGGCGGACGGCTTCGTGAAGACGGTGTTCGACGCCAAGACCGGCGAGCTGCTCGGCGCCCACATGGTCGGCGCCGAGGTGACCGAGCTGATCCAGGGCTATGTCGTCGCGCGCCAGCTCGAGACCACCGAGCACGAGCTGATGGAGACGGTGTTCGCCCACCCGACGCTGAGCGAGATGATGCACGAGAGCGTGCTCGGCGCCTACAACCGCGCATTGCACATCTGACCGAACGACGCGGGGTGGCGCCGGACGTCCTATAATCCGGCCATATGATCTATGCGTCACGCCCCGCCCGTTACCCGCTGATCGCCGCCGCGGCGCTGTTGCTGGCGTCGCTGGTGGTCTTCGCGCCGGGGGTGGCGGAATATGACTCGGTCGAGCAGTTCCGCCAGGTCCTGAGCGGCCGTTACGACGACTGGCACCCGCCGGTCATGGCGTGGCTGTGGCGCCGGCTGCTGCCCTTCGGCGACGGCGCCACCCCGCTGCTCGTCCTGCAGCTTACCGGTTACTGGCTCGGCCTGGGGCTGATCGCGGGCGCGCTGGCGCGGATCGGCCGGCCGACCGCGGGCTGGATGATCCTGCTGATCGGGCTTCTGCCGCCCTTCCTCGGCTGGCAGGCGGTGGTGCTCAAGGACGCGCAGCTGGTCGGCGCCGCGCTGGGGGCGTTCGGGCTGGTGGCGTGGTGGCGGCTGCGCGACCGGCCCGTCCCCGCCGCCGCGGCGCTGCTGGCCGCGCTGCTGTTCGGCTATGCGCTGCTGGTGCGCGCCAACGCCGCCTTCGCGCTGGCGCCGCTGATCGCGGGGCTGTTCCCGGTGCGGCGCGCCGGCGCGCTGATCGTCGCCTCGGGCGTGCTGCTGGCCGTGGCGCTGGCGCTGGCCGGGCCGGTCAACCACCGGCTGATCGGCGCGGTGTCGAGCGGGGTGGAGAAGACCCAGCCACTCTACGATCTCGCTGGTATCGCGGTGCGCGCGCCGGGCTCGCATTCGGTCGGCCTGTCGCGCCAGGCGGCGCGGCAGCTGCGCGCGAACGACTGCGTCACGCCTTATTTCTGGGACCCGCTCGGCGACACGCCGGGCTGTGTCGCGGCGATGTCGCCGCTCAAGGCGCAGCGCGCGAGTGATCTGTACTTACGGCTCGCCAACGCCGCGCTCCACCACCCGCTTGCCTATCTGGCGCAGCGCGTGGCGCACTGGAACATGACCGAGCGCTGGCTGGTGCCCGCCCGGCTCGCCGGCGCGGCGCCGACCGGCGGCAGCGAGCCCAACAATCTGGGGCTCGCCAGCCCCGGTCCGCAGGCGCAGCAATGGATGTGGCTCGCCGCTCAGGCGGTGCTGACCCCGCTCGCCTGGCCGTTCGCCTGGCTGCTGCTCGCGCTGCTGCTGCTGGTCGGGACGCGGCGCTGGCGCCACGCGCCGCCGCGTCAGCTGGCGATCGCGCTGCTCGCCTCGGCGGTGACGCTCGAGTTCAGCTTTCTCGCGATCTCGATCGCGACCGACCTGCGCTATCACCTGTGGCCGATGCTCGCGACCGCGCTGGCCGCGGTGTTGCTGGCGGACACCTACCCGCTGCGACGCGTGCCCGCCTGGATGGTGCTGGTCGCCGGCCTTTGCCTCGCCGCCGCGGTCGCCGAGCGCGCCACGCTGCCCGACCCGCCGCAGGAATATGAGGGCCTGCTGCACTGGACGCCGCCGCTGAGCCTGCTGCCGGCGTGACAGGAGGCGTAGCGTCGACGGCCGACCATTGTGGCGTCATCCTGAGCTTGTCTCAGGATCTACCGTGCCGCATCATCCTCGCTCCGTGAGTCTGCGGTGCTGCGGATCCTGAAACGAGTTCAGGATGAGGGAAGGGGGGCCGGGCGCGCGCGTCGCGAGCGGGACGAGCGCCACGGGGACTGGCACGTCCTTCCACCACCCGGAGCCCACGCTTTTCCCCTGCGTCCGCGCGCCTTTTCGCCGATCCGGGCGTTGTGCCGGCGATGCAACGACCCTCCCACGCCGCGCCGCCGCGCGCATGAACCGGCTCGCCCCCGACGAGCCCGACGCGCGCTTCATCCGGCGCGTGCTGTGGCTGGTGCTGATCGTCGCCGTGCTGGCCGCGCTATACTTCGCGCGGCACCTGCTGATCCTCGCCTTCGGCTCGATGCTGATCGCGATCATCATCCACGCTATCGCCGAGGTCTATGCCAACCGCACCCGGCTGAGCCCGCGCGGCGCGATGGGGGCGGCGATCGCCAGCGTGCTCGCCTTCCTGGCGCTGCTCGGCTGGCTGTTCGGCGTCGAGTTCCGCGCCCAGGTCAACACGCTGGTGGTCGCGCTGCCGGGCCTGCTCGACCAGCTCCAGGCCTATATGTCGCAGAGCCCGGTGGGCGAGAAGGTAGCGGACGCGGTGCAGGCGGCGTTCGCGGGCAGCCGCGTCGCGCAGGATATCGGCGAGATCGTGCGCGGCGCGGGCGAGCTGCTGCTCAACGCGGTGCTGGTGCTGTTCGGCGCGATCTTCTTCGCGGTCGATCCCAAGATCTACGAGCGCGGCTTCCTGCTGCTGGTGCCGCCGTCGAAGCGCGCCGCGGTGGAGGATGCGCTTGGCGATGTCGCCTCGACGCTGCTGCTGTGGCTGCGCGCGCAGCTGATCCAGATGACCGCGATGGGCGCGATGGTCGGGATCGGATTGTGGATCGCGGGCGTGCCCTCGCCGGCGCTGCTGGGGCTGCTCACCGGCCTGTCCGAGTTCATCCCTTATGTTGGCCCGGTCGCGGCGATGCTGCCCGCGCTAGGCCTGGCCGCGACCAGGGGCACCGACCAGCTCGTCTGGGCGCTCACCGTCTTCGCGGTGGTGCGCGTGGTGCAGACCAACTTCGTGACGCCGTTCGTCACCAGCCGAGTCGTTGCCATACCGCCCGCGCTCAGCCTGTTCGCGATCATAGGGACGGGCGCGGTGTTCGGGCTGTTCGGGCTGTTCTTCTCGGGCGGCATCCTCGTGGTCGGCTTCACGCTGGTGCGCAGCCTCTACCTGCGCGAAGTGCTCGGCGAGGACATACCGCGCTCACGCGAGCGCACGCTGTTCACCGCCAAGGGCACGCCGCGGCCCGTTACAGAAAATGAAGATTCGACATTAACGGAACGTCCGGATTAAGTGTGAATTAACCTTTCTGGTTCAGAAGCCATTGGGTATGAACGTAGCGAAGCGCGGACGACAGAGTCTACCGCGTTGACGAACCGGGGATTTGCCGATGCGCGTGCTGCTGATCGAGGACGAACCGACGACCGCCAAGGCCATCGAGCTGATGCTGTCGACCGAGGGGTTCAACGTCTACAATACGGATCTGGGTGAGGAAGGCCTCGATCTCGGCAAGCTGTACGATTACGACATCATCCTGCTCGATCTCAACTTGCCTGACATGCACGGCTACGACGTGCTGAAGAAATTGCGCGTCGCACGGGTGCAGACGCCGGTGCTTATCCTCTCGGGCATCAACGAGATGGATTCCAAGGTGCGCAGCTTCGGCTTCGGCGCGGACGATTACGTCACCAAGCCGTTCCACCGCGAGGAGCTGGTCGCCCGCATCCACGCCGTGGTACGCCGCTCGAAGGGCCACTCGCAGTCGGTGATCAAGACCGGCAAGCTCTCGGTCAACCTCGATGCCAAGACCGTGGAGGTCGACGGCGCACGCGTGCACCTGACGGGCAAGGAATATGCGATGCTCGAGCTGCTCTCGCTGCGCAAGGGCACCACGCTGACCAAGGAGATGTTCCTCAACCATCTCTACGGCGGGATGGACGAGCCCGAGCTCAAGATCATCGACGTGTTCATCTGCAAGCTGCGCAAGAAACTGAGCCTGGCGTGCGGCGGCGACAATTACATCGAGACCGTCTGGGGCCGCGGTTACGTGCTGCGCGAGCCCGAGGAGACCGCGCAGGTCGCGTGAGGTCTGACGTTATCGACGGAGACGACGGCCGTCGTACCGGAGGGTGCGGCGGCTGTTGTTCTGTCCGCTTCTTCTTTCTCTCGCCACCCCGGACTTGTTCCGGAGCCCACCCGTCAGCGCGCCTCACCCTTCATAGAATGCGCGGCGCGGTAAATCCCGGAACAAGTCCGGGATAACGACGAGACGGGGTGGCGTCCCTTCCAACCCACTGTCGCATAACCGCAACCGAACCGTCATCGGCCCGTCCTGGACCTAGTGCAGGCGCCCCCGTCAACGACAATGGGGGAAAACGATGACCGCCAAGTTCATGCTGCTCGCCAGCGCCTCGTACCTGCTCGCCGCCGCACCCGCGCTGGCGCAGGACGCGCCGCCGCCCGCCACCGCCGCGACGATCGACCGCGCCGCGCCCGAGCAGCCGACCGAGGGCGAGGACGTGGTGGTGCTCGGCTTCGGTCAGAGCCGCCAGGTGCAGACGGTGACATCGGCTGATCTCGAGCGGCTCACCCCGGGCACCTCGCCGCTGAAGGCGGTGGCCAAGCTGCCCGGCGTCAACTTCCAGTCGGCCGACGCCTTCGGCGCCTATGAGTGGTCGACGCGCATCTCGCTGCGCGGCTTCAACCAGAACCAGCTCGGCTTCACGCTGGACGGCGTGCCGCTCGGCGACATGAGCTACGGCAACGTCAACGGGCTCCACATCAGCCGCGCGATCCTCTCGGAGAACATCGCCAGCACTACCGTGGCGCAAGGTGCGGGTGCGCTGGGCACCGCCTCAACCAGCAACCTCGGTGGCACGCTCCAGTTCGTCAGCCGCGCGCCGTCGGACACCGCCGACCTGATTGCCTCGGCCACTTACGGCAGCGACCAGACCTATCGTGCCTTCGTTCGCGCCGAGTCGGGTGATCTCGGCGGCGGGCTCAAGGGCTATATCAGCTACGGCTTCCTCAAGACCGACAAGTGGAAGGGCTTCGGCGAGCAGCGCCAGCACCAGGCCAACGCCAAGGTGGTGAAGGAGGTGGGCGAGCACGGCAAGATCACCGCCTTCCTCAACTTCTCCGACCGACGCGAGAACGACTACCAGGACCTCAGCCTCGATATCATCCGCCGCCGCGGGCTGAACAACGACAATATCTCGAACGACTATCCGCTGGCGCTCCAGCTCGCGCAGATCGCGCAGAACCAGGCCGCGCGCACCGCCAGCGCCACCGCGGCGCTGCCCTATCCCGGCGTCGGCCTCGCCTTCCCGGCGGGAATCGGCACGCTCGACGACGTCTATTACGACGCCGCCGGCCTGCGCCGCGATTGGCTCGGCGGCGTGACGTTCGAGGCGCAGCTGCTGCCGCAGCTGTCGATCGTGTCGACCAGCTATGTCCATCGCAACAAGGGGCAGGGCTCCTGGATCACGCCCTATCAGCCCACGCCCGCTGGGGCTCCGGACGCCGACGGCACGCCGATCACGGGCGGCTCGGCGCTGTCGTTCCGCACCACCGAATATCGCATCATGCGCGCTGGCAATGTCACCAACGCCGCGTTCGAGCTCGGCGCCAATCGCTTCGAGGTCGGCGCCTGGTATGAGAGCAACGCCTTCGACCAGGCGCGCCGCTTCTACGGCATGGCCGACGGTACCGCGCCCAACCGTCGCGCGCTCGACTATCAGGAGAACCCGTTCTTCACGCAATGGGCGGGCAATTACGACACCGAGACGCTGCAATACCACGTCGCCGACACGCTCCAGCTCGGCCGGCTGACGATCAACGCCGGCTGGAAGGGCATGCGCGTCGAGAACAAGGCCAATCTGCTCACCGGCGTGCTGGTGGCGGGCAAGATCGAGTCGAAGGACTGGTTCCTGCCCCAGGCCGGCGCCGTCTTCGCGCTGGGCGGCGGCGCCGAGCTGTTCGCCAGCTACACCGAGAACATGCGCGCCTTCGTCTCGGGTACCGCGGGGCCGTTCGGCACCACCCAGGTCGGCTTCGACGCGATCCGCTCGCGCATCAAGCCCGAGACGTCGAAGACCGCCGAGGGCGGCGTGCGCCTGCGCGCCGGCGGGCTCCAGCTCTCCGCGGTGGGCTATTACATCGACTTCAACGACCGGCTGCTCACCTTCCAGAACGGCTCGGGCATCCAGGGCAACCCGCCCACGCTCAACAACGCCGGCGGCGTGGAGAGTTACGGCGGCGAGATCTCGGCCTATTACCGCGTGTTCCAGCCGCTCAGCCTGTTCGCCAGCTACAGCTACAACAAGGCGACCTACCAGGACGACGTGGTCGACGCCGCCGGCACGGTGCTGACCGCGACCGCGGGCAAGACCGTGGTCGATACGCCCGAGCATATGGCCAAGGGCGAGATCGTGTACGACGACAGCCGCTTCTTCGGCCGCATCGGCGCAGACTATATGGCGAAGCGCTACTTCACCTACCTCAACGACCAGTCGATCGGGTTGCGCGTGCTGGTCGACGCCAGCATCGGCGTGCGCTTCGGCGAGAACATGGGCTTATTCCGCGGCTTCGCGCTGGAGGGCAGCGTCACCAACCTGACCGACAAGAAGTATGTCTCGACGATCGGCAGCAACGGCTACACCGCCAGCGGCGACAACCAGACACTGCTCGCCGGCGCGCCGCGCCAGTTCTTCGTGACGCTGCGGCGCGGATTCTGAGCGGGCTCGGGCATAAGGGAGGACGCAAGACGAGATCCTCTTCCTAGAAGAGGATTTCGCGAGAGACTGAACTGGCGCGATCCGGGACCGCAACCCCGCGAGGGTCAGAATCCTGAGCCAAGCGGAGGTTGATCCCGATCTTGGGTCCGGATCTGCCAGCCCGAATCGAAAGACGTTCGCGACGCTGGCTGGAGGAGCCACAGCCGCTCCCTGCCGTTGAGTCCGGGCCCACCGTGCCGAAGATGACGCGCTCAGATGTGCATGGCATGATGGAGCCCGATCAAGTCCCCATGGCCCGCGATCTGACGCCGCATCAAGTGGCCGCTACTCCCTTACCAGCGTGACCTGCAGCACGTCGATGCCGCCACCCCGGAAGCCGCCCTCACAATACATCAGGTAATAGCGCCACAGCCGCTGGAACCGCTCGTCGAACCGCGCCGGCAGCCGACCCTCGGCCGCGGCGCGGTCGAAGCGGCGGCGCCACTCCAACAGCGTCTCGGCATAGTCGAGCCCGAAGCGTTCCTCGTCCTGCCAAGCCAGCCCGTGCGCCGCGGCGATCGCCCGGAAGCGGCTGACCGACACGAGCGACCCGCCGGGGAAGATGTAGCGCTGGATGAAGTCGACGCCGCCCGCATAGGCATCCCACACGTCGTCCGCGATCGCGATCAGCTGGAGCGCGGCGCGGCCGCCGGGGCGCAGCACGCGTGCCAGCGTCGCGCAGTAAGCCGGCCAGTAGTCCGGGCCGACCGCCTCGACCATCTCGATCGAGGCGACCCCGTCGTACACGCCGGTGACGTCGCGATAGTCGCACAGCGCCACGCTCACGCCCGGCAGCGCGCGCGCGGCGACATGGTCGCGCTGCTCGGTCGAGAGCGTCAGCGCGTGGACGCCGAGCTCCGCCGCCGCCGCGGCCGCCGCGAACGAGCCCCAGCCGCAGCCGATCTCGAGCACGCGCTGGCCCGCGGTCGCCCCCGTGCGCGCCAGGATCGCCGCCAGCTTGCGCCGCTGCGCCTCCGCGAGCGGCTCGCCGGGCGCGTCGTAGCGCGCGCTGGAATAGGTCAGCGTCTCGTCGAGCCACTCTCGGTAGAAGTCGTTGCCGAGATCGTAATGCGCCGCCACGTTGCGGCGCGCGCCGCCGCGGTCGTTGCGGCGCAGGCGGTGGAACAGTCGCGCCGCCAGCTTCGCCCCGCGTTTCGCGCGCGCGACATCGCCTAGCGCGGCGCGGTTGCGCATGAACAGGTCGAATACGGGCACGGGATCGGGGCTGGTCCAGTCGCCGGCCTCCCAACCCTCGTACCAGCCGATCGACCCCGCGCTGACCAGCCGCCACAAGGCGCGCCAGCGCACCACGCGCACCGCCGCGAACGGTCCCGACTCATTCCCGCCGAGCAGCCGCCGCGTGCCGTCGGGCAGCTCGGCCTCGATCGCGCCCGTCACCAACCCGCGATCGACGCGGTCGAGGATGCGGTGGAACAGCGGCGCCGCGATCCGGCTGCCGAGATCGGCGGAGGGAGGGCGGGTCGTCGCGGCGTCCATGCCGCGCCGCCTATCGCACCTTCTTACCCGCCGCCAGCGCGCGTTCGCGTGCCTCGCGATGGCCGATCAGCATCGCGGGATAATCGTCCGGGCGGCAGCCCGCCGCCTCGGGGTCGTGGATCGCGGCATCGGGCAGATGCTTGAGCTCAGGCACCCAGTGGCGAATATAGTCGCCGGCGGCGAACTTCTCCGACTGGCCGATCGGCGCCATGATGCGACCGAACATGTTGGCGTCGACTCCGGTGCCCGCGACCCACTGCCAGTTGACCGAGTTGTTGCCGTAATCGGCGTCCACGAGGCAGTCCCAGAACCACCGCTCGCCCTCGCGCCAATCGATCAGCAGGTGCTTCACGAGGAACGATGCGGTGATCATGCGCACGCGATTGTGCATCCAGCCGCTCTGCCAGAGCTGGCGCATCCCGGCGTCGACGATCGGATAACCGGTGCGTCCGCGCTGCCACGCCTGCAGGTCGCGCCGTGCCGCCGTGTCGCTGCGCCACGGCAGCGTATCGTAGCGGCGGCGACCGTTGACGTCGGCGTAATCGGGTAACGCGCTCACCACGCCGTCGGTGAAATCGCGCCATGCAAGTTCCTTGCGGAAGGTCGTGTCGGCGCCGGCGGTGGCGTGCCAGACGGTGCGCGCCGACACCTCGCCGAAGTGCAGGTGCGGCGAGAGCCGCGACGTGCCCTCCTCGCTCGGCAGGTTGCGTCGCTCGTCATAGCCGTCGAGCGCGAGCTGCTCGACCTTGCGCAGCGCCTCGGCCTCGCCCGGCGTCCAGTCGAACCCGCCCGACCAGTCGGGCGTGGTCGGCAGCAGGTTCCAGTCGGCGAGCGAGTCGCTCTGCGGCCAGGTGTCGGGCGCGGGGATGGTGCGCGGCGCGGCGAGCGGCTTCTCAGGCGGCAGGTGCGGCTGCAGCCCTTTCCAGAAGGACGAGTAGATCCGGTACGGCGCGCCGCTGCCGGTGGTGACGTCCTCGATTCGCGTGAGGTGATTGCCGTCATACAGGCAGAGCCGCTCGCCGAGCGCCGCCTCGGCATCGCGCCACCATGGCTCATAGTGACGGACGGCATGGACGCGCTCGGCGCCGGTCTCGTCGAGCAGCGCGTTTAAAACGTCGGCCGCCCGACCGCGCCGCAGGATCAGTCGGCTACCCTTCTTCCCAAGCAACACCGACAGCGCGGCGAGGCTGTGATGTAGCCACCAGCGCTGCGCCTCGCCGATCTTCCACGCGCCGGGCGCCTCGTCGTCGAGCACGTAGATCGGGATCACCGCGCCGCTATGCGCGGCCGCGACCAACGCGGGCTGGTCATGGAGGCGGAGATCCTGGCGCAGCCATAAAAGGTCGGTCATCGCGAGGGTTACGTTCCAGGTCGGAGGCTGGTTCCTGATCCAGGTTGTGAGAACCCGACGGCGGCATGCTCGTGCCCCGTCAAAGGCCGGGGGCCAGTTTGGAGAATCTTCGTGGTTCGCGTCCGACTCGATGAACCTTGAGCCCCAACGCCGGTCAGGCGCGCCTGAGAGTCCGCTCCTCCGCACGCCGACCTCGGCCGGGGCTCGAAACGAGCTAGGACGCACATCGCCGCTTCAAACCGGCGACGACTCGCTCTAGGCGATCTCGCATGACCGACACGCGCGAGACCGGCTTCGACTTCCTCCCCAAGTTCGATGCGGCCGGGCTGGTCACCGCCGTGGTGACCGACCGTGTCAGCGGCGAGCTGCTGATGGTAGCGCACATGAACGCGGCCGCGATCGCGGCCACGCGGGCGACCGGCGAGGCGACCTTTTTCTCGCGCAGTCGCGGGCGGCTGTGGAAGAAGGGCGAGACCTCGGGCAACGTCCTGCGCGTCGTCGAGCTGCGCGTCGACTGCGACCAGGACGCCCTGTGGCTGATCGTCGATCCGGCCGGACCTGCCTGCCACACCGGCGCGCGCAGCTGCTTCTACCGCGGGGTGGCCCTCGGCGCGGCGCACACAGAGGGCGCGCTGAGCCCAGTGGCGTGATCCGCGGCGCACTCGTGTTCGCTGCGCTGCTGCTCGCCGGCTGCGACCGCGCCGCGCCGTCGAACGCACCGCGTGAGCCCGCGGGAGTCGCCTTGGAGCGCGCCGCCGAAGCCGCTGGGCTCATCGCGGCGCCGGTGCGGGACCGACCGGTCGGCGTCTTCGCGTCGGAGACCGCGCGGCTCTGCCTCGTCCCGGAAAGCGGCGGCGCCCTGAGCGCGGGCGCGAGCGTCGATTACGGCGCCGGTCAGCGCTGCGTCGCGCGCGGCGTGGCGCGTGCCGGGGCGGTGATGACGGCGGAATGGGGCAGGGGCTGTACGGTCGAGCTCCGCTACGATGGCGATGCGCTTGTCTTCCCGGCGACCTTTCCCGCGGGCTGCGAGCCGCGTTGCTCCGGCCGCGCCTCGCTCGCGGGGCTCCGGCTGGAGCGGTTGAGCGACTCCGTCGCCGAGGCACGCCGGACGCGCGGTGCAGACGGTCGGCTGCTGTGCGGTGACGACTAGCCGATCGCGCTGGTTGACGTTCACGTAAAGGGAAGCTACCCAGCTCGTCATGAGCGACCTTCTCGACGCGTCTGCCGCTTATGCTGTCGTGCCGCCGCGCGCGGACCGCGATCATTTCACCATCACCGATCTGTCGGCCGAGTTCGGCGTCACGCCGCGTGCGTTGCGTTTCTACGAGGACGAGGGGCTGATCGCGCCTGAGCGGCGCGGGATGGTGCGGATCTACTCGCACCGCGATCGCGCGCGACTGGCCTGGATTCTGCGCGGCAAGCGCGTCGGCTTCAGCCTCGCCGACATCCGCGAGATGATCGACCTCTACGACGTCGGCGACGGCCGGCAGAAGCAGCGCGCGGTGGCGATCGAGCGCTGCCGCGAGCGCATCGCCGCGCTCGAGCAACAGAAGCACGATATCGACGCCGCGATCACCGAGCTGGCCGAGTTCCTGACGGTGGTCGAGGGTGGGAAAGCCAAGGAAAGCTGAGACGATGCCGCAATATACTCCCCCCGTCCGCGACACCCGCTTCGTGCTCGAGCAGGTGATCGGGCTCGATCGCTACGCCAACGTCCCCGGCTTCGCCGCCGCCACGCCCGACACGGTCGAGGCGGTGCTGGAGGAGGGCGGGCGCTTCGTCGCCGAGGTGCTGTTCCCGCTCAACCAGTCGGGCGATCAGGAAGGCTGCACGCGCCACGCCGACGGCAGCGTCACCACGCCGAAGGGCTTCAAGGAAGCGTACCGGCAGTTCGTCGAGTCGGGCTGGGGCACGCTGAGCGCGCCCGAGGCGTTCGGCGGGCAGGGGATGCCGCACGTCGTCTCCACCGCCTTCCAGGAATATATGATCTCGGCGAACATGGCGTTCGCGATGTACCCCGGCCTCGCGCACGGCGCGATCGCGGCGCTGGTGGTGAAGGGCAGCTCGGAGCAGCAGCAGAAGTATCTGCCCAAGATGGTGTCGGGCGAGTGGGGCGGCACGATGAACCTCACCGAGCCGCAGTGCGGCACCGACCTCGGGCTGATCCGCACCCGCGCCGAGCCGCAGGCCGACGGCAGCTATACGATCACCGGCACCAAGATCTTCATCTCGGCGGGCGAGCACGACCTGACCGACAATATCATCCACCTCGTGCTGGCGAAGACGCCGGGCGCACCCGACAGCTCCAAGGGCATCTCGCTGTTCGTGGTGCCCAAGGTGCTGGTCGAGGACGACGGCTCGCTTGGCGCGCGCAACGCGGTGACGTGCGGCTCGATCGAGCACAAGATGGGCATCCACGCCAACTCGACCTGCGTGATGAACTATGACGGCGCCACCGGCTGGCTCGTCGGCGAGGAGATGAAGGGGCTCGCCGCGATGTTCATCATGATGAACGCGGCGCGGCTCGGTGTCGGGTTGCAGGGGCTCGGCGTGGCGGAGACCGCGTACCAGAATGCGGTGCAGTACGCGAGGGACCGGCGGCAGGGCCGCGCGCTCACCGGGCCGGCCGAGCCGGGCGAGAAGGCGGACACGTTGTTCGTCCACCCCGACGTTCGCCGCATGCTGATGGAGGGCAAGGCCTGGACCGAGGGGCTGCGCGCACTGTGCCTCTGGGGCGCGCTCCAGGCCGATCTCGAGCATCACGCCACCGACGAGACCGAGCGCCAGCTCGCCGGTGACCTGCTCGGGTTGCTCACCCCGGTGATCAAGGGCGTCGGCACCGACCGCGGCTACGAGATCGCGACCAACGCGCAGCAGGTCTATGGCGGGCACGGCTACATCGCCGAGTGGGGCATGGAGCAGTATGTCCGCGACGCACGCATCGCGATGATCTACGAGGGCACCAACGGCGTCCAGGCGATGGATCTGGTCGGGCGCAAGCTCGCGCTCAACGGCGGCCGCGCGGTGCAGGCGTTCGGCAAGCTGGTCATGGACGAGATCGCGGTGGGCAAGGCCCAGCCGGCCACCGCCGACCTCGCGGCGCGGCTGGAGAAGGCCGCGGGCGAGCTGCAGGCGGCGACGATGTGGTTCCTCGCCAACGGCATGAAGGATCCGAACAACGTCGGCGCGGGAGCGGTCCCGTACATGCACCTCGTTGGCGTGGTCGCGGTCGGGCTGATGTGGCTGCGCATGGCGGGCGCGGCGTCGCGGCTCAAGGCAGAGGGGGCGGGCGACGCCGCCTTCCTCGACGCCAAGCTGGTGACGGCGCGCTTTTTCGCCGAGCGCGTGCTGCCCGAGGCGGGCGCGCTGCGTCGCAAGATCGAGGGCGGCGCCGAGGCGATCATGGCGCTGCCGCCGGAGATGTTCGCGGCGGCGTGAGGAAGCTGAAGATCCTCGCCGCTCGCGGGGAGTGCGGGTTTCGGCTTGCCTTCAGCAAGCCAAGATGGTGTCCGGGGGACACCATCTCGCCCACAGTGGCAGCGCGTTAGCGCTGACGGAGGGGGCTCTCCGCGCGCGGGCCGGTGTGTTCGGGGCGAGCCCCCTCCACCACCCGGCTGCGCCGGGCGGTCCCCCTTCCCGCGAGCGGGGAGGATCTGACGGTCTCGCACCGCTCTCCTTCAGTGGAGGGGTTGGGGCTTCGCCGCGGAAGCGGGGTTCGTGGCGCCGCCGGCATCCGGTCGGTCCGACCTCGGCAACGTGCGACGCAGTTCACCTGATGCGCTCGAAGGCGAGGGGCTTTTCCCTCCCGCTTCCTCGCGCCGCCGCACGCCGTCCAGCGGCTCCGACCCGGACGGCGCCGCTCCCGACGGCGGGGCGAGCTGCGAGACCGCCTGGCGGCGCATGCACAGGCCCGGGCCCGTGCGCGGGAACTCCTTGCAGTTCCACAGCATCCGCTCGATCCCCGCGTCCTTGTTGCGGAGATAGCTGAATGACATCGCCGCGATCTGCGGCGGCGTCATCGTCGCCGACCCCGGCAGCTGCGCGCGATCCGTCCAGCCCATGAACTTGCACCGCGCGCGCTCGCCGCACGCCGCGCGCGCGGCGTCGATATAGCGCTCGGGCGAGTCGCTACCCAGCAGCATCGCGAAGGCGTCCTCATCACCCGCCAGCGGCGTCGCCGCCGGTGCCGGCGCGCCCGCGCCCGCGAGCAATGGCGCCGCCGCGGCGGTCGCGGTCTCCGCCTCGGTCAGCGCGGCCCCGAGCTGGTGCGCGGGCGACACCGGTGCCAGCGCGGCGATCACCGGCTCGGCGCTCGACACCGTGCGGCGAAAGGCAGGGGGCGTGCCCCACCAGCCGGTCCAGCGAAAGAACAGATGGGTGTGGACCTCGGCGATCTTGTCGAGGCTGGAGCTCCAATAGGGCACCACCCAATCGGTATGGTAATGCGTGGCATAGCCGACCTTCTTCTCGACCTTGCCCGCCAGCGCGTCCGCCGCGACCCTGCGCGCGCGCTCCCACGCCGGCGCGCTGGGATGCCGCGCCAGCGCACCGTCGCAGGTGAAGGTGAACTGGCACCCGGTGTTGCGCTCCGCGCCCTGGAACACGACGCCGCATACCGTCTTCGGGAAAGCGGGATGGCGCAGACGGTTGAGCACCACCTGCACCACGGCGCGCTGGCCGGCGGGATCGTCGCCGGCCTCGTACCAGGCGGCGGCGGCGAGACAGTCGGTCGCGCGCGCCAGCGCGGCGCTGTCGCCGGCGAAGCGGAACGGCTGCGCCGCCGGCTTGGGCCCGCGCACGAAGGGGATGCCGGCGTTGTAGGCGCGCGCCTCCTCGGCGGTGAGGTCCTGCAGTTCGACCGGCTCGACCTCGGGCAGCTCGGTCGGGGGCGCGACCCGCTGCGGCGGGCGCACCTTGGCGGCGATCGCACGCGGCACTGCGGGTGCGCGCTGGATCACCACCAGCGGGCCCATGATCGCCAGCAGCGCGATGCCGCCGAGGATCGCGCCCGTC
Source organism: Sphingomonas sp. BK069 (assembly GCF_014193405.1). Taxonomy (NCBI): domain Bacteria; kingdom Pseudomonadati; phylum Pseudomonadota; class Alphaproteobacteria; order Sphingomonadales; family Sphingomonadaceae; genus Sphingomonas; species Sphingomonas sp. BK069. The sequence continues at coordinate 1,052,052 of NZ_JACHZH010000001.1, read as the reverse complement.
CGAGTGCCGACGCCGCCCAGCTCAATTCTCCGGCAGGAAGTCCGGCACCGAGAGATAGCGCTCGCCGGTGTCGTAGTTGAAGCCGAGCACGCGCACGTCGTCGGGCAGGTCGGGCAACTTTTGCAGGATCGCGGCGAGCGTCGCGCCCGAGGAGATGCCGACCAGCATGCCTTCCTCGCGTGCGGCGCGGCGCGCCATGTCCTTGGCCACCGCGGCGTCGACCTCGATCACGCCGTCGAGCGCCTGGGTGTGGAGGTTGGCGGGGATGAAGCCAGCGCCGATCCCCTGGATCGGGTGCGGCCCGGCCTGGCCGCCCGAGATCACCGGCGAGGCCTGAGGTTCGACCGCGAAGACCTTGAGATTAGGCCATTCCTTCTTCAGCGTCTCGGCCACGCCGGTGATGTGGCCGCCGGTGCCGACGCCGGTGATGATGACGTCGATCGGCGAGTCGCGGAAATCGTTGAGGATCTCCTGCGCGGTGGTGCGGACATGGACGTCGACGTTGGCGGGGTTCTCGAACTGCTGCGGCATCCACGCGCCCGGCGTCTGCTCGACCAGCTCGAGCGCGCGCTCGATCGCCCCCTTCATGCCCTTCTCGCGCGGGGTGAGGTCGAACTGCGCGCCATAGGCGAGCATCAGCCGGCGGCGCTCGAGGCTCATGCTCTCGGGCATGACCAGGATCAGCTTATAGCCCTTCACCGCGGCGACCATGGCGAGGCCGATCCCGGTGTTGCCGCTGGTCGGCTCGACGATCGTGCCGCCGGGCGAGAGCGCGCCCGAGGCCTCGGCCGCCTCGATCATCGCCAGCGCGATGCGGTCCTTGATCGAGCCGCCGGGATTGGATCGCTCGGACTTGATCCACACTTCCGAGCCCGGGAACAGCTTGCGGACTCGGATATGCGGCGTGTTGCCGATCGTCTCCAGGATGGTCTGGGCCTTCATGGCTGCGCTACTCCGTGCTGGGGTTCTGTCTCTAGCATCTCGGGCGGGTCAAAGGTCCGTGCGTTCTTGAGTTCCGGGAACAGCCGCGACCACAGCAGCGTGATCGCGATCGCGCCGACCCCGCCGAACACCACCGCGCCGACCGGTCCGAGCAGCGACGCCATCAGCCCGCTCTCCGCCTCGCCGAGCTCGTTGGAGGCCGAGATGGTGAGCTGCGACACCGCGCTGACGCGGCCGCGCATCGAGTCGGGCGTGTGGAGCTGGATCAGCGAGGTGCGGACATAGACCGACACCATGTCCGCCCCGCCCGCGACGATCAGTCCGACGAGGCTAAGCAGGAAGTCGGTCTGGAGCACCGGCAGCCCGGCACCGAGCGCGACATGGGTGATGCCGAGCGCATCGGTTACCTGCGTCGCCACGCCGAAGGTGAGGATGCCGAGCCCGAAGACCACCACCGAGGCGAGCATCTTCACGCCGACGTTGCGCTTCATCGGCCTGAACGAGAACCAGATCGCCGTGCTCGCCGCGCCGATCCCCATCCCTGCCGCGAGCACGCCGAGCCCGGAGGCGCCGACCTGGAGGATGTCGCGCGCGAAGATCGGCAGCAGCGCGGTCGCGCCCGCCAGCAGCACGGCGAACAGGTCGAGCGTGATCGCCGCGAGCACCAGCCGGTTGCGGCGGACATAGGCGAAGCCGTCGAGGATGCGCTGAAGCGGGCGGCGGTCCTTCTGCGCGGGCGGCTGCGGCACCTTGCCGATCAGGAACATCAGCCCGAGCGCGAGCAGCAGCAGCCCCGAGATGACCCCGTACGCCACGTCGGGGTGGATCGCGTAGAGCAGCCCGCCGACGCTCGGCCCCGCGATCGTGCCGAACTGCCAGGCGATCGAGGAGATCGCGATCGCGGTCGGCAGGCTTTCCTTGGGCACGAGATTCGGCGCCAGCGCGGAATAGGCCGGCCCCGAGAAGGCGCGGGCGACCCCGATCAGGACAGCGGACACGAAAAGATATGGAAGGCCAAGCTGACCCGACCAGGTGAGCAGCCCCAGCGTCGCGGCGTTGAGCACCAGCAGCGCGGTGGTGCCGCGCACGATCCAGCGCCGGTCCACCGTGTCCGCCACCAGTCCGACCACGGGCGTCAGCAGGAACAGGGGGATGAACTGCACCAGCCCGATCATGCCGAGGAGAAAGGCGGCGTCGCGGATGTCCAGGGTCTGGCGCGCGAGGCCATAGACCTGCCAGCCGATGATGATCGCCTGCGCGCTGATAGCGATGGTGCCCGAGAAGCGCGCCAGCCAGTAAGCGCGAAAATTGGCGATGCGCAAAGGATGGCGCGGCGCGGCCGGCGGGTCGATCGGAGCGTGCATCGGACCAGCGGCGTAGACCCGCGCTGAAACCCTTGCAACCCGGTGGGGTTTGCAGTCCGACGCGACCCGCGCCTATAGGCGCCCATCTCCCCAAGGAATGAGGTCCTGTCCATCGTGGCAAAAGCCCCAGCACGCAGCCCGGCAATGGCCGGCGATACGCCCCCCGCCGACCCGATGAAGACGAATCGCGAGCGCCCGTCGGACCCGCGTCCGTATGAGGCGAGCAAGGAAGAGCTGCTCAAATTCTACGAGGACATGCTGCTGATCCGCCGCTTCGAGGAGAAGGCCGGGCAGCTCTATGGTCTCGGCCTGATCGGCGGCTTCTGCCACCTCTATATCGGTCAGGAAGCGGTCGCGGTCGGGCTCCAGTCGGCGCTGACCGATGCCGATTCGGTGATCACCGGCTATCGCGACCACGGCCATATGCTGCTGTGCGGGATCCCGCCCAAGGACGTGATGGCGGAGCTGACCGGGCGTCAGGCCGGCATCTCCAAGGGCAAGGGCGGCTCGATGCACATGTTCAGCGTCGAGCATAAGTTCTACGGTGGCCACGGCATCGTCGGCGCACAGGTGTCGCTCGGCGCCGGTCTCGCCTTCAAGCACAAGTACAGCGAGGACGGCGGCGTCTGCCTCGCCTATTTCGGCGACGGTGCGGCCAACCAGGGCCAGGTGTACGAGGCCTTCAACATGGCCGAGCTGTGGAAGCTCCCGATCATCTTCGTGATCGAGAACAACCAGTACGCCATGGGCACCAGCGTCAACCGCGCCTCGTCCGAGGACCAGCTGTACAAGCGCGGCGAGAGCTTCCGCATTCCCGGCCTGCAGATCGACGGCATGGACGTGCTGGCGGCGCGCGGCGCGGCGGAGGAGGCGCTCGCCTGGGTACGCGCGGGCAAGGGGCCGATCATCCTCGAGATGAAGACCTATCGCTACCGCGGCCACTCGATGTCCGATCCCGCCAAATACCGCTCGCGCGACGAGGTGCAGGCGGTGCGCGACAAGTCCGACCCGATCGAGGCGGTGAAGCGGACGCTGTCGGAGCTGCACGGCGCCAAGGAAGAGGACTTCAAGGCGATCGAGCAGCGTATCCGCAAGCAGGTCAACGAGTCGGCCGATTTCGCCGAGAGCACCCCCGAGCCGGATCCGGCCGAACTGTATACCGATGTCCTGGTGGAGAAGTATTGAGATGGCGATCGACATCAAGATGCCGGCGCTGTCTCCGACGATGGAGGAGGGCACGCTCGCCAAGTGGCTCGTCAAGGAAGGCGACACGGTGAAGTCCGGCGACATCATGGCCGAGATCGAGACCGATAAGGCGACGATGGAGTTCGAGGCGGTCGACGAGGGCACCGTCACCAAGATCCTGGTGGCCGAGGGCACCGACGGGGTGAAGGTCGGCACCGTGATCCTGCAGCTCGCCGGCGAGGGCGAGGAGGCGGGGTCGGCGGACTCGGCCGGTGCCGCCGCGACCAAGGACGATTCGCCGCGCGGCGACGCGCAGGCCGACGAGAAGAAGTCGGACACGGTCGAGGACTCGGCGCACCCCGCGCAGGAGAAGGTCGATACCGGCGCGCGCCAGCTGTTCGAGGCCGCTTCGCACACGTCCGAGGTGAGCGACCCGGCGGTGCCCGCGGGTACCGAGATGGTGAAGCAGACCGTCCGCGAGGCGCTGCGCGACGCGATGGCCGAGGAGATGCGCGCCGACGCGCGCGTGTTCGTGATGGGCGAGGAGGTCGCGCAGTACCAGGGCGCCTATAAGGTGACCCAGGGCCTGCTCGACGAGTTCGGCGACAAGCGCGTGATCGATACGCCGATCACCGAATACGGCTTCGCCGGCGTCGGCACCGGCGCGGCGATGGGCGGGCTGAAGCCGATCGTCGAGTTCATGACGTTCAACTTCGCCATGCAGGCGATCGACCATATCATCAACTCGGCCGCGAAGACCAACTACATGTCGGGCGGCCAGATGCGCTGCCCGATCGTGTTCCGCGGCCCCAACGGCGCGGCGAGCCGAGTCGGCGCGCAGCACTCGCAGAACTACGGCCCGTGGTACGCCAGCGTCCCCGGCCTGATCGTGATCGCGCCCTATGACGCGGCCGACGCCAAGGGCCTGCTCAAGGCGGCGATCCGCAGCCAGGACCCGGTCGTGTTCCTCGAGAACGAGCTGCTCTACGGCCGCTCGTTCGAGGTGCCCAAGCTGGACGATTGGGTGCTGCCGATCGGCAAGGCGCGCATCATGCGCCAGGGCAAGGACGTGACGATCGTGAGCTACTCGATCGGCGTCGGGCTCGCGCTAGAGGCGGCCGAGAAGCTGGCGGGCGAGGGCGTCGAGGCCGAGGTGATCGACCTGCGCACGCTGCGCCCGCTCGACACCAAGACGGTGCTCAAGAGCCTCGCCAAGACCAACCGCCTGGTGGTGGTGGAAGAGGGCTGGCCGACCTGCTCCATCGCCTCGGAGATCGCCGCGGTGGTGATGGAGCAGGGCTTCGACGACCTCGACGCCCCGGTGCTGCGCGTCACCAACGAGGACGTGCCGCTGCCCTATGCCGCCAACCTCGAGAAGCTGGCGCTGATCTCCGCGGACAAGATCGTCGCCGCGGTGAAGAAAGTGACCTACCGCAAGTGACCGTGCCGGCGAAGCGGGTAAGTGGCGCGCGCGCCACTTACCCGCTTCCGTGGTGCGCCATTCGTTGCGCGATGATCTACACGTGACGCTCGCTGTCGCTTACAACCCGTCCGCGGTCGTGCACTTGCTCTTGGCGGGAAACTGATCGACCGAGGAGGGCGTCTGGAACTGCGTGCTGCGCGCGCGATAAGTCGCGGTGCGGGTGATCGCGGTGCCGAGATCGATCCAGCCGAAGGGTCGGCGGCTGATCAGCGGCTGGTAATCGTAGGTCACCTGCACGTGGAACAGGATCTCATCCAGCGGCAGCGCCCGGCTGGCCGGCAGGGTCGCCAGCGCGCTCGACTGTGCGCAGCCGAGCAGCGGGGTCGCCGCGACGTAATTGCCGTCGAAGCGCTGCCACAGAAAGCGCTTCTCGATCACGCCGTCGCCGTCGTTGTCGGTCCCCTTCACGCTGCTGATCACCACGCGCCCGTGGTTGCGCAGGTCGAAAGGCTGAGCGGTGATGTCGATCGCGCTGAACAGGTCGTAGATCTGCTTCTCGCTCGCGCCGACCGAGCCGACGCCGCTCTGCGCCACCAGATCCGCCGTCATCGAGGCGAGCCGCTGCGCGCGATTGTTCGCCATCACCCAGTTGGCGAACTCGAGCCCGGTGAGCACGAAACCGAGGAACAGCGGCATGACGAGCGCGAGCTCGAGCATGGCCACAGCGCGGCGCTCGCGGGCGAGCCGGGCGAGCAGAGCGCGGGCGCTCACGAGGTGCGGCTCACGGCTTCGTTGCGCACCACGGTGGTGGCCGAGAGGTTGATCAGCGACCCCATCGCCCACTGCGTGCCGAGGAAGCCGAACAGCACCTTCTTGGGGTAGCGTACGGTGATGCTCAACACGTCGCCGGCGCTGCCCATCGTCCCGGTGATCGGGGTGGCAGGGTCCCATTTACCGTTCTTGTTGCGGTCGGTGAAGGTCTCGCCCAGGTCGTACTTGCCGTTGCGGTTGGCGTCGACATAGACTTCCGGATAGGCCGTGCTGAAATCAGCGAAGACGCGCGTATCGATCGACATCTGCTGGCCGGTGGCGAGCGGGAAGCTGCTCATCGCGGTGGTGATGCTCTGGCGCATCACCGTATCGCGCGCGGCCTGGCTGTTGTCGACGCTCGCGGTGGCGACGCGCGCGGCCTCGACCACGGCGCCGTCGAGCACCATGCGCGCGACCAGCATATGGCCGAGCTCGATCGTGCCGCACACCGCGCTGAGCACCACCGGCAGGATCAGCGCGAACTCGATCACGGTGGCGCCGCGGCGATCGCGGACGAGGGCGAGCGCGCGCGTCATTGCGTCAGGTGCAGGTCGACGAGCTCGGCCGCGACGTTCTGGAACGCGGCGTTGAGCTGGGTGGCATCGCTGGTACGATACACGCGACCGGGAGCACAGGCGTTAAAGACGTTGTCGACCGCGGTGCTGTTCTTCACCAGCGTGATGATGTAAACGTCGGGGGCGTTATCTTCTCGCTGTATATTGGCGCAGGTCTTTGCGAAACGGCGCAGCATCTGTTCCTCGGCGCTGTCGCTGGTGGAAGAAATCGCTAGGTCGGACCAGCGCCCGTACCAAGTAAAGGTGCGATCGATATAGTTGTTCTGTGCTTCCGTGACTTCATTGAGGCCGTCGGTCATGAAGACGATAGCGCGGCGCGGCTTCTCGGCGGGTAGCCCGGTCGGCCGGGGGCGCGTGAAGACGTCGTCGCGGACGAGCAGGCGGTAACCCCATAGCAGGCCGGTGTGATGGATCGTGCCGTTCGCCGGCTTGATGGCGGCGTTCTTGTCGCGAATGTAGGACGTGTACTCCGCTTTCGTGCGATTGTAGAGCGGCAGCATCGCTTCCTCAGGGCACTGCCAGTTGGGGCTGTTACCTGGGGTGTTGCCACTTGTCATGACAACGGAGGTACTGGGCTTGGCAGCCCAGGAGCTGTATTTTGGCAGCCGTGTCCAGTCGACTTTCCAGTTCGCGCCGATGCGAGTGCCGTCGCCGGATGCGTAATAACTGTCGTCCAGCCTGCGGATCACGTCGTTCTGCGTATTCGCGCTGCCATCCTCGTTCAATCCCATGTAATAATCATAAAGCCAAGACCGGTAGGCCGCGCTGTTGACCAGCTTCTGAGCGCCTGCGGCACCTTCGGGGGAAGCGTCGAGGCGATACAGATTCGAATTTCCGGCGGCCTGATAATAGTCGCTATCTTGATCGATAAGCTTGTTCGTGGGCACGCCGCCCGTGGCGGGCTTCTTGAACGTAGGAACATATATAGGCGGGATGAAGTAAGGCGCGACCGTCGGATTGCTTCCCTCGCCGGGAAGGGTGCGGGTGACGTCCCAGGCGTTCGGCTCGGACACGAAGCGATCGGCGCTCAGATCGCGCACCGTCGCGTCGTTCATGACGCAACCCTTCCACGCATAGGGATTGCTCGGCCAGGCGCCCCAATCGTTGACGAACCCGGCGTTGAAGCCGACCACGGGCGTGACCGAGTTGGGCCGCGCCTTCTCGAGCAATCTGCCGACGTTCACCGTGATGTCATAGGGGATGAAGCCGAGCGCAAGGTCCTTGCGCTGCGTCCCGCCCTGAAAGAGGATGTCGACGAAGCTGTTCGACGCGTCCTTGAGCGCCTGGATGCGCGTCTTGCCGTTCGACAAGGGATCCGCCATCGAGCCGGTGTTGTCGAGCACCACCATGACCTCGAGCGTGCGCGGCTGGAGTTCGGCCTTGGCCACGGCGCGCATCGTCACGTCGCGAAAGCCGAACAGCCGCATGAACGACATGTCGAGCGTCGCCGCGGCGTTGACGGTGGTGACGTTGACGCCGTTGACGACCGCGAAGGTCGGCGTGACGATCACGTTGGTGGTGCCCATGTAGGCGGGCGAGCGCGAGAAATTGCCGTCGAAATAGGAGTCGACCTGCTTGCTGCGGCTGTTCGGGCTGTTGTCGGTGACGCCGAAGGCGCGCGCGCCGGCCAGCGCGGCGGCGTCGACCCCGGCTTGCAGCTGCGACTTGACGATATACATGCGGCCGACGTCGATTGCGCTGCCGAGCGAGCCGATGCCGACGACCAGTCCCGCTGCCATGATCCCGATCGTCGAGCCGCGCCGATCGTGCAGGAGTGGCGTCAGTCGGTAGCGGAGCGACGGGAACAAGCGGGATCGGCTGCGCATCTGATACCTTCCGGTGCGCGGGCGGCGCGAACGTGGTGGAGCGACCGTTAGCGTGATCAAGGTTGATAAATCGCCAACGCTTGCCGGTGCGGCGACCGAGCGCGCGCTCGTGCTCGGCTATGCGCCCGCCGACGCGCGCGACGGGCTCGCCGCTTTGCTCGCGCTCGACGAGCGGCTCGGCGCGATCCTGCGCACTACGCGCGAGCCGCTGGTGGGGCAGATGCGGCTGACCTGGTGGTATGAGGCGCTGGAGGCCTTGGACCATGCGCCCGCACCTGCCGAGCCGGTGCTGGCCACCCTGAGCCAGAAAGTGGTCGCGCAAGTACCGGGGACGATGCTGGCGCGGCAGATCGAGGGCTGGGAAGCGCTGCTCGACACGCCGCTGACGATCGGCGCGCTGGAGGCGCATGCGAGGGCGCGCGGCGGCGGCCTCTTCGCCGCGGCCGCGACGCTGCTCGCGACGCCGCCGAACGACACGATCGTCCGGAGCGGGGAGGGCTGGGTGCTTGCGGATCTGGCGCGACACCTGAGTGATCCTGCGCTGGCTACCGCCGCACACGCCGCCGCGCTGGAGCGCCTGTCGGGCGCGCTCGACCAGCGCTGGCCGGCGCGCGTGCGTGCGCTGGGGGCGCTCGCCTGGCTGGCGCGACTCGACCTCACGCACCCGACTCGGCCAGCGGGTCATCCGACCCGCGCGGCGCGGCTGCTTTGGCACCGCCTTTCCGGGCGATAACGGCGGGCGCTTGCACGCCCTCGCCGGCGCCCGATAGCCTCCGCCGCACGTGGTGGGGAGATGAGGCATGTGGCGGTATCTGGCGGGCGGCGTGGCCGCCCTGCTGCTGGTGGCGGGTGGCTGGCTGATCGTCGGCGGTCAGGCGCGTTCGGGCGCGCCGACCAGTGCTCCCCCGGCGGCACGGCCGAGCGACACGGCGGCGTCGTCCGCACCGGCACCCGATTTGCCCGAGGCGAGCGACGCCACGCGCACGCACCGGCGCTTCGAGCGGTTCGATCGCGACCGCGACGGCAAGGTCACGCGCGCCGAATATCTTGAGCCGCGCCGCAAGGCTTTTGCCAAACTGGACCGCGACGGCGACGGCAAGCTCAGCTTCGACGAATGGGCCGCCCGTACCGTCGACCGTTTCGCCGCGGCCGATCGCGACCGATCGGGCGCGCTCGACGAGAAGGAGTTCGCGGCGACGGCGCCGAAGCGCAAGCAGCGGCGCACGAGCCCCTGCCCGGAGTCGGCGCACGCCGACGATTGAGCGCGCGCTCTCGCCCGCGATCGACCTGCGTCGCGCCGGCTCTTACCTCAGGCCGCGATCCACGCCGCCAGCGCGGCGCGCGCGCGATCGGTGTACAGCTTCTTGCGGTCCGCCTTCTTGGTGCGTCCGGGGATCGGCGGGAACAGGCCGAAGTTGACGTTCATCGGCTGGTAGCTCTCCGCCTCGGCGCCGCCGGTGATATGGCCGAGCAGCGCGCCGAGCGCGGTCTCCACGGGCGGGGCCGCCATCGCACCGCCGCGCAGCTCGGCGGCGGCGAAGCGACCCGCCAGCAGCCCGATCGCGGCGCTCTCGACATAGCCCTCACAGCCCGTGATCTGCCCGGCGAAGCGCAGGTTCGGGCGCGAGCGCAGCCGCAGCTGGGGGTCGAGCAGCTCGGGGGAGCGGATGAAGGTGTTGCGGTGCAGCCCGCCCAGCCGCGCGAACTCGGCCTTCTCCAGCCCGGGGATGGTTCGGAACAGCCGCACCTGCTCGGCGTGCTTGAGCTTGGTCTGGAAGCCGACGATGTTCCATAAGGTGCCGTGCGCGTTGTCCTGACGCAGCTGCACTGCCGCATAGGGCCAGCGCCCGGTACGCGGATCGTCGAGCCCGACGCCCTTCATCGGCCCGAAGCGCAGCGTCTCCCGCCCGCGCTCGGCCATCACCTCGATCGGCATGCAGCCCTCGAAATAGGGCACGTTCTCCCACTCGCGATACTCGGTCTTCTCGCCGGCGAGCAGGCCGTCGACGAAGGCGTGATACTGGTCCTTGTCGAGAGGGCAGTTGATGTAGTCCGTGCCGTCACCCTTGTTCCAGCGGCTCTGGAACCAGGCGGTGTCGAGGTCGACGGAGTCGCGGTGGACGATCGGCGCGATCGCGTCGAAGAAGGCGAGCGCGTCGCGGCCGGTCTCGCCCGCGATCCGCTCCGATAGCGCCGGCGCGGTGAGCGGGCCGGTGGCGATGATCGCGGGCGTGTCGGGCAGCGTGTCGACTCGCTCGCGTACGATCGTCACGTTCGGATGCGCCTCCAGCGCGGCGGTGACGCCGGCGGAGAAACCGTCGCGGTCCATCGCCAATGCCGAGCCGGCGGGAACGCGGTGGCGGTCGCCCTCGCACAGGATCAGCGAGCCGAGCGCACGCATTTCCTGGTGGAGCAGGCCGACCGCGTTGCTCTCGGCATCGTCGGAGCGGAAGCTGTTCGAGCAGACCAGTTCGGCGAGCGAGTCGCCGTGGTGCGCCGGTGTGGTGTCGCCGCCGCCGCGCATCTCGGAGAGGCGGACGCGCCACCCTGCCTCGGCCAGCTGCCACGCCGCCTCCGAGCCGGCAAGTCCCCCGCCGATCACGTGAATGTCATGTTCCATGAAGTGCGCGATAGCGGCTCGCGCTTGCCTTGTCAGGTGCGCGCGCCCAGCGTGGCGCGATGACGATCTACACCATCGGCTATGAGGGGGTGACGGTCGACTCCTTCCTCGCCGCGCTGGCCGCGGCGGGCGTGCGGCGCGTGATCGACGTGCGCGCGCTGCCGCTGTCGCGTAGGCCGGGCTTCTCCAAATCGTCGCTTGCCGCGGCGCTGAGCGCGGTCGGGATCGACTATGTCCACCTGAAACCGCTCGGTACGCCCAAGCCGGGTCGGGACGCCGCCAAGAAGGGCGACGTGGCGACGCTCACCGCGGTATACGAGGCGCAGCTCGCGTTGCCCGAGGCGCAGGTCGCCGCGGCGCGCATGCTCGAGCTGGCCGACGAGCGGCCGAGCGCGCTGTTGTGCTTCGAGCGCGACCCATGCCACTGCCACCGTACGTTGCTCCTCGCTGCGGTGGGCGATGGGCGCGAGGTGATCGACCTGTACGCGTAGGGTGAGGTGGCACGGTGCTCCTGCGGCGGCAGGAGCCTAGGCGTGATGGGCGCGACACTGCTGGCCTTAGGCTCCCCCGTTCGCGGGAGCACGGTTTGGTGCGACGCAGCAGGCAGCTCGCTTCTCGTCATCCCGGACTTGGTCCGGGCTCCACGATGTCGCGTTCTCAGCGGCCCGTGAGTACGCGGAAGAGGTAGGCTCCCGAACGAGTCCGGGGTGATGGTGGCGCGAGTGGTGACCGAGGCGACCGCAGAAAGAGCCGCCACCGGTGGCGGCATAGATGCCGGGTCAAGTCCGGCATGACGGAAGGCGGTCGGCCATCTAGCCGCCCACCCCGCCAAACTCACCCGGAGACGGGCAGCTTAACCGTGCCGTCGTCGCCCCGCTCGAGCGGTCCATAGGCGACCACCGTCTCGAGCAGCAGCGGCTCGTAGAGGTGCGGGAAGAGCTGGCCCTCGCGCGCCGCCTCCCATTTCACGCGATCGCCTAAAGCCTCGAGATCGACCGCAGCGACGTGAAGATCGTCTTGTCCGGCGAAATGCTTGTCCACCGTCGCGGTGAGCTGCGCCGCGGTCGAGAGATGGACGAAGCCGTCGGCCAGGTCGACGGGCGCCCCGGCGAATCGCCCGTCACGCTCCAGCGCGGCGAGCTGCTCGCCGGTCATCACCTTATAGGCCAGCATCGGCCGTTCGTCCGCCATCACGCCTGCTCCCCGTCGTCGTCACTCTCGTCGACGTTTTCGCCCAGCGTGTCAGGGCCGGTGCCGTCGTCGAGCGTCAGCTGGTCGCTCGCGGCAACGGGTGCCGCCTCGTCGAGCTCGGCCGCGACCGCCGCCTCGGCGGCGTCCTCGGGCTCGGGCTCCTCGTCGATCCGCGCCGCCGAGACGACATGCTCGTCCGCCGCGACGTTGAACAGCCGCACGCCGGCCGAGCCGCGCCCGATCACGCGCAGCGAGGCGAGCGGCATGCGGATCATCTTGGCCTGGTCGGTAACCAGCATCAGCTGCTCGGCCTTACTCGCCGCAAAGCTCGCCACCACCGCGCCGTTGCGCGCGATATTGTCGATGTTGGTGATGCCCTGGCCGCCGCGCCCGGTGCGGCGATACTCATAGGCCGAGCTCAGCTTGCCATAGCCGTTGGCGCAGACCGTCAGCACGAACTGCTCCCTGGCGCGGAGATCCTCGAAGCGGATCTGGTCCATCACGCGCGGCGCGCGCTCGGCATCCTCGGCCTTCCACGGCGCGTGGCGGAGGTAATCGTCGCGCTCCTCCTGGTCGCGGATGCCGGCGCGGTGCAGCACCGAGAGCGAGATCACCTGGTCGTCGCCCTTGAGCGCGATGCCGCGCACGCCGGTCGAGTTGCGGCTCTGGAACTCGCGCACCTCGTCGGCGGCGAAGCGGATCGCCTTGCCACACTTGGTCGCGAGCAGCACGTCGTCGCCCTCGTCGAGCAGCGCCACGCCGATGAGGCGATCGTCGGCATCCTCGCCCTCGAACTTCATCGCGATCTTGCCGTTGGACGGCACGTTGGTGAAGGCGTCCATGCTGTTGCGCCGCACCGATCCCTTGGCGGTGGCGAACATCACGTGGAGCTTGCCCCATTCCGCCTCGTCCTCGGGCAGCGGCAGCACGGTGGAGATCGTCTCGCCCTGCTCGAGCGGGAGCAGGTTGATCATCGGCCGTCCGCGCGTGGCAGGGCCCCCCTCGGGTAGCTTCCACACCTTCATGCGATAGACGCGGCCCAGCGTGGAGAAGAACAGCACCGGCGTGTGCGTCGAGGTGACGAACAGCTTGGTGACGACGTCCTCATCCTTGGTCGCCATCGCGCTGCGACCCTTGCCGCCGCGCGCCTGAGCGCGGAAGGCGTCGAGCGGGGTGCGCTTGATATAGCCGGCCATGGTGACGGTGACGACCATCTCCTCGCGCTCGATCAGGTCCTCGTCGTCGATCCCGTCGGCGGCGGCGGCGATCTCGGTGCGTCGCGGCGTCGCGAACTGCTCGCGCACGTCGCGGAATTCCTCGCGCATCACCGCGTAGAGCTTCACCCGGTCCGACAGGATCGCGAGCAGCTCGGTGATCGAGTCGGCCAGCGTCTTGAGCTCGTCGCCGATCTCGTCGCGTCCCAGCGCGGTGAGGCGGTGGAGGCGCAGGTCGAGGATGGCGCGGACCTGCACCTCGCTGAGGCGATAGGTGTCGCCCGCGACGTCGGTCTCGAGCGCCTCGACCAGGCGAAGATAGGGCGCGATCTCGGCGATAGGCCAGTCGCGCGACAGCAGCTTGGCACGCGCCTCCGCCGGGCTCGACGAGCCGCGGATGATGCGGACCACCTCGTCGAGGTTGGTCACCGCGATGACCAGCCCGAGCAAGATGTGCGCGCGCTCGCGCGCCTTGTTGAGCTCGAACTTGGCGCGGCGCGTGATCACCTGCTCGCGGAAAGTGACGAAGGCCGCGATGATGTCGCGCAGGTTGAGCAGCTCGGGCCGGCCGCCGCGGATGGCCAGCATGTTCGCCGGGAAAGAGCCCTGCGCCGGCGTGTGGCGCCATAGCTGGTTGAGCACCACCTCGGGCGTGGCGTCGCGCTTGAGGTCGATGACGATCCGCACGCCCTCGCGGTTCGACTCGTCGCGGATGTCGCTGACGCCCTCGACCCGCTTCTCCTTGGCGGCGTCGGCGATCTTCTCGACCAGCGCGTTCTTGCCCTGCTGGAACGGGATCTCGGTCAGCACGATCGAGGTGCGATCGCCGCGCCCGGTCTCGATCTTATAGCGCGAACGGACGATGATCGAGCCGCGCCCGGTCTCGTAGGCGGAGCGCGCGCCCGCGCGGCCGAGGATGATCGCGCCGGTCGGGAAATCCGGGCCGGGGACGATCTCCATCAGCTCCTCGGTCGTGATCGCCCCGTTGTCGAGATAGGCGAGACAGGCGTCGACCACCTCGCCGAGATTGTGCGGCGGGATGTTGGTGGCCATGCCGACCGCGATGCCGCCGGCGCCGTTGACGAGCAGGTTGGGGAAGCGCGCGGGCAGCACCTGCGGCTCGCGCTCGCTCGCGTCGTAATTGGGCTGGAAGTCGACCGTGTCCTTGTCGAGGTCATCGAGCAGGTAATTGGCCGCCTTGGCCAGCCGCGCCTCGGTGTAGCGCATCGCCGCGGGCGGATCGGGATCCATCGAGCCGAAGTTGCCCTGGCCGTCGATCAGCGGCAGCCGCATCGACCAGTCTTGCGTCATGCGCGCCAAGGCGTCGTAGATCGCGGTGTCGCCGTGCGGGTGATATTTACCGATCACGTCACCGACGATGCGCGCGGACTTGCGATACGGCCGATTGTAGAGGAACCCGCTCTCGCTTGCGGAGAAGAGGATGCGGCGATGGACCGGCTTCAGGCCGTCGCGCACGTCGGGCAGCGCGCGCGCGACGATCACGCTCATGGCGTAATCGAGGTAGCTGGTCTTCATCTCCTCGACGATGGAGATGGGGGCGATGTCAGACGGATCGGCGAGGACGGTGTCGTCGGCCAAGATGCTTCTTTCTTTTGCGGAATCGTTGCTGGGCGGGGTGTAGGACGGCGCGGCCACAAAGTCACGCGTACGCGCGCGCACGCGTGAGGAGGGTTACCCGATGCGGGGGGTGGAGCGCGGGGACGCCCTTCCACTAAGCTCCACCCCGGCGGACGCCGGGGTCCAGGTGGGGGGCGTCAGCGAGCGCCACCGAGCTTTCCCAACTGGACCCCGGCGTCCGCCGGGGTGGTCGGTGGGGAGAGGGCAGGGGTGGTCGGTGGAAAGAGGGATGCGCCTTCCCTCCTACGGCGCGATCTCGACACCGTCCCAGGCGAAGATCTTGCCGCTGTCGGTCGGGCGCAGCCCGTCGAGCACGTCGAGCAGCTGAACCGCGGCGCGGCCGGGCTGGAACAGGTCGCGCCCGCGCTGCTGGAACGGCTGGGACAGCCGCGTGTCGACCGTACCCGGGTGCAGCGCCACCACCAGCCCGCGATCGTTGCGGCGCTTGTCCTCGATCGCGAGCGTGCGGATCAGCTGGTTGAGCGCCGCCTTGCTCGCACGATAGCCGTACCAGCCGCCGAGCCGGTTGTCCGAGATGCTGCCGACGCGCGCCGACAACGCCGCGAACACCGACCGGCCGGTGCGCGGCATGATCGGCAGGAAATGCTTGGCTACCAGCGCGGGCCCGATCGCGTTGACCGCATATTGCCGCGCCAGCCAGACCGGATCCAGGTCGCGCAGCGCTTTCTCCGGACCGTGCTCGGCGTCGTGGAGCAGCCCCGTGGCGACCACCACCAGCTCGGGCGTGCCGGCACGCGCCGCGGCAGCGGCGATGGTCGCCTCGTCGGTTACGTCGAGGTCGACGCGAGTAAGCCGCAGCACCTCACCGCCTTCCTCCTCCAGCGCCTCAGCAAGCGCGGCACCGATGCCGCCACCAGCCCCGATCACCACCGCGCGGGTCATGCCGCGCGCTCGAAGGTCCAGCGCGCGTCGTCGCTCTGGTCGGCCGCGTAGCGGTAGCCGGCAGTGTCGAAGGCTCTCATCCCTTCAAGCTCGGTGACGTGATGCTCGACAAGGAAGCGCGCCATCATCCCGCGCGCCTTCTTGGCGTGAAAGCTGACGAAGCGGCCGTCTGCCTCGCGGAAGTCGACCGCGAGCACGCGCACGTCGGCGGGCAGCCGATCGGCGACCACCTCCCAATATTCCTGGCTGGCGAGGTTGAGCACCACGCCCGACCCCTCCGCCGCGAGATCATCGGCGAGCGCCTTGGCGACGCGATCGTCCCACCAGTCGGTCAGCTTCTTCTTCCGCGGCGCCCAGCGCGTGCCCATCTCGAGGCGATAGGGCCGGATGCCGTCGAGCGGGCGCAGGATGCCGTACAGCCCCGACAGCAGGCGGACATGGTCCTGCGCGAACCGTACCGCCGCCTCGTCGAGCGTCTTGGCCTCGAACCCGGCGTAGACGTCGCCCGCGAAGGTGAAGAGCGCGGGGCGCTCCTCGGCGGCGTCGAAGTCGCGGAAGCGATCGGCGTTGAGCTTGGCCAGAGCGGGCGAGATCTTCATCAGCTCGCCCAGCTTCTTCTGCGTGAGGTGCGAGGCGGCGTGGGCCAACGTCGCGGCTTCGGCGGCGAAGCGCGCGGGGGTGGCGGGGAAGGGCGGCGGGGTCTCTAGGTCCAGCGTCTTGGCTGGGGACAGCACGGCGATCATCGCGTCGCCCTACGCTCCGTCCGAGGTGCGTTCAATCGCGGTTCAGCGGCGACACGCAATGTCACCGACGCTTCCTTGAACCGCCGCGTGACCGGCACTAGAGCGTCACCCGAGCGTTTGGCCTGAGATTTTTTCGGCGCGCGTTCTGGCGCGATTTCTTTCGGAGAGACCTGTCGATGAAGATGCTTTCGAACGCCGTCATGGCCGCGCTGCTCGCCGGGGGTGCCACGGTCGCGCTCGCGCAGCCCGCGCTCGCGCAGAAGAAAGATGAGAAGAAGGACCAGGGCTCGCAGCTGAAGCTCAGCAACGAGGTCCGCGGCCCCGCGGCGCAGGCGCAAACCGCGCTCGCCGCCAAGGACGTCAACACCGCCACGCCGCTCGTGGCGCAGGTCGAGGCCGCCGCCAAGACCGACGATGAGAAGTATATCGCGGCGGCGCTACGGCTGAACCTCGAGGCGATCAAGATGGACAGCGGCGGCGGCTCGGCCGGGCTGACCGCGCCGCTCGACGCGCTGATCGCCAGCCCGCGCACCCCGCAGGCCGACAAGGCGCGCTACGCCTATCAGCGCGGCGTGATCGCCGCCAACGCCAAGGACCCGGCCGGCGCCTCGCGCTTCTTCGAGCAGGCGCAGCAGCTCGGCTACAACGACCCGAACCTGCCGCTCCAGCTGGTCAAGCTGAAGATGGACTCGGGCGACGTCGCGGGCGGCTCGGCCGCGCTCGCCAAGATGGTCGACCAGCAGGTCGCCGCCGGCACCAAGCCGAGCGAGGACATCTACAAATACGCCATCGCCAAGAACAACCAGGCGAAGAACAACGCCGAGACGGTGGCGTGGATGCGCCGCTACCTGGCGGCCTATCCGACCAAGAAGAACTGGCGCGACATGCTGACCTTCTGGGGCATTCAGACCCAGGCGGTGGCGACGCTCGACAAGAACCAGAAGGTCGACCTGTTCCGCCTGCTGCGCACCGGCAAGGCGCTGGCCGACCAGTATGATTACGAGATCTACGCGCAGTGGACCTTCGACCAAGGCCTGCCGTGGGAGTCGAAGGCGGTGCTGACCGAGGGCAAGGCCGCGGGCAAGATCCCGGCCGACAGCGCCAACGCCAACAGCCTGCTCGCGGCGTCGAACAAATCGATCTCGAACGAAGGCTCCATGGCCGCGGTCGAGGCGCGCGCGCAGAAGGCGGCGGACGGCAAGCTCGCCGCCAGCACCGCCGACGCTTATCTGGGCACGGGTGAGTGGGCCAAGTCGGTCGCGCTGTACCGCACCGCGCTGCAGAAGGGCGGGGTGGACGCCAACACGGTCAACACGCGTCTCGGCATCGCGCTCGCCAACTCGGGCGACACCGCGGGCGCCAAGACCGCCTTCCAGGCGGTGCAGGGCAGCCCGCGCGCCGACATCGCCGCCTGGTGGATCGAGTTCCTCGATCACCCGCCGCAGGCATGAGGTGACGGCCGCGCCTCGGATGGGCGCGGCCGATCCTCCCCGTCTGCGGGGAGGGGGACCGCCGGCCGCAGGCCGGTGATGGAGGGGGCTCTCCGAGAGCGCGTCACGCCTGATGGGGACGCCATACAGGAAAGCGCCCGCGGAGAGCTCCCTCCGTCAGCGCTTCGCGCTGTCACCTCCCCGTACCGGGGAGGATCTAGGCGATCGGTACACCGACCTGCGACTTGGAGCTGCGGATCGTCAGCGACGACTTCACGCTCGCCACGTTGGGGGCCGACGTGAGCTTGGTCGTCAGGATGCGCTGGAAGCTCTCCAGATCGGCGGCGACGATCTTGAGGATGAAATCGATCTCGCCGTTGAGCATGTGGCACTCCCGTACCTCCGGGATCGCCGCGACATGGTTCTCGAAGGCGGCGAGATCCTGCTCGGCCTGGCTGCGCAGGCTCACCATCGCGAAGACGGTGATAGGGAAGCCGAGCTGCGATGGGTCGCACTCGGCGTGATAGCCGCGGATCACGCCGGCCTGCTCCAGCGCGCGAACGCGCCGGAGGCACGGCGGTGCAGTGAGCCCTACGCGCTCGGCGAGATCGACGTTGGTCATGCGCCCGTCCTCCTGCAGCAGCGCGAGGATTAGCCGGTCGATACGGTCCAGGGTCATGACGCCTCTTAGCTGCTGATCACGCAGTTTCGCGATAGCTTCGGAACGCCCCGCTACAATAAAATTGCGTGGCAGCGCAATTGTGCCAAGCTGCGACATGGCAGCTTTTTGCGCCGCAATGAGCGTTAGCGGCCGTTTCGGGCGCGCCCTATGTACGGAGCAGGCGAGCCGATGGCGCGCCGATCATCAGCAGCAGAGGGCTACCCACCGGTGCGGTTCGACGACAGTCTGAAGACCGTTCTCGCCGCCGACGTCTCGACGGCGTTCGGCGCGCGCGCGGCGTTCCGCCAGCTGGTCGACCTCATCGGGCGCGGTCGCGCCGCTGCCGAGCCCGCGCTGGTGGCCAGGTTGCGCGACCTGCGCGCGACCGTTCCGATCGAGGTGCGCGCTGCCGCGGCACGCGGGCTGGCGCTGGCCGACCCGCCGGCCGCGCTGGTTGCCTTCTTCGCCGAGGACACGCCCGAGATCGCCGCGACCATGCTCCGCGCCGCCCGGCTCGCGCCCGAGGAATGGGATCTCCTCCTGCCACAGCTCGGTCCGCACGGCCGCAGCGTCCTGCGTCGGCGCAGCGATCTCGCGCCGTCGGTGAGCCGTGCGCTCGAGGCGTTCGGGTCGACCGACTATGCGCTGCCCGAGCCCGCGGTGGCGCCCGCGACCGAAGCAATGGCGCCCGCGGCGGGCAGTCCGGGGGAGCGCTTCGAGGTGGCCGACCTGGTCCATCGCATCGAGGCGTATCAGCGCCAGCGCGGCGCCGCGCTCGGGTTGGGCGAGGAGCCGCCCGCGCCGGTCCGCTCGTTCCGCTTCGAGACGGACGCCGCCGGAATGATCCGCTGGGTCGACACCGGGCCGCGCGGCGCGTTGATCGGCCTCTCGCTCAGCCACGACACCACACCGGCGGCATCGCACCATAGCGTCGACGGTGTCGCCGCTGGAGCGTTCCGCAAGCGCGCCACCTTCGCCGACGCGCGGCTGCGCGTACCCGGCGAGTCGGCGGTTGGCGGCGACTGGCGCATCTCCGGCGTGCCGATGTTCGATCTCGCCAGCGGCAGCTTCGTCGGCTTCCGCGGCCGCGCGCGCCGGCCGCGCGCCGAGGAGAGTGCCGCCGCGGCCCGATCGGTCGTCGAAGGCGTCGGCGCCGAGGGATTGCGCCGGCTCGTGCATGAGCTGCGGACGCCGACCAACGCGATCGCCGGCTTCTCCGAGCTGATCGAGCAGGAACTGCTCGGTCCGGTGCTACCGCGCTACCGCGACCGCGCGGCGGCGATCCGGCGCCATGTCGCCGGCCTGATCGGCGCGATCGACGACCTCGACCTCGCCGCGCGACTCGAGGGCAACGCACTCGACCTGCGCGACGACGTGGTCGCGCTCGCGCCGCTGCTGGCACGCGTCGCACAGGACCTGACGCCGCTCGCCGCTTTGCGTGGCGGTGCGCTGGCGCTGCCCGAACCCGGCGCGGCGCGCTGGGCCGCCGACGCGCACGCCGCCGAGCGGCTGGTACAGCGGCTGCTCGCCACGCTGCTGGCCGCGGCGGCACGCGGCGAGCTGCTCGGCATCGCGGTCGAGGCCGCCGGCGAGTCGGTGACGCTGGCGATCGCGCTGCCCGCGGCGCTGGCCGGGCGCGATGAGGCGGCGCTGCTCGCGCTCGACGATGAGGCGGTGAGCGACGACGTCGGGGCGCCGCTGCTCGGTACCGGCTTCGCGCTGCGGCTGGCGCGCAACCTCGCGATCGAGCTGGGCGGGCGGCTCGATTTCCTGCCAGAGCGGCTGCGGCTGGCGCTGCCGAGCGCGGTGCCGACGGCCGCGCCCGGAGACGATGACGGCGACGCGCCGCGCGACCACGCCCAGGGCGGGAACTGAGCCGGCTTGCCAGCCGCCCCGGCGTGCCGCTACGTGGCGCCACCGACGCGGGCGGGCCTGTAGCTCAACGGTTAGAGCTGGCCGCTCATAACGGCTAGGTTGCGGGTTCGAGTCCTGCCGGGCCCACCACCGCTCGCGTCGGAGCCGCTGATCTGGCGCCGCTTCGCGGCGCTTGCGTCGGCTTCGGCGAGGGCGCATGGGCGCGGCCATGGCGATGCCGGGCACCCCCGTCGACGAGACCGGCACGTTGGTGCGCGAGGGCGGCGCCTTCATCCTCCAGCGCGATCGCGGCGGCACCTTCGTGCTCGAGCTTCAGCGCGTTCCGGTCGACCATATCGCCAAGCGCGTGCGCATCCGCGGCGTGCTGATCGATGCGGCGCGCGTCAGCGTCGACGGGGTGGCGGCGGCGTGAGCGCTCCGCGGCGCTGGTTCGCGGCGGCGCCGCTCGCGCTCGCCGGATGCAGCGCCGGCGTGCTCGATCCGCAGGGACCCGTAGCGCGCGCCGAGAAGCAGATCCTGTTCGACTCGCTCGGGGCGATGCTGCTCATCGTGGTGCCGGTGATGCTGGCGACGGTCGCGTTCGCCTGGTGGTTCCGCGCCGGCAACCGCCGCGCGCGCTATCGACCCGACTGGGATTATTCGGGCAAGCTCGAGCTGCTGATCTGGTCGGTGCCGGCGATGATCGTGCTGTTCCTCGGCGGTACCGGCTGGGTCGGGGCGCATCTGCTCGACCCCCGCCGGCCGATCCCGGCAAAGGTCGCGCCGCTCGAGGTGCAGGTGGTCGCGCTCGATTGGAAGTGGCTGTTCCTCTACCCCGAGCAGCGCGTCGCCACGGTCAACCGCCTCGTCGTGCCGGCGGGCACGCCGATCCATTTCCGGCTCACCTCGGCGACGGTGATGAACAGCTTCTTCGTGCCGCAGCTCGGCAGCCAGATCTACGCCATGGCGGGGATGGAGGCGCAGCTCCGCCTCGCCGCCGACCGGCCCGGGCGTTATCCCGGCATCGCCGCGCATTACAGCGGCAAGGGCTTCTCCGACATGACCTTCACCGTCGACGCGCTGCCAGCGGCGCAGTTCACCGCCTGGGTGGCGCAGGCTCGCGCGGCGCCGCCGCTCGATGAGGCGCGCTACCGCCAGCTCGCGCGGCGTGGAACCGTGGCTCAGCCGCTGATGTTCGGCACCGCGCCGCCGCGGCTGTTCGACGCGGTCGTGGTACAACGCGCGCCCGCGGCGGAGCGCCCGCGCGACGCCAGCAACCAGGGCGAAGCCGACGCCGAGGCCGGTAAGTGACGCTGCTCGGACGGCTGAGCTGGGACTCGATCCCGCTGCACGAACCGATCGTGATGGTCACCGCCGGCGTGCTGTTCGTGGTGTTGCTCGGCACCGGCGCGACGATCCTGCTCAAGGGCTGGCTGCCCTATCTCTGGCGCGAGTGGATCACCTCGGTCGACCACAAGCGCATCGGCGTGATGTATTGCCTGCTCGCGCTCGTGATGCTGATCCGCGGCTTCGCCGACGCGCTGATGATGCGCTCGCATCAGGCCATGGCGGTAGGTGCCGGCAAGGGCTTCCTGCCGCCGGATCACTATGACCAGATCTTCAGCGCGCACGGTACGATCATGATCTTCTTCGTGGCGATGCCGTTCATGATCGGGCTGATGAACTTCGCGGTGCCGCTCCAGCTCGGCGTGCGCGACGTCGCCTTCCCGACGCTCAACTCGGTGAGCTTCTGGCTCACCGCCACGGGCGTGCTGCTGATCAACACCAGCCTCGTCGTCGGCGAGTTTGCGCGGACCGGCTGGCTGGTCTATCCGCCGCTCAGCGAGCGCGCCTTCTCGCCCGGGGTCGGCGTCGATTATTACCTCTGGGCGTTGCAGATCTCGGGCGCGGGGACGCTGCTCGGCGGGATCAACCTGGTCACGACGATCCTGAAGATGCGCGCACCGGGCATGCGCTACACCCGCATGCCGATCTTCTGCTGGACCGCGCTCGCGAGCAACCTGCTGATCGTGGCGGCCTTCCCGATCCTGACCGCGACGCTGATCATGCTGACGCTGGACCGCTATCTCGGCTTTCACTTCTTCACCAACGAGGCGGGCGGCAACCAGATGCTGTTCGTCAATCTGATCTGGGCCTGGGGTCATCCCGAGGTCTATATCCTGGTGCTGCCGGCGTTCGGGATCTTCAGCGAGATCATCGCCACCTTCAGCGGCAAGCCCTTGTTCGGCTATCGCTCGATGGTGCTCGCCACGCTGGCGATCTGCGTCCTCTCCTTCATGGTATGGCTGCACCATTTCTTCACCATGGGGGCGGGGGCGGACGTCAACGGCGTGTTCGGCGTGATGACGATGATCATCGCCGTGCCCACGGGCGTGAAGGTCTTCAACTGGCTGTTCACGATGTACGGCGGACGGCTGCGCTTCGAGGTGCCGATGCTGTGGGCGGTGGCGTTCATCCCCACCTTCGTCGTCGGCGGCATGACCGGCGTGCTGCTGGCGGTGCCGCCGGCCGATTTCGTGCTCCACAATTCGGTCTTCCTGGTGGCGCATTTCCATAACGTGATCATCGGCGGCGTGCTGTTCGCCGCTTTCGCTGGCTACACCTATTGGTTTCCCAAGGCGTTCGGCTTCCGCCTGCATGACGGCTGGGGCAAGGCCGCGGTGGTGCTGTGGGTGAGCGGCTTCTACCTCGCCTTCATGCCGCTGTACGCGCTCGGGCTGATGGGCATGACGCGGCGGCTCCAGCATTACGACAATCCGGCGTGGCAGCCCTGGCTGATTGCCGCCTGGCTCGGCGCGCTGCTGATCTTGGGCGGGATCGCGAGCCTGGCGGTGCAGCTCTACGTCTCAGTGCGCGAGCGCCGCTCGCTCGCCGACGAGAGCGGCGATCCGTGGGACGGACGCACGCTTGAATGGGCGACGCGCTCGCCGCCGCCGCCGTGGAACTTCGCGCGATTGCCGCAGGTCGGGGGGCGTGACGCGCTCGCGCTGATGAAGCGCGGCGAGGCGGAGGAGACGCCCGACCCGCTCGAGCCGATCGAGATGCCGCGCAACAGCGCCTACGGCTTCGTGGGCGCCTTCTTCACCTATCTCACCGGCTTCGCGCTGGTGTGGCATATCTGGTGGCTGGTGGTGCTGGGCCTGCTCGCCGGCTTCGCGACGACCTTGTGGATCGTGTGGCACCAGCGCGGCGAGCAGGAGATCGGCGTCGACGAGCTCCGTGCGCTGGAGCCGGCGGCATGAGCGGCGAGATCGCCGACCCGCGGCACGAGGGCAGTGAGGGCGCGAGGAGTGACCCGCCCGGCCACGGCGAGGGCGGCCCCGCACCCAAGCAGGTGACGGTGGCGTTCGGATTCTGGATATTCCTCCTCAGCGACATCATCATGTTCTCGGGGTTGTTCGCGGCCTATGCGGTGCTCGCGCCCAACACCGCCGGCGGCCCGGAAGGGAGCGAGCTGTTCGAGCTGCGGCTGGTCTTCGTCGAGACCCTGTGCCTGCTCTTCTCCAGCTTCACCTGCGGCGTGATGTCGATCATGGCGGTGCGCCAGCGCGCCGGCGCGACCTACCTGTGGGGCGCGCTCACGGCCTTGCTCGGGCTCAGCTTTCTCGCGATCGAGCTGTACGAGCTGACCCAACTGGTCCTCGAGGGCGCCGCGCCGACCCGCAGCGCCTTCCTGTCGGCGCTGTTCACGCTCGTCGGTGCGCACGGGCTGCACGTCGCCGCCGGGCTGGTGTGGCTGACGGTGATGATAGGGCAGGTGGCGACCCTGGGCTTCACCGACGCGGTGGAGCGTCGGCTGCTGTGCTTCGGCCTCTACTGGCACGCGCTCGACATCATCTGGGTCGCGCTGTTCACCGTGGTCTATCTGTACGGAGTGATGGGATGAGCGAGCAGAAGGGTGATCGCCAGCTCGATCACGCCCCCGGCGGCCACAAGGAGGGCGCAGCGCGGCTCTCTACCTATCTCGCCGGGCTCGGACTGGCGCTGCTGCTGACGGTGGCGTCGTTCGCGCTGGTCGGCTCGGGCGCGGTCTGGGCGCCTGCGATCCCGATCCTGCTCGCGGTGCTGGCGGTGGCGCAGATGGGGGTGCACCTCGTCTTCTTCCTCCACATCACCAGCGGGCCGGAGAACACCAACAACACGCTGGCGCTCGCCTTCGGCGTGATGATCGTGGTGCTGACGGTGGGGGGCACGCTGTGGATCATGGCGCACCTCGACCACAACATGATGCCGATGGCGGCGGTGGCGGTGCCGTGAGATGGGCGCCCATTCGTCACTTACTCCGGTGTCATCCTGAGCTCGTGTCAGGATTCACCGTGCCGCGCACTCAGACGCGGAGGCACCTGAGGGATCGTGAATCCTGAAACAAGTTCAGGATAAGGGCGGTAGTATCGGCACCGGTCGCGCCAAGCCCTCAGCGCACGCCCAAATCGCTCGGCCCGAAGGCGTCGGGCAGCAGCTCGGACAGGCGGTAGCTCGCCACCTCCTCCCCCTCGGCGCCGGCGCAGTGGACCGCGAGGTCGCGCCCGCTCAGCTGCGCCGCCTCGTTGAGCACCTGCCGGCAGCGACCGCACGGCCGCACCGGCGCGTCACCGGTCGCGCGGCCGGACGCGTCCATCGCCCCACCGATGACGCCGACCGCCATCACGCGGCGCAGCCGGCCCGAGGCGGAGACGGTCGCGATCGCCACCGTCTCGGCGCAGAGCGACAGGCCGTAGCTGGCGTTCTCGACATTGGCGCCCGTGACCACGCTGCCGTCGTCGAGCAGCACCGCGGCGCCGACCGCGAAGCGCGAGTACGGCGCGTGCGCGTGCACCGCCGCCGCGCGCGCCGCCGCGATCAGCTGCCGCGCCTGATCCTGATCCCGCTCGCTCATCCCAGCTCCACCACGTCCCAGTTGACCGGCCCGTCGACGCCGTCGACGCGGCGCAGGTCGGTCGCGCGCCACATCCGCCACACCCGCGCGCCATAGCCGGGGCGGAGGAAGTTGCCGACCGCCCAGAGCGGCCGGTCGAACGCCTCGGTCAGCCGATAGTCGCGCTCGACGTCGCGCGCCACCTTGAGCAGCACCGGCTTGCCCGTATGTGTCTCGATCCGCGCGATCATGTCGGCCACGCCCGCCACCAGCGCGGCGCGCTCGGGGCGTTCGGCGCAATCCTCGGCGTAGCGGAAGGAAATCGCCACCGGCAGCGCGGCGGGATCGCGCGGCACCACGGTGTTGAACGAATCGGCCTGCGCGCGCGGCGGCTGGCAGAAGGAGAAGACGTGGATGGCGCCGCGTCGCAGCCCGACGCGCGCCATCTCGTCCCAGTTCGTCTGGAAGGCGCGGTCGCGCGCGGTGGCGCCGCTCGTCGCCACGGCATAGCCGAAGTCGACGCCCTCGCCCTTGAGGAGCGGCCAGACGATGTCGCCGGTCGCCTCGGACACGTCGACGCCCTGCACCGGATAGCGCTCGACCCCCGGGCGCCAGTGCAGCGCGATCTGCCACGCGGCCACACCCGCGAGCGCGATCGCACCCAGAATCAAGAAGATCCTTCCCAAACCCCACATGATAAAACTTATGCCTTGATATGAAGGACGCAGATCAGCGTGAAGAGACGTCGCGCGGTGTCGAAGTCGATCGTCACCTTGCCGTCGAGCCGCTCGCGCAGCAGATCGGCCGCCTCATTGTGGATCGCGCGCCGCGCCATGTCCACCGTCTCGATCTGCTGCGGCGTCGATTGGCGGATTGCCTGATAGTAACTGCCGCAGATGGCGAAATAATCTTTGATCGGTCGGCGGAAGCGCGCGAGCCCGAGCACCAAGGTCTCCAGCGGCGTGTCGTCAGCGCGGCGGATCGCCAGTGCCAGCCGACCCTCCTCGACCGAGAGCCGAACCTTATAGGGGCCGGCATAGCCGTCGGGCTGCACCCGCTGCGGCGCGAAGTGATTGTCCTCGATCAGGTCGAAGATCGCGATCCGGCGCTCCTGCTCGATGTCGGCCGAGCGCCACAAGATGGTGCGTTCGTCCAGCTCGATGTCGATGATCCGCGGATCGGCCATGCGCCCGCTCGATAGAGGCGATGCGGCGCCGTCACAATCGAGTCATCCACAGGTTCCACCGCCCGTGCCGTTCCGCTCGCCGCGTCGGGCGCGTATAGGCCGGCGGATGGCCACCTTAGCATTCGCACCGCCGGCATCGCCCGAGCCCGTCCACCTGCCGCGCAACGTCGAGGCCGAGGCGGCGATGCTGGGCGCGATGATGATCGACAACCGCCTGGCCGACGACATCGTCGACCGGCTCGAGCCGCAACATTTCTACGAACCGGTCCACGGCCGCATCTTCGCCGCGATCAAGTCGCTGCGCGCCACCGACATGCTGGCCACCCCGGTGACGCTGCGCCCGATGTTCGAGGCGGACGAGGGGATCAAGGAGCTCGGCGGCGTCGGCTATCTCGCCGGGCTGACCGGCTCGGGCGCCGGGCTGATCGGCGCGCGTCAGTTCGCGCAGCAGATCTACGATCTCGCGCTGTTGCGCGCGCTGGTCTCGGTCGGCCACACGATGGTCGACCGCGCGATGGACACCAGCGAGGAGGTCAACCCGCGCGCCCAGATCGAGGCCGCGGAGGAGGAGCTGTTTCGCGTCGCCGCTGACGGCGGTACCGAGAATGCGGTGAAGAGCTTCGCCCAGGCGAGCACCGCGGCGGTGAAGATGGCGGAGCGCGCGCTCAACTGGGGCGGCAACCTGTCGGGCGTCACGACCGGGCTCGACTCGGTCAACGCCAAGATCGGCGGCATGCACCATTCCGACCTCATGATCCTCGCCGGCCGCCCCGGCATGGGCAAGACCTCGCTCGCCACCAACATCGCGTTCAACGCGGCGCAGCGCTGGATGCGCGACATGCGCGACGGCATCCCCCCGTCCAAGTCGGTCGGCGCCAAGGTGGCCTTCTTCAGCCTCGAGATGAGCGCGGACCAGCTCGCCACGCGTATCCTCGCGGAGCAGTCGCGGATCAGCTCCGAGGCGCTGCGCATGGGCAAGATCAGCAAGACCGAGTTCGAGCAGCTCGCCGCCGCCGCGGCCGAGCTGGAGAATCTGCCCTTCTTCATCGATGACACCGGCGGCCTCTCAATCGGCGCGCTCCACACCCGCGTGCGCCGGCTTCAGCGCCGTCATAACAACGAGATCGGGCTGGTGGTGGTGGACTATCTCCAGCTGCTCTCGGGCTCGGGCAAGGGCGACGGCAACCGCGTGCAGGAAATTTCCGAGATCAGCCGCGGGCTCAAGACGCTGGCCAAGGACATGAACGTGCCGGTGCTGGCGCTCTCGCAGCTGAGCCGCGCGGTGGAGCAGCGCGAGGACAAGCGCCCGATGCTGTCCGACCTGCGCGAATCGGGCTCGATCGAGCAGGACGCCGACATGGTGTGGTTCGTCTATCGCGAGGATTATTACACCGCGCAGCGCGAGCCCAAGCGGCCGATGGAGGGCGATTCCGCCAACGTCTTCGAGGATCACGCGCGCTGGGCGGCTGACATGGAACGAGTCTATGGCCTCGCCGAGCTGATCGTCGCCAAGCAGCGCCACGGCGCCACCGGAAAGGTGGTGCTCAAGTTCGACCCGACGATCACGCGCTTCTCGGACTACGCCGGTTATTGATCGGCCGGGTGCTCCTTCTAAAGCGGGAGCACAGGGTCATGAAGTTCGAGGCGTGCGGCTCTGCGCTCCTGCGTGCGCAGGAGCACGGGCGCGTGGCGCGGAGGTAGCGCCCGCCTGCCGTCATGCCGAGCTCGGGCGCGGCATGAC
This sequence comes from Sphingomonas sp. BK069, assembly GCF_014193405.1. Lineage (NCBI taxonomy): Bacteria > Pseudomonadati > Pseudomonadota > Alphaproteobacteria > Sphingomonadales > Sphingomonadaceae > Sphingomonas > Sphingomonas sp. BK069. The sequence continues at coordinate 1,023,870 of NZ_JACHZH010000001.1, read as the reverse complement.
ATAGGGGCGAGCATCGGCGGAGGTGGAGGGAGGAGGCGATCCTTCCCCCGGTTACCTGAGCACCAGCGGCAGCCCGGCGGCGACGAACACCACGCGGTCCGCGCGCGCGGCGACGCGCTGGTTGATCGTCCCCGCCAGGTCGCGGAAGCGTCGCGCCAGCGCGTTGTCGGGGACGATGCCGAGCCCGACCTCGTTCGCCACCAGCACGACTCGCGCCGCGGTGTCGCGCAGCGCCGCGTCGAGCGCCTCCAGTGCCATCGCGGCATCTTCCTCGCCGAGCAGCAGGTTCGAGGCCCAGAGGGTCAGGCAGTCGACCAGCAGCACCGACCCCGGTCGCCCCTCGGCGACGATCGTCTCGGCCAGCGCGAGCGGCGCCTCCACCGTGCGCCAGCGCGAGTCGCGCTCGGCGCGATGCTGCGCCACGCGCGCGCGCATCTCGTCGTCGAGTGCCTGCGCCGTCGCGACGAACACGAGCGCGCCGCCGGTCGCCTCGGCGAGCGCCTGGGCGTGGCGGCTCTTGCCCGAGCGTGCGCCGCCCAGCACCAGTGTCACGCGTGGCTCGGTCATCGTCACTCCCGCCTTGTGTTCGCTCGCGCGGCTGGTGAAAGACGAGGCCGCCGATGCTGCTGACCGATCCTCCTCCCGCACCCGCGGCCGCGCTGACCTATCACGGCGGTCGCGCCGACGCCGCCGCGCGTCTCTACCCCGACGCGCCCGCGCCATGGCTCGATCTCTCCACCGGGATCAACCCCTTCGCCTGGGACGGCGTGGATGTGCCGCTGGCCGCGCTGCGCGCGTTGCCGTCCCCGGCCGAGCTCGACGCGCTCCACCATGCCGCCGCCAACGCGTTCGGCGCGTCGGACACGGCGATCACGGCTTTGCCCGGCAGCGAGATCGGTTTGCGCGCGCTTGCCGGTCTGGCGCTGCCGCGGCCCTGGCACGTCGTCGCGCCGAGCTACCGTACGCATGAAGCGGCGCTTCCCGGCGCGATCACGATCGATGCCACCGCGGTCGAGGCAGTCGTCCCCGGCGGCGGCACGTTGCTGCTCGCCAATCCCAACAATCCCGACGGTCGCTGCTGGCCTGCGGCGCGTCTGCACGAATTGGCGCAGGCGCTCGCCGAGCGGGGCGGGGTGCTGGTGGTCGACGAGGCCTTCGCCGACGCGGTGCCCGGCGCCAGCGTGCTGCCGCTGCTCGCGCGCGACGACCGCGTGCTGGTGTTCCGCTCCTTCGGCAAGTTCTTCGGGCTGGCCGGCGTGCGGCTCGGCTTCGCCGCGGGCGGGGCGGCGCTGGTCGGCGAGCTGGCGACGCGGCTCGGGAGCTGGCCGGTGTCCACCGCGGCGTTGCGCATCGGCATCGCGGCCTATCGCGACATCGCGTGGATCGCTGCGACGCGGGAGCGGCTGGCCGCGGCGGTGGCGGAGCTGGATGGCGTGCTGGCCGTGCACGATCTCGCGCCGATCGGCGCCTGCCCCTTGTTCCGCTTGGTGGAGCGCGATGACGCGCCACTGCTGTTCGAGCGGCTCGCCCGCGCGGGCGTGCTGGTGCGACCGTTCAACGAGGCGCCCGAGCGGCTGCGTATCGGCCTTCCCGGCGACGCCGGGGCGCTCGCCCGACTCGGTGCGGCGCTCGACGATCGCTGAGCCCGTCGCCTTGGTGGCGCTCGCGCTCGACGCGGCGCTGGGCTGGCCGGCATGGCTCTACGCGCGCATGGGGCATCCGGTGGGCGCGATCGCGCGCGTGATCGCGGCGGGAGAGCGGCGTTGGAACGCGGTGGTGGATCCTCCTATCGTCGAGGAAAAGAGGGGGGCACAGCCATCGCCGCTCCCTCCTCCGTCATCCCGGACTTGGTCCGGGATCCACCCGTCCGCGAGTTTATCGCTCGACAAGGATGCGCGGAGCGCCGCCACTCCACCGGCGACGGCAGCAGGCAAGAGCATGTCGTATGCCACCTCGATCGAGGTAACTGCGATTCCGTATGAGCCGCGGACGTTCACCCAACTCGGCCCCGGCCTGCGCCGGTGCAACGCGGGGAGGGAGGGACGCGATCAAGTCACGCCAGTCGTCGACCGCCGAACCGAAGCGAAGTCGTATTACCCCACCGAGGAGCCCGACCATCTCACCTCCGCGCAACGGCGACGGCGTCGCCTGCTCGGCGCGGTCACCCTTGTCGCCGGAGTTGCCCTCGCCGCCGGCACCGCCTGGCTGGCCGAGCGCGGCCTGCGCGCGACGTTCGGCGCGCCGGCATGGCTCGCCGTGGCGCTGCTCGCCTGGCCCGGGCTCGCGCAGCGCAGCCTCGACGATCACGTCCGCCCCGTCGCCGCCGCGCTCGAAAGAGGCGATCTCGCCGCCGCTCGCGCGGCGGTCGGTCGCATCGTCGGGCGCGACACCGCCGCGCTCGACCGCGCCGGCGTGGCGCGCGCCGCGGTGGAGAGCTTGGCCGAGAGCTTCTGCGACGCCGTCGCCGCGCCGCTGTTCTGGCTGCTGCTGCTCGGACCCGCCGGCCTATGGGGCTATAAGGCGATCAACACCGCGGACAGCCTGATCGGCCATCGCGAGCCGCGCTGGCGCGCCTTCGGCTGGGCGGCGGCGCGCACGGACGATCTCGCCAACTGGCTGCCCGCGCGGTGGGGCGGCGCGCTGCTGTGCGTCGCCGGCGCGGGAGGCTGGCGCGTGCTGTGGCGCGATTCGCGCCGCCACGCCTCGCCCAACGCCGGCTGGACCGAGGCGGCGATGGCGGGCGTGCTCGGCGTGCGGCTCGCTGGCCCGGTGGCGTACGACGGCGCCGTCGCGGACAAGCCGTGGATCGGAGACGGTCGTGCCGATCTCGATGCGCGCGACCTTCGGCGCGCGCTGGTCGTCTACCGCCGCGGCTGCCTGCTGCTGTGGTGCCTGGCGGGGGCCGTCGCATGGGCGCGCTGATGCTGCAGGGCACCGGGTCCGACGTCGGCAAGTCGGTGCTCGTCGCGGGACTGTGCCGCGCCTTCGCTAACCGCGGCCTGTCGGTACGTCCGTTCAAGCCGCAGAACATGTCGACCAACGCCGCGGTCACCGTCGACGGCGGCGAGATCGGGCGCGCGCAGGCGACGCAGGCGCTCGCCGCGCGCTTGGCGCCGCACAGCGACATGAACCCGGTGCTGCTCAAGCCGCAGGGCGACCGCACCTCGCAGCTGATCGTGGGCGGGCGCGTCCGCGGGGTGCTGCGCGCGAGCGAGTGGCGGCAGGGCCGCGAGGGACTGCTCGACGACGTGCTGGCGAGCTACCGCCGGCTCGCGCGTGGCTCCGACCTCGTGATGGTGGAGGGCGCCGGCTCGCCCGCGGAGATCAACCTGCGCGCGGGCGACATCGCCAACATGGGTTTCGCGCGCGCCGCCGACGTGCCCGTTGTGCTCGTCGGCGACATCGACCGCGGCGGCGTGATCGCCGCGCTGGTCGGTACCCGCGCGGTGATCGATCCCGCCGACGCCGCGATGGTGCGCGGTTTTCTCGTCAACAAGTTTCGCGGCGATCCCGCCCTGTTCGAGGACGGCTATCGCGCGATCGAGCAGCGCAGCGGCTGGCGCGGCTACGGCGTCGTGCCTTGGCTCGCCGAGGCGCGGCGGCTGCCGAGCGAGGACGCAGTGGTGCTTCAGCGTGCGCCTGCCGCGGCAGGCGGGCGGATCGTGGTGGCGTGCCCGATCACGCCCCACATCGCCAATTTCGACGATCTCGACCCGTTGCGGCTCGAGCCTGAAGTCGAGCTGGTGATGGTGCCGCCCCGTACGCCGATCCCCGCCGAGGCGGCGCTGATCGTGCTGGCCGGCTCGAAGGCGACGATCGCCGACCTGCGCGCGCTCCGGCGCGAGGGCTGGGACATCGACGTGCGCGCGCATGTCCGCCGTGGCCGACCGGTACTCGGGCTGTGCGGCGGCTATCAGATGCTCGGCCGCAGCGTGGCCGACCCCGGCGGCGTCGAGGGACCCGCGGAGACGGTCGAGGGGCTCGCTCTGCTCGACGTCACCACGGTGCTGAGTGGCGACAAGCGGCTGGTCGCGGTCGCGGGTGCGGCGCGCGGCGCTCGCTTCGAGGGCTATGAAATGCACCTTGGTCTCACCGCAGGCGCCGACACCGCGCGCGCGCCGGTGCGGTTCGACGACGGACGTGAGGATGGCGCCGCGTCCGCCAATGGGCTCGTGGCAGGCACCTATGTCCACGGGCTGTTCGCGCTCGCCGAGCAGCGCCGCGCCTGGCTCGCCCCGCTCGGCGTCGCGGGCGGCGGAGTCGACCATCGTGCCGACATCGACGCCGCACTCGACTCGATCGCGGCGACCCTGGAGCGACATATCGACCTGGACGCGCTGCTGGCGCTGGCGAGCGAGGCGGGGGCGGTGTGAGGGGCTCCTGCGCGAGCACCGGCGCTCAGCCCAGCGCGACGACCATCACGAGCAGCCCGGTCTCGATCAGTTCCACGCCTGCGCCGTGCGCGTCGCCGTTGATCCCGCCGAGCCGCCGCTTCAGCCACCAGCCGTAGAGCCCCATCAGCGGCAGAGCGGTGAGCAGCGCCTGCTGGAGTGCGCCCGCGGCGATCAGCAGCGCACCCCAGCCGGCGAGGTCACGGACGCGCACCGCGCCGGCCAGCGTCGCGCCGAGCCCGGGCTTGAGCGGCGGCAGCCAGCGCGCCCAGGCGAGCGGCCCCGCCCGCGCCGCCGCGGCGACCAGCGGCAGCGTCCACCAGCCGCCGGCCGGCAGCGCGTGGAGCAGCACCAATTTGGCGAGCAGCTGGAGCGTGATCGCGACCACGCCGAAGCTTCCCACCTGCGGCTCGGCGAGGACGCGCAGCAGCCGTCCGCGGTCGCCGTGCGCGGCCCCGAGCGCGTCGGCGAGGTCGCTCAGGCCGTCGAGGTGGAGCGCGCCCGTGAGCGCGACCCAGCTGACCAGCGCGGCCAGCGCGCCGAGCCATGGGTCGCGCGTGCCCGCGAGCGCGCCCGCGATCGCGACGATCGCCCCGACGATCAGGCCGGCGAGCGGGTAGCAGCGGATCGACGCGGTCCAGTCGCGCTCGGTCGCTGCCACTCGCGGCAGCGGCAAACGCGTGAGGAAGCCGAGCGCGACGACGAGCGCGCGGATCATCGCAGCGCGGTGATCTGGGTCACCGGCGTCGCGCCCGGCCAGCGTCGCAGCGTCACGGTCGCGGCATAAGGCAGGTCGAACATCCACACCTGGCGCGAGTCGAGCCCGCACGCGACCGCCAGCGCGGCGCGGATCGCGCCGGCATGCGTGAGGACCAGGGTGCCGGGGGGCAGCGAGTCCAGCGCCGCCGAGACGCGCGCGGTGAGCGTCGACCAGCGCTCGCCGCCGGGCGGGGCGGCACCTTCCGGGTCGGCCCAGAAAGCGGCGAGCTGTTCCGGGTCGAGCGCGTCCGGGTGGCAGGCGTCCCACTCGCCGAAGTCGAGTTCGCGCCAGCGTGCGTCCGTGCTGACCGGCACCTTGGCCGTGCGTGCGACCGCGACGGCGCAGTCGTGCGCGCGCGCCAGGTCCGAGCTCATCACGCGCTCGAAGCGGAGCGTGGTGGCCGCGGCGACGCAGCTCGCCAGCCCGGCAGGGGTAACGGGCACGTCGCTGCGACCGTTGAGATGCCCGGCGAAAGCTGTGGCGCCGTGGCGCATCAGGTGGACCGTGAACGGGGCGGTCACCCCGCGCTCACCCCCGCGTCGGCGAAGGTCGCCATGCGCTCGTGCGCGGCGAGCGCGGCACGGACCACCGCCGCCGCGACCGCGGCGCCGCTCGCCTCGCCCAGCCGCAGGTCGAGCGCGAGCAGCGGAGCCAGACCGAGACCGGCGAGCAGCCGCGCGTGCCCCGGCTCGGCCGAGCGATGGCCGGCGAGGCAATGGTCGATGATCGTCGGCGCCGCGGCCGCGAGCGGGGCGAGCGGGGCGGTGGCGATGAAGCCGTCGAGCAGCACCGGCACGCGGGCGTGGCGGGCCGCGATCACCGCGCCGGCCATGGCGGCGATCTCGCGCCCGCCGAGCCGGCGCAGCGCCTCGAACGGCGTGTTGGCGCGGGCGCGGTGACGCGTCAGCGCGCGCGCGACTGCGTCGCGCTTGGCCGTCGCCGCCGCGCCGCTCACCCCGCTGCCGGGGCCGACCCAGTCGGCAGCATCGCCGCCCAGCGCGGCGGCGCAGAGCGCGGCGGCGACGGTGGAGTTGGCGATGCCCATCTCGCCGGGTACGAGCAGGTCGAGCCCGGGCTCGACCGTGGCGGCGCCCGCCATCAGCGCTTCGCCGCACTCGGCCTCGCTCATCGCGTCGGTCTCGGCGATGTCGCCGGTCGGGCGGTCGAGCTCGAGCGCGGTGACGGTCAGCTCCAGCCCGGCGGACCCGGCGAGCGCGTTGATCGCGGCACCTCCTGCGGCGAAGTTCGCCACCATCTGCGCGGTGACCTCGGGTGGGAAAGCGCTCACACCGCGCGCCGCGACGCCGTGGTTGCCCGCGAAGAGCGCGACCCGTCCGCGCTCCAGCTTCGGGATCGCGCGCCCCTGCCAGGCTGCCATGAATAGCGCGATCTCCTCGAGCCGGCCGAGCGAGCCGCGCGGCTTGGTCAGCTCCGCCTGCCGCGCCGCCGCGGCGGCGCGCGCGCTCGCGTCGGGGGCGGGAAGGGTGCGCAGCGCGAGATCGAGCGCGGCGGGCGTGTCGAGCCGGATCATGCGACGACAAATCCCTCTGGCGGGGTGCGAGTGAGAAAATGCCCCTTCACGCCGGCCGGCCACTCCTTGAACGGCACCTGGCCGGTCTCGGTGGCGGCGTAGCGCGCGGCATAGTCGAGGATGGCGCGCGCGGCGTCGTCCCCGGGGGCGAAGCGGCCGAGTACATAGCCCACCTTGCCCGGCGCGCGCAGGTGGACGGTGCAGAAGTCGGCGCACGCGAACAGGCACGGCATTTCCTCGACTGACACCGCGGCATAGGCCGGGTCGCTCGCCTGCAGCGCGTGCAGCGCGGCTGCAAGCCGCGCACCGCCGCGCGCGCCGTCGCCGTCCTCGCGCGCCTCGGCGCTGTGGCGACAGGTGTTGCACGCGACGACCGACGTGCCGGGCGCGGCGGCGCGAAGCGTGACCATCAGAACTCCACTCCCGGTTGCGCCTTCACCCCGCCGCGGAACGGGTGTTTGACCTGGGTCATCTCGGTGACGAGGTCCGCGGCCTCGATCAGCGCGGCGGGCGCGTTGCGCCCGGTGACGACGAGATGCGTCATCGCCGGTCGGGCTGCGGCGACTGCGAGCACGTCGGCGACCGGCAGATAATCGTAGCGCAGGACGATGTTGAGCTCGTCCGCGATCACCATCGCGTACGACGGGTCGGCGACCATCCGCGCCACCTCGTCCCACGCGGCGCGCGCCACCGCCATGTCGCGGGCGCGGTCCTGCGTGTCCCAGGTGAAGCCCTCGCCCATCACACGGAAGGTGACGAGATCGGGGAAGGCGTCGAACACCGCGCGCTCGCCGGTGGTCATCGCGCCCTTGACGAACTGGACGATGCCGACGCGCATGCCGTGGCCGATCGTGCGCACCGCCATGCCGAAGGCGGCGGTGGTCTTGCCCTTGCCCGCGCCGGTGTGGACGATCAGCAGGCCCTTCTCCTGCGTCTTGGTCGCCATCATCGCGCGCCGGCTCGCCTGCACCCGGCGCATCTTCTCGGTGTGGCGCTGCTCGGTGGCGGTCATCGCGCCACCCGCGGCGCGAGCAGCGGCTGCGCGAGCCGGCCGAACAGCTCGGCGGTGATGAGCCAGAAGATCATCTGCCCGGCGATCGCGGCGACGCGATACTGCCACAGCAGCGAGGCGGGAAAGTCCGCGGGCACCTCGTCGACGTGTGGCAGCAGCGCGGCAAGCAGCGCGACGGCGGCGAGATAGACCAGCCCGCCCGCGAGCCAGCGGTCGAGCCGCGTCAGCACCGCGCCGAGCCGCTGCGCCGTCCACGCGCCGGCGAGAGCGGCGAGCAGCGATCCCGCCAGCATCGCGAGGAAGGCACCGGTGCGCAGCCGCACCGTCTCGTGCAGCCCCACCGCGGGCGGTGTCGGCGGGTATTTCAGCGCGGGCGCGAGCACCAGCACGACGCAGGCGAGCGCGGCGAGCAGCAGCGCGAGCGCGCGCGGCGGGATCGCGCCGACGCGGCCGTGGCACGCCGCCACCACGATGGCGAGCAGCCCGCCCAGCGCGGTGCCGTAGAGCATCATCGCGGTGTACAGCCCGAGCGTCTTCTGCGTCGCACGCGACACCAGCTCGACTCCGCCCCCGTGCGCGGCGTGACGTGCCTCGAAGGCGATCGCGGCGTCGACGTGCGGCTCGGCGACGATCAGCGCGAAGGTGGCGGCGACGAACGCGCCGGCGAGCCCGGCAAGCATCCCCCGCCAGAGCAGCAGCCCTGTCATGATGTGACCTTGCGCTTAGTGGCAGGGGAAGCCGAGCAGGTGCCGCCCGTCATGGACGAACTCGTGGACGTACATGCCCTTGAACAGCGCGAAGGCGCCCTGCTCGGTGCTGACGAAGTAGAGCAGGATCAGCGCGACGATCGCGGCGAAGACAGCCCAGGGTGCGATCTCGGCGAGCGGGATCGCGCCAGCGGAAGCAGGTGCGGGGGCGGCGAGCGGGCGCGCGGCGACGCGGCTGGTCATCGGTTCGGCTCCAGTCCGGGGAGGCGCGCCCGGAATAGCGGGTTGATGCGCCGGGCGGGGTCTGACTCTCGACAGCGCAATGGCCATCGATCACAGTGGCGCGACCGCGCCGGAGTCTCACCGGCTTCCCGCCCGGTGCTGAGGCACGCAGCTGTGGCGGCTGCGCGGCACCGCGTCAACCGAGCAGGAGCCCCATCGTGACCGTTCGCCTGCTGCTGCTCTGCGCCGGCGCCACCGAGGCGACGCGCGCCGCACGCTTCGCGGCGCCCGACGACGCGCTCGATGCCGCTGGCCTAGCCAAGGTACAGGCGCTGCGGCTCGGCGCGGCGGCGTCGTGGCGTTGCGTCGTCGCGCCGGAGCGCTCCGCGCGCGAGACGGCCGCGGCACTTGCCCTGTCCGCGGCGGACGAGCCGGCGCTGGCCGACCAGGACGCCGGCACGTGGCGTGGCCGCGCGTTGATGACGCTGCCGGAGGCAGCGCTCGCGGCGTGGATCGCGGCCCCGGAGCGCGGCGCACCCGGCGGTGAGTCGCTCGACGCAGTGCGCGAGCGGGTGGGCGCGTGGCTCGACACGCTCGCCGCGACCGGCGAGGGACGGTGGCTTGCGGTGAGCCATGCCGCGGTGATCCGCGCCGCGCTGGCGCACGCGCTGGCGCTGCCGGTCGCGGCGACGCTGGCGATCGACGTCGCGCCGCTCGCCACCGTGGCGCTGTCGTTCACCGATCGCTGGCGACTGCGCGAGCTGCGTCGCGGCGGAGCAGATAGCAGTCCATGATCCAGCCGTGCCGCGCGCGCAGCAATGTGCGCTCGTCGCGGATCGCTGGCGCCGTCGCGGCGAGCGGACCCGCGAGCAAGGACTGCTGCGGCATGCCCAGATAGGCGCCCCACCAGATCGTCGTGCCCGCCGGATCCAGCCGCTCGAACGCGCAGCCCGAGTCGAGCATCACCGCCACCATCTCGATCCCTACGGGCCATCCCTCCGTGGTAAGCCGGCGTCCGGTGGTGACGAGCAGGGGCGCTCCGAGCCCGGTGAGCGGGACGGCGTGCGCCGCGGCGAGCGCCTGCAGGCTGGTGATGCCGGGCACGACCTCAACGGCCACTGGCATGGCGCCGGCACCGAGCCGCGCGGCGATTCGCAGGCTGCTGTCGTAGAGCGAGGGGTCCCCCCAGACGAGCAGCGCCACGCGACCGCCGTCGGGCAGGTGGCGCGTGATCGCCGCGCACCACGCCGCCGCGATCGCATCGTGCCAGGCCGCGACGCCGTCGAGATAGGGCAGCGCCGGGTCGCGCCCGGGTACGTCGAAGGTCGCGGTCTGCGCCGTCTCGCCGACCACCGCGGCGCAGATCGTCGCGCGCAGGTCGAGCAGCTCGGCGGTCTCGGCGCGCTTGCGCGGCAGCAGGATCAGGTCGGCCGCGCGCATCGCCGCCTCGGCCGCGCGGGTGAGATGGTCGGGGTTGCCGGTGCCGATCCCGATGAGGCTCAGCGCGATCATCCCGCCGCCGCGATCAGGTGGAAGAAGCTGCCGCTGACGTGCCCGCGCGCCGAGCCGGTTTCCGCCACCGCGACTCCGTCGGCGTCGGTGACCGCCGCGAGCGCCGGGTCGGGCTGGGCGACGATCGAAGAATAGTGGAACTCGTGCCCGAACAGCGTCGTGTCGGGCGCGAGGGCGCCGAGCCGCCGCGCCAGCGTCGCGCGACGATAGCCGAGGTGCAGCCGCCGCGTCGCATAGCTCGTCACCAGTCCAAGCAGCCCGGCCATGCGGTGGGGCGTGCCGTCCGCGTCGACCAGCGCCTCGCCGAGCACCATATAGCCGCCGCACTCGCCGTGGACGGGGCGCGTCTCGGCATGCGCGCGCAGCCCCGCGAGGAAACGCTCGTTGGCGGCGATGCGGCCGGCGTGGAGCTCGGGATAGCCGCCGGGCAGCCAGACGAGGTCGGCGTCCGAGTCGGGTGGCTCGTCGGCGAGCGGTGAGAAGGGCAGCAGCGTCGCTCCCGCCGCGCGCCAGCCGCCCAGCAGGTGTGGGTAGGTGAAGGAGAAGGCGGCATCCTGCGCGAGCGCGATCCGCTGCGCCGGCGGGTCGATCCGAGGCGACGCTGCATTGGCGTGCCCACCCGCGGCGAGGACACGCAGAGCTGTCAGGTCAAGATGAGCGCGGACGAAGGCGGAGTGTGCGGCGATCCGCTTCTCCAAATCGGCGTGCTCGTCCGCCTGGACAAGGCCGAGGTGGCGCTCGGGAAGGCGCAACGCCGGTGCGCGGGGCAGCGCGCCGAGCACCGTGATCCCCGCGGCCGCCATGCCCGCGCGCGCGAGCCGCTCGTGCCGTGCGCTCGCCACGTGGTTGAGGATCACGCCGGCGATACGTACCTCGGGGTCGAGCGTCGCGAAGCCGAGCGCGGTCGCGGCGGCGGACTGCGCCTGGCCGCTGACGTCGAGCACCAGCACGACGGGCCAGCCGAACCGCCGGGCGATCTCCGCCCCCGCGCCGGTACCGCTCTGCCCCGGTGACGCCACGCCGTCGAACAACCCCATGGAGGCCTCGGCCAGCGCCAGCTCGGCGTCGGCCGCGCGCGCGGCGAGCGAGTCGAGCAGCGCGCCCGGCATCGCCCAGCCGTCGAGATTGTACGAGTCGCGTCCGCACGCGGCGCGGTGGAAGGCGGGATCGATATAGTCGGGACCGCTTTTGAAAGGCTGGACGGTCACGCCCTCCTCGGCGAGCGCGCGGAGCAGACCGAGCATCACCGTGGTCTTGCCGCTGCCGGAGGCGGGGGCGGCGATCATCAGACCCGGCGTCACGCCGCCGGCCCCGCGGCGGGGCGGAAGCGTCGGTCATAGTCGGGCGCATAGAGCCGGCTCTCGTCGAAGCACTCGGCGCCGAGCGCGCGACCGACGAGGATCAGCGCGGTGCGCTCGGGTCCGCCCGCCGCGGCGTCGGCGAGCGTCGCCAGCGTCGCGCGCACCACGCGCTCGTCGGGCCAGCTCGCGCGCCACACCACCGCGGCGGGGCAGTCGCCACCGTGGGTCGGCAGCAGCGTCTCCACCACCTCGGCGAGCCGATGAATCGAGAGGTGGATCGCCAGCGTCGCGCCGGTCGCGGCGAAGGCGGCGAGCGTCTCCGTCGGTGGCATCGCGCTGGCGCGGCCGGGCGTGCGCGTGAGTACCACCGACTGCGCGATGCCAGGCAGCGTCAGCTCGCTCTCCAGCGCGGCCGCCGCGGCCGCGAAGGCGGGGACGCCCGGCGTCACGGTGACCGGTATCCCGAGCGCGCGCAGCCGACGCAGCTGCTCGCCCATCGCCGACCAGACCGACAGGTCGCCCGAGTGAAGTCGCGCCACGTCCTGCCCCGCGGCGTGCGCGGCAACGATCTCGGCGACGATCGCGTCGAGCGACAGCGGAGCGGTGTCGACGATCCGAGCGCCGGGCGGACAGTGGCGCAGCACTGCGGCCGGAACGAGCGAGCCGGCGTAGAGGCAAACCGGCGCGGCGGCGATAAGGTCGCGGCCGCGCAGCGTCAGCAGGTCGGGCGCGCCGGGGCCGGCACCGATGAAATGAACGGTCATGAAGTTCCTATGGCGAGCGCGCAGGTGGCGCGTCGATCGGGGGAGACGAGTCGCGTCGTGAGCAGGCGGGCACCCGGACCGGCGGCGTGGAGCGCGGTCGCTTCGGCGACGCTGCCGGTACCGCGGGCGGTGACGCTAGCAGGCGAGCGGGTCGGCGTGACAGTCGCTGCGAGCGCCGCATCAGTGATCGGAACGACGGGTACGCCGAGCGCGCGCGCGAGCGGCGCCAGCAGTGCGACGCGGTCGGCCGGGGCGGCGAGGCGGTCGACCGATCGCCCCTGCGCCGCGGCGGCGAAAGCGGCGGCGAGCGACTCGGCGGTGGCGCTGGCACGGCAGCCGAAGCCGGCGACGATCACAGCGTCACGCTCCACTGCACGATCGGGAAGCTGGCGCGCCAGCCCCGCCGCGTGCCAAGCGCGGCCGCCTCGGCCAGCTCCACCCGCAGCAGCGCGCCGCCCTGCTGCACGTGCCGGGCGGCGAGTAGCGCCTCCGACTCGAGCGTCACCGCGTGCGCCACCAGGCGGGTGCCACCAGGCAGCGAGTGGAACAGATAGTCGAGCAGCGCATCGCAGAGTCCCCCGCCGACGAACACCGCGTCGGGCGGCGGCAGCCCGGCCAGCGCGTCGGGTGCTGCTCCCACGACCAGCCGCAGTCGATCGACCCCGAGCGAGTCGGCGTTGGCGCGGGCGCGGGCGGCGCGGACCGGGTCGCGCTCGATCGCCACCGCCGCGGTGCGTGGGTGGGCGAGCAGCCATTCGATCGCGATCGAGCCCGAGCCCGCGCCGATGTCCCACAGCAGCTCGCCCGCGCGCGGCGCGAGTGCGGAGAGCGCCAGCGCCCGCTGCGGGCGCTTGGTGAGTTGGCCGTCGTGCGCGAACCAGTCGTCGGCGAGCCCGCTCGCGCGCGGCATCACGCGGCCCTCGCCCGCCACCGCGATGGCGAGTGCGACCGGGTGCGCGACGTCGTCGAGGCCCCATGCCGCGGCGGCGGTCGTGCGCACCCGCTCGCGCGCGCCGCCGAGCGCTTCCAGCACCGTCACCGCGCTCGCGCCGAAGCCCTGCGCGGCGAGATAGCGTGCCATCTCCGCCGCGGCATCACCGTCGCGCACCAGCACGATCGCGCGCTCGCCCGGCGCGAGCAGCGGGCGCATCCGACCGGGCCGCGCGGCGTGCAGCCCGAGGCAGGCGGTCTCCTCCAGCCGCCAGCCGAGCCGTGCCGCCGCCAGCGCGAAGGTCGAGCGCGCGGGATGAGCGACCCACTCGTCGCGCGCGAGCAGCGCGGTGACGGTGCCGCCGGCGCCGAACCAGAACGGGTCGCCCGAGGCGAGCATCACCGTCGGTCGGCCGCGCCGCGCCAGCAGCCGCTCGACTCCGTGAGCGAAAGGAACGGGCCATGGCTCCCTCGTCGCCGTCAGCTCGGGCAGCAACGCGAGCTGGCGCGGCGCGCCGATCACATGCGCGGCGGCTTCCAGCGCGGCGCGGCTTGCGGCGCACAGCCCGCCCGGTCCATCCTCGCCGATCCCGACGATCGTCAGCCACGGATCCCGCTCAGCCATGCCGTACCTCCTCATCCTCGGCGGCACCACCGAGGCGAGCGCGCTCGCCGCCGCGGTCGCCGCGCGAGGGGTTCGCGCGACGCTGAGCTACGCCGGCCGCACCGCCCACCCGCGCGCGCAGCCGGTGCCGGTGCGCGTCGGCGGATTCGGCGGCGTCGCAGGACTCGCCGCCTGGTTGTTCGCCGAGCAGGTCACTCATGTCGTCGACGCGACCCATCCCTTCGCCGCGCAGATCAGCGCCAACGCGGTCGCCGCCGCGGCGCAGGCGAGCGTGCCAATCATCGCACTGACCCGGCCGCCGTGGCACGCCGGCGCGGGCGATCGCTGGACGCACGTCGCCGACCTCGACGCCGCGGTCGCCGCGCTGGACGGACCGCCGCGCCGGGTGATGCTGGCGCTCGGGCGAATGCACGTCGAACGCTTCACCGCGCGGCCGCAGCACCATTATCTGCTCCGCTTCGTCGACGCGCCGGAGCGCGCGCCCGCGCTGCCGCACCACCGGCTGGTGATCGACCGCGGTCCGTTCACCGCGGCGGCCGACCAACGGCTGCTGCAAGCGCATGGCACCGAGCTGATCGTGTGCAAGAACGCGGGCGGCGACGGCGCCGCGGCCAAGCTCGTCGCGGCCCGCGCGCTCGGCCTGGCGGTGCTGATGATCGACCGCCCCGCGCTGCCGCCGCGGCGGACGTGCGAGAGCGTCCCCGCGGTGCTCGACTGGCTCGATCACGCCACCGACCGCGGCGTGTAGAGCCAGGGCGCGCCGGCGCGTTCGATCAGCCGCGTCCGGCTCGAGCCGACGATCACCAGCGTCCGCATGTCCGCCATGTCGCCGCGCGCCTCCGGCAGCGGCACGACCCGCAGCGATTCCGCGGGCGTGGTCACCGCGCGCGCGAACAGCACCGGACGTGAGTCAGCACAGGCCGCGCGCAGTACCGCGAGCGCGCGATCGAGCCCATCCGGACGCGCGGCGGAGCGCGGGTTGTAGAGCGCGATCGCGAAGTCGGCCTCCGCCGCCAGTCGGAGGCGCTGCTCGATCAACGCGGCGGGCTTGAGATTGTCCGACAGGTTGATCGCGCAGAAGTCATGGCCGAGCGGTGCACCGGCGCGCGCGCTGGCGGCGAGCATCGCGGTGATCCCGGGCAGCACGCGCACGTCGAGCGCGCGCCAGCTCGGCTCGCCCGCCTCGATCGCCTCGAACACTGCCGCCGCCATCGCGAACACACCGGGATCGCCCGACGACACCACCACGACCCGCGCGCCGCCCGCGGCGAGCGACAAAGCGTGGTGCGCGCGATCCAGCTCGACACGGTTGTCCGTTTCGTGGCGGGTCAGCCCGGGTCGCGGTGTGACGCGGCGGACATAGGGAATGTAGCCGATCACGTCGGTCGCCGCGGCGAGCGCAGTGCTCACCTCGGGCGTGACGAGCGCCTCGTCGCCCGGCCCCAGCCCCGCGATGGCGAGCCAGCCCGCGCTCACGGGCGCCGCCCCTGGCCATGGACGAGCACGATCGCGAAATAAGGCGCGGTCTCGCCCGCCTCGGCGAGCGGCACGACGCGCTGCTCGGGCATGGCGGCGTGCTCGACCAGCCAAGCCGCATCCTCGCGCCCGGCGGCGGCGAGCGCGCGGCGTAGCTTCGGCAGGTGGCGGCCGACCTTCATCACCACCAGCGCGTCGGTGTCGCGCACGCGGCGGGTCAGCTCGGCCTCGGGCAGGGTCGCGGTGGCGACGGTGAGCACGTCATCGCCCCAGGTGATCGGCGCGCCGCTGGCCGTCCAGGCGCCCGACATGCCAGTGACGCCCGGCACCACCGCCACCGGCACAACGCCGGCGAGCCGCGCGTGGAGATGCATGAACGAGCCGTAGAAGAACGGGTCACCCTCGCACAACACCACCACCTCCTCGCCGGCGCGGGCGAGCGCGGCGAGATGGGCGGCGCTCTCGGCGTAGAAGGCGGCGAGCTGCGCGTTATAGGCCGGATCGCTCACCGACAGCTCGGTCGTGACCGGATATTCCATCGCATATTCGACGACATCGGCGCGCAGCATGCCCTCCACCAACCGGCGCGCGTGGCCAGGCCGCCCGCGCTTGCGGAAGAAGGCGAGGTGGCGCGCGCCGCGCACCAGCCGGTCGGCGCGGACGCTCATCAGGTCCGCCGCGCCCGGTCCGAGCCCGACGCCGTGGATCGTGCCCGCGCTCATTCGGCCGCGCTCGCCAGCGCGTTGACCGCCGCGACCGTGATCGCGCTGCCGCCGAGCCGGCCCGTCAGGGTCGCGCAGGGCACGGGCGCCTCGCACCACAGCGCCTCCTTCGACTCGGCAGCGCCGACGAAGCCGACCGGGCAGCCGATAATCGCGGCGGGGCGCGGGCAGGCGGGGTGGTCGAGCATCGCGAGCAGGTGGAACAGCGCGGTCGGTGCGTTGCCGATCGCGATCAGTGCACCGCCGAGGTGCGGGCGCCACAGCTCCAGCGCCGCGGCGGAGCGCGTGGTGTTCAGCGCCGCGGCGAGCGGCGGCACCGCGGGATCGTGCAGCGTGCAGATCACCGCATTGTCGGCGGGCAGCCGCGCGCGCGTGACCCCCTCGCTGACCATGCGCGCGTCGCACAGGATCGGTGCGCCCGCCGCCAGCGCCGTCCGGGCGGCGGTGGCGAAGCCGGGCGAGAAGCGGATGTCGCCGGCGAGGGCAACGAGACCCGCGGCGTGGATCATCCGCACGGCCACGGGCTCCTCCTCGGCGGAGAAGCGTGCGAGCTCGGCCTCGGCGCGGATGATCGCGAACGACTGGCGGTAGATCGTCGCGCCGTCGGTCTCATAGGCGGGTCGCATTCAATCGGCTCCGAGATGGGTGAGCAGCGCCGCGGGGGTCAGGCCGCGAAGGAGGGGAAGCGAGTCAGCGCGCCCGTCGCGAACGAGGTCGTAGCGACCGCCGCGCCCCACGATCGTGAGCGCCGCGGGTGCGCTCCGGGCGCAGCCCTTGGGGCAGCCGGAGACGTGGATCGGTCCGGCCACCGACGCCGCGGCGAGCCGGTCCGCGAGCGCGCGGGTGACGACGCTCGCCTGCGGGCACGCGGGTGCACCGACGCAGGCGGTGACGGTGGAAGGGGCAGGCGCTGAAGCTTGCAGCCATCGCGCGTCTACTGGTGCCGAGCCGCTGACGCGAACCTCATCCTCGCCTGCAAGGGGAGGGGGACCAGCCGAAGGCTGGTGGAGGGGTGTCGCCTCTGGTGAGCCGAGCGACATACCCACGCCGCGACACCCCTCAGTCACGCCTTCGCCCTGCCACCTCCGCTTGCCGGGGAAGATGTCAGAAGAGCTTGGCGGCGCCGGCGGCCGCGCCGCTTCACACTCCAGCAGCAGCGAGCGCCACGGCGTGATCCGTAGCGCCTCGACTCCAACGGCGAGCGATGCCAACTCAGCGCCCGTGAGGCGACCGTAGCGCGGCGTCACCTGCTCGCTCTCCACCTCGCCCGCGAGCGGCCCCACGCCCAAAGCAGCCCAGTTCGGCAGCACCGCCGCATGCCGCGCCATTCGCCCCGCTGCCGCGCCTCCGCTCGCGACGAACCAGTCCGCCAGTGTTGCGATCGCCTCGACCTCCTGCCCATGCTTCAGGCGCACGCCGGTCGCTCGCCCGTCAGCGCGCAGGATCAGCCCGCCGCCGTCGCCGCGTTCCAACCGCAGGTCCGCTGGCGTGCCGCCCAGCACCGCGCGTTGACCCGCGTCGACCGCGATCCCGAACTTGGCCGGAAGCGATGGCAGTTCAGCCCGCCGCGCCATCAGCGCGCGCGCTACCCGATGCGTGTCGTCGCCCTCCCGCCAGTCCGGCGCCACCGTGAGCGCGACCGCCTCGATCGCGGGGTCGGGGTCGACCAGCCCGGCCGACACCAGGCGATCCACCGCCGCGCGCCAGCCGGCCTCGTCGAAGCCGCGCAGCTGAAGCGCCGCGCGACGCGTGAGGTCGATCGCGCCGTTGCCGTAGCCCGTCGCCAGTTCGGCGACGAGCAGCGCCTGCGCGCGTGTCAGCCGCGCCAGCGGTGGCCGGACGCGGAGCAGCAACCCGTCGCCCGCGAGCATCGGCCGCCACGCGCTCGGGCACCAGCCGCGCACCTTGCTCATGCCCTATCCCCGAGCGCGGCCACGATCGCGTTGCGTCGGGTCGGCCATAGCCCCGAGCGGTGCAGCGCCAGGAAACGGGCTTCCATCGCGGCCAGCGCCGCCGGATTGGCAGCGGCGAGAAAGTCACGCACCGCCGCGTCGCCGAGCGTGGCATCGTGGTAGAGGTCGAGCAGCGCGGGCGGGACGATGCGCGCGAGATGCGCGAAGGCGGCGAGATGGTCGAGCGTCGCCGCGATCTCGGCCGCGCCGCGATAGCCGTGGCGCCTCATACCGGCGAGCCAGCGCGGGTTGCCGGCGCGCGCGCGCATCACTCGCGCGATCTCCTCGCCGATCGGCCGCGCGCGCGGGCGCGTCGGGTCGCGGCTGTCGAGGTGGAGCAACCGCGCCTCACCGCCCAGACTGGCCTTGGCCGCGGCGAAGCCGCCGACATGCGCGGCGACCTCCGCTGCGGTGAGCAGGTCGCTCTCGGGCAGATCGTGCGGGTGGATCAGCGCCGTCGCGGCGACCACGCGGCGGCGCAGGCCGGGGGCGTCGTCGAGACCCGCCGGCGTCGCGACGGCGTCGTCATAGGCGTGCGACGAGGCGGCAAGCCACCGCTCGCCAGCGGCGGCGCGCCCCGGTTCTCCGTAGCGCTCGGCGCTGTCGCCGAGCGCGACGCCATAGTCACCGGGCGCCGGGCCGTAGACCCGCGGCTCGGCCGCCGCGCCGACGAAGGGGTTGCGGTCGCGCGGCTCGTCGCGGGCGTGGAGCGCGCGCACGGCCTGGCCGAACAAGGCGCAGAGCGGCGCGAACGTGTCGCGGAACAGGCCCGATATCCTCAGCGTCACGTCGATCCGCGGCCGGTCGAGCAGCGCCAGCGGCAGGATCTCGATCCCGGTCACGCGATCCGAGCCATGATCCCATAGCGGCGCGGCGCCGAGGAGGTGAAGCGCCATCGCGAACTCCTCGCCAGCGGTGCGCATCGTGGCCGAGCCCCACAGGTCGACCACCAGCGCCCGCGGGTAATCGCCCTCGTCCTGCAAGTGGCGGCGCAGCAGCTCCTCGGCGAGAGCGACGCCCTGACGGTGCGCCGCGCGCGATGGGGTGGCACGCGGGTCGACGCCATAGAGGTTGCGCCCGGTCGGCAGCACCGCGGCGCCCCGCGCGGGCGAGCCCGCCGGCCCCGGGGCAACGCGCCGGCCGTCCAGTGCCGCGAGCAGTCCGTCGCGCTCGTTGGCGCCGCTCTCGCCACGGCCGTAGACGTGGAGCCCGTCGCCGAAGCGCGCGTCCTTCACGTCGCAGACGAAGGCGTCGATGCGGGTGACCCGCTCGGCGTCGCCGGCGCAGGCGGTGAGATCGAGCTCGGCGGCGAGCCCGGTCGCCGCTGCCTCGTCGGCGATGTCGCCGATCAGCCGCGCGCGTCGCGCCGGATCGAGCCCGTCGGCGGCGGAGAATTCGTCGAGCAGCAGCTCCAGGCGCCCGAGCCCCACGCCCGTCTCGGCGCGTACCAGCGGCGGGGGCAGGTGCCCGAGCGTCACTGCGGCGGCGCGGCGCTTGGCCTGTGCGGCCTCGCCGGGATCGTTGACGATGAAGGGATAGATCAGGGGGGTCGGGCCGATCAGCGCCTCCGGCCAGCATTCGTCCGAGAGTGCCACCGCCTTGCCCGGCAGCCACTCGAGCGTGCCATGCGCGCCGACATGGACGATCGCGTCGCTGCCGCGCGCGCGCAGCCAGAGATAGAAGGCGACATAGGCATGGCGCGGGACGCGGGTGACGTCGTGATAGTCGCCGCCGCGCGCGCGCGGGTCGCCGCGCTCCGGCTGGAGCGCGACGAGCGCGTTGCCGCGCTGAAGGGCGGCGAAGTGGAAGTGGCCATCCGCGACGGCGGAATCGTCGTCGGGCGCACCCCAGGTGGCGGTCAGTGAGTCCTGGAGAGCGCGGGGGAGGGTAGCGAGGGCGCGCTCATAGTCGGCGAGCGGCCAGGCGAGGGAAGCTTCCTTGCCCACGAAGTGGAGAGGGCGATCGTCACCACCTGCCGAAACCACCCCGGCAGACGCCGGAGTCCAGGTGGGGAACGTCGCGGTGCTATCACGGGAGCCTCCCCGCCTGGACCCCGGCGTTCGCCGGGATGGCCTAGCGATGAGCCCGCCCGGGTGCACCCCATACAGCGGCTCGATCCCGCCAATCTCAACATCATAGCCCGCTTCGGCCAGGTCGCGCAGCAGCGCCTCGGCGGAGGCGAGCGGGTCGAGCCCGACCGCGTGCGCCAGCTGGTAGCCCTTGCCTGGGTAGGTGGAGAGCACCAGCGCGATCCGCCGCTCGCCGCGCGGCCTGCGCCCGAGCGCGACCCAGCCCGCGACGCGGTCCGCGATGGCGGCGACCCGCGCCGGCTCGGCCCGATGCACGCGCCGGGCGAACTCCAGCACCGGATCGCGCGCGCTCGCATCCTTGAAGCTCGCCACCCCGGCGAAGACCCGTCCATCCACCTCGGGCAGCACCACGTGCATCGCGAGGTCAGCCGGCGAGAGCCCCCGCACCGCCGCGGCCCAGTCGGACCGATCGGACGTCGCCAGCGCCACCTGGAAGACCGGCGCACCCGCGGCGTCGAGCGGGGACGCATCCTCGGCGTCACCCGCGGCGAAGGCGGTGGCGCTGACGATCGCCTCGGGCGCGAGCGCGGCGACCCAGCGCCGCAGCCAGCCGCGTGCCTCTGGCGCCTTGAGCGAGGGGACGAAGAGCGCCGCCGCAGGCAGCTCGCGCGCGGCGAGCGCCTGGCTCAGCGCCGCGATGGGCGCGACATCACCGGCGAGCAGATACGAACGGTAGAAGACGATCAGCGCACGCGGCCGCTCCACTGCGAAAGCGAGCGCGGCGGGGCAGGTGGGCGCGGCACCCTCCGCCCAGGCACCCACCGCGGCGAGCGGCGATGTCTCCGCCGGCAGCGCGGCGTCGAGCCCGGCGGCACGCGCGAGCAGCCCCAGCGCGGCGCGCGCCGCCTCGGCGCCGCCCGCGTCGCAGTGCCGCGCCAGCGCGCGCAGCTCGGCGGGCGGCAACGTCGAGGCGGCGTCGAGCGCGGCGTCCTCGCGCCCGTCCGCGGCGAGCACCGCCAGCGCGATGCCGCGCTCCTGCGCCAAGCGCGTGAGCTGCTGCAGCCCGTAGCTCCAGTAGGAGCGTCCACCGATCAGCCGAACCAGGATCGCGCGCGCGTGGGCCAGGGTCGTCTCGACATAGGTGTCGACCGAGAGCGGGTGCGTCAGCTCGGCGAGGTTGGCGAGCCGCAGCGACGGCAGCGCCGCCCCGCTCGCCGAGGCGGCGTGCCAGCCGACGGCAAACGCCTGCAGGTCGCTGTCCGAGAAGGACAGGACGACGAGATCGGCGGGCGACTGCGCGAGGTCGCGCGGCGCGGCCGCCGCGTCGAGCCCGTGCGTCTCGCGGAAGAGGACGTGCATGGCTGGCTCAGCCGGCGAGCGCCGCCCCGACGATCGCGGCGTCGACCCGCCCGCGCTCGGCGATCACCACCAGCCGTGTGCGGCGCGGCTCGTCGGCGCGCCACGGCCGGTCGTAGCTGGTGCGCACGCGCGCGCCGACCGCCTGCACCAGCAGCCGCATCGGCTTGCCGCGCACCGCCGCATAGCCTTTCACGCGCAACACGTCGTGGTCGCGCGCGAACGTCGCCATCCTCGCGGACAGGGCGGCCGGGTCGTCGATCTCGCCCAGCTCGTGGACGAGGCTGTCGAAATCGTCGTGCTCATGGTCGTCGAAGCCGTCGTGGTGCGACGGGCGCGCGGCGAGGTCGTCCTCCGCCGCCGCGCCGAGCCCGAGGATCACACCGGGATCGATCGCGCCGTCGACCAGTGCGACGACAGGCACCGGTCGCGGCGCCTCGGCCACCACGACCGCGCGCGCCGTCGCCACCGCGTCCGGGCCGGCGAGATCGGCCTTGGTGAGCAGTACCACGTCGGCGCAGGCGAGCTGATCCTCGAACACCTCGGCCAGCGGCGTGTCATGCTCGACCTCGACGTCCGCGGCGCGCTGTGCGGCGACCGCGGCGGGATCGGGCGCGAAGCGGCCGGCGGCGACCGCCTCGGCGTCGGCCAGCGCGATCACGCCGTCCACCGTCACGCGCGAGCGGATCGCGGGCCAGTCGAATGCCTTGAGCAGCGGTTTGGGCAGCGCCAGCCCCGAGGTCTCGATCAGAATATGGTCCGGGCGAGGCTCGAGCGCGAGTAGCCGCTCGATCGTCGGGATGAAATCATCCGCTACGGTGCAGCAGATGCATCCGTTGGCAAGCTCGACGATGTTCTCCGCCGGACAGTCGGGAATGGCGCATTGCTCGAGGATGGCGCCGTCGACCCCGAGCGTGCCGAACTCGTTGACGACGACGGCGAGCCGCCGCCCGCCGGCGTGGCGGATGAGATGGCTGATCAGCGTGGTCTTGCCCGCGCCGAGGAAGCCGGTGACGACGGTGACGGGAACCTTGGACAGGTCGCGCAATGATGTTCCTTCGGGGCGCCGCGACGAGTGCGTGGACCGGGGCCGAAGGTCGGCCGGCGCGCACCACGGACGGGCGCCCGCCGTCGCCCGTGCCACGCGCCGCTGCGGCCCCGGCCGCATGGCTTCGTCGCTCAGACGGAACACCGTGCCCGGCCATCCCCTGGACCAAAGGCAAGAGCGACCCTGCGCCGGCAGGTATCCTGGCTCGCGGGTCGTCGCTCCCGGCACGGCCTTCCCGGGGCGGGGCGAACCCCGCACTCCAGTGACCGCCTCCGGCCTTCGCAGGAGGCATGTGCCGCTCGCTCGCCGCTCACAGTTGCAGGGACAGCCGCGGATTTGGGGAGTAATCCCGTCACCGCATTCCCATTTGAGCCCCTCGTCGGGGCACCGGCGCGATCGTGGGACCGGATACCGGCCCCGCCGCGCGGCGTAGCCGATCGCCGCGTCGCTGCCAATATGTCGCGGCGTCAGCGCGCGACACGTACCGCCACTGCGGCGGTGCCGAGTGCGATCGCGTCTTCCACGACGCCTGTGGCGGTCTGGCCGTAACGGCGCATCGCCGCTGCCCGCGCGCGGAAGGTGAGGTAGGAGGCTCCGGCCGCGACCCCGGCGCCGAGCACGGCCGCGAGCGTGCGCTGCCTTCTTGGCGCGAGGCTCGCCGCCGCGAAGGCCCCGGTCGCGACGCGCGCGACCATGCCGGGCAGGATGATCCGGTCGGGCGCGGTCTTCATCTTGTCGCCGGCGAGCTCACCCGCGGCGAGCGCCAGCGTGCCCGCGGAAACGAGCGGGTGCGCGAGCAACGCGGGCGCGCCACCGCCGCGCGGCAGTTCACCGCGACGCGCGGCGTTGGCGACGGTGGCGAGCGGAGTCATCGCGCGCATGCCCGAGACGGCGGCGATCAACAGCGAGGCGAGCATGGCGGGTATTCTCCGTGGCAATGCGGCGACAACCGGCAAGGCGGGGGAGAGTTCAACGCGGTCTGGGCTCCTCCGTGCGTACAATGGTCCGGGAGCTGTTCGGAGCGGGACAGTGTAGAACGGGGACGGTGTGGCTGCGCGGCTGTGGCTGCCCGCGATCAACGACCGGCGGTAGATGTCTATTCCTACCGGTGCGTCAGACGAGCCGGGGTGTTACGCGAACTCGGCGACGGCGACGCAGAGATGGCGTGCGCGCGGGACGCTACACCTTCCTCCGCCACACCAGCGACTGGCGGTTCAACGCCGCAAGATCCGCGTCGCCCGCCACGACCGCCTCACCCAGTGCGACGGCCGCGTCGAGCTGGGCGTCGGTCGCGTGGCGATAGGCCGGGCGTGCCGCTATCGCGTCATACCAGCGTTCCCCGCAGGCGTGGTCGAGCAGGATGCGCTGGAAGCAATGATCCGCGTGAACGGGCCAGCCGCGCGCGCGCGCCAGCCCCGGCATCACCTCGCGGGTGAGCGCGAGCCAGCGGCGCTCGCGCTCCTCGCGCGTCACGCCGGCCGGCTCACTTGCCGATCAGGACGTCGCTGGCCTTCACCACGACGGTAACGGCATCGCCCACCGCGAGCGCGAGCTCGGCGATCGCCTCCTCGGTGATCGCGGCAGTGACGGTGTTGCCCCCGCCGATGTCGACCTTGACCGTGCCGTTGACCGCACCCGGCGTGATCGCGGTGATCGTGCCGCTGATCTGGTTGCGCGCGCTGAGCTTCATGCTGCCCGACCTCAGATATGGATCGGCTTGCCGGTGACCGCCATCGCGGCTTCCTTGATCGCCTCAGAATGCGTCGGGTGCGCGTGGCAGGTGTAGGCGATGTCCTCGCTGGTGGCGCCGAACTCCATCGCCTGCGCCGCCTGCGCGATCATCGTGCCGCCGACGGTGGCGATGCACCACACGCCGAGCACGCGATCGGTCTTGGCGTCGGCGATCACCTTCACGAAGCCGTCGGGCTCGTGGTTGGTCTTCGCGCGGCTGTTGGCCATCATCGGGAACTTGCCGACCTTCACCTCGCCGCGCTCGCGCGCGACCTCCTCGGTGAGGCCGACGCCCGCGATCTCGGGCCAGGTATAGACCACCGAGGGGATCACGTCGTGGTTCACGATGCCATGCTGCCCGGCGATGTTCTCGGCCACCGCGATGCCCTCGTCTTCGGCCTTGTGCGCGAGCATCGGGCCGGGGACGACGTCGCCGATCGCCCAGATGCCGTCGACCTTGGTGCGGAAGTCGTGGTCGATCTCGACCTGGCCGCGCTGGTTGGTGGCGAGCCCGGCGGCCTCGAGGTTGAGCCCGTCGGTGTTGGGGCGGCGCCCGATCGACACCAGCACGCAATCGGCCTCGAGCGTGGTCGCCTCGCCGCCCTGCGCGGGCTCGAGTGTCAGCACCGCCTTGCCGCCCTCGACCGCGACGTTGGTCACCTTGGTCGAGAGCCTGAACTCGATCCCCTGCTTCTTGAAGATCTTGTTCGACTCCTTGCGGATGTCGCCGTCGAAGCCGGGCAGGATCTGGTCGAGGAACTCGACGCAGGTCACCTTGGCGCCGAGCCGGCGCCACACCGAGCCGAGCTCGAGCCCGATCACGCCGCCGCCGATCACCACCATATGCTCGGGTACGCGCGGCAGCTCGAGCGCGCCGGTCGAGTCGACCACCACCTGCTGGTCGATCGTCACGCCGGGCAGCGCGGTGACCGATGAGCCGGTCGCGATCACGATGTTCCTGGCGGTGACGCGCTGGTCGCCGACCGAGACGCTATGCGCGTCCTGGAAGGCGGCGCGGCCCTTGAGCCAGGTCACCTTGTTCTTCTTGAACAGATATTCGATGCCGCCGGTGAGCTGCTTCACCGCGTCGCGGCGCTGCCCATGCATCGTCTCGAGGTCGAGCTCGACCTGGGTCTTGATGCCCAGCTTGGCCATCGCGCCGTTGGCGGCATGGTCGTACAGCTCGGAGGCGTGGAGCATCGCCTTGGAAGGGATGCAGCCGACGTTGAGGCAGGTGCCGCCCAGCGTCTCGCGGCTCTCGGCGCAGGCGGTGCGGAGCCCGAGCTGCGCGGCGCGGATCGCGGCGACATAGCCGCCCGGCCCGGCGCCGATCACGAGAACGTCATAGTCGTACTGCTGTTCGTCAGCCATCACTCTGCTCCATCGTGCTCCTGCGTACGCAGGAGCCCAGGGTTATCGCGAGGCGCCCTCTGTGGCTCTGGGCTCCTACTTGCGCAGGAACACGATCAGAACAGCGTCTCGTACAAATCCTTCCAGCCTGGATTGGACCGCTCGATGAGGTCGAGCTTCCAGGCTCGCTTCCACTTCTTCAGCTGCAGCTCGCGTTGCCGCGCATCCTGTATGTCGTCGTGCGCCTCGTACCAGACAAGCAGCGTGCAGGCATATCGTTTGGAGAAGCCGTCAATGAGACCGTTACGGTGTTGATACGCTCGGGCCGGGAGGCCGCTGGTCACTCCGACGTACAAGGTGCCGTTGCGGCGACTTGCCATCAGGTAGACGTAACCGGGCTTCACCCCTTCATTCTAGACCGTGTTCCTGCGCACGCAGGAACCCAGGAATAACGAACGTCACGCTTGTAACCCTGGGCTCCTGCGTGCGCAGGAGCACGGGGAACTTACAGGTCGATCAGAATCCGCGTCGGGTCCTCGATCGCGTTCTTGAGCGCGACCAGGAAGGTCACCGCCTCGCGGCCGTCAATCAGGCGGTGGTCGTAGCTCAGCGCGAGATACATCATCGGGCGCACCACCACCTGGCCGTCGCGGACCACCGGGCGCTCCTCGATGCGGTGGAGGCCGAGCACCGCCGACTGCGGCGGGTTGATGATCGGGGTCGACATCAGTGAGCCGAACACGCCGCCGTTCGAGATGGTGAAGGTGCCCCCCTTCATCTCGTCCATCTTGAGCGTGCCGTCCTTGGCGCGCTTGCCGAAGTCGCCGATCGTCTTCTCGATGCCCGCGACCGACAGCGCCTGCGCGTCGCGGATCACCGGGACGACGAGGCCATTGGGCGCCGACACCGCGACCGAGATGTCGGCATAGTCGTGGTAGACGATCTCGTCGCCCTCGATCGAGGCGTTGACCGACGGGATGTCCTTCAGCGCCATCGTCGCGGCCTTCACGAAGAAGCCCATGAAGCCGAGCCGGACGCCGTGCTTCTTCTCGAACAGGTCCTTGTACTTGGCGCGCGCCTCGATCACCGCGGTCATGTCGACGTCGTTGAACGTCGTCAGCATCGCGGCGCTGTTCTGCGCCTCCTTGAGGCGCTTGGCGATGGTCTGGCGCAGGCGCGTCATCTTGACGCGCTCTTCCTTGCGACCGCCCGAGGTCGCCGCGCCCTGCGGCGCCGGCGCGGCACTCGTCTCGGCGGGCTTGGTCGAGGCCGCGGCGGCGACGTCCTCCTTGGTGAGGCGGCCGTCCTTGCCGGTGCCCTTCACGGTAGAGGGATCGACGCCGTGCTCGAGCACGGCGCGGCGCACCGAGGGCGACAACGCGGCGGGCGCGTTGGTGGTTACCGGCGTCTCGCCATGGTTGCCGTAGCCGCCAGCGACCGGCGCCGCCGCTTGGGGGGCGCTCGCTGCCGGGGCGGGAGCGGGGCTGGCCGACGCAGCAGCGGCGCCGTCGCCGCTCTCGATCGTCGCGATCAGCGCGCCGACTTCGACCGTGTCACCCACCTTCACCGCGTGCTGGCCCATCACGCCCGCGACGGGGGAGGGAACCTCGACCGAAACCTTGTCGGTCTCGAGGCTGGCGATGGGCTCGTCGGCGGCGACCGCCTCGCCCGGCTGCTTCAGCCACTCGCCGACGGTGGCCTCGGTGATCGACTCGCCCAGCGTGGGGACCAGAACTTCGGTTGCCATTGTGTACCTCGTCATCCCGAGCGCGGGGTCTAGCATCAAACGGGGCGTCCCGGCGCGGCGCCGGGACGCTGGATCGATCAGGCGGTCGGCTGCGCCGCCTTCTTGGTGGTGTCGAGCTCGCGCGTGCGGCGGATCTCGTCGCGCACGTTATGCCCGAGCGCGTCGGCGATCAGCGCGCCCTGCTCGGCCTGGTGGCGCTTCATCAGGCCGGTCGCGGGCGAGGCCGCGGCGGCGCGGCCGGCGTAGCGCGGGCGCGCCACGCGCGACCTGGCCATGCCCAGCGCTTCCTCGATCAGTGGCTCGACGAAGAACCAATAACCGTTGTTGCGCGGCTCCTCCTGCGCCCAGATCACTTCCTCCAGCGCGGTCAGGCGCGACAGCCGCTCGGCCAGCGCGTCGGACGGGAAGGGGTAGAGCTGTTCGATGCGGACGATCTGCGTCTCGGTGTCACCCGCGGCGTCGCGCGCCTCGATCAGGTCGTATGCCACCTTGCCGGTGCACAGCACCAGCCGCTTGGTCTGCGCGTCGGGCGCGCCGTTGGTGTCCGACAGGATGCGGCGGAAGTGCGTATCGCCGACGAAGTCCGCCGCACTGCTGACCGCCAGCTTGTGGCGCAGCAGCGACTTGGGGGTGAACACCACCAGCGGCTTGCGGAAGTTGCGGTGCATCTGCCGGCGCAGCAGATGGTAATAGTTCGCCGGCGTGGTGCAGTTGGCGACCTGGATGTTGTCGCCCGCGCACAGCTGGAGGAAGCGCTCCGGTCGCGCCGAGCTGTGCTCCGGGCCCTGGCCCTCGTAGCCGTGCGGCAGCAGCATCACCAAGCCATTGGCGCGCAGCCACTTGGCCTCGCCCGCCGCGATGAACTGGTCGATCATGATCTGCGCGCCGTTGACGAAGTCGCCGAACTGCGCCTCCCACAGCACCAGGGTCTTCGGGTCGGCGAGCGCGTAGCCGTACTCGAAGCCGAGCACGCCATATTCGGACAGCGGGCTGTCGAGCACCTCGAAGCTGCCGTGCGGCACCGTCCACAGCGGCACGTATTTGTGCTCGTCGTTCTGGTCGACCCAGACGGCATGGCGCTGCGAGAAGGTGCCGCGGCCTGAGTCCTGGCCCGACAGGCGCACGCCATAGCCCTCGTGGAGCAGCGAGCCGAACGCCAGCGCCTCGCCCGTCGCCCAGTCAAAATTCTCACCGGTCGTGAACATCTGGCGCTTGGCGTCGAGCACGCGAGCGAGCGTCTTGTGGATCGTGATGCTGTCGGGGACGGTCGTCAGCGTGCGGCCGATCGAGTCGAACAGTTTCTGCTCGATCCCGGTGTCGACGCTACGGCGCGAACTCTCCGCGTCGGCCGGCGCGTGCAGCCCCGACCAGCGGCCCGCGAACCAGTCCGCCTTGTTGGGCTTGTAGCTCGCGCCCGCCTCGAACTCACCCTCGAGCAGGGTGGTGAACTGGCCGACATTGTCGTCGATGAACGCCTGGTCGACGACGCCTTCGGCGATCAGCCGCTTGCCGTAGATCTCGCTGACCGGCGGATGGCTGCGGATCGCCTTGTACATCAGCGGCTGGGTGAAGCCGGGCTCATCGCCCTCGTTGTGGCCGAAACGGCGATAGCACCACATGTCGATCACGACGTCGCGGTGAAACTTCTGGCGATACTCGATCGCGATCTTGGTCGCGAAGGTGACCGCCTCGGGATCGTCGCCGTTGACGTGGAAGATCGGCGCCTGGACGCCCTTGGCCACGTCCGACGGGTAGGGCGACGAGCGCGCGAACTGCGGGCTGGTGGTGAAGCCGATCTGGTTGTTGATGACGAAGTGGACGCAGCCGCCGGTGTTGTAGCCGCGGATCCCGGAAAAACCGAAACACTCCCAGACGATGCCCTGGCCCGCGAAGGCAGCGTCGCCGTGGATCAGCACCGGCAGCGAGCGCGCATGCGTGTCGAGGTCCTTGGCGATCGTCTGGATCGCGCGGATCTTGCCGAGCACCACCGGGTCCGCCGCCTCGAGGTGCGACGGATTCGCCACCAGCGACATATGGACGTGATGGCCGTCGAACTCGCGGTCGGTCGAGGTGCCGAGGTGATACTTCACGTCACCCGAGCCGCCGATGTCGTCGGGGTGCGCCGAGCCGCCGGCGAACTCGTGGAAGATCACGCGCAGCGGCTTGGCCATGACGTTGGCAAGCACGTTGAGCCGGCCGCGGTGCGCCATGCCGAACACGATCTCGTTGACGCCCGCGGCGCCGCCGTACTTGATCACGCTCTCGAGCGCGGGGATCATGCTCTCGCCGCCGTCGAGCCCGAAGCGCTTCGTCCCGACATACTTGCGGCCGAGGAACTTCTCCCACTGCTCGGCCTCGATCACCTTGGTAAGGATCGCCTTCTTGCCGGCGGTGGTGAACTCGACGCCCTTGTCCTTGCCCTCCATCCGCTCCTGGAGGAACTTGCGCTCCTCGACGTCGGCGATGTGCATATATTCGAGGCCGACGTTGCCGCAGTAATTGGCGCGGAGCGTGTCGACGACCTCGCGGATCGTCGCCCATTGCAGCCCGAGCGAGCCGCCGAGATAGACCGGGCGGTCGATGTCGGCGTCGGAGAAGCCGTGATAATCGGTCTTGAGGTCGGCGGGCAGCTCGCGCGCCGAGGACAGGCCGAGCGGGTCGAGATTGGCGGCGAGATGGCCGCGCACCCGATAGGTGCGGATCAGCAGCTGCGCGCGGATCGAGTCCGCCGCGGCCTTGACGATCGCGTCCTGCGACGGGGCAGGGGCCGCGGGCGCGGCGGGCGCGGGCTTGCCACCCTTGGCGGGCTTGGGCGCGGGCTCCATCTGCGTCGGGTCGAGCCCGGCGGTGAGGTCGTCGGTGGTGGTGAGCGGCCAGCGCTTGCTCTGCCACGACGGCGCGTTCATCGACCCCTCCAGCCCCTCGAAGAAGCCGCGCCAGCCGGTCTCGACCGAGTCGGGCGATTCCTTGAAGCGGGCGTAGAGCGCGTCGATGAACGCCGGGCTGACGTTACCCGCGATGTCGCTGAAATCCTGGCCTTCGTAGCCCATGTCACGCATCCTCGACCGCTCGACTATTGGGGTCGCCACCCCGGCGCGAGGCCGGGGTCCAGGGCCGCGAACGGCCCGCTGGCCGCCCTGGATCCCGACCCGCGTCGGGATGACGTCAGTTCAATTACTTATTGAGCACGCTCAGCAGCGTCGAGCCCAGCTCGCTGGGGCTCGCCGCGACCTTGATGCCGGCCGCTTCCATCGCCGCGATCTTGTCCTCGGCGCCGCCCTGGCCGCCCGAGACAATCGCGCCGGCGTGGCCCATGCGGCGCCCCGGGGGGGCGGTGCGGCCCGCGATGAAGCCCGCCATCGGCTTGCTGCGGCCGCGCTTTGCCTCGTCGCGGAGGAACTGCGCTGCCTCTTCCTCGGCCGAGCCGCCGATCTCGCCGATCATGATGATCGACTGGGTCGCCTCGTCGGCGAGGAACAGCTCGAGCACGTCGATGAAGTTGGTGCCGTTGACCGGGTCGCCGCCGATGCCCACCGCGGTGGTCTGGCCGAGCCCGGCGTTGGAGGTCTGGAACACCGCCTCATAGGTCAGCGTGCCCGAGCGCGACACGACGCCGACCGAGCCCTTCTTGAAGATATTGCCCGGCATGATGCCGATCTTGCACTCGCCCGGCGTCAGCACGCCCGGGCAGTTCGGGCCGATCAGTCGCGACTTGCTGCCCGACAGCGCGCGCTTGACGCGGACCATGTCGAGCACGGGGATGCCCTCGGTGATCGCGACGATCAGCGGCACCTCGGCGTCGATCGCCTCGAGGATCGAGTCCGCGGCGAAGGGCGGCGGCACGTAGATCACCGACGCGGTGGCGCCGGTCTTGGCGACCGCCTCGGCGACGGTGTCGAAGTTCGGCAGGCCGAGCTCCTCGTGCGTGGTGCCGCCCTTGCCGGGCGTCACGCCGCCGACCATCTGCGTGCCATAGTCCAGCGCCGCCTTGGTGTGGAAGGTGCCGGTCTTGCCGGTCATCCCCTGGGTGATGACCTTGGTGTTCTTGTCGACGAGGATGCTCAAGTCCGTCTCCCTAGATCGGGCGATGTGCGTGCCCCGGCGAAGGCCGGGGCCCAGTTGCAATGGCGGTCATGACGACGCGATACGATCGTACAGGTCGTCCCACTCGGGATTGAACCCTTCGATCTCGCGCAGCTTCCATGCCCGCTTCCACTCCTTCAACTGCAGCTCGCGATGTCGGGCTGCCTCGATGCTCTCATGCGCCTCATACCAGACGAGGCGATGACAGTGATGCTTCTTGGTGAAGCCGCCGATGACGCCGCTGCGATGCTCCCAGATACGTTTGGGCAGGTCGCTGGTGACGCCGATGTAGATCGTGCCGTTGCGTCCGCTCGCCATGATGTAGACGAGGCCGGCCTTCTCCACCTCGGGACTTCTCCCAACTGGGCCCCGGCCTTCGCCGGGGCACAGCTATTCGTTCAAGCCCCCAGCGAGCCGTCGATGCCCTTGCACGCCACAAGCAGTTCCTTGACCGCGTCGACCGAGACCTGGAGGTTGGCCTTCGCCTCGTCCGAGAGCGAGACCTCGACGATCTTCTCGACGCCACCCGCACCGATCACCACCGGCACGCCGACGTACAGGTCGTCGATGCCGTACTGGCCGGAGAGATGCGCCGCCGCCGGCAGGATACGCTTCTGGTCGTAGAGATAGGCCTCGGCCATCGCGATGCCGCTGGTCGCCGGCGCGTAATAGGCCGAGCCGGTCTTGAGCAGCGCGACGATCTCGCCGCCGCCGCCGCGCGTCCGCTTGATGATCTCGTCGACCTTCTCCCTGGTGGAGAAGCCCATCGCGATCAGGTCGCTGACCGGGATACCGCTGACGGTCGAATATTCCAGCACCGGCACCATCGTGTCGCCGTGACCGCCGAGGACGAACGTGTTCACGTCCTTGACCGACACGCCGAACTCCTCGGCGAGGAAGTGGCTGAAGCGCGCGGAATCGAGCACGCCCGCCATGCCGACCACCTTCTGGTGCGGCAGGCCGGAGAACTCACGCAGCGCCCACACCATCGCGTCGAGCGGATTGGTGATGCAGATCACGAAGGCGTCGGGCGCGTTGTCGCGGATGCCCTCGCCGACCGCCTTCATCACCTTGAGGTTGATACCGAGCAGGTCGTCGCGGCTCATGCCGGGCTTGCGCGCGACACCGGCGGTGACGATGATCACGTCGGCGCCAGCAATGTCGGCATAGTCGTTTGACCCCTTGATCGAGGCGTCGAAGCCCTCGACCGGACCGCACTGGCTGAGGTCGAGCGCCTTGCCCTGGGGCACGCCCTCGACCACGTCGAACAGGACGATGTCGCCCAGGCCCTTGAGTGCTGCGAGGTGCGCGAGCGTGCCGCCGATATTACCGGCGCCGATCAGCGCGATCTTTTTCCGGGCCATCCCATCCCTCTCTGATGCCGAGCCGTGAATGGAACAGCCGCCTACGCCCTTCGGCCGCATCCGGCAACCCGCTAAAACCGCCCAGGCCAAGTTAAGTTGCACATCGTTCGCAGGAGCAATAGGGCTTAGCCGGTGCCATGGCCCTCGCTCAAGTAGCTCTCGGAGCGCATCTCCTCAAGGCGGCTGGCGGTGCGGCGGAACTCGAAGGCGCCGTCGCCGCGCGGGTAGAGCTGGTCCGGCTCGGCGTCGGCGGCGGCGAGCAGCTTGACCTTGTGCTCGTACAGCGCGTCGATCAGCGCGACGAAGCGCGCGGCCTCGTTGCGGTTGTCCGGGCCGAGGATCGGGATGCCGACGAGGATGACGGTGTGATAGCGCCGCGCGACCGCGAGATAGTCGGCCGCCCCACGCGCCTCGCCGCACAATTTCTTGAAGGCGAACACCGCCACGCCCTTGAGCGTCTTGGGAACGCGCAACGTGCGGCCCTGCACCACCAGCTCCTCGCTGGGGACGTGATCGCGGTCCTCAGGCGGATAGTCGGTGAGGCGGTAGAAAGCGGCGGAGAGCTCCGCCGTGGCCTGCTCACCGTTGGGGACGAGCCAGGTCTTGTGTGCACCCAGCCGGTGGCGGCGGTAATCGACCGGGCCGTTGAGCGCGAGCACGTCGAGCCGCTCCTGGATCAGCGCGATGAAGCCGAGGAAATGCTCTCGGTTGAGGCCGTTCTTGTAGAGGTCGGCGGGGGCGCGGTTGGAGGTGGTGACGACGGTCACGCCGGCCTCGATCAGCGCGGTGAACAGCCGCGACAGGATCATCGCGTCGGGCGAGTTGGTCACCATCATCTCGTCGAAGGCGAGCAGCTGCGCCTCGTCGGCGAGCGCCTCCGCGACGGGGAGGATCGGGTCGCCTTCCTCCTTGCGCCGCTCGACCGCGATGCGCGCGTGCACCTCGAGCATGAACTCGGCGAAATGGACGCGGCGCTTTTTCGCCACCGCGACGTTGGCGAAGAACAGGTCCATCAACATCGACTTGCCGCGGCCGACGTCGCCCCACAGATACACGCCCTTGGCGGGAACGCGCCGGCGGCGGAACAGGCCGATCGTGCGGGGCTTCTCCAGCTCCTGCGCGAGCATGTCGAGCCGCAACGCGGCGGCTTCCTGCTCGGGATCGGGGCGGAGCTCGTCGTCGGCGATCAGGCGCCGGTATGCGTCACTTACTTTTCCCATCGTCACCCTTCGCGGCGCTGCACCGCAGCATGGTGACGTCTGTGGGGTCAGCGGGCGAGGGGATCAAGCCTCGCGACGGTGACGTTGTGTGGCGCGGGCGGAGCAGAGCTGACCTGTTGTGGCGGTGGGTGCTCGCCCACGTCGTGCTCCGGCGGAGGCCGGGGCCCAGGTGGGATAGCCGCTGTGAGACACACCACCGTCGCCCAACTGGGCCCCGGCTTTCGCCGGGGCACGATGGGAAGCGACGCGAAGGTCAGCGATCGCTACCGCCGATCAGACGATCCGTTCGACTTCCATCTTCTTGATCTCGGCGATCGCCTTGGCGGGCGACAGACCCTTGGGACAGACGTTGGCGCAGTTCATGATCGTGTGGCAGCGATACAGGCGGAACGGATCCTCCAGCGCATCCAGCCGCTCGCCGGTCATCTCGTCGCGGCTGTCGGCGAGCCAGCGATAGGCCTGGAGCAGGATCGCCGGGCCGAGGAACTTGTCCGAATTCCACCAATAGCTCGGGCAAGAGGTCGAGCAGCAGGCGCAGAGGATGCACTCGTACAGGCCGTCGAGCTTGGCGCGCTCCTCAGGCGACTGGAGCCGCTCCTTGCCCGCGGGCGGCGGCGTCACCGTCTGCAGCCACGGGGTGATCGACGCGTATTGCGCGTAGAAGCGCGTGAAGTCGGGCACGAGGTCCTTGATCACGTCCATCGCAGGCAGCGGCGTGATCTTGATCTCGCCCTTCACGTCCTCGATCGCGGTGGTGCAGGCCAGGCCGTTGCGGCCGTCGATGTTCATCGAGCACGAGCCGCAGATGCCCTCGCGGCACGAACGCCGGAAGGTCAGCGAGCTGTCCTGCTCCGACTTGATCTTGATCAGCGCGTCGAGGACCATCGGGCCGCATTCGTCGAGATTGACCTCGAACGTGTCGTAGCGCGGGTTCTCGCCCGAGTCGGGATCGTAGCGATAGACCTTGAAGTTGCGCATCGTCCCGCCCGGCTGCGGCGAGGCGACCTTGCGGCCGCCCTTGATCTTGCTGTTCTTGGGGAGCGTGAACTCGGCCATGCGGGTCTCTACTTCGTTGGGCCGTCGGCGCACAGGAGGCGCACCGGCGCCGTTCGTGGGGCGGGTACACGATCGCGGGGCTGGGCGCAAACGTGACCAATGCCGCCTACCTAGAGATTATGGCTGCGCGCTCAAGAGGCGATCGCGCGCTCCAGCGCCGCGACATCGATCCGGGTCATGGTCATCATCGCCTGCATCGCCTTGGACCCATGCACCGGATCCTGCATCAGCTCGGTGAGGCGACGCGGCACGATCTGCCACGCCACGCTCCATCGGTCCTTGATCCAGCCGCACGCCACCTCGGTGCCGCCGTTCGCCAGGATCGCGTCCCAGCAGCGGTCGACCTCGGTCTGGTCGATGCAGTCGACCTGGAGCGACATCGCCTCGCTGTGCGTCGGACCGGCACCGCCGTTGAGCATCGCGAACGATCGCCCCGCGAGCGTGAAGGTGACGGTGAGCACGTCACCTGCCTTGCCCGCCGGATAGTCCGCCGGCGCCCGCGACACCGCCGTAATCGCGCTGCCGGGAACCAGCCCGGTGTAGAAGGCGGCCTGCTCCTCCGCGGTGCCGTCGCACCACAGCCATACCGACACCTTGTCCATCACGCCCGCCGCTCGCCGACGAAGCCGAACGCCGCGCCCTCCGGGTCGGCCGCGACCACCGAGAAGCTGCCGCCAGGGATCTCGTCCGGCCCCTGGATCACGCGCCCGCCCGCGCCGGTCAGCCGCTCTGCCGCGGCGTCGACGTCGTCGACCATGAAGTAGAACTGCCAGCCCGGGCGCTTGCCGGCGAAGCTGTTCATCGTCGCGCCGAGGCAGATCGTGCCTGAGTGGACGAACTTATAGTCGCCGAGCTCGCCCATCGGCATCGCGCCCTCGTGCCGCCAGCCGAACAGCCCGGCGTAGAAGGCGAGCGCGGCGTCCTGGTCCGGCGCGGTCAGCTCGTTCCACACCGCGTGGCCTGCGGTGGCGGTATCGGCGCTGCGGAAGGCGCGCGATCCTTCGTCGTCGCCGCGCATGACGTAGAAGGGCGTGCCGTCCGGGTCCGCCACCAGCGCGATCCGCCCGACGTCGGGAATGTCGGTCGCCGGCATCGTCACCGCACCGCCCGCGGCGGTGACCCGCTCTACCGTCGCGTCGACCTCGTCGACGGCGAGGTAGACCAGCCAGCCCGGCGCCATCGGCGCTCCCGACGGCACCGCCATCAGCCCCGCGACACCGTCGCCGTCGGGCGCGGCGAGCACGCGATAGTCGGGCGCGGCGGCGAGCTGCGGTCGCTCCACCGACCAGCCCAGCACGTGCGTGTAGAAACGCTCCGCCGCGTCGGGATCGCGGGCGAGCAGCTCGTACCAGATCGGCAGTCCTTCCCGGTCGGTCATCCTCTTCCTCCTCAATGCTCGTTGAGCACGGCGAAACCGCCGTAGATCATGCGCTTGCCGTCGAAGGGGAGTGGCGTGAGCAGCAGCTTCGCCATCCGCTCGTCCGCCATCACCAGCGGGGTCGCGCGATCGCGGGTGGCGCGGTCGGGCCATTCGACCCAGGAGAAGACGACGCTCTCCTCCTTCTCCGCGAGTGCGGCGCGGCGAAAGTCGACCGTCTCGCCGGCGGGGAGGTCGTCGCCCCACGCCTCGACGTGACGGATCGCGCCATGGTCGAGGAACACCGGCGACGCCGCCTCCGCCAGCGCCACATAGTCGGCGCGGCGCGTCGGCGGCACCGGCAGGACATAGCCGTCGACGAAGCCTGGTGCGGCGCCGCGCCCGGTGTCGACGATCACCTCGAAGCCGCCGAGGATCATGTGCGAGACATCGAATGGCGGCAGGCCGAGCGCGGCGAGCCGCTCGTCGGTGACGATCGCCTCGCCGAAGGCGTCCCGCGCGGCGCGGTCGGTGAACTCGATCCAGCCGAAGCTGGCCGTCTCACCGGCGCCGAGCCGTACCGCGCCCGCAATGTCGTTGCGCTCGCCCGCGGGCACGTCCTCGCCCCAGGTGTCGACCACGCGGCGGGCGCCATGCTCGCGCACGATCGCCGCGGCGACGCGCGCGTGCTCGGCGAAGCGCTCGCGCGCCGCGATGGCGACCGGCGTGATGAAGCCGTCGATATAGCTCATGCGAGCTGCTCCGCGCGCTTAGCGATCCACTCGGCGAAGCCCGGGGGCGGGCATCCGGTGAAGCCCGCCAGCTGGTCGGCGAGCGCGCGGCGGAACGCGGGCCGCGCCTCGCCGCGCGCGACATAAGCGGCGAGCGTCGGCCGCGCGGCGAGCAATGGGTGGTCGCGCAGGATGCGCAGCACCGCCACCATCAGCAGGTCGCCCGCGGAGAAGGCGCCATCATACCATTCGCGCTCACCCAGTCGCGCCGCCACCTCGCCGAGCCGCTCGGCGATGCGCGCCTCTACCGCTGGCAGGCGCGGCCTAGACCAGGGCTGGTCCGCCTCGAACAAAGTGGCGATCGCATGGTCCATGATCGGCGGCTCGACCGTATTGAGCGCGGCGAAGGCCCATTCGGTGGCGCGTGCGCGCCCGAGGCGATCGTCGGGCAGCAGCCCGTCGCGGCTGTCGGCGAGGTGCAGCACGATCGCGCCCGACTCGTAGAGCACGAGCTCGCCCTCCTCATAGGTCGGCACTTGGCCGAACGGCTGGCGCGCGCGGTGCGGCGCCGCCTTCTGCTCGCCCTGCGCGAGATAGCGCACGCGATAGGGCTGACCGACCTCCTCCAAGGCCCAGCGCACGCGCAGATCGCGCACCTGGCCGCGCGCGAAATCGGGGACCCAGTCGAACGCGGTGATCACGGGTTGCATGGGAGCCTCTCCTCTGGCTTCCCCGTCATGCCGGGCTCGACCCGGCAGCCATCGCGCCGCGCACGCTACGACCGTCTCGTCCGCGGGACCATGGATCCCGGCTCGAAGCCGGGATGACGGTCTTCTACTATCCATTGTCTCGTCAGCCGCCGATGGCGGCTGCCTGCCAGAGCAGCGCGGCGGTCAGCGCGAAGGCGGCCAGCCCGAGCGGCAGCGGCCGGTCGAGCGCGCGCCGCGCGGCGCCCGGCTCAGGCCGGCACCGCGGCGTCATGCTGCTCGGCCGGCTTGGCGTTCGCGTCCATGTGCATCACTTCCCAGCCGTGGCCGTCGAGATCGTCGAAGGCGCGGCCGTACATGAAGCCGCGGTCATCAGCGCCGTGCAGCTCGCGCCCGCCCGCCGCCAGCGCCGCCGCGCCGAGCTGGTCGACCTCGTCGCGCGATGCGCAGGAGAGGCAGAGCAGCGCAGCGCTGGTGCTGCGCGTGTCCGCGATCGTCTTGGGCGTGAAGGTGCGGTAGAAATCGTGCCCGAGCAGCATCACCCAGATCGAGTCCGACCAGACCATCCCGGACGCCTGGTCATTCGAGAAGTCCGGATTTCGTACGAAGCCCAGCGCCTCGTAGAAGCGGGTCGACGCGGCCACGTCGGCCACCGGCAGGTTCACGAAAATCACCCTCTCCATGGTGCGATCTCCCTCGCTCTTCCCTTGTGCGATCCTGCTTCGCGTGGTTAGTTAAAGCAACCATGAAGTTAGAAAATGTAACAAAAAGGCCGATGGCGCGCGAGCGCTGGTACGACGACGCCTGCGGTACCGCGCTGGCGATGGAGCTGCTCGGCGAGCGCTGGGCGCTGCTGATCGTGCGCGAGCTCATGTTCGGCCCGCGCCGCTTCACCGAACTGCGCGTCGGCCTGCCCGGGATCAGCGCCAACGTGCTGACGCAGCGGCTCGAGCGGCTCGCGGCGACAGCGGTGGTGGCGAAGGTCGAGCTGCCTGGCCGTGCTGCCGGCTACGCGCTCACCGAATGGGGCTATGAGGCCGAGCCAGCGATCATGACGCTGGGGCGCTGGGCGGCGCGCTCGCCCGACCACGACCCGACGCTGCCCTTGTCCGCCGCCTCGATGATGATGTCGCTGCGCACGATGGTCGATCCCGCGCGCGCATCGGGGCCAATGACGATCGGCTTCCTGTTCGGACGCGACTCGTTCGTGGCGCGACTCGCCGACGGCGCGCTGCCGATCGAGCGCGCGCCCGCCTTCGGCGACGCGGTGTTCGACACCGACCCGCAGACCATGGCCGCGATCGTCTACGGCAAGCTGCCGATCGCCGCGGCCGAGGCGGCGGGCAGCCTGCGCTTCGGCGGCGATCGCGCCGCGGCCGAGGCGTTCATCGACCTGTTCCACCTGCCGGCCAAGGCAACCGCGGCGCCCGCGGCGGGTTGACGCGAGTGCGTTCCGTTCCCACTGGAACGGCATCCTCCAGCGAACGGCGTGCCCGCGAATGACCGATCTGCCCAATACCCAGCCCGACAGCCGCGACACGACCATCCTCGACGCGCCCGACAAGATGGTCAGCGTGCGCGACCTGTTCGGCATCGACAGCGACATGCAGGTGCCGGCGTTCAGCGAGGCCGACGAGCGCGTCCCCGACCTCGACCCAGCCTATGTGTTCGATTCCGACACCACGCTCGCGATCGCCGCTGGCTTCGCGCACAATCGCCGCGTGATGGTGCAGGGCTATCACGGCACCGGCAAGTCGAGCCATATTGAGCAGGTGGCGGCGCGGCTGAAATGGCCGTGTATCCGCATCAACCTGGACGCGCACATCAGCCGCATCGACCTGGTCGGCCGCGACGCGATCGTGCTGCGCGACGGCCAGCAGGTCACCGAGTTCCGCGAGGGCCTGCTACCCTGGGCGCTGCAGACGCCGACCGCGCTGGTGTTCGACGAATATGACGCCGGCCGGCCCGACGTGATGTTCGTGATCCAGCGCGTGCTCGAGACCGAGGGCAAGCTGACGCTGCTCGACCAGAACCGCGTGATCCGGCCGAACCCGTGGTTCCGGCTGTTCGCGACCGCGAACACGGTCGGGCTGGGCGATACCAGCGGGCTCTATCACGGCACGCAGCAGATCAACCAGGGCCAGATGGATCGCTGGAACGTGGTCATCACGCTCAACTATCTGCCCGCCGCGACCGAGGCCAATATCGTGCTCGCCAAGTCGGGCGAGTATGACAAGCCCGAGGGCAAGAAGCTGGTCGAGAACATGGTGCGGGTCGCCGACCTGACGCGGCGCGGTTTCGTCAACGGCGACATCTCGACCGTGATGAGCCCGCGCACGGTGATCAGCTGGGCGCAGAACGCGCTGATCTTCGGCGACGTCGGCTTTGCGTTCCGGCTGTCGTTCCTCAACAAGTGCGACGAGGCCGAGCGTGCCCTGGTCGCCGAATATTACCAGCGCGTGTTCGGCAAGGACCTGCCGGAGAGCGTCGCGGCGAAGGCGTGAGGTGAGGCGATGCGAGCGATGACCGATTTCGACCGGATCACGTTCGACGAGCGTGTGATGGGCGGCAAGCCGTGCATTCGCGGCATGCGCGTGACGGTAGGGATGGTTGTCGGCCAGATCGGGTCGGGTCGGTCCATCGAGGCATTGCTCGACGACTATCCTTATCTCGAGCGCGAGGACGTGCTCCAGGCGTTGCGCTATGCCGCGTGGCGCGCGGAGGAGCACGACGTCGCGCTACGTCATGCATGAGGGTGATCGTTGACATGAACCTCTCTCCCCGCCGGATCGGAGCGCTCTCCCGTCACGGCATTGCGGCGGCGCATTGGTCTGCGCTCGGCGCGCCGGACGCGAGTGACTCCACGATCATGCAACACGCGCTGTCCGAAGGCGCGCTGGTTCTCACGCACGATCTCGATTTCGGCGCGATCCTGGCCGCGACTGGCGCGCGAGGGCCGAGCGTGATCCAATTGCGCGGCGACGCGGTTTTGCCCGAGCAGGCGAGCGGCGCCGTCATCGACGCCTTCGACCAGTTCGGATCTGGGATTGCCGCGGGGGCGCTCCTTACCTTGGACGTACGCCGCGCGCGCGTCTCTCTCCTGCCGCTGCGTCGCTGATGGCCACCGATACCCCGCTCGACCGCTTCAAGTCCGTGCTCGGCGGCACCGCCCGCGCGCTGTCCGACGAGGCTGAGGTGGAGCTCGCCTTCACTGCCGACGCGCCGGCGCAGTCGGGCAAGCACCTGCGCGTGCCGATGCCGGCGCGCACCTTGCCCGCCGACCAGGTCGCCGAGGCGCGCGGCTTCGCCGACTCGTTCGCGTTGCGCCTCCGCCACCACGACATGGCGCTGCACGCCCGCGGCGCGCCCGACGACGCTACCGCGCGCGGCGTCTATGACGCGATCGAGGACGCGCGCGTCGAGGCGCTCGGCAGCCGCGGTTACCAGGGCATCACGGCAAACCTAGCCACCGCGCTGGACGTGCGACTGCGCGCCGATCCGATCCTGCGCGCGCGCAACCGCAGCGAGGTGCCGCTCGCCACCGCGCTCGGGCTGATGGTGCGCGAGGCGCTCACCGGCGAGCGTCCGCCGGTCGCGACCGAGCCCGGGCTGGCGCTGGTGCGCGAGTGGGTGGAGGAGCGCGCCGACCTCGCCGCGCTGGCGCTCGCGCTCGACGACCAGCGCGCCTTCCAGGGGCTCGCGCGCAAGCTGCTCGAGGACCTTGAGCTGGTCGAGGGCGATCGCACCCCCGAGCAGAGCGACGAAGGTGGCGACGAGGAAGAGGGCGAGGAGGGGCAGGACACCGACCAGCCCGACGAGGGCGACGCCGAGGGCAGCGAGGGCGAGTCCGAGGTGGAGGCGCGCGGCCAGCAGCGCGACGACGAGTCGAGCGAGGGCGAGAGCGAGCAGCTTGAGGGCGACGACCTCGACGACGACGCCGAGGGCGAGCCCGGCGACGACGGCGAGGAGGGGATGCAGCCGGTCCGCCCCAACCGTCCCAGCGCCGATCTCGGCCCCGACTTCGACTATCGCGTGTGGACGACCCAGTTCGACGAGGTGATCGCCGCGACCGACCTGTGCGACAGCGACGAGCTGGCGCGGCTGCGCGGCTATCTCGACCAGCAGCTGGTGCACCTCCAGTCGGCGGTGTCGCGGCTCGCCAATCGCTTGCAGCGCCGTTTGATGGCGCAGCAGTCGCGCTCCTGGGACTTCGACCAGGACGAGGGGCTGCTCGATGCCGCGCGCCTGGCGCGCGTGGTGGTCAACCCGACCCAGTCGCTCAGCTACAAGGTGGAGCGCGACACCGAGTTCCGCGACACGGTGGTGACGCTGCTGATCGACAACTCGGGCTCGATGCGCGGCCGTCCGATCTCGATCGCGGCGATCAGCGCCGACATCCTGGCGCGCACGCTTGAGCGCTGCGGCGTGAAGACCGAGATCCTCGGCTTCACCACGCGCGCCTGGAAGGGCGGGCAGAGCCGCGAGACCTGGCTCGCCGCGGGGCGCCCGCCGCAGCCCGGCCGGCTCAACGACGTGCGCCACATCGTCTACAAGAAGGCGGACGAGCCGTGGCGGCGCGCGCGCAACGCGCTCGGGCTGATGATGCGCGAGGGGCTGCTCAAGGAGAACATCGACGGCGAGGCGTTGCTATGGGCGCACGCGCGCATGCTCGCCCGGCCCGAGGAGCGCCGCATCCTGATGGTGATCTCAGACGGTGCGCCGGTCGACGACTCCACGCTGAGCGTCAACACCGGTTCCTATCTGGAGCGCCACCTGCGCCAGGTGATCGGCTGGATCGAGAAGAAGTCGTCGGTCGAGCTGGTCGCGATCGGCATCGGCCACGACGTCACCCGCTATTACAGCCGCGCGGTGACGATCATGGACGCGGAGCAGCTCGGCGGCACGATCATCGAGCAGCTCGCCGCGCTGTTCGACGCCGAGTGATCGCTGGGCCGCCGGGCGGCTTCGTCGGTCCGGTCAAGCGCTCGATCACGATCGCGGGCCACCAGACCTCGATCAGCCTCGAGCCGGTGTTCTGGTCGGCACTCGAGCGCGCCGCAGCGGTGCGGGGGCTGCCGCTCTCCGCGCTGGTGGCGGAGTTGGACGCGTTACGAGTGCAAGAGCCAGAGCCGGCCAATCTCGCGAGCGCGCTGCGGACATGGCTGATGGTGGAGGCGGGCGGCGTCGAGCGAGCCGAGTGAGCATGGCGGCGGCGCGATGTCTCAGGTGCCCAGCCATTTGCTCATCAGAACGCGCGGCATGTCCTCGTAGCCGAGCTGCTCGTAGAAGGGCACGACCGCGGCGTTGGTCTGGCGTACCATCAGCTGCACCTTGGCGACGCCTCGGGCGCAAAGCCACTTTTCGCCGGCCGCGACGACGCTGCTGCCCAGTCCCTCACGGCGACGCCCGGGCGCGCACGCGACATAATAGAGCCAGCCGCGATGACCGTCATGGCCGACCATCGCGCTGGCGACGATCAGGTCGTCAGCGAGCGCGACCAGCACCGTGGAGGCAGGCCCGGCGACGGCGAAGCGGAAGTCCGCGAAGGGGTCGTTGTGGAGTGCGACCAGCCCGCAGATGCGCCAGAGCGCGATGACCTGGTCTTCGTCCTCTGCCGTGGCGTCGCGAATGTGGAAGGGCATCGGCATCATCTAGGGTCTGATCCATTGAAGCTGAAGCGTGCTCTGGCGAACGCCGGAGTCCAGGGCCGCGAGAATAGCGATCGTGACACTGGGCTCCTGCTTTTGCAGGGGCACGCTCGTGTTCCGCAAGCCGCGGATCGGACTCAGCGCGCCTGTCCTCGAGCGACCGGGGGCCACCGAGCACCCCGGCTTGCCAGCACGACCGTCACGGCCTAAGGGGCGCGCATTCGCAAGGACCCGGTGAGAATCCGGGTGGCTCTTCCGGCCGCCGATCCGCCGGACAACACAACGCACCGAACCTCTCGCGCCCGCGCTGGCGCCCGCGTGCCCTGTTGTGGATTCTTGAATGACGTTCTCGCTTTCTACCTACCGCCGCGAGTGGTTCACTGACAGCGCCGCCGCCCGCCGAGACGTGCTCGCAGGCATCG
This sequence comes from Sphingomonas sp. BK069, assembly GCF_014193405.1. Lineage (NCBI taxonomy): Bacteria > Pseudomonadati > Pseudomonadota > Alphaproteobacteria > Sphingomonadales > Sphingomonadaceae > Sphingomonas > Sphingomonas sp. BK069. Next base: position 980,115 of record NZ_JACHZH010000001.1, on the reverse strand, counting down.
TCGTCGCGCTCGCGCTCATCCCCGAGGCGATCGGCTTCTCGATCATCGCCGGGGTCGACCCGCGCGTCGGGCTCTACGCCTCGGTCGCGATCGCGATGACGATCGCGCTGATCGGCGGCCGCCCCGGCATGGTCTCCGCCGCTACCGCCGCGGTGGCAGTGGTGGTCGGCCCGCTCGTTCGCGCACACGGCGTCGACTATCTGTTCGCCGCGACGATCCTGATGGGGCTGATCCAGATCGCCGCCGGCCTGCTAAGGCTCGATCTGGTTATGCAGTTCGTCTCGCGCTCGGTCATCACCGGGTTCGTCAACGCGCTCGCCATCCTGATCTTCCTCGCGCAGCTGCCGCAGCTCACCGGCGTCGGGTGGGAGAGCTACGCGCTCGTCGCGGGCGGTCTCGCGATCATCTACGGGCTGCCGCGGCTGACGCGTGCGGTGCCGTCGCCGCTGGTCGCGATCCTGGTGCTCAGCGTCATCAGCGTGGCACTGGGGTTGCACGTCAACACGGTCGGCGACATGGGCCGGCTGCCCGAGGGGCTGCCCAGCCTCGCGCTGCCGCAGGTGCCGCTCACGCTCGAGACGCTGCGGATCATCCTGCCCTACTCGCTGACGATGGCGGCGGTGGGCCTGCTCGAGTCGCTGCTCACCGCGCAGATCGTCGACGACATGACCGACACCGAGAGCGACAAGCGCCGCGAGTGCGCGGGGCAGGGCGGCGCCAACATCGTCGCCGCGCTGTTCGGCGGCATGGGCGGTTGCGCGATGATCGGCCAGTCGGTGATCAACGTCACCTCGGGTGGGCGAGGCCGATTGTCGACCTTCGTCGCGGGCGCCTTTCTCTTGTTCCTGCTCGCGGTGCTGGGGCCCTGGGTCGGGCGCGTGCCGATGCCGGCCCTGGTCGCGGTGATGATCATGGTGTCGATCGGCACGTTCAGCTGGAACTCGATCCCCAACCTGCGCCGCCATCCGCCGACCTCGTCGGTGGTGATGCTGGTGACGGTCGCGGTGGTGGTGGCCACGCGCGACCTCTCGCTCGGCGTCCTGGCCGGCGTGCTGCTCTCGGGCGTCTTCTTCGCGGGCAAGGTGCAGCGGCTGTTCTCGGTCGAGCGCCTCGGAACGGGCGAGCACGCGACCTATCGCGTGACGGGTGAGATCTTCTTCGCCTCGGTCGATCGCTTCACCCGCGCCTTCCAGGCGGAGGACAGCGCGCACCACGTCACGATCGATGTCGGCGGCGCGCATTTCTGGGACATTTCCGGCGTGGCGGCACTCGACAAGGTGGTGGCGCGGCTGCGGCGCGACGGGCGCGTCGTCGAAGTGACCGGCTATAACCGCGCCAGCGCCGACCTCGTCGACCGCTTCGCCTTGCATGACAAGACCGGGGTGGAGCTGGGCGTGGTGCCGCACTGAAGGGGCTGGACATCCTTCCCCAGAAGGGGAGGCGGCAGGCCGCAGGCCTGACCGAGGGGTGACCCCGGCGATGAGTATCGGCGGACTCACCAGCGGCGACACCCCTCGGTCGCGCTTCGCCCGCACTCCCCTTACCGGGAGGAATCTCGGGCGACCTCGCGCTTTCCTACCGCCCCAGCAGCACCCGCGCCTGGCTCGCGATCTGCGCCAGCATGGCGGCGTTCGGCGCCTGCGCGTTGCGCGCGCGGTCGATCACCGCGCGGAACTGCGCCACGCGCGCGCCGTTACGCCCGAGCCAGTCGGCGACAAGCGCCTCCGGATCGCTCGCCCCGCCGCGGCCGAGGAAATCGAGCCGCAGCTGCTGGAAGTCGCGCGCCAGTCCGGCGATCAGCAGCCGCTCCCATGGGTCGCTCGGCGAGATGCGCGTCGCGGTCGACTGTGCCCAGTCGAGCCCCAGCGCCTGACCGAGCCGCGTGAAGGCGCGTGCCAGCCGCGTCTCCTCGATCCCGGCACGCTCGCCCAGGTCGGCGAGCCCGACCGCGCCGTCCAGCTCGAACAACCGCACCACGCGGGTGGCGAGATCATGCGGCGCGCCGGCCTGCTCGAGCGTGTCGGCGATGCGGCGGGAGTGCGCGCGTGCCTCGTCGAGCAGCAGCTCGCCCGCGGCGACATCGAGCCGCTCGATCCCCGCCGACAGCCGTGCCAGCACCGCGGAGGGGGGCGTGGCGGGGGCGGTGGTGCGCAGCAGGTCGGCGACCTGCGAGCGCACCGCCACCGCGGTCTCGTCGAACAGCGCGATTCGGCCGCTCTCGGGCATCGGTTCCGTCTCGATCGCGTGCCACAGCGCGGCGAGCCCGAATTGGCGCTCCACCACCACGAACATCGCCGCGATGTCGGCGAGCGTCGCGCCCTCCTCCTCGGCCAGCTCGAACGGGTGGAGGATGCCGATGCGATTGATGACGCGGTTGGCCAGCTTGGTGGCGACGATCTGCGGGCGAAGCCGGTGCGCGTCGATCGCGGCGGCGAAGCGCTCGCGCATCGCGGGCGGGAAGGCGGCGTGAAGGTCCTCGGCGAGCGCCGGATCCGCGCCCAGCGCCGAATGCTCGATCGCGTCCTGCAGCGCGAGCTTGGCGGTGGCGAGCAGCACCGCCAGCTCGGGGCGGGTGAGCCCGCGCGCGTCGCTGCCGCGGCGGAGCAGGTCGGTGTTGCTGCCGAGCCCCTCGACGCGGCGGTCGAGCCGGCCACTCTCCTCGAACACCTCGATCAGTCGAACGTAGCTGGGCAGCGCCTGCACCCCGCCGCCTTCGGCGATCGACAGCGCCAGCGTCTGGAGCCGATTGTCTTCCAGCACCAGTCGCGCGACGTCGTCGGTCATCGTGCCGAGCAGCGCGTTGCGGTCGTCGAACGCGAGCCGGCCCTCGATCATCTCGCGGTTGAGCGCGATCTTGATGTTGACCTCATTGTCCGAGCAGTCGACGCCCGCCGAATTGTCGATGAAGTCGGTGTTGATCCGGCCGCCTCTCGCCGCGAAGGCGATCCGCGCGGCCTGGGTGACGCCGAGGTTCGCGCCCTCGCCGATCGCGGTGGCGCGCAGCTCCTCGGCGTCGACGCGGAGCCGGTCGTTGGCGGGATCGCCGACGGTGGCGTTGTTCTCGGACGCGGCCTTCACATAGGTGCCGATGCCCCCGAACCAGATCAGGTCGACCGGGCTCTTGAGGATCGCCGAGATCAGCGCGGTCGGCTCGAGCCGCTCCGCCTCGACGCCCAGCGCGGCGCGCACCGCGGGCGAGAGCGGGATCGACTTCATGTCGCGCGCGAACACGCCGCCGCCTGGCGAGATCAAAGCAGTGTCGTAGTCGGCCCAGCTCGACCGCGGCAGCGCGAACAGGCGGTCGCGCTCGGCCCAGCTCGCCGCGGCGTCCGGATCGGGGTCGAGGAAGATGTGGCGGTGGTCGAAGGCGGCGACCAACCGGATCGCCTTGGACAGCAGCATGCCGTTGCCGAACACGTCGCCCGACATGTCGCCGCAGCCGACGACGCGGATCGGCTGCGTCTGCACGTCCAGCCCGCGCTCGGCGAAATGGCGCTGTACCGAGACCCACGCGCCCTTGGCGGTGATGCCCATCGCCTTGTGGTCGTAACCCTGCGACCCGCCGCTGGCGAAGGCGTCGCCGAGCCAAAAGCCGCGCTCCAGCGCGATGGCGTTGGCGACGTCGCTGAAGGTCGCGGTGCCCTTGTCGGCGGCGACGACGAAATAGGGGTCGTCGCCGTCGTGGACGACGACGCCGTCGGGATGCACCACCTCGCCGCCGACGATATTGTCGGTGATCGACAGCAGGGTGCGGATGAAGATCCGATAGGCCTCGGTGCCCTCCGCCAGCCACGCGTCACGGTTGCCCGGTGCGGGCAGCTGCTTGGCGTAGAAGCCGCCTTTGGCGCCGGTCGGCACGATCACCGCGTTCTTGACGCGCTGCGCCTTCATCAGGCCGAGGATCTCGGTGCGGAAATCGTCGCGCCGGTCGGACCAGCGCAGGCCGCCGCGCGCGACCGGGCCGGCGCGCAGGTGGATGCCCTCGACCCGCGGCGAATAGACCCAGACCTCGCGCCACGGCAGCGGCGCGGGCAGGCCGGGGATCCGGGCGCTGTCGAGCTTGAACGCCAGCCCCTCGGTCGCGGCCTCGGTATAGGCGTTGGTGCGCAGCGTCGCGTCGATCACGGCGCGGAAGGCACGCAGAATGCGGTCGTCGTCGATGCCGGTGACCGCGTCGAGCCCGGCGTCGATCGCGGCGACTGCGGCCTCGGCATCGCGCCCGCCGGCGGGATCGTGGCGCGCCGCGAACAGCTCGACCAGCGCCTTGGTGACATGATGCGCGCGCGTCAGCGTCTCCACCACCGTGGCCATGCCATAGCTCATCCCGGCCTGGCGCAGGTAGCGGAACCAGGCGCGGAACAGCACGACCGCCGACGGGGAGAGCCCCGCCTCCAGCATGAGGCGATTAAACCCATCATCCTCGGCCCGGCCTTCAAGCACCTGCGCGAGCGCTTCCTGCAGCGTGTCCGCCGCGGCGAGCACCGCGGGCACGTCGGCCGCGGTCTCGAGCGTGAAGTCGTGGATCGAGGAGCGTTCCTCGTCGGTAAGCCCAGTCGGCATCTCCTCGATCACGCGGAAGCCGAAATGCTCCAGCGCGGGCACCGCGTCGGACAGCGCCAGCGGCCCGCCTTGGCGATACACCTTGAGGTGGAGCATGCCGTCGCCGCCCGCGGTGAAGCGCACCTCGCGGTCGGCGGTGTCGACCAAGTTGGCGATCGCGACGATGTCGCGCGCCGCCTCGTCGGGGGTGGCGCCGGTGCGATAGCGCGGCGGGAAGGCGGCGGCGTGACGCAGCGCCAGCCGCGCGGCGCGCGCGGGCCCGACCTCGTCGGCGAGCGCCGCTTCGATCGAGGGCGCCCAGCCGCGCACCATCTTCTCCAGCCGCGCGTCGAGCAGCGAGGCATCGGGCAGGCGGCCGGCGCCGCGCAGGTCGATGGTGTAGCGCAGCAGCGCGGTGCGGCTGTCCTCGACGCTGGTGGTCCAGTTGAGGATCTGGCCATTGGCCTCTTCCGCCAGCATGTCGCCGATCGCGACGCGGCGCGCGGTCGTCATCTCGTCGCGCGGCAGCCAGACGAAGGCGTAGAGATGGCGGCCGAGCGGCGAGCGCGCGAGCACCAGCTTGGGGCGGGGCCGGTCCGCGAGGCTCATCGCGGTGAGCGCCAGCTCCTCCATCCCCGCGGCGTCAACCGCGATCATCAGGTCGTGCGGCAGCGTCGCGATCGCGTGGGTCAGCGCCTTGCCGGTGTGGCCGGCGGGATCGAAGCCGAACTTGGCCTCGCTCGCCGCCAGTCGCTGGCGCAGCACGGGCACGCTGCGTGGCGGCGCATTGAGCGCTGCCGACGTCCACAGGCCGGCGTGGATCGACAGCCCTGTCACCGTGCCGCCGGTGACGAGCGGCACCACCAGCAGGTCGAGCGGGACGCGCCGGTGCACGGGAGAGATCAGGCTCGACTTGAGCAGCAGCGGCGCGGCGTTGCCGGCGGTAAAATATTCCACCGCGAGCCGGCGCGAGCGCTCGGCGAGCAGCGGCACCTCATGCTCGTTGCGTGCGATGCCGAGCGGTTCGGCCGCGTCGGCGCAGCCGTCGACGTGCCAGCGCTCATGGCCCAGCAGCGTGAAATGGCGGTCGAGGAACCAGCGCAGCAGGTTGGCGCCCTCGGGATCGTGCCCGGTGTCGTCGAGCATGCCCGCGTCGGCGGCGAGGGCGGCCTGCATCTGGCGCCAGTCGCCCACCGCCACGCGCACGTCGCGCAGCAGCCGCTCGATCTCGTCGGTCAGCGCGCGCCGGTCCTTGGCGTCGACGCGCTCGAGCTCGACGTAGATCATCGACTCGGCATGTCCACCGGCCTCCTCGATCGCGGTCAGCGTGCCGTCGACGTCGCGCGACACGCGGATGACGGGGTGGATCACGCGATCGACCGCGATGTCGCGGTCGCCGATCGCGGCGGCGACCGAGTCGACCAGGAAGGGCATGTCGTCGTTGACGATGGCGAGCCGCATGCGGCGCCGCGCGCCGTCGCCGGGCAGCTGCTCCAGCGCGAGCGCGGCGGTGCCGGGCGCGCGCTGCGCCGCGGTCTCGGCCAGGAAGGCGGCCGCCTCGGCCTGCTTGTCCTCGCCGAAGCCGGCGATCTCCCCGGGAAGCGCGCGATGGGTGAGCCGCGCCGCGAGCGCGGCAGACAGTTTCTGCAGAGACTTCTCGACCATGACCCGCGCTATGCGCCGGCCGGCGACGCGGCTCAACCCCGAGTCAAGCCGATGAGAAGCGGGCGGGCCGTCGCAAATTTCCGGCGTCATCCTGAGCTTGTCTCAGGATTCGCCGATCCGCGAGCGCAGCTGCCGGCGCGTATGCCGTATCGTGGATCCCGAAACGAGTTCGGGACGACGGTGAATGATGTGGTGATGCCTGAAGCCGCTTAGCCGCAAGGGCGGCCTCGCAGGCCGGGGACCACCGCCCTCAGTCGAGCCGCCGCAGCACCTGCTTCGCGAGCCTGGCATCGTCCCCGACGGTGCCGATCACCACGATACCGCCCGCGACGGCGCGACCGAGCAGCACCACCGGCTCGCCCTCGGCCAAGCCACTGTCGAGCGCGAGCTCGGCCAGCGGCGCGCGCGCCGCGATCGCCGGCGCCAGCCGCGGCGTGGCTCGTGTCACCGGCCGGCGCGCGGCGCGCTCGTCGGCGACGAGGCGCTTGATTCCCCCCTCGACCGAGTCGAGCAGGCCGGCCAGCTCGCCCTCGGCGACGCCGGTGCGCGCCGCCCAGGCGAGCACGGTTGCCAGCTCGGTCACTCGCGTCTTGTCGTGATCGGTGCCGAAGATCAGCTTGGCAATCGCGGTCATCGGCGCGCGCGCCTGCACCTTGATCGCCGCCTCGTCGAGGATCGCGGCGAGGCGTTCGGGCGCGTCCGCCGCAGCTAGCGCGAAATCGTGCGCGCGGCCGAGCGCGCGGTACAGCGCGGCGTGGCTGCGCGTCGCGGCGGTGCGCGCCGAGGCCGCGCTCTCGCGCGCGGCGGCGAGCCGGTCGTCGAGCGAGGCGACGGGCGCGGCCTCGGGCCAGGGCAGCGCGTCGAACTCGGCGTCGGCGTGCGGCCCGTCGGCCCAGGCGGCGGCGGGAACGGGATCATGCCGCGGCACGCGCGCCACCGACAGCTCACGGTCGAGCGCGGCCTGATGATCGGCGGTGACCAGCTCCTTCCAGTTGATCACGCCGTAGATGAAGTCGATCGCCGCCCCGTCGGACGAGAAGGGCATCAGGATGCCGCGGTACAATGTGGCATGGCCGCGCGTGCCGACGAACTCGGCCTCGAAGCCGATGGGCGCCTGATTGGCGATGATCTGCAGATAATGGTCCGTCAGTCGCGACAGCAGCGAGCGCGCGGGCACGTCGCTGATCCGCGCGATCGTCTGCTCGGCGCCGCACTCGTCGCGCAGCGCGCGGCCGATGAACTGGACCGAGGGGTCGTCCACGCCCGCGGAGAAGTCGAGCAGCACGCTGTTGGCGCCGAAGTCGGCGATGCTGGCGGGCTCCAGGTCGGCGATGGCGGGATAGGGGCGATCGCCGAGCAGCGAGACCCAGTGATTGTAGGCGCGCACGTGCATGCGCCGCTCGTCGCCGCCGATCGCGAGCACCGCTTCGCCAACGCCGCCCTCGGTGGGATCGAGGTCGTGGCGGAGGTCGTCGTAACCGCGCGGCGTGTCCATGCTCATCGTCCCAGTGAGGCCTGCGGAGTCGGCCTGTCACGCCCGATCTGCACCATGGATGGTAAACTCCGCGTAAAGTCCGGAAGCGCTTGCCACGTCCGGGAGCCACTGCTAAGCGCGCGCTCCACGATGCGGTGCCCCCGGGCGCGATCGGGCCGCTTTAGCTCAGTTGGTAGAGCACATCATTCGTAATGATGGGGTCACAGGTTCGAGTCCTGTAAGCGGCACCACCTAACATACTCGTCTCGTTGGCGCTTCGCCTTCGCTCGGTGTTCAGCGCCGCGATCCACCAGCAGACCGCGGCGCCGGACACCCCCACGCGCCTCAGTCCTTGCCCTCGACGTAGCTGCCGCGGTCGCCCTCGATCCGATGCACCGCGTTGCGCCCGTGCGACGCCGCGGTCGCCACCTTCCGCGCCGAGGTCGAGGCGGTGTGGAGCACGCGCGTGCGGCCGTGCACCAGCAGGTTGTAGCCGACGAACCACATTCCCGCCGAGACGAGCAGCGCAACGCCGAAGAAGATCCGCTTGCGCCGTCGCTGCCGGCCGCCGTGGGTCAGCGCGCGCGTGCCGCACCAGGCGCAGCGATGGACGGTGGTGCCCGGGCGCAGGGTCGGGTGGCTCTGCCAGCGGTGCAGGCCGAGGGTACACAGGATACTCATGGCGACGAGACTTATGCCGCGCCGGCCCGGCACGGCAACGCCGCGCCAGCGCCTTGTCGCCCCATAACGCTACGCCCCGCCGGAGCGCGCGGTGGCGAGATGGTGGAGCACGATCCCCGAGGTGGTCGCGACGTTGAGCGAGTCGAACCCCGCCGCCATCGCGATCCGCAGCGTACGCGCCCGCGCCATCAGCGCCGGTGCCAGCCCGGGTCCCTCCGCGCCGAGCAGCACCGCACTGCGCGGCGCCGGCCGCCACGCCGGCAGCGCGGTGGCGCCCGCTGGGCTGAGCGCGACCGCCTCGAGCCCGTGGTGTGCCAGCAGCGCGAGCGCGTCCTCGTCGCGCCCGAGCCGGGCGAACGGCACGGTCAGCGCGGCGCCGACCGAGACGCGAATGGCCTTGCGGTAGAGCGGGTCGCAGCAGTCGGCGTCGAGCAGCACCGCGCCCACGCCGAAGGCCGCGGTGTTGCGGAAGATGCCTCCCATGTTGTCATGGTTGGCGATGCCGCTCAGCAGCAGCACGTCGCGCGGTGGAGTCGTGCCGCCGAGCAACGCCTCGGCGGACAGGTCCGCGCCGCGTTGCCCGATCGCGAGCACGCCGCGGTGGAGCGGGAAGCCCGCGATCGCGTCGAGCACGCGCGGAGCGGCGAGGTACACCGGCGTGTCCGCTGGCAGTCGCGCCAGCAGCGGAGCCAGCGCCGCCGCGCGCTTGTCGGCGATCAGCAGCGAGGTCGCACGATGCGTCGCGCTCTCCATCAGCTTCTCGAGCACGACCACGCCTTCGGCGACGAACAGGCCACGCCGGCCGACCAGGTCGCGTTCGCGGATGTCGCGATAGGACTCGACGCGTGGGTCGGCGGGGTCGACGATCGGGATCAACTGGGGCACGGCACTGCCCGTAGAGCATCGGGCGCGCCGTGCCACCCTCGGCCGGCGCCATGGCGGAGCGACGGCGAATGAGTGACGATCACGCGCGCGGCCAGCGCGACGGCCTTCGGCTCGCGCTCGCCATCCTCGCGGCGGAGGAGGAGAAATGGGCCGCGCTGCTGGGCGAGAGCCGCTCGGGGCGGACCAACCAGGTGCGCGCGGTGCGCCACAAGACCCTCCAAGTGGCGCAGCGCCGCGTCCAGACCGCGCTCAACCGGCTGTCGCCGCGGCAAGGCGAGACGATCGACGCCGAGCTCGCCGCCGCGCTCGACACGATCGGGTTGTGAAAGCGCCGCAGAAGGCGAGCGCCGGCTGAGCATACCGTCATGAGTCTGGCGCGCACCTCTCGTATGGCGTGATCCTGAACCCGTTTCAGGATCCACCGCGCCGCAGGCATCGACGCCGCTGGGTGCGCGGCGACGTGGATCCTGAAACGCGTTCAGGATCACGGCGGTGAGCGTTACGGCGCTGAGGGTGACGGCGGTGCGCTGACAGGCTCCACCCTCGTTGCCTCTACGCTCCAGCTCACCTCCCACCCCGCTCAGCGGCGGCGCGTGCCGCGGCCGCGCGTCATCGGGTCGGGGCGGGGCGGGGGAGTCCAGCCGGGCGGCGGCGTGACCCGCTGCTGGCTCGTGCCCAGACCCATCGCGCCGGGGCGCTGGCGCTCCAGTCCGCTGAGATCGGCGGCGGCCGCGTCTTCCATGCTCGCGCCGCCGCGCAGCAGGGTGATACGGTCGCGTAGCCGGCGCGCCTCCTCGAAGTCGAGCGCGGCGGCGGCGGCCTCCATCGCGGCGTGCAGCTCGGCGATCGTCTCGCTCATATCCGTTTCACAATCCCTTCCGCGTCAGTCGCGCGTCGGCGAGGTCGAGCTCGCGGCCGAGCTGCTCCGCCAGCGTCAGCCCGATCTCGCGGCGGCGGCCCAGCGCGAACAGCGCCCGGCGCTCGGCGCGCACCGCGGCGAGGCGGAGCTCGCGCTCGATCTCGGCGTCCTGCGAGCGCTCGTCGCGCGCGCCGCTGTCCTCGTCGAGGTGGGCGATGCGGTCGCGATACTGCGCCATCAGCCGCGCCGCCACGTCGGTGTAGCGATCGGCGTCGCCGCGGTCCTGCGCCATGGCGTGCTGAACCCGCTCGATCTCGGCGATCGCGGCCTCGGCGGTGACCACGCGCGCGCGGTCGCGCTCGCCCGCGGCGCCGTCCTCGGCGGGGAAGGTCAGCCCGCGCAGCAGCAGCGGCAGCCCGCCCGCGGCGATCGCGAGCGAGGTCAGGATCACGCCCGAGGCGAGCAGGATGACGAGGTCGCGCGCGGGGAAGTCGGCGCCGCTCGGCAGCGCCAGCGGCAGCGTCAGCGCACCCGCCAGCGTGATCGCGCCGCGCGCGCCGGCCACTGACATGGCCGCGATCACCCGTCGCGGCGGGCTGCCCTTCGTACCGTCGCCGCGCTGCTTGGCGCGATAGAGCGTCAGTTGCAGCGCGACCCACACCCAGCCGAAGCGCAGTGCGGCGAGTACCGCGACGATCGCGGCGACATAGCCGAGCAGCCACCAGGCGCTGTCGTGCCCCGCGCCCGCGACCGCGGCCCGCGCGCCGGCGAACAGCGCGGGCAATTGCTCGCCGAGCAGCACGAAGATCACGCCGTTGAGCGTGAACTGCAGCATGTCCCACACGGCGCGGCGGCGGATCCGCGTCGCGGCGCTCACCGCGACGCCGCTGCCGACGAAGGTCATGGCGATGCCGGCGGCGGCGGCGGCGAGCACGCCCGAGGCGTGGACATGCTCGGCGGCGAGATAGGCGCCGAACGGGATCAGCAGGCTGACGAGGATGTTCGACCCCGCGTCGTCGCCGCCGGTGCGGCGCGCCACCAGCGACTTGCCGCCGATCGCCAGCCAGGTGACGCCGGCGCCGATCGCGACTCCGGCGAGCGCCATCCAGGCGAACGTACCAAGCGCCTCGCTCAGCGAGAAGGTGCCGCTGAGCGCGGCGGCGATGGCGAAGCGCAGGCACACCAGTCCCGAGGCGTCGTTGAGCAGCGACTCGCCTTCCAGGATGTGCATCATGCGCTTGGGGATCGGCACCTTCTGCGCGATGGCGCCGACCGCGATCGGGTCGGTCGGCGATACCACGGCGGCGAGCGCGAAGGCGACCGCCAGCGGCATCGCCGGGATCAGCCAATGGACGAAGAAGCCGAGCCCCACCACGGTGAGGAACACCAGCCCCAGCGCGAGCCCGAGCACCGCACCGCGGTCGCGCAGCAGCTCATCCTTGGGGATGCGCCAGCCGTCGAGGAAGAGCAGGGGCGGTACCAGCAGCAGGAAGAACAGCTCGGGATCGAGCTCCACCCGGATGCCGGCGAAGGCGCCGATCAGCGCGCCGAGCGCGATCTGGACCAGCGGGCGGGGGAGAGCGGAGGGAAGGAGTCGCGAGACGGTGCCGCTGACGACCACCGCCAGCAACAGGAACAGGCACAGGGTAACGACATCCAACTTCGGGCTCTCCTGCTGAGATCTTTTCTAAGACGCGCGCGGCGATGGGGGTTCCCTCCTCGTTGGCGAAGGTGAGGGCAGCGGCGACTCAACCGATCTGCTCGGCGGCAGGATCACGGTACCGACGCTCCACACACGCAACCTGTTCCCCGGCGGAAGCCGGGGTCAAGGTGGGAGACGCGGGTGAGTCTCACGACAGCTTTCCCACCCTGTTCACCGGCTTCCCGCCCGGGAACAGCAGAGGCAAAGGGCGACTCGCCTCCTCTCACAATCGCGGCAGCGTCACCCCGCGCTGGCCCATATATTTGCCGGCCCGGTCGGCGTAGCTGATCTCGCACGGCTCGTTGCCCTGCAGGAACAGGAACTGGCACGCGCCCTCGTTGGCGTAGATCTTGGCAGGCAGCGGCGTGGTGTTCGAGAATTCCAGCGTGACGTGCCCCTCCCAGCCGGGCTCGAGCGGAGTGACGTTCACGATAATGCCACAGCGCGCGTAGGTGGACTTGCCGAGGCAGATCACCAGCACGTCGCGCGGCACGCGGAAATATTCCACGGTGCGGGCGAGCGCGAAGCTGTTGGGCGGGATGATGCACACGTCGGTCTTGCGATCGACGAAGCTGTTCGAGGCGAAGTCCTTCGGGTCGACGATCGCGTTGTCGACGTTGGTGAAGATCTTGAACTCGTCGGCCACGCGCGCGTCATAGCCGTAGCTCGACAGGCCGTAGCTGATGCAGCCGTCGCGCCGCTGCGCCTCGACGAAGGGCTCGATCATGCCCTCGCCCTGCGCGCGCTCGCGGATCCAGCGGTCCGACAGGATCGACATACAGGCTCCCCCAGGTGAGCGGACGCTTTCGACGCTGCGCCGGGCGAGCGCAAGGGGGGCGGCGGCGCTTCGAGACGAGGCTTCGGCAGGCTCAGCCTCTCCTCAGCGCGAACGGGGGTATCATCCTGTCCACCGCCGTTCGTGCTGAGGAGGCGCTGAGCTTGCCGACGTGCCGGCTCGACGCACGGCCACACGCCCGCTGCCCGCTCACCCCCGCGGCAGCGTGATTGTCGCGACCAGGCCGCCGCCGTCGCGCGCGGCGAGCACGATCGCGCCGCCCGCCTCCTCGACGATCGCGCGGGCCAGGGCCAAACCGAGGCCGATCCCGCCGGTCTCGCGGTTGCGCGACGTCTCGAGGCGGATGAAGGCGCCGAACACGTCATCCAGCCGGTCCGCCGGGATGCCGGGTCCGCGGTCGGCGACCACGATCGCGGCGCTCGCCGCCTCGGCGCGCAGCGAGACCTCGGCGGCGCCGGCATATTTCACCGCATTCTCGATCAGGTTGCGCACCGCGCGGCGGATCAGCGACGGGCGTAGCCGCATCCGCAGACGCTCGGCCTCCTCGAAGGCGACATCGTCGCCCAGATCGCGGAAGTCCTCCACCACCGCGTCGACCAACGCGGCGAGATCGACCTCGGTCTCGGGCTCGCTCGGCCGGCCGAGCCGCGCCAGCGAAAGGATGTCCTCCAGCGTGCGGTTCATCTCGGCGATCGTGTCGGCCATGCGCGCGCGGTCCTGCTCGTCCTCGACCGACTCGATCCGCACGCGCAGCGCGGCCAGCGGCGTGCGCAGGTCGTGGCCGATCGCGCCGAGCATGCGGTCCTTCTCGTCGAGCATGGCGGTGACGCGCAGGCTCAGTGCGTTGAAGGCGGCGATCACCGCGACGACATCGGGCGGTCCCTCTTCCTCCAGCGGTCGCGGCGGCGTGCGTGGCGAATAGGCGCGCGCCGCGGCGGCGAGCTCGCGAAGCGGGCGCGAGATGCGCCGCGCCACCCACAGCACGGGCAGCAGCACCATGCCGTACAGGATCAGCGTCTGCGCGAGCAGCCGCCAGAACAGCCGCGTATCGCCGCGCGGCAGCCCGCCCGCCAGCACCAGCCAGCGCCCGCGGGGCTGCTGCGCGGCGACCACGATCGTCTCCGGCGGCGGCTCGGGGCCGTGGCGCGCGGCCATGCGGCGCTCGAACCGGCTGAGCGGCACCTGGTAAGTGCCCGGCGGTGCGATCGCCACCTCCACCCGGCGCATCCGTACGCCGAACTCGTCGAGCTGGGCGCGCACCTCGCGCGCCATCTCCGGCTGCGGTGCCATCTCGGCGGTGATCGGGCTGCGCGCGGCGACGCGAACGCGGCCGCGATCGGGCGCGATGCGGCGACCGCTCGCTTCCTGGTCGATCGCGTCGGCGAGGCGGAAGGCGGCGGGGCGCGACGCCTGCGCGACGCGGAAGCTGCTCCGCTCGCGCAACAGCAGCGCGAGGTTGATCGCCTGCGCCACGAACAGCGCGAGCGCGACCAGCAATGCCATCTGCCCGGCAAGGCTGCGCGGCCAGGGCAGGCGGCGCCAGGTCACGCCGTGCTCACGGAGGCGCTCACAGTCGCGCTCACAGCCGCGTCACGTCGGTGGAGAGCGCATAGCCGCCGCCCCACACCGTCTTGATGATCTCGGGTGCCTTGGGATCGGCCTCGATCTTGCGCCGCAGCCGGCTGACCTGATTGTCGATCGCGCGGTCGAACGCCGCCGCCTCACGCCCCTGCGTCAGGTCGAGCAGCTGGTCGCGCGTCAGCACCTGGCGCGGGCGCTGCGCCAGCGCGAGGAGCAGGTTGTACTCGCCGGTCGACAGCGGTACCGAGACGCCCTCGCGGTCGACCAAGGCGCGCTCGCCGGTCTTGAGCAGCCAGCCCGCGAAGGCGTAGGCGCCGCTCTCGGGCGCGTGCTGACGCACGGCGCCGCCGGCGGTGCGGCGCAGGACGACCTTGATCCGCGCCGCCAGCTCGCGTGGGGAGAAGGGCTTCACGACATAGTCGTCCGCGCCCATCTCGAGCCCGACGATGCGGTCGGTTTCCTCGCTCTTGGCGGTGAGCAGGATCACCGGCGTCTCGCCGGTGGCGCGGATGTGGCGGCACAGCGACAGCCCGTCCTCGCCCGGCATCATGATGTCGAGCACGACCAGATCGATCGCATAGGCGGCCATGCGCGTCCGCGCGCTCTCCGCGTCGCCCGCCTGGGTGACGCGGAAGCCCTGCTTGGTCAGGTAGACGGCGAGCGGCTCGCGGATCGAGCGCTCGTCGTCGACCAGCAGCAGATGCGGGATGTCGGCCATGTCGTCGGGGCCTGCCATAGCTGATGCCTCGATGGGAAGGGCCGGGTGTCAGTCGCGCTCGGGCGCGGCGTCGTCGCGATCGCCCCCACGCTCGCCGCCGCGCGGCCCGGGGCGGCGCAGGTCGCCGTCGGGGCCGATGCGGCGAGCGCGCATCATCAGCCGCATCGCCTCGCGCTCCTGCTGGTCGACGCGGCCGTCATGGTTGGTGTCGGCGCGATCGAACATTCGCAGCGCGCGCTCGCGGAACTGGGCGCGCGTCACCTCGCGCGGCTCGCGCCGGTGATGGCGGTCGCCGCGCTCGCCCCGTTCGCGTCGGCCGCCGTCGCGCTCGGCGCCGGGGGGCGGGGGAGGCGGCGGCGAGTCCGCACCCGGCGGCGGGGGCGGCGGCGGACCGTCCTCGCCGGGGGGCGGCGCCATGTCGCCGCGTGGGCGGTGCGGTGGGCGGAAGGCGCGGCGCTCGTCGCGGTCGATCTTGCCGTCGCCGTTGGTGTCCAAAGCGGCGAAGCGCCGGTCGGCCTCGGCCGCGGCCTCCTCGCGCGTCACCACGCCGTCGCGGTCGGCGTCGGCGGCGGCGAGTGGGTCGCGCGGTCCCATCGGTCCCGGCGTCGGCGCGTCGGCGCGGGCGGCAGGCAGGTCCTGCGCGAGCAGCGGCGCGGCATGGGCGAGCGCGGCGGCGCCGAGCACCGCGGCGGAGAGCAAGATCTTCATCGGATACACCCCTCGACACGTTCGACGGGGCTCGGGCCCCGTCCGTGTCGCGGCACTAGGCCGCGCATGTCGCGCCGGAATGTCGAAGCGCCGGAATATTGTCGCGATTTGTATCAGCCGAAGATCGCGACCGACTGGAGCTGCTCGGCGACGGCGCGGCGGTCCGCGTCCCAGATCGCCATCTGCTGCGACGAGGCGCCGTCGCGCGCGTGATCGGTGGCGGAGCGCAGCAGCCACCAGCCGCCGCGCGTCGTCGGGGCGGGGGCGAGCAGGTTGAGCTGCCAGGTCATCGAGCTCACCGGCGCGCCGATGCCGAGCAGCCGCAGCGCGGCGGGCGGCAGGCAGTCGCCGATCGCCAGCAGCTCGACCTCGGGATGGAGCCCGTCGCGCTCGGCCAGGCGCGCCCAGCGCAGCCACGCCGCCGGATCGCCCTGGCCGGGCGGGTCGACGAACTCGAAGTGGCGCGTGAACGCCACCTGCGGGTGGCCGCCGCGCAGCACGGGGTCATCGGGCGCGGGCGGCGTCGCGGGCGGCGCAGCGCCGCGGGTGTGCGCCAGCGCGTCGGGCAGCGCGCGCATGAAGACGAAGGTGCAGCGGACGCCGAGCCCGGCCTCGCCGCTCACCTCGGCGGCGACGAAGGCGGCGTTGCGCCCGCGACGCAGCAGCGTCGCGGAGACCGTCACCGCACCGGCGAGCGGCCCGACGAACGCTACCTGCGCCGAGCGTAGCGGCGGCAGTTCGGGCTCGAGCTGACGTGCCGCGTGTAACGCCAGCGCCGCCGAGAGGCCGCCGAACGCGGTCCGGCCCTGCTGCCAGTCGGGCGGGATCGAGCCGTGCCAGCGCGCCGCGCCATCGTCGCGGACGAGCGCGGCGAGCAGCTGGGCGAGCGGGGTGGCGGAGACTGGGTCGGTCATCGCGCCACGCTAGCCGCGGATCGCGGCGGATCAATGCCGCGCGCCACCGCGGGGCGAGAAGAGTCGGCCGCGCGGCACGTCGGCCTCGTGGGATGCGCTATGAAGGAGGCTGCGACGACGAGGAGATGACATGAGGCGTACGCTGCTGGTGATCGACGTCCAGAACGCCTATTTCGCGCGCGGCGCGCTGCCGCTGTGGCGCGCCGAGGCGGTGGAGGAGCGGATCGTCGCCGCGATCGCCGCGGCGCAGGCGGCGGGCGATCAGGTCGTGCTGGTGCGCCACGTCGCCGCCGGCGGTCCCTTCGCCGAGGACGAGCCCGGCAGCGTGATCCGCCCCGCGATCATGGACGCGGCGGAGGGCGCCGCGGTGATCACCAAGAGCTATCCCGACGCCTTCCAGGAGACCGATCTCGGCGCGCATCTGCTCGACACGGGTGAGCTCTTCATCTGCGGCATGATGACGCAGAATTGCGTTACCTACACCGCGCTCGCGCCCGAGGCGACGGTGCTCGACCGCCGCGTGGTCGGCGACCTGTGCACCGCACCGACCGACTTCGTCCACCAGGTCGCGCTCGCCGCGCTGGGCTCGAAGATCCCGGTCGTCACCGCGGCGGAGGTATGGCCGACGCGGCAGGGGTGAGGCGAGCGAACCTCGCTCTGCCCACCGTCATCCCCGGCCCTGAGCCGGTATCCACGTCGCCGCATGTAAAGGAGGTTGGCGTGTTCGGCGGCCTGGATCCCCGGCCAGGCCCGAATGACGGGACGGCGCGATGACGGATCGTTGACGAGAGCGGGCGCCGGCGTCGGCGTGCTGCCCTTCTCTCACCGGCGCTCGCCACGTGACCTCTGGTCAACCTACCCTATCGCTCGGTCTGGCCGAACAGCACGCGCCGCTGCTCCTCGCTCATCTCCGCCGGCTGCGCCTGCACCCGCGCGCCCTGCTCATAGGCGCGCACCACCGCAGGGCGCGCTTTGATCCGCGCGTGCCATGCCGCGATATTGGGGAAGTCGTTGATGTTCTGCTGCTGCGGCTCGGGCAGGATCCAAGGGAAGCAGGCCATGTCGGCGACGCTGTACTCGCCGCCGGCGACATAGTCGCGCCCTTCCAGCCGCCGCTCGAGCACGCCGTACAGCCGCTCGGTCTCCTTGAGATAGCGTTCGATCGCATAGGGTACGCGCTCGGGCGCGTAGCGGGTGAAATGGTGGTTCTGCCCCAGCATCGGGCCGAGCCCGCCGACCTGCCACATCAGCCACTCGAGCACCTCGACATGCGCGCGCGGCGTCACCCCGCCGAACTGCCCGGTCTTGTGCGCGAGATAGAGCAGGATCGCGCCGCTCTCGAACACGCTGACCGGCGCGCCGCCGTCGGTCGGCGCATGGTCGACGATCGCGGGCATGCGGTTGTTGGGCGAAATCGCCAGGAACTCGGGGCGGAACTGCTCGCCCTTGCCGATATTGACCGGGTGGACGGTGTAGTCGACCCCGGCCTCCTCCAGGAAGATCGTGATCTTGTGGCCGTTCGGCGTGGGCCAGTAATGCAGGTCGATCATCGCGCGTCTCCGTCGTGTGCGCGAAGGGTGGGGACGCCGAGCGCCACGATCAATGCCGCCGCGCCGATCAGCGTGCCCGCCACGACGAAGGCGAGCCCGTCGAAACCGCGTCGCGCACCCCAGGCGAGGCTCTGCGTCGCGATCAGCGGCCCGATCACCGCGGCGACCGAGTTCATGCTGCCGAGCCCGCCCTGCAGCGCGCCCTGCCGCGTCGCATCGACCAGCCGGCTGAGCAGGCCGTTCAGCGCCGGCCACGCCAGCGCTCCCAGCGCGCCGACCAGGAAGAAGGCGTAGACCTGCCAGCCCTGCGTCACGAACGCATAGGCGAGCAGGGTCGCCGCGCCGGCCATCAGCCCGATTAGCGCGGCGCGGCGCTCGCCCAGCCGCGCCACCGCGCGACGCGTGAGGATGAGCTGGACCAGCAGCTGGAGGAAGCCGACCCAGGCGAGGCTCCAGCCGATCGCGGCGGGGCTCCAGCCGAAGCGCAGCGTCGCCCAGAAGCTCCACACCGCCGGGTAGACGATACCGCCGAGCTGCCACAGGAACCAGGCGACCAGCAGCGGCGCGGCGTTGCCCGCGGCGAACAGCGGGCGGAAGGCGCCGATCACGTGCGCGTCGCGCAGGCGGAACGGCCGGCGCCGCTCGCGCCCCAGCGTCTCGGGCAGGAAGAGCAGCATCGCCACCGCGTTGAGCGCGGCCAGCGCGGCGGCCAGCGCGAACGGCGCGCGCGGTCCCCAATGCGCCACCAGCCCGCCGAGCGCGGGGCCGACGATGAAGCCGAGCCCGAACGCGGCACCGAGCAGGCCATAGCCCGCGGCGCGCTGCTCGGGCGGGGTCACGTCCGCGATCACTGCGCCGGCGGGTCCGTAGCTCGCCCCCGCCGCGCCGGCGATGACCCGGCCGAGAAAAAGCCAGGCGAGCGAGGGCGCCCCGGCCATCAGCGCATAGTCGAGCGAGAAGGCGATCATCGCCGCCACCAGCACCGGCCGCCGGCCGTAGCGGTCACCGAGGTTGCCGAGGATCGGCCCGGCGACGAACTGCGCCAGCGCGAAGGCGGCGAGCATCCACCCGCCGATCAGTGTGGCGTGCGCCAGGTCGGTGTGGCCGAGCGAGACGATTAGCCCGGGCAGCACGGGCATGACGATGCCGAAGCCGATCACGTCGACCGTGACGGCAGCGAGGACGATCGGCACGGCGCGATGCGGAAGGCGGGGCATGAGGGTATCATAGCGCGGCGTACGCGCGCTGTCGGCCCGGCCAACAAGCTGATCCATGTGAGAAGAATATGGCGCGAACCGGTACCAAGGCTTGCCCTGTGCGCCCGTCGCGGTAATGAGATGTAAATAAGGGTTGCTGGGGGGCGCCGGTGGGGGATCAGGAGAGCGTCGCGGTCGCGTATCACCGCCCGAGCGACGCCTTGACGCATCATGTCACGGGCTATCACCGCTTCGCCGCGCCGATGGTGCCGGGGCACGTCTTCCACGATGCTTTCTTTCCCAGCGTCGCGACGATCCGGGTGACGCTGTCGGGCAGCCCGCCATGGGCGCTGCGAATCGGCAGCCGCACCTATGATCCAATGCCGACGGTCGCGCTGACCGGGCCGACTAGCTATGCGGGCTATGTCACCAGCTCGGGCGGCACGCTGGTCGGCGCCGGCCTGCTACCTTTTGGCTGGGCACAGATGTTCGGCGGCGACGTGTCGCGGCTGTCGAACCGGGTCGTGCCGCTCGACGAGCTCGATCCCGGCGCCGAGATGTTGCGCGCCGCGCTCGAGTCGGGCGAGCCGTTCCAGCAGGTATTCGACAGCTGGCTCGAGGCGCGGTTGCAGCGCCGCCCGCCGGCCGACCCACGGATCGACCGTCTGTGCACGATGCTGCGCGATCCCGCGACGACGCGGATCGAGGCGGTGGCCGACGCGCTCGACATGACGCCGCGCGCGCTCGCCGCGCTGACCCGCTTCAACTTCGGCTTCACTCCCAAACTGCTGCTGCGCCGCACGCGCTTCCTGCGCGCGCTGAGCCTGGTGCTGACCCAACCCGACGCCGCGCCGATGGCGCTGGAGGACGCGGGCTATTGGGACCGCTCGCATTTTCTGCGCGACAGCCACCTGTTCCTGGGCTGCTCGGTGCGCGAGTTCTCGCGCCGGCGCGGCCCGCATAACCAGCTCGCCATCCGCGCGCGGACGGAGGCGTTGGGCGAACCGGTGTAGCGGGGCGGGGCGTGGAGTGCCCCACCCTCAAGGCCTTCCCATCCCGTTTTCCCGTTCGCGCTGAGGAGGCCCTGAGCTTGTCGAAGTGCCGTCTCGAAGCATATGGCTCGACGCGTGCGAACGCGCTTCGAGACGAGGCTTCGACAAGCTCAGCCTCTCCTCAGCCCGAGCGGTTCGAATACCGGCATCAGATCCGTAAGGAGTCGCCTCACTCCCCCAGCAGACGATCGTCGAACATGCCGAACAGCAAGGTCGAGGCGTAGAGCCCCACGGCGTGCTCCTGCGCCATGGTCGAGGCCCATTTCCGCATGTCGAAGGCGGCGTTGAGCAGCGCCATCAGCGCCTGGCTCGCGATCAAGCTGTCGACCGCGCGGATTGCCCCTTCGGCGGCACCGTCCATCAGCGTGCCGGCGAAGCGACGCGCGATCCGGGTGGAGCGGTCGACCATCTGCTGGCGCTCGCCCGGCGGCAGACCGCTCAGCGCGGTGGTGCGCAGCAGCGAGCCGCTGTCGGAGAACTGCACCCCCACCAGCGTCGCCACCGCGTCGCACAGCCGCTGCCAGTGCGTGCCGCCGCGCGCGTCGGCGCTGCGCTGCGCCGCCGCGATCGTGTCGAAGCTGCGACGGTAGCAGGCCGCGACCAGATCGTCCTTGGCGTCGAGATGGTGGTAGAAGCTGCCCTTGGTCACGTTGAGCTCGGAGGCGATCCGCTGCACCGAGGCGCCGCGATAACCCAGCTCGTTGATCAGCCGCGTCGCCGCCAGCAGGAAGGCGTCGCGCCCCGGCATCCCATCGTCCTGCTCGAGCGCCAGCGGGCGCGGCGCCCAGCGCGCGTCCGCGCCGGCCAAGCCATGGCGGAACAGGTCCATCAGCCGCTCGGCAGCGCGCGGGTATTGATCGGCGTCGTAGCGCGGCAGCCACGCCGGCAGCCAGAACATATTCTCCAGCAGCACGTGCGCGCGCGCGCCGGCGAGGTCGACCGCGCCGCGGGCGCGCTGCTCGCCCCACAGCGCGCGGGTGCGGCGGAACACCTCGCGCCAGCGCGCCATCAGCCGGGCACGCACCGGCTCGTCCATCGCACGCAAGTCGGACAGCACCGCGAAGGCGCGTTCCTCGCCGCGCTCGATCCGGGCGAGCCGCGCGAGGTTCAGCGTGACCAGCCGTTCGACCCGCTCGGGCGGCGTCGGCTCGGCCGCGGCTGCGTCGAGCATCGCCAGCAGATAGTCGAGCGTGTGCTCGAACGCGGCGGCGGCGAGGTCTTCCTTGCGCTTGAAATAATACGTGACGCTGGTGGTGTTGAGCCCGACGCGGCGCGCCACGTCGGCGAAGGTCATGCCCTTGGCGCTCTGTTCGTTGATCGCGTCCGCCGCGGCGGCCAGGATCGCCTCGCGCTTCTCGCGGAAGCGCCGCGTGGCGGTGGCGTCGTCGGTCCTCAGATCCCCCATGACGCGATGGGTAGCACGTCGCTTTCGAAGATACAGTCCCTTTTCCATCGACATGCATCGAAGCTGGTGGCACCACGAAGCGTGCTTTACCGAATACGCGGTATGGCCTAAGCCCGGTCGCGACCAACGAGGAGAGGGTGGCGATGGACTTCACGCTGAGCGAGCGCGAGACCTATTTCCGCGACCGTGTCCGCGCCTTCATCGCGCGCCATATCGCACCGCGCGACCACGAGTATGAGCAGCAGCTGGCGAGTGGCGAGCGCTGGAAGGTCATCCCCGTGATCGAGGAGGTCAAGCGCGCGGCGCGCGCCGAGGGGCTGTGGAACTTCTTCATGCCGCCCCACTCGGGGCAGCAGCACGTCGACGACACCTTCGCGTTCGCGGGCACCCAGCTGACCAACCTCGAATATGCGCTGTGCGCCGAGGACATGGGGCGGATCGGCTGGGCCAGCGAATGTTTCAACTGCTCCGCGCCCGACACCGGCAACATGGAGGTGCTTCACCGCTACGGCACGCGCGCACAGAAGGAGGCGTGGCTGCGCCCGCTGATGGAGGGCGAGATCCGCTCGGTCTTCCTGATGACCGAGCCCGCGGTCGCCTCCTCCGACGCAACCAACATCGAGACGCGGATCGAGCGCGACGGCGATCACTACGTCATCAACGGGCGCAAATGGTGGTCCTCGGGCGTGGGCGACCCGCGCTGCACGATCGGCATCCTGATGGGCAAGACCAGCTTCGAGGGCTCGCGCCACCAGCAGCAGAGCCAGGTGCTGGTGCCGCTCGACACGCCGGGCGTGAAGGTCGAGCGGCTTCTCTCGGTCTACGGCTATGACCATGCGCCGCACGGGCACGGCGAGGTGAGCTTCACCGACGTGCGTGTGCCGGTGGAGAATGTGTTGCTGGGCGAGGGGCGCGGTTTCGAGATTGCACAAGGGCGGCTCGGGCCGGGGCGGATCCACCATTGCATGCGCACGATCGGCGTCGCCGAGGTGGCGATCGAGAAGATGGCGCGGCGGCTGCTCGCCCGCGTCGCCTTCGGCAAGCGCATCGCCGATCACAGCGTGTGGGAGCAGCGGATCGCGCGCGCGCGGATCGACATCGAGATGACCCGGCTGCTCTGCCTCAAGGCCGCGGACATGATGGACAAGGCAGGGAACAAGGCGGCGCAGCAGGAGATCGCGATGATCAAGGTGCAGGCGCCGACGATGGCGCTGCAGATCCTCGACGACGCGATCCAGGCGTTCGGCGGCGCTGGCGTGGCGGAGGACGCCGGGCTGGCGCACGCCTGGGCCTCGGTGCGGACGCTGCGCTTCGCCGATGGGCCAGACGAGGTGCACTGCCGCGCGATCGCACGGCACGAGTTCGGGAAGTACGGTGAGGTCGGCGGCCGCGGCGCGCCGTCGAGCGGCGACGTGGGGGTGACCCGGTGAGGAGAGTGGGCGCGCTCTCTCGCCGTCTGTTCCGGCGTCATCCTGAGCTCGTTTCAGGATCCACCGTCGCGCGAGAGCCGCAGCGTCTGAGTGACTCGCACCGTGGTGTTCGCGCGGGATCGTTTCGCCCGCACGCGATCTTTGCTCGCCGGAGGCGAGCCAAAGCGCGAACACGTAACGAGCTCGAGATGACGCTGAAAGAGTCGGGAGGTGCTGCTTCGCTCTCGCTCGTTCGTGCTGAGGAGAGGCTGAGCTTGCCGAAGCCTCGTCTCGAAGCGCGGCCGCGAGCGTCCGGCCGGTGCTTCGAGACGGCGCTTCGACTTCGCTCAGCGCCTCCTCAGCACGAACGGTCGGCATCCCCGCGGCACGTCTCTCGATGAAAGCCGCCGTCCTCACCGCACCGCGCGCGCCGCTCACGATCGCCGAGGTCACCGTCAGCAACCCGCTCGCGCACGAGGTGCTGATTCGCACCGCCGCGGTCGGCGTGTGCCGCTCCGACCTGCATTTCGTCGACGGTCTCTACCCGCACGCGCTCCCCGCCATCCCCGGCCATGAGGCGGCGGGCGTGGTCGAGGCGGTCGGCAGCGAGGTGCGCACCGTGAGGCCCGGCGACCATGTCGTCACCTGCCTCTCCGCTTTCTGCGGCCATTGCGAATTCTGCCTGAGCGGGCGGATGTCGCTATGCGTCAGCGGCGAGACACGACGGCCTCGTGGCGCCGAGCCGCGGCTGCGCCTCGCCGGCGGCGGCGCGGTGGCGCAGATGCTTAACCTCTCGGCTTACGCCGAGCAGATGCTGGTGCACGAACATGCCTGCGTCGCGATCGACCGCGACATGCCGCTCGACCGCGCCGCGCTGATCGGCTGCGCGGTGACGACCGGCGCCGGCGCGGTGTTCAACACCGCCGACGTCGCGCCGGGCGAGACGGTGTGCGTGGTCGGCTGCGGCGGGATCGGGCTCGCCGCGGTCAACGCCGCGCGGATCGCGGGGGCGGGGCGGATCGTCGCGCTCGACCCCATACCCGAGAAGCGCGCCATCGCCGAGCGGCTCGGCGCGACCGACACGTTCGACAGCGCCGCCGAGGGGGTCGCCGCGGCGGTGATCGAGGCGACCCGCGGCGGCGTCCACCACGCGATCGAGGCGGTCGGCCGGCCGCAGTCGGCCGCGACCGCGGTGGCGGTGCTGCGGCGCGGCGGCACCGCGACGATCCTCGGCATGTTGCCGCCGGCCGAGTCGGTCGGCCTGTCCGCGATCGACCTGCTCTCGGGCAAGAGATTGCAGGGCGGGCTGATGGGCTCCAATCGTTTCCCGATCGACGTGCCACGGCTGGTCGACTTCTACCAGCGCGGGCTGCTCGACCTCGACACGTTGATCGCCGAGCGGCTGCCGCTCGAACGGATCAATCACGCCTTCGACGCGCTGCGCCGCGGCGACTCGACGCGCAGCGTGATCGTCTTCGCATGAGCGACGACCCCTCGCTCCAACGCGACCTCGCCGAGCGCGACCGGCTCGACACCGCGCGGCTGGGCGCGTGGCTGGCGCAGCATGTGCCCGGCTTCGCCGGCCCGCTCGACTATGCCAAGTTCGCGGGCGGCCAGTCGAACCCGACCTATCGGCTGGACACGCCTGCGCGGCGCTATGTGCTGCGGCGCAAGCCGATGGGGGAGCTGCTTCCCTCGGCGCATCAGGTCGAACGCGAGTATCGCGTCATCGCCGCGCTCCACCCCACCGGCTTCCCGGTGCCACGGCCTTATGCCTTGTGCGAGGACGCGGCCGTGATCGGCTCGGCCTTCTACGTCATGGAGATGGTGGAGGGGCGGACGATCTGGGACGGCACCATGCCCGAGCTCACCCCCCCGGCGCGCCGGGCACATTATCACGCGATGATCGACACGCTGGCCGATCTCCACAACCTCGATCCGGGCGCGATCGGGCTCGCGGACTATGGCCGCCCGGGCAACTACTTCGAACGCCAGGTCGCGCGCTGGACCAAGCAGTATCGCGGCGCCGAGACCGAGACCTTGCCCGAGATGGAGCGGCTGATCGAGTGGCTGCCGCGCACCGTGCCGTCGCAGACCCGCACCGCGATCGTCCACGGCGACTATCGCGTCGACAACATGCGCTTCGCGCCGGGCGAGGCGCCGCGCGTTGCCGCGGTGCTCGACTGGGAGCTGTCGACGCTGGGAGACCCGGTCGCCGACCTGACCTACTACCTGATGAGCTGGGTCACCGAGCCCGAGGGCCGCTCCGGCGTCATGGGGCTGACCGGCGACGCCACGGGCATCCCGCCGCTGGACGAGATGCTGGCGCGCTATGCGGCGCGGACCGGTCGCGACGAGCCGGTCGCGACCGACTGGTACTTCGCCTTCAACCTGTTCCGGCTCGCCAGCATCGTCCAAGGCATCCGCAAGCGCGTGCTGGTCGGCACCGCCGCCAACGCGCGCGCGCAGGAGACTGCGGCGCGGCTGCCGATGCTGGTGAGCGCGGCCTGGCACTTCGCCGGGCGCGCCGGGGCATGAGCTTGGAGGGAGAGCGAATGCGGTTCGCGGGCAAGTCGGTCGTCGTCACCGGCGCGGGCTCGGGCATCGGCCGCGCCGCCGCGCTGCTGTTCGCGCGCGAGGGCGGCCGCGTCGTCGCCGCCGACCTCAGCGAGGGCGCCGAGGCGACCGCCGCCGCGATCGCCGACGCGGGCGGCACTGCGCTGGCGTTCCGCGGCGACGCGGGCGACGAGGGCGACGTCGCGCGACTGGTCGCGCTGGCGGCGGAGCGGCACGGCGGGCTCGACGTGATGTTCGCCAACGCCGGGATCTCGGGCGGGCTCGCCAACCTGTTCGACACCGATGTCGCGCTGATCACCGAGGTGCTGCGCGTCAACCTGATCGGCCCGTTCCTCGCGATCCAGCACGCCGCGCCGCTGATCGCCGCGCGCGGGGGCGGCGCGATCGTGCTCACCGCCAGCGTCGCCGGGCTGCGCTCGGGCGCGGGATCGCCGGCCTATTCGGCCAGCAAGGCGGGGGTGATCAACCTCGCGCAGGTGGCGGCGCAGCAGCTCAGCGGCAGCAACGTGCGGGTCAACGCGATCTGCCCCGGGCTGACCGAGACGGGGATGACGCGGCCGACCTTCGATTACGCGCGCGAGGCGGGCAAACTCGACCGGCTCGGCCGGCTCAACCCGCTGCGGCGCGGCGGGCAGGCCGAGGAACTGGCGCGCGTCGCGCTGTTCCTCGCCAGCGAGGACGCCAGCTACGTCAACGGCCAGGCGATCGTCGTGGACGGCGGACTGTCGTCGAGCCATCCGGTGACCCGGCAGGATTATGGCAAGACCGCGGTGTGAGGCGCCCGGCGAGCGCCGGGCGTGACGCGCGCCACACCGCCGGTACGCCACGACACGCGGGCCAGCGCCGCGCGCACCTCCGCCGCGCCGTCGCTGCGGAGATGGCGCGTCAGCCGCTCCCATGCCGCATAGGCCTAATCCCGAGGCGCTCGCGCAGCGGGTGGGTGGTGATCCCCTGGGTGAGATAAGCGAAGAGGCTGCTCCGCGCGGGATAGCCCAACACCGCCGCGACCTCGCGCCGCACCAGCACCCTCGGCGCGAGCAGCAGCCCGGCGACGACCCCGTCCGCGATCAGCGCGTGCGAGTCGCGCGTCCCGGTCGAGCGCGGTCACCAGCGTGGTGACGAGGATCACGGTGCAGCGCTGCGCCATCGCTCCCCGCGGGCGCTATGTAGCGGGACGGGGGCGACGAACGGCGCGCCACACGGACTTCTTTGCTCGAGCGATCGTCCGGCCAGCGCGGGCGACGGGCTGTCCTACGCCGGCGCGATCTGTCAGGCGAGGTGCTCCCCGTTGGGAGCATTGTGCGAGCCTCTTCCGTCATACCGGACTTGGTCCGGGATCCACCTTGCCGCACAATCCTAAGTCGTTGCGTTTGAGGGGGAGTGGATCCCGGACCAATGCCGGGATGACGGAAGGGTGAGGAGCGTTGCCAGATTGTCACGAGCGCTCCGGGAGAGAAGGAGAACGATCTTGTTGAACCATGTCATGGTCGGGTCGAACGACCTCGCGCGGTCGGCGCGCTTCTACGACGCGGTGCTCGGCGTGCTGGGCGCTCCGCCGGCGCGCAGCGACACCGCGCCAAGCGGACACGAGCGCCTGTTCTATCGTCACAACGGCACGATGTTCGGGGTGAGCGAGCCGATCGACGGCGCGGCGGCGAGCGTCGGCAACGGCAGCACGGTCGCCTTCCGCTGCGACTCGGCCGAGCAGGTGCAGCGCTTCCACGACGTCGCGGTGGCGAACGGCGGCACCTCGATCGAGGACGCGCCCGGCCCGCGTGAGACCAGCCTCGGCCGCGCGGTGCTGGCCTATGTTCGCGATCCCGACGGCAACAAGCTGTGCGCGGTGAGCCGCGGGTGACGGCCTATGTGGCGCTGCTCCGCGCGGTCAACGTCGGCGGCACGGGCGCGCTGGCGATGGCCGAGTTGCGACGGTTGTGCGAGGCGGCGGGGTTCGCGGCGGTGCGCACCTATATCGCGAGCGGCAACGTGGTCTTCACGAGCCCGCTCGACGCGGCGGCAGTGAGACGGCGCCTTGAGGAAGCCTTGCAGGTGTCGACCGGGCGGCAGGTGCGCGTCGCGGTGCGCACCGCGACCGAGCTGGCCACGGCGCTCGCTGCGAATCCCTTCGCCGACGCGGCGCCGTCTACCACCGTGATCATCTTCCTCGACACGCCGCCCGAGACCGACACGCTCGAGCGCGCGGTGGCGCCGGGAGGGGAGCAGCTGGCCCTCGGCGCGCGCGAGATCTATGTCGCGTACGGCGCGGGCATGGGGCGGTCGCGGCTCAAGCTGCCGGGTGCGGCAGAGGGGACCGCGCGCAACGTCAACACCGTGGCGAAGCTGGTCGCGATCGCGGCGGAGGTCGCCGCGGCGTGACTCGAGACGGTCGGGCCGCGGCGCGGGTTGCGCGCTGCCACGACTCAACATTCGCCGACGCGCACGCCGCCCGGACTCAACATTCGCAACATTCGCGCCCCTTCCAAGCCCGGGGCACAGCCGCTACAGGCCCGCCATGGAGCATCCCGACAGCATCCTCATCGTCGATTTCGGCAGCCAGGTGACCCAGTTGATCGCGCGCCGCGTGCGCGAGGCGGGAGTCTATAGCGAGATCGCGCCCTTCCAGTCCGCCGCCGACGCCTTCGAACGGATGCGCCCGAAAGGCGTGATCCTCTCCGGCGGCCCTGCCTCGGTCGTGGACGAGGGCAGCCCGCGCGCGCCCCAGGCGGTGTTCGACTCGGGCGTGCCGGTGCTCGGCATCTGCTACGGCCAGCAGGTGATGAACGAGCAGCTCGGCGGCAAGGTCGAGAAGGGCAATGCCGGCGAGTTCGGCGAGGCCTATGTCGAGGTCGACGCCGCCTGCGGGCTGTTCGACGGGCTGTGGCAGTCGGGCGAGCGCCACCAGGTGTGGATGAGCCACGGCGACCATGTCGCCGCGCTCGCGCCCGGGTTCGCCCCGGTCGCCTCGTCCAAGGGAGCGCCCTTCGCGCTCACCGCCGACGAGTCACGCCGCTATTACGGCATGCAGTTCCATCCCGAGGTGGTCCACACGCCGGACGGGGGCAAGCTGATCGCCAATTTCGCGCGCCACGTCTGCGGGCTAGCGGGCGACTGGACGATGGCCGAGTTCCGCGCCACCAAGATCGCCGAGATCCGCGAACAGGTCGGTGATGGCCGCGTGATCTGCGGCCTGTCGGGCGGGGTCGACTCCGCCGTGGCGGCGGTGCTGATCCACGAGGCGATCGGCGACCAGCTCACCTGCGTCTTCGTCGATCACGGGCTGCTTCGCGCGGGCGAGGCCGACCAGGTCGTCGGCCTGTTCCGCAACCATTACAACATCCCGCTGGTGCACGTGAACGCCGAGACGCTGTTCCTCGGCGGCCTGGCCGGGGTCACCGACCCCGAGGCCAAGCGCAAGTTCATCGGCAAGACCTTCATCGACGTGTTCGAGGACGAGGCGCGCAAGATCGGCGGCGCCGAGTTCCTCGCGCAGGGCACGCTCTACCCCGACGTGATCGAGAGCGTGAGCTTCACCGGCGGCCCCTCGGTGACGATCAAGAGCCACCACAATGTCGGCGGCCTGCCCGAGCGCATGAACATGAAGCTGGTCGAGCCGCTGCGCGAGCTGTTCAAGGACGAGGTGCGTGAACTCGGCCGCGAGCTGGGGCTGCCCGTCGCCTTCGTCGGCCGCCACCCGTTCCCCGGGCCGGGGCTCGCGATCCGCATCCCGGGCGAGGTCAGCAAGGAGCGCTGCGACATCCTCCGCAAGGCCGACGCGATCTACCTCGAGGAGATTCGCGCAGCGGGGCTGTACGACACGATCTGGCAGGCGTTCGCGGTGCTGCTGCCGGTGCGCTCGGTCGGCGTGATGGGCGACGGGCGGACGTATGATTCGGTGCTGGCGCTGCGCGCGGTGACCTCGACCGACGGGATGACGGCGCAGGCGTTCCAGTTCCCGGGCGATTTCCTGCCGCGGGTCGCGACGCGGATCATCAACGAGGTGAAGGGCATCAACCGGGTGACCTACGATTACACCTCCAAGCCGCCGGGCACGATCGAGTGGGAATGACGCGGGAAGAGCGAGCAGCCGGGGGCTGCTCGCCCGCGTCATTCGGCGGCGCGAGCCGCCGCGGCGCGCGGGAAGAGCGAGCATCCGGGGGCTGCTCGCCCGCGTCATTCGGCGGCGCGAGCCGTGGCGGCGCGCGGGAAGAGCGAGCAGCCGGGGGCTGCTCGCCCGCGTCATTCAGCGGCGCGCGCCGCCGGGCGCGGCGTGACACTGCGATCCAGAGCGCGTTACCGGCGCGGGCTTGCTCGAGCGCTCGCCGCCTTCTCGGTGTCTTGCTGCCCATCGCAACCGCGCTCGCGCTCCCCGCTGCGCCTGCCACGGCGGCGAGCGGTGACCCGCCCGAGTGGACACAGCCGCGCCCGCCGCTGCACCTGCTCGGCCCGATCACCTATGTCGGCACGCGCGGGCTCGGCGCCTATCTGATCCGCACCAGCGCCGGCGCGATCCTGGTGGACGCGACGATGGCCGAGAATGTCCCCGCGATCGAGCGCAACATCCGCTCGCTCGGGCTGAAGCTCAGCGACGTCAAGCTCATCCTCGTCAGCCACGCGCATTTCGACCATGTCGGTGGGCTCGAGCGCATGCGGCGCGACACCGGCGCGCGCGTGCTCGCCGGCAGCGGCGACGTCGCCGCGCTGCGGAGCGGGACGCCGCCGGGTGAGACCAGCTACGGCGTCCACCGCTTTCCCGCGGTGTCGCGCGTGTCGCCGGTGGCGGACGGCGAGCGAGTCAGGCTCGGCGAGGTCACGCTGCGCGCCGTGGCGACCGCGGGACACACGCCCGGCTGTACCAGTTGGGTCATGCGCGTGGACGATCACGGTCGTCCGCGCGAGGTGCTGTTCGCGGGTAGCATGACGGTCGCGGGAAATCGCCTGATCGGCAATCGCCGCTACCCCGAGATCGTGCGTGACTATCGGGCCACCTTCGACCGGATCGAGCGGCTGCGCGCCGACGTGGTGTTGCCGATGCACCCCGAGGCGGCCGACGTGTTCTCCCGCGAGCGTACGGGCACGCTCGTCGCGCCGCGATTGCTCGGCGACATGGCGCGTGCGGCACGAGCCGATTTCGAGCGCACGCTGCGCGAGGAGAAACGCTGAGCGGCGTTGCGCGGGACGGGCGCATGCGCTTGAGTGCTCATGGATTGCATCGGCGTCGCCCGACGATGGGATGACGCCGACGAGAAGGAGAGACATGATGCGAAATCTGACCAAGGCGGGCCTGGCCGCGCTCGCCCTGGCGCTGTCGTCGGCACCGAGCGTGGCGCAGCGCGGTGCGTCGGCGCCCAACACGCTCAGCGCCCGGGAACGCGCCGCGGGCTGGACCCTGCTGTTCAACGGCCGCGATCTCACCGGCTGGCGCTCGTTCGAGGGCGGTGCGCCGACACCGTCCTGGGTGGTGCGCGACGGCGCGCTCGAGCTCACCGCCTCGGGCGGTCACATGAGCGGCGCCGATCTCGCGACCGCCGAGAGCTACGGCCCGTTCGAGCTCACGCTCGACTGGAAGGTGGAGACGGGCGGCAACAGCGGCGTGATCTATCTCGCGCGCAACGTGCCGGAGACGACGCAGAGCTATGAGACCGGGCTCGAGATGCAGGTGCTCGACGATCAGGGTCATCCCGACGGCAAGATCCCGTCGCATCGCGCCGGCTCGCTCTACGACATCACCGTGCCGCCCGCGGGCGTGTCGCGCCCGGCGGGCAGCTGGAACCACGCGCGGCTGCTGGTCGAGCCCGGTCGCATCCGCCAGTGGCTCAACGGCGTGCCGACCGCGGACGTCTCCTACGGCGACGCGGCGTGGAAGGCGCGCGTGGCCAAGTCCAAGTTCGCCAAGATGCCGCTGTACGGCACCTTCACCAGCGGCGTGATCGCGCTGCAGGACCATGGCGAGCCGGTCGCGTTCCGCAACATCAAGCTGCGGAAGATCGGCGCGACGCGGTGATTCGGTCCAGGGCAGCGGCCGCCGAGCCGCTGCCCTGGATCAGTCTTTGGAACGATCGACCTTCTCCGCGTTTCTGAGAACGATGCCTCTGTTTTACTTTCAATTTGCCGGTCGCGAACGGGACGTGATCGGGGTCAACTGCACTGACGTGGCGGAAGCGCGTAACGAGGGGGTGAGGCAGCTGGGCAGCTATCTTTCCGACCATCCCGGTTATGCCGAGGAGGGCCATTGGCGCGTGACGGTGGAAGACTCGAGCCGTCGCCCGCTGCTCAACGTGATCGTCGCCACCGTCAACGTCCGCGGCGCTCCCGACGAGTGACACGTTGTGCGTCGTATACCGCGGCGCGAACTAATCTTTAAGTACGAATGACATAGAGGAAGGCGACGAGGTCGTAGACCCGCGTCGCTCTCGGCTCCGCGCAACGGGGAGGGCGGCTGTTTTCCCTCGCTCGACGCGTGCGCCGGTGACGCGTCGGGCCCCGATGCGGTCGCATGCGCATGATGAGCTTCTCCTGGTTGACCCGCCTGGCCCGCGATCGCGGCGCGAATGTCGCGGCGATGATGGCGGTGGCGATGATCCCGCTCGCCGCGCTCGCCGGCTCGGCGCTCGACGTGTCGCGCATGTACGTGGTCAAGTCGCGGCTTCAGCAGGCGTGCGACGCGGGCGTGCTGGCAGGCCGGCGCTTCATGGCGACCGACGGCGGCACGACGCTCGACGCCACCGCCACCGCGCAGGCCAAAACCTTCTTCACCAATAATTTCGGCGCGGGCTATTTCGGCGCCGCCAATGCCCGCTTCACCCCGAGCAAGACCAGCGACCAGCAGGTGGCGGGCACCGCGACGGTGCAGGTGCCGATGACGGTGATGAAGATGTTCTCCATGGCCACCGCCGATCTGACGGTGACGTGCAAGGCGCGCTTCGACATCGCCGACACCGACATCGTGTTCGTGCTCGACACCACGGGCTCGATGGCGTGCCGTCCGGAAGATACCGACACGCAGTGCAACAATTACGTCAGTGCCAACTCGGCGCGCGCCTACACGCGCCCGGGTAGCGACCCTGATGCGATGCCGGGCTACCTCAACTCGACCGGCTATGCCGTTCCCGAGACCACCGCTGGCAACGGCTCGCGCATCAAGGCGCTGCGCCAGGCGGTGAAGGACTTCGCCGCGGTGATCGCCTCCTCGGTCGATAGCAGCACGCGCGTCCGCTACGGCTTCGTCACCTACACGTCGACGATCAACGCGGGCAAGGCGATCTACCAGGTGGCGCCGAGCTACCTGGTCGGCGGCGCGGCCAACGACAAATGGGATTATCAGACACGCTGGATCACCGACGAATATGTCGCCAGCTGGAGCGGCACGGCCAATGGCAAGAGCTCTGCCAACTGCGGCACCGTCATGGGCAATCGCGCGCCGCTCACCGCGCCGGCTTTCGCCAGCGACGGTACCGCGAGCTACACGGGCGGGCAGCTGTGGAACTCCAAGGACAACACCTGCTACGGCAACGTCACGCGCAACATGGGGCCGGTCTATACCTACGGGCAGCGCAAGCTTGATGTCACCGGTTTCGTGGCGGGCAAGACTGTCGGCGATCCGACCAAGGTGGCCGCGACGAACACGGCATGGGACGGTTGCATCGAGGAGCGCGCCACGCAATCCGGCACGACCAACTTCACGTCCGCTTCGTACGACCTCGATCCGGAACTGATCCCGAGCAACGGCACCGACACGCGCTGGCGGCCGATGTGGGCCGACGTCGAGTATAATCGTCTGCTGACGGGCGTCAGCCCCGATACCACCAACGGGGACGACAACAACAAGCACCAGAATTTTGGCGGTGTGGATCGGCGTCAGCTTGGCTATTACTCGTGCGGCAAGCCTGTTCACCGTCTCTCGGCGATGAGTAATGCTGATATTGCCGCCTACGTCGACGCGTCCGATTTCCGGCCGCTGGGCGGTACGTATCACGACACCGGCATGATCTGGGGGACGCGGCTGCTCAGCGGCAGCGGCATCTTCGCCGCGGACAACGCCGGACGCGCCGGCCAGCCCGTGCCGCGCAAGGTGATCGTCTTTCTCACGGACGGTGACATGTCGCCGAACGCGGCATTGTACGGCCTATATGGGGTGGAGAATTTCGATAAGCGCGTCAGCAACGGCGACACCGGCAACCTCACCAACTACCACAATGCGCGCTTTCTCTACGAGTGCGGCCGCGCGCGACAGCTCGGCATCGACGTGTGGACGGTGGCGATTGACACCAGCTCCAGCGACCAGCTGACGCAATGCGCGCGCAACAGCTCGCAGGCGCTGTACACCACCACCGGCAGCGGGCTGTCCGCGATCTTCCAGAAGATCGCCAAGCAGGTCGCCATGCTGCGGATCGACCAGTGAGCGCGCGCGCCGCGCTCGTCCGCGACCGCCGCGGCGTCAGCACGATCGAGTTCGCGCTGCTCGCACCGGTGCTGTTCCTCGTCGTGCTCGGGCTCTTCGATCTGATGTACGGCGTGTATGTCCGCTCGGTGCTGGAAGGCGCGGTAGTCAAGGCGGGACGCGACAGCGCGCTGGAGAACAACGCCGCCGACCAGGATGCGATCGACGGCAAGGTCCGCTCCATGCTCGCCTCGCTCGGCGGCGGGATGACGATCACCACGTCGCGCAAGAGCTACGCCAGCTTCTCGCTGGTCAAGCCCGAGTCCTTCGACGACCGGAACGGGAATGGCGTGCGCGACAGCGGCGAATGTTTCGACGACGTCAACGGCAACGGCGTGTGGGACGCCGACCCGGGAGTCGGCGGGCAGGGCGGCGCCAACGACGTTACCAATTATACCGTCACGGTGACCTACAACCGCATCTTCCCGATGGCGGCGCTGGCCGGCTGGCCCAGGGTGCAGTCGCTGTCCGCCAGCACGTTGCTCAAGAACCAGCCGTACAAGACGCAGACCAGCAACGTGGTGAAGTCGATATGCACCTGAGCCTCGCCCCGCTCGCCGCACGGCTGCGGCGTGACCGCTCAGGCGTGTCGATGATCGAGTTCGCGCTCACCTTGCCCGTGGTGCTGACGCTCGGCTGCTACGGCATCGAGACCAGCAACCTGGCGCTCACCTCGCTTCAGGTGAGCCAGCTCGCGCTCAACCTCGCCGACAATGCCTCGCGCGTCGGCAGCATGCAGAGCGACAACTCGACCCAGCTGCGCGAGGTGGACATCAACGACGTGCTCACCGCGGCGCGGCTGCAGGGCGGCAAGCTGGGGCTCACGACCAGAGGCCGCATCATCGTCTCCTCGCTCGAAGAGAGCGGCGGGAAGCAATATATCCACTGGCAGCGTTGCCTCGGCACGCAGAGCGGCGCCGACTATGACTCGCATTATGGCACGACGCCGGTCACGGCCGGCACGCAGACCGGCAGCGGCTACGCCGGGACGGTGGTGACCGGCATGGGCAAGCCCGGCGCGCAGGTTACCGCGCCGCCGGGCACCGGAGTGATGTTCGTCGAGGTCAACTACCTCTACAACCCGATTATCAGCAGCCGCTGGCTGAGCGCGGGCGTGCAGCAGATGCGCTACACCGCGTCGTTCATCGTGCGCGACCGGCGCACCTTCGATATGGTCTACAATCCCGCGCCGACTGCGCAGCGCTACACCTGCGACCGCTACACCGCGTCCTGAGCGGCGGTGACGGCGTAGCGCAGATGGAGTGCGCCGTGAGCGAGCGGGTCGACGCCGATCAGCTGAAGCCGGATCTTGCCCTTCAACCCCGTTTCCCCGGCCTCGACGATCGCGCGGCTGTCCCCGCCGTCCAGCGCGGGCGCGAGCACGAGGTCGAACTGCTCGACCAGCCCGGCGGCGAGGAAGCTGCCGTTCGTCCCGCCGCCGCCCTCGAGCAGCAGATGGCGCGCACCGAACCGCTCGCCCAGTATGTCGAGCGCGGCGGCGAGGTCGAGCCCGCCGCCGCGCCCCTCACAGACGATGTAGGAGACGCCAACGCCGACCAGCTCGGCGAGATGCGAGTCGGTGATGTCCGGCCCGAGCAGCACGACGACATGGTCGCCGTGAATGTCCGCCGCGGTGAAGTGAAGTCGGCCTGCGCGGTCGAGCGCGATCGCATAGGGGCCGTGGTCGCGCGCGACGTGGAACGGGCGGGGCGGCGCCCCGCTGGGGGAAGGCGGATGCGGTTCGCCTTTGGCCATCTCCGCCATCGTGACGCGGCCGACGATCCAGCCATCCGCGGCATAGCGGTCGTGGATCGCCTCATAGGCGCCAGTCCAGTCCGCCGCAGAGCCGTCGGGGCTCTCGGTCCAGCGGCTCGGGTGCAGTCGACCGTCGAGCGAACCCGCCATCAGGCAAGTCAGACGCGGCCGGGTCATGCCGTACCCTCACCGCTATACTCTTCGTCACTGACCGGCGCGAGCCAGGTGACCGCGCTGCCATCCTTCTTCTCGGCGATGGCGATGTGCGTCAAAGCGGTATCGGGTGCGGCGCCGTGCCAGTGGCGCTCATCGGGCGCGAAATAGACGATGTCGCCCGGCGCGATCTCCTCGATCGCGCCGCCCTCGCGCTGCACCCGCCCGCGTCCGAAGGTGACGAGCAGTGTCTGGCCGAGCGGGTGCGTGTGCCAGTTGGTGCGCGCGCCCGGCTCGAAGGTGACGGTGGCGCCGGCGAGCGCGCCGCTGCCAGCGAAAGGCATGTCGAGCCGCACGGTACCGGTGAAATAATCCGCCGGGCCGCGCGAGGACGCGATGGCGCCGCTGCGCGTGATCTTCATGGGTACGTCTCCGCGAGGATGATGCCCGCTCAACGCGGCGGGCGTACACCGTCTCCATCGTGGACGATGAGCAAGTCGCGACGCCGCGATGAACCGCCTTCGTCAGCGTGCCACGCCGGCGTCCGCCGCGGCGTTCACCCAAGCCGTGGCAAGGTAACGCGGCGCCACCCGCGCCCGCGCGCGCTGTTCATAGGCATAGCCTGCGCCGAGCACCGCCTGATCGCCGCCGCGCGTGGCGATGAAGGAGAGGCCGACCGGCAGGCCGTCGGCCAGCCCCATCGGTACGGTGAGATGCGGGTAGCCCGCGATCGCGGGCAGCTGCGACGCCGAGGGGCCGCCATATTGGTCGCCATAGACGCGGTCGCTGAGCCAGGCGGCGTCGTAGCTCGGCTCGACCAGCAGCGTCGCGCGCGCCTGGCGCAGCATCGCGTCGATCCCCTGCGCGCCGGCGAGCCGCAGCGAGGTCGCGCGCGCGGCGCGATAGGCCGGGTCATCGAGCCCCTTGGTCTCCTCCGCGGCCTCGAACAGCTCCTGGCCGAAATAGGGCATCTCGGCCGCGGCATGGGCGCGATCGAAGGCGATCACGTCGGCGAGCGTGCGCGTCGTGACACTCGCCGGCGTCGTGGCCAGATAGGCGTTGAGATCGGCCTTGAGCTCGGTCTTGAGCACCAGCAGCTCGGCCTCGCCGAGCCCCTCCAGTTTGGGCGGGGTGACCTCGACCAGCTCGGCGCCGGCGGCGCGCAGCACCGCCAGTGCGGCGTCGTAGCGCGCGGCGAGTGCGGGGCGCAGCTCGGGTGGGCGAATCACCGCCACGCGCGCGCCGCTCAGCGCGCTGGTGGACAGCGCGGCGGCATAGTCGGTCGTGCCGCCGGCCATGGCGCCGAGCAGCAGCGCAGCGTCGCGCACGCTGCGCGCCATCGGACCGGGCGTGTCCTGGCTGTGGCTGATCGGCACGACGCGATCGGCGCTGACCAGCCCCAGCGTCGGCTTGAGCCCGACGAGCCCGTTGATCGAGGAGGGGCAGGTGACCGAGCCGTCCGTCTCGGTGCCCACCGCCGCGGCGGCGAGGCTGGCGGCGACCGCGGCGCCCGAGCCCGCGGAGGAGCCGCAGGCGGTGCGATCGAGCGCATAGGGGTTGCGCACCAGCCCGCCGACGGCGCTCCAGCCGCTCATCGAGCGCGTCGATCGAATGTTGGCCCATTCAGACAGGTTGGTCTTGCCGAGGATCACCGCGCCCGCCGCGCGCAATCGCGCCACCAGCGGCGCGTCGCGGTGCGTGATGTTGCCGGCGAGCGCGAGGCTGCCGGCGGTGGTGGCGATCGGGTCGGCGGTCTCGATATTGTCCTTGAGCAGGATCGGCACGCCGTGGAGTGGTCCGCGGACGCGGCCAGCGGCGCGCTCGGCGTCGAGCGCGCGCGCCTGAGCGAGCGCGTCCGGGTTGAGCGCGATGACGCTGCGCAGCGTCGGGCCGCTGCGATCAACCTTGGCGATGCGCGCGAGATAGGCGCGGGTGAGCGCCGCGCTGCTGGTTTTCCCGGCGGCGAGCTGCGCGCTTAGCTGTTCGAGCGATACTTCCTCCACCTGCGGCGCGGCGGCCGCGGGCAGCGCCAGCAGACTCCCGGTGAGAACCACTGCCGTTATCGTCGCGCGCATCGATCGCTCCTCATCATTCGCGCCTATCCTCGCGCGTTCGCAGGCGCTTGGGCAAGCGCGCGGCGCGCCGGCGATGGACTTCCGGCCCGCACCGGCTAGGAACCCGCGACGATCGCGCCTCGGCGCCTTCTTCTCCCGCCGCCGCGGAGCCGCGCATGAACGACGATCTTCGAGCCCTGATCCGGACCATTCCCGACTTCCCCAAACCCGGCATCCAGTTCCGCGATATTACCACCCTATTGCTCGATCCTGCCGGCGTGGCCGCCTGTGTCGAGCGGATGGTGGCGGCGACTGAAGGCCCAGTCGATCTGGTGGCAGGGATCGAGGCGCGCGGTTTCCTCTTCGCCGCGGCGCTGGCGGTGCCGCTCCGCGCCGGCGTGCTGCTGATCCGCAAGGACGGCAAGCTGCCCGGGGCGACCATCGCCGAGGATTATGCGCTCGAGTACGGCAGCGACCGGATCGCGATCCACGCCGACGCCTGCGCGCCGGGCGCGCGCGTGCTGCTCGTCGACGACCTCATCGCCACCGGCGGCACGGCGCGCGCCGCGGTGCGGCTACTGCGCAAGGCCGGTGCCGAGGTGCGCCAGGCGCAGTTCGTCGTCGACCTGCCCGACCTGGGCGGCGCCGAGCGACTGCGCGACGAGGACATCGCGGTCAGCGCGCTGGTGGCC
The DNA here is from genome assembly GCF_014193405.1 of Sphingomonas sp. BK069. Classification (NCBI taxonomy): domain Bacteria; kingdom Pseudomonadati; phylum Pseudomonadota; class Alphaproteobacteria; order Sphingomonadales; family Sphingomonadaceae; genus Sphingomonas; species Sphingomonas sp. BK069. Next base: position 941,313 of record NZ_JACHZH010000001.1, on the reverse strand, counting down.
TTCGAGGGTCACTGAGCGTCGCCGGAACCGCCACCGGCCCAGCGCCGTTGGCTCCATACTGGCGGCGCGTACCAGCCGCTTCCTCCGTGGTATGGAGAGTTCCGATGAGATGGACCCACATCGTCGCCGCTGGCCTGCTCGGCGGGCTGGCGCTCATGACCTCTGCCTGCTCGACCGGCTATGGCTATAGCGGGGTCGGCCTCGGCGTCGGCAGCGGCGGCTATTACGACGACCCGTACGGCGGGTACGGCTACGGCGGCTATGGCTATGCGCCGAGCTACTACGGCTGGAACGACGGCTTCTACTACCCGGGCACCGGCGTCTACGTCTACGATCGCTATCGTCGTCCCTATCGCTGGAACGACAACCAGCAGCGCTACTGGCAGCAGCGCCGCGGCAGCTATGCCGGCCGCGACGTGCGCGACAATTGGCGCGACTTTCGCCGCGATGTCGGGCGCGAGCGGCGCGACTATCGCGGTGACCTTCGCGCCAATCGCGACGCCTATCGCAGCGGCACGATCACGCGCGACCAGTTCCGTCAGGGGCGGCGCGACGCGCGCCAGGAATATCGCGGGGACGTGCGGCGCGACTACCGCGAGCTGCGCCGGGAGAACCGCGCGGAAGGCTATCGCACGCCCCGCCTTGATCGCGGGCCGAACCGTGGAAGCGGGGATCGCGGGCCGGCGCCGCGGCGCGGGGAGCGCCCGCGCTGACGGCTCAGCCGTGCTTCTTCAGGCCGCGCACCCGGTGCCAGACGTAGAAGGCGATCGCCGCGACCAGCACCACGCCGATCGCCGCGTCGGCGCGGTGGAAGAAGGCTTTGAGCCGCGGGTCACTGTTCCACTTGTCGCCCAGCGTCATGCCGATCCAGGCGAGCAGCAGGCAGAACGGCCAGGAGCCTACGAAGGTATAGACGTGGAACGGGATCAGCTTCATCCGCGCCACCCCGGCGGGGAAGGCGACGAAGGTGCGGATCACGGGCAGCATGCGCCCGATCAGGATCGCCCAGGCGCCCCAGCGGTTGAAGAAACGATCGGCGAGGTCGAGCTCGCCCGGGCCGATCAGCACGTAGCGGCCGAACTTTTCCGCCATCGGCCGCCCGCCGCGGCGCCCGATTTCATAGGCGATGACAGAGCCGATGTTGCAGCCGATCGCGCCCGCGGTCGCGGCGAGGAACAGGTTGAGCTCGCCGGTGGAGACGAGATAGCCCGCGAACGGCATGATGATCTCGGACGGCAGCGGGATGCACGCGCTCTCGATCGCCATCAGCAGCGCGATACCGAGATAGCCGCCGCGGGAGATCACGGCGATGGCGAAGCCGGCGAGCGCGGCAAGGATCTTCTCGACCATGATGCTGCGCTTGCGTCACGCGGATGCAGAATGGAAGCCGCAAAGTGGAACTGTGCCGTCCAGCAACGGTTCGACGCGGATGACCGATCTCACGCTCAACGACGGCCGCCCGATGCCCCAGCTCGGGCTCGGCACCTACCAGATCCCCGATTCGCAGGTGGCCGCGGTTGTCCGCGCCGGGCTCGACCTCGGCTTTCGCCTCGTCGATACCGCGGCGCTGTATCATAATGAGCGCGGCGTCGGCGAAGGGCTGGGCCACGACGAGGTATGGCTCACCACCAAATTGTGGCACGACCAGCACGGCGACGCTGAGGCGGCGCTCGACGCCAGCCTGGCGCTGCTCGGGCGCGACCACGTCGACCTGTACCTGATCCACTGGCCGCACCCCGCGGGAGAGCGCTATGTCCAGGCGTGGCAGACGCTGGTGCAGTTGCGCGACGCGGGGAAGGCACGCTCGATCGGCGTGTCCAACTTCCTGCCCGAGCATCTCGACGCGATCATCGACGCGACCGGCGTGGTGCCCGCGGTCAACCAGATCGAACTCCACCCGACTTTCCAGCAGCGCGAGGTGCAGGCCTACAACCGCGAGCGCGGGATCGTCACCCAGAGCTGGTCGCCGCTGGGGCAGGGTGAGACGCTGCGCGACGAGCGCGTGGTCGCAATCGCCGAGCGGCTCGATGCCACGCCGGCGCAGGTGCTGATCGCTTGGCACCTCGCCAAGGGGCTGGCGGTCATTCCCAAGGCGGGCAATCCCGAGCATCTCGCGAGCAACTGGCAGGCGACCGAGCTGCGTCTGAGCGAGGAGGACGTCGCCGCGATCGACGCGATGGACGATCCCGATGGCCGGATGGGACCCGATCCGCGCGAGCTGTAGGCGAAGGACACGCAGCGCTGGCGGTCGGAGACGAAAGTCTGCACGCGTCTAAACAAGTCTTATGTGAAGGAGCACGTGCTTGCCTGGCGTTCACACCCAGCTCGGGAACCACGTCCAGCGGTGGAACGCCGCGGCATGCGCCAGCGGGGCGGCGGTAAGCACCGGCAGGAAGTAGAGCGTCAGTGCGAACGCCAGCAGCAGGTACACCTCGTTCCACCACTCCAGTCGCGCGCGCCAATGGTCCAGCGCCACGGCCAGCGCGACACTCAGGAAGACGCTCGCCGGGTAGTAATAATAATAGAACCCAAGCGACTTGGGGATCACCGCGAAGATCCCGACCGCGAAGGTCCACAGCACCGCGGGCGCGAGCAGCCGTGCCGACCCGCGCTTCACCCAGCCCCAATAGCAGGCCGCCACCGCCGCCAGACCGCCCCACATTACCGCGGGGTTGCCGAGCAGGATGATGCCGCGCTGCGCGCCGTCGACGGGCTCGTACAAGTACCAGATCGGACGGATCAGCAGCGGCCAGGTCCACCAGTCCGACTGATAGGTATGGTGCGGCAGCTTCTGCGTCTGGCGCAGGTACATGTCCCACTGGAACGGCAGCAAACGCGCGACCGTCATCCGCTCATTGGCGTAGAAGAAGGCGGGGACGAAGGTGAGGAAATACACCGCCACCGACACGCCGCCCAGCAGCGCCAGCGCGCGCCTCGCGCCGAGCCCCGGCCAGCGCGCGGGCCGCTCGCGCTTCATCAGCACGAACGTCACCCCCGCCGCGGCCACGTACGGCGCCGCGACCCATTTGCACGCGGTGGCGAGCCCCAGCAGCGTCGCGCCGGCGGTCCAGCGCGCGACGCTGCCGTCGCGCATCGTGGCGGTGAGCAGCACGATCCCCCACAGCAGGAAGGCGAGCAGGAAGGTGTCCAGCATCGCAATCCGCGCTTGGACGTAGACGGTGAAGCTTAGCACCGCGAGCAGCGCGCCGGTCAGCGCGGCGCGGGTGCGCCCGGTCAGCAGCCAGGTCAGCGCGAACACCCCCGCGACCGTCGCGCTTCCCGCCACGGTCGACATCGCGCGCCAGCCCAGCGGCCCGTCGCCGAACAGCCGCAGCCCCAGCGCGATCAGTTCCTTGGCGAGCAGCGGGTGCTCCATGTTGGCGGGGCCGCTGAGATCGCGCAGCGCGCGCGCGGCGGGCAGATAATGAACCTCGTCGAACACTGGCTTGTCGGGAACGGTCACGCGGAACAGGAACAGCAGCTCGGCGGCGAGCGCGATCGCCATCCCGAGTAACCAGGGGCGGGGCGTGGTCACCGTCTCGTCGCGCGCGGCCATCAACTTCCCCATGCGTGCTCCCGCACACGCAGGAGCCCAGGGCCGCGAGCGTGGCGGGTCATAACCCCGGGGTTCCTGCCTGCGCAGGAACACTCCGCTTCCTTGCGTCAGCCTCGCTGCGGCGACAAGCCCGCCAGCGCCGCGCTGCCCCTTGTCTCCGCGCGCCGCCCGGGGCTAAGCGTGCCCGCATGAAGCGGCGTAGCGGACAGGACCGGTCGGTCACCCAGCATTGGCGCCCCGCCACCCTCGCGGTGCGCGGCGGCACCGCCCGATCCGAGTTCGGCGAGACCTCGGAGGCGATCTTCCTCACCTCGGGCTACAGCTATGACTGTGCCGAGGACGCCGCGGCGCGCTTCGCCGGCGAGCAGGAGGGGATGACCTATTCCCGCCTGCAGAACCCGACCGTCGAGATGCTGGAGCACCGCATCGCGCTGCTCGAGGGCGCCGAGGCGTGCCGCACCATGGCGACGGGCATGGCGGCGATGACCGCGGCGCTGCTATGCCAGCTGCAACAGGGCGACCATGTCGTCGCCGGGCGCGCCGCCTTCGGTTCGTGCCGCTGGCTGGTCGACACCCTGCTGCCGCGCTTCGGCATCCAGTCGACCACGGTCGACGCGCGCGACCCCGGCGCGTTCGAGGCGGCGGTGCGGCCCAACACCAAGGTCTTCTTCTTCGAGACCCCCGCCAATCCGACGATGGACGTGGTCGACCTCAAGGCGGTGTGCGGCATCGCGCGCGAACGCGGGATCGTCAGCGTGGTCGACAATGCCTTCGCCACGCCCGCGCTCCAGCGCCCGCTCGAGTTCGGCGCCGACGTGGTCGCCTATTCCGCCACCAAGATGATGGACGGGCAGGGCCGCGTGCTCGCCGGCGCGGTGTGCGGGAGCGAGGATTTCGTCACCAACACGTTGCTGCCCTTCACCCGCAACACCGGGCCGACGCTCAGCGCCTTCAACGCTTGGGTCGTGCTCAAGGGGCTGGAGACGCTCGACCTCCGCATCCGACGCCAGTCGGAGAACGCGGTCGCGGTAGGGCAATTTCTCGAGGGGCGGGTGCCGCGGATCCTGCATCCCGGCCTGGCCAGCCACCCGCAGCACGCGCTGGCGATGGCGCAGATGGTCGCGACGGGGCCGATCTTCGCCTTCGAGGTGGCCGATCGCGCGCAGGCGCACGCTCTCCTCAACGCGCTGCAACTCATCGACATCTCGAACAATATCGGTGATTCTCGCTCGCTGATGACGCATCCCGCCTCCACCACGCATTACGGCGTCAGCGCCGAGGCGCGCGCCGAGATGGGCGTGAGCGAGGGGCTGTTGCGGCTCAACGTCGGGCTCGAGGACCCGCAGGACCTGATCGACGATCTCGACCAGGCACTCCGGCAGGTCGGCTTATGACCGCGATCGGCATGGAGGCGCTGTTCCCGCTCGCGACGACGACCGGGACGGTCACCGTGCGGGTCTCGGTCAGCTATCTGCCCGAACAGTCCGAGCCGGCGCGCGGGCGCTGGTTCTGGGCCTATCACATTCGGCTGGAGAATGACGGTGAGGGTGCGGTGCAGCTGCTCACGCGCCACTGGGTCATCACCGATGGCAATGGCGCGCGGCACACCGTGGAGGGCGAGGGCGTCGTCGGCGAGCAGCCGCTGATCGCGCCGGGCGCGAGCTACGATTATGTCTCGGGCTGCCCGCTCGCCACGCCCAGCGGCGCGATGCAGGGCAGCTATCGCATGATCGCCGAGGACGGGCAGCTCTTCGACGTCGCCATTCCGCGCTTCGCGCTGACCGCGCCGGCGGTGGCGGAGTGAAGCGCACCCATCTGCCGCTCAACGGTCTGCGCGTGCTCGATGCGGCGGCGCGCCACCTTTCTTTCACCCGCGCCGCCGACGAATTGGCAGTGACCCCCGCCGCGGTCGGCCAGCAGATCCGCGCGCTGGAGGACACGCTGGGCGTCGTCCTGTTCCGCCGCACCACCAAGGGGCTGGAGCTGACTCCCGAGGGCGAGGCGGGGCTCGGGCCGCTGCGCCAGGGTTTCCTCGAGTTCGAGGAAGCGGTGCGCGCGATGCAGGCGGGCCAGTCGTCCAAGTCGCTGACGATCGCGGCACCGCGCGACGTCACGGAAAAATGGTTGCTGCCGCGGCTCGCCGAGATCGCCGCGGCCGATGCCGAGCTGCGCTTCGCGCTGGTCGCGGCCGACGACACCGTCGATTTCACCGAGGCCAACCTCGACCTCGCCATCCGCTGGGGCGAGGGACCGGGCGCGCTGGAAGGCGAGGCGATCGAGAGCGAGGGGCTGGTGACGGTCGAGCGCGCGGGCGGCGGCGCCTCGGCGGTGATCCACTGGCCGGGCGCTCCGGCGGGCGAGGGCGGGGCGCAGGTGCGCGTCGGCGACGCCGGTCTGGCGATCGACGCCGCCGCGGCCGGCCTGGGCCGCGCCACCGTGCCCGAACTGCTCGTGACGCGCGACGTCGAGGCGGGGCGGCTGGTGGTGGTCGGCGAGGCGGTGCCGTCGCGGCTCGGCTATTGGCTGATCGCGCCGACTCCGCAATGGCGCCAGCGCAAGGTGCAGGCGCTGGTGGAAGCGCTGGGCGGATGACGCCGCGGCTCGCGACCGCGCGTCTGGCGCTGCGCGCGCGCGTGCCCGACGATGCCGAGGCGCTCTTCGCCGCGATGGGTGACGCGGCGGCAATGACCTGGTGGTCGCACGCGCCGGCCGAATCGGTCGCAGCCTTGCGTGAGCGCTTCATCGCCCGCGACGATGGCAGTTGGCGCACCTGGGCGGTCACGCACGCGGACGACGACATCGCGATCGGCTTTGTCGCCGCGGGCGAGAAGCGCGCCGGCGTGATCGAGATCGGCTACCTGCTGGTACCCGAGGCGCAGCGGCGGGGTTACGGGCGCGAGGCGGTCGGCGCCGTCATCGAGCAGCTGTTCGGAGAGGGTTATCGGCGCGTGTTCGCCGATACGGATCCGGAGAACGTCGGCTCCAACCGCCTGCTCGAGGCGCTCGGTTTCCGCCGAGAAGGGCTGTTGCGCGCCGAATGGGAGACTCACATCGGCGTGCGCGATACATTGCTGTGGGGGCTGCTGCGCGACGAGTGGCGCGGGGCGGCGGGCGCTCCGACTTGATGAGTTGGGCGATGGAGGCCACCCCGGCGGCACCAGCGGTCCAGTCGAACGAGCTTTTGCGATCACCAGGGCTACCCTTCCTGCGCCACCGCTTTCGCCGGGGCGCAGGAAGGCGATCGTGGGTCCCTCACTCCGGAACGGTGTTCTCGTCGGCGATCTTCGCCTCGAAGGATTTGCTCGAATCGGTGCCGTCCGGCTGGTGCGCGCCACCGTGCTTGGCGCCGGCCTTGCCCTCCGGCTTCGTACCGCCCTTGCCGTCGGGCTTGGGTGCCGGCAGCGAGGGCTGCTTCGGCGTCGAGCTGCGCAGCGACAGGAGCGCCGCGGTCGCGGCCGCACCGATCGCCGCCACGCCGCCGGCGATCGCCGCCGCACCCCATTTGCCGCCGACCTTGTCGGTTGCGCGCGAGGCCGCCTTGCCGGCGCTGCGCGCCCCGCGCGTGGCGCTCTTGCGCGTGTCGGTGGCGGCGCGGGTCGCGCGCTTCCGTGCGGCGCCGGCCGAGCGCGACACGCTCTTGGTCGCCGCGGTCACCGCCTCGCCGGCCTGCTCCAGAGTAGATGGCTCAGCCGCCGCGGAGCGCTTGGTGGCGGCGCGGCGCTTCGGCGTGGGCGTGTCGTTCGTGGTCTTGCGCTTCGTCGCCGGCTTGCTCGCCGCGCTTGTGCTGGCCTTGCGCGGCGCGCGGCGGCGCGGCGTCGCCGGCTTGGACGAGGTCGGCGCCGGGGTCGGCGTATCGCTGCTGTCGTCGGCCATCATCTGCTCCCTGGCGAAATGGTACGGCCGCGTAACGCGCGGCCGCCGCTTCGTTTCCAAGGCAGTCGCCGACACTTAGCGGAAGGGCGGCTCGTTGAAGGCGCGCAGCTTGCGACTGTGCAGCTTGGCGCCCTCGCGTCGGAGCTCCTCGCACGTCTCGATCCCGATCCGCATGTGCTCGCTGATCGCACGCTCGTAGAAGCGGTTGGCCTGGCCCGGCAGCTTGAGCTCGCCGTGCAGCGGCTTGTCCGAGACGCACAGCAGGGTGCCGTAGGGCACGCGAAAGCGATAGCCCTGCGCCGCGATCGTCGCCGACTCCATGTCGATCGCCACCGCGCGACTGAGCGAGAAGCGCAGCGCCGAGCGGGCGTAGCGCAGCTCCCAGTTGCGATCGTCGGTGGTGACGATCGTGCCGGTGCGCAGCCGCCGCTTGAGCGCGTCGCCCGACTGGCCGCTGACGGTCTCGGCGGCGCGTGCCAGCGCCTGCTGCACCTCCGCGATGGCGGGTACCGGTATCTCGGGCGGCAGCATGTCGTCGAGCACGTGGTCGTCGCGCAGATAGGCGTGCGCGAGCACATAGTCGCCGATCCGCTGCGACGGACGGAGCCCGCCGCAATGGCCGATCATCACCCAGGCCTCGGGTCGCATCACCGCGAGATGGTCGCAGATCGTCTTGGCGTTCGACGGACCGACGCCGATGTTGACGAGCGTGATTCCGGTGCGATCGTCCGCCATCAGGTGATAGGCGGGCATCTGCAGCCGCCGCCACGCGCTGTCGTCGAGCATGGCGGGATCGTCGCCCGCCTGGAACAGCACGCCGCCCGGCCCCGACAGCGCGGTGAAGCGGCTGTCGCCGCCGACCTGGCTCGCACCCCAGCGGACGAACTCGTCGACGTAGCGGTGATAATTGGTGAACAGCACGTAGCGCTGGACGTGCTCGGGCGGCGTGCCGGTGTAGTGGCGCAGCCGCGCGAGGCTGAAGTCGGTGCGCAGCCCGTCGAACAGCGCGAGCGGGCGCGTGCCGTCGATCGAGGCCCACAGGCCGTCGGCGATCTCGTCGCCGATATAGGCGAGCTCGGTGGTCGGGAACCAGCGCGCCAACTCGGCGGCGGAGACGGTGTCGAGGCTCAGCGCGTGGCCGGCGTCAATCACGTAAGGAAAGGGGATTTCCTGCGTCCCCGCCGCGGCGCTGACGGTGACGTCATAATCCTCGATCAGCAGGGTCAGCTGCTCGATCAGGTAATCGGCGAACACCGCGGGCTTGGTGACGCTGATGCGATATTCGCCGGGGCTCACCAGCCGGCCGAAGGAGCGCAGTGGCGTCGGGCGATCGTCGCCGCCGGCGAAGCGGAGCCGGATCTCGGGATAGGCGAAGGAGCCGTCGCGTCGCGTCTCGGGGGCGGGGGGCGTGCCCTCGGCGATGTAGAGGGAGATCGCTGCCTTCAGCCGGTCGACCGACGCGCTGTAGAGCCGGTTCAGTTCCTGTACGATGTCGTTCGCTGTCATTCCCGACGGTTACATTCGACGTGTGACTGCGGCAAGTCGGGGCTTGCCACGGAGCTGGTGGCGATGATCAGCAATCCTCCCCGCTCGCGGGGAGGGGGACCGCGCCCGCAGGGCGCGGTGGAGGGGGGCTTCCGCATGCGCTGCGCTGCGTGGAGAGCCCCATCCACCATCACGCTCACGCGCGGCGGTCGCCCTCTCCGTACCGGCAGGCATCAAAGGGTTACAGCAGCGTCAGCAGGTGTTCCGCCGAGCTCACCCGGAACTCGCCCGGCGCCTCGACCTCCAGCGACTCGACCACGCCGTCGTTCACCACCATGGCATAGCGCTGGCTGCGCTTGCCCATGCCATATTTGCTGCCGTCCATGTCGAGCCCGAGCGCGCTCGCGAACTCGCCGTTGCCGTCGGCCAGCATCGTCACGCTGTCGGCGCTATTCTGCTTGGCCCAGGCGCCGAGCACGAAGGCGTCGTTCACCGCGGTGCAGGCGATCTCGTCGACTCCCTTGGCGCGCAGCTCCCCGGCCTTGTCGAGATAGCCCGGCAGATGTCGCGCCGAGCAGGTCGGCGTGAAGGCACCCGGCACCGCGAAGAGCGCAATGCGGCGGCCCTTGAAATATTCGGCCGAGTCGACCGGCTCCGGCCCCTCGGCGGTGACCTTGGTGAGGCGGACGGAAGGCAGAGCGTCGCCGACGCTGATCGTCATAGGGGTCTCCGGTTCGAGTGGCGCGACGGTGTCGCAGCCGCCCCGGGTGATTTCAAGCTTTGGCAAGCGCCGCCGCACGCACTAGGTTCGGCGCGATGGAGCAAGCCAATTATCTCACCGGTCAGTTCCTGCTCGCCATGCCAGGGATCGGTGACCCGCGCTTCGAGCATTCGGTGATCGCGATCTGCAGCCACGACGAGAGCGGCGCGCTCGGCGTCGGGATCGGCGCGGTGGTCAACGGGCTCGGCCTGCACGACGTGCTCGAGCAGCTCGAGATCGCGCCGGGCGAGGCGCCCGACGCGCCGGTTCACTTCGGCGGACCGGTGGAGACGCGGCGCGGTTTCGTGCTCCACTCAAGCGACTGGGGCGGGCATGACACGCTGGACGTCGCCGGGCGTTGGGCCTTGTCCGGCACGCTCGACGTGCTGCGCGCGATCGCGGCCGGTAACGGCCCGTCGCGCTGGCTGGTCGCGCTCGGCTACGCGGGCTGGGCGCCGGGGCAGCTCGACGCGGAGATGACGCGTCACGGCTGGCTCAACGTCGCCGACTCGCCCGAGATGCTGTTCGACACGCCGGTGGAGCGGCGCTGGACGCGCGGTTTTGCCGCCGCGGGGGTCGACCCGCGGCTGCTATCGAGCGAGAGCGGACACAGCTGAGCCGCTCTCCCACAACCATATAAAGATATCTTTATATTTGATCGGCGGCGTTTGGCGGGCTAAGGCGCGCGGATGCCGACCGGTGCGTGGCGCCTTGGTCGGCCCTATCAGTCTGGAGACAACGCCGTGGCAACCGCCCCAGTGTCTGACCGCACGCTCAACACCAACGATTACGTCATCAAGGACATCGGCCTGGCCGATTTCGGCCGCGCCGAGATCAATATCGCCGAGACCGAGATGCCCGGCCTGATGGCGCTGCGCGCCGAGTACGGCGCCGCGCAGCCGCTCAAGGGCGCGCGCATCACCGGCTCGCTGCACATGACGATCCAGACCGCGGTGCTGATCGAGACGCTGACCGCGCTCGGCGCCGACGTGCGCTGGGCGACCTGCAACATCTTCTCGACCCAGGACCACGCTGCCGCGGCTATCGCCGCCGCCGGCATCCCGGTGTTCGCGGTGAAGGGCGAGACACTCGCCGATTATTGGGACTATGTCGGCTCGATCTTCGACTGGGACGACGGTACCGGCCGCACCGCCAACATCATCCTCGACGACGGCGGCGATGCGACGATGTTCGCGCTGTGGGGCGCCAAGCTCGAGGCCGGTCAGAGCTTCGGCGAGCCGGAGAATGAGGAAGAGGTCGAGTTCCAGCGTTCGGTCAAGGCGTTCATCGCCAAGAAGCCGGGCTATCTGACCGAAACCGTCAAGAACCTGAAGGGCGTCTCGGAAGAGACGACAACGGGCGTCCACCGGCTGTACGAGATCGCCAAGAAGGGCGAGCTGCCGTTCCCGGCGATCAACGTCAACGACTCGGTGACCAAGTCGAAGTTCGACAATCTCTACGGCTGCAAGGAGTCGCTGGTCGACGCGATCCGCCGCGCCACCGACGTGATGCTGGCCGGCAAGGTCGCGACCGTCGCCGGCTTCGGTGACGTCGGCAAGGGCTCGGCCGCGTCGCTGCGCAACGGCGGCGCGCGCGTGCTCGTTACCGAGATCGACCCGATCTGCGCGCTGCAGGCGGCGATGGAGGGCTATGAGGTCGTGACGATGGAGGAAGCGGTGAAGCGCTCCGACATCTTCGTCACCGCGACCGGCAACGCCGACGTCATCACCGCCGATCACATGAAGGCGATGAAGCCGATGGCGATCGTCTGCAACATCGGCCACTTCGACTCGGAGATCCAGATCGCCGCGCTCTCCAACTACAAGTGGACCGAGGTGAAGCCGGGCACCGACCTGGTCGAGTTCCCCGACGGCAAGCAGATCATCGTGCTCGCCAAGGGCCGGCTGGTGAACCTGGGCTGCGCGACCGGCCACCCGTCGTTCGTGATGTCGGCGTCGTTCACCAACCAGACGCTCGCGCAGATCGAGCTCTGGACCAAGGGCGAGACCTATAAGAACGAGGTCTATGTCCTGCCCAAGCACCTCGACGAGAAGGTCGCGGCGCTCCACCTCGAGAAGCTCGGCGTCCAGCTGTCGCAGCTGAGCGAAAAGCAGGCCAAGTATATCGGCGTGCCGGTCGCTGGCCCGTTCAAGCCGGACCATTATCGCTACTGATCGCCCCGCGCGATCGCGAGAAAGACGGGGGCGGTGCCGCGAGGTGCCGCCCTTCTCGTATGTTGCTGCGGCGCAACAGCGTGGCTGAATGTCACATTAACCCTTGCGACAAAGATGCCGAGATGTCCCTAATGGGACAGTAACATCACGGCCTCGAAGCAGGGGAAGACGATGACGATCTCGCATTGGCGGAGCGGGTGCGCGCTGGTCGCGCTGGTGGCGGGCGGCCTCGGCCAGCCGGCGCACGCGCAGCAGCAACCGCTCGAGACGGCGACCCAGCAGGACGCACCTGCCGCGGCCCCGACTGCGGCGGATACGGCGCAGGCCGATGATCCCGTCGATATCGTCGTCACCGGCTCGCGCATCGCCCGGCCCGAGATCGACTCGCCGACTCCGGTAACTAGTTACTCGTCGGCGTCGTTGCAGCAGTCGGGTCGTGTCAACGTGACGGACTTCCTGACGCAGAACCCCGCGCTGATCGGTTCCTCGACCAGCGCGAGCCAGTCCGGTTCCACCGCCGACAACGGCGCTGCCGGCGTGAATCTGCTCAACCTTCGCAATCTCGGCGCGGACCGGACGCTCGTGCTGGTTGATGGACGCCGCCACGTCGCCGGTCTACCCGGGACCGCAGCGGTCGACATCAACACGATACCCGCCGATCTGATCGAGCGTATCGACGTGACGACGGGCGGGGCTTCGGCGATCTACGGCGCCGACGGCGTGTCAGGTGTCGTCAATTTCGTCCTCAAGCGCGATTTCGAGGGGCTGGTCGCACGCGCGCAGACCGGCGTCTCGGAATATGGCGACGCCGGCAGCCGCTTCTTCTCCCTTACCGGCGGCAAGAACTTCGCCGACGGTCGCGGCAACATCGCCCTGAACTATGAGTTCCGCGACGATGATCGTGTCAGTTCGTTCGCGCGCGAGCGTGCCGGCAACCCGCTGCGCACTTATGGCATCGTTCGCGACCCGGCCGACATCCCCGACGATCCCACACGATTTGACCGCATCCGCACCAACAATCTGCGCTACGCCGACAGCTCGCGGGGAGGCGCCGTCGACCTTGATCTGGACGGCATACCCGATTTCAACGGGGACGGCCGGGTCTACGACCGCGGGGTCAGCCTGCCGGGCACCGGCCTGGTCCAGGGCGGCGACAGCACACCGCAGGCGGGTTACCAGGGCGACCTCCAACCGAAAAACCGAATCCACAACGTCAATCTGCTGAGCAGCTTCGAGGTGTCCCCCGCGCTGCGGCTGTTCGCGCAGGGCAAATATACCAACACGCACAGCTACACGGTGTCGCAGCCGAGCTTCGACTTCTTCTCCTATCTCGCACCCGACAACGCCTTCCTGATCGATCGCTTCGGCGCCGACGCGGCGGCCAATGGCGCTCTCGTCTCGCGCGACAATTTCGACTTCGGCGTCCGCGGCGAATCGTCCAAGCGCGAGACGTACCGATCCGTCATCGGGGCGGACGGGCAGATCAGCGATCACGCACGTTACGAAATCTCCTACACTTATGGCCGCACGGACAGCCGCTTCCTGTCCACCAACTATCGCATAAGCGACCGCTATTTTGCTGCGCTTGACGCAGTACGCGATCCCGCGACCGGGCAGATCGTCTGTCGCTCCGACCTTGATCCCACGGCCAACATCGACCCGAACAACTTCGATGCGCCGGCGACGACCTTCACGCCCGGCGCGAGCAGCGGGTGCCAGCCGCTCAACATCCTGGGCGAGGGCTCGCCCAGCGCCGCGGCGCTCGGCTTCGTGCAGGCCGACATGATCAACTTCTACCGGGTGCAGCAGCACGTGGTGTCTGGTTCGATCAGCGGTGATTTCGGCCAGTTCTTCGAGCTTCCCGGCGGCCCGATCGGCTTCGCCCTGGGCGCCGAATATCGCAAGGAGAGCAGCCGCTTCGATCCCGACCCCCGGGTGGAGCAGGGCGAGTTACTCGATTTCTCCCAGGTCGGGCCGCAGAGCGGCAGCTTCGACGTCAAGGAAGCCTTCGGCGAGCTCCGCGCGCCGTTGCTCAAGGACCTGCCTTTCGCCAACACGCTCGAGTTCAACGCTGCGCTGCGTGTCTCCGATTATTCCACCGTCGGCAACACCACGACGTGGCAGGTGAGCGGCATCTGGGCGCCGATACGCGATATCCGCTTCCGCGGCGGCTATTCCGAGGCGGTTCGCGCGCCCAATATCAGCGAGCTTTATGCGCCGGTCAGCGGCGCCTTCTCGTTCATCGACGATCCCTGCGATCCGGAGAACCTGCCGGAGGGCACGCAGTACCGCGCTGCCAACTGCCAGGCCGCGCTCACCGCGGCGGGGCTGTCGCCGGCGCAGATCACCGCGTTCAATCCGGTGAATGACCCCGTCGCGACCGCCAGCCTACCGGGTCGGACGGGCGGCAACAGGGAATTGCGCGAGGAGACCGCCAAAACTTGGACCGCGGGGGTTGTGCTATTACCGCGCTTCCTGCCGGGTCTGTCGATCACGGCGGACTGGTACAATATCAACCTGACCAACGCAGTGAACTCGCCTACCGCGCAGCAGCTCGTCGACCTGTGCGTCGATCAGCCGACACTCGACAATCCCTACTGCTCGAACGTCTCGCGCAGCGGTGTAACTGGCTACGTGAACGATTATCTGCTACAGCCGGAGAACGTTGCTGCGTTCCGCACACAGGGCCTGGATCTTCAGGTCGCGTATAGTCTCAATGCCGGCGATCTCGGGCGCTTCAACCTGAAGCTGGTGGGCAACTATCTCGACCGGCTCGATTTCGTACCGACACCAGGCGCCGAACGCGAGGACCAGCTCGAGCTGCCGACGCTGCCCGCGCCCAAATACGCGGGCACGTTCGACCTGACGTGGACGAAGGGAGCGGTGACGCTCAACTACGGCATCAACTATTCCAGCAAGGTACGGCGCTTCACCCGCGATCAGGTCAGCGCCAATCCGGATATCGCTGCGCCGGAGTATCTCTACTATCGCGAGCGCTGGGAGCACGACATCCAAGCCTCGATCGCGGTCGAGAAGAATTTCAGCTTCTACTTTGGCGCCAACAACCTGACGGGCGCTGGCGTGGAGCCGACCGGCTATGGCCCGTATTCATATTCTTTCCTCGGCCGTTATTACTACGCGGGGGCGCGGATCGCGCTTGATCGGCTATTCTGATCGGGGAACGGGCGGCCCCGCAACGCTCGTTTTTCCCCGTCCAGGCGCTTTTCCCGCGCGAAGGGCTTGCTAAATCACGGGACATGCCGTCCCTGCGTGCCATGGTGCAGCGTCCATGATCACGATCGCGCCCGCTACCGCGGTGATCGTCGGTACCGTCGTGGCGCTGCTGCTGGTCGCCGGTGCGGTGCTGCTCGCGCTCGGGCTGCGCGCGCGTGCCGCCGCGGCGGGGGCGATCCGCGGGCGTGACGCGCTCGAGTCGTTGCTGGCGGTGGCGCCGATGCAGCCGGTGGTGGTCCATCCCGACGGGCGCGTCGAGATGGCGCGCCGCGTCGCCGACTGGCTCGGCCTCTCGGGCGTGCCGTCCTACCTCCAGGAGCTTGAGGCGGCGGGGTGGGGCATGGACTCGTCCGACGCGGAGGCGATGGCGCGCGAGCTGTCGGCGTGCCAGCGTTCGGCACGCGGCTTCTCGCGCAGCCTGCACGCGCGCGACGGACAGCGCACGCTGACGGTGCAGGGCGAGCGGCGCGGCAGCGCGGTGCTGCTGTGGTTCTACGACTCGACCGTCAGTGAGGGCGAGCGGCGCCGGCTCCGTGCCGAATATGCCGAGCTGTCCGACGCTTTCGATGCGCTCACCGGGCTCGTCGAGGCGGCACCGCTGCCGATGTGGTATCGCGACACCGATCTGCACATCGCGATCGTCAACTCGGCCTATGTCAGCGCGGTCGAGGGCAGCGACGCCGCCGACGTGGTCGGGCGCGGGCTCGAATTGGTCGACGGCTCGGGGCAGGGTGGACCCAGCGCCGGCGCGGAGGTGGCGCTCGCGGAGGGCCGACCGCAGCAGCGCGTCCTGCCTGCCACGATCGGCGGGGCGCGGCGCTCGCTGCGGATCCACGACGTGCCGCTGCCGGTCGGCGGAGTCGCCGGCTACGCGATCGACATCGAGGAGCTGGAGCAGAGCCACGCGCGCGAACGCCGCTTCGCCGACGCGCAGCGCGCGATGCTGGACCGCCTCTCCGCCGGCGTGGCGCAGTTCGGGCGCGACCGCAGTCTGGTCTTCTGCAACCAGCCGTTCCGCCGCATGTTCGCGATGCGGCTGGAGTGGCTCGCCGACCGGCCCGAGTTCGATCGCGTGCTGGAGCGGATGCGCGAGGCCAATCGCGTGCCCGAGGTGCGCGACTTCCCCGGCTGGAAGGCGGAACGGCGCGGCTGGTTCGTCGACGCCGAGGGCGCGATCGAGGAGAATTGGCACCTGCCCGGCGGCACGCACCTGCGCGTCGTGGCGCAGCCTTTGCCCGACGGTGGGCTGCTGCTGATCTTCGAGGATCGCACCGAACAGGTCCAGCTCGCCAGCGCGCGCGACACCCTGCTGCGCGTCCGCACCGCCACCTTCGACAACCTGTTCGAGGCGCTGGGCGTCTTCGCCGCCGATGGACGGTTGCAGCTGTGGAACAATCGCTTCCGCGCGCTGTGGGATCTCGACGAGGAGTTCCTCACCGGCCACCCCCGCGTCGACGTCATCGCCGAGAAGGTCGCGGCCAAGCTCTCCAACCCGCGCCGCGCGCGCTCGATCGCCGAGCTGGTGCGCGTCGCCACCGTCGAGCGGCAGCAGCGCGCGGGGCATATTGCGCTGGCGGACGGGCGTAACTTCGAGTTCGCAGCGGTGCCGCTGCCCGATGGCAACGCGCTGTTCACGATGCTCGACGTCACCGACAGCCGCGCGATGGAGCAGGCGCTGCGCGATCGCAACGACGCGTTGGAGGCGGCCGACCGCGTCAAGACCGCCTTCGTCGCCAACATGAGCTACGAGCTGCGCACGCCGCTCACCTCGATCAGCGGCTTCGCGGAGATGCTGCACGGCGGCTATGCCGGTGAACTGTCTGCCGACGCGACCGCTTATCTCGACGCCATCCTCGACTCGGTCGATCGCCTCGGCCTCCTGATCGACGACGTGCTCGACCTGACCTCCACCGATACCGGCGCGCGCCCGCTCGAGCGCAGCGACGTTGATCTCGGCGCGGTCGCGCGTGCCGCGGCGGACGCGCTGCGCGCGGCGGCCAAGCGCCACCACGTCGAGCTGGCGATCGAGGTGCAGCGGTCGGCGGGCCGGCTCACCGGCGACGCGCGGCGCATACGCGAGGCGATCGAGCACCTGCTGCGTCACGCGGTCGGCTCTGCGCGCAGCGGAGGCCGCGTGCTGCTCCACGTCGACGGCAACGCCAAGACTGCGCGCATCATCGTTTCCGACGACGGCGAGGGCCTGTCGCCCGAGGTCGCCGCGCGCGCCTTCGACCGCTTCGCGCAGAGCGGCGTCTCGGCCGGCAGCGAGCGCGCGCTCGGGCTGGGGCTGCCGCTCGCCAAGCAGTTCGTCGAGGCGCACGGCGGGACGATCACGCTGGTGAGCGAGCCTGGCGAGGGCACGCTGATCACGGTGGAGCTGCCGCGGCGATGAGTGTCGCGCACGGCTCGCTGCGGCTGGCCGACGCCCCCGCCACGCTGGCGCTCGGCGCCTCGCTCGCGCCGCTGCTGCGCGCCGGTGATGTGGTGACGCTGTCGGGCGGACTGGGCGCGGGCAAGACCAGCCTGGCGCGCGGCGTGCTGGCGGCGCTCGGGCTCGCCGACGAAGCACCGAGCCCGACCTTCGCGATCGTCCAGCCCTATGCGCCGCCCGAGGTGTCGCTGCCGCTGCTCCACGTCGACCTCTACCGGCTCGACGATCCGATCGAGGTGGAGGAACTCGGCCTCGACGAGGCGCGGCTCGATTCGGCGCTGCTGATCGAATGGCCCGAACGCGCCGGGATGGGGCGCTGGCCCGACGCGCTGGCACTCACCCTTGCCGCCGAGCCGGACGGCGCGCGGCGCTTGACTTGGAAGGCGCCGCCCGCTTGGGGAGCGCGATGGCGACCCCGATGACGCCGCCGGCGGACGCCGCGGCCTTTCTCGACACCCACGGCTGGCACCAGGCGCGGATCGACCCGCTCGCGGGCGACGCCTCGTTCCGGCGCTATTTCCGCGTCGTCGCGGGCGAGCGGCGCGGCATCCTGATGGACGCGCCGCCGCCGCAAGAGGACCCGCGCCCGTTCCTCGACGTCGCGCGCTGGCTCGCCGAGCGCGGCTTCGCGGCGCCCGCGGTTCACGCGGTCGATCTCGAGCGCGGGCTCGTGCTGCTCGAGGATTTCGGCGACGAGCGGCTGCGCGAGACCGCCGACGCCAACCCGGAGGCCGCGGTGCCGCTCTACGCCGCCGCGATCGATCTGCTCGTGGCCCTACGCGGCCATCCTGCCGCCGCGGTACGCGCCTACGACCGCGCCGAGCTGCAGCGCGAGGCGGGGCTGCTCACCGACTGGTATTGCCCCGCGATCGGCGTCACGGTCGACGTCGAGGGATATCGCGCCGCCTGGGACAAGGTGCTCGGCCACGCCGAGGCGGCGGTGCCCGTGACCGTGCTGCGCGACTATCACGCCGAGAATTTGATGCTCGTCGGTGCCGGGCGCTCGCTCGGCCTGCTCGACTTCCAGGACGCGCTCGCGGGGCACCCGGCGTATGACCTCGTCTCGCTGCTGCAGGACGCGCGTCGCGACGTCGACCCATCGCTCGAGGAGCGGATGCTGGCACGCTACCGAGCCGCGACGGGCGAGGGGGACGCCTTCCTGCGCGCCTATCACGTGCTCGGCGCGCAGCGGAACGCCAAGATCATCGGCATCTTCACCCGACTGTGGCAGCGCGACGGCAAGCCGCGCTACCCGGCGCTGTGCCCGCGCGTGTGGGGTTATCTTGAGCGCGACCTCGGCCAGCCGGTGCTTGCCCCGGTGGCGCGCTGGTTCGCGGACAACCTGCCTCCCGAGCTGCGTGGCGACCCGATGCTGATCGCCGGCGCGCGCGCGTGACCCGCCCGCACTACATCCGCCCCGATCCCGGCGCACGCGTGCCGCGCACCGCGATGGTGATGGCGGCGGGGATCGGTAAGCGCATGCGACCGCTCACCGCGACGCGGCCCAAGCCGCTGGTCGAGGTGGCGGGACGCGCGCTGCTCGACCATGTCTTCGACCGGTTGCGCGCGGCCGGGGTGGAGCGCGCGGTAGTCAACGTTCACTATCTCGCCGACGCGTTGGAAGCGCATCTGCGCCACCGCGTGCGCGGCATCGAGGTGATCGTGTCGGACGAGCGCGAGCGGCTGATGGAGACCGGCGGCGGACTGGTGAAGGCGCGCGCGCTGCTCGGGGATAAGCCGTTCCTCGTCGTCAACAGCGACAATTTCTGGCTCGACGGGCCGACCGACGCGATCCGCCAGCTCGCCGCGCGCTGGGACGGCGCGACGATGGACGCGCTGATGCTGATGGTGCCGTGCGCGCGTGCCCACAACCACGGCGGGCAGGGCGACTTCCACCTCGCTCCCGACGGCCGCGTGACCGGACGGCGCAAGCCCGGCCGCGTCGCGCCCTTCGTCTATACCGGCGTGCAGATCATGGCGCCGTCGCTGATCCGCGACTGGCCGGAGGGGCCGTTCTCCACCAACCTCTTCTGGAACCGCGCGATCGAG
This sequence comes from Sphingomonas sp. BK069, assembly GCF_014193405.1. Lineage (NCBI taxonomy): Bacteria > Pseudomonadati > Pseudomonadota > Alphaproteobacteria > Sphingomonadales > Sphingomonadaceae > Sphingomonas > Sphingomonas sp. BK069. The sequence goes on along the minus strand of NZ_JACHZH010000001.1, from coordinate 921,751 downwards.
GCCGGGCGCGCCTATGGCTTCGTCCATCAGGGCCTGTGGTCCGAGGTCAACGTGCCGGGCGCGATCGCGCGTACCGAGGCCTTGCTCGCCGATGTCTGACTCGCCCGGCCGCCGGCGCGGCCTGCGGCTCTATTCCATCCCGGCGCACCGTTCCTTCGCCGACGCGCTCGTCGCCGGACTGCTGCGCCGCTACGGCGCGGACCGCATGGCGCTCGCGCGCGGCGTCGTGCTGGTACCCAACAATCGCGCCGGACTCGCGATCAGCGACGCCTTCGTGCGCGCCAGCGGCGGCGCGCTGCTGCTGCCGCGGATCGTGGCACTCGGGGGCGACGATCTGGAGGCGGCGGTCGGGGCTGCGCTCGATCCGGCCGACGCGGTGCCGCCGCTGCCGCCCGCGATCGACCCGCTCGAGCGTCGCATGATCCTCGCCCGGCTAGTCAGCGAGGAGCGCGCCGCGAGCGGGCGCGCGGTCGACGCGGCCGAGGCGGTGCGGCTCGCGGGCGAGCTGGCGCGCACGCTCGACCAGCTGATCGTCGAGGAGGTGCCGCCCGAGACACTCGCCGCGATCGATCCCGGCGAGGGGTTGTCCGACCATTGGGAAGCGTCGCTCCGGCTGTTCCGGCTGCTGCTCGATCGCTGGCCGCAGGAGCGCGAGCGGCTCGGCCGCATCGACGCGGCGTGGCGGCGGGTGCAGCTGCTCGACCGTCAGGCGGCGCGGTGGCGGGCCGAACCGCCCGCGCGTTTCGTCTGCGCCGCCGGCATCACCGATCCCGCGCCCGCGGTGGCGCGGCTGCTCCGCGTCGTCGCTGGCCTGCCTGAGGGATCGGTGGTGTTCGCCGACCTCGACCTGAACCTTCCCGAGGAGGAGTGGGAAGCGCTCGGCCCGCATCGGCCCGATGCGATCACGGGGCTGCGCCGCCGCGCGATCGAGGTTCACCCGCAGTTCCACCTCAAGCTGTTGCTGGAGCGGATCGGCGCTGCGCGCGGCGAGGTCACCCGCTGGGGCGCGGCCAGCGAGCAGGACGCGGGCGCCGCGCGCGGCCGTGCCATCGCCAACGCGCTCGCTCCCGCCGCCTTCACCGCCAAATGGACCGGGCTCGACGCTGCCGACCGCCGGCTCGCGGGAGTGGAGGCGGTCGAACTCGCCACGCCGGCGGAGGAGGCGCAGGCGATCGCGCTCAAGCTGCGCGAGGCGGTGGAGGAGCCAGGCCGCACCGCCGCGCTCGTCACCCCCGATCGCGCGCTGGCGCGTCGCGTCGCCGCGCACTGTCGTCGCTGGAACATCCAGGTGGACGACAGTGCGGGGCGACCGCTGACGATCCTGCCGCCGGGCACCTTGCTCGCCGCGATCGTCGAGGCGGCGGCGCAGGGCTTCGCGCCGATGGCGCTGCTGACCCTGCTCAAGCACCCGCTGATCCGCGCGGGTGCCGAGCGTGGGGCGTGGCTCGACGGCGTGCGCAGGCTCGACCGCGCGCTCCGCGGGCCGCGGCCAGGGCCGGGGCTCGACGGCATCGACCGCCATCTCGCGGGTGGCAACGAGCGCGAGCGCGCGATCCGCTCGCGCGCGGCCGAGTGGTGGGGCGAGACGCGTGTCCTGCTCGATCCGATCGCGCGCGTGTTCGGCGACGGCGAGACGGGCCTGGCGGCGCTCGTCGCGGGGCTGCGCGAGGCCGCGCAGCGGCTCGCCGGCGACGAAGCGTGGCGCGGCCCCGCTGGGCGTGCCGCGGCCGACCTGATCGCCGCGCTGGAGGAGCAGGCGCCGCGTGGTCCGGCGCTGGTGACCCCGGCCGGCTTCGCGACGATGCTGCGCCAGTTGATGGATGAGTCGGCGATCCGGCTGTTGCCACGCGAGCGCCACCCGCGACTGGCCATCTATGGGCTGATGGAGGCGCGCCTTCAGTCCGCCGACCTGATGATCCTGTCGGGGCTCAACGAAGGCGTGTGGCCCGGCCTACCAGCGCCCGACCCGTGGCTCGCGCCGCGCGTCCGTGCCGAGCTGGGTCTGCCCGGGCTGGAGCGCGGCATCGGCACCGCCGCGCATGATTTCGCGCAGGCGCTCGGCGCCCCCCGCGCCCTGCTCACGCGCGCGCGGCGGGACCAGCGCTCGCCGGCGCTCGCCTCACGCTTCTGGTTGCGGCTGGAGGCCATGGCGGGCGAGCGCTTCCCGCGCACGACGGCGCTGGCCGACTGGGCGCGCGCGCTCGACCATGGCGGCGCGCCGCATCCCGCCGCGCGGCCCGCGCCGCTGCCGCCTGCGGCGCTACGCCCGCGGGCGATCTCGGTGACGGAGGTCGACCGGCTGAAGGCCGATCCCTACGCTTTCTACGCGCGCCGCATCCTCAAGCTGCTGCCGCTCGACCCGGTCGACGCCGACCCGAGCGCGGCGTGGCGTGGCACCGCGGTCCATGCCGTGCTCGAGGCCTGGGCGCGCGACGATCGCTGCGATCCGGCCGCGCTGCTGCCGCGCGCGCGGCTCCTGCTCCAGGATCCCGCGGCGCACCCGCTGCTGCGCGCGCTCTGGCAGCCGCGGCTGGTCGCGGCGTTCGAGTGGATCGCGGCGCGCACGCTGGCCGATCGTGCGGAGGGGCGCGAGGTGCTCGCCGTGGAGGGGCGCGGCCGCGCCGAGCTCTCCGGCATCGCGCTCGACGGTCGCTTCGACCGGATCGATCGTATGCCCGACGGCGGGCTGGGGATCATCGACTACAAGACCGGCAAGGCGCCCTCGGTCGCGGCGGTGCGCGGCGGGTTCAACCTCCAGCTCGGGCTGCTCGGTGCCATCGCCGAACAGGGTGGCTTCGCCGACGTCAAAGGCGCCGCGACCGCCTTCGAATACTGGTCTCTCGCCAAGAAAGGCGAGGGCTTCGGCTCGGTCAGCTCCCCTGCCGATCCCGCCGGCAGGGGCGGTCGCATCCCGACCGGCGAGTTCGTCGCCGCCGCGCGCGAGAGCTTCGCTCAGGCGGCGGCGCGCTGGCTCACCGGCGAGGAGGCGTTCACCGCCAAGCTCCACCCCGAGTTCGCACCCTACGCCGAGTACGACCAGCTGATGCGCCGCGACGAATGGTACGGCCGCGAGCAGGCGCGTGGCTGAGCGCGCGGTCGGCCCGCTACCTACCTTGCGTGGCGAGCAGCTCCGCGCCAGCCGTCCCGAGGCGCATGTGTGGCTCTCGGCCTCGGCGGGGACAGGCAAGACCCAGGTGCTCGCCGCCCGCGTGTTCCGGCTGCTGCTGCGCGACGTCGAGCCCGGCGCGATCCTGTGCCTTACCTTCACCAAGGCGGGCGCGGCCGAGATGGCGGGGCGGATCAATCGGCAGCTCGCCGCGTGGGTGCGGATGGACGAGACCGAGCTCGCCGCCGACCTGCTCGCGCTCGGCGAGCGCACCACGCCCGCGCTGATCGCGCGCGCGCGGACGCTGTTCGCCAAGGTGCTCGACGCGCCGGGCGGCGGGCTGCGGATCCAGACCATCCATGGTTTCTGCCAGGGGCTGCTGGCGGCGTTCCCGATCGAGGCCGGGCTGGTGCCGGGCTTCCGCCCGCTCGAGCCGCGCGAGGAGGCGCTGCTGCGGCGCCAGGCGCTGTCGGATCTGCTGGTCGACGCCGAGCGCGAGGGACGTGCGGCGCCGGTCGAGACGATCGGCCGGCTCAGCCTGCGGCTCGGCGAGCAGGGCGCGGAACAGTTCCTGGTCGCCTGCGCGCGCGCCGGCGCCGCGCTGGAGGCGCTGCCGAGCGGCATCGCGCCGTTCGTCCGCGGCCAGCTCGGCGTGCCGCTCGGCGACCTCGACTCGCACGTCCATGACGCGTGCGGCGACGACCGCGTCGACCGCGCCGCGCTCGACACGCTCGCCGCGCTCAATCGCGGCTGGGGCACCAAGAGTGGCGTGGAGCGCGCCGAGGCGATCGGCGCATGGCTGGCCGCCGCGCCGGCCGAGCGCGCCGCCACGCTCGACGCGCTCCACCTCGTCTGGGCGCGCAAGGACGGCGAGCCGCAGTCGTTCGGCAAGGGGCGCGCCCCCGCCGATCCCGATTACGCCGACCACGCGCTGCGCCTCCACGGCTGGTGCGGCGAGCTGCTGCTGCTGCGCAGCCGCGCCGCCTACGCCGACCTGCTCGGCGCCGCACTCGAGGTCGGCCGCGAGTATGCGCGCGGCTATGCCGCCGCCAAGCGCCGCGCCGGCGCGGTCGACTTCGACGACCTGATCGGCGCCGCGGTCGCGCTGCTCCAGCAGGACGGCATCGGCGAGTGGATCCGCTACAAGCTCGACCAGCAGAGCGAGCACGTGCTGGTCGACGAGGCGCAGGACACCAACGTGGCGCAATGGACGATCGTGCGCGCGCTGGTGGACGAATATTTCGTCGGGCGCGGCGTCTTCGCGCCCTCGGTGCGGACGCTGTTCACGGTGGGTGACCTGAAGCAGGCGATCTTCGGCTTCCAGGGCACCGACCCGTTCACCTTCCTCGCCGCGGAGCGCCATTTCCAGCGCAAGGCAGGTGAGGTGGCGGGCAGCGACGACATGCCCGACGACGAGCGCGGCCTGCCGTTCGACCGTTTGTCGCTGACCGAGTCCTTCCGCTCGACCGCGCCGGTGCTCGAGTTCGTCGACGCCGCGATCGGCCAGCTCGGCGCCGACGCGCTCGGTTCGCTCGAAACAATTCCGGTCCATGCCAGCCGCGTCGCTGGTCCGGGGGCGGTGACCTTGTGGCCGGCGATCGCCGCAGGCACGAGCGAGGCGGAGGAGGACGGCGAGGAGGGCTGGGCCGACGACGCCGTGCGCCGCAACGCCTCGAACATCGCGCGCCAGGTGCGCGACTGGCTGCGCCCGGTAGAGGACGGCGGGCTGCTGCTCGGCAGCAAGGGACGCGGACTGCGACCCGAGGACGTGATGATCCTGGTCAAGCGCCGCGGCGAGCTCGCCCAGCTGCTGGTCGCGCGGCTCTACGCCGAGGGCGTGCCGGTGGCGGGCGTCGACAGGCTGCGCCTGTCCGCGCCGCTCGCGGTGCAGGACCTACTCGCCGCGATCCGCTTCGTGCTCCAGCCCGAGGACGATCTCAGCCTCGCCAGCCTGCTCGTCTCGCCGTTGATCGGCTGGAGCCAGGACGAGCTGATGGCGCGCGCGGTGCCGCGCGAAGGCGGGCTGTGGCGGCATCTCCAGCGGACCTGCGGCGACGCGGTCGCACCGGTCGCTGCGCTGCTGGCCAGCGCCGACTATGACACGCCCTATCGCTTCCTCGAGCAGCTGCTGTCGGGCCCGCTTGATGGGCGGCGCAAGCTGCTGGGGCGGCTTGGCGAGGAGGCGCGCGATCCGATCGAGGAACTGCTCAACGCCGCCCTCGACTTCGAGCTCGACTCGACGCCTTCGCTGCAGCGCTTCCTCGACTGGTTCGAGCGCGACGAGGTCGAGATCGTGCGCGACGCTGCCGCGCCGCTCGATGCGGTCCGCGTGATGACCGCACACGGGGCAAAGGGGCTGCAGGCGCCGCTGGTGATCCTCGCCGACGCCACGGCGGACCCGAATGCGACGCCGCGGTCCGTGCTGGCTTGGACGCCGGAGGGCCTGGAAGCAGCGATCCCCGTGTTCCGCCCGCGCGCGACCGAGCGCGCCGGCGCGATCGACGCCGCGCTCGCCGCGGCCGAGCAGCGCGAGCGCGAGGAACACTGGCGCTTGTTCTACGTCGCCGCGACGCGGGCGGAAGAGCGGCTGGTGATCGCCGGCTCGCTCAGCGCCAAGTGGCAGGGTGTGCCGCCCGAGGCGAGCTGGTACGCCGCGACGGCGCGCACGCTCGATACGCTCGGCGTTCCGGCGACGGAGGAGGGGAGCGAGCGGACGTTCCTCGGCCACGCGCCGGCTGCCCCTGTCGTTGCCCGGCGCGCCACGGCGGCGAGCGCGCCCGCCGCGGCGCTGCCGGACTGGGCACGCCGCGCCGCACCCGAGGATGCTAAGCCGCCACGCCCGCTCACGCCCTCGTCGATCGGCGACGATTCGGTCGCCGACCCGCCGCCGACACCCGCCACCAGCGCAGCAGCAGAGCGTGGGCGGCTGCTCCACGCCCTGTTCGAGCGGTTGCCCCCGCTCGCGCCCCAGCGTCGCGCCGCGGCCGCGGCCGCGTGGCTCGCCCAGCGCGGCGTCGCCGAGCCGGCATCGATGGTAGCGGCGGTGCTCGCGGTGCTCGACGACCCGGCGCTCGCCCCCCTGTTCGGACCGGACTCGCTCGCCGAGGCGCCGATCAGCGCGACGCTGCCGTCGGGGCGCGTGATCTCGGGCACGGTGGACCGGCTGCTGCTCGGCGATGGCGTGGTGCGCGTGATCGATTACAAATCGTCGCGCGTCGTCCCGGAGAGCGCCGCCGTCGTGCCCGACTATCACCTGCGCCAGATGGCCGCCTATGCCGCCGCGCTGGAGGTGATCGTGCCCGGCGCGCGCGTCGAGGCGGCGCTGCTCTACACCGCAGCGGCGCGGCTGATCGTGTTGCCCGAGGACCAGCTCGCCCCGGTCAAGCGCCGCTTGGCGGGGCCGGAGCAAAGCTTGGGGCTGGACGGTTGAGCCCGGGCACGCCGCGCCCTAGCTAAGGCGCTACGAAGGAGAAACATCATGGCCACCAAGACGATCACCGACGCCAGCTTCCAGAGCGACGTGCTCCAGGCGGACAAGCCGGTGCTGGTCGACTTCTGGGCGGAATGGTGCGGGCCGTGCAAGATGATCGGGCCATCGCTCGAGGAGATCAGCGAGGAGTTGGGCGAGCAGGTCACCATCGCCAAGCTCAACATCGACGACAATCCCGACGCACCGGGCCGCTACGGCGTGCGCGGTATCCCGACCATGATCCTGTTCAAGGGCGGTGCGCCGGCCGCCACCAAGATCGGCGCCGAGCCCAAGGGCCGGATCAAGTCGTGGCTCGAGGGGGAACTCGCCTGAGCCGCTGATCGCCGGACCGGGTCAGCCCGGTCTCCCGGCAGCCGTTGCCCGCGCCTAGGGATAGGCGCGGGCTTCGTTGTTTCAGGGGGATGCATGTACGCGATCGTGTTCGACCTCGACGCGACCATCCTCGAGCGACGCTATCCCAGTCCCTCTCTGCGCGACGCCTATCGCGAGGTGAGTGACATCCTGCGCCATCACGGCTTCGCGCAGCGAGACGGCGCCAGCCTCTATGTCAGCGAGGCCGCCAAGGCCGTCGACTGCGTGCTCGCGGTGCAGGACCTCAGCCGGCTGTGCGCCTGGTTCGCGCCGTCGTTGCTCGACATCCGCATGCTCCGCATCGACGAGGAGAGCGACCTATCCGCCGCGTTGCGGTAAGAGCAGGGCCGGTTGAGCCGCGGTCGAGGCGATCCTCCCCTGGCAGCGGAGTGCGGGCCCGTTGGCAAGCCAAAGCCGGCACTTCCCTTGCACGGGAGGATGAACAATCTTCCTCCGCGATCCGAGAGGATTAACTCAGTAGCGTTGCCGGCTCGCGAGCGAGCAGGTGGATCACGCCCTCGCTTGGCCGCGCCACCTGCCGCACGCCGGCGCCTCGTAGCGCCGCCTCGTTGACCGCACCGCCGCCCAGTTCGACCCGTATCCGGCCGGCGTGGACGCTCGCTTCCCGCACGTTGCCGGCGCCACCGAGAGCAGCGAGCAGCGCCGGCGCCAGTATCACCGTAGTGGTGGCGGCCGCCGGCTCCTCGACCGCCGCGACGGCAACGCTGCCGCCCGCCGCCAGCGCGTCGCGGATCTCCACCGCGACGCTGTCGGCGATCGGGCCGAGCACCACCTGAAGCGCGGTCGGGGAGGGGCGGATCACGCCGCGCGCGCCGAGCGCCTTGAGCGCGGTCTCGTCCACCGCCGCCTGGTCGCGCACGCCGAGCCGCAGCCGGGTGGTGCAGGCGCCGACGTTGGTGAGGTTGGCGCCCCCGCCGAGCGCGCGCGCGAACGCCGCGCCGCGCTCTCCCGCCGCGACCGGTGCCGCGGTCGCGGCGGGCGCGTCGTCGCGCCCCGGCGTCTTGAGGTTGAGCCTGGCGATGAAGAAGCGGAACAGCCCGTAATAGAGCACGGCATAGACCGCGCCGACCGGCAGCAGCAGCAAGGGCCGCGTCGCCTTGGAGAAGTTGAGCACGTAGTCGAGCAGCCCGGCAGAGAAACCGAAACCGAGCTTCACGCCCAATCCCGCCATCAGCGACATCGACAGGCCGGTCAGCACCGCGTGCACCGCGTACAGGACGGGCGCGAGGAACATGAAGCTGAACTCGATTGGCTCGGTCACGCCCGTCAGCGCCGAGGTCAGCGCGAGGCTGAACAGCATGCCGCCCACTTCCTTGCGCCGGCCGCGCGGTGCGGCGTGGTACATCGCAAGGCAGGCGGCGGGCAGGCCGAACATCATGATCGGGAAGAAGCCCGCCATGAACGCCCCGGCGCTCGGGTCGCCCGCGAAGAAGCGCCGCAGGTCACCGTTGGCGCCGTGATAGTCGCCCATGACGAACCAGGCGATGTTGTTGATCAGATGGTGCAGACCCGTGACGAGCAGCAATCGGTTGAGCAGCCCGAACAGGAACAGCCCGACGCTGCCCGCGCCCGTGATCGCGTAGCTCAGCTGGTCGATCCCGCTGCTAATCCCCGCAAAGCCGAGCCCGACCGCGACCGCCAGCACCAGCCCGGCCACCCCGCTGACGATCGGCACGAATCGGCGCCCACCGAAGAAGGCGAGATACTCGGGCAGCTTCACGGTCGAGAAGCGATTGTAGAAGCCGCCCCCGACGAGGCCGGAGATGATCCCGATCGGCACGTCGAGCCGCGCGATCGCCTTGGCCTTCCACGCCGCGACCGCGAGGTCGACGCTCGCGCCCGTCAGCCCGGCCGTGGCTTCGGGCGGCACGGTCAGCAGCACCTTGCTCGCCTCCGTGGCGACGAGGAAGCACACCATGCCGGCGAGGCAGGCGGCGCCGTTGCCGTCGCGCGCGAAGCCGGTGGAGACGCCGATCGCGAACAGCAGCCCGAGGTGGTTGAAGATCGCGTCGCCCGCCGCGCTGACGAACGCGATGTTCAGCAGGTCGGGCTGGCCGAGCCGCAGCAGCAGGCCGGCGATCGGCAGCACCGCGATCGGCAGCATCAGCGCGCGGCCGAGCGGCTGGAGCGTTCCCAGGATCGACTTCATCGTGCGAACTCCCGTGCGAGCTGGCGGACCTCGGCGGCCCCCGCGCAGTCGAGCGCGGCGCGGGCGTGGTCGCGCGCGCGGATCATGTCGAGGTCGCGCACCAGCGCCTTGATGTCGGCGACCGCGGCGGGCGCGACCGACAGCTCGGTGACGCCGAGCCCGACCAGGATCGGTACCGCGAGCGGGTCGGAGGCGAGCCCGCCGCACACGCCGGTCCAGCGCGCGTGACGCGCCCCGCCCGCGACGGTCTGCTCGATCAGGCGCAGCACCGCGGGATGGAGCCCGTCGAGCGCCCCAGCGACGGCGGCGTTGCCGCGATCCATCGCCAGCGCATATTGGGTGAGATCGTTGGTGCCGATCGAGAGGAAATCGGCCTCGCGCGCGAGCTGTGCCGCGGTCACTGCGGCAGCGGGAGTCTCGACCATGATGCCGAGCTCGACCCCGTCGCCGCCGCCGACGCGGTCGAGCGCCGCGCGCACCTGGCGCAGCTCGTCGAGTCCCACCACCATCGGCACCATGACGCGGCATTGGCCGGCAGGCCGGACGGCGAGGATCGCGCGCAGCTGGTCGTCGAGGATGTCGGGATGCGCCAGCCCGACGCGGATGCCGCGCAGGCCGAGCGCCGGATTCTCCTCCGGGCCGATCGGCAGATAGGGCGCGGGCTTGTCGCCGCCGATGTCGAGCAGGCGGACGATCACCGGCCTGCCCGCCAGCGCGTCGGCGACCGCCTGATAGGCCGCGGTCTGCTCGGCGACGTCGGGGGCGGTGGCGCGGTCGAGGAACAGCAACTCGGTGCGCAGCAGGCCGCAGCCCTCGGCACCGTTGGCGGCGGCGACGCGCGCGTCCTCGGCCGACCCGCAATTGGCGACCACCTCGATTCGCGTGCCGTCGGCGGTGCGGCACTCCTCGGCGGCGCGTGCGCGCGCGGCGGCGCGGCGCTGTGCGACCACGGCAAGGCGTGCCTCGGCCGCGGCGACCAACTCGGGCGACGGCGTGGGGTGGAACCAACCGGCGCCCGCGTCGAGCACCACCTGCACGCCGTCGCGCACCGCGTTTAGCCCCGTCCCCAGCGCGACCAGCGCGGGCAGCCCGCGCGAGGCGGCAAGGATCGAGACGTGCGACGTCGGTCCACCCCGTTCGATCGCCAGTCCGGCGACCCGATCGAGGTCGAGCGCCATGAACTGCGACGGCAACAGGTCCTCGGCGAGCAGGATCGCACCCTCGGGCAGCGCGATCGTCTCCTCCTCGGCGCCTATCAGCCGCGTGATGAGCTGGCGTTCGAGGTCGAGCATGTCGGCGGCGCGCTCGGCGAGCCGCGCGTCGCCGCCTGCCTGCAGCGCCTCCACCTGCGGGCGGATCGCGCCGCGCCACGCATGCGCCGCGCTGCTGCCGCGCGTGATCGCCATCAGCGTCATCGCGATCAGCTTGGGATCGTCGAGGATCGCGGCGTGCGCTTCGAGGATCGCGCGCGCGCTGCCCGCAGCGGCCTCCGCACGGTCGGTGAGGTCGGCAAGCAGCGCGCCGCGAGCGGACTCGAACGCCTCCTGTTCGGCGCTGACACCCTGTCCGGCCGCGACCACCGCCAGATCGGCCAGCCGCCAGCGCATCGCGGTGCCGATCGCCAGCCCCGGCGCGGCGGTCACTCCGGGAAGCGCGCCCGCCGGTACGTCGATCGGCGCGACCGGGCGCGCGACCTGCGCCGCCGCGGCGGGTTCCTCTTCGATCCCGTGGAGGATCAGCGCCGCCACCGCGCTCACCGCCGCCTCGGCCTCGGCTTCGGCGCCGGTCGCGGCGATCGTCACCGTATCGCCATGCGCCACGGTCAGTGCGAGCAGGTCCACCGGGCTCGCCGCATTGGCGGTGACCGCACCGCGCGACAGCGTCACTGCGGCACGGTGGCGACGCGCCTCGGCGGCGATCCGTGCAGCGGGGCGCGCGTGGATGCCGTGCGGCAGCGGAACGACGATCGTCTGCGACGCGCGCGCGCCGTCAGCCGCTTCCTCCGCGGCGACCGCCTCGCGCGCCACGAGCGTCAGCAGCGGCGCGCCGATCGCTACCGCCCCGGCCTCGGCACGCCCAACGATGGTGAAGCGCTCGCCGTTGGTGACGATCACCGGTGTGATCGCCGCCTGCGCCTCGCGCACGATCAGGTCGAGATCGAAGCGGATCAACGGCTGGCCGCGTGTCACCGTCGCGCCCGCCGCGACCAGAGGCTCGAACCCGCGACCGTCGAGCGCAACCGTATCGATCCCCAGATGGATCAGCAATTGCGCGCCCTCGGGCGTCTCCAGCGTGATCGCATGGCCGCTCGGCTGCACTACCAGCACGCGCGCGTCGCACGGCGCGACGAGCACGTTCCCGGTGGGGTCGATCGCCAGCCCGTCTCCCAGCATCCGCTCCGCGAAGACCGCGTCGACGACCTCGTCGAGCGGGCTGACCCAGCCCTCCAATGGTGCGGTCAGCGAGATGGTGGCCATGGATGCTCCGGACGGGGGAAGGGGAGAAATCAGGTGACGGGCTCGCCGTGCGCCTGCTGCGGCAGCACGACCCGCTCCTCGCCGCCGACCCAGGTGCCGAGCGGCTGAAGATCGGCGTCGAGCCGCACCCAGTCAGCGCGCAGCCCAACGGCGAGCGCGCCGCGCTCCGCCTCCAGGCCGAGGAAGGCGGCGGGGCTGGTCGCCGCCAGCGCTGCCGCAACCTCGGGCGCGAGGCCGAGCCGTCGCACCGCGTTGCGCACTGCGCCCGCCATGTCGAGGTCCGAGCCGGCCAATGTGCCGTCGGCGCCGACGCAGCGCCCGTCCTCGACGTGGATCGGCTTGCCCTGGAGCACGAAGTCCTTCCGCACCGCTCCCACGCAGGGCATCGCGTCGGACACCAGCATGAAGCGGTCGACCGGACGCGCGCGCAGCGCAATGCGCAGCGCCGCGTCGTCGACGTGGAAGCCGTCGACGATGATCCCGCACCACGCATGCTGGTCGTCGAGCGAGGCGCCGACCACGCCGGGGGCGCGGTGCACCAGCGGCGACATCGCGTTGAACAGATGGGTCACGCCGGTCGCGCCCGCGGCGAAGGCGGCGGTGGCAGTGGCGTAGTCGGCGTCGGTGTGGCCGAGGCAGACGCGCACGCCGGCGCGCGCCAGCGTCGCGATCTGCTCGGCGGTCACGCGCTCCGGCGCCAGCGTCACCATCACCACGCCGCGGCGGGGTTGAAGCAGCAGCGCCATCAATTCGTCGTCGAGCGGCTGGAAGCGCGCGGGATCGTGGATGCCTTTGCGCGCGAGGCTGAGCACCGGCCCCTCGACGTGCGTGCCGAGCACGCCCGGGACACCCGCCGCGATCGCCGCGTCGGTGGCGTCGAGCCCGCGCGCGATCACCGCGGGGCGGTCGCTGATCAGCGTCGGCATGAAGCCGGTGGTGCCGTACGGCGCATGCGCCGCGCCGATCGCCGCGATGCCCTCGACCGTCGGCGTGTCGTTGAAGAGCACGCCGCCGCCGCCGTTGACCTGCGTGTCGATGAAGCCGGGCATGACCCAGCCGCCGCCGAGGTCGACCGCCTCGCGCTCGGCACCGGCGCGCAACGCCGCGATCGTGCCGTCGGCGGCGACCTCGATCGTCGCCGCGTCGAGCACGCCGTCGCGCGTCGCGACCTGCCCGTTGCGGAAGCTGTGCGTCGTCATAGCGTCTTGGTGACCTTGCTGAGATGGCGCGGCGAGTCGGGATCGAGCCCGCGCGCGACCGAGAGCGCGTTCGCCATGCGGTAGAAGCTCTGGATCATCAGCACCGGCTCGAGCGCGGGATGGTCGCGCAGCGCCGCGGGGCTGCCCGCACCGTCCTGCGCGGCGTCGGCGAGCGCGACCCGCGCGTCGCGCTGCGCGAACTCGGCCGCGGCCTCGCGCACGCCGTCGCCGGCCTGGTCCGAGGTGGCGAAGGCGATCAGCGGGAAGCCGGCGCCGACGATCGCCATCGGGCCGTGGCGCACCTCGGCGCTGCTGAACGCCTCGGCGTGGAGCGCGCAGGTCTCCTTCAGCTTCAAGGCCGCCTCCTGCGCGATGCCGAAGCCGAGGCCGCGTCCGATGACGAACAGGTTGCTGGCGTCGCGCAGTAGGTCCACCACGCCGCTCCAGTCGAGCGCCCAAGCGGCGCCGAGCCGCTCCGGCAACCGATCGAGGGCATCGGTCAGCGCCGCGTCCTGGCTCCACTCGGCGGTGAGCAGCGCCAGCGCAGCGAGCGCCGCGATGTACGACTTGGTCGCGGCGACCGAGCGCTCCGGTCCGGCCATCAGCGGCACCAGCGTGTCGGCGGTTTCGGCGAGCGGCGATGTGGTGTCGTTGACCAAAGCGACGACGTGTGCGCCGGCTGCCTTCTGCGCGGCGACGCTGGCGAGCAGGTCGGGGCTGCGCCCGCTCTGCGAGATGGCGATGCAGAGCCCGCCCGAGGGAGCGACGTCGGCGGCATAGACCGAGGCGACCGAGGGGGCGGCGGAGGCAACGGGGACGCCGACGAACGTTTCGATTAGATATTTGCCGTAGGTCGCGGCGTGATCCGACGAGCCGCGCGCGCAGGTGACGACCACCGCAGGCGGGGCGGCGCGGAGCCGCTCGCCGAGCGCGGCGAGCGTCGCGCGATTGGCCTCGAGCAGCCGCGCCACCGCGGCGCCCGCCTCGGCCGCCTCGGCGTGCATCAGCGTGGCGGTCGCGTCCTTGGCCGGTGGCTGGTCGGTCGTCGCGATCATGCTGGGCTCCCCTGCCGTGCGGGACCGCAACGGCGTTTCCAGAGGGTTAAGTTATAAATTGGTATTGTTCAAGCGGCCTCGTCGCGCAGCATCGCGGCGAGGCCAGCCACGGTGACCTGATCGGTCGCGTAGCTCGTCGCGGCGACGAAGCCGAAGCGGCGCAGCGTGGCGTCGCCGGTGCCCGCGCGTGCGACACGGCACGAGGCGTGAACCTCGCGCGCGCCGGTGGCGAGCAGGGCCGGTAGCGTCGCGGGCGAGACGCCGCTGCCGACGAGCACGGTGATGCGGTCGTCGGCCGCGGCGACCAGCGCTGTCAGCGTGTCAGTCGCGTCGATCGCGCGCGGTGCGCCCCCCGAGGTGAGGATCCGGTCGAAGCCGAGCGCCACCGCCTGCTCGAGCGCTTCGAGCGGGTCGGGGGTGAGGTCGAAAGCACGGTGCAACGTCAACGAAAGGGTGCGGTCGCGCGCCACCTCCACCCAGCGCGCGAGGCAGTCGGTGTCGAGCCTGCCGTCGCGCGCGTTGGCACCGATCACCACGCCGGCGAGTCCCGCGTCCGCTGCGGCCCCAATGTCCTCCTCCACCAGCCGCCGCTCGCCCGCGTCATAGACGAAGTCGCCCGCGCGCGGCCGCACGAGCAGATGGACCGGGATCGGTGCGCTCGCGGCGGCGCGGATCAGCGAGGGCGAGGGGGTCAGGCCGCCGACGTCGAGCGCGGCGCACAGCTCGATCCGATCCGCGCCACCGTTCACCGCCGCGGCGATGCCGTGGGTGTCCTCGACGCAGACCTCGAGCAATCGCCTCATGCGCGGTACAGCGAGGGGGCGGGGTGGACGGTGGTCGTCCCGCGCGCGTCAGTCACCGCATAGGTGAAGCCGGGCAGCAGGCAGAAGGCGCCGACCGCGCCCTTCGTGTCGAGCGCGAGGAAGCCGACCTGCATGCCCTTGATCGCGTCGCCGCGGAGCGCGGCGATGTGGCGCACCACCTCCTCGCACGCCGCCTGCGCTGAGCGACCGGCGCGCATCGAGGCGACCACGCGCGCGCTGCCCGCGACGCGAGTCACTTCCTCGCCGACCCCGGTCGAGGTGGCGCCGCCGACGCCGCGCTCGACGTAGAGGCCGGCACCGACCTGGGGCGAGTCGCCGACGCGGCCGCGGATCTTGAAGGCCATGCCCGAGGTGGTGCAGGCGCCCGCCATGCGCCCGTCCGCAGTGCGCGCGAGCAGCCCAATCGTGTCATGGTCGAGCGCGCCGCCGGGCGTGCGATGCGGCGCGGCGGTGCCGTAGGTGCTGGTCTCGCTGTTGGCGACGGGCTGGTACTTCGCGGTCCTGAGCCATTCGCGCCACGCCTGCTCCGCCGGCGGCGTGAGCAAATCGACCTTCTCGAAGCCCTGCTCGCGCGCGAAGCGGGTGGCGCCCTCGCCGACCAGGAAGGTGTGCGGCGTCCTCTCCATCACCCGCCGCGCGACCGAGATGGCGTGGACCGTATCCTCCAGTGCGGCGACCGCGCCGACCGCGCCCGCGTCGTCCATGATCACGGCGTCGAGCGTGACATGACCGTCACGGTCGGGGTAGCCGCCGTAGCCGACCGAGTGGTTCTCCGGATCCGCCTCGGGCACGCGAGCGCCCGCCTCGACCGCGTCGAGCAGCGAGCCACCCGAGCGCAGCCGGGCGAAGGCTGCGTCGTTGGCGGCGGCGCCGAAGTCCCAGGTAGAGAGCACGCGCACGTCATGCGCCGGCGCCGCGGCCGCGACGGCGCCGCGGGCCAGCGGCAGCGCGCCGCCGGCCGCGGCGAGCGTCGCCAGCAAGGATCGTCTCGTCGTCATCCGCTCCCCTCCGTGTCGCCGCGACGCGGCCCGGCTTACGACAAGCACGGATCGACGCCGCCACGCAACCGCTCGCGTGATTGGTCACGTCAGTGGTCCTGTCAGGTATTGACCTTCATGGCAGATTGATGAAACAGGGGCAAAAGTTACCTTTACCAATAAAAACAAATTAGAGGGTTCGCCGATGACGTCGCAGCACCATGTCTCCCTCGCGGCGCTCGCCGCGGCCCTCCTCGCAGCGACGCCGGCGCTCGCACAGCAGGCGGACGCACCCCCCGACTCGACCCAGGCGACGGGGCAGGCGACTCCGGAGCGCGCCGAGGCGATCGCGGGCGAGCAGGGCAACCAGGCGCCCGCGGCCGCCTCGACCGGCGACGTGGTCGTCACCGGCACGCGCATCCAGCGCCCCAACGTCACCTCCGCCGCGCCGATCACCTCGGTGACCACGCAGGACATCCGCGCGCAGGCGCCGGTCAACGTCGAGGACGTGCTCAACCGTCTGCCGCAGATCGCGCCCGACAGCCAGCAGACCTACAACGACTCGGACGGCCGCCAGCGCATCAAGCTGCGCAGCCTCGGCTTCGAGCGCACCCTGGTGCTGATCGACGGCAAGCGGCTCGGCACGCAGAACGGGCAGGACGTCGGCATCATCCCGCCATCGCTGCTCGAGCGCGTCGACGTGCTGACCGGCGGCGCCTCCTCGGTGTACGGCTCCGACGCGGTCGCGGGCGTGGTCAACTTCGTCCTCAAGAAGGACTTCGAGGGGCTGCAGCTCGACGCCAACTACAATTTCTACAATCACAACAACAAGGACACGATCGTGTCGCCGCTGGCGCGCGCGGCCGGCTTCAGCAGCCCGCGCGGCTGGACCAACGACGGCGGCCGCGCCGACGTGACGCTGACCGCGGGCAAGAAGCTGTTCGACGGCGCGCTGCGGCTGAGCGGCTTCGTCAACTACCGCAAGACCGAGGAGGTCGGGCTCACCGACCGCTCGAACGCGGGCTGCTACCTGACCCAGCTCCAGGCCAATGGCCCGCTGTCGTGCGGGCTAACCCCGAGCAGCTCGACCAGCGGCCTGATCACGCCGCGTGCGGGCGCCAACGCCGGCGCGCAATATGTCAACAATCCTGACGGCACGCGCAATTTCGTCCCCTTCGCGGCGGGCGCGGGCAACGCCTCCAACTATTTTAGCGGCTATGCTTACCAGCGGCCGTCGGAGCGGGTGAACGCGGGCGGCTTCGCCAGCCTCGACCTCGGGCCCGACGCCGAGCTCTACACCTCGGGCATCTGGTTCCGCGACAAGTCCTATAACAACTATCCGACGATCGCGAGCGGCACCGTCAACGTCAGCTGCGGCAACCCGTATCTGTCCGCGGCGCAGGCCGGTGCGATCGGCTGCGCGGCGGGCGTGGCGAGCGTGCCGATCGACCTGCGCTATCGCCTCGGCGAGGGCAGCGACCGGCCCGATACGTACATCAACACCGGCGTCCGGCTGACCGGCGGCGTGCGCGGCAAGGTGGGCGATGCCTGGACCTATGACATCGGTGGCGTCTACGCGCGCAACCATCAGGACTATACACCGAGCTTCGGAATCCCCGGTCGTCTCCAGGATGCGGTCAACGTCGGCGGCACCGCGGCGTCGCCTACCTGCGCGAGCGGCGCGGCCGGCTGCGTGCCGTTCGACATCTTCAGCGCGGGCAACAGCGACCCCGCGCTGATCAACTATCTGTTCGGCACGGGCACCTCGGCGACCACGGGCACCCTGTACGACGTTCAGGCCAACATGACCGGCGACCTGGGCAAATACGGCATCACCTCGCCGTTCGCCGAGCAGGGCCTCGCGATCGCGCTCGGCACCGAGTATCGCAAGGATACGCTTAAGTCGGTTGCCGACGCGTCCTACCGCGGCGTGCTGGGCGGCAACGACACGTATCTCAGCCAGGACGTGTGGGAGTCGAACATCGAGGTCCAGGCGCCGCTGGTCGAGCACAAGCCGTTCGCCGAGCTGGTGCAGCTCAACGGCGGCTTCCGCGTCTCGAAGTACAGCAGCAACCCGAGCACTTTCACTACCTGGAAGGTGGAGGGGATCTACGCCCCGATCAGCGACCTGACCTTCCGCGCCTCGTTCAACAAGGCGCAGCGCGCGCCGACCGTGGTGGAGATCCGCCAAGCCACCAACATCGAGTTCGCCGCGGGTGGCTCGGGCACGTTCAACGACTTCTGCGCGCCGACCGTGATCAACGGCGCCAACGGCGTCAGCTATGGCGCACCCGTTGCCTCGCGCGAGGTGTGCCGCGCCACCGGCTTGTCCGACGCGCTCTACGGCAGCCAGACTCTGCTGTGCAGCAACGGCACCACGCCTAACGGCACCGCTGCCTGCTCGGTGCGCTCGGGCGGCTTCACCGCCGATCCGGAGACCGCCTACACGCAGACCTATGGCCTAGTGGTGAAGCCCCGCTTCCTGCGCGGCTTCGTCTTCTCGGTCGATCGTTATCGCATCAAGATCAACGACTCGCTCGGCTACAACGACTATAGCTATTACACTGACGGCTGCCTGCGCTCGGGCGGCGACCAGTTCTTCTGTCAGGGCATCGTTCGCAACGCCAACGGCACGCTGTTCTCGGCGGCGGGGTCGAGCACCGGTTTCATCCGCCAGGGTACGACCAACTATTACACCTCGATCGCGCGCGGCTGGGATTTCCAGGCGCAGTACACGCTCAACCTCGAGTCGGTCGGCCGCTTCGACATGTCGTTCAACGGCTCGCTGACGACGAACGCGGGTGGACAGGACTCGCCGCTCCAGCCCGAGCGCAACTGCGCCGGCTATTACGGCAACGGCTGCGGCCAGCTGATCCCGAAGTGGAGCCACGGGCTGCGCGGCACCTATACCACGCCTGACCAGAAGTTCGGCGCCTCGCTCAACTGGCGCCACGTCGGCTCGCTGACCAACGCCAACAACTCGGGTGACGAGGCGATCGGCGGCACGCCCGAGCGCGCGCTGACGAACTATTATCGCGTCGACCCGGCCGACTATTACGACCTCGCGCTCAACTTCGCGGTGTCGAAGCAGTTCTCGCTGCGGTTGATCGCGAATAACCTGCTCGACAAGGCAGCGCCAATCGTGCCGGACTCGTACAACATCAGCCTCGCGCGCAGCAACACCATCCCGCAGCGCTACGACTCGCTCGGTCGTAACATCGCGGTCGCCACGACGATCAAGTTCTGATCGGTCCGGTGACGCTTCCGAGGCGAGGACCTCGGGGGCGTCACGCCCGGCGGCTAGACCGCTGCCGTTGTGGCGGCGGTCAGTTCATCGCCGCGTAGCTCTTCTCCTCGATCAGCTCGGACTCGAGCGCCAGGTTGATCGCGCGCTTCAGCCGCGCGCGCTCGTCGTTCTTGAAATACACTGAGCGCGCGAGCTGGATGAAGTCGGTGCCGAACGACGCCGCAGCCTCCTCCTGCCGGATCGCGTCCTCGATCTCCCACAACTCGCGGTTGATCGATTTGAGTTGGCCGAACAGCGGCGCGATCGCCTGCTGCCCGATAACGCCGGCGCCGATGTCGCTCAGCGCCTCATGCTCGCGGGCGACGTTGGCCCGCGCCTCGGCGCGCGCGATCCGCTCGCGCTTGATCTCGAGGATGGTGATCTTGTCGAGCAGCTCACCCCAGGAGACGGGCACCGACGGGCTGGGCAGGCTGGCCATGGATCGTCTCTCCCTGATCGTCGAAGAAAGCGTCGAGCTCGCTAGCCACTCCGGCTAGCACCGGCGTCCAGTCACCGACGCGCGGTTGCGCGTGGAGGCGCAGCGTCGGGTACCAGTCGCTGTCGTGGCGGGTCGGGTCCCAGCGCCAGTCCGGCCGATGTTTGAGCAACAGCCAGGTCGGGCGCCCGAGCGCGCCGGCGAGATGCGCCACCATCGTGTCGACTGTTATCACCGCGGCGCAACCGGCGACCAGCGCGGCGGTGGCGGCGAGATCGAAGGGACAGCCGTCGGGATTGATCACCGGCAGCATCGAGGGCGCGGCAACGAGGGAGAGGCAGCGGTACCGTTCGGCGACGGGGGCGAGCAGCGCCTCGGGTAAGGAGCGGTCAGGGTCCCAGTCTCCCGCCTGGTGACATAGTCCGACGCTTAGCGCCGGGATCGGCGCGGGGGCGACGCGGAGGTAGGAAGCCGGAACATCGTCCGGCGCCAGCTCCAGCGCGCCGGGCAGCTCGGTGATCTCGATATCGCAGGCGCGCGGCTTGAGTGGATGCGCTGGGTCGAAGCCATGGAGGCTCACCTCGGCGATCCCCGCGAGCAAGGGGTGCAGCCGTGCCGGCGCCTCGACCGTCACGCTCCTGGCGCGGTGTGCGAGCGCGGGTAGGTAGCGCGCGAACTGGAGCGTGTCGCCGAGGCCGTGGTAGCAGCGCACCAGCACGTCGACGCCCTCGACGGGGCGGCCGTTCCACACCCAGCGCTCGTGATAGGGTAGGCTGGGGTCATCGCGCGTCGCGGGATCGCGTGCGGCGATGACCTGGCGTTCGAGCGCCCAGGCGGCGGCATAGTCGCGCGCGCGCATCGCCTCCGCCCAGCTGCTATGTAGCTCCATGCGGGACGAACCGCGCGAGAGCCATGCCGGTTCCCTCGTAGCGCCGGCGTGACAGAATTAAGCGTCTGATTTGGTGAGCTTCGTCGGGACGGAACGAACCCCTTCCGGTCGAGCGCAAGCCACTCAGACCAGTTCGCGCCCGCCTTTCCACATGCGCAGCAGCTTGCCCTGCACCGGCAGCCCGTCGAAGGGCGTGTTGCCGGCCTTGCCCGGCAGCGTGTCCGCATCGATGCGCCACGGCGCGTCGGGGTCGAGGAGGATGACGTCGCCCGGCAGGCCTGGCAGCAGCGCGCCCGTGTCGAGGCCGAGCAGCGCGGCGGGGGCGCGCGCGAGCAACGCGAACAGCCGCGGCAGCGACACGCGCCCGTCGCGTGCCAGTCCGAGCGCGAGCGCGAGCAAGGCCGCGGCGTCGGCCGCGCCGGGGCTGGCGTCGGCGAAGGGGAGGCGCTTCTCCTCGGGTCCGCGCGGATCGTGGCCCGAGCACAGCAGGTCGATCGTCCCGTCGACCAGCGCGGCGAGCGCGGCGTGGCGGTCGGTCTCGCTCCGCAGCGGAGGCGATAGATGCGCGAAGGTGCGAAAGTCGCTCATCGCATTGTCGGAGAGTAGCAGATGCGCCGGGGTGATCCCGCACGTCACGCGCACGCCGCGCGCCTTGGCCGCCCGCACCAGCGCGAACCCCGCCGCGGTGGTGACCGCGCGGAGGTGGAGCCGCGCGCCGGTCTCTTCCGCCAGCATCAGGTCGCGCGCGATCGCCAGCGCCTCTGCCACGGCGGGAGCGGCGGGCAGGCCGAGCCGCGACGCGGTCTCGCCTTCGCTCGCGACCGCGCCGCGCGTCAGCCCGCCGTCCTCGGCATGCGTGATCACAGTCACGTCGAGGTCGCGCGCGTAGCTCAGCACGCGGTGCATCACGCCGGAGTCGGCGATCCAGCCGCGGCCGGTGCCGACCGCGCGCGCGCCGGCGGAGAGGCAGATCGCCATCTCGGCCAGGTCGGCGCCGGCGAGCCCGCGCGTCGCCGCCGCGATGGGGTGGATCCACAGGTCGGGCCGGCCGATCAGTGCCAGCCGCTGCACTGCGCCGGGCTCGTCGAGCACCGGCACCTGATCGGGCATCGGCGCGACCCGGACGATCCCGCCGGCGCGCGCGGCGGCGCGGTCGATCCGCGCCACGCCGATGTCGATCAGGGCGGGAGCGAGCACCCTGCCGCGGCAGTCGACCCGCAGCGCGTCGGCGGGGGCGGGGCCGTCCGCGATCACGCCGTCGACAACCAGTAGCTCGCCCTCGCGCTCGCCGCGCTCCGGGCAGACCAGCCGCGCGTCGGTGAACAGGATCGCGCGGTTCATGCCCAGCCCTCCACGCCGCGCGCGCGCCGCGTCAGCACGTCGAGACAGGCCATGCGCACCGCGACACCCATCTGCACCTGCTCGGTAATAGCCGACTGCTCGACGTGATCGGCAACCGCCGAGTCGATCTCGACGCCGCGGTTCATCGGCCCGGGATGCATGATCAGCGCGCCGGGCGCGTGCTTGGCGAGCCGCTCGAGTGTGAGCCCGTAGCGCAGGTGATATTCGCGGCTCGACGGGACATAGCCGCCCGCCATCCGCTCGGTCTGAAGCCGCAGCATCATCACCACGTCGGCGCCCTCCATCGCGCGATCGAAATCGGTGAAGGCGGTGACGCCGAAGCGCTCGATGGCGGGGGGCATCAGCGTCGAGGGCGCGCAGACGCGCACCTCCGCGGCGAGCGCGGTAAGCGCGAGGATGTTCGAGCGGGCGACGCGGCTGTGGAGCAGGTCGCCGCAGATCACCACGCGCTTGTGCGCGATGCCGCCGAGGCGGCGACGGATCGTCAGCGCGTCGAGCAGCGCCTGGGTCGGGTGTTCGTGGCGGCCGTCGCCGGCGTTGAGCACGGGACAGTCGACCTTGCCCGCGATCAGCCGCACCGCGCCCGAAGACATGTGGCGGATCACGATCACGTCGGCGCGCATCGCGTTGAGCGTCTGCGCGGTGTCGATCAGCGTCTCGCCCTTCTTCACGCTCGACTGGGCGGCGTGCATGTTGACGACATCGGCACCGAGCCTCTTGCCCGCGATCTCGAAGCTCAGCAGCGTGCGGGTCGAATTCTCGAAGAAGGCGTTGATCTGGGTGAAGCCAGAGAGGCGGCGGTCGGGCGCGGCGCGGGTGCAGTTGGCTTCCACCCAGGTCTCGGCCTCGTCGAGCAGGAAGGTGATCTCGTGCGGCTCGAGCCCCTCGATGCCGGTGAGATGGCGATGCGGGAATACCGCGCCGCCGGGGATCAGGGTGCCGGGGCGGTGGTCCGATTGGGTCATCGAGCGCGGTGCCTAGTCCGCGCTCCCCGGCGGCGCAAGCGGTTCGCCCTGCTCCGCCGGCGCCAGCACCAGCGCGTCGATCGCGGCCTGAAGGATCGTGGCGGCCGCGTGATTGTCGATCCGCTCGGCACGCTTGGCACGGCTCATGTCCTGCGCGATCAGCGCGCGCTCGGCGCTGACGGTGGACCAGCGCTCGTCCCACAGCAGCAGGGGCAAACCAAGGTCGGCGCAGTTGCGCGCGAAAGCCCGGGTCGACTGGGTGCGTGGGCTCTCGCTGCCGTCGAGGCTGAGCGGCAGGCCGATTACCCAGCCGACGACCTGCTGCTGGGTCGAGAGCGCCAGCAGCGCGGCCTTGTCGGCGCTGAACTTGGTGCGGCGGATCAGCTGCGCGGGGCTGGCGAAGCTCCAGCCGGCGTCGCACAGCGCGGTGCCGATCGTCTTGGTGCCGACGTCGAGCCCGAGCAGCCGGCCGCCGTGCGGGAGCGAGGCACGGAAGGCGGCAGCGGTGGTGGCGATCGCCACGCGCGGGCTGGGCGCGTTCATCGGTGGTGGCCTTTTCGCGCCGTCCTTGTCGTCACCCCGGACGTGTTCCGGGGTCTATCGGGCCGCGTACCGAGCGGCCGGCGAGCGCGCGGACGGGTGGATCCCGTGACAGGTCCGGGATGACTTAACAGGTTAGAGCGATTGCTTCCCACGCTCACTCCGCCGCCAGGCGCCGCGCGGCGTCGGCGCGGACGTTGGCCCAGAACAGGCTGTAATCGTAGACGTGGTAATTGTTGCCGGGCAGCGTGTACGGCCCGAGGTCGGGCGGGCTGCCGATCAGCAGCAGCCCGCGCCCGGCACAGCGGGCGCCGATCGTGCCGGCGCGGATCGTCGCGCTCGACAGGTCGGCGTTGGGGTAGAGCGTCCCCAGATTGGCGCTTGCGGGCGCGCTGCCGCCATTCGCTCCCAAGAGCGGGTTGGTGCACAGCAGCGGCGTGCCGCGCCGCGCGCGGCCGTCGAAGCCGGTGGTGCGATCGAACGTGTCGAGGATCAGCGACGGATCGGCGGGCTCGGCGAAGCTCTGCCATGCCAGCACGCAGCCGCGCTGGTCGGGCGACGCGCAGGCGGGCAGGCCGAGTGCGGGAAGGTCGGTGGTGGTCGAGATCGGCCAGCCGATCGCGTAAGCGGCGACGATCCGTTTCGCCAGCGGCTTGCCCGCGACACGGTCCTTCAGCAGGTGAGTCAGGTGGAGCGCACCCTGGCTGTGCCCGGCGAGGATGATCGGCCGGTCGGGGGCGATCTCGGCGAGGAAGACGTCGAAGGCGGCGAGCAGGTCGCGATAGGCGAGCGCCAGCGCCTGGTCCGCCGCGGCCTTGTCGGTGAGAAAGGCGCCGAAGGTCGCCTGGCGGTAGCGCGGCGCCCAGATCTCGCCCGCCTCGTTGAAGGCGCTCGCCTGACCGCGGAGGAACAGAGCCGCGCGATCGTTGGCCTCGCGATCGTCGAGCGGGGCGTTCCAATGCGCGCGGCTGAGGTAAGAAGTGGGGTGGATGAAGAACACCGCCGCACCGCCGTGCGTCTGGCGGGGCCGATAACCGGGCGGCGTCCAGCGCGACGGGTCGTTCGCCAGCGACGGTCGCGCCAGCCACATCCGATCGTCACGATAGTCGGCGACACTCAAGCCCGGCTGCGCGCGGAACGTCTCCCCCGGCACGAGCGCGGCGCGCATCAGCGAGACGCCCCAGATGCGGTAGGCGAGCAGACCGGCGAGCGCGAGCACGATCAGGCCGGCGACGACGTAGAGGAATTTACGGACCAAGCGTATGCCACCATGCTGCGGTGCAGCAAAGTCGCTGTCGCCGCAATCGCAAAGGAGGTGCCTCAGAGTTGCGATCCGCGCAACCGCGCGCGTGCCGGCGCGGTTGCGTTGCGGCGGGGCTCGCGGTAGCGCGCCGGCTATGTCCGTTGATATCGCAACCGTGCGGCGCATCGCTGGGCTCGCCCGCATCGCCATCACCGAGGAGGAGGCCGAGCGGCTCTCCCCCGAACTGGGTAACATCCTCGACTGGATCGAGCAGCTCGGCGAGGTCGACACCGCCGGGATCGAGCCGATGACCGCGGTGATCGCCAATCGCCTGCGGCTGCGCGACGATGTCGTGACCGACGGCGGCATCCGCGAGTCGGTGCTCGCCAACGCGCCCCAGGCCGAGCACGGCTTCTTCACGGTTCCCAAGGTGATCGAGTGACGATCGCCTTCGATCGTCGCTCGATCATCCCGGCGCAGGCCGGGATCTCCTCCCGCATGGACGACCTCTCGTGACCGACCTCACCGATCTCGGCATCCGCGACATCCGCGACGGCGTGCGCGCCGGCACGTTCAGCGCGCGCGAGGTGGCCGAGGCCTTCACCGCCGCGGTCGCCGCCGCCAAGCCGCTCAATGCCTTCCTGGTCGAGACCCCCGAGCACGCGCTCGCCGCCGCGGACGCCGCCGACGCGGCGCGCGCCGCGGGTGAGGCGCCCAAGCCGCTCGCGGGCGTGCCGATCGGGATGAAGGATCTGTTCTGCACGAAGGGCGTGCCGAGCACCGCCGCGAGCCACATCCTCGAGGGCTTCACCCCCGGGTATGAGTCGACCGTGTCGCAGAAGCTGTGGAACGCGGGCGCGGGCATGCTCGGCAAGCTCAATATGGATCAGTTCGCGATGGGCTCGTCCAACGAGACGAGCCACTTCGGCAACGTCGTGAGCCCGTGGCGCCGCGCCGACGGCGGCAACGCGCCGCTCGCGCCGGGCGGCTCGTCGGGCGGCAGCTCCGCCGCGGTGGCGGCGCGGATCGCGCCGGGCGCGACCGGCACCGACACCGGCGGCTCGATCCGCCAGCCTGCGGCGTTCACCGGCATCTCGGGGATCAAGCCGACCTACGGCCGCTGCTCGCGCTGGGGTGTGATCGCCTTCGCCTCGTCGCTCGACCAGGCCGGACCGATGGCGCGCGACGTGCGCGACTGCGCGATCATGCTCGAGGCGATGGCGGGCTTCGACCCGAAGGACGCGACCTCGCTCGACCTCGAGGTGCCGCGCTGGGAGGCGGGGCTCAACGCCTCGCTCAAGGGCAAGCGCGTCGGCATCCCGATGGAATATCGCGTCGACGACATGCCGGCCGAGATCGACGCGCTGTGGCAGCGCGGCATCGACTGGCTGCGCGACGCCGGCGCCGAGATCGTCGAGGTGTCGCTGCCGCACACGCGCTACGCGCTGCCGGCCTATTACATCATCGCCCCGGCCGAGGCCTCGTCCAACCTCGCGCGCTACGACGGCGTCCGCTACGGCCTGCGCGACCTGCCCGACGGCGCCAATCTGCAGGAGATGTACGCGCGCACCCGCGCGGAGGGATTCGGCGACGAGGTCAAGCGCCGCATCCTGATCGGCACCTATGTACTGTCGGCGGGCTTCTACGACGCTTATTACTCCCAGGCGCAGAAGGTGCGCACGCTGATCGCGCGCGACTTCGAGCGCGCTTGGGCCCAGTGCGACGTGCTGCTGACGCCGACCGCGCCCTCGGCGGCCTTCGCGCTGGGCGAGAAGGCGGCTGATCCGCTGGCGATGTACCTCAACGACGTCTTCACCGTGCCGTCGTCGCTCGCTGGCCTGCCCGCGATGAGCGTGCCGGGCGGGGTCGACGCGGGCGGGCTGCCGCTCGGCCTTCAGATCATCGGCAAGCCGCTCGACGAGCAGGGCGTGCTCGACGCGGCGCTGGCGATCGAGGAGCGCGCCGGCTTCGTCGCGCGACCGGGGCGCTGGTGGTAGACGGTAATACCGCTGGCGAATAATACTTCGCGGATGGGCAAGCTGACCGATCTGACGTCGAAGGGGCAGGTGACGATCCCGAAGGACGTTCGCGATGCGCTCGGCCTTCGTCCCGGCGAGCCGGTCGAGATCGAGTTGCGCGGCGAGGGAGAGGCGGTGACCCGCCGCGGTCCTGTTCGGGTGACGGCCGACCCAGCCAGGGTCGCGGCGGCGCTCGAACGCATTCGGCGCGTCCAGCGAGATCATCATCACCTCGCTGAAGGGCTCGATCCGGACAGCTATATGGCTGGCTTGCGCGAGCCGGTTCCTTTGCCGCGCGAGATCGGTGAATGACCTTCCTCGATAGCAATATCCTGCTCGATCTTCTCGCACACGCCTCGGCCTTCGGCGACCGGAGCGCGTCTCAGCTCGCGTCGGCCACCGCGATCGGTGCGGTCGCGATCAGCGTCGTCGTGCTGGCCGAATGTGCCGGCCGCTGCGCCGATCGTGAGTCACAGCGCGGTTACCTGGATCGGCTCGGTATAGCGGTGCAATCGCTCGATGCCGCAGCGGCGTTCTGCGCCGGTGTCGCGCATCGCGCCTACCGTCAGGCCGGCGGCCCTCGCATCGCGGTGCTCGCCGACTTTCTCATCGGGGCTCATGCAGCGACGAGCCCGCAGCCTTCGCTGATTACCCGCGACCGCCAACGTTTCGCTGCTTATTTCCCCGACCTCACCCTCATCACACCCGAGACCGATCATGGCTGACGCATCCACCCCCTATCGTATCAAGGGCGACACCGGCGACTGGGAGGTCGTGATCGGCCTTGAGGTCCACGCCCAGGTGACCAGCCAGGCCAAGCTCTTCTCGGGCGCGGCGACGGCCTTCGGCGCCGAGCCCAACACCCAGGTCTCGCTGGTCGACGCGGCGATGCCCGGCATGCTGCCCGTGCCCAACCGCGAGTGCATCCGCCAGGCGGTGCGCACCGGCATGGCGATCGACGCGCAGATCAACCGCTGGTCGCGCTTCGACCGCAAGAATTACTTCTACGCCGATCTCCCGCAGGGGTATCAGATTTCTCAGCTTTATCATCCTCTTGTCGGCGCAGGCTCGGTCGAGATCGAGGACGGCGAGACGGTCAAGACGATCGGGGTCGAGCGCATCCACGTCGAGCAGGATGCGGGCAAGCTGATGCACGATCAGCACCCGACGCGTTCTTACGTCGACCTTAATCGATCGGGGGTGGCGCTGATGGAGATCGTCAGCCGCCCCGACATGCGTTCTCCTTCGGAAGCAGGGGCTTACCTGCGCAAGTTGCGGGCGATCCTGCGCTACGTCGGCTCATGCGACGGCAATATGGAGGAGGGTTCGATGCGCGCCGACGTCAATGTCAGCGTGCGGCGCCCCGGCGCCGAGTTCGGGACGCGCACCGAGACCAAGAACGTCAACTCGGTTCGCTTCGTGATGGCGGCGATCGAGCATGAGGCCAAGCGCCAGGTCGAGCTGATCGAGGGCGGCGGCACGGTTGTGCAGGAGACGCGGCTGTTCAATCCCGACAGCGGCACGACGCGGTCGATGCGCTCCAAGGAGGACGCGCACGATTACCGCTATTTTCCCGATCCCGATCTGCTGCCGTTGGAACTGGACGAGGCCTTCCTCGAGGCCTGCCGCGCGAGCCTGCCCGAGCTGCCCGACGCCAAGCGCCAGCGCTACGAGTCGCTCGGCATCACGCCGTACAATGCCGAGGTGCTCACCGCGGAGGTGGAGAGCGCGCGCTGGTTCGACGCGCTGCTGGAGCAGGGCGCGGCGCCGGTCCCGGCGGCGAACTGGGTGACGAGCGAGCTGTTCGGCGCGCTCAATCGACTGGGCAAGTCGATCGGTGACAGCCCCGTGCAGCCGGGCCAGGCGGCCGAGCTGCTCGCGCTGGTGGCGGACGGCACGCTCTCGGGCAGCCTCGCCAAGCAGGTGTTCGAGGCGATGCTCGAGACCGGCGACGCGCCGGGCAAGATCGTCGAGGAGCGAGGGCTCAAGCAGACCAGCGATACCGGCGCGATCGAGGCGGTGATCGGCGAGGTGCTGGCCAAGAACCCGGGCCAGCTGGAACAGTATCGCGGTGGTAAGGTGGCCTTGTTCGGCTTCTTCGTCGGGCAGACGATGAAGGCGATGGGCGGAAAAGCAAACCCTCAGGTCGTCAATGACCTGCTGAAGAAGGCGCTGAACTGAGCCAGTCGCCCGCTTGCCGGTCGGCAGGCGGGCGGTACTTCCTTCCACGGCGGCGGGGTCGTCGACGAGGGGGAAGGACTGTCAGTCTGTCGCGTCGTCCTAGCGGCCTGCTGCGTCGCGCTCGCTTGTGTCGCCGCCGGACCGGTCTTGGCGCAGGAGCGATCGGCGGTGCGACCGGGCTTCACCCTGCCGCGCGGCACCGCGCATATCCTGCTGCTGCGCCCGCATATCCGGTCGGCGCGCAGTCGACCGCGGGTCTCTTCCAGGCCAACGCCGACTGGACCGCACAGGCACGCGAGCAGATCGACGCCGCGCTGGCCGCGGCGCAGCGCACGCTCGGCAACGAGGTGGTGCGCGTCCCCGAGGCGATCGGCGCCGACACGCGGTTGATCGCCGACTATCAGGCGCTGTTCGCCGTCGTCGCCCAGTCGGTCATCGACTGTCAGTTCTTCAAGGGCAAACGGCTGCCGACCAAGAAGCGCGCCGGCCAGTTCGACTGGACGCTCGGCCCGGACGTGGCGCGGATCGCGCGCGGGCAGGGGTGCGACTATGCGCTCTTCGTCGATACCAAGGACGCTTATGGCTCGACCGGGCGCAAGATCTTTCAGGTGCTCGCCGCCGTGACGGTCGGTGTCGGGGTCAGGTCGGGCGAGCACACGGGCTATGCCGGGCTCGTCGACCTGCGCACCGGCGATCTGGTGTGGCTCAACGCCGATCGGCAGATGGGCGGCGACGTGCGCACGCCCGAGGGCGCCGCCAAGCGGGTCGCCGAGTTGTTCGAGGGTTTTCCGGGTAGCGCCGAGGTGCCCGCCGCTCTCACGGTCTCGCCGAAGGCGCGTTGATGGCGTGTGCGGTCGTCCGTGTGGCGCTCACGCTTGCCACACTCTGCCTCCCGCTCGAGTCCGTCGACGCGCGAACTGCCGACCCGATACTGCCGCCCTTCGCCGCCGCGTATCAGCCCCGCACCGCTGCGGAGCGCGGGCTCTGGATGCAGGCCGACGAGGACGAGCGCCAGCCGCGCGACTCGCACCTGCTGATCGACGATGCCGCCCTCAACGCCTATGTCCGCCATGTGCTGTGCCGCACCGTCGGCGAGGAACGCTGCCACGCCGTCCGGCTGTACGTGCTCCGCGTCCCGGCGATGAACGCCACCACCAGTGCCAGCGGCGCGATCTCGGTGTGGAGCGGGCTGCTGCTGCGCGTGCGCGACGAGGCCGAGCTCGGCGCGGTGCTGGGGCATGAGTTCGCGCATTTCGAGCAGCGCCATATGTTGGCGCTCCAGCATCGCCGGCTCGGCGCGAGCGATCTCGCTGCCTGGACGGCGCTGTTCGCGGGCGGGGCGGCGCCGTTGGTCAGGCTGATCGCGACTGCCAACACCTATTCGTTCAGTCGCGCGCAGGAGAGCGAGGCCGATCCGCTCGGCCTACGCTTCGTCGCCGCCGCGGGCTATGATCCGCGCCGCGTTGCCGAGGTGTGGGCCCGCCAGATGGACGAAGCCGATGCCAGGGCGGCGGGTCGCAAGCAGCGCTCGCGCCGCTACGACGGAGCCCACCTGCTCGACACGCATCCGACCGACCTGGAGCGTATGACCGCGCTGCACGCCGCCGCGGCGGCGCTGCCCGCGGGGGGCGTGACCAAGGCGGCGGCCTATGCCGCGGCGCTGCGACCGTGGCGCGCGGCGTTCCTGGCCGATCAGATCAAGCTCAACGACTTCGGCGGCACCGACTATCTGCTCGGCTAGGTGGCGCAGGACGGCTGGAGCGAGGACCTGCTGTTCGCGCGCGCCGAGCTTTACCGCCAGCGCGGCTACCCGCGCGACCTGGTCGCAGCCGCCGACTTCTACCGTCAGGCGCTCGCGCTCGACCAGCGCCACGCCGAGAGCCACCGCGGGCTCGGCATGGCGCTGCTCCGCGGTGGCGAGGCGGAGGCGGGGCGCGCCGAGCTGCGACGCTATCTCGAGCTTGCGCCCACCGCTGGCGACGCCGCGATGGTGCGCGCGCTCGTCTCATGAAGGATCGCCCGATGAACCGCTTGCTCGGCGCGTGCGCGCTGCTGCTCGTCGCGACCACCACGCCCGCCCGCGCGCGCAATCGCCTGGTCGAGGCGGGCCGCCCGGTCGCCGTGGCGCATGACACGTTGACGGTGACGCCCGATCGCGAGTGGAACGAGCTCGGCTGGCGAGCGGGCCCACGCTGTGAACGCTGGACCCTCGATGGGGAGGCGCTCAACGCGGTCACGTTCTGCGGTGCGGTCGAGAGCGGCAGGCCGCTGTTCCGCGAGGTGTGGAAGCACGATCAGCCGCTCCCGCATTTTTCCACGCCGATGCTGCTCACCGACGTGCCCGATCTCGTCGAGAAGAGCTACCGCATCGCGCTGGGTGCGTCGCTGATGACGATCGACTCGGCCGAGCCGGCGCGGCTCGACGGCGAGCGCGCGATCCGCTTTCGATACACCTTCACGCGACAGGAGGAGGTAGAGCGGCACGGCGAGGCAATTGCCGCGATCCGCGGCAAGAAGCTGTACTGGATGAGCTACGAGGCGCCCGCGATCCATTATTACGCGCGCGATCTGGAGAGCTGGCGCCGACTCGCCGCGACCGCGCGATTCCGCTGAGCCGGCCGAGGCGAGCGCCGGCCGGCTCAGTCGAGCCTCACTGCTGATTATACTCCTGGTTCTTCACCTCGCCGCCGGTTCCGCTGTTGCCGTCGAACTCGCCGGTGTCGGTGAAGCGCGCCGGCTCCTTGCCGCCCTCGCCGCGCGCGACCGCGTCGCTGCGCGCCTCGACCGCCTGCTGAATGTCGGGACGCTCGTCATCGCGGTTCGGGATGGGGTCGATCTCTCGCTCGGTCATGTCGGTCTCGCTCAGATGCTGGGATTGGCGGGCGCAGGGTCGCCGGCGGGCGCCCCGGGGGCGGGGACGTCGATGTCGGGGCCGGGCGGGTTGATCTCGGGCGGCGGCGCGTCGGGCGTGCCGGGTGAGGTCGGCTGCGGCACGTCGGGCGGGCTGACGGGGTTGGTGGCCATCGCTTTTCTCCTTTCCGGGTCAACGTATCGACGCCCGCGGAGTTGCCCGTTCACGGCGCTTGCTCCGGCCGCGCCCGCGGTATAGAGCCCGCCGACCGGCGGTGTCCGACTTGCGGGCGTGGCGGAACTGGTAGACGCGCCAGATTTAGGTTCTGGTATCGCAAGATGTGGGGGTTCGAGTCCCTTCGCCCGCACCAGTCCCCGCGCTTCACGCGGGGTGGCCATCACTCATCCTATTCCAGACGAAAGCGGCCTATGCAGACTGTCGAGACGTTGAACGAGGGCCTGAAGCGCGCCTACACCGTGACCATCCCCGCCAGCGCGATCGCGGGGCGGGTCGACGCCGAGCTGAAGCGCGTCGCGCCGCAGATCCGCATGCCTGGCTTCCGCCCCGGCAAGGTGCCCGCCAACCTCGTGCGCAAGATGCACGGCCCGGCGCTGCACCAGGACGCGCTCAACACCTCGATCCAGGAGGGCATCCAGGCGCTGATCAGCGAGAAGCAGCTGCGCCCCGCGATGCAGCCGTCGGTCGAGCTGACCGAGGGCTATGAAGCGGGCAAGGATGCCGAGCTGAAGGTCGAGCTGGAGGTGCTGCCCCAGGTGCCGGCCCCCGCGATCGAGGGGCTGAAGCTGGAGCGTCTCACCGTGCCGGTCGACGACGCGGCGATCGACGTCCAGCTCAAGCGCTTCGCCGACATGCAGAAGCGCTGGGAGGATGCCGGCGACAAGGCGGCCGAGACCGGCGACCAGGTGACGATGGACTTCGTCGGCAAGACGCTCGACGGCGTCGCCTTCGAGGGCGGCACCGGCAGCGACATGGCGGTGGAGCTCGGCGCGGGTCAGCTGATCCCCGGCTTCGAGGACCAGGTCGTCGGGGTCAAGGCGGGCGACGAACGCCAGATCACCGTGACCTTCCCGGAAGATTACGGCGCCAAGGAGCTGGCCGGCCAGCAGGCGACCTTCGACCTGACGATCAAGGCGGTGAAGACCGCCGCCGAGAGCGCGATCGACGAGGAGCTCGCCAAGGCGCTCGGGCTCGAGAGCCTGGACCAGCTGCGCGGGCTGCTGCGCGGCCAGATCGAGCAGGAGCACAACCAGCTCACGCGCACCTATATGAAGCGCAAGCTGCTCGACCAGCTCGCCGAAGGGCATGATTTCGAGGTGCCGCCGTCGATGGTGGAGGCCGAGTTCAACCAGATCTGGCAGCAGCTCCAGCACGAGGCGACGCACGAGCCCGATCCCCAGGCGGCGCTGGCCGAGATGGAGGCCGAGCGCGACGATTACCGCAAGATCGCCGAGCGTCGCGTCCGCCTCGGTCTGCTGCTGAGCGAGATCGGCCAGGCCAACGGCGTCGAGGTGTCGCAGCAGGAGATGAACCGGCTGATCGCCCAGGCCGCGCAGCAGTATCGCGGCGAGGACCAGCAGCGCTTCGTCCAGTACATTCAGCAGGACCCTATGGCCGCCGCGCAGCTGCGCGCGCCGCTGTACGAGGACAAGGTCGTCGACTTCCTGTTCGACAAGGCCGAGGTGACCGAGCGCGAGACGACGCGCGAGGAGCTCGAGGCGGCGATCGAGAGCGAGGACGGCTTCGCGACCGGCACGCACCACCACGACCACGACAACCACAAGCCCAAGCAGACTCGCGGCAAGAAGAAGTCGGCCGCGAGCGACGGCGAGGGTGGCGCGACCGAGGGCGAGACGCCCGCGGCCGAGAAGCCGGCGAAGAAGTCCGCCGCGAAGAAGGCGGTCAAGGTCGACGAGGCGGTCGAGTCCGGGGTCAGCGCTGACGAGGCCGCGGCCGAGGCCCCCGCGAAGAAGCCGCGCGCCAAGAAGGCGGCGCCGGTGAGCGAGGAGACCCAGGTGCTTGAGTCCGATCCAGCCGCGGCCGAGACGGCGGCGGGCACCGAGGCCGCCGACGCGCCGGCACCCAAGCGCACGCGCGCCAAAAAGCCCGAGTAAGCGGGCGACGACGTCACCGCGACAGCGAAGGAGCCGGGTTGCCATAATGCAGCCCGGCTCTTTCACGTTTCGGTCGGGATCATCGTCTAGGATGACGACAAGGTGAGCGGATCAGGGCGGCAGGACGGCGGATGCAGGGCGGCATGACGGTGGAAGAGACGCGGTCGGCGCCGCGCGTGGCGGTGCTGCTGCCATGCTACAATGAGGAGGCCGCGATCGCCGAGACCATCGCCGGCTTCCGCCGCGCGCTGCCGGCCGCGACCATCTATGTCTACGACAACAACAGCCGCGACGGCACCGTCGCGGTGGCGCGCGCCGCCGGTGCGGTGGTGCGTACCGAGCGGATCCAGGGCAAGGGTGCGGTGGTGCGGCGCATGTTCGCCGACGTCGACGCCGACGTCTATGTCATGGCCGACGGCGACGCGACCTATGACTCCGCGTCGGCGCCCGCGATGGTCGCGCGCGTGCTCGACGAGCAGCTCGACATGATCGTCGGCACGCGCGTGGGCGAGGCGGCGGCCGCCTATCGCCGCGGCCACCGGCTCGGCAACAGCCTGCTCACGGGCATGCTCACGCGGTTGTTCGGCCGGAGCTTCAGCGACATCCTCAGCGGCTATCGCGTCTTCTCGCGGCGCTTCGTGAAGAGCTTCCCGGTGTTGTCGGTCGGCTTCGAGATCGAAACCGAGATCAGCGTCCACGCGCTCGAGCTCAAGATGCCGCTCGGCGAGGTCGAGACGCCCTATTACGCGCGCCCGGAGGGCTCGGTGTCGAAGCTCAGCACCTACAGCGACGGCTGGCGCATCCTGCGCACGATCGCGACCCTGTACCGGATCGAGCGACCGCTCTGGTTCTTCGGCGGGGCGGGGGCGCTGCTCGCGCTGCTCGCGATGGTGCTCGCCGCGCCGCTGGCGCTGACCTACGCGCACACGGGTCTCGTGCCCCGGCTGCCGACTGCGGTGCTGGTGACCGGGCTGATGATCCTGGCGGCGCTGTGCGGCTTCGCCGGGCTGATCCTCGACACGGTCGTGCGCGGCCGCCGCGAGGTGCGGCGGCTCGCTTATCTCGCGCAGCCGGCGCCGCGGCGGGGCGCCGGCGACGGGGCTTGAACAAGCTGCGGGGAGCGCCGATGTTGGCCGCCTTCAGGGCATAAGAGAGTTATTCCATGCACAATCCGTTCGAGACCGGCGACTTCGCAGGCGCCTTGGCGCGCGCCGGCGTCGGCATGCAGCAGACCCAGGCCGGACTCGTCCCCATCGTGATCGAGCAGTCGAACCGCGGCGAGCGCTCGTTCGACATCTTCTCGCGGCTGCTGCGCGAGCGGATCGTGTTCGTCACCGGCGGGGTCGAGGACGGCATGGCCTCGCTGATCTGCGCGCAGCTGCTCTTCCTCGAGTCGGAGAACCCGAAGAAGGACATCTTCATGTACATCAACTCGCCGGGCGGCGTCGTCACGGCGGGCATGGCGATCCATGACACGATGCAATATATCCGCCCGCGTGTCGGCACGCTCTGCATCGGTCAGGCCGCCTCGATGGGCTCGTTCCTGCTGGCCAGCGGTGAGCCGGGCATGCGCGTCGCCACCACCAACAGCCGTATCATGATCCACCAGCCCTCGGGGGGCGCCCAGGGCATGGCGGCGGACATCGAGATCCAGGCGCGCGAGATCCTGCGCATGCGCCACTTCCTCAACTCGCTCTACGCCAAGTACACCGGCAAGCCGCTCGAGGAGATCGAACTCTCGATGGACCGCGACAAGTTCATGAGCGCCGAGGAGGCCAAGGAGTTCGGCCTGATCGACGAGGTCTTCGACAAGCGCCCCGTGCCGAGCGAGGACGTCAGCGCTGCGGCGTGATCCGGCCGACCGGCGCGACCCACCGCGGCGCGCCGGTCTACCGCGGCGGCGGGCTCCGCGCCGCGGGTCAGCGCCGGGCCGCTACGCCCTTGAAGCCGCGGGGCAGAGGATAGATATTGCGGTTCGGCGACACCGCGGGGTCGCGCCGGCGACGGCCCAGATTTTCGCGGCATTGTACGTTGTTGCTTAAGGTGCAGTGCGATAGCCTGCGCCGCGCCCAGGGCAGGCGCCATGCCTGCGACGAAGGATGATCTGAATGACGAAACTCAGTGGCGGCGATAGCAAGAGCACGCTCTATTGCTCGTTCTGCGGCAAGTCGCAGCACGAGGTGCGCAAGCTGATCGCCGGCCCCACCGTGTTCATCTGCGACGAGTGTGTCGAGCTGTGCAACGACATCATCCGCGAGGAGACGAAGTCGGCGCTGGTCGCGAAGAAGGACGGCGGCGTGCCGACCCCGCAGGAGATCTGCGACGTGCTCGACGATTACGTCATCGGGCAGAAGCAGGCCAAGCGCGTGCTCTCGGTGGCGGTGCACAATCACTACAAGCGGCTGAATCACGGCGCCAAGGGCGCGGACGTCGAGCTCGCCAAGAGCAACATCCTGCTGGTCGGCCCGACCGGCTGCGGCAAGACGCTGCTGGCGCAGACGCTCGCGCGCATCCTCGACGTGCCGTTCACCATGGCGGACGCGACGACGCTCACCGAGGCGGGCTATGTCGGCGAGGATGTGGAGAATATCATCCTCAAGCTGCTTCAGGCCTCCGACTATAACGTCGAGCGCGCGCAGCGCGGCATCGTCTACATCGACGAGATCGACAAGATCAGCCGCAAGGCGGAGAACCCGTCGATCACGCGCGACGTGTCGGGCGAGGGCGTGCAGCAGGCGCTGCTGAAGCTGATGGAGGGCACCACCGCGAGCGTGCCGCCGCAAGGCGGTCGCAAGCACCCGCAGCAGGAGTTCCTCCAGGTCGACACGACCAACATTTTGTTCATCTGCGGCGGCGCCTTCTCGGGTCTCGAGAAGATCATCGGCGACCGTCTACAGGGCAAATCGATCGGCTTCGGCGCCTATGTCGCGTCTCCGGAAGAGAAGCGCACCGGCGAGGTGCTGCGCCAGACCGAGCCGGAGGATCTGCTCAAGTTCGGCCTCATCCCCGAGTTCGTCGGCCGCCTGCCGGTGATCGCGACGCTCGAGGATCTCGATGTGCCCGCGCTGGTCAAGATCCTGGCCGAGCCGAAGAACGCGCTGGTGAAGCAGTATCAGAAGCTGTTCGAGATGGAGGAGGTCAAGCTCGGCTTCACCGACGACGCGCTCACCACCGTCGCCAAGAAGGCGATCGAGCGCAAGACCGGCGCGCGCGGGCTTCGCTCGATCCTCGAGGCAATCCTGCTCGACACGATGTTCGATCTGCCCGGGATGGACTCGGTGGACGAGGTGATGATCGACCGCGACGTGGTCGAGGGACGCAAGGAGCCGGTCCGCGTCTACGCCGAGAAGAAGAAGGCCGGCGAGGTCGCCTGATCGTTCCTCCGCCACGATGCTGGGCCGGGGTGGAGAGCGGCGGGTTCCTCCGGAACCTGCCGACATCCCGGACCTGGTCGGGGATCCAACGTGCCGTTTGTTCGGATAGGATGGCGTAGCGCGAAAGGTGGATCCTGAGACAAGCTCAGGATGGCGGCACGGGGAGGGACGCGGTCACATCGCAGCGCGTCCATCCAGTCTTTGTATGAGCCCCGTGCAGGGCGTCGCGGCACGGCCGCGGCGCCCTTCTTCTTTGCTTATCATGTCCGGCGGATCGCACCGGCCGGCTCGCGCATTGCCTCAGCATGCAGACGACGACCGACGCCCCGCTGCCGCCGCCCCCCGCGCTGATGCCCTGGTGGGCGGTCTGCTTCCCGCTCGCCGGCCTCCTCGCGGTGCTCGCCAGTCTCGCCAAGGTCGGCAACGCGGGCACGATCGCGGCGGCGGTGATCCTGTTCGGCGCGGTGCTCGCGGCGGTTCATCATGCCGAGGTGGTGGCGCATCGCGTCGGCGAGCCGTTCGGCACGCTGGTGCTCGCGATCGCAGTGACCGTGATCGAGGTGTCGCTGATCGTCTCGCTGATGCTGTCCGACGCGGGGGACGCCTCGGCACTGGCGCGCGACACCGTGTTCGCGGCGATCATGATCATCCTCAACGGCATCATCGGCCTGTGCCTGATGGTGGGCGGCGTGATCCACGGCGAGCAGCGCTTCTCGCTGCGCGGCGCGAGCGCGGCGCTGTGCACGCTGGCCGCGCTGGCGATCCTGACACTGGTCCTCCCGAACTACACCTCGACCACCGCCGGGCCGAGCTATTCGACGTCGCAGCTCATCCTGGTCGCGGTGGTCAGCCTGTTCCTCTACGGCGTGTTCGTGATGGTGCAGACGCTGCGCCACCGTGACTATTTCCTGAGCGCCGAGGGCGAGGAGGATCATGGCGCCGTACCCGACGTGCGCACCACCTCAACCGCCTTCGCGCTGCTCCTCGTCGCGCTGGTCGCGGTGGTGCTGCTCGCCAAGGCGCTGTCGGCAACGATCGAGCGCGCGGTGCTCGACGCCGGACTGCCGCTCGCCGTCGTCGGCGTGGTGATCGCGGCGCTGGTGCTCGCGCCGGAGAGCCTCGCCGCCGTCCGCGCCGCGCGGCGCAATCGCATCCAGACCAGCCTCAATCTCGCGCTCGGCTCGGCACTGGCGACGATCGGGCTGACGATTCCGGCGGTGGCAATCGTCAGCCTCGTGCTCGACCTGCCGCTCGCGCTCGGGATCGGCGCGAAGAGCCTGGTGCTGCTCGCGCTCTCGCTGTTCGTCGCGACGATCTCGCTCGGCAACGGCAGAACCACCGTGTTGCAGGGCGCGGTGCATTTGGTGATCTTCGCGGTCTATCTGTTCACCACGGTGGTACCATGAGCTGGCAGCTCACCGCGAACGCTGTCGTGCCGCCAGCGCGATGCCGGCCGCGATCTGCAGCA
Organism: Sphingomonas sp. BK069; assembly: GCF_014193405.1. Lineage (NCBI taxonomy): Bacteria > Pseudomonadati > Pseudomonadota > Alphaproteobacteria > Sphingomonadales > Sphingomonadaceae > Sphingomonas > Sphingomonas sp. BK069. The sequence continues at coordinate 883,357 of NZ_JACHZH010000001.1, read as the reverse complement.
CGGCATAGGCGCGCCGTCGCCCCGGCCGGTCGACGAAGGGTGCGACCAGCGCCTCCGCCCCCAGCGCGCGCTCCTGCCAGAGCGCGACGTGGCGGCGCGGGTGGAGCAGCCCGAGAATGCCGTCGCCGATCATGAAGACCGCCGCCATCTCGGCGCCGCGTCGTGCCAGTAACTGGCTCATCTCGAGGTCGTCGGTCGCGCGCGCCATGCCTGATACTCCTCCACCGCGACCGAGCGGCGCAGCACGCGCGCCGCCGGGTCGATCGTGACGTGCGCTCCGGCCGGGACGCGCACCTCACCCGGCACCGCGACGCGCCGCACTTCCTCTCCGACCTGGACCTCGACCGGCATCGCGAAGACGCGTGGTCGCTCGGTCTTCCAGGCGAGGTGAAGCAGGTCGCCGTCTTGCGTCGCCAGCAGCTCCGGTAACGCACGGTCGCGCAGATAGGTGTCGAAGAACCAGCGATAATCCTTGCCGGTCACGCGCGCGACGATCGCCTCGAAGTCGCGCGTTGAGCCGTAGCGGGGGCGAAAATTGCCGGGGCTCGGGTCGGGGCGGCCGTAGACCAGCCGCCGCACCGACCCGTAGAAAGCGGCGTCGCCGATCAGCCAGCGCAACGTGTGGAGCGTCCAAGAACCTTTGTAGTAGATGTCGGTTCCCGCGCCGCCCTTGGCGGGCTCATACACCTCCTCTTCGGTGAGCACGCGGTCGCGCACGATCGGGGCGCGGTTCGCAATCTGGTTGCGCTGTGCCTCGAGCATCACGGCGTAGCGCGCCTCGCCCTCGCGCCAGCGGCCGTAGAGCGGCTGCATGTAGCTGCCGAAACCCTCGTGCAGCCAGTAATCGTCCCAGTTGGCGGCGGTCAGCTGGTTGCCGAACCACTCGTGCGAGAATTCGTGGTGGAAGAGCCAGTCGAACCCCTCGGGCGCCTTGGCATAGCCGTTGCCATAAGCGTTGATCGTCTGGTGCTCCATGCCCTTGTGCGGCGTCTCGACCACGCCGAGCTTCTCGTCGCCGAAGGGATAGGGGCCGATCACCGTCTCGAAGAAGTCGAGCGTCGGCGCGAACTCGGCGAAGAGTGCGCGCGCCTGCGCCTCCTCGCCCGGCAGATACCAGTAAGCGAGCGGGATTTGGTTGCCGTAGCGGCTGCGATAGCGACCCTCGATCACTTCATAAGGGCCGAGGTTGATCGCGATGGCATAGGTGTTGGGCTGGCGCGCGCGCCAGTGCCACAGGCTGCGCCCGTCGGGCAGCGTGTCGACGCCGAGCAGGCGGCCGTTCGACGGCGCTTTCAGTCCCGGAGGCGCGGTAATGTGAAGCAATGCCTCGCCCGGCTCGCCCTCGGGGAAGTCGAGGCAGGGCCAGAGCAGGTCGCAGCCATAGCCCTCGGTCGTGGTCGCGATCCAGGGATGGCCATCTGGCGTGGTCGACCAGACAATGCCGTCGTCCCACGGCGCGTTGACCGCGACGTGCGGCGTCCCGTCATAGGCGATGTCGACCGCGGCGGTCGCGTCCTTCGCCAGCGGCACCGCGAGCGAGAGCTGGCCGTCCGGGCGCCGCACCGACGTGGCCGGGAGTGCGCGGCCGTCGACCGTGACCGAGCGCACCGAGTAATTGGAGTCGAGGTCGAGCAGCAGTCGCGGCACCGTGGCCGCCGCGCGCACACCGAGGCGGGCGCGCGCCGTCAGCGTCCGCCGTGCGGGGTCGAGCTCGAACCAGAGTTCGGCCGAGACGAGCCGGAGCGCAGCCTGCTCGGGCGGGCGGACTCCGCCCGAGCGCTGCGTCTGCGCGGTGATCGCAGGCTCGCCCTTGCCGGGCAAGTGTGGCCGCTGCGCCGCGGTGGCGCCGCTCACGGCCAGCGCCAGGGCGGTCGCAGACACTGCCAGATTGATGCGGCGCCCCCACACACCATATAAAGCGCGTTGGCCGTCCTCATCGGGCGGCGCCGGAGTATCCATGACGTCCACTTTCCCCGTACTGCCGCTTCGCGACATCGTCGTCTTCCCGCACATGATCGTGCCGCTGTTCGTCGGACGCGACAAGTCGGTCGCCGCGCTCGAGGCGGCGATGGCCGCGGACAAGGAGATCTACCTGGTCGCGCAGCTCGACCCGGCGGAGGACGACCCGTCGCGCGACGACCTCTACACGATGGGCGTCACCGCGACGGTGCTCCAGCTGCTCAAGCTGCCTGACGGCACCGTGCGCGTGCTGGTCGAGGGCAAGGCGCGCGCCACGCTGGAGACGCTGGAGGAGAGCGGGGCCTATCTCACCGCCACCGTCGCGCCGGTCGCCGACGCCGAGGTGGAAGGGCCGGAGCTGGCCGCGCTGATGCGCTCGGTGGTCGACCAATTCGAGAATTACGCCAAGCTCAACCGCAAGCTTCCCGCCGAGCTGGCGGCGCAGTTGGCCGAGATCAGCGGCGCGGGACAGCTCTCCGATACGGTCGCCGGCAACATTCAGGTGAAGGTCGCGGAGAAGCAGTCGCTGCTGATGGAGTCCGATCCGCTCAAGCGGCTCGAGATGGCCTATGCGCTGATGGAGGGCGAGCTCGGCGTCCTCCAGGTCGAGAAGAAGATCAAGAGCCGCGTCAAGCGCCAGATGGAGAAGACGCAGCGCGAATATTATCTCAACGAGCAGCTCAAGGCGATCCAGCGTGAGCTGGGCAACGAGGGCGAGGAGGGCGAGGGCGACGAGATCGCCGAGCTCACCCAGAAGATCGCGACGCTGCGGCTCTCCAAGGAGGCGCGGAGCAAGGCGACCGCCGAGCTTAAGAAGCTCAAGACGATGGCGCCGATGAGCGCCGAGGCGACCGTGGTGCGCAACTACCTCGACGTGCTGCTCGGCCTGCCCTGGGGCAAGAAGAGCAAGATCAAGAAGGACATCGCCGCCGCGCAGGCGGTGCTGGACGAGGATCACTACGCGCTGGAGAAGGTCAAGGACCGGATCGTCGAATATCTCGCGGTGCAGGCGCGCACCAACAAGCTGAAGGGGCCGATCCTGTGCCTCGTCGGGCCGCCCGGCGTCGGCAAGACCTCGCTGGGCAAGTCGATCGCCAAGGCGACCGGGCGCGAGTTCATCCGCCAGTCGCTCGGCGGCGTGCGCGACGAGGCCGAGATCCGCGGCCACCGCCGCACCTATATCGGCTCGCTGCCGGGCAAGGTGGTCACCAACCTCAAGAAGGCGGGGACCAGCAACCCCCTGTTCCTGCTCGACGAGATCGACAAGCTCGGGCAGGATTTCCGCGGCGACCCGGCCTCGGCGCTGCTCGAGGTGCTCGACCCGGAGCAGAACGCGCGCTTCAACGATCATTACCTTGAGATCGACATCGATCTCAGCGACGTGATGTTCGTCTGTACCGCCAACTCGCTCAACCTGCCGCAGCCGCTGCTCGACCGCATGGAGATCATCCGGCTGGAAGGCTACACCGAGGACGAGAAGGTCGAGATCGCCGAGCGCCACCTCATCGCCAAGCAGGTGCAGGCGCACGGGCTCAAGCCGGGCGAGTTCACGCTCACCGACGAGGGGCTGCGTGCGCTGATCCAGCGCTACACGCGCGAGGCGGGCGTTCGCACGCTTGAGCGCGAGGTTGCCAAGCTGTGCCGCAAGGCGCTGCGCCAGATCCTCGAGGGCAAGGTTACGAGCGTGACGATCACGCCCGACAATCTCGCCGACTTCGCGGGGGTGCAGAAGTTCCGCCACGGCCTGTCCGAGACCGAGGACCAGATCGGCGCGGTCACCGGCCTCGCCTGGACCGAGGTCGGCGGCGAGCTGCTGACGATCGAGAGCGTCACGGTGCCGGGCAAGGGCCAGGCCAAGGTGACGGGCAAGCTCGGCGACGTGATGAAGGAGTCGGTCCAGGCGGCGTACAGCTTTGTCCAGGCGCGCTCGCCGTCCTTCGGGATCAAGCCCAGCCTGTTCCACCGCAAGGACATCCACATCCACCTGCCCGAGGGCGCGGTGCCCAAGGACGGGCCGTCGGCGGGTATCGGGCTGGTCACCTCGATCGTCTCGACGCTCACGGGCATCCCCGTGCGCAAGGAGGTGGCGATGACGGGTGAGGTGACGCTGCGCGGCCGCGTGCTGCCGATCGGCGGGCTCAAGGAGAAGCTGCTCGCGGCGCTCCGCGGCGGGATCGAGACGGTGCTGATCCCGAAGGAGAATGAGAAGGACCTCACGGAAATACCGGCGAACATCCGCGAGGGGTTGCGGATCGTGCCGGTCAGCCACGTCGACGAGGTGCTCAAGCTCGCGCTAACCCAGCCACTCGAGGCGATCGACTGGACCGAGGCGGACGAACTGGCGGCGCTTCCGCCCGCGCCGATCACGCCCGTTGGCGGCGAGCTGCATCACTAATTTACGTTAACGCCGCGTAACTTACTCCCGCCGCATCCTGTCCCGGGGCGCGGCGGTTTCGTTTGACTCGACGCCGGGCGCGCGCCTTACTGGAGGGATGCGGGCCACGCTCCGCGAATCCATCACGAATGCGTAACGGTAAGGAACGGGGTCTCTTCGCATGAACAAACAGGAACTGATCGCGCAGGTCGCGACGGCGGCCGGGCTCGGCAAGAGTGAGGCGAGCCGCGCGGTCGAGGCAGTGTTCGACGCGATCTCGACGAGCCTGAAGAAGGGGGATGAGGTGCGCCTGGTCGGCTTCGGCACCTTCGCGGTCAGCCGCCGCAAGGCGTCGACGGGGCGCAACCCGCGCACCGGCGAGCCGATGACGATCAAGGCGTCGAGCCAGCCCAAGTTCAAGGCCGGCAAGGTGCTGAAGGACTCACTCAATTAAGTGCTGGACAGGGCCGGCGCGCTCTCGTAGGTGCGCCGCTCCCGACGCGGATGGGCGCGTAGCTCAGCGGTAGAGCACACCCTTCACACGGGTGGGGTCACAGGTTCAATCCCTGTCGCGCCCACCATCCGACCGGCCCGAACGCCCCGCTCGTCCCAGTGACAGGCGGGGCTTCTCGTATGTGGCGCCTGTGTCCGTGAGCGATATACTCGGCCAGAGTGCGCCTGCATGAGCAGGAAACCGGCATCACGTGCACGTCACTGGTGGCTCTAGGTTCCTGCGTGCGCGGGAGCACGGCTCATCTGTGTGTCACAGGCAAGACAATCCAGAGGCTGGACGCTCGCGTAGGCCGGCCCGGGCTGCTGGCAACGGCCTAGTCCCACCTTGGGGCAAAATTGTCTCTGTCACGTAAGCGTAACGGAAACGACGCCGAACCGTCTCCGAAGACTCATTCAGCTGTCATCCTGCGCGCCTAGCGGCGCTGCTCAGGGAGCGAGCGGGCGCACACAGTTCGACTCGCCGCACCGGGCCCCAGCGCGGGGCTCGTCCTAACAGGGAGTGAGTCATGGTCAGCTTCAGCCGTCGCAGCAAGTTCCTGCTGGCGACCTCCGCCACGTTGTTCCTCGCCTCGTGCGGCGCGGACGACGTCGCCTCGCCGGGCGCCGGCAGCCTGCCGATCACGATCGTTCAGCCCGCGCCGACTCCGACTCCGACCGGCACCGCCACTCCGACCGCGCTCACCAACGCGCAGATCGCGCTGGCAACGACTGTGAACAGCATCAGCATCACCGCCGACGAGCAGGTGGCGATCCTCAACGCCGGCCAGAACAACAATCTGCAGGGCTTCGGCAACACGCTCAACGGCGTATACCCGGTCAGCGGCACCTCGCTGGCGACCGCGAGCAACCCGCAGACGGCGCTCGGCAACACCAGCTTCATCCAGAACACCAGCTATGTCGGCGCGCTGAGCGGCCCCAACGACGCGGCGTTCTCGGGCTGGACCTGCAGCTCGACCGCGGCGAGCTTCCTCAACAGTGCAAGCTGCACCGCGGTGCCGTCGATCGGCAGCGGCACGGCAGCGGCGTCCTGCCCGACCGGCCTCACCGATGACGGCGTGAATTCGAGCAGCGCGCCGACATTCCGCTACTGCCGCCTACCGCAGGTCATCACCGCTGACCTCACACTCGCGAAGATCCCGGGCCTCGTTTACCGCTTCCGCGGCCAGACCGAGGTGGGTGATATCAACGCCGCCACCGGCGTGACGCTGACGATCGCGCCGGGCGTCGTGCTCGCCGCCGACTCGTCGGAGGCGTCGAACGATCTGCTGCTCGTCAACCGTGGCAGCAAGCTCAACGCGGTGGGGACTGCCGACGCGCCCATCATCTTCACGGCGCAGCAGAACCTTGCCAGCAACGGCGTGTCGGACGCGACCCAGGGGCTGTGGGGCGGCGTTGTCCTGCTCGGCCGTGCGCCCACCGCGGTGTGCGCGGCGGGCACCGGCCCGAACGACGCCAGCGGCAGCTCGCCGACCTGCCAGCAGGCGATCGAGGGCGTCACCGGCCGCTTCTACGGCGGCACCAACCAGGCGGACAGCTCGGGCACGCTCCAGTACGTCCAGATCCGCTATACCGGGATCGCGATCAGCGAGGGCAACGAGCTCCAGGGCCTGACGCTCGGCGGCACCGGCTCGGGCACGACGATCGACCACGTCCAGAGCCACAATTCCTCGGACGACGGCGTCGAGATCTTCGGCGGCGCCACCAATCTGAAGTATTTCGTCGTGACCGGCGCCGATGACGACGGGTTCGACGTCGACAACGGCTGGCGCGGCTTCATGCAGTTCATCATCGCCGCGCAGAAGGCGTCGGGCTCCACCGCGGACTCCTTCGCCACCGAGATCGACTCGAACAACGCCGAGGACCTGCTGCCGCGCACCTACGGCCGCTACGCCAACTTCACCTTCATCCAGACCAACTCGGCACCCGCGGCGATCCGCCTGCGCGGCGGTGCGGACTTCGCCTTCGTCAACGGGGTGGTGAAGTCGGCGGCGGGTGCGGCGTGCGTCAACATCATCGCCGGCGAGGGCTCGGGGGCGGGTCGCACCACGATCCGCGCCGCGGACAGCGCGCTGCAGGATGTCGGGCCGCCGACCTTCAACTCGATCTACTTCCAGTGCCAGGGCCGCTGAGGCGCCACCGGCCCTCGAGATGCTCGGCGGAGCCCGGGGAGCGCCTTCCGGCGCCGCCCCGGGTCCGCTCATAGAAACAGACTGGATCCTTCCGCCATGCGCCAGCGCACCTATGCCTCGCTCCTTCTCCTGACGACCACGTTGGTCGCCCCCGCGGCGCTGGCGCAGGTCGCGCCGCAGACCGGCACGCCCACCACCTCGGCGCCCGCCGGCCCACCGCCGACGAGCACCACCACCAATCCCGCCGGCGCGCCGACGCCGCAGGACCGAGCCACCGCCACCGCGACGCCCGGTACGGAGCAGGGCGCCGACACCGCGGCCGACGAGCCCCAGGCCGAGGTCTCCGCGCCGGGGCTCGACGCCAGCGGGGGCGGCGACATCGTCGTGGTCGGGCGCAATATTCCCAACACCATCCGCGCCACCGCGCAGGTCGTCAGCGTCCTCTCCAGCGCCGACATCGCGCGCACGGGTGAGGGCGACATCGCCGGCGCGCTGACCCGCGTCACCGGCCTGTCGGTGGTCGGCAACGGCTATGTCTTCGTGCGCGGGCTGGGCGACCGCTACTCCTCGGCGCTGCTCAACGGCTCGCCGCTGCCGAGCCCCGAGCCGCTGCGCCGCACCGTGCCGCTCGATATCTTCCCGACCACGGTGGTCGGCTCGGCGCTGGTGCAGAAGACCTATTCCGCCAATTATCCCGGCGAATTCGGCGGCGGCGTCATCAACCTGACGACCAAGGCGATCCCCGACGAGAATTTCTTCACCGTCGGCGCCTCGGGCGGGATCGACACCGAGACCACCGCCAAGCTGGGCTACACCTATTTCGGCTCCAGGACCGACTGGCTCGGCTATGACGGCGGCGAGCGCAACGTCCCCGACTTCATCAAGCAGGCGCCGACCGGCAACGGCGTGATCCCGAGCGCGCAAGTGCTCCAGCTCTCCAACGCGCGCACTACCCTGCTCCAGCGCACCACCGACACGCCCGCCAATTACTCGGGCAGCATGGACCTTGGCGTCACCGGCGACATCGGCGGAACCCGCGTCGGACTGATCGGCAGCCTGGGCGTGTCGAACACCTGGCGCACGCGGGACGCGACGCAGCAAGACACGGTCAGCGTCGACGGCACGCTGCGCAACGACTTCCAGACCGTGATCACCGACAATCGCGCGGTGGTGAACGGGCTGCTCGGCTTTGGCGCCGAGTTCGGCGAGAACAAGGTGCGCTGGACCAACGTCTATATTCACGACACGCTGAAGCAGGGCCGCGCCTCGGGCGCGGCCGTGTACAACAACTCGAGCGGTAACCCGCTCTTCCAGCAGAACACCAACTGGTTCGAGCGCAAGCTGATCGAGACCCAGCTGGTGGGTGAGTTCAAGCCGATCACCGATCTGTCGATCGACGTGCGCGGCGCCTATGCCAACACGCAGCGCAACTCACCCTATGAGCGTCAATTCATCTATCTCTGCAACACCAGTCTGACCGACCAGACCGGCGACGTGCCGGTCAGCGACCGCGGGCTCAACTGCCCGGGCGCGTGGCAGGCGACCAACGCGTTCGACCGTTTCGCCACGGTGGTGTTCAGCGAGCTCAACGAGGATCTCTACTCGGGGCAGGCGGACGTAGCCTATAAGATCCCGGGCGAGCGCCCGATGACGGTGTCGGCGGGCTATTATTTCTCCGAGAACGACCGCACCTCGACGCGTCTGCCGTTCGTCTACCAGACCGCCACCGGCGGCGCGATCCCGTTCCCGTGCAACCTGCTCCGGCCGGACTACCTGCTCTCGCCCGACGTAGTGAACGGTTGCCCGACCCCGATCTCGGGCAACCCGGCAGACACCGCGGTGCAGCTGCGCTTCGACGCGGGGCAGAACGGCTCGTACGAATATGACGCGCTGCTGCGCGTCCACGCCGGTTACGCCCAGGTCGAGGCGGAGGCGCTCGACGGCCTGCGCGCGATCATCGGCCTTCGCTACGAGACAGCGACCCAGCGAGTCACACCGATCAACGCCACTTCGACGAGACTCAAAAACGATTACTTCCTGCCGGCGGCGACGATCACCTGGAACTTTGCCAGCAACCAGCAGCTGCGCCTCGCCGCCTCGAAGACGATCGCGCGGCCGCAATTCCGCGAACTGGCACCGCAGGCCTTCCGCGACTTCGAGTCCGACCGCCTGTTCTTCGGCAACCCGCGGCTGAAGGACTCGGAGCTGTACAACCTCGAGGCACGCTACGAGTGGTTCTTCGCACGCGACCAGCGTGTCACGCTGGCGGGCTTCTACAAGCGGATCGACAATCCGATCGAGCAGGTCGGCTTCTTCCCGACCCCCGACGCGCGGCTTCAGACCGGCTTCACCAACCTGCCCACCGCCAAGCTGTACGGCGCCGAGGTCGAGGCGCAGAAGTACGTCCCGCTCGACTTCCTGTCGGCGGGCATGGCGGGCAAGCGCGCGGTGCTGATCGCCAATTATACCTGGACGCACTCGGCGATCACCGCCGATGGCAGCTGCGTGCCGGGCGTGCTCGAGGGAACGACGCTGGGCGGCTGCCAGGCCAATTTCGCGCCGGCGCGCTCGCTGTTCCGCGGCGGTGCGCCGCTCACCGGCCAATCGGATCATCTCGTCAACCTGCAGCTGGGCTACGAGGACACCGAGAACGGCACGCAGGCGACGCTGCTGTTCAATTATGCCAGCGAGCGCGTCACCAATCGGGGCCCGTCCTTGCTCGACGGCTCGGGCTTCCAGCCCGACATCATCGAGAAGCCCGGCATCCGGCTCGACTTCGTGATGCGTCAGCAGGTTCAGCTGGTTGGGCAGAAGGTCGAGATCAAGGCGGAGGCGCGCAACCTCACGGGCACGCGCTACCAGGAGTTCCAGACCTTCGACGGCGGCAACCGGGTCGACATCAACCGCTACCGGCTGGGTCGGTTGTTCACGCTCGGCGCCAGCGTGAGCTTCTGATCCGTTTCGGCGGCCGGCGATATCAAGCGCCGGCCGCCCGTCAGATCCAGGGTCGCTCGCGAAACCATTTGGTGATGACGTACTTCACCCCGGCGCGCACCTTCATGCCGTGATGGAGCGTGGCGGGGTTGGGCGTGTCGTCCGGGCGACGATTGTTCCAGCATACCAGCTTGCCGGACTCGGGCTGGATGGTCTTATCGATCGCCTTGAACCGCGTCGCGCCTCCCGCCTCGGGCGCGTTCAGATAGACCATCATCGTCCAGGTCCGGTTGCCCGCCACGTTGCAATAGCGCGCGAAGTCGGCACCGGTCGGCTCGAAATAATCGGTGTGCGCCTTGAACTCCTGGCCGACCGCGTAGCGCTGTCCTTGAAGCGGCTCGCCATGCCGCAGGTCGAGCCCGGCGAAATCGGCGAGGCGCCGGTTGATCGCGGCGACGAGCGGATCGTCGTCGCGCAGGTCACACGTCTCGCTGGTGCGGAAGGCGGTGTCGCCGTTCGGGTCGGCGATGGTCGAGGGTCGCCGATCCGCGTCGATCAGCTCGATCAGCGCGGCACATTCGTCGGTGCTGAGAAAATCACGCCGGATGAACAAGGTCAGCTTGGGCGAGGGGACGCGCTGGATCAGCGGCTGCGCACTCAGTCGCGCGATGATGGGGTCGTACGCCATGGGCCTGCTATATTCCACCTGAAGCAAGTCGAACCAGCCACAGAAATATTACACAAGCCGCCGACGCCGATGTAACAGGGTTATCGTGGTGGCGCAGGGAGTTCAGCCGAGCGCATGCGTTTGAAGTTCGACGCCCGGGCACGGGCGATCCTGCGGCGGTTGCCGGTGGTGAACGCTTACTCGGCGGTCGAGCTGCTGCTGCTCGCCGGGCTCGCGGTGCAATGCGCGCGGCTGATGTGGGTGATCGTGACTCCGGTGTCGCCGCTCGGCGCCTGGGTGCCGGCCGGCCCGACGATCCCGGTCGACCCCGCCGGTGTGCTCGGCAGCATCGACCCCTTCTACCGGGTGAGCGGCGCGCAGGCGGCGCAGGGGCCCGCGGTGGTCACCTCGCTTCAGCTCACCTTGTTCGGCACGCGGATGGATGACGCGCAGGCGCGCGGCGCAGCGATCCTGGCGGGGCCGGACGGGTTGCAACGCAGCGTCAGCGTCGGCGAGGAGGTCGTGCCCGGCGTGGTGCTGCGCGGCGTGGCCTTCGACCATGTCACGCTCGAGCGCGGCGGCGCGCGCGAGGACCTGTTCCTCGACCAGTCGACCAAGCCGAGCGCCGACGTGCCGCCAAGCGGTGTCGCCCCCGCTACCATGCCGGGCCCGGATCCGCGCGTGCCGCGCGACTCCGACGCCGGCGGCGGCGCGATGTCGCCGGACCGGCTGCGCACCGACATCACCGCCATCCCGCAGATCGAGGGTGGGCGCGTCGTCGGGCTGACGGTACGCGGGCAGGGCGGCAACGCCTTTCGCGCGTCGGGGCTGCGCGATGGCGACGTCGTCACCCAGGTCGCGGGTCGCCCGGTGTCCGGCCCGGCCGACCTCGACCAGTTCACGCGCGAGCGCGCCCCCGGCGGCGCGGTCCCGGTCACCGTCCAGCGCAACGGCCAGACCGTCGCCCTCTCCATTCCGGTAAAATGATGAAGCGTTCCAACGTCCTCCTCGCTCCTCTCGCGCTCGCCGCCGCGGCGCAGCCCGTGCTCGCGCAGACCACCCTCAACGTGCGCGACGCCGACATTCGCGCCTTCATCGCCGACGCCGCCAAGGTGACGGGACGGACGTTCATCATCGACAATCGCGTGCAAGGGAAGGTGACCGTGGTCACCGACCGGCCGCTGTCGCGCTCCGAATATCTCGAGGTGTTCCTCTCGACGCTGCGTGCCAACGGCCTGGTCGCGGTACCGAGCGCCAACGGTGCCTTCCGCGTCCAGCCGATCGACAATGCGGCGAGCCAGCCGGGGCGGATCGGCCTCGCCGGGGCGCCGCGCAACCAGCTCGTCACCGAGATCATCCGGCTGCGCTCGGTGGATGCCGCGCAGGCGGTCGACACCGTGCGTCCGCTGGTCAGTGCACAGGGGTCGGTGACCGCGAACCGTGGCGGCAACAGCCTGGTGGTGGTCGACTTCGCCGACAACGTCCGGCGCGTGCGCGAGGTGGTGCGGCGGATCGACTCGGACACGTCGGCGACGCGCATCATCCCGCTCAAGAACGCGCGCGCCAGCGAGGTCGCGACCGCGCTCCAGGGGCTGATCGGCGGGAGCGGCGGTGCCGCGTCGCCCTCCGGCGGCGCCTCGGCGGTGGCGATCGAGAGCTCCAACGCTGTGGCGCTGCGCGGCGACCCGCAGACGGTCGCGCGGCTGGCGGCACTGGCGCGCGAGCTCGACCAGAGCGCGCGCAACGCCACCGAGATCCGCGTCGTCTTCCTCGAGAATGCCGACGCCAACCAGCTGCTGCCGGTGCTTCAGCAGCTCGTCGGCCAGGCGCCCGACGCGATCGAGGAGCAGGCGCTCACCCGTTCGGGGCTGAGCAGCTCGAGCACCGGCTCGACCGGCGTCGGCGCGACGCCGCAGCCCGCCACGCGCTCGCGCCCGACCCAGTCGACGACGCAGCAGTCGGGCAGCCAGCCGCAGCAGGCCGCGATCACCGGGCAGGGCAATCGCACCGCCGCGGTGGTGACCCGCTATGCCGGCGCCAACGCGATCGTGATCGCCGCGCCCGCCGATATCCAGCGCCAGCTGTCCGACGTGGTGAAGCAGCTCGACCAGCGCCGCCAGCAGGTACTGGTCGAGGCGATCGTCGCCGAGGTGTCGGATTCGACGGTCAACCAGCTCGGCGCGCAGTTCATCCTCGGCAACCTCGACGGCGGCGCCTTCGCGGCGTCGACCTTCAGCAACTCGGCGCCCAACATCCTCCAGATCGCCGGCGCGATCGGCGCGCGCGAGCTGGCGAGCTCGACCACCACGACAATCGCCAACGGCGTCACCACCACGGTGACTAACAACACGCCGTCGGACACGCTGACCCAGTCGGCGATCCAGTCGATCATCGGCTCGTCGGGCGGGTTCGGCGGCTTCGGCGGGCAGATCGGCAGCACCGTCTTCGGCGCGATCATCAACGCCGTGAAGCGCGACAACACGTCGAACTTGCTCCAGGTGCCGCAGATCATGACGATCGACAACCAGGAGGCGCACACGCTCGTCGGCCAGGAGATCCCGATCACCACGGGCGAGGCGCTGTCGAACAATTTCGACAACGCCTTTCGCACCACGCAGCGGCAGAATGTCGGCATCGGGCTGGACGTGCGCCCGCAGGTGAACTCCTCGGGCACGATCAAGATGAACCTCCACCTCGAGGTCAGCTCGATCGCGGGGCCGGTGTCGAACAACAACTCCGACCTGATCCTCAACAAGCGCGAGGTCGAGACGGTGCTGACCGTCGACGACGGCGCGATCGGGGTGATCGGCGGGCTGCTCTCCGACGAGGAACGCCGCACGATCGAGAAGATCCCGCTGCTCGGCGACATTCCGCTGCTCGGCAATCTTTTCAAGTCGCGCGCCAAGAGCCGGTCGAAGACCAATCTGATGATCTTCATCCGCCCGACCGTGATCCGCAGCGCGGCCGACAACCGTCGCGTCACCGAGCAGCGCTACGGCTATCTCCGCCTCCAGCAGGCCGCGCAGGAGCCGTTGTCCGAGCCGTCGATCGACACGCTGGTGCGCGATTACATGGGCGCCGCGCCGCCGCTGCCGCCGGCGGGCCAGCCCGGCAGCATCGAGGACCCGCGCGTCGCGGTGCCGGTCTATCGCAACTCGACCACCGTCATTCCCGGAGGAGACAGGCGCCAGTGATCGTGCGCACCGGAGCCGAGATCGACGCCGCCGCGGCGCCGCTGCCGCCGCCCGGTGATGGGGTGACGGTGCCGTCCGCGGTGCTGCCGCCGGCGGCGCTGCCCTACTCCTTCGCGCGCAAGTTCGGCGTGGTGCTCGACCAGGGCGGGACGGTCGGCACGCCCAAGGTGGCGCTGCGCGAGGGCGCGGACCCGCGCGCGCTGATCGAGGTACGTCGTGTGATCGGTCGAGCCTTCGACGTGGCGGTGGTGCCGGTCGCGGCATTCGACCGGCTGCTCAGCGACAATTACGCGATGGACGGCCAGGCCACCGCCGCCGCCGCGGTCGGCATGGGCGACGAGCTCGACCTGCTCGCCGAGGGGCTGCCCACCGCGGAGGACCTGCTCGACACCGCCGACGACGCCCCCGCGATCCGGCTGATCAACGGTATCATCGCCGACGCCGCGCGCAACGGCGTGTCGGACATCCATATCGAGCCGTACGAGACCGGTCTGGTGGTGCGGATGCGCATCGACGGCGTGCTGCGCGAGACGTTGCGGATGCCGCCGCACGTCGCACCGGTGGTGGTGAGCCGCATCAAGGTGATGGCGCGGCTCGACATCGCCGAGCGGCGCGTGCCGCAGGACGGGCGCATGGGGCTGACGCTCGGTGGCAAATTGCTCGACGTCCGCGTCTCGACGCTGCCCAGCCGCGCCGGCGAGCGCGTGGTGCTGCGTATCCTCGACAAGGAGAATGCGGGGATCGACCTCGACGCGCTCGGCATGACCGCGCCGATGTACGCTTTGCTGCGCGAGGTGATCGCCGAGCCCAACGGCATCGTGCTCGTCACCGGCCCGACCGGCAGCGGCAAGACGACGACGCTCTACGGCGCGCTGCGCCTGCTCAACGACGGCAGCCGCAATATTTTGACGGTCGAGGACCCGGTCGAATATGCGGTCGAGGGGGTCGGCCAGACCCAGGTGAACAGCAAGGTCGGGCTCACCTTCGCCGCCGGGCTGCGCGCGATCCTGCGCCAGGACCCCGACGTGGTGATGGTCGGCGAGATCCGCGACCGCGAGACCGCCGAGATCGCGGTACAGGCCTCGCTGACGGGGCATCTCGTGCTCTCCACCGTCCATACCAACGACGCGGTCGGCGCGATCACCCGCATGCGCGACATGAAGGTCGAGCCGTTCCTGCTCGCCTCGACCCTGCGCGCGGTGATCGCCCAGCGTCTGGTGCGGCGGCTGTGCGCCAACTGCCGCCACGCGGTGCGCGCGAGCGAGACGGTGGCGCCGCTGCTCGGGGTCGATCCGGGCGCGACCGTGTACGAGGCGGTCGGCTGCGAGCAGTGCAACCGCACCGGCTTCCGCGGCCGCGTCGGCGTGTTCGAGGCGGTGCGCGTCGACGCGGTGGTGCGCCGCATGATCAACGAGGGCGGCGATGAGGACGCGATCGCGCGCCACGCCTTCGCGCAGAGCGACACGCTCGCGATCGCGGCGCGGAGGCTGGTGGAGAACGGCCAGACCACCGCGGAGGAGGCGGTGCGCGTCTCGCGCAGCGAGAACGCCGACGCCGCCGAGGTGGCCATCACCGATGCGTGAGCGGGTGGGCCGCGGCCTCACATCCTCCCCGTCATCCCCGCGACGGCGGGGATCCAGACGCGCGGACATCCGGGATAGTTTCGCGACGTCAGCGTATATGGATCCCCGCCTGCGCGGGGATGACGTTGGGAGGGGGGGCAAGCCGGTGCGGCTCAGCGAGCGCCCGTCCCGATACCAAGCGGCTCTTCATGGCTGACTTCGACTATCTCGCGATCGACACGCGCGGCAACGAGACGCGCGGGCATGTCGCCGCGGCCGATCTCGCCGCTGCGCGCGCGACGCTCGACCGCCGCCGCCTCTACGTGGTGCGGATCGAGCCGGGCAGCGCGCCTGCGACGCGGCAGCGCCCACTGTTCGGACTCGAGCTCGGCCGCGCCAAGATGTCGGGCAAGCAGCTGACGCTCTTCACGCGCCAGCTCGCCACGCTCAACCGCGTCTCGCCGCTGGAGGAGTCGCTCCGCACCATCACGCGCCAGACCGAGCAGGAGAGCGTACGCGCGATCGTCCAGACGGTTCACACCGGCGTCGTCGAGGGACGCCGGCTCGCCGACGCGATGGCGCGCGAGCCGAAGAGCTTCCCGCCACTCTACCGCGCGATGGTCGCCGCGGGCGAGAGCTCGGGGACGCTGCCCGAGATCATGGAGCGGCTCTCCACCTTGCTGGAACGGCAGGCGGAGATCCGCGGCAAGCTGCTGACCGCGATGGCCTATCCCAGCGTGCTGTCGGCGGTGGCGTTCAGCGTCGTGATCGCGCTGATGACCTTCGTGGTGCCGCAGGTGGTCGAGCAGTTCGACACCGTGGGCCAGCAGCTCCCGCTGCTCACGCGCATGATCATCGCCTTGTCGGATCTGCTGGTCGGCTGGTGGTGGCTGTTGTTGCTGATCGTCGTCGCGACGGTCGGCGGTGCCGTCATCGCGCTGCGCCAACCGCCGATCCGGCTCGCCTTTGACACGTGGCTGCTGCGCGTACCGCTGATCGGGCGGCTGCTGCGCGACCTCCACGCCGCGCGGATCGCGCGCACGCTCTCGACCATGGTCGCCAGCCGGCTGCCCTTGCTAGAGGGGCTGACGCTCACCGCCGGCACGATCCACAATCGGCGGCTCAAGGCCGCGTCCGACGAGATCACCGAGTCGATCCGCGGCGGTGGCAGCCTCTCCACCGCAATGCGGCGCACCGGCGTGTTCCCGCCCTTGCTCGTCTATCTCGCCGCGAGCGGGGAGGCGGCGGGGCGGCTCGACGAGATGCTCGAGCGCGCCGCCGACTATCTCGAGCGCGAGTTCGACCGCTTCACCGCCACCGCGCTGTCGCTGCTCGAACCTTTGATCATCGTTGTGATGGGCGCGATCGTCGCCACGATCGTGCTGTCGATCCTGCTCCCCATCCTCCAGCTCAACACCTTGGCCGGCCAGTGAGACTCCTGATGCACACCAAACAGACCCAACGCCGCAAGAAGAAGAACGGCTTCACCCTCGTCGAGCTGATGGTGGTGATCGTGATCATCGGCCTGCTCGCCACGATCGTCGCGCTGAACGTGCTGCCCTCGGGCGACACCGCGCGGATTCAGAAAGCCAAGGCCGATATCGCCACGATCGAGCAGGGACTGGAGCTCTACCGCCTGCAGATCGGCAGCTACCCGACGACGTCGCAGGGCCTCCAGGCGCTGGTGACCGCGCCCGCGGGCGCCGACGCGGCGCGCTACCAGGCCGGCGGTTACGTCAAGAAGCTGCCCAAGGATCCGTGGGGCCGCGACTATCTCTATGCCTCGCCGGGCCAGCACGGCGCCGCCGACGTGTGGACCCTGGGTGCCGACGGCAAGGACGGCGGCGAGGGGATCGATGCCGATATTGGCTCCTGGCAGTAAGCGCGGGCCGGCTCGGGTAGCGGCGCATGGCGCGCATCGCGAGCGTCGCGCGCGGAAGGTCCGCGCCTTCCTCACACGCCTCCGTCATCCCGGATTTGTTCCGGGATCCACCGGTCCGCGTATCCCGGAGCCGCGGCTCCTGCGCAACGGTGGTTCCCGGAACGAGTCCGGGATGACGGTGGGGTGCAGGGCAGTCGTCGAGACAAACGCACCGGGCGCGAGCCTTGAGAAGCACCCCACCACCAGCGGCTTCACCCTGATCGAGCTCATGGTCGTGATCACCGTGATCGGCCTCGCCTCGGCCGCGGCGGTGCTCGCCATGCCCGACACCCGCGGCCGGCTGACCGACGAGGCGGCGCGCTTCGCCGCCCGCGCGCGCAGCGCGCACGACGCCGCGATCGTCGAGTCGCGGCCCGTCAGCCTGTGGGTGACCGAGACCGGCTACGGCTTCGACCAGTGGCGTGGTGGACGCTGGACGCCGATGGAGCCGCCCCTCGGGGTCGAGCAGTGGCGCCCCGGCACCGCGGCGGCGGGACTGGTGCGCGAGCGCGTCACCTTCGACACCACCGGATTGGCGGACCGCCCGCTGACGATCACGCTGACGCGCGAGGGCGCGCGCACCGATGTCGTGATCGAGCCCGACGGGCGCGCGCATGTCGCGGGCTGAGCGCGGCTTCACGCTGATCGAGATCATGGTGGCGCTGGCGGTGTTCAGCCTCGCCGCGCTCGCGCTGATCCGGCTGGAGGGTCAGACGATCCGCTCGACCGGCGCCCTCTCCGCCACGCTGCTCGCGCAGGCGGTGGCGCGCAACGTCGCGATCGAGGCGGTGACCGACGCCGAGCCGCCGGTGCGCGGGCGCTCCTCCGGCGTGGAGCAGAACGGCGGCCGCGCCTGGACCTGGGTGCGCGAGGTACAGCCGCTCGGCGACGGCGACGTGATGCGGGTCGATGTCAGCGTCAGCGATCCCGGCGGTGCGGTGCTCGGCCGCATGACGATGGTGCGGCCCCCTGCGCCAGCGCTGTCGGTGGACGTGGCGGGATGAGCGCGCGCCGCGACGCCGGCTTCACCTTGGTCGAGGTGATGATCGCGCTGATGATCTTCGGCATGATCGCGGCCGCGGGCGTCGCGTTGCTCGCCTTCAGCGTGCGCGCGCAGGGAGCCAGCGAGATCGCGCTCGACGACACCGGCGCGCTGAGCCGGCTCTCCTCGATCCTAACCGCCGACCTCGCCCAGGCTCAGGATCGCAACACGCGTGACGTGAACGGCGTGCTGCTGCCCGCCTTCAGCGGCGACGCCGCCGCGATGCCGCTGCTGCGGCTGGTCCGCGCCGGCTGGAGCAACCCCGATCAGGCACCGCGCGCCGAGTTGCAGAAGGTGGAGTACCGCCTCGCCGGCGACGGACTCGAGCGAGTCGCCTATCCGGCGCTCGACGGCGCGGCGGCGCTGCCGCCTGCGCTGCTGCTCGATCGCGTGCGCACGGTGCAGCTGCGCTTCCGCTACCGCGGCGCCTGGAGCGATACCTGGCAGGGCAATCCGCGGGTCGCGCTGCCCCAGGCGGTGGAGCTGGTCGTGACCCGCGCCGACTCACGGCTGTATCGACTGTTGTTCCTCGTGGGCACCGGCGCGGGGCGCGTACAGGAGAGCGGCGGCGGATCGTCGGGGGTGGCCGCTGGCGGTGGTGCGGTGTCGCCGGGGACGGGCGCGCCGGCGCGGATGCCGGGAGGCGGCGATGCGGCCCGGTGAGCGCGGCGCGGCATTGCTGACGGTGCTGCTGCTCGTCGCGGTGATCTCCGTCATGGCGGCGAGCGCGCTCGAGCGGCTGCGGCTCTCGACCCGGTTGGCGGCCAACGCGGTCGCGCTCGATGCCGCTCGCGGCTACGCCTATGCCGCCGAGACGCTGGCGACCACGCGCGTGACGTCGCTGCTCAGCCAGGCGCGCGATCGCGTCGCCTTGACCGGGGGATGGAGCGGGCGCCCGTTCGGGCTGCCGATCCCGGGCGGCTCCGCGACGGCGCGCGTCACCGACGGCGGCAACTGCTTCAACCTCAACAGTCTCGTCCTGCGCGCGCCCGACGGCAGCTACGCCGTCAACATCGAGTCGCTTCAACAATTGCAGCGGTTGGCGCGGCTGCTTCGTGTGCCCGATGGCGACCGCGTCGCCGCAGCGGCGGCCGACTGGATCGACAGTGACGATAGCCCGCTTTCCGGCGGCGCGGAGGACAGCGACTATCGCGGCTATCGCACCGCGGGCGTGCTGATGGCGGACGTCAGCGAGCTGCGCGCAGTGCGCGGCGTCACGCCCGAGGTGTATCGCACGCTGCGGCCCTACCTCTGCACCCTGCCGCTGGCGCAGCGCAACGTCTTCAACGTCAACACCCTGCTGCCCGAGCAGGCGCCGCTGCTGGCGATGCTGGTGGGCGAGTCCCTCAGCGTCGAGGCGGCGCAGGGCGTGCTGCTGCGCCGGCCGCCCAACGGCTGGTCCAGCGTCGACCAGATGTGGGCCCAACTCTCCACCCAGAGCGGCGGCGCGTCGCAGATCGGCGCCGCGCAGTCGACCAGCGTCAAGACAGTGTGGTTCGCGCTGCGCGTCGACGTGACGCTCGGCACCGCCGAATTGCACGAACAGGGGCTGATCGACGCGCGGACCCTTCCCGTCCGGCTCGTGACGCGGCAATGGGGAGATGCGTCATGACCGCTGCCACGCTCCTCTTCCTTCCTCCCGCCGACGACCAGCCGTGGCGCTGGTGGCGGATCCGCGACGATCACGTCGAGCGCGAGGGCGAGGGCGTGCCCGCGCGCGACGAGGAGATGCCGGTGATCGCGGTCGCCCCCGCCGACGCGGTGACGCTCCACTGGGCCGAGCTGCCCGCGCGCTCGCCAGCGCAGGCGCTGGCCGCGGCGCGTGTGGTGGTGAGCGACGCCACCGCCGAGCCCGCGCAGGATCTCCACATCGCGGTCGGCGGCGAGAAGGGCGGCGAGCGCGCGATCGCGGTCGTGGCACCGGCGCGCATGGCGGCCTGGCTGGAGTCGCTCGCGCGTGCCGGGATCGACCCGGGCGCGATCGTTCCCGCGCCGTTGCTGCTGCCCGTGCCGGAGGAAGGCTATGTCGCCGCCGACCTGCCGGGCCAGCGCGTCGTGCGCGGCCGCACCAGCGGCTGGGCCGACGAGCCACTGCTCACCGAGCTGATCACCGCGGGCGAGCGCCCGTCGCCGCTCGCGCGCGACGCGGTGCGCGCTGCCGCGGTCGCCTCGATCGCCGCGCCGGCGATCGACCTACGCCAGGGTGCATTCGCGCGGCGGCGCCAGCGCGCGGTCGACTGGGCGCTGCTGCGCCGCATGGCCGTGCTGGTCGGCTGTATCCTGCTGGCGACACTCGCGATCGATCTGATGCGGATCCTGCGCTACTCGTTCGGCGCCGACGCGATCGAGGCACAGGCCGACACGGTGGCGCGCCAGGCGCTGCCGCGCGGCGCGAACGCCGGCAATTCGGCGCGACTGCTCGGCGAGCGGCTGACCCGGCTGCGCGGGCCGGGGCAGGGCTTCACCCGCACCGCCGCGGCGGTCTACGCGATCGTCGACGCGGTGCCGGAGAGCGAGGTTACCGCGCTCCAGTTCGAACCCAACGGTTCGCTGCGCGTGTCGCTCTCGCTCGCCGGTGAGGCGCAGGCCAACACGATCAAGCAGCGGCTCGCCGGCGCGGGCTTCACGGTGGAGTCGAGCGTGTTCCAGCAGGCCAACAACCGGCTCACCGGCGACATGACGGTGCGGCCGTGAACGCCGCGCGCGCCTGGTTCGAGTCGCGCTCGCTGCGCGAGCGGCGGCTGATCGCGGTTATGGTCGTGCTGCTCGTCGTGACGCTCGTCTGGGCGGCGGTGATCCTGCCGGTGCGCAACGGCCTCTCGTCGTCGCGCGCGCGCTACACCGACGCGGTGGTGCGGCTGGGCGCGGCGCAGAGCGGGCTCACCCAGGTCAAGTCGCTCCAGCGCCGCGGCGCCACTGCGCTCGGCGGCTCGCTCGCCGATGTTGTCCGCGCGCGCGCCGATGCGGCGGGCTTCGCTTTGGCCTCGCTCGATGTGGTCGCGCCCGATCAGGTCCGCACCTCGATCACCAGCGCGCGCGCCGGGGCGCTGATGCGCTGGGTCGCAGGGCTGGAGCAGGAGGGCATCCTGGTCGACTCGCTCAGCGTCACCGGCAGCGGCGCGGGCAGCGTCACCGCGCAGCTCAGCCTGCGGCAGCGGGGCGAGTGATGCGGATCCGGCTCGCTACCGGGCGCCGCGCGCTCTTCATCGCGCTGTTCGTGCTGGCGGTGCTGGCCTTCCTGCCGATGCGACTGGCGCTCGGCTGGGCCGGGCTCGACGCGCAGGGCTTCACCGCGCGGGAGGTGACCGGCAGCCTCTGGTCGGGCCGGCTGATCGAGGCGCGCTTCGGCGACATCGCGCTGGGTGATCTCGATGCCGGCGTGTCGCCGCTCGCACTGCTGATCGGGCGCGCCCGGATCGCGCTGGCCGGCGCGAGCGCCGACCCGTCGCGCCAGCTGTCCGGCACGGTCGAGCTGGCGCGCAACCGCGCCGCGATCATCGGCGCGCGCGGGCCGCTGACGCCCGGCAACGCCTTTCGCCCGCTGCCCGTGACCGCGCTCGACCTCGACGACGTCACCGTGCGCTTCGTCGACTCGGCCTGCGAGCAGGCCGAGGGCCGCGTCCGCGCGACGCTGTCGGGGCAGTTCCTCGGCCAGCCGCTGCCCGGCGCGATCAGCGGCGCGGCGCGCTGTGACGCGGGCGCGCTGCTGCTGCCGCTGAGCAGCGGGGCGGGCGAGGGGGTCAACCTGCGGCTATGGCCCGACGGCCGCTACCGCGCCGAGCTGACGCTGGTGCCGACCGACCCGACGGTCGCGGCGCGGCTCGACGCCGGCGGGTTCGTCGCCAATGGGGCGGCCCGCACGTTCGCGGTGGAAGGAAGATTCTGAGCGCCTTGACGAGGGGCCACGCGCCCCGCTAGGGGACCGGCCTTCGCGGCGATCGTAGCTCAGTTGGTTAGAGCATCGGTTTGTGGTACCGAGGGTCGCGGGTTCAAGTCCCGTCGATCGCCCCATTTCTCCCTCATCTGCATTTCGCGCTGGCGTCGGCCGCCGGCTACGAATATTGCGCTACGCGGTAATATTCTGCTGCGCTTGACGGAGGCGTGATGACCTCGCTGTGGGACTATCCCGATTTCGACGCCCATGAAGGGCTCCACCTGTTCGCCGATCCGGCCTCCGGGCTCAAGGCAGTGGTCGCGGTCCACTCCACCGCGCTTGGGCCGGCGGCGGGCGGGGTGCGCTTCTGGCATTATGCCGATGATTCGCGCGCGCTCACCGACGCGCTGCGGCTGTCGCGCGGGATGAGCTACAAGAACGCGATGGCGGGTCTGGCGCTGGGCGGCGGCAAGGGTGTGGTGCTCGCGTCCCAGCCGGGCGAGACGATCAGCGAGGCGCAGCTGCGCGCCTTCGGCCGCGCGGTCGAGTCGCTCGGCGGGCGCTACGTCACCGCGGAGGACGTCGGCATGTCCGAGGCGCGGATGAAGGTGATCGCCGAGGAGACGCGCTACGTCTCCGGCCTTCCCGTGGCGCAGGGCGCGGCGGGCGGCGATCCCGGGCCGTACACCGCGCACGGCGTTTATCTCGGAGTCCGCGCCGCCGCCAAGCGCGGGCTCGGAAGCGATGACGTCAAGGGCGTCCGCGTGGCAATCCAAGGGCTCGGCTCGGTCGGTGGCGGACTCGCCAAGCTGCTCGCGCGCGACGGCGCGATGCTGACACTCGCCGACGTCGACCAGGCGCGCGCCGAGCGGCTGGCGGCCGAACTGGGCGCGACCGTGGTGGCGCCCGACGCGATCCTGAGCGCCGACGTCGACATCGTCAGCCCCAATGCGCTGGGCGCGATCCTGACGGAACAGTCGATCTCTACGCTCAAGGCGAAGATCGTCGCGGGCGGTGCCAACAACCAGCTCGCCACCGCTGCGGACGGGCGACGGCTTCATGACGCGGGCGTGGTCTACGCGCCCGATTACGTCATCAACGCGGGCGGGATCATCAACGTCGGGCTCGAGTATCTCGGGCACGGCGACGAGGCCGAGGTGATGGCGCGGATCGCGCAGATCCCCGGCCGGCTCGACCAGGTGTGGGACGAGGCCGCGGCGACGGGCGACCCGACGGCCGAGGTCGCGGACCGGATCGCGCGGCGGCTGATCGGGCGCGCGTGAGCGGGGAGGTGCGCCGTGTCACGCTGTGCGGCGCTCCCACTACCGTCATCCCGGACTTGGTCCGGGATCCTCTAGCCCCCGTACTCAGGCGCCGGTAGGTACGCGGCGCGGTGGATCCCGGACCAAGTCCGGGATGACGGATGGAGGGCGCGGGCCTCTGCCTTCGACCGGCCGACCTCCCGCCTCTCGCCAACTCTTTACCGCGCCAATCCCGCCGCCGCCCGCGCGCGCGCCTGGATCTCGGGCAGCGTGCCCTCGGTCACCCAGCTGCCGCCGACGCACAGCACCGGGTCGAGCGCGAGCCAGTCGGGCGCGCTCGCCTCAGTGATGCCGCCGGTCGGGCAGAAGCGGCACTGGTAGAAGGGCGCCGCCAACGCCTTGAGCGCCTTGATCCCGCCGCTCGTCTCGGCCGGGAAGAACTTGAAGTGCGACAGGCCCATGTCGAGCCCGCGCATGATGTCGCCGGCGGTGGCGACGCCGGGCAGCCAGGGAATGCCGCTCGCCTGGATGGTCTCACCCAGCTTCTGCGACAGGCCCGGCGAGACGATGAATTCGGCGCCCGCGTCCTTCACCTGCGCCACCTGCTCTGCGGTGACGACGGTACCCGCGCCGACGATCGCGCCGGGCACTTCCTTCATCGCGCGGATCGCGTCGAGCGCGGCGGGGGTGCGCAGCGTCACCTCCAGCACCTTGAGCCCGCCGGCGACCAATGCCTCGGCCAGCCCGCGCGCCTGCCCGGCGTCCTTGATCACCAGCACCGGGATTACCGGGCTGGTGCGCATCACGGTCTCGATGTCGCTCATGGTCTCACTGGTGCTCCTGCGCGAAAGCCGCCGCGGCGCCGAACAGGCCGGGCTGGGGATGGGTGATGAGCTTGACCGGGATCGCCGCCATCATCGACTGGAAGCGGCCCTTGGAGACGAAGCGCTGGTCGAAGCCCGAGCGCAGCAGCTTATCCTTGATCCGCAGGCCGAGCCCGCCGGCAATCACGACGCCCTGCGCGCCTTGCGCCAGCGCGAGGTCCCCCGCCACCGCGCCGAGCGCGAGGCAGAAACGGTCGAGCGCGGCGAGCGCGATCGAATCGGTGCCCTCCAGCGCCTCGGTCCAGATCGCCTTGTCGTCGCGGCGAAGCACCGCGCGGCCCTCGAGCTCGGCGAGCGTCTCGTAGATCGCGACGATGCCGGGACCGGCGACGATCCGCTCGGCGGAGACGCGCGTGTAGGTCTTGCGCAGCCGCTTCAGGATGGCGTCCTCGATGCCGTCGAGCGGGGCATAGTCCATGTGCCCGCCCTCGGTCGGCAGCACCGAATAGCGTCCGTCGCGCTTGAAGACCTGCGCCACGCCCAACCCCGTGCCGGGGCCGCAGACGGTGGTGACGCCGTCGCCGGGCAGCGGCGTCGCGGGGCCGCAAAGATGCTCGAAATCCTCGTCCGGCAGCTGCGCCACCGCATGCCCGATCGCGCCGAAGTCGTTGATGATGGTCCATTGTTCGGCGCCGAGCCGCTCCGGGATCAGCGACGGGCGGATCACCCACGGATTGTTCGTCAGGCGGATGACGTCGCCGGTGATCGGCGAGGCCACCGCGATCGCGGCGGCAGGGGGCAGCGTGCCGCCCTGGCGCGCGCGAAATGCCTCATAGGCGGTCTGGAGACTGGCGTGCTCGGCGGTCTTGAGCGTCACTGGCTCGCCGAGCGACTGGACGCGGCCGTTGTCGACCTCGGCGATGGCGAAGCGGGCGTGGGTGCCGCCGATGTCCACCGATACGATCTGCATGCTCTTCTCCCTCTCCCCGTCGCGCGGGCCAGCGGTCGCCGCGGCAGCCGCCGCGATGCCGCGCTCGTGCCCCTCTTCCCGCGGGAGAGGGCCGCGACGCTACTACAATCCGGCGCCCGCCAGTATCGCGCTGGCACCTTTCTCGGCCTCGTCGGCGAGTCCGCGGAACAGCCCGAACAGCTCGCGCCCCATGCCGCTGGCGGGGGGCGGTGCCACAGCGAGGGTGCGTGCCGCCCATTCGTCGGCGTCGACCAAGGCGGTGAGCGTGCCCGCCTCGGCGTCGACCCGGATCAGGTCGCCGTCGCGGATCAGCCCGATCGCGCCCCCACCCAGTGCCTCGGGCGAACAGTGAATCGCGCACGGAACCTTGCCGCTCGCGCCCGACATGCGCCCGTCGGTGACGAGCGCCACCTTGAAGCCGCGGTTCTGCAACACGCCCAACGGCGGGGTGAGTTTGTGCAGCTCGGGCATGCCGTTGGCGCGCGGACCCTGGAAGCGGACGACCACGACGACGTCGCGCTCCAGCTCGCCGTTGCGGAAGGCGGCGAGTACCTCGAGCTGGTCGGCGAAGACGCGGGCGGGCGCCTCGACCACCCAGCGCTCGCGCTCGACCGCGGACACCTTGATGCAGGCGCGGCCGATATTGCCCTGGAGGATGCGCATGCCGCCGTCGGGCGAAAAGGGCCGGTCGGCCGGGCGCAGGATGGTCTCGTCGCCGCTCGCCGGCACCGCCTGCCACGTCAGCTGCTCGCCCTCGATCATCGGGCGCTCGCCATAGGCGGAGAGATCGTCGCCGGCGACGGTCATCAGGTCGCGGTGGAGATAGCCGGCGCCGATCAGCTCGCGGATCACGAAGGGCATGCCGCCCGCCGCCTCGAACGCGTTCACGTCGGCCGAGCCGTTGGGATAGACCCGCGCGACGGTCGGCACCGCGGCGGAGAGCCGGTCGAAATCCTCCCAGTCGATCACGATGCCCGCGGCGCGCGCGATCGCGGGAAGATGGAGCAGGTGGTTGGTCGAGCCGCCGGTGGCGAGCAGCCCGACCGCGGCGTTGACGATCGCCTTCTCGTCGACGCAGACGCCAAGCGGGCGGTAATCGTCGCCGTGCACGCCGATCGCGGCGAGCCGGTGGACCGCGGCGCGCGTCAGCTCCTGGCGCAGCTTGGTGCCGGGATTGACGAAGGCGGCGCCCGGCATGTGCAGCCCCATCACCTCCATCATCATCTGATTGGTATTGGCGGTGCCGTAGAAGGTGCAGGTGCCCTGGGTGTGATAGGCCTGGATCTCGGCGTCGAGCAGCTCGTCGCGGGTTGCCTGGCCCTCGGCGAAGCGCTCGCGCACCGCCGCCTTGGCCTTGTTGGGCAGGCCCGAGGGCATCGGGCCGCCGGGGATCAGGATCATCGGCAGGTGGCCGAAGCGCAGCGCGCCCATCAGCAGCCCAGGCACGATCTTGTCGCAGATGCCGAGCAGAGCCGCGCCTTCGAAGGTGCCGTGGCTCAGCGCCACCGCGGTGCTGAGCGCGATCGTGTCGCGGCTGAACAGTGACAGCTCCATGCCGGCATAGCCTTGGGTGACGCCGTCGCACATCGCGGGCACGCCGCCTGCCACCTGCGCAGTGGCGCCGACCTCGCGCGCCCACACCTTCATCTGCTCGGGATAGCGGTAATAGACCGCATGCGCCGAGAGCATGTCGTTATAGGCGGTGACGAGGCCGATGTTCATCGCCTCGTGCCGCGTCGTCATCGCATCGCGGTCCTCGGGCGTGCCGGCATAGGCATGCGCGAGATTGGCGCAGCCGAGCCGCGGGCGGCCGATCCAGCCGTCACGCTCGCGCTCGATCAGCGAGAGATACGCCTGGCGGGTCGGGCGCGAGCGCTCGATGATCCGATCGGTGACGGCGCTGACGGCTGGATTCATGCTGCTACCTTCGGCTCGGGCGGGTCGTCGCGCGGCGGCGCGGTTGTGCGGCAGGGCCCTGCCGCACTCAAGTCCCGCGAGGTCGGAATACGTATGTGTGCGCTTCTCAGGCGGCCCAGTGAATGTCGACGGGCAGCTCGACGTCGGCGAGCACGCGGCCGATCGGATAGGGCGAGCCAGCGCCCTCCTTGATCGCGTCCTCGATCACCTTGCGCTTGGCGTCGCCGGTCACCGCGATCATCAGCGCGCGTGCGGTGGCGATCGCCTGGCGGCTGAGCGTGACGCGCGCCACCGGCGCCTCGGGTGGCAGCGGATCGGGCATGACGCCGAGCGCACGGCGCTCCTTCGGCCCGTTGAGCGCCTCGTCATAATCGGGGCCGGGGAAGATCGAGGCGGTGTGGCCGTCACCGCCGACGCCGAGCAGGCATAGGTCCAGCGGCCAGTGCAGGTCCTGCATCAGCGCGTCGGCGGAGCGGCCCGCCGCCTTATAGTCGTCGGTGGCCTTGGGCACGATCGGCATCACGCGCGCGCCCTTGGGTATGAAGATCTTGCCCAAAGCGGTGACGTTGGAGAGCGGGTCGCCGAGCGGGACGATACGCTCGTCGCCGGGGATGATCGTCACGCGCTTCCAGTCGAGCTTGGCTTGGGCCAGCTTCTCATAGGCGGGCAGGGGGGTCTTGCCGCCCGCCAAGGCGATCACCGCCGAGCCGCGCGCGTCGATCGCGCTCTCGACGACGAACTGGATGTCGCCCGCGACGGCGTCGGCCAGCTCGGCCGCGTCGTCATATTCCCACCATTCGATCTCGGTCATATCTCTCTCCGTCGCGACGCGTCGGGTCGCGCTGGTCGCCGCGCGGGTACGCGCCGGCAGGGTCGTCGCCCTGCTTTCGCAGGAAGTTCGGTCAGGTCAACCGAGCAATGCGGTGAGCGGGACGAGGGTCGGGGCTAAGCAACCGGTCTAGCGCGAGCCAACAACCCGGCGAACGCGGGGGGCCAGATGGGAGATGGCAGGTGGGACCCACGACAGCCTGCTCACATGGTCCCCAGCCTTCGCCGAGTCAGCGGCACGATGAGGCGACTCCCGCTCCTGCGCAGGAAGAGCCCAGAGCCACGGGCGCACCGCTCGACAACCCTGGGTTCCTGCCTGCGCAGGAACACCGAACCTCTCAGTCGTCGTGCCAGCTCACGCCGTCGCGCTCGGTCAGTGCGATCGCGCCGGCCGGGCCCCAGGTTCCCGCGGCATAATGTTTCGGCTTGGTCTGCGCCGCGGCCCAGCCGGCGCGGATCGCGTCGATCCATTTCCACTGCGCCTCGACCTCGTCGCGGCGGACGAACAAGGTCTGATCGCCCTCGATCAGATCGAGGAGCAGCCGCTCATATGCGATGCGCCGGCGCGAGCCCGCGAACTGCGCGTCGAGGCTCAAGTTGAGCGGCACCTCGCGCAGCTTGATCCCCTCTCGGTCGAGCCCCGGCTCCTTGGTCATCACCAGCAGCTGGATATATTCCTCGGGCTGGAGGCGGATGATCAGCTTGTTGGGCTGGAGCAGCCCGCCGCGTCCCGAGAACATCGAGTGCGGCACCGGCTTGAACTGGATCGCGATCTCGCTGCGGCGCTTGGCCATGCGCTTGCCGGTGCGCAGGTAGAAGGGCACGCCCTGCCAGCGCCAATTGTCGACGAACGCCTTGATCGCGACGAAGGTCTCGACGTCGCTGTCATAGCCGAGCTCGGAGTCGTAGCCGCGCACGACCTTGCCGCTGACCGCGCCCTCCTCATACTGGCCGGTGACGGTATAGCCCTGCACCTCCTCAGGCTTCATGTGGCGCAGCGAGCGGAAGACCTTGGCCTTCTCGTCGCGGATCGCGGTGCCGTCGTACAATGCCGGGGGTTCCATCGCGATCAGCGCGACCAGCTGAAGCACGTGGTTGGCCACCATGTCGCGCAGCGCCCCCGCGCCCTCGTAATAACCGGCGCGATCCTCGAGCCCCACCGTCTCGGCGATCGTGATCTGGACGTTGTCGATCCCCGTGGCATTCCAGATCGGCTCGAACATCGAGTTGCCGAAACGCAGCGCGAGGATGTTCTGCACCGTCTCCTTGCCGAGATAATGATCGATCCGGAAGATCCTGTCCTCGGGGAAGGCAGAGGCGACGGTGTCGTTGATCTCGCGGCTCGACTCGAGGTCGTAGCCGAGCGGCTTCTCCAGCCCGATCCGCACCGTGTCGCCCGCGAGGCCGACGCTCTCCAGCCCGCGCACCGCGGGCTCGAACAGCGAGGGCGCTGTGGACAGATAGATCGCCAGTCCGCTCGACACGTCGCCGATCTTGTCGGCGAGCGGCTGGAAGCTGTTCGGGTCGGACAGGTCGGCGGGCTGGAACTGGAGTCGCTGGAGGAAGCTATCGATCGCACTCGCGTCCTTGCGGTCGGCCGGCAGGAACTCGTCGAGCGCCTTGCGCGTGACGTCGCGGAAGGCGTTGTCGTCAAGGTCGCTGCGGGCCGAGCCGGTGATCGTCAGACCGGCGGGCAGCAGCCCGTCGGCGTGCAGCCCGTAAAGCGAGGGCAGCAGCATTCGCTTGGCGAGGTCGCCGGTCGCACCGAACAGCAGCAGCTTGCCCACCGGATTGCGCTCCATCTGAGTCTCCTGCGTCGCTTTCTAGAGGGTCAGACCGGCGACGGGGTCGAAGCCGGCCATGATATTGAGGTTCTGCACCGCCGCACCGGCGGCGCCCTTGCCGAGATTGTCGAGCGTGGCGATCAGCAGCGCTTGGCCGCTGGCCTGGTTGCCGACGACGCGCAGCGTCATGCGGTCGGTCCCCGCGTCGTCCTCGATCTTCACCACCGTCGCCGCCTCGTGCGCGAAGCGGACGACGCGCTCGCCGTCATAGGCGGCGGCCAGCACCTCGGACAGGTCGGTGAGCGTGGCGCGGCGGGCGAGCTGGCTGAGGTGAAGCGGCACCTGCACCACCATCCCGCGATAGGTGCGCGCCACTGCTGGCTGGAAGATCGGCGCGACAGCGAGTCCGGCGTGCCGCGTCATCTCGCCGACATGCTTGTGCGCGAGCGCCAGCGCGTAGGGGCGAAAGGCGGTGACCGCCTCGCCGCCCTCGAACTCAGCGATCATCGCCTTCCCACCGCCGGAATAGCCCGACGCGGCGTTGACGCTGAGCGGCGCGTCGGCGGCGAGCAGTCCCGCGCGCACGAGCGGTCGGACGAGCGCGAGGAAGCCGGTGGGATAGCAGCCCGGATTGGCGACCAGACGCGCCGCCGCGATGCGATCGCCCTGGTCGGGCTCCAGCTCGGCGAAGCCATAGGTCCAGTCGGCCGCGACCCGATGCGCCGTCGAGGCGTCGATCACCCGCGTGCGATCGTTGGCGATCATCGCCACCGCCTCGCGTGCGGCCTCGTCGGGGAGGCAGAGGATCACGACGTCGGCGTCGTTGAGTGCCTCGGCGCGCGCGGCGGCGTCCTTGCGGCGCGCCTCGTCGATCGTCACCACTGCGACGTCGCCACGGCCTGCGAGCCGCTCGCGGATCTCCAGCCCCGTGGTACCAGCGGCGCCGTCGATGAAGACCGAGACCGTCACGCCGCGCGCACTGTCGCGGCGTCGACATAGCCGACGAGACTGAGCTCCACCGCGATCCCCCAGGCGACGCCGCCGGTGAGGTCGAGCAGGTCGAACGCCGCGCCCGCGGGCAGCTCCGCCAGCGCCGCAGAGGCAGGGTCGCGCGATTCGCGCAACGTCGCCGCCGTGGCGAGGGCCCGGCGCAGCGGCGCGGCGTAATGCGGCGCGAAGACGCGGTCAGCGAGGCGGACGTCGGCGATGTCGGCGCGCACGGCATGGGTGCGCGGGTCGAGCGTGCGCGACCGCCCCGTCAGCGTGAAGCCGCTACGCGGTGACGTGCTGCTGCCCGACGGCGCGGGCGGGCGGGTGGTCGCCGTCACCGATGAACTGGCCGAACTCCTCAAGAAAATCTGCCCCTTCGGATGTACGCGCGACGAAGATGTTGCGCTTGTCGCTGTCGTCGCGTTGGCGGCGCAGATAGCCGAGCGCACCCAGTCTGTTCAAGGCGCGCGTCACCACGGGTTTGGAGACGTTGAGAACACGCGCCAGACCACGCACCGTGTGCGGCCCGGGCCGCAAGTAAACGACCAGGAGGAGCGCCATCTGGCGATTGGTGAGGTCGGGCTCGCCCGAGCGCACGTAATCGACCAGCGCGTTCATCCACGAACTGAGTTCGGGTTGCGCCAATGTTGCCACGTCCTCGTCCCGCTGCATCACGCCCGGTCCGTTCCGGGTTTGTGCGAGAATAACGCCCGCTTCCGCGGCTGGTTTCAGCCATGTTACGAATTAGCGAGGCGAAATCGTGCCGTTCCGGGGGCGAGCGGCGCGGTTGATCCGCGCCCGCCGCTCCCCTATGTGCCCGCCATCCGGCGTGCGCGACCTGGTCGCGCGTGCCCCTCGCTGTATCGGACCCGCGTCGCTCCCATGTTCACCTTCCTGCTCGTCGTCCAGGCCATCATCGCGGCTGCCCTCGTCACCGTGATCCTGATGCAGCGCTCGGAAGGCGGCGGCCTGACCTCGTCGGGCAGTCCGTCGGGGCTGATGTCGGCGCGCGGCGCGGCGGACTTCCTCACGCGCGCCACCTCGGTGCTGGCGGGAATCTTCGTGGTGATGAGCATCGTCCTCGCCTTCATCGCGGCGCACCGCGGTGCGGTGTCGGTCGACACCTCGCTGCAGCGGCGCGTTCCCGCGGCGCAGACCCAGCAGCCGGCGCCGACTCAGCCCGACGCCGCCGCGCAGGTCCCGCTCGCGGGTGAGCCGGCGAACGCCGCCGCGCCCGTCCCGGCGCCGGCCGACAACGGCGTGCCGCTGGCGCGCTGATCACTCCCACAGCGTCGACTCGTCGCGCGCGGCCTCACCGCGCGCTTGCCCTCGCTCGTACTATAAGGTTAGGCAGTTCGCCCCATGGCGCGGTATATCTTCATCACCGGCGGCGTGGTCTCCTCGCTCGGTAAGGGTCTCATGGCGGCGAGCCTCGCGGCGCTGCTCCAGGCGCGCGGCTATCGCGTGCGCATCCGCAAGTTCGACCCCTATCTCAACGTCGATCCGGGGACGATGAGCCCGTATCAGCACGGCGAGGTGTACGTCACCGACGACGGCGCCGAGACCGATCTCGACCTCGGCCATTACGAGCGCTTCACCGGCGTGGCGTCGCGCCAGTCGGACAACATCACCTCCGGCCGTATCTACAAGACGATCATCGAGCGCGAGCGGCGCGGCGACTATCTCGGCGCGACGGTGCAGGTTATCCCGCACGTCACCGACGCGATCAAGGCGTTCGCGCGCGCCGAGACCGACGACCTCGATTTCGTGCTGTGCGAGATCGGCGGCACGGTGGGCGACATCGAGTCGCTGCCCTTCATCGAGGCGATCCGCCAGCTCAAGAACGAGGTCGGCCGCGGCAACGCGATCTCGGTCCATGTCACGCTCGTGCCGTACATCGCCGCGGCGGGTGAGCTGAAGACCAAGCCGACGCAGCATTCGGTACGCGAGCTCGCCGCGCTCGGCGTCCAGCCCGACGTGCTGGTGTGCCGCTGCGAGAAGCCGCTCCCGGTGTCGGAGCGCGCCAAGATCGCGCTGTTCTGCAACGTGCCCGAGAGCGCGGTCATCCCCGCGCTCGACGCCGCCAGCATCTATGCGGTGCCGCTGCAATATCACGCCGAGGGGCTCGACTCGGAGGTGCTGCGCGCCTTCGGCATTACGCCCTCGTCGCCGCCCGACCTCAGCCGCTGGCAGGAGATCGTCGATCGCCTCCAGCACCCGGAGGGCGAGGTGACCGTGGGCGTGGTCGGCAAGTACGTCGGCCTGCAGGACGCCTATAAGTCGCTCAACGAGGCGCTGGTCCACGGCGGGATCGCCAATCGCGTCAAGGTCAACGTCCGCTGGATCGACGCCGAGCTGTTCGAGCACGACGACGAGGAGATCGTCAGCCAGCTCGAGCCGCTCGACGCGATCCTCGTGCCCGGCGCGTTCGGCGAGCGCGGCGCCGAAGGCAAGATCAAGTCGGTGCGGTTCGCGCGCGAGCGCGAGATCCCCTATTTCGGCATCTGCTTCGGCATGCAGATGGCGTGCATCGAGGGCGCGCGCGACCTCGCCGGCATCGCCGAGGCCTCGTCGACCGAGTTCGGTCCGACCGAGCAGCCCGTCGTCGGCCTGATCACCGAGTGGATGGGCCGTGACGGGCTCGAGCAGCGCGAGGCGCAGGGCGATCTCGGCGGTACGATGCGGCTCGGCGCCTATGACGCGACGCTCGCGGGCAACAGCGTGGTCGCCTCCATCTACGGCGACACGCAGATCTCCGAGCGGCATCGGCACCGCTACGAGGTCAACACCGGCTATCGCGAGGCGCTGGAAAAGGGTGGGCTGGTGTTCTCGGGCATGTCGCCCGACGGTACCTTGCCCGAGATCGTCGAGCGCCCCGACCACCCGTGGTTCGTCGGCGTCCAGTTCCACCCGGAGCTGAAGAGCAAGCCGTTCGATCCGCACCCGCTGTTCGCCAGCTTCATCGAGGCCGCGCTCAAGCAGAGCCGGCTAGTGTAGGGGTGCGACGACCGCTCCGGCGAGCGGTCGTCTTATAATTGAGGCAGCGGAACCGCAGCCGGGTGGCGGCGCGGTCAACGGAGCTCGCCTCTGATGGATCAGTTACGCATCGCGCCCAGGCTCGTCCTGTCGTACGCGGTGATCTTCGTCGTCATGCTGGGGATCAACCTGCTCGCGCTCGCCAACGTGAGCCGCATCGACGCGATTGCGGAAGATATCGGCGTTCACCGCCGCCACAATTATGAATCAGCCTCGGCCATGGCGCTCGCGGCCACGCAATATCGGCTGGGCGAGGCCACATTGGCAGCGGCGCGCGACGGTGCTGAGGTGACCGCGGCGGCACAGGACCTTGCCGAGCGCGCGCGTGCGGTGGAGACGCGGGTCGCGGAGCTCGACGGCCGGCTGCGTTCACCGGTGACACAGGGCCTGTTGCGCGAGTTCGCGCACGACTGGTCGACCTATCGCGCGTCCGGAGCGAACCAGTTCCGCCGTGTCGGGGCGCCGGGGCTGGCGACGTTCCGCGCGCGCGCGCCGGCCTTCTCCGATGTCGAGCGGGATGCCAACCGCTTGCTGGTGCAGCAGTCGGGTTCGCTCGATAACGGCGTGGCCACCGCGCGCTCGCTCGTCGACGCGGCGCGAACGATCACGTTCGTGGCGATGGCGCTGACCGCGCTGCTCGTGATCGCGCTGCTGATGATGCTCATCCGTGGCATTGCTCGCCCGCTCGATGTCGTGACCAACGGGCTGTTGCAGCTCGCTGATGGCGACCTCGGCGTCGAGATCGCGGGGGCGGGGCGCGGCGACGAGGTCGGCGACGTCGCCGCCGCCGCGATCAAGCTGCGCGACCGGCTGCTCGCCGCCGAGCAGGAGAAGGTGCGCCAGACCGCACTGATCGTCACCAGCGTGGGCGCGGGGCTCGACTCGCTGGCGCGCGGCGATCTGACGACCCGCGTCGACACCGAGCTGGAGGGCGCGTTCGGCAAGCTGCGCACCGACTTCAACGATGCGATCGAGGCGTTGGCAGCGGTGCTCGCGGCGGTGCAGGCGAGTGCCGCCGGGATCAGCGAGGGCGCCGACGAGATCCTGCAGGCGAGCGACGACCTGTCGCTCCGTACCGAGAAACATGCCGCCGGCCTGGAGCAGACCTCGGCGGCGATGCAGCAGATCACCGAGACGGTGCGCCAGACCGCCGAGGGCGTCTCGCGCGTCAACGGCGTGGTGGTGGAGACGCGCGGCGATGCCGAGCGCTCGGGCGAGGTGGTGCGCCGCGCGGTCGAGGCAATGAGCGGGATCGAGCGCGCCTCGCACGAGATCGGCGACATCATCAGCGTGATCGACGGCATCGCCTTCCAGACCAACCTGCTCGCGCTCAACGCGGGCGTGGAGGCGGCGCGTGCGGGCGACGCCGGCCGCGGCTTCGCGGTGGTGGCGCAGGAGGTGCGGGCGCTGGCGCAGCGCTCGGCCGACGCCGCGCGCGACGTCAAGAAGCGCATCGGCGCCTCGACCGAGCAGGTCGGCGCGGGCGCCAAGCTGGTGGTGGAGGCGGGCAACGCGCTGACCCGGATCATCGCGCGGGTCGGCGAGATCGGCGCGCTGGTGGCGCAGATCGCCGAGGCGGCCGACCAGCAGTCGACTGGGCTCGTGCAGGTGAGCAAGGCGATCGCCGAGATGGACGGCGTCACCCAGCAGAACGCCGCCATGGTGGAGGAAACGACGGCCGCGGCGCGCGCTCTCGCGGGCGAGGCGGACGCGCTAGCCCAGGAGGTCGCGTGTTTCCTGCTCGACCGCTCCGCGCCGACCCGCGCCGGCCTGCCGCGCCACCGCCAGATCGAGGCTCCCGCGCGTCGCCTGCCCAAGCCCGCGCCGCGGCTCGGCCATGCTCCGCGCGGGCAAGGGGGTGAGGATGACGGCGCCCTACGTGCCGAGTGAGTCTATAAGGGAAAGGCGCCCGGACCTGTCGGCCCGGACGCCCCCACCGGCGCCTCGAAAGGGAGCAAAGAGACGCCGATCCCGCTCGCGCGGCTGACCCTTACGCGGCGCGCGCCGCGTCGGTGGCCTTGTCCTCCACCGCGGTGAGCTGCGGGCCGGTCTTGATCGCGATCGACTTCGGCTTCATCGCCTCAGGCACCTCGCGGACCAGATCGATCACCAGCAGCCCGTCGTTCAGCCGCGCGTCCTCCACGAAAACGAAGTCGGCCAGCTCAAACCGCCGCTCGAAGCTGCGGTTGGCGATGCCGAGGTGGAGAAACTGCGCATTCTCCGCCCGATCGTCCTTCTTGCCGGCCACCTGCAGCAGGTTCTGCTGCGCGGTGATCTCGATCTCGTCGCGGCTGAAGCCGGCAACGGCCAGCGTGATGCGGTAGCGGTCGTCGGCGACTCGCTCCAGGTTGAACGGCGGATAGTTCTCGGATGCGCCGCGCGCATTCGCCTCGATCATGTCGAACAGACGATCAAAGCCAATGGTCGAGCGGCGGTAGGGAGTAAGGTCGAAACGCATGTTCAAATCCTCCGATGAGCTATTTGAAGCAAGGCGCCCGGTCATCCGCAGCGCCTTTGTCCGTGCGGCCCGGCCAGCGGCACCGCACGCTAGCTAAATGGGAGCAGCACGAAGCGTTTCAAGTCCCCCTGATACTCCTACTTCGTTGATGGACTATGCGGGATCGGCGATGCAGGATGATGTCGAGGTAAACAGGGGGGAATTCGATGTCGCTCACGCTCGCGCTGCTACTGGCGCAGGCCGCCGTACCGTCCGCCGCGGCCGATCAGGCGGTTGGTGCGCCCGCCGCTGCGGCACCGTCGCAGGACGATGCCGTGGTGCGCGGGACGGTCGACGGCAGCGGTGACAACGAGCGCGGTCGGCTCGGCCCGGCGCAGCAGGGCGGGGGCGACATCGTCGTCACCGCGCGGCGTCGCGCCGAGAGCGTGCAGCGCGTGCCGCTCGCGGTGTCGGTAATCGGCGGCACCGCGCTGGCGGAGACGGGCGCGTACAATGTCAGCCGGCTGACGCAGATCCAGCCGACGCTGCAATTCTACTCGACCAACCCGCGCAACTCGGCCGCCAACATCCGCGGCCTGGGCGCCCCGTTCGGCCTCACCAACGACGGGATCGAGCAAGGCGTCGGCATCTATGTCGACCAAGTCTATTACTCGCGCATCGCCTCGGCCACCTTCGACTTCACCGACACCGAGCGAATCGAGATCCTGCGCGGACCGCAGGGCACGCTCTACGGCAAGAACACCACCGCGGGCGCAATCAACATCACCACGAGGCGACCGAGCTTCACGCCCGAGGCACGGGTGGAGCTCACCGCAGGCAACCTCGAGTTCCTCCAGGCCAAGGCCTCTGCCTCGGGTCCGCTGATCGGCGACACGCTGGCGATCCGACTGTCGGCCTCGGTGACATCGCGACGCGGCACGATCTACAACACGCGTACCGGCGCCTATGTAAACGCGCAGGACAATCGCAGCTTGCGCGGGCAGCTCTTCTGGCAGGCGGCGTCCAACCTCGATCTCACGCTCGCCGGCGACTACAACCACCAGGATCCGGAATGCTGCGCGCAGATCTTCGCGCGAGTCGGCCGCACGCAGCGGCCGCTCGCGCGGCAATATGAGGCGCTCGCCGCCGCCTTCGGCTACGCGCCGCCGTCGCGCAACGCCTTCGACCGGCTCACGGACCTGGACACACCCTTGCGCGCGCGCCAGGAGCTGGGCGGCGCGTCCTTGGTGGCCAACTGGGACGTCGGCGCGGCAACGCTCACCTCGGTTTCCGCGTGGCGCTTCTGGGATTGGGATCCCTCGAACGACCGCGACTTCATCGGCCTGCCGATCACCACGGTGTCGGCCAACCCGTCGCAGCAGAAGCAGGTGAGCCAGGAGCTGCGCGTCGCCTCGAACGGGCAGCACCGCGTCGATTATGTCGCCGGCCTTTTCTACTTCCGCCAGACGATCGACACGCAGGGGCTCCAGGTACAGGGGCCGGCGGCGAGCCGTTGGCTGCTCAATCCGGGTGACCCGCCGTTCGGCGCCAACGGCTGCGCGCGCCCGAGCAGCGCGGCCTGCAACCCGGCGATCCTCGACGGGCTGACCGCGCGCAACACGATCGGCTTCACCAACACCTCCGCCGCGGCGTTCGGGAAGCTCACCTGGCATCTCGGCGACAGCTTCTCGATCGCGCCCGGCGTGCGCGTCAACTATGACAAGAAGCGCGGCTCCTATGTCTCGGTGGTGACGACGGGCAGCGGCTCGACCACGCTGACCAGCGATCAGGGCGGCGTTCTCGCGCCGCAGAGCTACGCGCCCGACTTCGACAATTGGAACGTCTCGGGTGACATCACCGCGGCCTGGGACATCGCCGCCGACGTCCACGGCTATGCCACCTACGCGCGCAGCTACAAGTCGGGCGGGATCAACCTCTCGGGTCTGCCGCTGGACGCCGGTAACAATCCTATCCTCAGCGCCGCGACGGTGCAGCCCGAGAAGGTCAATCACTATGAGCTGGGGCTCAAGACCCAGTTCCTCGATCGCCGCGCGACGGTGAATCTGGCCGCTTTCTGGACCGACATCTCGGACTATCAGGCGACCGTCACCAACGGCCAGCTCGGCGTGCTGCGCGGCTATCTCGCCAATGCGGGCAAGGTGCGGACGCGCGGCGTCGAGCTCGACTCGGCGTTCCGCCCGACCACGCGTCTCAACGTCTACGCCAACGCGGCCTATACCGACGCCAAATACGTCGACTTCACCGACGCGCCGTGCCCGCCCGAGCTGTCGGGCGGCACGAGCAGTCCGGCCAACTGCGACATCTCGGGCCAGCGTTTGCCCGGCATCTCGAAATGGGCCTTCTCCTACGGTGCCGAATATGCGGTACCGGTGACGCTGGGGGGCGAGGGCGGCAACGTCTATCTCGGCTATGACGGCAGCTATCGCTCCGATTTCTCGAGCAACCCGTCGGAGTCGATCTACACCAACATCGATGGCTATTCGATCTCGAACGTGCGGCTGGGCTATCGCAGCGACCGCGGCCTCAACGCGTTCCTGTGGCTGCGCAACGCCTTCGACCAGGATTATTACGAGCTGCTGGCGACCCAGTCGGGCAACACCGGGCTGGTGGTCGGCCAGCCGGGCGATCCGCGCACTTATGGTGTGACGGTCTCGGCGAACTTCTGAGCGATGGCGCGCCACGGCGAAGGCTAGGCCTCAGGCAGGCAGCCCCAGCGAGTGATCGTCATCCCGGCCCTGAGCCGGATCCATCTGGCCGCGAGAGCAACGGTGGCAGTACGCGCGGCACCATGGATGCTGGGTCGGGCCCGGGATGACGACAGGATCTGCGATCGTGAGCGATCACGGCGTACCGAACTTGTCGACCTCGTTTGATTGTATGCGCGGCGTCACCACATTGCCGCCACAAAGCAAACGCCCGGGCCGCTCATCGCGACCCGGGCGCCTGCGTGACGATCGCTCGTCAGCCCCCTATTCCGCCGTCTGCCCGCGCGCTTCGGTGTGAAGCGGAGCTCGACGACATTCCCCGAACCACGGCCTTTGCCTGTGTGCCAGTGAGGGAAGGTATGCTGGTGCGGCGTTCGGCTGTCGACCGAAATGAACGCGGGCAAAACCGATTGCGGCAGCTCTGTGTCGGATCCGCCACACGCCCCGTTGCGCCGCCGCGCGCGCCATCCTAGAGGCGGCGGCATGTTGCTGTCGCGCTACGAGAGCATGATCGCGCGGCGGTATCTGCTGCCCGGTCGCGGTGAGCGGTTCATCGTCCTGGTCGCGGGCTTCTCGCTCGGCGCGGTGATGCTCGGCGTCGCCGCGCTGGTCATCGTGATGAGCGTGATGAACGGTTTCCGCGCCGAGCTGTTCGACAAGATCGTCGGGCTTAACGGTCACGCCGTGATCCAGG
The DNA here is from genome assembly GCF_014193405.1 of Sphingomonas sp. BK069. Taxonomy (NCBI): domain Bacteria; kingdom Pseudomonadati; phylum Pseudomonadota; class Alphaproteobacteria; order Sphingomonadales; family Sphingomonadaceae; genus Sphingomonas; species Sphingomonas sp. BK069. Next base: position 843,720 of record NZ_JACHZH010000001.1, on the reverse strand, counting down.
GCTACAACGGCCGCTTGCCCGACTGGCGCCGCGCGCTCGCCGAGGCGAAGGCCACCCCCGGCGTCACCAGCGCGATCCCGATGATCGAGCAGCCCTTGTTCGTCACCTACAACGGCCGCGCCGAGGGGATCATCCTGCGCGGCATGCGGCCCGAGGACATCCGCGCCAATCGGACGATCAACTCCAAGGTCATCGTCGGCAGCCTCGCCAGCGTGACGCCGGGGAGCAACAACGTCGCGATCGGCGCGCGACTGGCGGAGCAGCTCGGCGCGACGATCGGGTCCGAGATCACGCTGATCAACCCGCTCGGTCCCTCGACCCCGTTCGGCACGATGCCGCGCTACGTCAACTACACCGTCGGCGCGATTTTCGAGGTCGGCGTGTACGATTACGACAAGGCTTATGTCGTGATGCCGCTCGCCGACGCGCAGACCCTGCTGCTGAGCGGCGACAGCGTCGGGATCATCGAGCTGCAGACCAACGACGCCGACCGCGTCGGCGAGATCCTCGCGCCGCTCACGCGCAAGGTGCAGGGCTATGCCGCGGTCGCTGACTGGCGCCGGCTCAACGCCGAGCTGTTCGACGCGCTGGCGGTCGAGCGCGTCGCGATGTTCACCGTGCTGTGCATCATCATCCTGGTCGCCGCCTTCAACATCGCCTCGTCGTTGATCATGCTGGTGCGCTCCAAGACGCGCGACATCGCGATCCTGCGCACCATGGGGGCGAGCCGCGGCGCGATGCTGCGGATCTTCATCACCGTGGGGACGACGATCGGGGTGCTCGGCACCGTGGCGGGGCTGCTGCTCGGCTTCGGCTTCCTGTTCATCCGCCAGTCGGTGGTGAACGCGGTGCAGGCGATCACCGGGCAGAACCTGTGGGACCCGTCGATCCGCTATCTCACCGAGCTGCCGTCCAAGCCCAACCCGGTCGAGATCGTCGCGATCGTGCTGATCACGCTGCTGATGACCTTCTTGGCGACGGTCTATCCCGCGCTCAAGGCGGCGGGCACCGACCCGGTCGAGGTGCTGCGCTATGAGTGAGGCGGTGCTCCAGACGCGCGAGCTGGCGCGCAGCTTCACCCAGGGCGGCGCGACGATCCACGTGCTGCGCGGTGTCGACCTCGCCATCGCGCCGGGCGAGATCGTGGCGCTGCTGGGGCCATCGGGCTCGGGCAAATCGACCCTGCTCCAGGCGGTCGGGCTGCTCGAGGGTGGGTTCGCGGGCTCGATCCGGATTGCCGGGGTGGAGGCGGCGCAGCTCGACGCCGCCGGCCGCACCGCGATGCGGCGCGACCGGCTCGGCTTCGTCTACCAGTTCCACCACCTGCTGCCCGACTTCAACGCGATCGAGAATGTCGTGCTGCCGCAGCTGATCCACGGCGCCGAGCGGGCGCCCGCCGAGGAACGCGCCGCCGTGCTGCTCACCGCGCTCGGGGTCGGTCACCGGCTGACGCATCGCCCGGCGCAGCTCTCGGGCGGCGAGCAGCAGCGCGTCGCGGTGGCGCGCGCGCTCGCCAACCGGCCCGCGCTGGTGCTGGCCGACGAGCCGACCGGCAACCTCGACGAACATACCGCCGACGTCGTGCTCGCCGAGTTCCTGCGGCTGGTACGGGGCGAGGGCTCGGCGGCGCTGGTGGCGACGCATAACGAGCGGCTCGCCGCCAAGATGGACCGCGTCGTGCGGCTGCACGAGGGCACGATCGCGTGAGCCGCTGGCGCGAGACGCCGCGGCTGGTCGGACAGCACGTGGTGCTCCGCCCGCTCACTCCGGAGGACGCACCCGCGCTCGCCGCGGCGGCGGGGGACGGCGACCTTACCGAGCTGTTCTTTGCCAACGTCTCCGGCCTGACCGACCCCGAGGCCTTCGTCGCCGCCGCGCTGCGCGAGCGCGACTTCGGCCGCGCGCTGCCGTTCGCGGTAGAAGCGCCCGACGGCCGCGTCGTCGGGCTCACCCGCCTCATGCGGATGAGCGAGGCGCATCGCCGCGTCGAGATCGGCGGCACCTTCTACGCGCGCTCGGTGCAGCGCACCGGGGTGAACACCGAGGCCAAGCTGCTGCTGCTCGGGCACGCCTTCGACGCGCTCGGCTGCCAGGTAGTGCAGATCCGCACCGACTGGTTCAACAAGCGCTCGCAGGCCGCGATCGAGCGGCTCGGCGCCAAGCGCGACGGCGTGCTGCGCTCGCACCAATTGTTCAACGGGAGGGTGCGCGACCTGGTGGTCTACTCGATCATCGCCAGCGAGTGGCCGGCAGTGCGGACCAACATCGAGTTCCTGCTGCGGAGGCACGGATGAGCGCGATCACTGACCTGAGCGTGAGGACCGCTGACGGCGGCGAGCAGTCGCTGGCGGATTATGCCGGCCGGGTGCTGCTGGTGGTCAACACCGCGTCCCAGTGCGGGTTCACGCCGCAATATGCCGGGCTAGAGGAACTCCACCGCGACTATGCCGAGCGCGGGCTGGGGGTGCTGGCTTTCCCCTGCAACCAGTTCGGCGCGCAGGAGCCGGGCGACGCCGCCGCGATCGCGACCTTCTGCTCGACCCACTATAACGTGAGCTTCCCGGTTTTCGCGAAGGTCGAAGTCAACGGGACGGGGGCGGACGCATTGTTCGAGCGGCTCAAGCGCGCCGCGCCGGGGCTGCTGGGCTCACGCGCCATCAAGTGGAACTTTACGAAGTTCCTGATCGCGCGCGATGGTGAGACGGTGCGCCGCTATGCGCCAACCACCGCGCCCGAGGCGCTGCGGACCGATATTGAGGCATTGTTGTGACGGCGGGTGATTAGACTCACTGCCACCCCCCCCCGGCGAACAGCGTCATCCTGAACTCGTTTCAGGATCCACCGTACCGCACACCGATCGGCCGCGGCGCTCGCGGGACCGTGGAACCTCAAACGAGTTCAGGATGCCGGGCGGCGGAAGGTCGAGGTGGCCACTCCACCGCGGCTGCTCTACTGGGCACCACCGCCGCCCACCTCACTGCTGCACCATCTCCTCCGGCATCGCGAACGCGCTGGCGCCGCTGCGGTGGTCGCTCGCCGCGGCGATCGCGGTCACGCCGCCAAACAGAAAGCTGATCCCCAGCACGTAGCCCGGCAGCGTCAGCGCCGACCATGGCACCGTCATCAGGATGAACAACGCCAAGAGCAGGTTGATCACGCCGAGCACGATCATCATGACGCCCCGGCGCCGCATCCGCGTTCCCGCCACGATCTCCAGCACGCCGCGCACGCCGAGCCACACCGCCACCATCAAGGTCAGCGATACCGCGCCCGTCATCGGCTCGAACACCATGATCGCGCCGACCACGACCGACAGGACGCCGAACAGCAGCGCGTAGATGCGGCTCTCGCTGCCCTGGCCGAACACGCCGGCCGCGATCGAGAACACACCCGAGATGAAGAACAAGGTGCCGATCACCACAGTGGCGGCGTAGGTCGCCACATAGGGCCAGATGATCGCCGCCACGCCGACCAGCACCGACACCACGCCATAGGCCATGATCCAGCCCCAACCGGCGCCCATCGCGCGCGGCACGCCTCTAACATCGCTCATGTCCGTCCTCCTGCTGCGCCGGCGAACGGGCCGGCGCGGGCGCGGTTCCGGCGGTCGCGCGGGCGCTGGCCGAATCGAGTAGGGAGGCTTAGCTAGGAGCGATGCCACATTCGGGCTTCGTGCCGCTCCGCATCTTCTCCAGCTACACCATGCTCGACGGCGCGATCGAGCCCAAGGCGATCGCCAAGCGCGCGGCCAAGCTCGGCTTCCCCGCCGCGGCGCTGACCGATCGCAACGGTCTCTATGCCGCGATGGCCTTCTCCGATGCCGCCAAGAGCACGGGTGTCCAGCCGGTGATCGGCACGATGCTTGGCGTCGCGCGACCCGACATGCCCGAGGGCGCCGCGACGGTCGTCGACTGGATCGCGCTCTATGCGCAGGACGAAACGGGCTACGACAACCTCTGCGCGCTGGTCAGCCACGCGCACCTCGACCGTCCGCTCGAACTGGCGCCGCATGTCGGCTTCGACCTGATCGAGCGCCACGCCGCCGGGCTGATCGCGCTAACCGCGGGCGGCGAGGGCGGGGTGGCGCGGCTGTTCGCCGAGGACCAGCCTGCGCGCGCGATCACCTACGCCGAGCGGCTCCACGCCACCTTCGGTGACCGCCTCTACGTCGAGCTGTGCCGCCGCGGCGACGCGATCGAGGAGCGCGCCGAGTCGCCGCTGCTCGATCTCGCCTATGAGCGCGGCTGGCCGATCGTCGCGACCAACCCGAGCTGCTTCGAGGAGGCGGATTTCGGCGCCGCGCACGACGCCATGCTGTGCATCGCGAGCTCCAGCTATCTGGAGAGCGACGATCGCCCGAAGAGCTGTGGTCACGCCTGGATGAAGCCCGCCGAGGCGATGCGCGAGCTGTTCGCCGATCTGCCCGAGGCGATCGCCAACACCCTGGTGGTGGCGCAGCGCTGTGCGGTCGCCGCGCCCAAGCGCAAGCCAATCCTTCCCAGCCTCGCTGGCGACCGCGAGGGCGAGGCGACGATGCTGCGCGAGCGTGCGCGCGAGGGGCTGGCGGCGCGGATCGAGCGGATCGTCGCGCTCGGCCAGGCGCCGGAGGAGCCGACGTGGCAGGAGACCTACCGGCAGCGGCTCGAATTCGAGCTCGATGTTATCATCCAAATGGGTTTCCCCGGCTATTTTCTGATCGTCGCCGACTTTATCCAATGGGCAAAGGCGCACGACATTCCCGTCGGACCGGGGCGCGGCTCGGGTGCGGGCTCGGCGGTGGCCTGGGCACTGACCATCACCGACCTCGATCCGATCAAGCTGGGGCTGCTGTTCGAGCGCTTCCTCAACCCCGAACGCGTCTCGATGCCCGACTTCGACATCGACTTCTGCGAAACCAGACGCGGCGAGGTCATCCGCTACGTCCAGGAGAAATACGGCCGCGATCAGGTCGCGCAGATTATCACCTTTGGTAAGCTCAAGGCGCGCGCGGTGCTCAAGGACACCGGGCGCGTGCTGCAGATGAGCTACGGCCAGGTCGACCGGCTCGCCAAGCTCGTCCCCAACCATCCGACCGACCCGTGGACGCTCGATCGCGCGCTCAATGGCGTCTCCGAGCTGGCGCGCGAATATGCGAACGACAATGAGGTACGCCGTCTTCTCGACCTGGCGATGAAGCTGGAGGGCCTGCCGCGTCACTCGTCGACCCACGCCGCGGGCGTGGTGATCGGTGACCGACCCCTGGCGCAGCTCGTCCCGCTCTACCGCGACCCGCGCTCGGACATGCCGGTGACCCAGTTCGACATGAAATACGTCGAGGGCGCGGGGTTGGTGAAGTTCGACTTCCTCGGGCTCAAGACGCTGTCGGTGCTCAAGAAGGCGGTGCAGCTGCTGGCCAAGCGCGGGATCGAGGTCGATCTCGACGCTCTGCTGTGGGACGACGAGGGCGTCTACAAGCTGCTCCAGCGCGGCGACACGGTCGGCGTGTTCCAGCTCGAATCCGAGGGGATGCGGCGCACGCTCTCGGCGGTGCGGCCGACCAATTTCGGCGACATCGTCGCGCTCGTCTCGCTCTACCGCCCCGGTCCGATGGACAACATCCCGTCGTTCGGCCGGCGCAAGCAGGGCACCGAGGAGATCACCTACCCGCACCCGCTGCTCGAGCCGATCCTGAAGGAGACCTATGGGATCTTCGTCTACCAGGAGCAGGTGATGCAGGCGGCGCAGATCCTCGCCGGCTACTCGCTCGGCGGCGCCGACCTGCTGCGCCGCGCGATGGGCAAGAAGATCAAGGCGGAGATGGACGCGCAGCGCGCCACCTTCGTCGCCGGCTGCGCCGAGCATAACGGGATCAAGAAGGACTACGCCAACCAGCTGTTCGACTTGATCGACAAGTTCGCTGGCTACGGCTTCAACAAGAGCCACGCCGCGGCGTACGCGCTACTCGCCTATCAGACCGCCTGGCTCAAGGCGCATCACCCGGCCGAGTTCTTCGCCGCCTCGATGTGCTACGACCTGCACCTCACCGACAAGCTGGCGATTTTCGTCGACGATATGCGCCGGCTCGGGATCGGGCTGCTGCCGCCGTGCATCAACGCCAGCGCGGCCGAGTTCGACGTCGAGGTCGACGCCGAGGGCGTGCCGTCGGTGCGCTACGCGCTCGCCGCACTGAAATCGGTGGGCGAGGGCGCGATGGAGCGGCTGTGCGAGGAGCGCGCCGGGGCGGGTGCGTTCCGCAGCCTCGACGATCTCGCCACGCGCGTCGACCCGCGGTTGCTCAACAAGCGCCAGCTCGAGACGCTCGCGGCCGGCGGCGCGTTCGACTCGCTCGAGCCCAACCGCGCGGGCGTGCATGCCGTCGCCGAGACGATGCTGGCGATCGCGGCGCGCACGCAGGAAGGACGGACGAGCGGGCAGGGCGGGCTGTTCGGCGATGACGCGGGCGCGGGTGACACGATCAAGCTGCCCGACGCGCGCTGGTCGCTCGCCGAGCGGATGGAGCAGGAGAAAGAGGCGTTCGGCTTCTACTTCTCGGCGCATCCGGTCGATCGCTACCGTCATCTCGCCAAGACGCACGGCGCACGCAGCTATGTCGCGCTGGGCGAGCTGCCGATCGCCGAGGGCGCGCGCGTGATGGCGACGATGGCGGTGCTGGTCGAGGACGCGCGCTGGCGTACCTCGGCGCGGGGCAAGCGCTACATGATGGCGACGCTGTCCGACTCGACCGGGCAGTTCGTCGCGACCTGTTTCGACGACGGGCCCGCCGCGGATCTCGAGGAAGCGGCGCGCAACGGCGGCTGCGGGCTGGCGACAGTGGAGCTTGATCGGCGGCCGGGCGAGGAGACGCCGCGCGTCACGGTGAAGGCGATCCGGCCGTTCGAGGGGCTGGCCTCGTCGACGCGGTTCGCGCTCGACGTCCATGTGAGCGACGCTGCCGCGGTGGCGGGACTGGTTGCGCTGATCGGCGACTCGCGCGGCGCGCGCGGCAAGGTGACGCTCAAGGTGCCGCTCGGCAGCGACGAGCAGGCGACCGTGATCCTCGGTCGCGACTTCGCGCTTGACGCCGAGCTGGCGGAGCGGATCGAGCATCTGCCCGGCATCATCAAGGTCGAGTTCGACATTGAGGAGACGCGGCTCAAGTCGGTCGGCTGATCCCGGCGACGTAGAGCGCGAGTACCGCGTGCACCTGGGGGGCGGGCGCGTCGACGCGCGAGTCGAGCGCGAGCGTGGCAAGGCCGTGGACGATCGCCCAGCAACCCAAGGTCGCGTCGGCGTCGTCCCTGCCTGTGATAGCGGCGACGCGATCGGCCAAGATGGCGAAGGCGGGAGCGTTCTCGCGTGTCTTCTCGAGGTCGCACGCGCTGTCCACCGGCCGCGCGAACATCAGCCGGAATAGCGCGGGGTGGGCGCGCGCGAACGCGACATAGCTGAGCCCCTGCGCGATCAGCCGCTCGGCATCGCTCCCCGCGGCATCCGCCGCGGCGAGGCGCGCGGCGAGCGTGGCGAAGCCGCGCTCGGCGACCGCGGCGAGCAGCGCGGCCTTGTCGGCGAAATGGCGATAGGGCGCCATCGCCGACACGCCAGCGGCCCGCGCCAGCGCGCGAATGCCGGGCTCGCTCTCGCCGGCTTCCAGCATCGCCTCGGCTTGGTCGAGCAGCTGATCGCGGAGGTGGGCGGGAACATTCATCGGTTTACACCGTACACGTAGCTGGCTATGTTTACGGTGTAAACGACGGAGGCGATGATGCAAGGGGAGGTAGCACGACGTGTGACGGTGAACGTGTCGGCCTGGCCCGACATGGTGATGGTGTTGCTCGGCTTCCGCGTCGGCGCGCTACGGGGGCTGCCATCCTTCCTGTCGATCGGTCGTGGGCTCGCCGCGATCCGGCGCTCGCCACCTGACGGGCTGCTCCACAGCGACGGCGGGCTCTACGCCTGGAACCATGTCGGCATCCGGCAATATTGGCGCGACCTGGAGAGCCTGGAGGCGTTCACCCGCTCCGAGCCGCATGGCGGTTGGTGGCGCGAGTTCCTGGCCGATCGTCACGGCAACGGCTTCTGGCACGAGGCTTACTCGGCGCGTGGCGGAATGGAGGCCATCTACGTCGACATGCCCGAGCCGCCGGGGCTCGGCGCCTTCGCCCCGCCGATGGCGGCGCAGGGGCGGATGCTGTCGAGCCGCGGGCGGTTGGGGCGGTAGGAGCCGCTGGCTGATCATCCGCTCTCCCTACCTGTCATCGCGGGCCTGGGTCCGAGATGACGAAGGATCCGAGGGCGACTGGCTATCGCTCCAACAAAGGCGTCACGGCGCGCTCAAGGAGAACAGCTTCAGAACAGCTCGCCCTGCGCCCCCGCCGGCGCACGGAAGAGGTCGCAGCGCAGGTCGAGCCGGCGCCGCTCGTCGCTGAAGCCGGCGCGCGCCCGCGCGATGCGGAAGCGGGTGCGCAGCAGCTCGGCCCAAGGGCCCTGGCCGCGCATGCGCTCGCCGAAGCGCGGCTCATTGTCCTTGCCGCCGCGCAGGCTCTGGATGATCGCCATCACCTTGGCGGCACGCTCGGGATAATGTTCGTCGAGCCAGGCGCGAAACAGCGGCGCCACCTCCCAGGGCAGCCGCACCGGTATGTACGAGACGCCCAGCGCGCCCGCCGCGGCACTGGCGGCGACGACCGCCTCCACCTCCTCGTCGGTGATCGCTGGGATGACTGGCGCCATGTTGACATAGGTCGGCACCCCCGCATCGCTGAGCCGCCGCACCGCGGCGAGCCGGCGCGCCGCGGCGGGCGCGCGCGGCTCGACCGTCATCGCCACGCGCGGGTCGAGCGAGGTGACCGAGATCGCCACCGCGACGAGCCCCTTGGCCGCCATCGGTGCGAGCAGGTCGAGGTCGCGCACGACCCGATCTGACTTGGTGGTGATCACAAGCGGGTGGTCGCAGGCGGCGAGCACCTCGATCACCTCGCGCGTGACCCGCCACTCGCGCTCGATCGGCTGATAGGGATCGGTGTTGGTGCCCATCGCGATCGGCGCGCAGCGATAGTCGCGCCGCCCGAGCTCGGCGCGGAGCAGTGCCGCGGCGTCGGGCTTGGCGAAGAGCCTGGTCTCGAAGTCGAGCCCGGGCGAAAGATCGTGGAAGGCGTGGCTCGGTCGGGCGAAGCAGTAGATGCAGCCGTGCTCGCAGCCGCGATAAGGGTTGATCGAGCGGTCGAACGGCACGTCGGGCGACTGGTTGCGTGTGATGATCGTGCGCGCGCGCTCGATCGTGACGGTGGTGCGTGCCGGGGCGGCGGCACCGTCGATCGTCCCGCGCGAATCGAGCCAGTCTCCGTCCTCCTCTGCCTGCGGCAGGTTGAAGCGCGTGCTCGCCGCGTTCAGTGTGGCGCCGCGGGCAGGTCTGGGCGGGCGATGAGCCATCGCGCCGGTCTACTCGACCGGATGGAACATAGCAAGAACTAACCCATCTTCAGTTCGGCGAGGAAAGCGTGGCTCGTTGTGGCGAGCCGGCCTTTGCGCGGTCGTTCCGTGGCGACATGATGGCCTATCCGCGAGGCGCTATGACGCTATTTCTCCCCTTCTTGTTCGCTGCCGCAGCGGCGGTCCCCTGTCCGCCCGAGAGCGTGTGCGCCGCGAACCCCGCCAGCGTCGTCACGGCGCTGTGGCGCGAGGGGTTCCAGGCGAAGACGGTCGCGGATGGTGAAGGCGACCCGATGATCGAGAGCGCGGCGTCGGCCTATCACTCCTCAATCGATTTCTACGGCTGCGAGGCGCATGCGAAGTGTAAGTCGCTGCGCTTCCACGCCGGGTTCGCTGGCGACCGCAGCGACGCGCTGGACGCGGTGAACCAGGGGAACGCCACCCATCGCTTCGCCGCTCTGTCGCTCGACAGCGACGACGAGCTGGTGCCGAGCTATGACGTCACGACAATCGGTGGGCTCCCTCCCGCCAATTTCGTCGAGATACTGGACTGATAGTCAACCGGACTGGGGGAACTCAGTGCCTTCTTGGAGGCGCATCCGGCCTCCGCCGAGCCACCGGTGCCGGCCACCGCCGTTCAGCGCTCCGTCAGTCGCGGCATCAGTTCGACGAAGTTGCAGGGGCGGTGGCGGATATCGAGCTGGCTGGCGAGGATGCCGTCCCACGCGTCCTTCACCGCACCGGTCGAGCCCGGCAGCGCGAAGATATAGGTGCCGCGCGCGACGCAGGCACAGGCGCGGCTCTGCACCGTCGAGGTGCCGATCGTCTGATAGCTCAGCCAGCGGAACAGCTCGCCGAAGCCGGGGATCATCTTGTCGGCGACCTGCTCGATCGCCTCGGGAGTGACGTCACGCCCGGTCACACCGGTACCGCCGGTGGTGATGACGCAGTCCACGCCCGCGTCGTCGATCCAGCGGTCGATCTGCGCCACGATCGAGTCGACGTCGTCGCGCAGGATCGCGCGTTCGGCGAGCACATGCCCCGCCTCGCTCAGCCGCGCCACCAGCGTGTCGCCCGAGCGGTCCTCCGCCAGTCCGCGGGTGTCGGAGACGGTGAGCACCGCGATGCGCACCGGCACGAAGGCGCGCGTGAGGTCGAGGCTCATCGCTCGGCGTGGGTCGTCGACTGCGCCGCGACGGTGCCGTTGATCGCGATCGCGGTGACCGGGGTCTGCGACGTCATCCGCACCGCGCTGTCGCCCGGCAGGCCGGGGAAACGCGGCCACATGCCCTGCGCCAGCGCGACGCGGCTGGGGCTCTTCGCCTTGCCGCCGAGCGACTCGTACATCCAGTAGTTGCGCAGCACCGTCACGACATAGCCGCGCGTCTCCCAATAAGGGATGCTCTCGATGTAGAGCAGCGGGTCGCCGCCGTCGCGCACCAGCGCGTTCCACTCGCCGACCGGCTTGGGGCCGGCGTTATAGGCGGCGATTACCTTGGGCAGCAGCCCGCCGGTGAGCCCCATGTCGCGCAGCTTCTCGATGTGTCGCTGGCCGATGTCGATGTTGGTCGAGGGGCGCGCCAGCGCGTCCTGGTCGATCGCGACGCCGCGCTCGCGCATATAGTCGGTCGCCGCGGCAGGCATGATCTGCATCAGCCCGAACGCGCCGGCGGGGCTGCGCACCTTGTTGCGGAAGCCCGATTCCTGGAGCGTGTGCGCGTAGACCAGCGCCTTGTCGATGCGCCAGCCGGTATCCGGCGTCCAGTTGGGCATCGGATAGCGCGTATCAGCCGCGGCGACCGCACCCTGCGGCATGTTGTGCGCTAGCCACACGGTGGTCGCAGGCAGGTCGAGCGTCTCGCTGATATGGACGAGACTGGCGAACTCGGACGGATCACCGATCCGCGCCTGCTGGCGCACCACCGCGTCGGCGCGCTCGCCCTCGCCCAGTTCGGCGAGCGCGGCGGCGACGCGGACGTTGGGACGGCGCTCGAGCCGCGCCCATTCCTCGCTCACCAGCTCGGGGCGGACCCGCTCCACCGGCAGCCCGAGCGCCTGGCGCGCGAGCAGCCCGTAGAAGGTCTCCTTATATTGCGCCGCGGTCTTCAGCCGGGACTCGACGCGATCGGGCCGGCCGCATGCCATGTCCGAGCGGGCCGCCCAGTAAAGCGCGGTCGCTCGCAGGTCGGTGTCGGTCGCGCGCGCGGCGACATTCTCGAAATCCACCTGCGTCGCGGCGCAGTCGTGCTGGCGCCACGCCGACAGCGCCTCGGTCCATCGGCCGTGGAGCGCCCAGTCACCGCTGCCCGCCGCGGCCTTCGCCGCCAGCGCGCGCGCCTGCGGGTCGAGCCCCTGGAGGAAATAGATCCAGGCCACCCGCGCCTGCCACTCGGTCTCCGCCTCGGGCGAGAGGCCGTCGGTCGACTCGAGTAGCGCCTGTGCCTCGGCGCCCATGTCGGCCTTCACATAGGGCTGCATGCGCTGCGCGAGGTCGGCGGCGACCTCGTCGCTGCGCGTGGCACGGGCGCGGACGCGCGCGGGCGCGCCATCCTGCCAGATCAGCCGCTGCGCGCTCGGCAGCATGGGCAGGTCGGTGAAGCCGCGGGCGCTCGCCAGCCGCATCAGCGCCTCGGCCTGCGGCAGCTCAGGCGCCTCGGCGATCAGCCGGGTCAGTGCCTCGTCGCTGACTCGCGGCGAGCCCTTGGCGAGCACCAGCTCGGCGCGCGCGTAAGCGTGGAGCGGCCCGCTCGCCATCGTGTCGAGCGTGATCTGCGCGTCGCTCCAGCGCGCGTCGCGGATCGCGGCGAAGACCGCGCGGTAGCCCGAGCGCTGCTCCGGGGTCAGCTGCGTCGGAATACCGGCGGTGCGAGCGGTCGCGACCGTCACCGGCGGCACGACCGGCGCGGGGGCGGGCGCCGCCGAGGCCATGACGGGCAGAGCGGCGGCGACGAGCGCGGCGGTGGCGGCCAGCGCGGCGCGGCGGGGGCTCATGACGCGATCTCCCCGGTGAGCATCAGCAGGTCCTTCCAAGTCTCGGCTTTGGCCGCGGGGCGATCCAGCAGGAAGCGAGGGTGATGGGTCGCCACGACGTGCGTGATCTTGCCCTGTTTATGGTTAATCGGGTGCGTACGTCCCCGCGCGTCGGCGACGCTCATCGCCAGCAGCGCACGGCTCGCCGCATCGCCCATCGCGAGCAGACGTTTCGGCGCCGCGAGCGCGACATGATGGCGCGCGATCTCGCCGAGCCGATCGGCGATGTCGCGCGGCACGCGGCCGGTCGTCGGGCGGCGCGTGCAGACGGAGGCGAGCGCGGTGTCCGCGCGCGAGCGCCCGATCGCGGCGAGCATCCGATCGAACAGACGCCCGGTCTCGCCCTCCAGCAGCGTCTCGCGGTCGTCGCGCTCGGGGCAGTCGACGAACACCATCAACTCGGCGTCGGCCGGCCCGGTCGCCGCGATCGCGACACCGCCCCAGCGCGCCTCGGGTGCGTCCTCGCCGAGCCGCCACGTCGCGAACGCCTCGCGCGTATCGGGCAGCGCGGCGGGGGTGGGTGAGGGGGCTCTCGCCGGCGCGACGGGCGCGAGCAGGGCGAGCGGCGCGGCGGTCTCGACCGCGGCGAGCCAGTCGAACGGCGCGTCCTCGACGAGCGTATCCACCCCCGCCTCGCGCCACCAATCGAGCGCGCTCGCCGCGAGCTTTGCCCAGTCGTGATTCTGATCCGCCCCCATCCGCGCATCATAGGATCGCGGTTGACGTGAGCGTCAACTTTCTGGCACCGCCGGCCCGATCAGCCGTTGCGACGATACGACGAGTGCCCGCGGTGAGGCGGCGCCGGGCGCTCCCGAGGAGAAGATGACGTGAGCGAACGCGAGTCCATGCCCTATGACGTGGTGATCGTCGGCGCCGGGCCGGCGGGCCTGTCGGCGGCGATCCGGCTCAAACAGGTCGCCGCGGAGAAGGGCGCGGAGATCTCTGTCTGCGTGCTCGAGAAGGGCTCGGAGGTCGGCGCACACATCCTCTCCGGCGCCGTCATCGACCCGCAGTCACTTGATGAGCTGTTGCCCGACTGGCGCGAGCAGGGCTGTCCGCTGGCCGAGGTGCCCGTTACCGAGAACCTCCACTGGGTGCTGACCAAGAAGGGCAGGCTCACCCTGCCGCATCTATGGACCCCACCGTTCCTCCACAACAAGGGCACCTATACCGGCTCGCTCGGCAATCTGTGCCGCTGGCTCGCGGGCAAGGCCGAGGAGCTGGGCGTCGAGATCTTCCCCGGCTTCGCCGCGGCCGAGATCCTGTTCCACGACGACGGCAGCGTGAAGGGTGTGGCCACCGGCGACATGGGCGTCGCGCGCGACGGCACGCACAAGCCCGATTATCAGCCTGGGCTCGAGCTGCACGCAAAATACACCTTTTTCTCAGAAGGTTGCCGCGGACACCTATCAAAGGAGCTGATGCGTCTCTTCGACCTGCTACGCGACTGCGACCCACAGGTCTATGGCCTCGGCGTCAAGGAATTGTGGGACATCGATCCCTCGCTGCACACGCCCGGCAAGGTGATCCACACGCAGGGCTGGCCGCTCAGCGAGAGCGGGTCGAACGGCGGCGGCTGGATCTATCATCAGGCCAACGGGCAGGTCAGCATCGGCTTCGTCACCTGGCTCAACTACAGCAACCCCTATGTCTCGCCGTTCCAGGAGATGCAGCGCTGGAAGACCCATCCAGCGGTGGCCGCGCTGCTCAAGGGCGGCAAGCGCGTCAGCTACGGCGCGCGCGCGATCAACGACGGCGGGCTGCAGTCCATTCCCAAGCTGGTCTTCCCCGGTGGTGCGCTGATCGGTGACAGCGCTGGCTTCCTCAACGTGCCGCGCATCAAGGGCACGCACACCGCGATGAAGAGCGCGATGCTCGCCGCCGAGGCGGCGGTCGACGCGATCGTCTCGCAGCGCACGAGTGACGAGCTGGTCGCCTACCCCGAGGCCTTCGAGCACAGCTGGGTCAAGAAGGAGCTGTCGATCGTCCGCAACGTCGTGCCGCTGGTGAAGCGCTTCGGCGACCTGATCGGCTCGGGGCTGGCGGGCGTGACGATGTGGCTGGAGTATCTCGGGCTGCGAATGCCCTTCACGCTGCACCACCACGCCGATCACGAGACCTTGTGGCGCAAGGACCTGGTCAAGAAGATCGACTATCCCAAGCCCGACGGCGTGCTGACCTTCGACCGGCTCTCCTCGGTGTTCCTGTCGAACACCAATCACGAGGAGGACCAGCCGGTCCACCTCACGCTCAAGGATCCGACCATCCCGGTCGCCTACGACCTGCCGCTCTACGACGAGCCGGCACAGCGCTATTGCCCGGCCGGCGTGTACGAGATCGTCGGCGAGGACGTCGGCGATCCGAAGTTCGTGATCAACGCGCAGAATTGCGTCCACTGCAAAACCTGCGACATCAAGGACCCGACGCAGAACATCAACTGGGTCGTGCCCGAGGGCGGCGGGGGACCGAACTACCCGAATATGTGAGGGTGGCGGGGATTTGGCATGGATGCGGACGCCTGCCTCACGACCGTCATCCCGGACTTGATCCGGGATCCCGCCTCACGCGAGAGCAACGCTTTCCGCATGTCCGGCTCGGTGGATGCCGTACCAAGTCCGGGGTGACGCGGTGGGAGAGGACGCCGCGATCTCGTCACCAAGTCGCCCTCCCCACCGTGCGCAATAAACCCGGCCAGCGGGGTTGACGCGACCGCGCCCGAGCCGCGACAGCGGGCCATGCGGTTCAGCCCTCCCGGTCTCGTCTCCGCCGCGCTGCTGGTGCTGCTCGCGCCGGGCGCCGCCGCGGCCGCGACCGGCGATCTCGGCGCCTACATGAAGGCGCGCGCCGCGGCGGCAGACGGCGAGGTCGCCGCCGCTACCAGCGACTATGCGCGCGCGCTCGCCGCCGCCCCCGACAATGCCGTGATCGCGGTGCGTGCCTATCGCGAGGCGGTGCGCGCGGGCGACCTCGTGCTCGCCGATCGCGCGGCGGCCTCGCTCGCCGATCAGGGCGTCGCGCCCGCCGATGCCGCCTTGCTGGCGCTCGCGCGCGCCGCGCGAACCGGTGACCGGGTCGCTGCCGGCGCCGCGATCGAGCGCCTGCGCGACGATCAGCTTCGCATCCTCGCCGCGCCGCTCGCCGCCTGGGCCGCGCTCGACGCCGGCGGCGACCCGTTCGCGCCGCTCGCGCGCGCGCCGTCCGACGCAGTGTCGCGCCGCTTCGTCGAGGAAACACGCGCGCTGCTGCTGATCGCCACCGGCAAGGTGGCGGACGGCGAGGCGGCGCTGCGCCCGCTGCTCGGCAACGATCTCGCCAGCCAGGACCATCGCGTCGCCGCCGCGCGGTTGCTGCTCGGTCGCGGCGAGCGGCAGGTGGCGGCGCGGTTGCTGGCTGCGGGCGGCGAGTCCGCCATCACGACGCTGCGCGTGGCCGCGAACGACCCGGCGCTGGCCGAGCGCTATGCCGCCAAGCCCTCGCTAGCGTTCGGCGCCTCCTATCTGTTCACGCGCGTCGCCTCGGATTTGGCGGTCGGCGCGCCCGGTCCGCTCACCTACACGTTGCTCCAGGCCGCGCTGCGCGCCGATCCGGGCAACGATCGGGCGCGCGTGCTGCTCGCCGGCGTGCTCGCACGCGACGACGCGGTCGTCCGCGCTCTGGCGGTGCTCGACGCGGTGCCGCCGACCAGCCTCTACGCGCCGATCGCGGCGACCGGGCGGGTCCAGCTGCTCGTCGATGACGGTCGCGACGCCGAGGCGCTCGCCGCGGCGCGCGTGCTGGGCGCCGTCCCTGCCGCCGCCACCGACGACGTGCAGCGGCTCGCCGACCTGAAGGTCCGGCTCGGCCGCCCCGCCGAGGCGGTGCCGCTGTACCGGCGGCTGATCGACCGCGCCGGCGCTGCCGCCGACTGGGCCGACTGGCTGCAATATGGCGCCGCGCTCGACGAGGCGAAGCTGTGGGACCAGGCGCGCCCGGCGCTGGAGCAGGCGGTCAAGCTGGGGCCGAGCCAGCCGCTCGCGCTCAACTATCTCGGCTACGCGCTGGTGCAGCGGCGCGAGCGGCTGGATGACGCGCAGAAGCTGCTCGAGCGGGCCGCCGCGCTCAAGCCCGACGACGCCGCGATCGCGGACTCGCTCGGCTGGGCGCTGCTGGTGCGCGGCCAGCGCGCGCGCGCCTTGCCGCTGCTCGAACGCGCCGCGCTCGGCGACCCCGCCAACGCCGAGATCGGCGAGCATCTCGGCGACGCTTATTGGACGGCGGGGCGGCGCTACGAGGCGCGCTACGCCTGGACGGCGGCGCGCCAGGTCGCCGAGGCCGACGACGCCGCGCGGCTCGACGCCAAGATCGCGCGCGGCATCGGGACGCTGCGGTGAGCGCGATGACGGCGGACGCAACGGTGCTGGTCGAGCCGGCACCGGCCAAGCTCAACCTCGCGCTCCACGTTCGCGCGCGCCGCGCTGACGGCTACCACGCGCTCGAGACGCTGTTCGCCTTCGCGCGCGACGGGGACGTGGTGACGCTGGCGTCGGCGGAACGCGATAGCTTCACCGTCACCGGCCCCTTCGCCGCGGTGATCGGTGACGACGCGGACAATCTCGTCGTCCGCGCGCTCACGGCCTTCCGGGCGGCCTTCGGCGTGGACGAGCGCTACGCGATCACACTCGACAAAAGGCTGCCGGTCGCTTCGGGGATCGGCGGCGGCTCGGCCGACGCCGCGGCGACGCTGCGCGCGCTCGCGCGGCACCATGGTGTCACCCGAGAGGATCGACGGCTCGACGCGGTCGCCCGCGCGCTCGGTGCCGACGTGCCCGCCTGCCTGCTCGGCCGCGCCGCGCTGGGCACGGGGCGGGGCGATGACCTGGTGCCGATCGCGGGGCTGGGCGACTGCCCGGCGCTGCTGGTCAACCCGCTCGAGAAGGTTTCCACCGCGGCGGTGTTCGCGCGCTGGGATGGCGTCGACCGCGGCGCGATCGGCGAGGGCGGCACGCTGGCGCTGGCGCGGGCGGGGCGCAACGATCTCCAGCCCGCCGCCGAGGCGATCGCCCCCGCCGTGCGCGATCTGCTCCAAGCACTGCGGCAACAGGGGGGCGTGATCCTGGCGCGCATGTCCGGCTCCGGCGCCACCTGCTTCGCGCTGTTCGACGACAGCGGGGCGCGCGACAGCGCCGCGGCCGCGATCACCGCGCGGCATCCGGCGTGGTGGCAGCTGGCGACCACGGTGGCATGATCGCGCTCAAGATCCTCGACCATGTCGCGATCATCTCGCTCGAGCGGCCCGACGCGCGCAACGCGCTACCAACCGGCGCGTGGCAGGCGCTCGCGGGCAGCATCCGGACGATCCCGACCAGCGTGCGCGCCCTGCTGCTGCGCTCGGCGGTGCCGGGCGTGTTCTGCGCGGGCGCCGACCTCGCCGACCTCGCGCGACTGGTCGACGATGTCGACGCGCGGACCGCGTTCCGGGTCGCGCTGGAGGACGCCTTGGGTGAACTGGCCGGACTGTCGATCCCGACCGTGGCGGCGGTAGAGGGTGGCTGCTTCGGTGCGGGCGTGGCGCTGGCGCTCGGTTGCGACCTGATCGTCGCCTCGCCCGCCGCGCGCTTTGGCCTCCCGCCGGCACGGCTCGGGATAGGCTATCCGGTCGGCGACGTCGCACGCTTGGCGCAGCGAGTCGGTCGCGCGCAGGCGGCGCGGCTGCTGTTCACCGCCACCTCGATCGACTCGGCCGAGGCGCTGCGGATCGGCCTGGTCGACATGATCGGCGACGCCGCCAAGGTGATCGACGATATCGTGCGCAACGACGAGACCGCGCTGTGGCTGCTCAAGCGGACGCTCGACGACCCGCTCGACGAGTCGCTCGACGCCGCCTTCGAGGATTGCTTCGCCAGCGCGCGCTTCGCTGCCGGGGTCGCGCACTATCGCGACAAGGCTTGATATCGCGGCAAAGTTCCCTACTTGTTCTTATGGAACAAAGAGAATACACCATCGCGGTGCGTTGAACGCGACGCGCGGTTGCTCTAGCGAAAGGGTCCACGGCAATGGCCGCCAAACTTCAGGTGATCGATACCGGCATGGCAACCGCGAACGCAGACCGTCAGAAGGCGCTCGACGCCGCGCTGGCACAGATCGACCGCGCCTTCGGCAAGGGCTCGGCGATGAAGCTCGGGCAGAAGGAGACGATGCAGGTCGAGGCGATCTCGACCGGCTCGCTCGGGCTCGACATCGCGCTGGGCGTCGGCGGGCTGCCGCGCGGCCGTGTGATCGAAGTGTACGGGCCGGAGAGCTCGGGCAAGACGACGCTGGCGCTCCACGTCATCGCCGAGGCGCAGAAGAACGGCGGCACCGCCGCCTTCGTCGACGCCGAGCACGCGCTGGACCCGGTCTATGCCAAGAAGCTGGGCGTCAACATCGACGAGCTGATCGTGTCGCAGCCCGACACCGGCGAGCAGGCGCTCGAGATCGTCGACACGCTGGTGCGCTCCAATGCGATCGACGTGCTGGTAGTCGACTCGGTCGCCGCGCTGGTACCGCGCGCCGAGATCGAGGGCGAGATGGGCGACAGCCACGTCGGCCTGCAGGCGCGGCTGATGTCGCAGTCGCTGCGCAAGCTCACCGGCTCGATCAGCCGCTCGCGCTGCATGGTGATCTTCATCAACCAGCTGCGCATGAAGATCGGTGTGATGTACGGCAACCCGGAGACGACGACGGGCGGCAACGCGCTGAAATTCTACGCCTCGGTCCGGCTCGACATCCGCCGCACCGGTGCGATCAAGGACCGCGACGAGGTGATCGGCAACGCCACCCGCGTCAAGGTGGTCAAGAACAAGGTCGCGCCGCCGTTCAAGCAGGTCGAGTTCGACATCATGTACGGCGAGGGCATCTCCAAGATCGGCGAGATCCTCGACATCGGGGTGAAGGCCGGACTGGTCGAGAAGTCGGGCGCTTGGTTCTCCTATGACTCGGTGCGGATCGGGCAGGGGCGCGAGAACGCCAAGACCTTCCTGCGCGAGAATCCCGAGATGATGCAGCGGCTGGAGAAGGCGATCCGCGCGCGCACCGAGCAGGTCGCCGACGGCATGATGGCCGGGCCGAGCGAGGACGACGACGTCTGAGCCGCTCGCCTTCCGAGCGGGGCGGCGGCGATCGCGCGGCCTGCGGGTCCGGCGAGCTGCTCGCGGCCGTCGACTGATGATCGAGCGTCCGTCTCCGCGGCCGGGCCTCGATCTCGGGGCGCGGAAGGCTGGCCGATGACGTCGGGCGCGGACTGGAGCGCACGCGTCGGGGCGACCTGGGCGGCGGAGTGGCGGCGCACCGAGCGCGCCTTCGCCGACGTGGCCAGGGTCCTGGACGAGGCGATCGTCGCGGTCGCGCCGGATTTCGGCCGCGCGGCAGACGTCGGCTGCGGCGTCGGGAGTACCACGCTGGCGCTGGCCGCGGCGCGTCCTGGGCTGGATGTGACGGGGATCGACCTCGCCGCGCCGCTCGCCGCGATCGCGCGGGAGCGTGCCGCCGCCCTCGCTCGTGACACTAAAACGGGCCACGATGGCGACCGCCGGGTCGACTTCCTCGTCGGTGACGCCACCGCGGTGCTGCCGCCGCTCGCGCCGCTCGACCTTATCGTCTCGCGCCACGGCGTGATGTTCTTCGACGATCCCGTCACCTCCTTCGCGGCGATGGCGCGCGCGGCACGACCGGGCGCGTCGCTGGTCTTCTCGTGCTTTCGGGCGCGCGAGGAAAACGACTGGGCCACCGCGCTCGACGCCGCGGTCGGCGTCTCACCCCGATCCACCGATGCCTACGCGCCGGGGCCGTCCGGACTGGCCGATCATGCGCTCACGCAGAACGTCCTCGCCGCCGCGGGCTGGCTCGACGCGACGGCTACCCGCCACGACGTCCGCTACGTGGTCGGCGCGGGAGACGATCCGATCGCCGACGCGCTCGCCTTCTTCCGCTGCATCGGCCCCGCGGCCTCGGCGCTCGCCGCCGCGACGCCGGACGAGCGGGCGGCGATCGAACGTCGGATCGTGGCCGCGCTCGCCGCGCGGATATGCGACGGCACGGTCGCGTTCACCGCAGCGATCTGGATCTGGGTCGCGCGCGCAGGGGAGCCGTCATGACGATCGTCGTCCACCATCTCGAGAACTCGCGCTCGCAGCGGGTGCTGTGGCTGTTGGAGGAACTCGGGCTCGCCTATGAGGTGGAGCGCTACGCGCGCGATCCCAAGACGATGCTCGCGCCACCCGAGCTGCGTCGCGTCCATCCGCTCGGCAAGTCGCCGGTGATCGAGGACCGCGACGGCGCGGCCGTGGGCGAGCGTGGTCGCGTGGTGGCGGAGACCGGCGCGATCGTCGAGTATCTCGTCGATCGGGCCGACGGTAAGCTCGGCGCGCCCGCGAAACGCGACGACGCGCTGCGCTATCGCTTCTGGCTGCACTACGCCGAGGGATCGATGATGCCGCCGCTCCTGCTCAAGCTGGTGCTCTCGCGGCTGCCGCTGATCGGCAAGCGGGCGGTCGCGCGGGTGCAGCCGATGATCGACCGCCACCTGGATTATGTCGAGGCGGAGCTGGCCCAGCGGCCGTGGTTCGCCGGCGAGGCCTTCACGGCGGCGGACATCATGATGAGCTTTCCGCTCGAGGCGGCGCGTCACCGTGCCGGATTGGGCGAGTCGCGGCCGGCCACCGTCGCGTGGCTCGCCAAGATCCACGCGCGGGCGGCGTATCAGCGCGCACTCGAACGCGGCGGACCCTATGCTTACGCGCGGTGAGCGAACGGGCGGCGGCGCGGGGCGGGCAGTCTACACCCTAACCGCGCCGCCGCGCAGCATCGCTCAGAAGCGCGAGCGCAGCGTCACGCCATAGGTGCGTGGCTCGGCCAGGAAGGCACCGAACAAAGCGTTGCCCGTCGCGTAGGACGGTGCACCGAAGGCCTGCACCTGCGAGCGACTGCCCGCACCCTGAAACGGCAGGTTGAACGCGACCTGCTGATAGTCCGCGTCGAGCAGGTTCTGCGCCCACAACTCGACCGCCCAGCGCTGCTCGGGGCCGCGCACGCCGAGGCGCGCGTTCATCACGAAGAATCCGTCCTGCGCCTTCTCCACGAACAGGTCCGAGCCCGTGTTATAGTCGCTGGTCAGGCGACCATCGACATAGAACAGGCCGGTCAACCCGCCGCCGCCCAGCGCCGGGCTCCACGTTACGGCGCTGGTGACGGTGTGCTTGGGGGCGTTCGACATCTGGCTGCCGGGCAGCAGGAACAGTGCCGCGTTGAGCGGCTCGCCCGACTTGCTGCCGGCGAGATCGCGCTGATACTTGGCATCGGCGAGCGTGTAGCCGAGGTTCACCGTGACATCCGGCGCCGGGTAGAGGCCTAGCTCCAGCTCGACGCCTTGCGTGATGACACCCTTGCCGACCTTGCCGGTGCAGGCGCCCGTGGCCGAGTCGTTGTCGTGATCGGCGCCGTTCAGCGACTGGTCGCAGCCGCCGATGTTCTGCACGATATAGTTGGTGCCGTTGAAAGTGTTGAGCTGGAAGTTGGCGAACTCCGAGCGATACAGCGCGACGTTGGCGGTAATCTGGTGCGCGCTGTACTTGAGACCGAGCTCATAGGCATTCACCGTCTCGGGATCGAAGCGAAGGTTGTTCGCGCTCGCCGCGGTCGGCGTCGCGAACACCGTCGCGCTCAGGTCCGAGCGGTCGAGATTGTACCCGCCCGCCTTGTAGCCGCGCGCGTAGGAGGCATAGACGAGCGTGCTGTCAACCGGCTTCCACGATACCACGCCGGTGCCGGTGAGTTGGCCCTCCTTGAAGCGGTCGTTCAGCCCGACGCCGGTCAGCGCCGAGGTCGAGTTGCCGGTGCAGCTCAGCGTGATGATTCCGGCGGCGAGCGACTGGAGCGTCGCGTTGGTGCTGCGCAGCAGCGGTGCCAGCGCGGCCTGCTGCGCCGGGCAGATCGTGTTGTTGTTGTTGAACGCAGCGGCCAGCCTCTTGCTCTCGTGCGTGTAGCGCAGCCCGAGCGTGACGTTGAGCCGGTCGGTCAGCTTGTAGATGTTGTGGGTGAAAAAGGCCCAATTTTCGCTGGTCTGGTCGTAGACATCGCGCAGGCTGCCGAGGTCGTTGAGGCGGCTCAGCCGATCGATCCCGCCCACGATCTGCGGGCCCACCGCGCCGGTCAGTGCGCCGCGCCCGACCGCGCTGAGGCAGCCCGGGTTGGCGGTGTTACGCAGCGCCGCGAGCGGGTTGATCGTCGCGACGACGCGACACGCGGCGAAGGCGCCGTACTGCGTGCCGAAGCGGAGATTGTCGACGACCTCGAGGTCCTCGTGCGCGTAATAGCCGCCGACCAGCCAGTCGAGCTTGTTGCCGAGGATAGAGCCCGAGAACCGGCTCTCGTGCGTGAAGGTCTTGAAGCGCCGATAGTTGTTACCGTCGTCGGGGCGGTATCCGATGTCGACATTGCCATAGTCGATGTCGGCCGCGCCGGCGGACTTATACTCGCGATAGGCGGTCAGCGAGGTGAGCTGGGTCGCGCCGATGTTCCAGCGCACCCGCGCCGAGACGCCGCCGTCCGTGGTGAGGTTGGAATAGTCGCGACCGGGCGTGAAGGCGATCTTGCGGTTGTACGGGTCGCCCTCGCTCGGCAGCACGCCGCCGAGGCTGCGCAGGATCGCGGTGATGCGGTTGCCGTTGGGATTGAAGGCGAAGTCGCCGACAACGCCCGGCGTCGGGTCGGTCGTCTCGGCGGTGCCGACATAGACCGCCCCGCAGCATTTCTCGTCGCGATGGGTGTAGTCGCCGATCAGCCGGATCGCGAGATCGGGTGTGACGGTGAAGAGCAGCTGGCCGCGCACGAAATAGCGGTCGCGGTTGTTGTAATCGGTGTCGTTGACGACGTCGCGAAGGAAGCCGTCCCGCTTCGAGTAGACACCGTCGACGCGGAAGGCGAGCAGGTCCTTGATCACCGGCCCAGTCAGCGCGCCCGACAGGCGCACCGCGTCGTAATTGCCGTAGGTCGCCTCGGCGAAGCCGCCGAACTTGAACTCGGGCAGCTTGGTGTAGATGCTGATCGCACCCGCCGAGGAGTTGCGCCCCGACAGCGTGCCCTGCGGGCCGCGCAGCACCTCGATGCGCTCGATCTCCCCCAGGTCGTTGAGCCCGGCGCCGGTGCGGCTGCGATAGATGCCGTCGATGAACACCGCGACCGAGCTCTCGAGGCCCGGGTTGTCGCCGACGGTCCCGATGCCGCGGATGCGCGCCGCGGCGTTGGCCTCCGAGCCGGTCGAGGAGACCAGCAGCGACGGCGCGATCTGTGTCATCTGGCGGATATCGGTCGCGCCCGAATTCTGCAGCGCGGCCTGGCCGAAAGCGGAGACCGCGATCGGCACGTTCGACAGCCGCTCGGAGCGGCGCGTCGCGGTGACGACGATGTCGGCGGTGTTGGGCGAGTCGCCCGACTTGGCGTCGCTCGGCTTGGCATCGGCGGCGGACCCGCGCAGGTTCTGCGCCGCGGCGGGGGCGGCGAGACCGGCGAGCACCGCCGCCGAGAGCAGGAACGCGGACTTCGACATAGATAGACACCCCCCACGCGGCGCGTGCGCCGTAGCGACAGGCGATTAGGCCGAAGTGGGATAATTAAGGGTAAATGTCGCGGGCGCCGCGCCGCCGAGTTCCGCCAGGCGATCGCCGATGCGGGCGAGTGCGACGCTTCCCTCGGCACGCGCGCGGCTGTCCGGCGCGAAGCAGAGCGCGACGGTGCGGCGCTGGTCGAAGCCGGCGAGCGGTACCAGCGCGAGCGCCGGATCGGCGTAGCAGGCGGGGAGCAGCGTCGTGGCGAGGCCGGCACGGACATAGGCGAGCGCGCGCGAGTCGCTGTGGGTCCGCGCCGCCATGAACGGGCGGATCCCGCGCGCGGTGAAGAAACGGCTGGTCTCGGCCAACATCTCGCAGTGGCGTCGCACCACCATCGGCTCGGCGGCGAGTTCCTCCGCCTCGACGCTGACTCGTGCCGCGAGCGGATGGTCGCGCGCGAACGCCATCGCATAAGTCTCGTCGAACAAGGCGCGGTGCGGCAACGCGGCGTCGAGCGGCGCGACGATCGCGTCGACCCGGCCGCGGTCGAGCGCGGCGCGAAGCTCGCCGGCGCGTCCCTCGACCAGCTCGAGCCGTTCGCCGGCGACCGCGGCGGCGCGCAGGGCTTCCTCGACCCAGGCGTCGGGCAAGGTGGTGCACAGGCCGAGCCGGATCAGCTTGGCGGCGGGCGAGTCGCTCACCGCCTGCTCGGCGGCGACGAAGCCGGCCTCGATCCGGCGGGCGTGCTCGGCCAGCCGCGCGCCGGCGGCGGTGAGCGCGACGCGGCGGCTGCTGCGCTCGAACAGCGGCTGGCCGAGCAACGTCTCCAGCTTGGCGATGCCGACCGAGAGCGTCGGCTGCGTCACCCGGCAGTGCGACGCGGCGCGCGAGAACGTGCCCTGGTCGACCACCGCCAGGAAGTAGCGCAAGAGGTAGCGATCGATCATAGACGCCATCTATGAAAAGTGTTCGCGTGCTTCAACTTGGGAAGGCGGGAGGTCGGGGATATGCTGCTGTGCAAATGAGGCGGGCTGTTGCCTTTCTCTTCCTCCCCGGCCCTCGCCGGGGAGGCGGGAGAGAGCCGAGCGCCCGAAGAACGGTAGAGGATGCGGCATGACGCCCGATTTCGACTTTGCGCTGGGCGAGAACGCCGAGGTGATCCGCGACACGACACGACGCTTCGCCGCGGACAAGATCGCCCCACTCGCGGCGCGGATCGATGCCGAAGACTGGTTCCCACGCGACGAGCTCTGGCCCGCGATGGGTGAACTCGGCCTCCACGGCATTACGGTCGACGAGGCCGACGGTGGGCTCGGGCTCGGCTACCTGGAGCATGTCGTCGCGCAGGAGGAAGTGGCGCGCGCCTCGGCCTCGATCGGCCTCTCCTACGGTGCGCACTCCAATCTCTGCGTCAACCAGATCCGACGCTGGGCCAATCCCGAGCAGAAGGCGCGCTTCCTTCCCGGGCTGATCTCGGGGGAGCATGTCGGCAGCCTCGCCATGTCCGAGGCGGGGGCGGGGTCGGACGTCGTCTCGATGAAGCTCGCCGCGCGACGCAGCGATCGCGGCTGGGTGCTCAACGGGACCAAATTCTGGATCACCAATGCCCCCTACGCCGACACGCTGGTGGTCTATGCCAAGACCGGGGAGGGCAGCCGCGGCATCACCACGTTCCTGATCGAGAAGGACATGCCCGGCTTCGCGATCGGGCAGAAGATCGACAAGATGGGGATGCGCGGCTCCCCCACCGCCGAGCTGGTGTTCACCGACTGCGAGGTGCCCGAGGCGAACGTGATGGGGCCGCTCAACGGCGGCGTCGGCATCCTGATGAGCGGGCTTGACTATGAGCGTACGGTACTCGCGGGCATCCAGCTCGGTATCATGCAGGCTTGCCTCGACACGGTGCTGCCGTACCTGCGCGATCGGCGCCAGTTCGGTCGCGCGATCGGCAGCTTCCAGCTGATGCAGGCCAAGGTGGCGGACATGTATGTCGCGCTCAATTCGGCGCGCGCCTACGTCTATGCGGTCGCGCGGAGCTGCGACGCGGGCCGGACCACGCGCTTCGATGCCGCGGGCGCGATCCTGCTCGCCTCGGAGAGCGCCTTCCGTGTCGCGGGCGAGGCGGTGCAGGCGCTCGGCGGTGCCGGCTACACGAAAGACTGGCCGGTCGAGCGCTTCCTGCGCGACGCGAAGTTGCTCGACATCGGCGCGGGCACCAACGAGATCCGGCGCATGCTGATCGGGCGCGAGCTGGTCGGCGCGACCGAGCCGGTGGCGCAGTGAGCGCGCCTGCCCTCGCCTCGATGATCGCGCGCGACGACGACCGCTTCCGCGCCAATGAGGTGCACCATCGCGCGCTCGCCACCGAGCTGCGCGCGCGCGTCGCCGCGGCGGCGCAGGGCGGCAGCGCGGCATCGCGCGAGCGCCACGCCGCGCGCGGCAAGCTGCTGCCGCGCGAGCGCGTCGAGCGGCTGCTTGACCCCGGCGCGGCGTTTCTCGAGATCGGCCAGCTCGCCGCGGGCGGGCTCTACGGCGACGAGGTGCCGGGAGCCGGGCTGATCTGCGGCGTCGGCACCGTCTCCGGGCGGCAGGTGATGATCGTCGCCAACGACGCCACGGTGAAGGGCGGCACCTACTTCCCGCTCACCGTGAAGAAGCACCTGCGCGCGCAGGAGATCGCGCTCGAGAACCGGCTGCCCTGCATCTACCTCGTCGACTCGGGCGGCGCCAACCTGCCGCACCAGGCCGAGGTCTTCCCCGACCGCGATCATTTCGGCCGCATCTTCTTCAACCAGGCGCAGATGTCGGCGCGCGGCATCGCGCAGGTGGCGTGCGTGATGGGCAGCTGCACGGCCGGCGGGGCCTATGTCCCCGCCATGTCGGACGAGACGGTGATCGTGCGCGGGCAGGGGACGATCTTCCTCGCCGGGCCGCCGCTGGTGAAGGCGGCGACGGGCGAGGAGATCAGCGCCGAGCAGCTCGGCGGCGCCGACACGCACGGCCGCCGCTCGGGCGTGGTCGACCATGTCGCCGAGGATGATCTTCACGCGCTGACGATCGTGCGCGACATCATTGCCACGTTGCCGCCCGCGCCAATGCCGATGGTCAATCTCGCGCCGACGGCCGCGCCGCTCTACCCTGCGGAGGAGCTGTACGGGATCGTGCCGGAGGACGTGCGCGCCCCATATGAGGTGCGCGAGGTGATCGCGCGGCTGGTCGACGGCTCCCGCTTCCACGAGTTCAAGCCGCTGTTCGGCAGCAGCCTGGTCTGCGGCTTCGCGCATCTCCACGGCATGCCGGTGGCGATCCTGGCCAACAACGGCGTGCTCTTCTCCGAGAGCGCGCAGAAGGGCGCCCATTTCATCGAGCTGGCGTGCCAGCGCCGCGTGCCGCTGCTGTTCCTGCAGAACATCTCGGGGTTCATGGTCGGCGGCAAGTATGAGGCGGAGGGGATCGCCAAGCATGGCGCCAAGCTCGTCACCGCGGTGGCGACCGCCAGCGTGCCCAAGCTGACGCTGCTGATCGGCGGCAGCTTCGGTGCGGGCAATTACGGCATGTGCGGCCGCGCCTATGGCCCCCGCTTCCTGTTCAGCTGGCCCAACAGCCGGATCAGCGTGATGGGCGGCGAGCAGGCCGCCGCGGTGCTCGCCACCGTCCACCGCGATGCGACGACCTGGTCGGCGGAGGAAGCCGAGGCGTTCAAGGCGCCGGTGCGGCAGAAATACGAGGACGAGGGCAATCCCTATTACGCCACCGCCCGGCTGTGGGACGATGGCGTGATCGACCCGGCGCAGACGCGTGACGTGCTCGGGCTGGCGCTGGCGGCGTGCCTCAATGCGCCGGTCGAGGAGGCGCCGCGGTTCGGGGTGTTCCGGATGTGAGCGTGGCGGGTGATCATCGCGGCGAGCGCTCAGGCGGCGGCCGCTCGCGCCGCGACGTGCGCGCTACTCCCTCTGCCTGGCGTCACCCTGAACTTGTTTCAGGGTCCACCAGGCCGCGTTGGCAGAGGGAGCGGCGCAAGACCGAGCGTCACCGCGAGATCAGCCCAGTCAGGATTGTCGCGCTCCATGAGGTTCATTTTCCATTCGCGGTGCCAGCGTTTCAGCTGCTTCTCGCGCGCGATCGCGTCGAGCATGTCGGCGAAGAACTCGTAGTGAACCAGCCGGGCGACCTTGTAGCGGCCCGTGCAGCCGTCCGTACCGTCGCGATGCTGACCCAACCGCGCGAGCAGATCGCCGGTGACGCCGATGTGCAACGTCCCGTTGCGCCAACTCGCGAGGATGTAGGTGCACGGCTGCTTGGCCATCCTTCCCATCGTAGGACGGTTCGCGCGGCTCAGTGGATGCTGAAACGAGTTCAGCATGACGCCGGAGTGGGGCCATCGCTCCCGCCACTCACCCCCGTGTCCCGGAGGTAACCCCATGCTCCCCTCCCTCCTCATCGCCAACCGCGGCGAGATCGCCTGCCGCGTGATTCGCACCGCGCGCGCGCTCGGTGTCCGCACCGTGGCGGTCTATTCCGACGCCGACGCCGACGCGCTCCACGTCCGCCTCGCCGACACCGCGGCGCGGCTCGGGCCGGCCGCCGCGCGGGACAGCTACCTGCGCGGCGACCTGATCCTCGCCGCCGCACGCGAGACCGGCGCCGCGGCGATCCACCCCGGCTATGGCTTCCTCTCCGAGAACGCCGACTTCGCCGAAGCCGTGCTTGACGCCGGGCTCATCTGGGTCGGCCCCGACCCCGCCAGCATCCGCGCGATGGGGCTCAAGGACGCCGCCAAGCAGCGCATGATCGCCGCGGGCGTGCCCGTCACCCCGGGCTATCTCGGGGAAGACCAGTCGCCCGAGCGGCTCGCCGCCGAGGCCGATCGCGTCGGCTATCCCGTCCTCATCAAGGCGGTCGCGGGCGGCGGCGGCAAGGGGATGCGTCGCGTCGACGATGCCGCCGACTTCGCCGCCGCGCTCGCCGCATGCCGGCGCGAGGCGGCGGCGGCGTTCGGCGACGAGCGCGTGCTGATCGAGCGCTATATCCTCGCGCCTCGCCACATCGAGGTGCAGGTGTTCGGCGACCGACACGGCAACGTCGTCCACCTCTTCGAGCGCGACTGCTCGCTCCAGCGCCGCCACCAGAAGGTGATCGAGGAGGCGCCCGCGCCCGGTATGGACGCGGCCACCCGCGCCGCGGTGTGCGACGCCGCGGTGCGCGCCGCACGCGCGGTCGACTATGTCGACGCGGGCACCATCGAGTTCATCGCCGATGCAAGCGAGGGCCTGCGCGCTGACCGCGTGTGGTTCATGGAGATGAACACGCGTCTTCAGGTCGAGCATCCGGTCACCGAGGCGATCACCGGCATCGACCTGGTCGAGTGGCAGCTCCGCGTCGCGAGCGGCGAACCGCTGCCCCTGCGCCAGGAGCAGCTCACCATAAGCGGGCACGCGATCGAGGCACGGCTCTACGCCGAGGATCCCGCGCGCGGCTTCCTGCCCTCCACCGGCACGTTGATCGCCTTCCGCCCGGGAGCGGGCGTGCGCGTCGATACCGGGGTGGAGCAGGGCTCGACGATCTCGCCATATTATGACCCGATGATCGCCAAGCTGATCGCGCATGCCGACACGCGAGAGGCGGCGCGCGCGCGGCTCGGCGCTGCGCTCGCGGCGACTCAGGTCTGGCCGGTGCGCACCAACGCCGCCTTCCTGGTGCGCGCGCTCGACCATCCCGACTTCGCGACGGGCACGGTCGACACCGGACTGATCGAGCGCGCCGGCGAGGCGCTGATGCCGTCGGAGCGGCCGAGCGAGGCCGCGCTCACCGCCGCCGCGCGCACGCTGTCGGGCGCCGCGCTCGTGCCCGGGTTCAGGCTCAACGCCCCGCCGCGACGCGAGGCGGCGTTCCTGCTCGACGGCCATCCCGCCCAGGTGGCGCTCGCCCCCGCCGCGGGTCCTTCCGACCAGCGCGAGCGCGCGCTGATCACCGAGGCCGGCCAGACCTACGCGCTGACCCCGTTCCGCGCCGCGGCGGCGGGTGGCGGCGCGGCGGGCGACGGCGCGATCCTCGCGCCCATGCCCGGGCGAGTCATCGCGGTCGAGGTCAGCGCGGGCGAGCGCGTCCGCGCGGGGCAGCGGCTCGTCACGCTGGAGGCGATGAAGATGGAGCACAGCCTGTCCGCACCGTTCGACGGTGTCATCGCCGCACTCGACGTCGCGGTCGGGGCGCAGGTGACCGACGGGGCCGCGCTGGTGCGGGTCGAGCGGAAGGATTCGTGATGGCCGGGCGTCACTTTGACGAGTGGGCGGTGGGCGATCGCATCGAGCACCCGATCCGCCGCACCGTCACCGAGACTGACAACCTGCTGTTCTCGACGATGACGCACAATCCGCAACCGCTTCATCTCGATGCCGAGGCGGCGCGCGCGTCCGAGTTCGGGCAGATCCTGGTCAACGGCACCTTCACCTTCGCGCTTATGGTCGGATTGTCGGTCAGCGAGACGACGCTGGGCACGCTGGTCGCCAACTTGGGCTATGACAAGGTCGTGATGCCGGCACCGGTGTTCATCGGCGATACCCTCCGCGCCTCGAGCGTCGTGACCGCGCTGCGCGTCAGCCGCTCGCGGCCGGAGGCCGGGCTCGTGACCTTCGAGCACCGGCTGCACAACCAGCGCGACGAGCTGGTGTGCCAGTGCGAGCGCACCGCGCTACTGAGGCGTAGCGGCACGTGCGCGGCTTCTTCGGTCGAGGGTTAGCGCGAGGGCGCCGGGATCGCTGTTCACTGGCGAAAGCCGGGGCCAGGTGGGAAGGCTATCGTGAGTCTCGCCGCCGTCCCGCACCTGGACTCCGGCCTCCGCCGCGGCTCAGGCGGAGAAGGGCTCCAACGTCGGACGATCGTGGCGGCGCCTCGCGCACCGTCACCCCGCAAGGAGGTGTTCCCAGCGACCGCGCGGCGCACTAGAGGAAGCGCGATGAACCAGCGTCCCGCTCCCCCGCGCCGCCGCCCACACTGGCGTGCCGGCACGTTCGCCGCCACCGTCGCGCTGGTCGCGCCGGCGGCGGCGCAGGTCGCCGCGCCGCCTCCCCCGGCGACCGCGCAGGTCCCGCCGTCGCCGGTGCCGCCAGCGCCGGTGCCGGTCATCCCCGTCCCGCCGGTGGCGCCGAGCGTCCCGCTGCCGACGCTCAGCGCGGCGCAGCGCCAGCAGCTCGCCACGCTGATCGCCGACGACGAACTGGCGCAGGGGCTGCGGCTGACGCGGCGTACCGACCTCGACACGCTCGACTCCGCCGCGATGGTGCGCGCGGCGCTCGATCATGCGCGCGCGGTCCATGCCGGGCGGTTGATGCCCGAGGACTTTCAGAAGGACTGGGGCGTCCGCCCGACCGCCTATGATCCGCTGCCCGCCTTTGCCGAGGCGGTGTCGCGCGATCGGCTGTCGAGCTGGCTCCGCTCGCTGCCGCCGCCTTACCAGGGCTATGATACGCTCGTCGCGGGGCTCGCGCGCTATCGCGCCATCGCCGACAAGGGCGGCTGGGGCACGCTGACCGCCACGCCCGCGTTCGGTAGCCGCGGCGCCGACGTGGCCAGACTGCGCGAGCGGCTCGTGCTGGAGGATCCGCAGGCACCGTCATCGGGCGACACGTTCGACGCCGCGCTGCTGGAGGCAGTGCGGCGCGCGCAGCGGCGTTATGGACTCAACCCGGCGGGGCAGGTCGGCGCACAGACGCTCGCCGCGCTCAACGTGCCGGTCGAGCGGCGGATGCGCCAGATCATGGCCAATCTCGAGCGCTGGCGCTGGCTGCCACCCGAGCTCGACAAGAAGCGGGTCCAGGTCAACATCGCCGCGGCGGTGCTCACCGTGTTCGACGGCGACGAGCCGGTGATGTCGATGCGCGCGGTCACCGGGCGGCCGGGCAACGAGACGCCGATGCTGATCTCCAAGATCAACAGCATCGTCCTCAACCCGCCGTGGAACGTGCCCACCTCGATCGCCACCAAGGAGCTGTGGCCCAAGGAAAAGGCGAGCCCGGGCTATCTCAAGCGCAACGGTTTCCGCGTGATCGACACCGGGAACGGCGGCAAGCGCCTGCAACAATCGTCCGAGAAAAGCGCGCTCGGCCGCTACAAGTTCGATTTCCCCAACGACTTCGCGGTCTATCTGCACGATACGCCGGCGCGGTCGGGCTTCTCGCGCTTCGACCGGCTGTCGAGCCACGGCTGCGTGCGATTGGAGAAGCCCGCCGATCTCGCCCGGCTGATGCTGCGCGACACGCCCGAGTGGCCGCCCGAGACGATCGACTCGACCGTGGCGGCGGGCAAGACGGTGCGCGCGGCGATGGCGTCACCGGTCAGCGTCTATCTGCTCTATTGGACGGCTTTCGCCAGCCCGAGCGGCCAGGTAGGCTTCCGCGAGGATCCATACAGCTGGGACGCGCGGCTCGCCGCCAGCGTCGAGCGACGCTCGGCGGTGCAGGTGCAGGTGGCGGCGCGATGAGGACGACTATGATGATGAAGCGACTGATTTTCCCGCTGCTCGCCAGCGCGGCGCTGGCGATCGCCGGCTGCTCGCGCGAGCCCGCGCCGGCGCCCGAGCCGACGCCCAGCGAGGAGGCGCTGCCCACGCCCGAGCCGACCCCGACTCCCGAGCCCTCGCCGGTGGCGTCGCCGAGCGAGCTCACCAACGCCACCGCGGCGCTGCCGCCCGAGGAGAAGCCCGCGCCGGACGAGCAGATGCTCGACGATGCGTCGGCGACCGGGATGACCGCGCGCGCCAGCCGCGACGCCGAGCACGACTGATCCCGCGACGATGGTAAGGTCGATGCCGGAATGGATCGGTTCGGCCTTGACCGACGCCAGGCTACGCAGAACTATCCGACCTACTACGTGAGTAGTAGTTATTGGGGATAGGAAGGTGGCCTTCGTGCCCTTCGACGAGGAGCGCCGGCTCGACGCGGTCGAGCGCGTGTGGCAGCCCGCACGTGATCAGCAGGCCGCGCTGCAGGACATGGTGGAGGAGGCGGCGCGCGTCGCGCACACGCCGATCGCGGCGATCTCGATCATCGACCGGCGCCGCCAGTGCTTCGTCTCCAAGACCGGTGAGGTCGAAGACGAGATGCCGCGTGCCATCTCCTTCTGCGCGCACGCGATCCATCGCCCGGGCGAGCCGATGATCGTGCCCGACGCGCGTCACGACAAGCGCTTCTTCGACAACCCGCTCGTCACTGCGGCACCCTTCATCCGCTTCTATGCCGGCCTGCCGTTGGTCGATCGCGCCGGCTATCCGCTCGGCGCACTGTGCGTGATCGACGACAAACTCCACCATGAGCTGCCCGACCTCTACCGGCTCGGCGAACTCGCGCGCGGGGTGGAGCGACTGATCGCGCATTGACGCGCGACCGCGCATCGCCGACGACGGCGATCGACACCAACGACGAAGCCGTCGGCTGCCGCGGAGCGCAGCCCAGCGAGGGAGACGGATGAAGAAGCGCATCATGCTGGTCGAAGACGAGCCGAGCCACCGTAAACTCTACTCCTCCTGGCTGAAGATCGGCGGTTACGATCCGCGCGTGATCGACGACGAGCGCGGCGCGCTGGACGCCGCCGCCACGATCGCGCCCGACGCGATCATCGTCGACATCCGCCTGCCCAACGTCAGCGGACTCGACGTCATCGAGACGCTCAAGGGGGCGCCCGCGACGCGCGCGATCCCGGTGATGGCGCTCACGGTGCTCCAGAGCCAGCATGACATGGACGCCTGCTATGCCGCCGGCGCCGATGCCTTCGTGTCCAAGCCCGACCATATCGCCAGCTTCCTCGACAAGGTCTCCGACCTGCTGCGGTGAGGTGCGGGGCTCGCATCGGGCGGGTAGCGGACCGCGTCGAGACGATACGCGTCAAGCATCCGCCTTACCCGCCGTCTCGTCGCGGCCTCACCGCGGCCGGTAGGCGATCTCCGCGGTGCCCTGCGCGCGCACCGGCAGGAACAGGCCCGCGCCGGTCACTTGCAGCTGACCGTTCTCCACCGACGTGACGTCGGTCGAGAGGAAGAAATCACCCTGTTGCCGCGCCCCGATCGCCCGCTGCGCCTTGCCGAGCACCTCGGCATAGTCGCCGCGGAAATCGTGCTGGAGCGCGAGTGCGACCGCGCTCTGCACCTGTGCCTCGCCGAGCAGCCGGATGAGCAGGTCGAGCGCCGCCGAGTCCGTGCGCGCGACGAGCTGGACGTCGCGCGCGCGCACCAGCTGTGAGCCGGGATCGTTGTACGGCACCGCCGTGAGCCAGGCCTCGCCGCTGGTCGAGGCGCTGCCGACCGCGCGCGGCGTCACCTTGGCCTGCACCCCGACGGCCAGACGGCCCCCGTCGGTGGCATAGACGGTCACCTTGCCGAAGGCGACGTCGACCGGCCCGACCCCCGCGACGCTGATCCCGCGCGCGGCCAGCTTGCGCAGCGTGCGCTCCACCACCGGCTCGAGCGTGCGATAGTCGGCCAGCACCGGCACCGAGAAGCGCAGCCCGACGCGATCACCGACCCGAGTCGGAGTGGGCAGCGGCGTCACCGGCGGGTCGGGCGGGCGCTGGCCGACGAAGGTCTCGGTCAGCGCCTCGGCGGCGAGCGTCAGCCGCAGCGTACGGCCCTCGACGCGATAGCCGCCGAAGCCGAGCGCGCGCGGGGTCACGCGGAGCCAGGCGGGCGGGTTGCGCTTGCTCAGCTCGATGGAGGTGAACCCCTGCGGCCAGAGCTGCGCGATCTGGTCGCGCAGGTGCAGCTTGGCCAATTGGCGCGGCAGGTCGCGCTCCAGCTTGCGAACGATATCCTTCAGCTTGGCGTCGGCGCGCGAGGTGAAGGTGACGCGCTGGCCGGCGACGTCGACGCCGGGTTCCTCGCGCCAGTCATAGGCGATGTCGAGCTTGGCGGTGGGCTGCCAGTCGCCGACGATGCCGAGCCGCCCGGTCGCGCGCACCAACGCGCTGCCCGTCGCGGTCTTGCTCAGCACGCCGCCGACGTTCTGCGCGGTGATCGCCGCGCTCACCGGCATGATGAGGTCGAGCCGCTCGCCCTTGCCTGACAGCCGGATCGCGCCGCGGGTCACCTGGCCGACGAGGCGGCAGCCGAGATCGGGCAGCACCTTCACCTTGCCGATGCCGAGATCCACCTTCTTGGCGGCGACGCAGCGGTCACGGTGCTGGTCGATCGTCCACAGCACGCGCGGCGTCTCCCGGTTGAGCCCGCGCTCCAGCTCGGCGAGATCGGCGGTGACGGGCACGACGATGGTCGAGCTCTCCGCCGGCAGCTGCCCCGCCTGGGCCCCGACGCGCGGCGGCGCCGGATTGTCGCGCTGCTTGCCGCAGCCGCTCAGCAGCGCGGCGGTGGCGAGCAGCGCGGCGGTGGCGGGGTAGGGGCTGGCGTAGAGGGCGGTACGAGGCACGATCGACTCCGCGACGGGCGGCCGGGCACCACGCCGGTTGCGAGTCGATTGATCCGTGGGGTTAGCCTGGGTGTCAATAGCTGGGGAGCGCGGCACGCGGCCGGTGTCATCTCCGGGATGATCCGCCGCCTAGAACGCCGGCTCCTCGCCCGGCTTGCCCGCGACATGGATGCCGCACTCCACCTTGTCCCAGCCGCGCCAGCGCCCCGCGCGCGGGTCCTCGCCGGGGCGCACCTTAGAGGTGCAGGGCGCGCAGCCGATCGACAGATAGCCGTGCGCCTCCAGCGGGTGGTGCGGCAGGTCGTGCTGGCTGAAATAGGCGTCGAGCCGCTCCTTCGACCAGTCGGCGAGCGGGTTGATCTTGAGCCGGCCGTCGTCGACCTCCACGCGCGGGATCGCGCGCCGGGTCGACGCCTGGAAGCCCTTGCGTCCCGAGATCCATGCCGCGAACGGCAGCAGCGCGCGGCGCAGCGGCTCCACCTTGCGCAGCTCGCAGCAGCCGTCGGGATCGTACGACCAGCGCAGCCCCTTCTCGTCCTTGAGCCGGAGCAGCCGCGGGTCGGGGCGGAACACGCGCAGGTCGGTGAAGCCGAGTCGCTCGGCGAGCTCGTCGCGATAGGCCAGCGTCTCGCCGAACATCTTCTGCGTGTTGGTGAAGATCACTGGCACGTCGCGGTCCACGGCGGCGACCATGTGGAGCAGCACGGCCGATTCCGCGCCGAACGACGAGACCGCCGCGATCCGCCCCTTGAGCGGTCCGCCGATCAACTCGGCGAGCAGTTCGGGCGCGGTGGCGTCGGCGTAGCGCTCGTCGAGCGCCGCGGCCTCCTCCGCGGAGAAGGACGGCGCCACGTCGATCGTGTCGAGCTGGCGCGCGGGCTCAGCCATGCCGCAGCTTCCACACCGGCACCTTGGCGTCGGCGGCGCGCTGATAGGGTGTCGGATAGCGGGCCAGCGAGCGCTCCAGCACCGCCGCGTCGATCGCCGTCTCCGGCGCGAAACTGTCGAAGCCGCAGCGGCGCATGTGCGGAATCTGGTCGACCAGCACGTCGCCGGCGGCGCGCAGCTCGCCGGCATATCCCGCCTCGCGCAGGATCCGCGCGCTCGAATAGCCGCGCCCGTCGCGAAAGCTGGGGAAGGACACCTCCACCAGCGCGAGCCGGTCGATATGCGGTAGCAGCGCGCGCGCGTCGTCGCCCGCCTCGAGCCGCACCGCGCCCGCGTTGGTCTGCCCGGCGACGAAGGCGTCGAGCGTCACCGCTGGCTCGTCGTGCGCCTCGTCGTCGCGGTAGCGCAAAACGTTGTCGCTCATGCGGTGGTCCTCCCGGCGCGCGGCTCAACCATAGATCGCCTCCTTGAACGGCTGCATGCCGACGCGGCGATAGGTATCGACGAAGCGCTCGCCCTGTTCGCGGACCTGGAGGTAGGTGTCGGTCACTCGCTCGATCGCGTCGACCACGCCGTCCTCGTCGAAGCCGGGACCGGTGATGCGGCCGAGGCTGACGTCCTCCGCGCCTGAGCCACCGAGCAGCAGCTGGTAATTCTCGGTGCCTTTCTTGTCGACGCCGAGGATGCCGATATGGCCGGCGTGATGGTGGCCGCACGCGTTGATGCAGCCCGAGATCTTTAGCTTGAGCTCGCCCAGGTCGCGCTGCCGCCCGGCGTCGGCGAAGCGCTGTCCGATCTTCTGCGCCAGCGGGATCGAGCGCGCGTTGGCGAGCGCGCAATAGTCGAGGCCCGGGCAGGCGATGATGTCGCTGATCAGGTCGAGATTGGCTTCCGCCAACCCCGCCTCGCCGAGCTGCTGCCACACCGCGTAGAGGTCGGCCTTGCGGACGTGCGGTAGGACGATGTTCTGCGCGTGGGTGACGCGCAGCTCGTCGGCGCTGTAGCGCTCGGCGAGATCGGCCATCACGTCGATCTGCTCGGCCGAGGCGTCGCCGGGGATGCCGCCGATCGGCTTGAGCGAGACGTTGACGATCGCATAGCCCGGCTGCTTGTGCGGCTTGACGTTCTGGTCGAGCCACAGCGCGAAATCGGGATCGGCGCGGTCGATGCTCTCCGGCGCGGCGGGGTCGAAGGGCGGGGGCGCGAACATCGCGCTAATCCGCGCCAGCTCGGCCGCGGGCGGATCGATCCCGAGCTGCTTGACCGCGAGGAACTCCTCCTCGACCTGGCGGCGATATTCGTCCGCACCGATCTCGTGGAGCAGGATCTTGATCCGCGCCTTGTAGATGTTGTCGCGGCGACCGTAGCGATTGTAGACGCGCAGACACGCCTCGAGATAGCTCATCAGCTCGTCCGCGCCGACGAAGTCGCGGATCAGCGGCGCGATCATCGGCGTCCGTCCCATGCCGCCGCCGACATAGACGCGCGCGCCGAGCACACCGTCCTGCTCGACCAGCTGGAGCCCGATGTCGTGGAGCCGCATCGCCGCGCGGTCCTCGTCGGCGGCGATCACCGCGATCTTGAACTTGCGCGGCAGATAGGTGAACTCGGGGTGGAAGGTGCTCCACTGGCGCAGCAGCTCGGCCCAGGGACGCGGGTCGGTGACCTCGTCCGCGGCGGCGCCGGCGAACTGGTCCGAGCTGATGTTGCGGATGCAATTGCCGCTGGTCTGGATCGCGTGCATCTCCACCGTCGCCAGCTCGGCGAGGATGTCGGCCGCGTCCTCCAGCTTGATCCAATTGTACTGGATGTTCTGGCGCGTGGTGAAATGGCCGTAGCCGCGATCGTACTTGCGCGCGACATGCGCCAGCATCCGCATCTGGCGCGCGTTGAGCGTGCCATAGGGCACCGCCACGCGCAGCATATAGGCGTGGAGCTGGAGGTACAGGCCGTTCATCAGCCGCAGCGGCTTGAACTGGTCCTCGCTCAGCTCGCCCGCCAGCCGGCGCCGGCACTGGTCGCGGAACTCGTCGACCCGTGCGTCCACGATCGCCTGATCATATTCGTCGTAGCGGTACATTCGTTGTTCCTAATTCCTCCCCGGCACGGGGAGGGGGACCGCCGCCCGCAGGGCGGTGGTGGAGGTGGGCTTCGGCAAGCGCATCGTCCGCGGAGAGCCCCCTCCACCACTCGCCTGCGGCGAGCGGTCCCCCTTCCCCGTGCCGGGGAGGATCGTTTCTCATATCACCCAGCTGCCCGCGTTCGGGTCGGCCGGCTTGAGCGTTAGGTCGGTGCGCACGGTCGGGCCGAGCGCGCGGATACGGTCCTTGATATGCGCCGGCCGCGGGCCCTCGGGCGTGGCGGTCGCCTCGATCACATAGGGCACGTTGACGCGCCGCGCCGCTTCCTCCTCGCGCGCGATCGCCTCGGCGCGGTCGCCCGCGTCGACCGCTTCCGCGATGTGGCGCGACCAGCCGCCGCCCGCCCACCAGACCACGTCGCCGGTCGGCAGGTCGTTGCCTGTCACCAACTTCATGCCGAAAGGCTCCCGACGCTCTCGGCGACGCGCGCGTAGCCGGCGAGCCGGTCCTCGGCGTCGGACAGCTCGACCACCTCGCCGACGACGATGATCGCGGGGCTCGCCACGCCCTCGCGCGCCACCATCGCGCCGAGATCGGCGAGCAGCGTCCGCAGCGCGCGGCGACCTGGCAGCGTGCCTTTCTCGAGCACCGCGACCGGCATGTCGGGCGCCACGCCGTCGGCCATCAACTTGTCCGCGATCGCCTCGGCGGTAGCGACGCCCATGTAGATCACCAGCGTGCGACCCTGGCCGGCGAGGCCCGACCAGTCCTGATCGGTCAGCCCCTTGCACTGGCCGGCAACGAAGGTGACCGCCGAGCTGTGATCGCGGTGGGTGAGCGGCAGCATCGCCTCGGCGGCGCAGCCGAGCGCGGCCGAGACGCCGGGGATCACCTCCACCGCGAGCCCCGCGGCACGCACCGCCTCGACCTCCTCGCCGCCGCGACCGAAGATGAAGGGATCGCCGCCCTTGAGCCGCACCACCACGCTGCCGGCGCGGACGTGCGCGACGATCAGCGCGTTGATTGCCTCCTGCGGCAGCGTGTGGCGCGCGCGGCGCTTGGCGACCGAGATGCGCTGCGCCGTCGCGGGGGCCAGCGCGAGCACGCGGTCGTCGATCAGCCCGTCGTGAACCACGACGTCGGCCAGGCGCAGTGCCTCCACCGCACGGACGGTGAGCAGGCCGGGATCGCCCGGCCCGGCACCGACGAGGATGACGCGACCGCGCGCGTCGGGATCGAGGAGGCTTGCCATGCCCGCTACATGGGCGGCGGGTAGGGGGACGCGCAACCGTTGTTCGCTTGTCCCGTGCCTAGCCTGGCTTTTTCCGCAATCAGCGGCGGGATCGGCCTCACCCCGCCGCCTGCCGCAGCACGCGCTCACCCTCGGCCTCGCTGACGGCCGCGCGCACCGCGGTGAGGAAGCCGGCGACATCGCCCTGCGACGAGGGAATGGCGCGACGCAGCGTGATGAAGCCGTGGATGTTGCCCTGCGCCTCGCGGAAGGTCACCGGGATGCCCGCCTGCGCCAGCGCGGCGGCATAGGCGCGTCCCTGGTCGCGGATCGGGTCGAGTCCGGCGGTGACGATCACCGCGCGCGGCAGCCCCGCGACGTCGCCGAGCAGCGGCGAGAAGCGCGGGTGGTGCGGGTCTCCGGCGTAATGCTCATTGAACCAGATCATCCCCTCGCGGGTGAGCAGATAGCCGTCGGCGAAGGCGTCGAACGAGGCGTAGGGTCGGCTGGCGTCGGTGGCGGGATAAATCGGTGCCTGCACGATCACGGGCACCGCCGCGAGCCGGTCGCGAAGCGCCGCGGCGACGATGATCGCGAGGTTGCCCCCCGCGCTGTCGCCCGAGAGCACCAGCGAGGTGACGCCGCGGCCGAGCGCCTCCGGGGCGGACGCGACCCAACGTGCCGCCGCCTCGGCATCGTCGGGGGCGGCGGGCCAGCGTGCTTCGGGCGCGAGGCGGTAGTCGACGGAGATCACCGGCAGATCCAGCTGGCGCGCCATCTCGGCGGTGAAGCTGGCGTGCGTGTCGAGGTCGCCGATCACCCAGCCGCCGCCATGGTAGAACACCACCGCCGGGCCCGGCGCGCGTGTCTCGCGCGCGTCGAACAGCCGGGCGCGCAGCTCGCCGCCGGGGCCGGGAAGGGTGAGGTCGCGCACCACCGCCAGTTCGGCGCGCGGCAGGTCGGCGACGTCCTTCATCGCGACCATCACCGCGCGTGCCCCGGCGGGCGGCAGTTCGTGCATCCTCGGACCAGGCACGCTGTTGAGGTAGGTGAGGAACGCCGCGACGTCGGGGCGGACGAACGGAGCCCGCTCGATCTCGGGGACGGTTCGGTCGGTCATGCGCGCTCCTGTGCGGGGGCGCGATGGCGCGCCGCGATCCTCGCCTTATCTTAGGCGGATGATCCGGGTCGTCCACCATCCCGCCTATGTCACCGAGGCACCCGCGCGCAGCACCTATCGCTGGGGCAAGAACGGCGCCATCCGCGACCTGCTGCTGGAGCGCGGCGCCGCGGTAACGTGGCACGAGCCAGCGGCGATGCCGCGCGACTGGCTCGAAGCGACGCACGATCCCGACTATGTCGCGGAGGTGCTCGCCGCCGCGGTGCCGCGCGAGAAGGAACGCCGCATCGGCTTTCCGGTAACCGAGCTGGTGGCGCGTCGCGCCGCTCTGGTGCCGGGTGGCACTTATCTGGCGGCACGGCTGGCGCTGGCGCACGGCTTCGCCGCCAACACCGCCGGCGGCAGCCATCACGCGCTGTCGACCACGGGCGCAGGCTATTGCGTGTTCAACGACCTCGCGGTGGCGGCGGTACGGCTCGCCGCCGAGCGCGCGGCGGAGCGAATCCTGATCGTCGACGTCGACGTCCACCAAGGCGACGGCACCGCCGCGCTCACCGCCGGCCATGCCGGGATCGCGACCTATTCGATCCATGCCGAGAAGAACTTCCCGGTACGCAAGGCGTGCTCGACGGTGGACGTGGCGTTGCCCGACGCCATCGGCGACGACGATTATCTGGCGCGGCTGGAGGAGACGCTGGTGCCGTTGCTCGACGAGGTGCGGCCCGACCTGATCCTCTACCAGGGCGGGGTGGACCCTTATGTCGATGACCGTCTCGGGCGACTCGCGCTCAGCGACGTTGGACTGGCGCGGCGCGACCGGCTGGTGGCGGGTCTGGCGCTCGCGCGTGGCGTGCCGCTGGCGAGCACGGTGGGCGGCGGCTACGGCGACGACGTGATGGCGATCGCGGCGCGCCACGTCGCGGTGATCGAGCGGCTGGCGGCGATGTACGGAGGAGCTGGGTCACTGGCGTACGGGCGCCCCGCTGCTGGTCGCCCACAGGCCCCACCATCCTCCGTCATCCCGGACTTGGTCCGGGATCCACCCTCCCGCGAGAGCGGCGGCTTCGGTGTACGCGGCGCCGTGGATCCCTGAACAAGTCCGGGATGACGGAGAGGTGAGGAGGGCAGGAATGCTGACGCGATCGAGGGGCCCGGTGCCCCCGCACGCGCGAAATCCCGCCTGGTTCCGCCGCAAGCGCCCGCAGCCGGATGACAATCGCGCGACAGTCGCTATATGCGACCGCGCACCAGGCGAGCCTCCGCACATGCTGACCACGAACCCGTTCGACGACGACCATCTGCACGAGGAGTGCGGTATCTTCGGCGCCTCCGGCTCCGAGGGCGCCGCCGCGCTGGTGGCGCTGGGGCTGCACGCGCTGCAGCACCGCGGCCAGGAGGCCGCCGGCATCACCAGCTTCGACGGCCACGACTTCCACACGCACCGCGCGATGGGCCATGTCGCGGGCAATTTCGATCGCGACGACATCATCCGCGCGCTCGCGGGCGACGTCGCCTGCGGTCACGTGCGCTACTCGACCACGGGCGAGACCGCGCTGCGCAACGTCCAGCCGCTTTACGCCGAGCTCCAGTCCGGCGGCTTCGCGATCGCGCACAACGGCAACATTTCCAACGCGATGCGGCTGCGGCGTGAGCTGGTGCGGCGCGGCTCGATCTTCCAGTCGACCTCGGACACCGAGACGATCATCCACCTCGTCGCGACCAGCCAGTATCGCACCTTGCTCGACAAGTTCATCGACGCGCTCAAGCAGATCGAGGGCGCTTACTCGCTGATCGTGATGACGCCTGAGGGCATGATCGCGTGCCGCGATCCGCTCGGCATCCGCCCGCTGGTGATGGGTCGCCTCGGCGACGCGGTGATCTTCGCCTCGGAGACGGTCGCGCTCGACGTGGTCGGCGCCGAGTTCGAGCGCTCGGTCGAGCCGGGCGAGCTGGTGATCGTGCAGAACGGGCAGGTGCGCTCGATCCGCCCCTTCGCCAAGCTGGCGGCGCGGCCCTGCATCTTCGAGTGGGTGTATTTCTCGCGCCCCGACTCGATCGTCGACGATCACTCGATCTACTCGGTGCGCAAGGAGATCGGCGCGCAGCTCGCGATCGAATCACCGGTCGAGGCGGACCTCGTCATCCCGGTGCCCGACTCGGGC
Source organism: Sphingomonas sp. BK069 (assembly GCF_014193405.1). Classification (NCBI taxonomy): domain Bacteria; kingdom Pseudomonadati; phylum Pseudomonadota; class Alphaproteobacteria; order Sphingomonadales; family Sphingomonadaceae; genus Sphingomonas; species Sphingomonas sp. BK069. The sequence continues at coordinate 800,828 of NZ_JACHZH010000001.1, read as the reverse complement.
GTGCCCGCCGCGATCGGGTATGCGCAGCAGTCGGGCATCCCGTTCGAGCTCGGCATCATCCGCTCGCACTATGTCGGGCGCACCTTCATCCAGCCGGGTGACAAGGTCCGTCACCTCGGCGTGAAGCTGAAGCACAACGCCAATCGCGCGCTGATCCAGGGCAAAAAGGTGGTGCTGATCGACGATTCGATCGTGCGCGGCACCACTAGCCTCAAGATCGTCCAGATGATGCGAGAGGCCGGCGCGGCCGAGGTGCATATGCGCATCGCCTCGCCGCCGACGCGGCACAGCTGCTTCTACGGCGTTGACACGCCCGAGCGCGCCAAGCTGCTCGCGGCCAAGCACGACCTCGGCGGGATGACCGACTTCATCCACGCCGACAGCCTGGCGTTTGTCTCGATTGACGGGCTCTACAAGGCGCTGGGCGAGAGCCACCGCGCCGATATTCGCCCGAAATATTGTGACGCCTGCTTCACCGGCGACTATCCCACCACGCTGACCGACCATGACGAGAGCAGTTCGGTCGACCAGTTCGCGATTCTGGCCGAGCGGGTGAACTGATCGTCGTGACGAAGCCACTGACGGACAAGCTCGCGCTGGTCACCGGCGCGAGCCGCGGCATCGGCGCTGCCACCGCGATCGCGCTCGCCGCGGAGGGGGCGCATGTCGTCCTCACCGCGCGCACCGCCGCTGGGCTGGAGGAGGTCGAGCAGGCGATCTTCGACGCCGGGGGCTCGGCGACGATCGCGCCGCTCGACCTCGCGCAGAGCGACTCCATCGCGCGGCTCGCCAGCGCGGTCGGCGAGCGATGGGAGGCGCTCGACGTGCTGGTGCTCAACGCCGCGATGCTGGGCTCGCTCGCCGCGGTGCCTGCGATCGACGCGAAGGAGTTGGCGCAGGTGCTGACGCTCAACGTCTCCGCGCAGGTGGCGATGATCCAGGCGTTCGACCCGATGCTGCGCCGCTCGGCGGGCGCGCGGGTGATCGGGGTGACCTCGTCGGTGGCGCGCACGCCGCGCGCCTATTGGGGCGCGTATGGCGCGTCCAAGGCCGCGTTCGAGACGCTGCTCGAGGCCTATGGCGACGAGATGGCCGAGGTGAGCAGGGTACGCGTCGCCGTGCTGGACCCGGGCGCGACGCGGACCAAGATGCGCGCGCGCGCCTATCCGGGCGAGGACCCGGCGTCGGTCAAGCCGCCCGAGGCGGTCGCGGCGCGGATCGCGGCGCTGGCGATCGACGGGTTCGAGCCGAACCACCGCGAGGGAAGCCTGTCCACTCGTCTTCCGCGGACGGACTGACCGGCCGCAGGCGCCGCCGTCACCCGGTAGGCGCCACGATTGATCCTGGAACGGCTCCAAATTTGCGCGGGGAAAGAGGGTGAGTTTCGACCTTGCGCTCGCCCCAGCGCGGATCGGCCGGCCAGGCCCACGCCCCGGTTGCACCGCGCCGCCGCGCGTGTAGACGCTGGGCCATGGACCTCGACCCGGCCGCCGCGCTCAAGGCGCTCCAGAGCCGCAACTTCGGCGGGCACAGCGCGAGGCTGGGCATCCGCTACCACGATCGCGGACCCGACTGGGTCGAGCTCGCGCTGCCCTTCTCGCCCGACCTGATCGGCGACGAGGACAGCGGCGTGCTCGCCTCGGGGCCGATCATCGCGTTGATGGACGTGGCGACCAGCATCGCGGTTTGGCAGCGCATCGCCGCCTTCGCGCCGCACGCCACGCTCGACCTGCGCATCGACTATCTCCGCCCGGCGCGCCCCGGCCAGACCGTGATCGGGCGCGCCGAGTGCCTGCGCGTGGCGCGCTCGATCGCCTTCACCCGCGGCATCGCGCACGACGGCGATCTCGCCGACCCAGTGGCGCATGTCGCGGCCACCTTCATGGTGCCGAGCGGCACCTACCCCAAGGTGGCGCCGTGACTCTCCCGCCCTATGCCGAGCTGCTCGGCGCGACGCTCGAGTTCGGCGCCGACGGCGCGCCGCTGATCGTCATGCCGTTCGGCGAGGATGTCGTCGGGCGACCGGGCTTCCTTCAGGGCGGCGCGATCTCGGGGCTGCTCGAGGTCGCCGCGATCGCCGCGCTGCGCCACGCGCTGGCGGAGGAGGGCGGCGCGCGCGTCAAGCCGATCAACGTCACCGTCGACTTCATGCGCGGCGGGCGCGATCACGTCACCCGCGCGGCGGGTACGATCACGCGCCTGGGCACGCGCGTCGCCAACGTCGAGGCAGTGGCGTGGCAGGACGATCGCGCCCGCCCGATCGCGGCGGCGCGGATGAACTATCTCATCGAGCGCGACTAGGCCCGCGATGACCCCGCCGCTCGAGCCCGCGGTGCTGCTGCCGGCCTTCGCGCCCTATCTCGACGTCGCCGGCATCGCGGTGTTCGCCGCCTCGGGCGCGCTGGCGGCGGCGCGGCGCGCGCAGACGCCGGTGACGCTCGCCTTCTTCGCGCTGGTCACCGGCGTGGGCGGGGGCACGGTGCGCGACCTTCTGATCGGCGCGCCGGTGTTCTGGGTGCATGACGCGCGCGTCGCCGCGGTGTGCCTGGTGATGGCGGCGGTGATCTGGGCAACGCCCGAGCGCTGGTGGCGCGGCGCCGCGCTCGACTGGTTCGACGCGGTCGGGCTCGCCGCCTATGCGGTGTACGGCGCTGCCAAGGCGCTGGGCTATGGCGTGCCGCCGGTGCCCGCCGCACTGATGGGGGTGGTGACCGGCTGCGTCGGCGGCATCATCCGCGACGTGCTCGCGGGCGAGCCTTCGATCCTGATGCGTCCCGAGCTGTACGTCACCGCCGCGGCGCTGGCGGCGGGGCTGCACGTCGCACTGCGTCAGCTCGGCGTGCCGCCGCTGGTCGCGGCGAGCGTGTCGGCGAGTGCGGGCTTCGCGCTGCGCGCCGCCGCGATCCGCTGGAAGCTGGCGCTGCCCGCCTATGGGGAGCGGGACTGACCTGATCGCCGATGGATCAGCCGCGTATTCAGGTGCTCCAATTGACGCGACGGACAATCAATCGCCAGCCGTCCCGCGCTCACCTGCCCCGCGCGATACGAAACAGGCTTGAGGGCGGCGACGCTCAATAGTCCAGCGGGTAGAGTGCCGCGGCGATCTGGCGCTCCTCGGCGCGCAGCACGCCCCAGGCGCGCGCGGCGGCGCGGCTGTCCATCGCCTCGATCCCGATCCCGCGGGCGTCCAGCGCCACGGCCAGCGCCTTGGGGGCGCGGCGGAGCGCATCGCCCGTGCCGAGCAGTAGGAACTCGATCGGGCCGTCCAGCAGCGGCGCCAGCGCGATCTCGTCGAGCGCTTCCAAGGCCGGTGGCGACCAATTGTCGGCGCGCGTCGCGGTGAGCAGCAGCGCGGGGTAGACTCCCATCGTCCCATCGGGTGCGTCGACCCGGTAGCCGCCCGCACCGAAGCCGCGAACCAGCGGCCCCGGCGCCGGCCGCTCCCGGTCCATCCGCATCAGCTGCGCGGTCCGACGCGCTCGGCATTCTCCATGCCGCCGCGCTTCGGCGTGGCGCCGCCCTCGGGTTCTGCGCGCAGGCCGAGCGAGATCAGCAGCGACGACGAGACGTAGATCGACGAATAGGTGCCGACCACGATGCCCAGGATCATCGCCGCGGTGAAGCCGCGCAGCACGTGGCCGCCGAGGAAGAGCAGCGCCAGCAGCGCCAGCAGGATCGTCACCGAGGTCATCACCGTGCGGGGCAGCGTCTCGTTCACCGACAAGTTGATGATCTCGCGCATGTCCATCTTGCGATAGCGGCGCATGTTCTCGCGGATGCGATCGTCGATCACGATCTTGTCGTTGATCGAATAGCCGATGATCGTCAGCACCGCGGCAACGATGTTGAGATCGAACTCGAACCGCGTGATCGCGAAGAAGCCGAGCGTCATCAGCAGGTCGTGGACGATCGCGACGATCGTCGAGACGCCGAACTGCCACTCGAAGCGGAAGATCGCGAACAAACCGATGCCGAGGATTGCCAGCACCACCGCGAGCACGCCGTTGCGGATCAGCTCGTCCGACACCTTGCCCGACACGGTCGAGTAGCGGAGGAAGGTGCTGCCCGGGAACTTGGCGGCGAGCGCGCCCTCCACCTTGCGCACCGCGGCGTTGGTGGCGCCCTCGTCGCCGCCCTTCTGCACGGGCAGGCGGATCGTCAGCGTCTTGCCGTCGCCGATCGGCTGGATGTTGGCCTCGCCGAGCCCCTGCGAATCGACCGTGGCGCGCACCGCCTCGATCGCGGGCGGCTGCGCGAACTTCTCCTCGATCATCAGGCCGCCCTCGAAGTCGACGCCGAAGTTGAGGCCCTTGTAGACGGTGAGGCCGACCGCGAGCACGCTGAGCAGCAGCGTCAGCGCGAAGGCGACGCCGCGCAGCCGGACGAAGTCGATGTTGGTGTCGTCGGGGACGAGCTTGAGCAGTTTCATAGTACCTCGTCACCGCGGAGAGCGGGTGCCGTGCGAAGGATCATCGTGAGCCCGCGGGCGAGCGTCGCCGCCCTCATATGTTGATCGTCTTGGGCTTGTTGCGACGCAGCCAGCCGGCGACGAGCATGCGCGTGAAGGTCACCGCGGTGAACACGCTGGTGGCGATGCCGATCAGCAGCACCACCGCGAAGCCCTTCACCGGGCCGGAGCCCAGCAGGAACATGATGATGCCGGAGATGGCGTGGGTCACGTTTGCCTCGAAGATCGTGCGGCTCGCCTCCTTGTAGCCTAGCTCGACCGCCTGGACGACCCCGCGCCCGCGGTGGCGCTCCTCGCGGATGCGCTCGTTGATCAGCACGTTGGCGTCCACCGCGGTACCGATCGTCAGCACGAAGCCGGCGATGCCGGGCAGTGTCAGCGTGCCGCCGATCAGCGCGAGCACGCCGAGGATGACGAACACGTTGATGACGACGGCGAGGTTCGCGTAGAACCCGAAGCGGCCGTAGGTGACGAGCATGAACGCCACCACCAGTGCCACCGCCACCGCGGAGGCGAGAATGCCGGCGCGGATCGAATCGGCGCCGAGATCGGGGCCGACGGTCGATTCCTCCACCACCTTGAGGTCGACCGCGAGCTTGCCCGAGCGCAGCGCGATCGCGAGCTGGTTGGCGCTGTCGACCGTGAAGCCGCCGCTGATCGAGGCGCGGCCGCCGAGGATCGGCTCGTTGATGTTGGGTGCCGAGATCACCTGATTGTCGATCACGATCGCGAACGGCCGGCCGACATTCTCCTTGGTCGCCTGCGCGAAGCGGCGACCGCCCTGGCTGTCGAAGGTGATCGCCACCTGTGGCGCGTTGGTCTCCGGCGCGAACTCCTGGCGCGCGTCGCTCAGCATGTCGCCGGTGATGATCGCCTGGCGCTTGACCGCGATCAGCGGGATACCGCCAGGGTTGCCGGGGTAGGGCAGGATCTGGTCGCCCGCGGGTGCCTCCCCCTTGGCGAGCGCCTGCGGGTCGGCGTTGATGTCGACCAGCTTGAACTCGAGCTTGGCGGTCTTGCCGACCAGCGCCTTGAGCTGCTGCGGATCCTGCAGGCCGGGGACCTGGACGACGATGCGATTGGTGCCCTGGCCGATGATCGTCGGCTCGCGCGTGCCGAGCGCGTCGATGCGCTTGCGCACCACCTCGACCGTGTCGCTCATCGCGGTCTTGATCGCCTGGTCGAGCCCCGCCTTCGTCGGCGTCAGGACGAAGCGGCTGGTGTCGACGACCTGGATGTCCCACTGGCGCTGGCCCGTCATGCCGGCGCCGGTGCCGGTGATCTGGAGCAGCCGCTCGCGCGCGGCATCTACCTGGCTGGGATCGCGCAGCAGGAAGGAGAGCTGGCCGTTGCGGCTCGATATCTCGCCGATGTCGATGCGCGGGGTCTGTCGCCGCATCTCGGTCTGCACCTGCTCGCGCATCGCCTCGACCCGCGCCGCGGCCAAGCCGTTGGTGTCGGCCTCCAGCAGCAGGTAGCTGCCGCCGGCGAGGTCGAGCCCGAGGTTGATCTGCGGCGGCGTGAAGCCGAGCCCCTGGGTGACGCGATCGGGCAGGAAGCTGGGGATCGAGAGCGACGCCAGCACCGCCAGCACGAGCCAGATGGCGGTCACTTTCCAGCGGGGAAAGTCCAGCATCTCAGTCGTTCGCCGGCTTGCCGCCGAGCGGCGTCACCTCCGCCAGCGTCGCCTTGACGACGCGGACGCGGGTGTTGGGCGCGATCTCGACCTCGACGAAGCCTTCCTCCACCTTGGTGACGCGACCGACCAGGCCGCCCGCGGTGACGACCGAATCGCCCTTCTTGACCGCGGCGATCGCGTTCTGGAGCGACTTCATGCGGCTCTGCTGCGGCCGGATCATCAGAAAATAGAAGACGACGAACACCAGCAGGAGCGGCGCCAGGCTGATGAAGCCGGCGAGGCCGCCGCCCTGGGCGGCGCCACCGGCCGTCTGCGCGTAAGCGGGAGGAATGAGCATCGGATTCCGTGCATGACATTGGGGCGGCCGAAACCCGGCCGCACGAAGCCGCTGCCGCTATCATCGCCGGGGCGTGCGCGCAACAGACGCTCGCCCCGCCACGGTGCATGCGCCGTCCGCCGCGGACCGCGCCTAGCCGCTTGCAATGGCCGGCGACCGCGCGTAGAGGCGCCCCCTCGGTCGGGGCGTAGCGCAGCCTGGTAGCGCATCACACTGGGGGTGTGGGGGTCGCAGGTTCGAATCCTGTCGCCCCGACCAATTTCGGACAGAGCGGATCGGCGGCAGCGGACGAGACGGCGTTCGCGGCGCCGCCGAGCGTCAGACCGCACTTTCCATCGATGCACGGCGGTGTCACGGCGGGCGCATGATCACGCTCTACGGCATTCCTAATTGCGACACGGTGAAGAAGGCGCGGCAATGGCTCGCCGACCACCAGGTCGCTCATACCTTCCACGACTTCCGCAAGGACGGGCTCGATCCCGCGCTGCTCGATTCCTGGATCGACCGGCTCGGCTGGGAGCCGCTGCTCAATCGCGCCGGCACCACCTTCCGCAAGCTGCCCGAGCCGGAACGCGCCGGGCTCGACCGGGCGCGCGCGAGCGCGCTGATGCTGGCGCAGCCCGCGATGATCAAGCGGCCGGTGCTGGTCCATGGCGGCGGCGTGGAGCTCGGCTTCAAGCCCGAGCGCTACGCCGCGCTGTTCGGCTGAGCCGCGTGCGCGCGCCGCGCTGGTACCGGCTGCTCGTCGGCGTGCTGCTGCTCTGGTCGGCCCTCTCCGCCTATGCCTGCGTCACCCAGCTCATGGCGGGCGCGGGCGGGGCGGCCGATCCGATGGACCGCGCGCTGCTCGCCGCACTGCCGGGCTGGTACTGGCTCGACTATGCGGTGGCGAGCTTCGGGCTGCTCGTCGGCGCGCTCGCGCTGGTGGTGCGCCGACGCATCGCGGTGCCCGCGCTCACGGTGTCGCTGGTGGCGGCGCTGATCCAGTTCGGCTGGCTGTTCGCGATGACCGACCTGCTCGCGCGGCGCGGGGCGGGGACGCTCTTCTTTCCGCTGCTGATCCTGCTGGTCGGGGCGGTCGCGCTCCAGCTCGCGCATCTCGCCGCGCGGCGCGGCTGGATCGGGTGAACGCGCCGGAGTAGCAGGGCGCATGTCCACCACCTTCACGATCGACTCCGCCACCAGCCGCGCCACCCCGGTCGCCGCGCCGATGAAGCGCGTCACCGTCCCCGCAATTCGGCAGCGCAAGGCCGCGATCGCCGAAGCGAGGGGCGAGCCGCTGGTGATGCTCACCGCTTATACCGTACGCATGGCGCAGCTGATGGACCCGCAGTGCGACATGCTGCTGGTCGGCGACAGCCTGGGGCAGGTGATCTACGGTCTTCCCTCCACCGTTCCCGTCACGCTCGAGATGATGGCGGCGCATGCTGCCGCGGTGGTGCGCGGCAGCTACCATGCGCTGGTCGTCGTCGACATGCCGTTCGGCAGCTACGAGGCGTCGCCGCAGCAGGCGTTCGAGAGCGCGGCGCGGCTGCTCAAGGAGAGCGGCGCGGCGGCGGTGAAGCTGGAGGGCGGCAGCGCGATGGCGCCCACGGTCGCCTTCCTCGCCGAGCGCGGTATCCCCGTGATGGGCCATGTCGGACTCACCCCGCAGGCGGTCAACGCGCTCGGCGGCTATGGCGCGCGCGGGCGCAGCCCCGCCGAGGCCGCCAAGATCGTCGGCGACGCGCGCGCGGTCGCCGAGGCCGGCGCGTTCGCCGTGGTGATCGAGGGCGTGGTCGAGCCGATCGCAGTCGAGATCACGAACAGCGTCGCGGTGCCGACGATCGGTATCGGCGCCTCCGCCGCGTGCGACGGCCAGGTGCTCGTCGCCGAGGACATGCTCGGGCTGTTCGAGCGGACACCGCGCTTCGTCAAGCGCTACGGCGACATGGCGGGCTATGTCGCCGAGCGAGTCACCGCCTTCGCCGACGAGGTGCGCGCGCGCGCCTTCCCCGGCGCGGACCAAGTCTACGCGCCCAAGGAGTGAACCGGGACGCGGCGGGGCGTTGCCGCTCTTTCCTCGCGCCGACCGAGTCGCTACAGCGCGGCGGTTCCCCTTCAGCCCGGAGTGATCGGTGGCTCTGACGCCGCAAAACAATGAAGCGTTCCTGCGCGAGGTCGACGACGAGCTCCGCCGCGACCAGGCGATCCACGTGTGGAAGCGCTACGGCCGGGCGATCATCGCCGCCGTGGTGCTGGCGCTCGCCGCGCTCGCGGCCTTCCTGTTCTGGCAGCACCGCCAGACGGTCGCGGCCGAGCGCGAGGGCGAGCAGCTACAGCAGGCGTTCGATTCGCTCGCCGCGCAGGATACCAAGGCGGCCGCCGCGCCGCTCGCCACGCTGAGCGAGTCGTCGCGCGACGGCTATCGCGCCGCCGCGCGCTTCACGCAGGCTGACGTGCTGCTGCAGAAGGACGATCTGCGCGGCGCCGCGGCGGCCTTCGCCAAGATTGCCGCCGACGCCTCGCTGGCGCAACCGTTCCGCGATCTGGCGGTGATCCGCCAGACCAGCGCCGAGTTCGACCAGCTCCAGCCGCAGGTGATCGTCGAGCGGATGCGTCCGCTCGCGGTGACGGGCGGGGCGTGGCTCGGCAGCGCGGGCGAGCTGATGGCGGCGGCCTATCTGCGCGAGGGGCGGCGCGATCTCGCCGGCCAGACCTTCGCGCGCATCGCCGCTGACTCGGGCGTGCCCAGCTCGCTGCGTCAACGTGCGGTTCAGATGGCGGGCGTACTGGAGACGAAGGCGCCGACCGCGCCGGCCAAGAACGCCCAGGCGCCTGCCGCGCGGGCCAAGGATGAAGGTGTGAGCAAGCGATGAGGACGAGGTTCGCGACCGGCGTGGCGATCGCCGCGCTGGTGGGGCTGAGCGGCTGCGGCATCTTCAAGAGCGCGCCCAAGAAGACGCCCACGGTCGGCCAGCGCGTGCCGATCCTGGTGTCGGAGAACCCGGCCGAGATCGACAAGGGGCTCGCCGACGTCCAGGTCACGCTGCCGACCCCGGCCCCCAACGACGGCTGGACCCAGCCGGGCGGCAGCGCGGCCAAGTCGATGGGGCACCTGCTGCTCGCCGCGTCGCCGGCGAAGAGCTGGAGCGCCGAGATCAACGGTGGCAGCAACCGCGCGCGGCTCGCCGCCATGCCGGTGATTGCCGAGAACAAGCTGTTCGTGGTCGACGTCGACGGTGTGATCAACGCCTTCGCCGCCGACACCGGCGCCAAGCTGTGGACTCGCGCGATCACGGAGGGCGACGAGAATCGCGCCGCTCGCTTCGGCGGCGGGGTGAGCTATGACGACGCCAAGGTCTATGCCACCGACGGGCTGGGCGATGTGATCGCCGCCAATGCCGCCGACGGCGCGGTGCTGTGGCGCGCCAAGCCGGGCGGTCCGCTGCGCGGCGCGCCGACGATCGCCAACGGCCAGGTCTATGTGCTGAGCCAGGACAATCAGATCGTCGCGCTCAACCAGGCCGACGGCAAGGTGGTGTGGACGCAGACCGCGAGCCTCGAGACGCAGGGCGTGTTCGGCGTTGCCGCGCCGGCGGCGAGCTCGGGCACCGTGGTGGCGGGCTTCTCCAGCGGCGAGCTGAACGCCTATCGCTATGAGAACGGCCGCTCCTTGTGGCAGGACGCGCTGTCGCGCACCTCGATCACCACTTCGGTGTCGAGCCTCGCCGACATCGACGCCGACCCGGTGATCGAGGACGGCCGCGTCTACTCGATCGGGCAGGGCGGCCGCATGATCGCGCTCGAGCTCGCCACCGGCCAGCGGCTGTGGGAGCAGAACCTCGCCGGCATCTCCACGCCGTGGATCGCGGGCGAGTGGATCTTCGTCGTCACCGATGACGCGCGGCTGGTGTGCCTGTCGCGCGCCAACGGCAAGATCCGCTGGATCAGCCAGTTGCGCGCCTACAAGAACGAGGAGAAGCGCTCGGACCCGTACAATTGGTTCGGGCCGGTGCTCGCCGGCGAGAAATTGTGGCTGACCAACTCGCGCGGCGAGCTGGTCGCGCTGTCGGTCGCCGATGGCAAGGTGCAGACCACCATCCGCGCCGGCGACAGCTTCTCGCTCGCCCCGATCGTCGCCAACCAGACGCTGTACACGCTCGACGAGAAGGGCGTGATCACCGCCTGGCGGTGATCCTCGTCCTCCCGCGTCAGCGGGAACTCACGGCCACGAACCACGGATGCTACCTGACGCTGTGTTCCCGCATGCGCAGGAACACGGCTCGCTATCCATCTAACCCAATAATGAGTAGAGCGGCCTGAACTCCCTTCCCCTCCAGGGGAGGGGCAGGGGTGGGGCGTCGCCGCGAGCGCGTTGCTGGGGGAAGCGCCCCACCCCAACCCCTCTCCCTGAAGGGGAGGGGCTCACTCGTTCGAAGCGCGCTAGGTCCCCGTCCCATGTCCCGTCTCCCCACCGTCGCGATCGTCGGTCGCCCCAATGTCGGCAAGTCGACGCTGTTCAACCGCCTCGTCGGCAAGAGGCTGGCGCTGGTGGACGATCGCCCCGGCGTGACGCGCGACCGCCGCGAGGGCGACGCGCATCTGCTCGGGCTCGATTTCCGCGTGATCGACACCGCCGGCTATGAGGACGAGGATCCTGACACACTGCCGGGTCGCATGCGCCGCCAGACCCAGGCCGCGGTCGATAGTGCGGACGTCGCGCTCTTCATGATCGACGCGCGCGCCGGGATCGTGCCGCTCGACGAGGAGATTGCACGCTGGCTGCGCGGCGCCTCCACCCCGATCGTACTGGTCGGCAACAAGGCCGAGGGGCGCGCCGCCGAGGCCGGGCTGATCGAGGCTTTGTCGCTCGGCTTCGGTGACGCGGTGCAGCTCTCCGCCGAGCACGGCGAGGGCGTCGCCGACCTGTTCGAGGCGCTGCTGCCGCACCTCGAGACGCTCGACGCGGAGGAGGCGGCGGAGGACGACGAGAGCCCCGACGCGCCGCTCAAGCTCGCCATCGTCGGGCGCCCCAACGCGGGCAAGTCGACGCTGGTCAACCGCATCCTCGGCGAAGATCGGATGATCACCGGCCCCGAGGCGGGGATCACGCGCGACTCGATCGCGATCGACTGGGTGTGGCACGGCCCCGAGGGCCCGCGCGACGTCCGCCTGATCGACACCGCGGGCATGCGCAAGCGCGCCAAGGTGCAGGATAAGCTGGAGAAGCTTTCGGTCGCCGACGCGCTCCACGCGGTCGATTTCGCCGAGGTGGTGGTGCTGCTGCTCGACGCCACGCTGGGGCTGGAATCGCAGGACCTGCGCATCGCCGACCGCGTGCTGGAAGAGGGGCGCGCGCTGGTGATCGCGCTCAACAAATGGGACGTCGCCGAGGACCCCTCGAAGCTGTTCAACGGCGTGCGCACCGCGCTCGACGAAGGGCTGGCGCAGGTGCGCGGCGTGCCGCTGCTCGCGGTCTCTGGGGCGACGGGCAAGGGGATCGACCAGCTGATCGGCGCCGCCTTCGCGACGCGCGAGGCGTGGTCGCGCCGCGTCGGCACCGGCGAGCTCAACCGCTGGTTCGAGCGCGCGATCGAGGCGAACCCGCCACCCGCGCCTGGCGGCAAACGCATCAAGCTGCGCTATCTCACCCAGGCCAAGACGCGCCCGCCGGGTTTCGTGCTGTTCGGCACGCGCGTCGACGAGCTGCCGATGAGCTACCAGCGTTACCTCATCAATGGGATACGGCGCGAGCTCGGCTTCGGCGCGGTGCCGGTGCGGCTGATGCTGCGCGCACCCAAGAATCCGTTCGGCGGCAGCTGAGCCGGAGCGCTTACCTCCTCTTTACCTCTCGGGCGCTAAGTGCTTGCGCGCAAAAGAGGAGGCGGCGCATGGCGGCAGAGGCGGAGCAACTGGTGGATCGCGCGGCACTCGCGCGCGCGCGCGCCGAGCTGGGCACCGGCTTCGCGCGTATTCTCGGCTATTTCCGCGAGGATGGCATCAAGTCGCTGAGCGCGCTTGAGGACGCGATGCGCAAGGGCCATGCCGCGGCGCTGGTCATCCCGGCCCACACGCTCAAGGGCGAGGCGCGCCAGTTCGGTGCCAACGTGCTCGCCACGCTCGCCGAGAAGATCGAGGATCACGCGCGCGCCTGCGTTGAACACCATGAATCGCCGCAGGACGCGATCGAGGACGTGGTGGCGCTGCGCCCGCTGTTCCTGCGCACACTCGCCGTGCTGGAGAGCGAGGGCGCCGCGCCCGTCGCGGTGCGGCGGCCAGGTGGGTTCGGGCGCCGGGTGGCGTAGCGCGCGAGGGGGCGTCATCTGCGGCAGGATGTGATCAGCCGGTACTCACCGTGCGACGGTCTGGATCGATCGGCCCGGCCCGGAAGAAGGCGATCGAGGCCTGCAACTGCTCGGCCTGGCGGAGCAGCGCGCGCGACGTCGCGGCGATCTGTTCCGATCCGGCGGCGGTCTGTTGCGCGGCGCTGTCCAACTGCCCGATCGCCTGGTTGATCTGGCCGGTCCCGAGATCCTGCTCACGGCACGCGGCGGTGATCTGGCCGACCAGCTCGGCGGTGCGGCCGATGTCGGGCACCAGCGTCGACAGCATGGTGCCCGCGTCCTTCGCGGTCGTGACCGTTTCTTGCGAGAGCAGACCGATCTCGACGGCGGCGGTGCGCGATCGCTCGGCCAGGTTGCGCACCTCAGCCGCCACGACCGCGAAGCCGCGACCGTGCTCGCCGGCCCGTGCCGCCTCCACCGCCGCATTCAGTGCCAGCAGGTCGGTCTGGCGGGCGATCTCCTGGACGACGGACGTCTCGCGCGCGATCCTCGTCATCGCGTCCACCGCCGTCTTCACCGCGGCGCCGCTCGCCTCAGCCTTCTCCGCCGCTCGCCGTGCGATCTCTCGCGTCTGGCCGGCGTTGTGCGCGGTCTGCTTCACGTTGGCGGCGATCTGCTCCATCGATGCCGAGGCTTGCTCGCTGGCCACCGCCTGTTCGTTCGAGCTCTCTGCCAGACGTTGTGCCGCTTGCGACAATTGTCGGCTCCCCGTGGCGACGTGGGCCGCTGCCGTCATTGTCTCGGCGACGATGGTGCGCAGCCTGGCGACCATCGTCTGCAAGGCAAGCCCCAGCGTGTCGCGATCCGATAGCGGGACCGCCGAGATGGCCAGGTCGCCCGCCGCGACCGCTCGCGCGATCTCGGCCGTGGCGGTGAGGTTGACGATGACGCCGTTCAGCGCCCTGGCGAGCTCGCCGATCTCGTCGCGGCGTCGGATGCCGTCTACGTGGATCGCCAGATCTCCCAGCGCCAGCCGCTGCATCGCCGCGACCTCGGCGTCGATCGGGACGGTGATGCTGCGCAGCGTCCACAGCCCTGCCGCGATCATCGTCACGGTCGCGGCCAACGCCACCGCCAGCGTGACGCTCCATGCCGCATCGTACGCGGCGGCCGCCCGGCTTGCATCCTCGGCCGCGGCCTCATCCTTGATATGAATGACGGTTCTCAGCCTGTCGAACGCCACCACCAGCGCGTCTCGCGCGGGCGCCACCGCCGCCACCGTCGCTCGTCGGTCGCCCCGCGACAAGGCATCAACGATCCCTTTGCGCGCCGCGAGATAGCGGTTCCAACTGTCCATCAGCGCGGAAAATGCCACGGCCTCGGTCTCGGACTGGATCGTCGCGCGGTATGATCGCAGTAACCTCGGCAAGGCGGCGTCCATCTCGACGAACTCGTCGTCGAGGCTCGCCTGCTCGAGCGGATCGGTGGCGACGATCTTTCGGATGGTGGTCGTATGATAACGTAACAGCGTGAAGCGGATGTCGTACAGCATCGCCGTTTTCGGCAAGATCACGTTCTTGGCGTTCGACGCGGACAGATAGACCTTGTCGATCCGGCTCAAGGTAAAAAGGCTCAGGCCTGATAGCGTCGTGACCGCCAGTCCGATCAACAGGGAAAGCTTGGTCGAGATCCTCATTCAAAAGTCCTGTTAGGACGACATTGGTCTCGCGGACAGAGGCGCGGTTTAGAGCAGGGCGCCGCTGGAAGCAGGTCATGCACGCGCGACCGCGACGTTGGTCTGCTCCATTATAGACGCATGTCTCTCCGCGCCGTCGATCCAGCCGGAAAAGATTGCTCCGGATTAAGACCGCTGCGTGACGGACGGCGGAGCAGCACATGCGTCGATCGAGAAGCACCTGCCCACACCGTTCGGCTCAAACGGTTCTTCGAGGTAAGTGGGAGGACGAGCGGAGAAGGGACACGTGTCGGCCGGAGCACTCCCGGAACAGCGATCACGTCGCGCATGATCGCCTGACCAGCGCCACGCTGATCGGCTGGCGCGATCGTGATCGAGGTCGATGGGGGAGCGCAAGGGGACGAGCGTCGCGATCGGCCGGCGCGGCTCGCGACCAAGGCGGGCGGCGCGCCGCCCTCGTCGATGCGAGCCACCCGCCATGGTGTTGCTGGTGGGAACGTTTTCCCTCTCGGCAGTCGTGGTGATCGACCTCAGAACCGGAGCCAGCGCGAGATGAGCCTCATCCCTTCAGGTAAGGTGCCGCGCCGCTCTCGGGCTTGTCATGCTCGCTCACCGAGTTGAGCTGGATGTAATTGTGGATACCCATCCGCTCGATCATCTCGAACTGGCGCTCGAGCGTGTCGACATGCTCTTCCTCGCTGGCGAGGATGTTGGCGAACAACTCGCGGCTGACGAAGTCCTTGACCTCCTCGCAGTAAGCGACCGCCGCCTTGAGCTGCGTGACCGCCTCGATCTCCATCGCGAGATCGGCTTTGAGCGCTTCTTCCACCGTCTCGCCGATGCGCAGACGACCGAGCAACTGGAAGTTGGGCAACCCGTCGAGAAACAGGATGCGCTCGGCCAGCCAGTCGGCGTGCTTCATCTCGTCGATCGATTCGTGGCGCTCGAATGCGGCGAGCTTGTAGACGCCCCAGTGATCGAAGAGGCGATAGTGCAGCCAATATTGATTGATCGCGGTCAGTTCGTTCTTCAACGACTCGTTGAGGAACTCGATGACCTTGGGATCGCCCTTCATGCCAGTCTCCACTATCCGGAACGGCACGGCGATAGCCCCGAATGGGGGAGGAAGGAAGCTGAAAGTCCGTCGCGCGACGGCGACTATTTGCTGCGACCGCTACGCAGCCGCACGTTCTTCATCGATGATTGCGCGAGCAAATTGAACACATTGGCCGCATTTCGGCGAGCGCCCGAGGCAGCGATAGGCTTGGCAGGGGGTGGCAGCACCGGATCGCGCAGCCTCGCGCACCTGGCACTCCTTGATGGCATTGCAGACGCAGACGACCATGCGGTCTCCTTCCCGGCTGCGACTCGATCTACCCGAGTTGAGAACGGCTCGCAAGGGAAATGAGACGCGTTCGCATCTAGCGGCGGCGAAGCGGCTGGACCTTGCCGCGCGCGATCGACCGCCAGAGCCACTCCGCCGGTCCATAATGGAAGCGCGCGAGCCAGAGTGGCGACCATAGCAGAAGCAGCGCCCAGAGCGGCGGCAGCAGCGCATAGGCCTCGGCGCGGCCCCAACGCGCGAACTGCCCCAGTCCCCAGCCGTAGAAGACCGCGGCGAGCATGAGACTCGACAGCAGATAGTTGCTCAGCGCGCTGCGCCCCAGCGCGGCGAGCCGCTCGCCCGCGCGCGTTCCCGGCAGCCAGCGGAGCAGCAGCGCGGCATAGCCCGCGACCATCGGGGCATGGATCAGCGGCCCGAGCGCGAAGGAGGCGGTGAGCACCGCCTCGAGCGCGAAGCCGCGTGCGATGCCGTGGCGCGCGAGCGCCAGCTGGGCCGCCAGCCCGAGTGGCAAGGTCAGTGCGGCTACCGCGACGTAGCGGCGGCGCGACCAGGCGCCGGTGGCGAAGCCGCTGCGATAGGCCGCCATGCCGAGCAGCATGTAGCCGAGCGTCTCCGGCCCGTTGGCGAGCAACCCGCCGAGCGCGCCGGCGTCATGTCGCCAGCGCCATGCGATGCCGTCCGCCAGCGACCCACGCAGCGCCGCGATCTCGCTCGCCAGCAGCGGAGCGGGTGGACGGCCGAAGCTCTGCTCCAGCGCGGCGCGCGAGGCGGGCAGCGCGGCGGCCTGTACCAGGCCAATCCCGCCGATCGTCGCCACCAACAGCGCGGCCATGGCGGCGAGCAGCAGGACACGGGCCGGCGCGTGGACGAACAGGAGCGCGGCGACGCCGACCAGGGCATAATGGTGGAGGATGTCGCCGTACCACAGTAGGTACAGATGCGCGGCACCGATCAGGTAAAGCACGCCCATGCGGCGGAGGTGGACCGCGGCGCCGTTCTGCCCCGCCGCGTCGGCGCGCTCCACCACGAGAAGCAGCGAGGCGCCGAACAGTGCGGCGAACAGCCCGCGCATCTTGCCCTCGACGAGCACGAAGGTGAGGGCCCAGGCGGTGAGGTCGGCGGGTCCGGTGCCGCCCGCGGCGAGCGGGGTGAAATAGGCCGCCTGCGGCAGCGCGAAGCCGGGCAGGTTGGCGACGGTGATCCCCAGCACCGCGACGCCGCGCAGGATATCGAGCGCGGCGAGGCGGTTGGCGTAGGACATGGCGATGGCGTGCTAGGCGCGCGGCGCGGGGCTGGCAACGTTGGTGAGGACGGACTTATTCCTCCCCGGCACGGGGAGGGGACCGCCGGCCGCAGGCCGGTGGTGGAGGGGGCTCTCCGCGCAGCGCAGCGCTCGTGGAGCCCTCCTCCACCAGCCCTCGGCTGCCCTGCAGATGGAATTGCCCCCGGCAATACCAGCCATGTCCGGGGGACATGGCGACCTGCACGACCATCTCCGCGAGCGCGGAGGATCTCCTCAGATCGCCTCTTCGCCCGCCATCAGCTTGGGGAAGAAGCCCTCGTGCGCGGCGCGCAGCTGGTCGAGCGGCACGCAATAATCGCCCTCGCGCAGCTCGAAGATCACGCGCGTGCCGATCGTGCGGCCGAGCGGCTCGGCCTCCACGCCGGCGTCGAGCGCGGCCTGGAGGAAGTCGAGCAAAGCATGGTCGTGCACTGTCACGACATAGACGCCCTGCTCCTCGGCGAAGAGCGCGGCGGCGGTGTCGTACGGCAAGGCGCGATCGATCATCGCGCCGACGTTGCCCGCCAGCGCCATTTCCGCGATCGCCACCGCGATCCCGCCGTCGGCAACGTCGTGCACCGCGCCGAGATGCCCCGCGTCGATCTGCGCGCGGATGAAGTCGCCGGTGCGGCGCTCCGCCTCCAGGTCGACGCGCGGCGGCGGCCCTTCCTCGCGCCCGTGCAGCTCGCGCAGCCACAGCGACTGGCCGAGATCGCCGCGGCGCGTCCCGACCACGACGATGACGTCGCCGGTCTGCTTGAACGCGATCGTCGCGCTCTTCTGCCAGTCCTTGAGCAGCCCGACGCCGCCGATCGCGGGTGTCGGCAGGATCGCCGAGCCGCCGCCCGTCGCCTTGCTCTCGTTGTAGAGGCTGACGTTGCCGCTCACGATCGGGAAGTCGAGCGCGCGGCACGCCTGCGCCATGCCGTCGAGGCAGCCGGTGATCTGGCCCATGATCTCGGGGCGCTGCGGGTTGGCGAAGTTGAGGCAGTTGGTGATCGCCAGCGGGGTCGCGCCCACCGCGGTGAGGTTGCGCCACGCCTCGGCCACCGCCTGCTTGCCGCCCTCGACCGGGTCGGCGAAGCAGTAGCGCGGGGTGCAGTCGGTCGTCATCGCCAGCGCCTTGTCGGTGCCGTGGACGCGCACCACCGCGGCGTCACCGCCCGGGCGCTGCACCGTGTCGGCGCCGACCATGTGGTCGTATTGCTCCCAGATCCAGCGCCGGCTGGCGATGTCGGGCGAGCCCATCAGCGCGAGCAGGTCGGCCGCGGGATCCTTGCAGTCAGGAATATTGACCAGCGCCTTGGCGGGCGGGGTGGGGACGTGCGGGCGATCGTACAGCGGGGCATCGTCAGCGAGCGGCGCGAGCGGGATGTCGCACACGGTCTCGCCCTGCCACTTGAGCACCATGCGCCCGGTGTCGGTGACATGACCGATTACCGCGAAATCGAGTTCCCACTTCTCGAAGATCGCGCGCGCGAAATCCTCGCGGCCGGGCTTGAGCACCATCAGCATGCGCTCCTGCGATTCGGAGAGCATCATCTCGTACGGTGTCATGCCGGTCTCGCGCTGGGGCACGTCGTCCATCACCAGCTCGATGCCGACGCCGCCCTTGCTCGCCATCTCGACCGAGGAGGAGGTGAGCCCCGCCGCGCCCATGTCCTGGATCGCGACGATCGCGTCCGACGCCATCAGCTCGAGGCACGCCTCGATCAGCAATTTCTCGGTGAACGGGTCGCCGACCTGGACGGTGGGTCGCTTCTCGTCCGAGTTCTCGCCGAAATCGGCCGAGGCCATGGTCGCGCCGTGGATGCCGTCGCGTCCCGTCTTGCTGCCGACGTAGACGATCGGATTGCCGACGCCCGAGGCGGCCGAGTAGAAGATCTTGTCGGTGTCGGCGACGCCCACGGTCATCGCGTTGACGAGGATGTTGCCGTCATAGGCGGGGTGGAAGTTCACCTCGCCGCCCACCGTCGGCACGCCGACGCAATTGCCGTAGCCGCCGATGCCGTGGACCACGCCCGAGATCAGGTGACGCATCTTGGGATGGTCGGGCCGGCCGAAGCGCAAAGCATTGAGGTTCGCCACCGGGCGCGCGCCCATGGTGAAGACGTCGCGCAGGATGCCGCCGACGCCCGTCGCCGCGCCCTGATACGGCTCGATGTACGACGGGTGGTTGTGGCTCTCCATCTTGAAGATGACGGCCTGGCCGTCGCCGATGTCGACCACGCCCGCGTTCTCGCCCGGACCGCAGATCACCTGCGCGCCCTCGGTCGGCAGCTTCTTGAGGTGGATGCGGCTCGATTTGTAGCTGCAATGCTCCGACCACATCACCGAGAAGATGCCGAGCTCGACAAGGTTGGGCTCGCGGCCCAGCGCGTTGAGCACGCGCTCATATTCATCGGGGGACAGGCCGTGCTCGGCGACGATCTCGGGCGTGATGGCGGTCATGGCCGCGGCGCATAGCGGCTGCGCGCGGCGGTGGCCAGACGGTGTGGGGGGATGAGCATGCTCGATCGGTGCCGTGCTCCTAAGCAGGCAGGAGCCCAGGGTTACGAAGCGCACGCTCGCGGCTCTGGGCTCCTGCGTGCGCAGGAGCACGAGGATAGCGTAGAAGCATCAGCGTAGTAACCTGCCGTCACCCCGGACTTGATCCGGCGTATGGTGCCGCGGATATGACATTGGTGGCGCTCGCGGGACCATGGATGCCGGGTCGAGCCCGGCATGACGGGGCGGGGGCGCTAGGTGGGCCTAGCGCCGCTTCCGTCTCAGCCGCCGTAGCAGCCCGCGCTTCTCGAACGCCTCGAACATCTCGCCCGGCCCCTCTGGATCGAGCACCTCATTGTCCGCGAGCCACTTCTCGACCGCGCTGAGGTCGTCCACCTCATAGGGCACCAGCGTCCGCCCGCTGCCGCGCAGCGCCTCGATCGTGGCGATCAGACCGTCGCGTTCGACCCGCTCGCTCACCATCGCCGCGTCGACGCCGAGATGCTCGGCGATCAGGTCATCGCGGATCGCGGCGATGGTCGCCGCGCCGTCGGTGATGGTGACGTCGCACTCGGTGTCGAGCCGCAGCGAGCGGTTGTTGAAGTTGGACGAGCCGATCCGGATCGCCTGGTCGTCGATCACCGTCACCTTGGCGTGGCAGTAGATCGGCGTGCCCTTCTCGTTGACCGGGTGGTACATTCGGAAGCGCCCACGATGGTCGCGCCGGCGCAGCTCGGTGACCAGCCGCGCGCGCGCGGTGTCCATCGCGATCGGCTCGAGCCAGCCCTGCGCGGTCACCGGGTTGATCACAACGATCTCGGGCGGGTCGTCCTCCACCAGCCGCGCGGCGATCGCCTCGGCGATGCGGCGCGAGGCGAAATATTGGCTCTCGGCGTAGATGCGGTGCTTGGCCGAGGCGATCAGCGCGAGGTACAGCCGCTCGATCTCGAGCAGTTCGTCCTGCCCGTCATACCGAGGCTGCGAGCGCGACACCGCGACGTCGACGTCGGTGAAGACGGGCGTGAGCGACTCGGGCCAGCAACTGCCCTCGCGCGGCGGCGGCGGCGCGATCTCGGCGCCGCCCGCGATGGCCCACCGCGTGCGGCACAACTCGCCCAGCGCGCCCGCGACCGGGCCCTGCAGCGCGGTGGTGGCGTCGTGCCACGGCTTGTACGCGCGCCCGCTCGGCGACGTGCGACGCGGGTCGTCGTCGACGTGCGCGCGCGTGTCCCAGCGCTCGTCGGTCATGTCGATGCCGCCGCAGAAGGCGAGACAGTCGTCGATCACGACGATCTTCTGGTGTTGCGAGGCCGCGACGGGATGGTGGCCGTCGAGCAGCAGGTGGATGCGCGGCTGGCGATAGCGCCAGTTGAGCAGGGTCCACAACGTCTTGCCGCGCCCGAGCGTCTTGATCGCGCCTTTGTCCCAGCGGAGGATGTGGACCTGCAACCCCGGCGTGCGGTCGACCAGCCAGGTGATGAAGGCACCGACGTCGGTGGGCGCCTCGGGATGATCGTCGTCGTAGGCGAGATTGATGCGCGCGTCGAAGTCCCAGCCGACCAGCAGGATCTGGTGCTGCGCGCGTAGCATCGCCTGGCGCGCGGCACGGAAATAGGCGTCGGCGTCGATCACCACCGCGGCCTGGTTGGCGCGCTCGACGCGCCAGCGCGTGTCCTCGGGGAGGATCACAGGATCTCGCGCACCAGCTCGGGCGGGCGCGCCAACCGCACGCCCTTGTCGGTTTCAACGAGCGGCCGCTCGATCGTGGCGGGATCGCGCGCCATCAGGTCGAGTGCGGCCTCGTCGTCGGCGACCGTCGGTGCGTCCCTGCGCAGGGCGGCACGCGGCGCGATCCCGCCGCGCGCGAGCAGCGCGGCGAGCGTGTCGCGCGAGGGCGGCGTCTTGAGATACTCGATGACGGTCACGTCGGCTCCGGCGTCCTGCAACAGCGCGAGCGCCTGACGCGACTTCGAGCAGCGCGGGTTGTGGTAGATCGTCGCCGACGCGCCGCTCGCCACCGTCACGCGTCCTGGCGCGCCAGCCACTCCTCCAGCCATTTGATCGTGTAGCTCCCCTGCTGGAACTCCGGGTCGTCGAGCAGCGCCTGGTGGAGCGGGATGGTGGTCTTCATCCCCTCGATCACGAACTCCTCCAGCGCGCGGCGAAGACGACGCAGCGCTCCCTGCCGGGTGGTCCCATAGACGATCAGCTTGGCGATCATGCTGTCGTAATAGGGCGGCACGGTATAGCCCGCGTACAGCCCCGAATCGACGCGGACGTGCATGCCCCCCGGCGCGTGATATTGCGTCACGCGGCCCGGCGAGGGCGCGAAGGTGCGCGGGTCCTCGGCGTTGATGCGGCACTCGATCGCGTGGCCGCGGAAGACGACGTCCTCCTGGCGCAGCGTCAGCGGGTGGCCCTCGGCGACGCGGATCTGCTCGCGCACGAGATCGAGTCCGGTGATCGCCTCGGTCACCGGATGCTCCACCTGCAGGCGCGTGTTCATTTCGATGAAGTAGAACTCGCCGTTCTCCCACAGGAACTCGATCGTCCCCGCGCCGCGATAGCCCATGTCGGCCATCGCCCTGGCGACGATCCCGCCCATCCGCTCGCGCTCCTCGGCGGAGATGACGGGGGAGGGCGCCTCCTCCAGCACCTTCTGGTGGCGGCGCTGGAGCGAACAGTCGCGCTCGCCGAGATGGATCGCCTGGCCGTTGCCGTCGCCGAACACCTGGAACTCGATATGGCGCGGGTTGCCGAGATACTTCTCCATGTAGACCGTGGCATCGCCGAATGCCGCCTTCGCCTCGGTCCCGGCCTGCTGCATCAGCGTCTCGAGCTGGTCGGGCGACTGGCACACCTTCATGCCGCGCCCGCCGCCACCGCTCGCCGCCTTGATGATCACGGGATAGCCGATCTGCTCGGCCAGCGCCTGGGCCTCGGCGACGTCGCTGATCGCACCGTCCGAGCCCGGCACGAGCGGCAGCCCGAGCGCGCCCGCGGTGCGCTTGGCCTCGACCTTGTCGCCCATCACCCGGATATGCTCGGGCTTCGGACCGACGAAGATCAGGTTATGCAGCTCGACGATCTCGGCGAATTTGGCGTTCTCGCTGAGGAAGCCATAGCCCGGGTGAATCGCGTCCGCGCCCGAGATCTCGGCCGCGGAGATGATGTTGGGAATGTTGAGGTAGCTGTCGGTCGCCGCCGGCGGCCCGATGCAGATCGCCTCGTCGGCGAGGCGGACGTGCATCGCGTCGGCATCGGCGGTGGAGTGTACCGCCACCGTCTTGATGCCCATTTCGTGGCACGCGCGGTGGATCCGCAGCGCGATCTCGCCGCGGTTGGCGATCAGCAGCTTCTTGATCTGGGGCAAGGGCGTTACTCGACCACCACGAGCGGCTGGTCGAACTCGACCGGCTGGCCGTTCTCGACCAGCACCGCCTTGACGGTGCCCGCGCTCGGCGCGGTGATCGGGTTCATCACCTTCATCGCCTCGACGATCAGCAAGGTGTCGCCCGCGGCGACGCTCTGGCCCACCGCGGCGAAGGGCTTGGCGCCCGGCTCGGCGGCGAGATAGACGGTGCCGACCATCGGCGAGCGCACGGCATTGGCGTGCGCCGGCGCGGACGGGCCGGCGGTGTCGACCTGCGGCGGCGCGCCCGCGGCCGGCGCGGCGACGGCGGGCGCCGGCGCATAATGCACCGGCGCGGCGACCGCGGCGGCCTTGCGCGCGACGCGGATCTTTCGCTCGCCGTCCTCGACCTCGATCTCGGTCAGCTGGGTGGTGTCGAGCAGCTCGGCGAGCTGGCGGACCAGATCGACGTCGACCTGCATCGCGCCGCCGTTGTGAGAGATGTCAGCCATGCAACCCTGTTTCCCCTAGATAGGGCGCGCCTCCTGTCAGAAGCGGGCCGCGGCTTCAAGCGCGAGCATGTACGACATCGCGCCGAAGCCGGCGATGGTTCCCTTCGCGGCGCTGCCCACCAGCGAGACGTGGCGGAAGCTCTCGCGCGTGTGCGGATTGGACAGATGCACCTCGATCACAGGCGTCTTGATGCTTTTGATCGCGTCGTGCAGCGCCACCGAGGTGTGCGTGTAGGCCGCGGCGTTGAGCAGCACCGCGCGCGCGTCCACCGCCTGCGCCTCGTGCAACCACTCGACCAGATGCCCCTCGTGGTTCGACTGGCGCAGGTCGACCCGCAGGCCGAGCTCGCGCGCGCGGTCCTCGAGCTGCCCGGCGATGTCGTCGAGCGTGTCATGGCCGTAGATCTCCGGCTCGCGCGTGCCGAGCAGGTTGAGGTTGGGGCCGTTGAGGACGAAGACGGTGTCGGTCATGCGCTCCCTTGGGGTCGTTGCCCTTCGTGCAGGTGTCATTGCATCCGGCGCGGCGCGGCGCAACGTTGCCCCTGCGGGTCCGCGGGCCTAGATGGCGCGCATGGCACATTCCGACGGCACCATCACCATCACCCTCAACGGCGAGCACAAGCGAGTCCCTGCCGGACTCTCGATCGCGGGCCTCGCGGAGTCGCTCGGGCTGGTGCCCGAGAAGCTCGCGGTCGAGCGCAACCTCGAGGTCGTTCCGCGCTCGACGCTGGGCGAGGTGCAGGTCGAGGACGGCGACGAGCTGGAGATCGTCCATTTCGTCGGTGGCGGCGACCATGCCGCGCCGCTCACCGACGACACATGGACGGTCGCGGGGCGCACCTTCCGCTCGCGGCTGATCGTCGGCACCGGCAAGTACAAGGACTTCGCGCAGAACGCCGCCGCGCTCGAGGCGTCGGGGGCGGAGATCGTCACCGTCGCGGTGCGCCGCGTCAACGTCAGCGATCCCAGCGCACCGATGCTGACCGACT
Source organism: Sphingomonas sp. BK069 (assembly GCF_014193405.1). Taxonomy (NCBI): domain Bacteria; kingdom Pseudomonadati; phylum Pseudomonadota; class Alphaproteobacteria; order Sphingomonadales; family Sphingomonadaceae; genus Sphingomonas; species Sphingomonas sp. BK069. Next base: position 776,455 of record NZ_JACHZH010000001.1, on the reverse strand, counting down.
TCATCGATCCGAAGCGCGTGACCTACCTGCCCAACACCGCCGGCTGCTTCACCGCCGAGGACGCGATCCGCACGCTGCGGCTGGCGCGCGAGGCGGGCGGCTGGGATCTCGTCAAGCTCGAGGTGCTCGGTGAGGCGCGCACGCTCTACCCCAACATGCGCGAGACGCTGAAGGCGACCGAGGTGCTGGTGCGCGAGGGCTTCAAGCCGATGGTCTATTGCACCGACGATCCGATCGCGGCGAAGCAGCTGGAGGAAGCCGGCGCGGTCGCGATCATGCCGCTCGGCGCGCCGATCGGTTCAGGTCTGGGCATCCAGAACCAGGTGACGATCCGGCTGATCGTCGAGGGCGCGGGTGTGCCGGTGCTGGTCGACGCCGGCGTCGGCCAGGCGAGCGACGCCGCGGTGGCGATGGAGCTCGGCTGCGACGGCGTGCTGATGAACACCGCGATCGCCGAGGCCAAGGACCCGATCCTGATGGCGGCGGCGATGCGCGCGGCGGTCGAGGCGGGGCGGATGAGCTATCGTGCCGGCCGCATGGGCAAGCGCCGTTACGCCGACCCGTCGAGCCCGCTGTCGGGGCTGATCTGAACCGTGAGGAATTGACGTACGTCAATCCTCAAGGGGAACATCGCCGTTTCGGGTCCGTTGTTCTGTCACCGGGTTACACTAGACGGAGAACGACGATGGGCGAGCTCACCGACAAGATCAAAGGCAACGTCAACGAGCTGGTCGGCAAGGCCAAGCAGGCGATCGCGGATAAGGATCCGGCGGATCGCACCGCGTCCGACGATCGTCTCGCCGCCGAGGGCGCGGCGCAGGAGACCAAGGGCAAGGGCCAGCAGTTCGCCGGCAAGGTGAAGGGCGCACTCGGCGACGATATCTGATCGTTGCGTCCTGACGATGAGGGGCCGTCGCGGGAGACCGCGGCGGCCTTTCGTCGCTAATCGGTGTAAGGAAGAGGCGCTTACAATTCACATGGCGTCATCCTGAACTCGTTTCAGGATCCACTGTGTCGCTCACCCAGCAGCGGCGAAGGCGCGAAGCCATGAATCCTGAAACGAGTTCAGGATGACGCTGATCAATAAGGGAAAGCCGGTCGCCGACGCCCCGACCTCTCCCCTCAACCCTGCCGCAGTGCGCTCAGCGTCAGCCCCGCGGTGATCTGCTCGACGTCGGTGCGGCAGTGGATCAGCCGCACGCCGCGCTCGGCGAGCGCGCGCTCGAGCGCTGGCGCAAAATCCTCGGTCCGCTCGACCGTCTCGGCCCAGCCGCCATAGGCGCGCGCGAGCGCGGCAAAGTCGGGATTGACCAGCCGCGTCGCCGACGGGCGACCGGGATATTCGCGCTCCTGGTGCATCCGGATCGTCCCGTACGCGCCGTTGTCGACGAGGATGACGAGCAGGTCGACGCCGTGCTGGACCGCCGTGGCGAGTTCCTGGCCGTTCATCAGGAAGTCGCCGTCGCCTGCCAGCGCGACCACGCCGCGTCCCGGCCGGCGCAGCGACGCCGCCACCGCGGCGGGCACGCCATAGCCCATCGCTCCGGCGGTCGGCGCCAGCTGCGTCCCCGGGCCGGCGTAGCGCCAGTAACGATGCCACCAGCCCGAAAAATTGCCCGCGCCGTTGCAGATGATCGTGTCCGCCGGCAACTTCTCGCGCATGGTCGCGACGCAGGGGCCGAGATCGAGCGCGACGCCGTCGCGGCGGCGGGGCGTGCTCCACGCCTCATAGGCGGTGCGCGCCTCGGCGGCGTGCGGGTGGACGCCGCCGTCGAGCGGCACCAGTGCCTCGGCGAACTCGGCCATGCCGGCGCAGATCGCGAGGTCGGTAGCGTAGGTGCGCCCCAGTTCCTCGGGGTCGGGATGGACATGGACCAGCCGCTGGCCGGGGTGATCGGGCGTGATCAGCTGATAGCCGTCGGTGGTCGCCTCGCCGAGCCGCGCGCCGACCACGATCAGCAGGTCGGCGCCGCGCACGCGCTCGACCAGCGCGGGGCTGGGGCCGTAGCCGAGGTTGCCGGCATAGGCCGGGCAATCGTTGGCGATCGCGTCCTGGCGGCGGAAGGCGGCGGCGAGCGGCACGCCGGTGCGAGTCGCCCAGTCCGCCATCGCCGCAGCGGCCGCCACGTCCCAGCCGGCGCCGCCGACGATCGCGAGCGGGTTCTCGGCGGTGGCGAGCAGGTCGCGCAGATGCTCGATCGAATCCTCGTCGACCGCCTGGGCGACGCGTTCGACGCGCGCGCGATCGGGCGCGGTGACGGTGTCGAGCAGCATGTCCTCGGGCAGCGCGAGCACCACCGGGCCGGGGCGGCCGTTGATCGCGGTGGCATAGGCGCGCGCGACATATTCGGGGATGCGCGCGGCGTCGTCGATCCGGGCCGCCCATTTCGCGATCGGCGCGAACATCGCCTGGAAGTCGATCTCCTGGAACGCCTCACGGTCGCGCGTCGAGCGGTCGACGTCGCCGACGAACAGGATCATCGGCTGCGAGTCCTGCATCGCGACATGGACGCCGATCGCGGCGTTGGTCGCGCCGGGGCCGCGCGTGACGAAGGCGATCCCGGGGCGATGCGTCAGCGCGCCATCGGCGCAGGCCATGAACGCGACGCCGCCCTCCTGCCGGCACGTCACCACCTCAATCGCAGGGGTGTCGTGAAGCGCGTCGAGTACCGCCAGGAAGCTCTCCCCGGGTACGGTGAAGAGACGGTCGCAGCCCTGGGCGACGAGCTGGTCGACGAGCAGGCGTCCACCGGTGCGGGGTTCGGTCATGCGGCGAGCCTAGCCGCCCGAAAGGGTTAGGCGAAAGGGGTATTAGTTCCTAAGCGGCGCGGCTTCCTTTTCTCCCCCCGCGAGATGCCGCTGTCACCTCCGGCGAGCCTATTCCCCACCTTCCGTCATCCCGGACGTGTTCCGGGATCCACTCCGCCGCGCGAGCAACGCTCTTGGAGTGTGCGGCACGGTGGACCCCGGCACAGGTCCGGGATGACGAAGGGGACTCACAACGCGATCTCTCCACGACCGGACGTGCCCATCACCGAGACCATGCAGCATCGTCCCAAACCCACCGCACACCACCGATTGCCTTCGTCGCGCCGAGCGCTAAGGATCGTTCGCATGCGGGACACGGTGATCTTCGACTTCGGCGGGGTGATCACCTCGTCGCCGTTCGCGGCGTTCAACCGGCTGGAGCGCGAGCGCGGCGTGCCGATCGACCTGATCCGTCGCCTCAACGCCACCGATCCGGACAGCAACGCCTGGGCGCGCTTCGAACGCGCCGAGATCGACGTCGCTACCTTCGACCGCGACTTCGCCGCCGAGGCCAGGGCGCTCGGCCACGAGCTGCGCGGGCGCGACGTGCTGCCGCTGCTGTACGGCGATGTCCGCCCGCGCATGGTGCACGCGCTCGACTGGCTCAAGCGCGAGGGCTTCCACATCGGCTGCATTACCAACAACGTTCCTGCCGGCGACACGCCGCGCGACCCTCAGGCGGTCGCTGCGGTGGCGGCGGTGCTCGCGCGCTTCGACCACGTGGTGGAGAGCAGCAAGGTCGGCATCCGCAAACCCGACCCGCGCATCTATCTGATGATGTGCGAGACGCTCAACAAGCGCCCCGACCAGTGCGTCTACCTCGACGACCTGGGGGTGAACTGCAAGGCCGCGGCGCAGCTCGGCATGGCGGCGATCAAGGTGAGCGGCGAGGGTCAGGCGCTCGACGAGCTGTGCGGCGCGCTCGGCGTCGCGCCGGGACATTTCTGAAGGAGACAGCGGGTGGTGGACAAGCTGTACGACGGCGCCGCGGCGGCGCTCGACGGGCTGCTGTTCGACGGCATGACGATCTGCGCCGGCGGCTTCGGCCTGTGCGGGATCCCCGAGCGGCTGATCGACGCGATCCAGGCCGCGGGCGTGACCGGGCTGACGGTCGCCAGCAACAACGCCGGGATCGACGGCGAGGGGCTCGGCAAGCTGCTGCGCACGCGCCAGATCGCCAAGATGATCTCGAGCTACGTGGGCGAGAACAAGGAGTTCGAGCGCCAGTATCTCAGCGGTGAGCTGGAGGTGGAGTTCTGCCCCCAGGGCACGCTGGCGGAGCGCTGTCGTGCCGGCGGGGCGGGCATTCCCGGCTTCTACACCAAGACCGGCGTCGGCACGTTGGTGGCCGAGGGCAAGGAAGTGAAGGCGTTCGACGGCGAGGACTATATCCTCGAACGTGGCATCCGCGCCGATCTCTCGATCATCAAGGGGTGGAAGGCGGACACCAGCGGCAACCTCGTCTTCCGCAAGACGGCACGCAACTTCAATCAGCCGATGGCGACCGCGGGCAGGATCTGCGTCGCCGAGGTGGAGGAGGTCGTGCCGGTCGGCGCGCTCGATCCCGATCACGTCCATCTGCCGGGCATCTACGTCAAGCGGATGATCGTCGGCGCGCCCTACGACAAGAAGATCGAGTTCCGCACGACTCGTCCGCGCGCGGAGGCCGACGCGGCGTGAGGTCACGGCTGCTGCTGACGGTCGCGGCAACGGCGCTGCTTGCCGGCTGCGCGACCGCGCGCCCCGAGCGTCCGCCCGCGCGCGCGGTGAGCGCCGTCCCGGCGGCGCCCGTGTCCGCCCCACTGCCGGCCGGGGCGATGGCCTATCTGTACGGCTCGGCCGAGGCCGCGGCGCTGAGCGAGCAGACCTATAACGCGCTGACCGCCTATGTCCGCGGCGTGATCGAGCGCGCGCGCGACCGTCGCGGGCGGCTGCCGACCGAGCGCCGCGCCGGCACGCTGCCGCGCTGGCCCAACTCGGCGGTGCTGGTCCCGGGTGCGACTGCGGCGAGCGCCGAGACGATCCCGTGCAGCGCGCTGCCGCCCGCGGTGGTGCTCGACATGGACGAGACCGCGGTGCTCAACCTCGGTTATGAATATAACGACGCGCGCACGGGCGCGGCCTATGACGCCAAGCGCTGGGATCGCTGGGAGCGGACCGGCGCCGACAAGGTCGTCGCGGTGCCCGGCGCGGTGGCGGCGTTCCGCCAGCTGCGCGCGCTCGGCGTGACGATGGTGATCAACAGCAACCGCTCCGCCGACAACGCCGCCGCCACCGCGGCGGCGCTGCGCGCGGCGGGGCTGGGCGACTTCCGCCACGGCGACACGCTCTACCTGAAGGGGGACGCCGACGGCCGCTCGGGCAAGGACGGTCGCCGGCTCGAGATCGCCAAACATTATTGCGTGCTCGCGCTCGTCGGCGACCAGCTCGGCGACTTCGCCGACCTGTTCAACCCGCCCGGCCCGGCGCCCGCGCTCGGCCGCCGCGCGCTCGCCGGGGTGGGGCCGATCCAGGCGCGCTGGGGGCAGGGCTGGTTCGTGCTGCCCAATCCGGTCTACGGCACCGGGCTCGGCACCGGCTGGGACGAGACCTTCCCGCAGGACAAGCACTGGGGCGACGCCCCGGCCGAAGGAGCGAAGTGATGGCCGTGGAAGCCAAGGGATGGGACCGCAACGGCATGGCGGCGCGCGCCGCGCGCGAGCTGCGCGACGGCTATTACGTCAACCTCGGCATCGGCATCCCGACCTTGGTGGCGAACAACATCCCGGACGGCATCACCGTCACGCTGCAGAGCGAGAACGGCATGCTCGGCATCGGTCCGTTCCCCTACGAGGATGAGGTCGACCCCGACCTGATCAACGCGGGCAAGCAGACGATCAGCGAACTGCCGCAATCGGCCTACTTCGGCAGCGAGCAGAGCTTCGCGATGATCCGCGGCGGGCATATCGACCTCACCGTGCTCGGCGCAATGGAGGTGTCCGAGCACGGGGACATCGCCAACTGGATGATCCCCGGCAAAATGATCAAGGGCATGGGCGGCGCGATGGACCTCGTCGCCGGCGTCAGGAAGATCATCGTCGTGATGGAGCATGTCGCCAAGGACGGCGCGCCCAAGTTCATCCCGGCATGCACGCTGCCGCTGACCGGGCGCGACGTGGTCGACATGATCGTCACCGACCTGGCGGTGTTCCAGCGCCCCGACCATCACAGCGCCTTTCGCCTGATCGAGCTGGCACCGGGGGTGACCGCGGGCGAGGTCGCCGCCAAAACGAGCGCGCACTACAAGGTCTGACGCGATGGCGTACACGCTGATCACCGCCAATCGGAACTATTCGAGCTGGTCGCTGCGGCCGTGGCTGCTGATGCGCGCGCTCGGGATCGCCTTCGAGGACCGCGTCGAGCCGTTTGCCTCACTGGACAACCATGAAGCGTTCCGCGCCTTCTCGCCGACGGGACAGGTGCCGGTGCTGATCGACGGCGAGCGGACGGTATGGGACTCGCTCGGCATCGCCTTGTACCTCGCCGAGCGCCACCCGGGTGTATGGCCGACCGACGCGGCAGCGCGCGCCTGGGCGGTCTGCGCCGTAGCGGAGATGCACGGCGGCTTCGGCGCGCTGCGGCGCGAGCGGACGATGACGGTGGGGCAGCGGATCAGGCCGACGCGCGGCTCGGAGGCGCTCGCGCGCGACGTCGCGCGGATTGCCGAGCTGTGGGACGAGGGCCTGTCGCGCTTCGGCGGCGCGTGGCTGGCGGGTGAGCGCTTCACCGCGGTCGACGCCTTCTACGCGCCGGTGGCGTTTCGCGTTCGCGCATGGGGGATCGACGTTGGCGCCGCGGGTAAGCGGTGGGTCGAGACGCTGCTGGCGCACCCGGCGACGCTTGAGTGGGAGGCTGCCGCCTTGGCCGAGACGTTCCGAGAGGAGGGGCACGAGGCCGAGGTGGCGGCGTATGGCGAAGTGACCGAGGACCTTCGCGCCACGGTGTGAGGAAGCCGCATCGCGCGGCGCGGTGCTCCTGCGCACGCAGGAGCCCAGGGTGACAGAGCGGGGCCCTCGCGGCGTTGGATTCCTGCGTGCGCAGGAACACGAGGCGTTGCATAGCAAAAACTCCCCGCGCCGAGCGCCGTCATCCTGAACTCGTTTCAGGATCCACGGTGCGGCATACTCAACCGCGGAGGCGTCTGCGGGACGGTGGATCCTGAAACGAGTTCAGGGTGACGCCAGTGGGTTAGTGATTGCGACATTTCAGACCCATTCCACTGGAGAGAGGCCACCTACGCACTTACCCATTCTGCCGATCATCAGCCGCAAGCCACGACATTTCCTGTCACTCTGCCTTGGACCCGCGCACCTTTTCGGTTAACAGCCGCAGATCATGCCAAGCCCGCGCACCTTGTACGAGAAGGTCTGGGACGCTCACGTGGTCGAGCGCCGAGACGATGGTTCCTGCCTGATCTACATCGACCGCCACCTCCTCCATGAGGTGACCAGCCCGCAGGCGTTCGAAGGCCTGCGCACCGCCGGCCGCCGCGTGCGCCGCCCCGACCTCACGCTCGCGGTGCCCGATCACAACCTGCCCACCACCGCGCGCACCGACGCCGCGGGGCAGGAGCTCCCGATCGCCGACCGCGAGAGCGCCGAGCAGCTCGCCGCGCTGCGCCGCAACGTCGCCGAGTTCGGCGTGCCCTATATCGACGCGCTGTCGGCGCGGCAGGGGATCGTCCATGTCGTCGGCCCGGAGCAGGGCTTCACGCTGCCGGGCACCACGATGGTGTGTGGCGACAGCCATACCTCGGCGCATGGCGCGCTAGGCGCGCTCGCCTTCGGCATCGGTACCAGCGAGGTCGAGCACGTGCTGGCGACCCAGACGCTGATCCTCTCGCCCTCCAAGACGATGGAGGTGCGAGTCGACGGCACGCTCGGCTATGGCGTCAGCGCCAAGGACGTCGTGCTCGCGATCATCGGCCGGATCGGCGCCGCGGGCGGCACCGGCCATGTCATCGAGTTCACCGGCGAGGTGATCCGCGCGCTGTCGGTCGAGGGTCGGCTGACGATCGCCAATATGTCGATCGAGGGTGGGGCGCGCGCGGGCATGATCGCGCCCGACGAGACCACCTTCGCTTATCTCAAGGGCCGCCCGATGGCGCCGCAGGGCGAGGACTGGGCGCGCGCGGTCGAGTGGTGGCGCACGCTGCCGAGCGACGCCGGCGCGCGCTACGACAAGGTCGTGCGGCTGGAGGCGAGCGACATCGCTCCCGCGCTCACCTGGGGCACCAGCCCCGAGGACGTCGTGCCGATCACCGGCAGCGTGCCCGCGCCCGACAGCTTCGCCGACGCGTCGAAGCGCGCCGCGGCGCAGAAGTCGCTCGATTACATGGGGCTCACCCCGGGGATGCGGATGCAGGACGTGCCGATCCAGCATGTCTTCATCGGCAGCTGCACCAACAGCCGCATCGAGGACCTGCGCGCCGCCGCCTCGGTGGCGAACGGCCGCCGCGTCGCCGATGGCGTGCGCGCGCTGGTGGTGCCCGGCTCGGGGCTGGTCAAACGCCAGGCCGAGGCGGAGGGGCTCGACCGGATCTTCACCGCCGCCGGCTTCGAGTGGCGCGAGCCGGGCTGCTCGATGTGCCTGGCGATGAACCCCGACAAGGTGCCCGCGGGCGAGCGCTGCGCCTCGACCTCGAACCGGAATTTCGTGGGAAGACAGGGACCTGGCTCGCGTACCCATCTGTTGTCGCCGGCGATGGCGGCGGCGGCGGCGGTGACCGGGCGACTCGCGGACGTCCGCGAGCTGATGGGCTGAAGCACAAGAACCAAGGGGTTGCGTGATGAAGAAAGTGCTCATGTTCCTGATCGCCGGCTCGGTGCTGAGCGGCGTGGCGGCCTATGCGGCGATCGCCAAGCCCGCGATCCCGCCGAGCAACCCGGCGCGCTGATGGAGGCCGTCACCCGCGTCAGCGGCACCGCTTATCCCTGGGGCGCCAAGAACGTCGACACTGACGTCATCATCCCGGCGCACTGGCTCAAGACGATCACGCGCTCCGGCCTCGGCCGCGGCGCGTTCGAGACGGTGCGCGCGCAGCCCGGCAACCTCTTCGACGACCCGCGCTACGCCGGCGCCCCGATCCTGATCGCGGGCGACAATTTCGGCTGCGGCTCGAGCCGCGAGCATGCCGCCTGGGCGCTCGCCGACATGGGCGTGCGGGCGGTGATCGCGCCGAGCTTCTCGGACATCTTCTCGGGCAACGCCTTCAAGAACGGCATCGTCACCGTGGTGCTGCCGCAGGAGGCAGTGGATCGGCTGGTCGAGGTGGCGAAGACCGACCCGGTCACCGTCGATCTCGAGACCATGACGGTCACTACGCCGTACCAGGATCGCTATTCGTTCGAACTCGACCCCTTCCGCCGTCGCTGTCTGATGGAGGGGCTGGACGAGGTCGGCCTCACGCTGGCAAAGGATACCGTGATTTCGAATTTCGAGGAGCGGCTCGGCGTCGAGCGCCCTTGGATCGGGCACGGGAGAGTGGACGATGCGGGCCTTGCTGTCGAGGGTGCCGGGCGGGCCTGACACGCTGGAGATCGGCGAGTTGCCCGATCCCGTCGCTGGGCCGGGCGAGGTGGTGGTCGCGGTCAAGGCCTGCGCGATCAACTATCCCGACGTGCTGGTGATCGAGGATCGCTACCAGATGCGCCCGCCGCGCCCGTTCGCGCCGGGCGGCGAGATCGCCGGCGTGGTCGCCGAAGTCGGGGAGGGCGTCACCCGCTGGCAGGTCGGTGACCGCGTGATGGGTAACACGATGATGGGCGGGCTGAGCGAGCGGTTGCGCTTCGCCGCAGACTCGCTCCACGCCGTGCCCCTTGGGCGCAGCTTCGAGGAAGCCTCTGCGCTGCTGCTCACTTATGCGACGACGATCCACGCTCTGGTCGACCGCGGCGCGATCGCCGCGGGCGAACGGCTTCTGGTGCTGGGCGCCGCGGGCGGGGTCGGGCTCGCGGCGGTCGAGCTGGGCAAGGCATTCGGTGCGTACGTCGTCGGCGCGGTGTCGAGCGAGGCCAAGGCGGTGGCGGTGCGCGCGGCCGGTGCGGACGAGGTGCTGGTCTACGATCGCGCGCCGTTCGATAAGGAACGGAGCAAGGCGCTGGCGGACCGCTTCAAGACAGCGGCGGCGCCGAATGGTTTCGACCTTGTCTACGATCCCGTCGGCGGCGACTATGCCGAGCCGGCGCTGCGCTCGCTCGGCTGGGAAGGGCGCTATCTCGTCGTCGGCTTTCCCGCCGGCATCCCCAGGCTGCCGCTCAATCTGACGCTGCTGAAGAGCTGCGACGTACGCGGCGTCTTCTGGGGCGCGTTCGCCGCGCGTCACCCCGAGCGCAACCGTGCGCACATCGCTCGCCTGTTCGAGCTGTGGGCCGAGGGCAGGATCGCGCCGCGCGTTACCGAGGTGTTCCCGTTCGAGCGCGGCGGCGAGGCGATCGCCCGCATGGCGGCGCGCGAGTCGGTCGGCAAGCTGGTGGTGCGGGTGGGGGCGTAGGTTGCACCGTCGCCGCGGCCATGTCGCCGGGTGCCGCGTATCGTCGCGAGTAACGGCGCGGTGCGCGGCGCCCCGACCGGCCCTTTCGGACGGCGCCATCATCCGGGGGATCAGGTGCCAACCGGCACGGTGAATCCCGGAACAAGTCCGGGATGACGGAAGAAGAAGCAGGCGATTGCCTTGACCTCCCGCATGCCTCGGCCGTCCGCCCGTTGCGCCGCGCCCCTGCGCGCACTATCCCGGTCTGCTACACCGTGGGGAACCAGCATGACCACCTTCGAGGACCGCCAGCGCGCGTTCGAGGCCAAGTTCGCGCGCGACGAGGAAGTGGCGTTCCGCATCGTCGCGCGGCGCAATCGCCTCGTTGGGCAATGGGCCGCCGAGCTGATGCAGCTCACCCCCGCTGAGACCGACGCTTATGCCAAGGCGGTCGTCCAGGCCGACTTCGAGGAGGCCGGCGACGAGGATGTGGTGCGCAAGGTGTACGGTGACCTCACCGCCGCCAACGTCGACGTCGACGAAGGCGCGGTGCGCCGCGCGCTCGAAGAGAAGACGATCGAGGCGCGGCGCCAGCTGCTGCAATCGGAGTAAGACGGATGCCGATGGAAGGGGCGGAGATCGCCGCGCTGATCAAGGCGGGCATTCCCGATGCCGAGGTGGAGATGACCGATCTCGCCGGCGACGGGGACCATTGGTCCGCGCGCGTCGTGGCGCCGTCGTTCGCCGGCATGCCGCGGGTGAAGCAGCATCAGGCGGTCTATGCCGCGCTGGGCGGTCGCATGGGCGGCGTGCTGCACGCCTTGCAGTTGACCACCGCCGTCCCGAAATAAACGCGGTACAAGAGGGTTGAAGCGATGACCGACGACACGAACGCCCGCATCGACGCGGTGGTGAAGAACAATCCGGTGGTGCTGTTCATGAAGGGCACGCCGCTGTTCCCGCAGTGCGGCTTTTCCAGCCGCGCGGTGGCGATCCTGGAGCGGCTCGGCGTCGCGTTCGAGAGCGTCGACGTGCTGCAGGACCAGGCGATCCGGCAGGGCATCAAGGGCTATTCGGACTGGCCAACGATCCCGCAGCTCTACGTCGGCGGCGAGTTCGTCGGCGGCTCGGACATCATGATGGAGATGTACGAGTCGGGCGAGTTGGCCGCGCTGTTCCAGAACGCCGGCGCCGCGACGGCCGAGGCGAAGTAGCCGACTGAAAGGGGGGCACACGTCCTTCGCAGAAGCGGCTCGTAAGCTTCCGAATTCCTTCGTCACCCCGGCGAAGGCCGGGGTCCGGTTGGGACGGCGTCGTGAGTCTCACGTCCGTCCCTCAACTGGACCTCGGCCTTCACCGGGGTGGCGCGCATGTAGGGCATCAGGCCGTACCAGCTGCGATGCGCATCGCCGCGTGCTCCTGCGCCGCTACGATCGGGTAACGCACGGCTCATCACATCTTGGGCCGAAGCGTGATGAAGCGCATGAGCGCGATTGGCTAGGGGAACCATCGAGGCGTCCGAGGTAGGACGACCACGCTCCGCATCGAGTGGCGCTCGGCGGGAGACCGTCAGCTGTAAACAATCGCGACGACGTCCATGCATAACGCCATTGACTACAGCCGTAATCGAGATGATTACAGTCGTAGTCAGTGAGGAGTGAGTCGTGGCCGAGCGGATCAGCGATGCCGAGCATGCGGTGATGGAGGTGCTGTGGGATGACAGCCCGCTCACCGCGCAGGACGTGGCCGAGCGGGTCGACCCCGCGCGTGGCTGGAGCGCCGCGACGGTGAAGACGTTGCTCGGTCGGCTGCTCGCCAAAGAGGCGGTGTGCCACGAGGTCGACGGCCGCCGCTACCTCTACAGCCCGGCGGTCCAGCGCGAGGATTATGTCGAGGGCGAGTCGCGTCGGCTGATCGACCGGCTGTTCGGCGGCCGGCTCACCCCCTTGGTCGCGCACCTCGCCGAACGCGACGCGCTCACCGAGCAGGACATCACCGAGATCGAGGCACTTCTGCGGGAGTTGAAGCAATGATCGCCTGGGCCATGGAATCCTTGCTCGCGTCGGCGCTGCTGATGCTCGCGGTGCTGGTGTTGCGCACGCCAGTGCGGCGGAGCTTTGGGGCACCGGTCGCCTACGCGCTGTGGGCGATCCCGGCGCTGCGGCTGCTGCTGCCGCCGCTACCCGCCGGGTGGCGCGCCGAGGCGCTGCCGACGCTCGCGTCGCTGCCCGCGGCGGAGCCGATCGCGCACGCGCTCGAACCGGTCGCCGCGCTGCCCGCGTTGGTGCCGCAGACGGCATCGCTGCTGCCCGCGATCGTGCTCGGCACCTGGGCGGCCGGTGCGGTCGCGCTGTTGCTGTGGCAGGTCGCCGATTACTGGCGCTTCCGCTATCGGCTACTGCGTCACGGCCTCGCGCTCGACCAGATCGGCGGCGTCACGATCGTGCAGAGCGAGGCGGCGAGCGGACCGGTGGCGTTCGGCGTGTTCGACAAGGTCGTCGCTTTCCCGCGCGATTTCGCCGCGCGCTTCGACGCGGAGGAGCGCGCGCTCGCGCTCGAGCACGAGCTCGGCCATCACCGCCGCGGCGACCTGGTCGCCAATTGGGTGGCATTGGCGGTGCTCGCGCTCCACTGGTTCAACCCGCTCGCCTGGTTCGCCTTCCGCGCCTTCCGCGCCGACCAGGAGATGGCCAATGACGCCGGCGTGCTCGCGCGGCTCGGCGGCGCCTCACGCCATGCTTATGGCTGCGCCATCGTCAAGGCGGCGCACGGCCGCGCCGTGACCGCCACCTGCCACCTCCACACCGTCAAGGACCTGAAAGGGAGATTGCGCATGCTGAGCCGGACTCGCGCCTCGCGCGCCCGCACGACGCTCGGCGTCGCCGCCACCGCCGCGATCGCGCTCGGCGCGCTGGGGCTCACCGCCTCGGGCACGCAGGCGGCGGAGCGGATGCGTGGCGGGGTCGAGGAAGCGGTCGGGATCGACCCGCACGGCTTCGACGACGCTTTGTCGCTGATGGCCTCTTTCCCCGAGCCGCCCGCCGCGCCGGCGGTGCCGAGCGCGCCGGCCGCTCCGGCAGCTGGCCACCACCGCCAGCGAGTCACGATCGTGCGCGACGGCCAGACCACGACCTTCGAGGACCAGGAAGCGGCCGACTACATCGCGGCGCACCCGGCGCCGACCCCGCCGGTGCCCCCGGTCGCGCCGCTGCCGCCGGTGCCCGCCTTCGCCTCGGTCCCGCCAATGCCGCCGGTGCCGCCGGTCGCGAGCCGCCGCTGCGGCGGCGAGCCGTCGCGCTTCGTGATGAGCGCTGCGCAGAACGGCCAGCGCGTCACCGTGATCTGCACCGACCATGTCGAGCGCGCCGCGCGCGAGGCGAGCCGGGCGGCAGTGGAGGCGCGTGGCCAGCGCGTCGGTGCGATGCGCACCGCGCTCGCCAGCCTGGAGCAGACCCGCGCCCAGCTCGCCGCCAACCGCGACATGCCCGCCGAGGCGCGCCGCGAGGCGGTGCAAGGCGTCGAACAGGCAATGCGCGAGCTGCGCGACGAGATGACGCGGCGCGACGACGACTGAGCCGCGCCGCTTGCTTCGCCCCCGCTTGCTTCGCCCCCGCTTGCTTCGCCGCCGCGTAGCCGCCATCTGGTGGCGCGATGGCGAAGCCTCCTCCCACCGGCCTGGCCGTCCCGCTCGAGCCGCTCGTCACCCGCGTGCTCGCTCCCAACGCCTCGGCCTATACCTACACGGGCACGCAGACGCATATCGTCGGACGTGACGATATCGCGGTGATCGACCCGGGCCCCGACGACGCCGCGCACCTCGCCGCGCTCCGCGTCGCAATTGCGGGCCGTCCCGTGCGCGCTATCCTGATCACGCACCATCACCGCGACCATTCCCCCGCCGCGCGCACGCTCGCCGCCGCGACCGGCGCACCGATCGTCGGCGCCGCCGCCACGGTGCGCGGCGAGGCGGGCGAGGGCGCTGCGGTCGATGCCGCGTTCGACCGCGACTATGCTCCCGATCGAGTCCTCGCCGATGGTGACAGCGTGAGCGGCAGCGGCTGGACCCTCACCGCGCTCGCCACGCCCGGCCATACCAGCCAGCACCTCGCCTATGCGCTGGAGGAGAGCGGGGCGCTGTTCTCGGGTGACCATGTCATGGGCTGGGCCACCAGCGTGATCTCGCCGCCCGACGGCGACATGGGCGAGTATCTGGCGAGCCTGGAGACGCTGCTCGCGCGCGACGACCGCGTCTACTACCCCGGCCACGGCGAGGCGGTGGAGCGACCGCAGCGGCTGGTGCGCGGCATGCTCGGGCATCGCCGGCAGCGTGAGGGCCAGATCGTCCGCCTGCTCACCGCCGCGCCGCACACCGTCGCCGCACTGGTCGAGCGCATGTACGTCGGGCTCGACCCGCGGTTGGCGGGGGCGGCGGCGCGCTCCGTGCTGGCGCATCTGATCGATCTGGAGCGGCGCGGCGCGGCAACGCAGGAGGGGGGCGCGTGGCGGATCATCTGACCGGGCTGGGCAAGCTGCTGGTGTCGCTGGCGATCGCCACCGCGATCCTAGTCGCGACCTTCGTCGGCTACCGTTACTATACCGAGCGCTACGCCGTCTCGACCGACGACGACGGCGTCGCGGTGGCGCGCGTCGTCGCCGGGCGGCTGTACGGCAGCAGCGACCTGCGCGTCAGCCATCTCGCGGGCACGGTGCAGTCGACCGCGTCCACCACCCGGATGTTCGGCTGGCTGCGCTACGTGCGGCTGATCAAGGCACCTTACGACGTCGACTATTTCGTCAACCTCGGCGCGCTGGCGCCGCGCGACTTCCGCTACGACGCGCGCCGGCGCACCCTGCTGGTCGAGGTGCCCGACGTCGTCGTCGGCAACCCCAACGTCGACGAGGGCCGCGTCACGCTCGACACCACCACCGGCTTCCTGCCGCCGCGCGGCGCGATGGCCGAGCTGCAGAAGATGGTGTCGGCCAAGGCGACCACGGTCGTCGCCGCCAAGGCGCGCGAGCCCGAGAACATGCGCAAGGCGCGCGAGAACGGCCGCGCCGCGCTCGAGCGGCTGTTCGCCGGCAGCCTCGACGCCGCGGGACTGCCCGTGACCGTCACGGTGCGCTTCGCCGGCGAGCCGCGCACCGGCAGCAGCGAGCGCTGGGACCTCACCCGCTCGCTCCAGGAAGTGCTCGGCAACAGCAGCTGACTTGATCCGGCGGCGCTGCCGGGCCATCTGCGCAGCCATGAACCAGCCGACCAACCTCGCCGGGCTCGACCTGCGCGCCGAGATCGACCGCCTCCGCAAGGAGCGCAACGCCGTGATCCTGGCGCATTACTACCAGAAGCCCGAGATCCAGGATTTGGCCGACTTCGTCGGCGACAGCCTCGACCTGAGCCGCAAGGCGCAGGCGACCGACGCCGACGTGATCGCCTTCTGCGGCGTGCGCTTCATGGCCGAGACCGCCAAGATCCTGTCCCCGCAGAAGACCGTGGTGCTGCCCGACATGGACGCGGGCTGCTCGCTCGAGGACAGCTGCCCGCCCGAGCAGTTCGCCGCCTTCCGCGCGCAGCATCCCGACGCGATCGCGCTGACCTACATCAACTGCTCGACCGCGGTGAAGGCGCTGAGCGACGTCATCGTCACCTCCTCGTCCGCCGAGACGATCCTCGCCAAGATTCCGCCCGAGCAGAAAATCATCTTCGGCCCCGACCGCAATCTCGGCGGCTATCTCGCGCGCAAGACCGGGCGCGACCTGATCCTGTGGCCGGGGGTGTGCATCGTCCACGAGGCGTTCAGCGAGACCGAGCTGCTCAAGCTCAAGGCCGAGCATCCCGGCGCGCCGGTGGTTGCGCACCCGGAATGCCCCGCGGTGATCCTCGACCACGCCGATTACGTCGGCTCGACCCGCGGCATCCTCGAATATGCGATGGCGATGCCGGGCGACACGCTGATCGTCGCGACCGAGCCGCACATCATCCATCAGATGGAGAAGGCGCTGCCGGCCAAGCGCTTCATCGGCGCGCCCGGCGCGGACGGCAACTGCAACTGCAACATTTGCCCGTACATGGCGCTCAACACGATGGAGAAGCTGTACCTCGCGCTGCGCGACCTCACGCCGCGGATCGAGATCGAGGAAGGGCTGCGGCTCGAGGCGAAGAAGAGCCTCGACGCGATGATGAGCATGGCCGGCGCCACGGTGGGGCAGGGCGACCTCGGCAAGGTGAAGGTGACGGGGGACTGAGGGAGGCGGCCCCGCTTCTTCTGCACCCCTTCTTCCGTCATCCCGGACTTGTTCCGGGATTTACCCGTCCACGTCCTCGCCGGCCGCTGGGTGAGCGGAACGGTGGATCCTGGAACAAGTCCGGGATGACGGTGGAGGGTGGTTGGATGTTGATCCCCAACCCCCGCTCTCCACCATCCCCCGTCACCCCCGTGCTTCCCCTCCGCCGCCGCCGCCGTTACGCAGGGCGGCGATGAAGACGCTTCTCCCGCTCGCCCTCCTGCCGCTGATCGCCGCCGCCGCGCCCGCCGCCGATCCCTATCTCTGGCTCGAGGACATCGAGGGCGCCCGCGCGCTCGACCAGGTCAAGGCGTGGAACGCCGAGACCGAGGCCGTGCTCACCAAGGATCCGCGCTACCAGCAGGACCGCGCCCGCGCGCGCGAGATCCTCGACGACGAGGCGCAGATCGCCGATCCCGACGCGGTGCTCGGCCAGCAGGTCACCAACCTGTGGCGCGACGCGCGCAACCCGCGCGGGCTGTGGCGCGTGTCGCCGCTCGCCGACTATCGCGCCGGTAGGCCCCAGTGGCGCACGCTGATCGACGTCGACGCGCTCGGCAAGGCCGAGGGCAAGAGCTGGGTGTGGCACGGCGCCAGCTGCCTCGAACCCGCTTATACGCGCTGTCTCGTCAAGCTCAGCAACGGCGGCACCGACGCGCAGGTGGTGCGCGAGTTCGACCTCACCACCGGCCGCTTCGTCGACGGCGGCTTCGTCGTGCCCGAGGCCAAGAACGACGCTGCCTGGATCGACGCGGACACGTTGCTGGTCGCGACCGACTGGGGCCAGGGCTCGCTGACCGAGTCGGGCTACCCGCGCATCGTCAAACGGTGGAAGCGCGGTACCCCGCTCGCCGACGCGCGGCTGGTGCATGAGTCGCCGGTCACCGCGGTGGAGGTGACCCCGCTCGCCTTCGTCGACGCGAACCGGCGCTGGCCGATGATCAGCGTCGGGCGCAGCTTCTTCGATCGGGCGTTGCTGCTCGGCACCGACGACGGCCGCTTCGTCCCGCTCGGGCTGCCCAAGAACGCCGACGTGATGGAGGTGATCGACGGCCGCGTCGTCGCGCGGCTGAGCCAGCCCGCGCTCGGCTTCCCCGCCGGCGCGCTGGTCGCCTGGTCGCTCGCCGACATCGCCGCGGGCCGACGTGCGACGCCCGAGCTGGTGCTCGCGCCGACCGAGCGCCAGGCGATCGAGGAAGCGGGCGCGAGCGACGATGTGCTCTGGGTCAAGCTGCTCGACGACGTCTCGGGCAAGCTGCTCGCGCTGCGCCGCGCCGGCGACGGCACGTGGACACAGCGGGCGGTGCCGCTGCCGGGCAACAGCACGGTGCATCTTGCGACGCAGGTCGGAACCAGCGACGAGACCTTCGTCTCGGTCGAGGGCATGCTGACGCCGCCGACGCTGTACGTGGCGGGCGAGGAGGGGGCGCCGCGCGTCGTCCAGTCGCTGCCGGCGCGCTTCGACGCCAGCCGATTCGCGGTCACGCAGCGCTTTGCCACCTCGCGCGACGGCACGCGCGTGCCATACTTCCTCGTCACCAAGAAGGGCGCCACCGCCCCCGCACCCGCGCTGATCAACGCCTACGGTGGGTTCAAGCTCGCACAGACGCCAACCTATCTCACCGGCCAACCCTATCGCGCCGGGCCGCTGGCGCTGTTCTGGGTCGAGCAGGGCGGCGCCTATGTGCTCGCCAACCTGCGCGGCGGCGGCGAATATGGCCCGCGCTGGCACCAGGCGGGACTGCGCGAGAAGCGCCAGAACGTCTACGACGACCTCCACGCCGTCGCCGAGGATCTGGTGCGCACGGGCGTGTCGGCGAAGAAGAAGATCGCGGTATCGGGTCGCTCCAACGGCGGGCTGCTGGTGGGGGTGGCGCTGACGCAGCGGCCCGACCTGTACGGCGCGATCATCGCGGGCTCGCCGCTGGAGGACATGAAGCGCTACTCGCACCTGTCCGCGGGTGCGTCGTGGATCGACGAATACGGCGACCCCGACAGGCCCACCGACTGGGCCTTCATCCGCCGCTACTCGCCCTATCAGAACGTGCGCGACGGGGTGCGCTACCCGCCCGCCTTCTTCTATCTCTCGACCAAGGACGACCGGGTCCATCCCGGCCACGCACGCAAGCTGGCGGCGCTGCTGAAGGCCAAGGGCAATCCGGTCTATTTCCACGAGTACCTGGAGGGTGGCCACGCCGTCGGCGCCGACCATGCCGAGGACGCCAACCGCGCCGCGCTGCTCGACGCCTTCCTGCGGCGCGAGCTGATGGGGAAGAAATAGAGTGTGCCCCGGCGGAGGCCGGGGCCCAGGTAGGAAACCCCGGTGAGTCTCAGGACCGCTTCCTACCTGGACCCCGGCCTCCGCCGGGGAACGGTGAAGACGCGCGACGCCAGCCGATATCAGCCCAAATGCCTTGACTCGCCCCCGTCCGCCTCCAGACAAGGGCGCCTTCAAAGACACTTACGGGAGCAAGCGCGTGGAGAGCAGCCGGCGGGACCTGATGATGATGATGGCGCTCGGCGGCGCCGGCGCGGCGGCGGTGACCGGCGCGGCGGGTGACGCCGAGGCGGCCGCTCCCGCGATCCCGGCCAAGGTGATCCATCACGTCTTCTTCTGGCTCAAGAGTCCGGGCGACGCCGGCGACCGCGCCAAGCTGATCGCGGGGCTGCGCACGCTGGCGGGCATCCCCGCGTTGCGCGGGCTCCACATCGGCGTGCCCGCGCCGACCGAGCAGCGCGACGTGATCGATTCGAGCTGGGACGTGTCCGAGCTGATGTTCTTCGACACGGTTGCCGACCAGAAGGCCTATCAGGACCACCCGATCCATCGCGCCTTCGTCGCCGAGTGCGAGAAGCTGTGGCGCAAGGTGACGGTGTATGACGTGCTCAGCGCGTGAGGTGAGGAGGGCGGGCGATGGCGCCTGCCCTCCCGTTCCCCGGCGAAGGCCGGGGCCCGGTCGGAAGGCCTTCGTCGGTCTCCCCGGCGTTCCTCAGCTCTTCGCCGGGGAACGGAAGCGCGTGAAGCGGGCCGGATAACCGTCCAGGCGAAAGAGCGGAGCGCGCGCGACCACCCGAGCCGCGCCGCTCCCGGGCCTCAGTGCATCAGCTCGACCGCCATCGCCACGGCCTCGCCGCCGCCGATGCACAGCGAGCCGACGCCGCGCTTGGCGCCGCGGTTCTCCAGCGCCGCCAGCAGCGTCGCCAGGATGCGCGCGCCCGAGGCGCCGATCGGGTGTCCCAGCGCGCAGGCGCCGCCGTTGACGTTCACCACCTCGTGATCGAGCGCGAGCTCCTGCATCGCCACCATCGCGACGCAGGCGAAGGCCTCGTTGACCTCCCAGAGATCGACCTCGTCCTTGCTCCAGCCGGCGCGCTCCAGCACCTTCTTCATCGCCGGCACCGGCGCGGTGGTGAAGCGCGCGGGGCGATGCGCATGCGCGGCGTGCGCGACGATCTGCGCCACCGGCTTGATCCCCAGCCTCTCGGCGACCGACAAACGGGTCAGCACTAGAGCGGCGGCGCCGTCCGAGATCGAGGAAGCGTTGGCCGCGGTGATCGTGCCCTCCTTGGCGAAGGCGGGCTTGAGCGTCGGGATCTTGGTGATGTCCCCCTTGCTCGGCTGCTCGTCGACGCTCACCGTCGTCGTGCCCTTGCGCCCGACCACGTCGACGCTGACGATCTCACGGTCAAATGCGCCGCTCCGCTGCGCCGCCTGCGCGCGCTGGAGCGAGGCGATCGCAAAATTGTCCTGCGCCTGGCGGGTGAACTGATATTCCTGCGCGGTATCCTCGGCGAACACGCCCATCGCCTTGCCCGGCTCATAGGCATCCTCGAGACCGTCGAGGAACATATGGTCGAACAGCCGGTCGTGGCCGATCCGCGCGCCGCCGCGGTGCGCCTTGGAGAGATAGGGCGCGTTGGTCATGCTCTCCATGCCGCCCGCGATCACCAGATCGACCGAGCCGGCCGCGAGCGCGTCGCTGCCGAGGATCGCTGCCTGCATGCCCGAGCCGCACACCTTGTTGAGCGTGGTGGCCTCGACATGCTCGCCCAGCCCGGCGCGGATCGCGGCCTGGCGCGCGGGGGCCTGGCCGACCCCGGCGGAGAGCACGTTGCCCATGTAGATCCGCTCCACTGCGGCGGCATCCACCCCGGCGCGCTCGACCGCGCCCTTCACCGCCGCCGCGCCGAGCTCGCTCGCGCTCAGGCCCGCCAGACTGCCCTGCATCGAGCCCATCGGCGTTCGCGCATAGGATAGGATGACGACGGGATCGGTGGCCATGACGGGGTTCCTCTCGGGCGATTTGTTGCACCGCATCTAATCGCTCGCGGGCGGCTTTACAAACCGCTAGGCGGTCGCGGGTGACCAGCGAGACGGCAGCGAGCAAGCGGCGAACGGTGCGGAGCGAGCGCTCGATAGGAGGGGAGGTCGGTGCACGCTTGTTGCTCCTCGTTCCCCGGCGCAAGCCGGGGCCCAGGTGGGAGACATTGCGGTTCAACCACTTCGGTCTTCCCACCTGGACCCCGGCCTGCGCCGGGGAACAGCCAGTGGTGTGGAGCACGTTTTCTTCGCGCCGCCGCTCAGCGTCTCACCATGGCTGACCCGCTCGTCTGGCCCGCGCTGCTCGGTGTGCTCGGGGCGATCGTCGGCAGCTTCCTCGCCACGATCGCGGTGCGCTGGCCCGCCGGGCGCTCGGTGCTGACCGGCCGCTCGGCGTGCGACACGTGCGGCCGTAGGCTCGCCGCCCATGAGCTGGTGCCGCTCGTCAGCGGCGCGGTCGCGCGCGGCAGGTGCCGCAGCTGCGGTGCCGCGATCGACCAGCGCCACCTGCTCGTCGAGGCGGGCTGCGCCGCAATCGGCGTCGCCGCCGGGCTCGCGGCGCCGGGTTGGGAAGCGGCGGCGGGTGCGCTGTTCGGCTGGCTGCTGCTGGTGCTCGCTTTAGTCGACGCGAGCGACTTCTGGCTGCCCGACGAGCTGGTCGCGGCGCTCGCACTCGGCGGAGCAGCGAGCGCCTGGTGGTGCCCGCCTGATCTCGCCGAGCGCGTGATCGGCGGTGTCGCCGGCTTCGCGCTGCTGTGGCTCGTCGCGGCCGGTTACCGCCGCTGGCGCGGGCGCGAGGGGATGGGTGGGGGCGATCCCAAGCTGCTCGGCGCGATCGGGCTGTGGCTGGGGTGGCGGCTGCTCCCCGCGGTGTTGCTGGTAGCGGGGTTGGCCGGGCTCGGCTGGGTCGCCTTCCAGCATCTGCGCGGGCGCGGGCTGGCGCGCGACGACGCGCTGCCGCTCGGCACGCTGCTGGCGATCGCGGCTTATCCGGCGTGGCTCGTCATGATAGTCTCGGCGCCATGACGCTCGCTCTCCTGCTCGCGCTGGTCCAGGCCGCGCCGGCACTCCCGACCGACTCGATCGATGGCCTCCCCCTCAGCACGCTGCCGCGCCAGGAACTGCCCACGCGCGGCTGCGCCGCCTATCTTTTCTCGACCGGCCAGGTGCGCGGGCTCGCGGCGGTGGCCACCGCTGATCCGGCGACGCTGCGGATCGCGCTCGACGGCTCGGTCCGCGACCTGCCGCGCGCCGCGGCGGCGGGCACGGTCGCGCTCGGGCTTAATGCCGAGTCGATCTATCGCGCCTCGGAGGTCACCGCGACGGTGCAGCTCACGATCGAGCCGCGCCCCAACCTCAACAACGGCGCGGCCGTGCCCAGCGCGACGCTGCGGCTCGACCGTCCGGGGCAGGACACGCTGGTGGTGCCGCTCGCCGGGCTGGTCGGATGCGCGCCCGCCGCTGCCAGGCCGCGCTGAGCGGGACGGCATGAGAAAGGCCCGGCGGACCATGTCCGCCGGGCCCCTGCTCACGACTCGTGTTGCCGACGCTGGCGCGTCAGTGCAGCGAGTCGATCTCCTCCTTCAGCCTGAGCTTCTGCTTCTTCAGGTCCGCGATCACGATCGTGTTCGGCGCCGGTCGCTGCGACTCGCTGGCGATGCGCTGCTCGAGCGTCGCGTGCTTCGCTTCCAGGGCCGAGAGGTGCGCGGTCTGCATGGCAGTAGCCTCCTTCTTGGTTGAACGGAACTTCGGAGTGAACCACGAAATCGCCGAGAAGTCGCGTCTCTTTTGGTGACGATCGGTCGACCGCGGCGACGATGCGACGACTCGTGCGCGGCGCGTCGAATGCGCTAGGGAGATTGCCGGGGCCGCTGCTAGGGGCGGTGGCGTACGATCTGAGAGGTGGCGACAGATGCAGGCGGACGCGGACGAGGTGGAGATCGCGGCGCGGCTCGGGGCGCTCCGGCTCGAGCACCGCGACCTCGACGCCGCGATCGCCGCACTGGGCGGGGGCGCTACCGCGGACCAGCTCCAGCTGATGCGGCTGAAGAAGCGCAAGCTGCGGCTGCGCGACGAAATCGCTCTGCTCGAGGATCAGATCATCCCCGACATCATCGCCTGAGCGCACGGGCGCGCGAATGATGGTCAACGCGCTTGGCGGCGCGAGGCAGTTCGTGGCAGAATCAACGGCATGGCACAGCTATTCGACGCCGAGCGGATGCAGCGGCGGCTGATCGATACCTTCTACATGGAAGCCATGGTGCTGGCCGACGAGGCGCGCCACTATTTCGACGAGGGTGGGCGCGCCGAACGCGAGTCGCTCGCGCCGATCGAGCGGGTGACGTTCAGCTGCGAGTCGCTCAAGGTGACGACGCGGCTGATGCACGTGATCGCCTGGCTGCTGACCCAGCGTGCGGTGATCGCGGGCGAGCTGACGCCGGGGCAGGCGATCGACCCGGCGCGTCGCCTCGGTGCCGCCCCCACGACCGAGCCCGGCGAGGTGGAGGCGCTGCCCGAGCGCGCGCGCGCGATGATCGCGGCGAGCAGTGAGTTGCACCGCCGCGTCGCCCGGCTCGACCGCGCGCAGCTGGCGGAACAGCCGTCGGCGAGCCCGGCGCGCTCGATGCTCGATCGGCTCGCGACCGCGTTCTGAGGGTGGGGGGCGAAAGTCGTTCTGAGAGCGACTGGACCGCACTCAGACGGAGGAGATACATCCGGCTTCCCTCGATCTTCGCCGCGCCCGCGCTGCCGTCATCCCCGCGCAGGCGGAGATCCAGACACGCTGACGTCGCGGTTCCAACGAGGACCTGCGCGTCTGGATTCCCGCCTTCGCGGGAATGACGGAGGACGTGATGCGGTAAGGCACCACGACGGACACGCTGCTCGCGCGCCGCTGTCCGGCGGAGTCGCCCGCGCTACCTCGTCGCGTACCTCACGCCGCGATCCGCGCCCGCGCCGCCGCATATTCGCGCGCGATACGCTCCACCCGCTCGGCCACCGGCTCGACCCGGTCGACTGCGCCGATGCCCTGGCCCGAGCCCCAGATGTCGCGCCACGCCTTGGCCTTCGCGCCGCCCTCGTTCCCCGCGGCCGAGCCGAAGTCCATCGTGCGATAGTCGCCCTGCGGCAGGTTGTCGGGATCGAGCCCGGCCGCGGTGATCGAGCCGCGCAGGTAATTGCCGTGCACGCCCGTGAAGAGGTCGGTGTAGACGATGTCGGCCGCGCCGCCGTCGACGATGCCCTGCTTGTAGCGCGCGTCGGCGCGCGCCTCCTCGGTGGCGATGAAGGCCGAGCCGATATAGGCGAAGTCCGCCCCCATCGCCTGTGCCGCCAGCACCGCGTCGCCCGTGGCGATCGCGCCCGACAGCGCCAGCGGGCCGTCGAACCAGGCGCGGATCTCCTGCACCAGCGCGAAGGGCGAGAGCTTGCCCGCGTGGCCGCCGGCGCCGGCGGCGACCGCGATCAGTCCGTCGGCGCCTTTCTCGATCGCCTTGCGGGCGTAGCGGTCGTCGATCACGTCGTGCAGCGTGATCCCGCCCCAGGCGTGGACCGCGTGGTTGAGGTCCTCGCGCGCGCCGAGCGAGGTGATCGTGATCGGCACCTGCCACTTGGCGCAGACCGCGAGGTCGCGCTCGAGCCGGTCGTTCGAGCGGTGGACGATCTGGTTGACCGCGAACGGCGCCGCCGGCCGGTCGGGATGCGCGCGATTGTGCGCCGCCAGCTCCTCGGTGATCTGGTGGAGCCACTCGTCGAGCAGCGCCTCGGGGCGCGCGTTGAGCGCGGGAAAGGACCCGACGATCCCGGCCTTGCATTGCGCGATGACGAGCTCCGGTCCCGATATGATGAACATCGGCGAGCCGATGATCGGCAGCCGGAGGCGGGACAGGAGCGGCGGTGTCGACATGATCGGGGTTATGTGGAGGCGCCTCGGCGCTGGCAAGGCTGACGCCACGTCAACCGGTCGGCGCCGCGTCGATCCGCTCCAGCGTCGCCGCGGCGGCGTGCGCGTTCTCGACGTAATGCGCCGCCGAAGCGCGCAGCGCCGCCACCGCGGCGTCGTCGAGCTCGCGCACCGCGCGCGCGGGGCTGCCGATGATCAGGCTGCGCGGCGGGAAGACCTTGCCCTCGGTCACCAGCGCGCCCGCGCCGACGAGGCAGTCGTCGCCGATCACCGCGCGGTTGAGCACGATCGCGCCCATGCCGATCAGCACGCGCTCGCCCAGGGTGCAGCCGTGCAGGATGGCGCGATGGCCGATCGTGCAGTCGGCCCCGATCGTCAGCGGCGCGCCGGGATCGGAGTGGAGCGTGGAGCCCTCCTGCACGTTGCTGCGCGCGCCGATCACGATGTCGGTATTGTCGCCGCGGATCGTCGCGCCGAACCACACGCCGACATCCTCACCCAGCCGCACCGCGCCGATCACGTCGGCGCTCGGTGCCACCCAGGCGCGCGCGGCGAGTGTCGGTTGCTGTCCCTTGAAGGCGTAGAGCGGCATCGGTCGTCTCTCCTGTCGCTGCTGTCCCGCGGCGGGAAGCGCGCGCGGCATGGGGAACATGGTCCAAAAAGTAAAAATCACGTTAAAGCATAGTCATGGATCGCAGACTCGTCCTCACCAATGAAGGCGCCCGCCACCCGTTCCGTCGGTCGCTGCCGCCGCCCCCTCCGCTCGTCGCCGCGCCGCCGTCGCGCACACGCGAGGACGCGAAGCTGTTCCTGCTGAGCTTCTCGGCCTTCTTCACCTGCTTCTATACGCTGATCGCCTGATCGCGACGCGACGGCCGCGCTTCTTGGCACGGCGTGGCGCCTGGCGCATGCGCTTCCCTGATCCGAGTTCGGCGAAGGCTCTTCTCACACCGCCGTCATCCTGATCTCGTTTCAGGATGCCCTGCGCCGCAGGAGCTGATGGTTCGGCCCGCGCGGGGGAAGTGAATCCTGAAGCGAGTTGAGGATGACGGCGGTAGAAGAAGTGCTGCCGCGCGACCTGGCCCGCAGCCCGAACCAGCGCCCGATCATCGCCGCTGTCCTACACGCATGCGCTCTGGCACGAGGCTCGGCCGCGCTCTGTCTCATCCCCGGCGGTCGCGCGCGACGACACACGCCGGCACCATATCTCAGCTAGCCCCGCGCGCGCGTCCTGGCGCGACTCAACATTCGTACGATCCGCGCCAGCGACTCAACATTCGCAACATTCGCGCGCCCGGCAGACCTCACTTCCCGGCCACTGGCTTGAGTCATTCCTTGCGTCAAATCAACAACTTGCGAGGATATCTTCGCGTCAAGTCACGGCTGGAGCGAACGTTGGGTCCCGATGGATCCGCGCGCCCGTCAGTCGCAGGCGCGGTGCAGTCGCTGCGCGATCCAGGCGGAGACCACGCACATGCCCGCCACCACCAGCAGCAGCTGCGCCGGCGTAACGCCCATGGCGGTGATCGCCGCCACCACGATCGAGCCGATCGTCATCGCGCCGGCGTTGACGACGTTGTTCGCCGCCACGGTGCGCGCAGTATGGTCCTTGGTCACCGTGGTGGTGAGAAAGGCATAGAGCGGCACGACGAACATGCCGCCGAAGATCGCGACGCCGAGCAGCGCCAGCAGCACCAGCGCGGCGTGCGGCTGGTGCAGGAAGCCGACCATGTCGAACAGATGCCCCGGCGCCGCCGGCGTCCACAGCCCCACCACCCAGCGGAAGGCGAGCACCGCCACGCCCATCGCGATCACCGAGGCGGGCGAGTAGCGCGCCGAGATCTGCCCGCGCAGCAGCAGATTGATCACCACCGATCCGATCGCGACCCCGACCGAGAAGACCGCCAGCACCAGGCTGGCGACGCTCGCGTCCGCGGTCAGTACATTCTTCACCAGCGGCGGGAAGACGATGATCAGCACCGAACCGATCGTCCAGAAGAAGCTGATCGCGCAGATCGCCAGGAACAGCCGCGGGATGTGCATCGTCCCCGCGATCAGGCGCCAGGAGGCGCGGAACGGGTTCAAGTCCACCGCCAGCTTGGGCCCGAGCCGCGGCGCCGGCGGCACGGCGCGCGCGGTGAGCCAGCCGAGCAGCGCCACCGCGATCGTCAGTGCCGCCACCAGCGTCGTGGAGCGATAGACGAAGCCCGCCACGATCGTACCGAGCAGGATCGAGAGATAGGTCCCGGCCTCGACCAGCCCGGTGCCGCCGAGCACGTCGTCCTCGTCAAGATGCTGCGGCAGGATGGCGTATTTGATCGGGCCGAAGAAGGTCGAGTGGACGCCCAACCCGGTCACCGCGGTGAGCATGAGCACCAGCGGGAACGTCACCGCGCCGGTGCGTGCCAGCATCAGTCCGGCGGTGCCGACCGCCATGATCGCGATCTCCACCGTCTTGACGATCCGGATGATCCGCGCCTTGTCCATCGTGTCGGCGAGCTGCCCGGCGAGCGCCGAGAGCAGGAAGAAGGGCAGGATGAAGAGCGCGGCGCTCAGCGCGTTAAAGAAGCTCTCCTGCGTCTCGTCGGCGAAGATCTCGTAGGTGGCGAACAGCACCATCGAGGTCTTGAACAGATTGTCGTTGAAGGCGCCGAGGAATTGGGTGGTGAACAGCGGCAGGAAGCGCCGCCGCTTGAGCAGCCCGAGGGCATTGATCATGACGCGGGACCATGCCCTTCAGATAGTTGGTACGTGGCGCGGCCATAGCCCCTGGGTGCGCGCGTTCCAAACGCTGTTTTTCGCGGGCGCGGGTTGCGCCGCGGGCGCGCGCGGTCCACGTCGGCGGGCGATGCTGTCGCTGCCCAATCTCCTGACGCTGTCGCGGATCGTCATGGTGCCGCTGCTGGTCGCCTTCCTCTGGTGGCCGAGCTGGCAGGCCGGATTCGCGATCGCCTTCTGCCTCTACTGCCTGATGGGGATCACCGACTATTTCGACGGATACCTGGCGCGCGCGCAGGGCACCGTCTCGAAGCTGGGCGTGTTCCTCGACCCGATCGCGGACAAGATCATGGTCGCCGCGGTGATCCTGATGCTGGTCGGGACGCGCCACGACGACGTCGCGGTGATCACCGGCGTCCATATAATCGCCGCGCTGGTGATCCTGCTGCGCGAGATCGCGGTGAGCGGACTCCGCGAGTTCCTCGCCGGCCTGCAGGTATCGCTGCCGGTGTCGCGGCTGGCCAAGTGGAAGACGACGCTCC
Source organism: Sphingomonas sp. BK069 (assembly GCF_014193405.1). Taxonomy (NCBI): domain Bacteria; kingdom Pseudomonadati; phylum Pseudomonadota; class Alphaproteobacteria; order Sphingomonadales; family Sphingomonadaceae; genus Sphingomonas; species Sphingomonas sp. BK069. The sequence goes on along the minus strand of NZ_JACHZH010000001.1, from coordinate 748,373 downwards.
AGCTGGTGTCGCTCGGCGCCTTGATCCTCTCGGGCGCGGTGCCCGCGGCGGTGTGGGTCCACCAGGTCGGGCTCGCCAGCCTGTGGGGCGCCGCGGCGCTGACGATCGTGACGGGGTGGGACTACCTCCGCGTCGGTCTGCGGCACATGGATTGAGCGCGGTGCGGCTCTTGTATTTCGCCTGGGTGCGCGAGCGCGTCGGCGTCGGCGAGGAGGAGGTGGCGCCCCCATCGTCGGTGACAACGGTCGCCGAGCTGGTCGCCTGGCTCGCCGCCGCGAGCGAGCGTCACGCCGCCGCCTTCGCCGAGCCGGCGCGGCTGCGCGCCGCGGTCGACCAGGCGTTCGTGCCGCTCGACGCGTCGATCGCGGGCGCGCGCGAGGTGGCGATCTTCCCGCCGGTGACGGGCGGGTGATCCGCGTCGCCGTCTCGCCCGCCGTGATCGACGTCGCGGCGGAGCTTGAGGTGCTCGAGCGCGACGGCGCGGTGGCGAGCTTCACCGGGCTGGTGCGCGGCGACGACGGGGTCGCGACGCTCGAGCTGGAACACTATCCGGGGGCGACCGAGACCGCGCTCGAGCGACTGGCCGCCGCGGCGAGCGCGCGCTGGTCGCTCACCGCGGCGACGATCGTCCACCGCGTCGGCGCGATGGCGCCGGGCGAGCGGATCGTCTTCGTCGGCACCTGTGCCCCCCACCGGTGCGCGGCGCTGGAGGCGTGTGCCTACCTCATCGACCGGCTCAAGACCGACGCGCCCTTCTGGAAGCGCGAGACGGTGAACGGCGCTTCGCGCTGGGTCGAAGCGCGTGACGGCGACGGGGAGGCGGCGGCGCGCTGGGAGTAGAACCTGTCTCCGCTCTACTGTGCCCGGCGAAGGCCGGGGCCCAGTCGGGCGACGGTAGCGAGACCCACTCCCGCCTTCCCAGCTGGGCCCCGGCCTCCGCCGGGACACGAGTTTCCGCTCGCCTCAGCGCGGTAACACCCAATGGACGCGGTCGATGTAAGTCGCCGCGATCGGCGTTCCGGTATCGTCGAGGGCCGCGGTGAAGCGGCCGCGGCGCTGGTAGAGCCGGCACGTCGCCTGATCGAGCGCGTCATGTCCGCTCGACGCGGTGACGCTGCACCCGGTGACCTTGCCCGCGGCGTCGACCTGGACCGCGATCGCGACCACGCCCTGCTCGCCGGCGCGGATCGCGGAGGGCGGATAGTCCTCGGTCGAGATCCACCGCGTGCGATCGCCTCTCGCGCGGACGCCGCTCGCCTTGCTCAGCGGTGGCGGGGGCGGGGTGATCTCCACGGTGCCGCTGCCACCGCCGATGATCGGCGTGATCGGGATGATCGGGGTGACAGGCTCGACCGTGAAGGACGTGTCGGTGGTGGTCGGCACGACCGGCTCGGGCGTGACGATCGTCTGAATAGGCTGCTGCTTGGACGCGATCTGCGTCGGCTGCGGCGCCGGATCAGGTGGCGGCGGCGTCTCCGCCGGGATGTTGCGGATCGTCAGTTCGGTCGTCACCGTCGTCACGAAGCTCGCCGCCATGCCGCTGACGAACACATAGCCGATCAGGCCATGGATCGCAGCAACCGCGGCGAGGGTGGTGACGCGTCTCGAACTGGGGACCCGGTCTGCATAAGCCATGCGACAACCCTCCAACCTGGAGTGCCGTGGCGGCCATCTTGCCCGACCATCGGCGAGCTCCGGATCCGAGAGGCTGCGCCTCGGCCCGCGGGCGGTCAATCCGCCGTTCGATCCGTTCCGGTCGTGAAATGGGACAGGCGAATTCGCTTCAACCCATTCGGGCGGCGTCATCCTGAGCTTGTCTCAGTATCCACCGTTCCGCACACGCCACGGCCGTTGGATGCGTGGCACCGTGGATCCTGGAACAAGTCCAGGATGACGCGGACGTGGACGGGCGACGTTCGACACCCGCCCGCTCAGCCCGCTGCTTTCAGCACCTCGCCGAGCAGCTGGAAGTCGCGCTCGCGCGGCGAGGCACGGCGCCACACCAGTGCCAGCGTGCGCACCGGATGCGCCGCGTCGAGTGGGCGCGCGGCGACGTTGGTATGCTCCAGGATGCCAGCGTCGAGCGCGATTTTGGGCAGCATCGTTACGCCCAGCCCGTTGTCGACCATCTGCACCATCGTGTGGAGCGAGGTGCCCAGCATCGTCGCCTCGGCGCGCAGCTCGGCGCGGTTGCACGCCGCCAGCGCATGGTCCTTGAGACAGTGGCCGTCCTCGAGCAGCAGCAGCCGGGTCTCGTCGATCTCGGCCGGGCTCACCGCCGCCGGTGTGGCGGGCATCTCGCCCTCGGGAAAGGCGAGGAACAGGTGATCGTCGAACAGCGGCAGCGTCGTCACCTCGCCGCAGGCATAGGGCAGCGCCAGCAGCACGCAGTCGGTGCGGCCGTTGTGGAGCGCCTCGCACGCCGGGCCGCTCGGCTCCTCACGCAGGAACAGCTTGAGGTCGGGATAGTCGCGTCGCAGCCGCGGCAGCACGCGCGGCAGCAGGAAGGGCGCGATCGTCGGGATCACGCTCATCCGCATCTCGCCCGACAGCGGCCGCCCCGCGGCCCGCGCCATGTCGCCGAGTTCCTCCGCCTCGCGCAACACCGTTCGCGCCTTGGTCGCGATCTGCTCGCCCAGTGGAGTGAAGCGGACGACCCGGCGGGTGCGCTCCACCAGCGTGACACCGATCAGCGTCTCTAGCTCGCGCAGTCCTGCCGACAAAGTCGACTGGGTGACGAAGCACGCCTCCGCGGCGCGGCCGAAATGTCCGTGATCCTTGAGCGCCACAAGATACTGCAACTGCTTCAACGTGGGTAGGTATATGGCCGCCATTCATCGCCTCTGTCGATCAACGCCTTCGTAATAACCGACTTGATCGATCACGCGAACCCTTTTAGTGCCGCGTCGACGAGAGGCGGCCCACCGCCCGCGCGCGAGAGGATGGCTGAAGCCCATATTTCCATCAGGAGGCTTCCATGCTGACCATCGGCGATCAGTTCCCCGCCATCACCGTTCCCGTCCAGCAGGGCACCGGCGCTTTGCCCGCCGGCGAGACGCTCGACCTCACCACCGCCTATCCGGGCAAGTGGAAGGTGCTGTTCTACTGGCCGAAAGACTTCACCTTCGTGTGCCCGACCGAGATCGTCGGCTACAGCCAGATCAAGGGCGACTTCGAGGACCGCGACGCGGTGCTGATCGGCGCCTCGACCGACACCGCGCACGTCCATCTGGCGTGGCGCAAGTCGGACCCGGACCTCGCCGCGGCCGACTTCCCGTGGCTGGCGGACAACGGCCGCAAGCTGGCCGACGCGCTCGGCATCGTCGACAAGAACGAGCATGTCGCGTTCCGCGCCACCTTCATCGTTGATCCGGACAACGTGATCCAGGCGGTGCAGGTCAACGGCCTCAACGTCGGCCGTAACCCGGCCGAGACGCTGCGCGTGCTCGACGCGCTGCAGACCGACGAGCTGTGCCCGTGCAACTGGAACAAGGGCGACAACGTCCTCCAGGTCGCGGCCTGATCGATCCGGGAGCGGGGCCGCGCGTCCCGCCTCCTTCATCTACCCGTCGCCCCGGCGGCGGCTGACCCCTCGCGACCTCGCGAGGGCCGGTCGCGCCGGGGCGACTCACGTCCGAGAGAGAGACATGGCACTCAAGGAATTCGCGGGCACCTTGCCCGACTTCGCCAAGGACATCCGGCTCAACGTCGGTTCCTTGCTCAACGAGACGGTGCTTAACGACCAGCGCAAATACGGTCTGCTGCTCGCCTGCGCGCACGGTTCGGGGCACAAGCCGCTGGTCGAGGCGACCGAGGCCGAGGTGGCCGACAAGCTCTCGCCCGAGGCGGCCAATGCGGCGCGCGCCGCGGCGGCGGTGATGGCGATGAACAACGTCTATTATCGCTTCACGCACCTCGCCGGGAACGACGAGTACCAGCGCATGCCCGCCAAGCTGCGCATGAACGTGATCGCGGCGCCCGGCATCGACAAGGTCGATTTCGAGCTGTTCAGCCTGGCGGTCAGCGCGATGAACGGCTGCGGCATGTGCATCGACAGCCATGAGCAGGTGCTCAAGAAGGCGGGCATTACCGCCGAGGTGATCCAGTCCGCGGTGCGCGTCGCCTCGGTGATGAAGGCGGTCGCCACGGTCCACGCGGTCAGCGCATGAGCCGACGCCCCGGCGCGGCGGACGCGCCGGGGCAGCGAGGTCACATCAGCACCGCGCGCACGAAGCCGTAGGTGCTGGTGATCGTCAGCACCGCACCGACCAGCACCAGCATCAACTTCATCGGTATGCGCTTGGCGAACAGGGCGCCGAACGGCGCGGCGACGACGCCCCCGATCAGCAGGCCGATCGTGGCGGTGGCGAAGTCCTTCACGCCGAGATGATAGATGAAGGTCGCAGAGACGATCGTGGTGAGGAAGAACTCCACCGCGCTGACCGTGCCGACCACCTTGCGGGGTTCGACGCCCTGGACGAGCAGGTTGGAGGTGACGATCGGTCCCCAACCGCCGCCGCCTGCGGCGTCCATAAAGCCGCCGATTAGTCCGAGCGGCTCGACCACCTTGGGCTTGCTCACCTTGGGCGGGAAGAGCAGCCCGCGGATCAGCAGGTAGACGCCTACCGCGATGAGATAGCCGAGCACGAAGGGCTTGACCGTGTTGCCGTCGAGGTTGGTGAGCAGATAGGCACCAGTGACCCCGCCGATCACACCCGGGATCAGCAGGCGCAGGAACAGCCTACGGTCGATGTTGCCGTGCAAGGCGTGGCTGATCCCCGACACCGCGGTGGTGAAGGTCTCGACGATATGGACGTTGGCCGAGGCGCGCGCGGGCGCCACGCCCATCACCGCCACCAGCAAGGTGTTGCAGATCACGCCGAAGGCCATGCCGAGCGCGCCGTCGACGAGCTGGGCACCGAAACCGACGGCGATGAACGGAAGCAGGCCGGCGACGTCCAGCTGAGAGAGTAACTGCATGCACCTTCCTGATCGCGCCCGCCGCGAGCCCGATGCTAAGGGCTTGGGCGATCATCTACAACCGCGATAGGAAATTCGAGTTTCCGGCACCCAGGCGGTGCTTATGGAAACCGCCGCGCGTTCGCCTTATCTGTAGGCGACAACCATGATCGAGCGTCGGCGCCGCCGGCGCCTAAGGGGAGCCGGCGGGGACACGGATGGCGCGACTGAACGAATATCTCGACTCGATCCGCGCGCGCGATCCCGCCCCACACTCGCGGCTGGAGATCCTCACCTACCCGGGAGTCTGGGCGCTCGGCTTCCACCGCGTCGCCCACCGGCTCTATCGCCGCCGCTGGTTCCTCGGCGCGCGCGTGGTAAACCATGTCTCGCGGCTGCTCACCGCGATCGACATTCATCCCGGCGCCAAGATCGGGCGGCGCTTCTTCATCGACCATGGCTTCGTGGTGATCGGTGAGACCGCCGAGATCGGCGACGACGTCACCATCTACCAGTGCGTGACGCTGGGCGGCACCAGCCCCGACAACGGTGTCGCGGGCAAGCGCCACCCGACCATTGCCGATGGCGCCATCATCGGCTCGGGCGCGCAGGTGCTCGGGCCGATCCTGGTCGGCCCGCGCGCCAGGGTCGGCGCGAACGCGGTGGTGACGCGGGACGTTCCCGCGGGCGCGGTGATGGTCGGGATCCCGGCACGGCCGACGATGGTCGAAGGGGGCGCCGCACCCGAGCCGCGCTTCGTGCCTTATGGAACGCCGTGCAGCGAGGTGTTCGATCCCGCGACGCAGAAGGTCGAGATCCTGCGGTGCGAGCTGGAGGCGATGAAGAAGCGGCTCGATTCGCTGATCGCCGAGCGCGGCGACCAGCCGGAGCGCGATCGCGCCTGATGGGGATCGTCACACCCTTCCCGGGCGGCGCGCGGCCGATCCAGGTCGGCTTCGAGCGGCTCGAGCTCAACCGCATCCTCGATCTTTATGGCCGCATGGTGGCGGCCGGTCACTGGCGTGACTATGCGATCGACCTTGGTCGCGACGCCGCGGTGTTCAGCGCCTTCCGCCGCACCGCCGAGCGTCCCGAGTTCCGTATCGAGAAGCGCCCCGCGCTGCGCCAGCGTCAGGGCATGTGGGCGCTGGTGGGTGAGGCGGGGCAGGTGGTCCGGCGCGGCCATGAGCTCGGCCCGGTACTCGCCCCGGTCGAGCGGCGGCTGATGAAGCTGGTCGAAGAGTAAGTCGACCGAGCGGCCGGATCGCTGCCAGCCGCGCCCCTGACGTCAGATCGCCGCGGCGATCGGGGGCAGTCGCCGGCCGAGCGCGCCCAGTCGCAGGACCAGACGCGCGCGGATCCCTTGCCAGAAGGCGGACAGCGACAGCAGCGCGGCGCCGATGACCAGCGCGGTGAGCGCGGCGGAGAGTTCCACCGCTCCAGTGGTGCGGATCAGCGCCGACATCGCGTAGAGCACATAGACCAGGCTCGACACCAACAGGGCGCGACGGTCTACCGCCACGGCCACCAGCGCGAAGACCAGGTAGAGCAGCAGCACGACGATCGCGGTGCCGAGTGCCAGCTTATCTTCGAACACGCCGAGCAGCTGGAAGACGGGATGCGCGATCATCGGCGCGGCGACGAGGTGGAGCCAGAAAGCGACGTCGGCTCGCCGCGTCTCGCGCCGCGGGTCGCTCATGTCCCACCGCATCGCATAGGCGAACACGGCCAGTCCGCCGACGAGGAGCATCGCCCAGACGAGCGGCCGGGCGGTCGGTACCGCCGCCACGATCAGGCTGATGACGAGGCCGACCGACGCGGCGGCGCCGGCCGCGGGGGTGATGGGCACGCGAAACCGTCGCCAATGCGCCCAAGCCCCGAGCGCGGCTAGGCCAGCCGCAGCACTGACCGCGGTGGCACTCGACCGGTCGTCGATCAGGATGGCGTGCGGCGCCGGGATCGCGACCACCGCAGCCGCGACGCCGCCGACGAAGGTCAGCAGCAGCACGATGCTGGGCAGTGCCATGCGCCGACGCGCGGTGAAATAGAGTGCGAGCACCCAGGAGGTGGCAACGATCGCCGCCGCGCCCGCCGCGGGAGCCACTAGCCCGCCGAGCTGCGCCACCGCGACGAGCAGCAACGTGATCGCGATGGTGACGAAGATGTCGTTGAAGCCGGTCAGGAAGCGAAAATGCTCCTCGTCGGCCGCCGGGGCCGCACGCTGGGCGGCGACATAGTGGCGGAAGTCGGCGGCAAGCTGCGGCGGAAGCACGCCCGCGGTCACCGCCTGATCGAGGTCGCTGTCGCTGTACATGGAAGTTATTGTCGCGGTCGGATCAACGGTGCGCAACCCGCGGTGTGACCCGATCGGGTCGGTCGCTCAACCCTTAGAAAGTTTTGCGCCGATCAGCATCGCCTGCGCGGCGCCCGACTCGGGCACGGTCTCGCCGGTGCGGTCGGTTATCGCCGACCAGTGCGCCGCGACGCCCTCCGGTGAGAGCGCCTCACCCTCGAGCAGCACGCCCGGCGTGAGCGTGATCTGGCTCGCCTGGAACACGCCGGCGCCGGCACCGACGATCTGGTTGCTCGGCGCCTCCTCGCTGACGAGGAACAGCGCGGCCGGCGCGACCTTCTCGGGCGCGAAGGCGGCATAGGCCTCGGCCGGGAACAGCTCCTCCGTCATCCGCGTGCCGGCCACCGGCGCGATCGTATTGACGCGAATGCCGTAGCGCGCGCCCTCGAGGTGAAGCGTGCGCGCCAGCCCGACGAGACCCAGTTTGGCGGCGCCGTAATTCGCCTGACCGAAATTGCCGAACAGGCCCGATGACGAAGCAGTCATCAGCACGCGGCCGTAGTGCTGCTCGCGGAAGGTCTCCCAACAAGCCTTGGTGGCGTTCGCCGAGCCGATCAGGTGGACGTCGACGACGAACGCGAAATCCTCCGGCGTCATTTTCGCGAAGGTGCGGTCGCGCAGCACGCCGGCGTTGTTGATCAGAACATGGACGCCGCCCCAGGCTTCGCAGGCGCGGGCGACCATCTCTTCCATCGCGGTCATATCAGTCACGCTGGCGCCGTTGGCGAACGCCTCGCCGCCCGCGGCGCGGATCTCCTCGACCACCGCCTCCGCCGCGTCGGAGCCGCCCTGGCCCGAGCGGTCGCCGCCGAGATCGTTGACGACGACGCGCGCACCGCGTCGCGCCAGTTCGAGCGCATAGTGCCGCCCCAGTCCGCCGCCGGCGCCGGTGACGATGGCGACGCGGTCGTCGAAGCGAATGGACATGAGAAAGGCGCCCCCTCGTGCGATGGAGCGCCTTTCCTAATCAGGTGCGGGACGGGCGAGAAGCCCGTCCTGTCCCGTCAGCGACGACGCGCGCGCGCGCGCTTCTTGCCGCCGGCGTCGCTCGCCTGCATGCAGCCGTCATACTGGCCCTTCTTGCAGACCGGGTACTCCGACTTGGCTGCGGGCGCCGGATAGGCCTGATCGGGCGACGGCGCGGGCTGGAAGCGCACGGTCGCGCCGGGCTGCGGCGTACCGGACAGCGCCGGCTGCGACGGCTGGTAGCCGCCCGCGGTTTCGGTGCCCATCGCGCCCCCCGCGGCGGGCTGCGGCGAGGCGGGGCTGGCCGACGGCGGCGTCGCGGCGTCACCGGTCGAGGGCGCGCTCTGCATCGGCGCCTGCTGCTGGCTCATCGCCGGATCGGCGGTGGTGTCGGCCGAGGGCGCCGGGGCCGCGTCAGCCGGCGCGGTGGCGTCGGGCGCGGTGGTGGTGTCGGGCTGCATCGTGCCGGTCTGCGGCGTCTGCTGCGGAGTGTCCTGCGCGATCGCCATCGTCGGGATGGCGATTACGGCGGCTGCTGCCAGAAGGATCGTCTTCATGTTCTCTCTCCTGCCGTGCGTTCGGTCAGAAACGCGTAAAGTCACGCGGGTCGGCCAACGAACTGGCGGCGAGAAAAGGTCCATCGTTGCGCCGGCGCACCGAAGAAGAGGCGGCGACGATACGCCCGTGATGTCGTGTTCCCGCGAACGCGGGATCCCAGCGCCAAGGGTGTAGCGCCCCGCCTCCCTCGGCTCCTGCCTTCGCAGGAGCACGGGCGCCTCTCAATTTAACTACCTGTAGTTAAGCCTCAATGTCCCGTATCTAGCGCATAGCCGGCCGAGCGCACCGTGCGAATGATGTCCGGCCGTCCGCCCTCGTTGATCGCCTTGCGCAGGCGGCGGATGTGAACGTCGACGGTGCGGCTCTCGATGTCGCTGTCGTGCCCCCAGACGCTGTCGAGCAGCCGCTCGCGCGAGAAGACATGGCCGGGATGCTCGAGGAAGTGCTTGAGCAGCCGGAACTCGGTCGGCCCGAGCGCGACCACCTCGCCGCCCCGGCGCACCTTGTGGCCGACCGTGTCCATCTCGAGGTCGGCGTAGGTGAGCTGCTCGCCCGCTAGCGCCGGGCGGACGCGACGCAGCACCGCGCCGACACGCGCCACCAGCTCGCGCGGCGAGAAGGGCTTGGTGACGTAATCGTCGGCGCCGGTCTCCAGCCCGCGGACCCGGTCCTCCTCCTCGCCGCGCGCGGTGAGCATGATGATCGGCACATTCTGCGTCTCGGCGGCGCGGCGCAGGCGCCGGCACACCTCGATCCCCGAGATGCCCTCGACCATCCAGTCGAGCAGCACGATGTCCGGCGGGGTCTCCCTCGCCATCAGCAGGGCTTCCTCACCGTCGATCGTGTGCTGGACGGCGAAATGCTCGCGCGTGAAATGCCACACGAGCAGTTCGGCGAGGCTGGCGTCGTCCTCCACCAGCAGCATGCGGGCCTTGGCCATCAGATGGTACCCCCGTGATGAAGCTTGTCGCGCTCGGTCAATCGCGTTCCCGTTGCCGCGAAATAGACCATCTCCGCCACATTGGTGGCGTGATCCCCGATCCGCTCCAGGTTCTTGGCGACGAACAGCAGGTGCGCGCACTGGCTGATCGTCTTCGGGTTCTCGACCATGTAGGTCACGAGCGTGCGGAAGATGCTGTCATAGAAATCGTCCAGCGCGCGGTCGCTCTCGCACACCGCCAACGCCTGATCGGGATCGCGCGCGGCGAAGGCATCGAGCACGTTGTGGACCATCCCGGACGCCATCTTCGCCATCGCGGGAAGGGTGGAGATCGGATCGATGCGATGCTCGCTCTCGATCTGGGGCACGCGACGCGCGATGTTCTTGGCATAATCGGCGATGCGCTCGACCACGCCGGCGATCTTGAGCGCGGCGACCACCTCGCGCAGGTCGTCCGCCATCGGCGCGCGCAGTGCGATGATCCGCACCGCGGTGCGCTCCACCTCCGCCTCCAGCGCGTCGATCTGGCGATCGCCCGCCGCCACGCGCGCGGCCTGCTCGGCGTCGCCGCGCTGCAGCGCCACCATCGCCTCCGCGATCGCGCGCTCCGCCAGCCCGCCCATCTGCGAGATCAACCCGCGCAGCTGGCCGATGTCCTGGTCGAAGGCCTTGACCGTATGTTCCTGGCTGTTCGCCATCCGTCCCGTCCCGTCTCTCAGCCGTAGCGCCCGGTGATATAATCCTTCGTCCGTTCCTCCCGCGGGTTGGTGAAGATGTCGGACGTGTCGCCATATTCGACCAACTGGCCGAGGTGGAAGAAGGCGGTGCGCTGGCTCACCCGCGCCGCCTGCTGCATGTTGTGGGTGACGATCACGATGGCGTAGCGCCCGCGCAGGTCGTGGATCAGCTCCTCGATCCGCGCGGTGGCGACGGGATCGAGCGCGCTGCACGGCTCGTCCATCAGGATCACCTCGGGGTCGACCGCGATCGCGCGCGCGATGCACAGCCTTTGCTGCTGCCCGCCCGACAGTGCCGTACCCGAGTCGCCGAGCCGGTCCTTGACCTCGTTCCACAGGCCGGCGCGGGTGAGCGAGCGCTCGACGATCTGCGCGAGATCCGCCTTGGAGCGCGCCAGCCCATGGATCCGCGGGCCGTAGGCGACATTCTCGAAGATCGACTTGGGGAAGGGATTGGGTTTCTGGAACACCATGCCGACGCGCGCGCGCAACTGTACCACGTCCATCGCCTTGGCGTAGACGTCTTCGCCGTCGAGCCGGATGTCGCCCGAGACACGCGCGCCTGGGATGGTGTCGTTCATGCGGTTGAGCGTGCGCAGGAAGGTCGACTTGCCGCAGCCCGACGGTCCGATGAAGGCGGTGACGTCCTCCTGGCGCACGTCGATGCTGACGTCGCGGATCGCCTGCTTCGCGCCGTAGAAGACGTCGACGCCGCTCGCGGTCATCTTGGGCGGGGCGTTGCTCATCACCAGCGGGTCTCGAAACGGTTGCGAAGGTAGATGGCGAGGCCGTTCATCGCCAGCAGGAAGACGAGTAGCACGATGATCGCGGCCGAAGTCTTCTCGACGAAACCGGCCTGCACGTCGTCGGACCACAGGAAGATTTGCACCGGCAGCACCGTCGCCGGATCGGTCAGCCGCTGGGGCGGGGCGGCGATGAAAGCGCGCATGCCGATCATCAGCAGCGGCGCGGTCTCGCCCAGCGCGCGCGCCATGCCGATGATGGTGCCGGTGAGGATGCCGGGCAGCGCCAGCGGCAGTACGTGGTGGAACACCACCTGCACCGGCGAGGCGCCCAGCGCGCGCGCGGCGTCGCGGATCGAGGGCGGCACCGAGCCGATCGCGTTGCGCGCCGCGATCACGATCACCGGGGTGGTCATCAGCGCGAGCGTCAACCCGCCGACCAGCGCGGCCGAGCGCGGCATGTGGAACGTGCCGAGGAACACGGCGAGCCCGAGCAGTCCGAAGATGATCGAGGGCACCGCGGCGAGGTTGTTGATCGATACCTCGATCAGGTCGGTCCAGCGGTTCCGCGGCGCATATTCCTCGAGGTAGAGCGCCGAGAACACGCCGATCGGGAAGGCGAGCAGCAAGGTCACCAGCATCGTCAGCAGCGAGCCTTTGAGCGCGCCCCAGATACCCGCGCGGGTCGGGTCGGTCGAGTCGGCGCCGCCGAGGAAGTCGTGGTTGAGCCCGCGCGAGAGACGTGGCGCGAGTGATCGGGCGATTGCCCGGTCAGCACGCGAGCCGCCGCCCTTGAAAGCGATGTCGAGCCGCGAGGTGACGGGTACGTCGATGGTCGCGCGGCGACTCAGCAGGCTGGGGTCGCGTTTGACCGCCTCGCGCACGCGCAGCCACGCCGCGTCGGACAGCAGCGCCGCGCCGCCGTCACGCGGGAAGGCGGTCTCGGCGGCCGTGTCGACCGCTCGCTCCAAGCCGGCCCCGGCGAGCGCGAGATCGGCGCGCGGGCCGCGAAGTTGCGCCGGCGTGACGTTCAGCCCGGCGCGCGCGAGGTCGAGCGGCAGCGCGATCCGCGTCTCGACGAAGCCGCCGGCACCGCGCGCCAGCATGGACGCGAGCAGGAACAGCAGGAAGGCGGCCGAGGCGACCACCGCGGCGAGCCCGAGCAGGCGGAAGCGCCGCTCGGCGGCGTAGCGCTGGCGCACGCGGCGCTGCATCGACGCGGTGCGCCAGTCGGTCGGGCGTCGTTCGGCCGTCTCGGCGGCGCTCACCGGCGCCTGTGGAACGAGCGACTTACTCATAGGCCTCGCGGTAGCGGCGCACCACGATCAGCGCGACGACGTTGAGCAGCAGGGTGATGACGAACAGCGTGAGCCCCAGGGCGAAGGCGGCGAGCGTCTTGGCCGAGTCGAACGCCGCCTCGCCGGTGAGCAGGTCGACGATCTGCTTGGTCACGGTGGTGGCACTGGCGAAGGGGTTGAGCGTCAGCGTCGCCACGCCGGACGCGGCCATCACCACGATCATCGTCTCGCCGATCGCGCGGCTCACCGCCAGCAGCACGCCGCCGACCACGCCGGGGAGGGCGGCGGGAAGGAGCACCTGCCGGATCGTCTCCGAGCTGGTCGCGCCCATCGCGAGGCTGCCGTCGCGCATCGCCGCGGGCACGGCGGAGAGCGAGTCGTCCGCCATGGAGGAGACGAAGGGGATGATCATCACGCCCATCACCGCCCCCGCGGCGAGCGCGCTCTCGGACGAGGCCCAGCTCACCCCCAGCGCGACGCCGAGGTCGCGCACCGCCGGCGCCACCGTCAGCGCCGCGAAATAGCCGTACACGACGGTCGGCACGCCCGCGAGGATCTCGAGCAGCGGCTTCACCCAGCGCCGCGTCGCCGGTCGCGCATATTGCGTCAGGTAGATCGCGCTCATCAGCCCGAACGGGATCGCCACCGCCATCGCGATCACCGCCCCGATGAAGAAAGTACCCCAGAACAAGGGCACCGCGCCGAGCGAGGCGCCGGGATCGCGCGGGTCGATCGCCTGCGGACTCCAGTGCATGCCGAGCAGAAAATCGCTGAGCGGCACGATCCGGAAGAAGCGCGCGCTCTCGAATAGCAACGAGACGACGATCCCGGTCGTGGTCACGATCGCGATCAGCGAGGCGCCGAGAAGCGCGCCCATGATCACGCGCTCGACGTGCGTGCGCGCCGAGAAGCCGGGGCGTACGCGCAGGTAGCAGAGCGCACCGCCGACGAAGGCTAGCAGCAGCGCCACCGCGGTGGCGATCCAGTCGTAGCGCGCCTGCGCCGCGGCATAGGCCGGCGCGAGCTGCTCCGAGAGCGGGTGAAACGCGCCATAGGCGCGTCCGGCGGCGAGGTTGCGCGCCTCCGCCAGGATGGCGGCGCGGTCGAGTCCGGGCGGGGGCAGCGTCGCTGCACCGGGCGTGGCGAGCACCGCCTCGGTCACCAGCGCGGGTGAGGTGAGATGCCACACCGTGAGAAACAGCAGCGCCGGCAGCAGCGTGCCCATCGCGACGAACCAGCCATGATGCTGCGGCAGCGAGCTGAAGCGGCGAGCAGTGCCGCGGCGGAAGCGCGCGGCGCGCGCGCGCGCCGTGACCCAGCCGATCAGCGCGAGTGCGGCGATCACGAAGGCGAGCGCGAGCGGCGACATCAGCGCAACTCCGCCGGATCGAGCGCGATCTCCTGCGCGATCACCGCGGCGGCGCGACGCTGCACCGGCTCGGGCGAGGCGATCAGCCCGCGTCGCACCAGCGGTCCCTGCCGGCCCCATAGGGCGCCATATTGGCGAAGAAAGGCGCGCAGCCCGGGGATGGCGCGCAGGTGCGCCTTCTTGACGTAGAGGTAGAGCGGCCGCGCGCCGGGATAGCTGCCGTCGGCGATCGTGGCGTAGCTCGGCGCCACACCGCCGAGCGTCACGCCGCGTACCGCGCCGCCATTCTCCTCGAGATAGGCATAGCCGAAGATTCCGATCGCGTCGGGGTTGGCCCGCAACTTCTGGACGATGAGATTGTCGTTCTCGCCCGCGTCGATATAGGCGCCGTCGTCGCGCAGCCGGTGGCAGCGCGCGGCGAAGAGCTCGGGCGCGCGCTCGCGCAGCGCGCGCGTGTCGGGCTGGACCGCCTCGCAGCCCGGCGCCATGATCAGCTCGACGAACGAGTCGCGTGTCCCGCTCGTCGCCGGTGGCCCGTAGACCTGGATCGGGATCGCGGGCAGCGCCGGGTCGACGTCGCGCCACAGCCGCGCGGTGTTGCGGCGTCCGCCGGGCGCCGCGGCGAGCGCGCGATAGAGGTCCGTCGTGGTCAGCGCCAGACCCGGCCCACGCAGCGACTCGGCAAGGGCGATGCCGTCGATGCCGACCTGTACCTCGAGCACCGCACCGACACCGTGGCGCGCGCACGCGTCATATTCGGACCGATGCATCCGTCGCGAGGCGTCCTCGATGTCGGGATGGGCTGCACCGACGCCGGCGCAGAACAATTTCATCCCCGCGCCTGTGCCGGTCGACTCGATCACCGGCGGCTTCGCGCCCGGCGTATTGGCGAGGAACTGCTCGGCGACCAGGGTCGTGAAGGGGTAGACGGTGGAGGAGCCGACGATGCGGATCTGATCGCGCGATCCCGACGCGCCGCCAGCGGCCTGATCGACGCAGCCGCCCAGCATGCCGCACGCCACCGTCGCCAGCATGGTGTAGGGCAGCGTCGCTGGCATCCTGGCCGCGAGCGCGTGGACGAGACGCGACATCATTCCCCCGAGCGGGCAGCCGACACGGCGCCGCGATGGCGCCGCCAATGTGACACGTGAGTTACGCCTTGATGACAGCGGTGGCCGTGCCGCGCTCAGGCCAGCGGCGCGGGTACGGCGGCGGGAAGGGTAACGGCCACGCGCGTGCCCACCCCGACCTGGCTGGTGATGTCGAGCCGCCCACGATGGCGCTCGACGATATGCTTGACAATGGCGAGGCCCAGACCGGTACCACCGAGCGAGCGGCTGCGGCCGGGATCGACTCGGTAGAAGCGCTCGGTCAGGCGCGGCAGATGCTCAGGGGCGATGCCCTCGCCTTGATCCGCCACGACGAGGCAGAGGTTGCGGTCGACGGCGCTCAGCGACACCTCCACCGGCGTGCCCGCCCGGCCGTACTTCATCGCGTTGCCGACCAGATTGTGAATCAGTTGTGAGAGCTGCGCCTGGTCGCCGATCACGCGCGGCATGTCCTCGGCCAGCTCCAGCCGGATGTCGCCGCCGCGGTTGCCGTGGGTGGTGGAGAGCGAGTCGCACGCGTCCTGTACCAGTTCGGTCAGGTCGACCTCGGCGCGCGGCAGACGGAACTTCTCCGCCTCGATCCGCGACAGGCTCATCAGGTCCTCGACGAGCCGCTCCATCCGCCGCGCCTCGTCGAAGACGATGCCGAGGAAGCGCTGGCGCAGCCCGGGGTCCTCGCCCGCGGCGTCGGCGAGCGTCTCGACATAGCCGAGGATCGAGGCCAGCGGGGTGCGCAGCTCGTGGCTGGCGTTGGCGACGAAATCGACGCGCATCCGCTCGGCGGCATATTGGTCGGTCTGGTCGACGAGATGGACCAGCCGCAGCGCGGGCCCGAGCGCGGCGGCGCGCATCTGCCAGCGCTGGTCGAGCGTGCCGATCCCGACCAGGTCGACCGGATGCTCGGCGCCCTCGGCGAGATGTTCGGCCGCACCGGGATGACGGATCGCGACGCGCGCGTCCTCGCCGAGGATATGCTGGCCGAGCAACGCGCGCGCCGCGGCGTTGGCGACCACGACTCGTCCGGCACGAAGTACCAGCACAGGCTCCGCGATCGCCTCGAGCGCGGCCTCGAAAGGGACTTCGGCGCGGGTCGGCTCGGGCGCGCTGTCGGCGGGCAGCTCTTCCGGGATGGTGGCGATGATCACCACCAGCGCCGCGCAGCCCGCCAGCGCGGCGAGCGCGATCTGATAATCGTCCGCGAGCGCGAGCACGACCGCGGCGGTCGCTGCCGCGATCGCGACCGCGAGCCAGGTGCGAAGCGGGATCTCGTCGATCACGCGCGCCGGTGTAGCGCAGATCGTCGCGGCTGGGCACCGGGCGCGCGAGCGTCAAGGCGGCGGAATAGCACGATCACGAACAACACCGCGACGATGATCAGCGTGTCGGCCAGCCAGTCCATTACGTCGCAGTCGCGGTGGAGCGAGGGGATCGACTGGAATACCTCGATCAGCGCGCCGAGGAACGACATGCGCTCGCCGATGCGCAGCAGCGAGGTCGCCGGAAACGCCAGCACCGACAGGATCGTGAGCGTGCCGAAGGCGAACATGTGCTGCCATTTGTCGCTGACGTGGCCGAGCGACGGCGGATGCGGCATCAGCGCCAGCGTCACCGCGCCCACGGTCGCGATGATCAGCGCGACGAGGAACAGCGGGCGCACCTGCGCCAGCGAGGTGGTCTCGGTCATAGCCGCTCCAGCGTGGGGATGAGGTCGTCGAAGCCGTCGATGATCGCGTCCGCGCCGAGCTCCTCGACGGGCTGCATAAGGAAGCCGAAGCGGCACGCCACCGCGGGCAGCCCGGCGGCGTGCGCGGCCTGTATGTCGTAGATCGAATCACCGACGAACGCCGCGCGCCCGCCGCCGCAGCGCGCCACCATGGCGTCGATCGGCTGCCGCGACGGCTTGCCGTTCCCCGGCCCCATCGTATCGCCGCCGATAATCGTGACGAAGCGCCTGGTCAGACCGAGCTGGCCGAGCACCTGACGCGCGAGATGCTCGAGCTTGTTGGTCACCACCGCGAGCCGCACGCCGCGCGCGTCCAGCGCGTCGAGCGCCTCGATCACGTGAGGGTAGGGCTGGGTGTGGACCGTGAGATGCGCCTCGTAATAGTCGAGCAGCCGCCGGTGCAGCACCGCCAGCTCCTCCTCCGAGCAGCCGCCTGTCGCCGCCATGCCCTGCGCCAGCATGTGGCGCGCACCGCCGCCGATCATCGGCTTGACCTGCTCGACGCTCAGTGTCGGTCGCCCAACCGAGGCGAGCGCGTGGTTGGTCGCCGCGGTGAGGTCGCCCGAGGTGTCGAGCAGGGTGCCGTCGAGGTCGAACCCGACGATTGGAAAGGGGAAGTCAGTCATGCGCGCGCCGCGTTGCCGCCTCGTACTGGAATTGGCAAGCAAAGGGTGGCAGGGCACGGTCATGTCGAGCCAGCCGCCCGTCGCTGTCGTCGTCCTCGCCGCTGGCAAGGGCACGCGGATGAAATCCGATCTGCACAAGGTGCTGCATCCCATCGCGGGACACCCGATGCTGCTCCACCTGCTCGCCAGTGCGGCGTCGCTCGCGCCAGAGCGCACCGTCGTCGTGGTCGGGGCCGGGCGCGAGCAGGTCGAGGCGGCGGTGGCGCCGCTCGGCGCCGCCACCGCGCATCAGTCCGAGCAGCTCGGCACCGGCCACGCGGTGATGCAGGCCGAGGCGGCGCTGGCGGGCTTCTCTGGCGACGTGCTGATCCTCTACGGCGACGTCCCGCTGGTCAGCGCGGCAACGATGCGCGCGATGCTCGACCGGCTCCACGCCGCGGACTCGCCCGACGTGGTGGTGCTCGGCTTCCGCCCCACCGACCCTGGCGCCTACGGCCGGCTGATTGTCGCGCCCGGCGGCGACCGGCTCGAGCGGATCGTCGAATTCAAGGACGCCAATGCGACCGAGCGCGCGGTCGATCTGTGCAACACCGGGCTGATGGCGGTTCGCGGCGAGCGGCTGTTCGCGCTGCTGGCCCGGCTCGGCAACGCCAATGCGGCGGGGGAATATTACCTCACCGACGTGGTTGAGCTGTCGGGACAGGCCGCGGTGATCGAGGCGGCGGCGGACGAAGTTGCGGGGGTCAACAGCCGCGCCGAACTCGCGACCGTGGAGGCGACGTGGCAGCAAGCGCGCCGCGCGCGCGCGATGGCGGAGGGAGCGACGTTGCTCGCGCCCGAGACGGTGTGGTTCGCGCACGACACGGTTATCGGCCGGGATGTCACGATCGCGCAGAACGTCGTCTTCGGGCCGGGCGTCGAGGTGGCGGACGGCGCGACGATCCACGCCTTCAGCCATATCGAGGGCGCCAGGGTGGCGAGCGGAGTCGAGGTCGGCCCCTACGCGCGGCTGCGGCCGGGTGCGGTGCTCGAGAAGGGCGCCAAGGTCGGCAATTTCGTCGAGGTCAAGAACGCGGTGCTCCACGCCGGCGCCAAAGCTAACCACCTCAGCTACATCGGTGATGCCGAGGTCGGCGCGAAGGCCAATATCGGCGCCGGCACGATCACCTGCAACTACAACGGCTATCTCAAGAGCCGCACGGTGATCGGCGCGGGCGCGTTCATCGGCTCCAACTCGGCTTTGGTCGCCCCGGTGACGATCGGGGCCGGCGCCATCGTCGCGGCAGGTTCCGTTATTGTCCGGGATGTTACGGAGGATTCACTTGCCTTGGCACGAGGTCGGCAGGAAGAGCGCGCGGGTTGGGCGGCGCGCTTCCGCGCGTCGATGAAGGCGAAGAAGGGCGGCCAATAAGATGTGCGGTATCGTCGGTATCCTCGGCCATGACGACGTGGCGGATCGCCTGCTCGACGGGCTCAAGCGGCTCGAATATCGCGGCTATGATTCGGCCGGCATCGCCACCGTGGTGAATGGCGCGATCGCGCGTCGCCGCGCCTCGGGCAAGCTGATCAACCTCCAGCGCGCACTGGCTGCGGAGCCGCTGCCCGGCCACACCGGGATCGCGCACACGCGCTGGGCGACCCACGGCGGCCCCACCACCAACAACGCGCACCCGCACGCCACCGACGAGGTGGCGGTGGTGCACAACGGCATCATCGAGAATTTCAAGTCGCTCCGCGACGAGCTGATCGCGCGCGGCCGCGTCTTCACCAGCGAGACCGACACCGAGGTGGTCGCGCACCTGATCAGCGAGAAGGTCGAGGCCGGTGCCGCGCCCGCGGACGCGGTGCGCGAGGTGCTGCCGCGGCTCCACGGCGCCTTCGCGCTGGCGATCCTGTTTCGCAGCCACCCCGAGCTGCTGATCGGCGCGCGGCTCGGCTCGCCGCTGGTGGTCGGCCACGGCGACGGCGAGACCTATCTCGGCTCGGACGCGCTCGCGCTCGCCCCGCTGACGCAGCGGATCGCCTATCTCGAGGAGGGCGACTGGGTCGTCTGCACGCGCGACGGCGCGCAGGTGTACGATCGCGACAACGCGCCGGTCGAGCGGCCGGTGACGATCTCGGGCGTGACCGGCGCGCTGATCGACAAGGGCAACCACCGCCACTTCATGCAGAAGGAGATCTACGAGCAGCCGATCGTGGTTGCCCAGACGCTGCGCAGCTATCTGCAGCGCTTCGAAGGGCGGATCGTGCTGCCGATCCCCGATTTCGATCTCTCCGGCATCCGCCGCGTCACGATCGTGGCGTGCGGCACCAGCTTCTACGCCGGCATGGTCGCCAAATATTGGTTCGAGCAGTTCGCGCGCGTGCCGGTCGACCTCGATGTCGCGAGCGAGTTCCGCTATCGCGCGCCGGTGATGGAGGAGGGCGGTCTGGCGCTCTTCATCAGCCAGTCGGGCGAGACCGCGGACACGCTCGCTGCGTTGCGCCATGCGCGCGCCGAGAAGCAGACGATCGCGGTGGTGGTCAACGTACCCACCAGCACGATGGCGCGCGAGGCCGACCTGCTGCTGCCGACCCACGCCGGCCCGGAGATCGGCGTCGCCTCGACCAAAGCGTTCACCTGCCAGCTCGCGGTGCTCGCCGCGCTCGCCGCCAATCTCGCCAAGGCCAAGGGGCGGCTGACCGAGGCGGAGGAGCGCAATATCGTCCGCCAACTCGCCGAGGCGCCCGCCGCGATCAACGGCGCGCTCGCCTATGACGAGTCGATCGAGGCGATCGCGGGCACCGTCGCGGGCGCGCGCGACGTGCTCTATCTGGGGCGCGGGACGGACTATCCGCTGGCGCTGGAGGGCGCGCTGAAGCTCAAGGAGATCAGCTACATCCACGCCGAGGGCTATGCCGCGGGCGAGATGAAGCACGGGCCAATCGCGCTGATCGACGAGCATGTCCCGGTGGTGGTGATCGCGCCGACGGGTCCGCTGTTCGACAAGACCGTCAGCAACATGCAGGAGGTCCAGGCGCGCGGCGGCAAGGTGCTGCTGATCAGCGACTATGACGGCGTCGAGGCGGCGGGCGAGGGCTGTGTCGCGACGATCACCATGCCCAAGGTCCACCCGCTGATCGCGCCGCTGGTCTATGCGGTGCCGGTGCAGCTGCTCGCCTACCATGTCGCGGTGGCGAAGGGGACCGACGTCGACCAGCCGCGCAACCTGGCGAAGAGCGTCACGGTGGAGTGAGGGGGGCGCTCCGTCACGCCGGCTCGCGCTGGCGCAGGAGCGGGCGGACGCTCTCTTTTTCGTCCGCCGCCCCCGCCGCTGGCGTCATCCTGAGCTCGTCTCAGGATCCACGGTTCCGCAAACGTAGGTACCGCGACTCCTGCGGCACGGTGCATCCTGAGACGAGCTCAGAACGACGGCAGAAGGAGGGGGCGGAGGCTATCCATCCCCTGTCACTCACCCGCCGTCGGTGATCCCACCCAGCACGACCCGTTCCAGCCCGAGCCACGCCGCCATCCGCTCCAGCTCTGCCAGCAGCCGCGGCATCGCGTCGGCGGGCGCGCCTGGCTCAAGCGTCACACGCCGTGCCGCCAGCACGCCCGCGGCGCGTTCGGCCTTGAGGTCGACCCGCGCCACCAGCGCCTCGTCGAGCAGGAAGGGAAGGACGTAGTAGCCGTGCTGCCGGCGCTCCTGCGGGACGTAGATCTCGATCCGGTAGCGGAAGCCGAACAGCCGTTCGGTCCGCCCGCGCTCCCACACCAGCGGGTCGAACGGCGCCAGCAACGCCGCCCCCCGCACCCGCCGCGGCGGCGCGGCGTCACGATGCAGCCACGTGCGCTGCGACCAGCCCTCCACCCGCACCGGCAGCAGCTTCCCCGACTCGGCCAACGTCGCGATCGCGTGGTCGCCCTCGGCCGGACGCAGCCGATAATAGTCGCGCAGGTCCGCCGCGGTCGCGACCCCGAGCGCGCGGGCGGCCCGCTCGATCAGCCCCGCCTGCGCCACTTCGGGCGAGGGCGTCGGCAGCGCCAGGACCGCCGCGGGCAGCACGCGCTCGGGCAGGTCGTACACGCGCGCGAAGCTGCCGCGCCGCGCCGCGGTGGTGATCCGACCCGACCAGAACAGCCATTCGAGCGCGTGCTTGGTATCGCTCCACTCCCACCAGCCGCTGCGGCTCGCGCCGTCCTCGAAGTCCGCTGCGGTGAGCGGTCCCTCGGTGGCGATACGTTCCTGCACCGCCATCGCGCGCGAGCGATCCTCGCCGGCGAAGCGACGCAGCCGCAGATAGCCGGTCTCCCCGCGCTCGGCCCGCGCCATCCGCCAGCGGAGTAGCGGGTGGAGGTCGAGCGGCAGCAGCGACGCCTCGTGCGCCCAATATTCGAACAACCGGCGGTGGCGCAGCGGCCCCCAGGCGTCGCGTTCGAGCAGGTCGCGGTCGTAACCGCCCAGCCGCGCGAAGGCGGGAAGGTAATGCGCGCGCGTCAGCACGTTGACGCTGTCGATCTGGAACAGGCCGAGCCGCTCCGCGGTGGTACGCAGCTGCGCCGCACCAGGGCTCAGCGGCAATCGGCGGCCGAAACCTTGCGCCGCGAGTGCGATCCGGCGCGCCTCGCGCTGCGAGAGAGTCAGCGTCATGCGCCTTGTCCTGCCGGTCGCGACGCGGCGGCGTCAACCCGCGGGTAGATCAGGCGGCGCGAGCCACTCGCGGTGCCGTGCTGGCACGGACATGCTCGTCGATGGCGCCGACGATCGGCTCGATCAGCTCAGGCGGCAGCGTATGCCCCATGCCCTCGATCTCGAGCAGCCGCGCCCCCGGGATCGCGCGCGCGGTCTCGCGGCCTCCCGCGGGTGGCACCAGCGGGTCGTCGCTGCCGTGGATCACCAGCGTCGGTGCCTCGATCGCGCGCAGCCGCTCGGTGCGGTCGCCGTCGGCGACGATCGCGGCCATCTGACGCAGGAAGCCGGTGGGGCAGCGGTTGCGCAGCGTCTCGGCACGGATGCGCTCCGCCATCATCGCGTCCTCCATCGGGAAGCGCCCGCTCACCGCGCGGCCCGCCATCGTGCCGTGCGCGACGATCGCCTCGATATCGTCGCTGCGCGGATGCCGCAGCAGCAGCGCGGTGGCGCGCATCGACGGGCGCGAGCAGCCGGGATGGCCAGTGGTGGACATGATCGAGGTGAGCGAGGCGGCGCGCGCCGGCCATCCCGCGGCCACCAGCTGCGCGATCATGCCACCCATCGAGGCGCCGACCAGATGCGCGCGCTCCACGCCGAGCGCGTCGAGTACGCCGACCGCGTCCGCCGCCATGTCGGTCAGCGTGTAAGGGACCGGCGGCACGCGGCCGAACTGCTTCTGCATCACGGTCCACACGATGCTGGGCACGCCCGCGTGATCGAACTTGCTGGAAAGACCGACGTCGCGATTGTCGAAGCGGATCACGCGATAGCCGAGCGCCGCGAGCGCCTCGACCATCGCCGGTGGCCAGCGCACCAGCTGTGCACCCAGGCCCATGATCAGCAGGATCGCCGGCCCGTCGCGCGGGCCGCTCTCTTCCACGTCGATCTCGATCCCGTTCGCTTGTACCAAGGCCATCGCTCACTCCGTCCCGGACGCACCTCCCGCCGCGCCCCTGTGCCTGTATGATAGGCGTCATATCGTCGTCACGTGAATGCAACATTTCCATTCCGGTTCCGCTGCGCCGCGTCCCGTGTTAGCGCAGCGAGTTCATGGCCGATCGCCTCCATCTCGACCGCTTCCTGCCCTACCTGCTGTCGGTCACCTCCAACCGGGTGAGCGACCGGATCGCGCGCGCCTATGACGCGCTGTTCGGACTGTCGATCCCGGAATGGCGGCTCATCACGCTGATCGCGGAGCACGCGCCGATCACGCAAGTGGCGCTGGGCGAGCGCAGCCGGATGGACAAGGTGACGGTGAGCCGCGCCGCCATCGCACTGACCGGGCGGGGCCTGCTCGAGCGCAGCCCCAACGACACCGACCGGCGCTCGCACCACCTGCGGCTGAGCACGGCGGGCGAGGCGCTGTACGCGCAGGTCGCGCCCGAGGCCAAGGCGCTGGAGCGGCGCATCTTCGGTCGCTTCACCGCGACCGAGCTCGACCAGTTCACGGACATGCTGCGGCGGATCGACGCCGCGGTGCAGGAGGAGAGTTGAATGGCGGAATTGCCGCTGATCGCGGGCGTTGAACTCGGCGGGACCAAGTGTATCGCGGTACTGTCGCGCGGTCCGGACGCGATCCTGGAGGAAGTTCGTGTGCCCACCACGCGCCCGGAGGAGACGCTCCCCGCGCTCGAGGCGGCGCTCGACCAGTGGCGCGGCTTCGCGGCGATCGGCGTGGCGAGTTTCGGTCCGGTCTCGATCGATCCGCACTCAGGCGACTATGGCAAGATCACCTCGACGCCCAAACCGCACTGGGCGAACACCGACGTCGCGCGGCGGCTGGGCGCGCGCTACGACGTACCGGTCGGATTCCACAGCGACGTCGTCGGCGCGGCACTGGCCGAGGCGCGCTGGGGCGCGGGGAAGGGGCTGCCCGACCTCGCTTATGTCACGGTGGGGACCGGCGTCGGCGCGGGCATGATCGCGCATGGGCGCCCGGTCGACGGGCTGACCCATTCCGAATTCGGCCATATCCGGCCACCCCGCGTCGCCGGAGACGACTGGATCGGCGCCTGTCCCTATCACGGCGCCTGCGTCGAAGGACTCGCCGCCGGTCCCGCGATCGCGGCGCGGACGGGGATCAAGGGCGAGGATCTCGACGCCGATCACCCGGCGTGGGAGACGGTGGTCGGCGCGCTGTCGACGCTGTTCGCGACGCTGACGCTCACCGGCGTGCCGCGCCGGATCGTGCTGGGCGGCGGGGTGATGGTGGGCAACCCTTGGCTGCTGCCACGGCTGCGCGCGGCGACCGCAGCGAACCTGAACGGCTATGTCGCGCTACCGGAAGTGACGGACATGGATACGTTTCTCGTCCCGGCCGCGCTCGGTGGCAACGCCGGGCCGCTCGGTGCGGTGCTCCTCGGCGCGTTGGCGGTAGAGGATCAGCTCGGCGCCGCGTTGCCGGGGTAGGCGTTCGGCGGAATGCGGGCGGGGCATGCCGCATGCCCCGCCCGCGAAGCCCTCCTTAGGCTTGTTCGAAGCGCTGGCCGGTCCGTCGTCCAGGCAGGACGCCCTGTCAAGAATCGCCGCAGTACGCACTCGATTGATCCCGCCAGGCCGACGCGGGCGCGCCATGACGAGGACATGACTATCGTCATGTCGTAGTTCGCTCCGGCTCAACCGGCGTGACCGGCGCGTCCAGTAGCGGCGCGAGCGCGTCGACGGGGCTGACCGTCGGCAGCGCCGCGAGCGCTTCCTCGAGTCGCGTTCCACCGCCGCTATTCAGCGGTCCGCTGAGCAGTCCGAAGACGCGGCCGCTCGGCTTGGCCTCGAAGCCCGCGGCGTAGCGCTGGTGCAGCGAGCCGAGGTCGCTCATCCGACCGAGCATCGCCAGCGCGATCGCGTGACGCAGCACCACGATCTGCTCGACGTCGCTGAGCGGCGCCGCGGCGCGGGGCAGCAGCGACTGGTCGGCGACGACGAGATCGGCCCAGCGCCGCTGTTTCCACAGGATCTCGCTGCGGAGCGCGGCACTGTTCGGCACCTCCGCCAGGATCGCCACGGCCTGGTCGACCCGGCCGAGCTGCGACAGCGCGATCGCCTGGACACGCTGGCGTTCCGCGATCATCGCGGGCGTGTAATCGCTCCTCAAGGTGGTGCGCAGCAACGTCACCGCGTCGCCCGGCTTGCCGGCGAGGATCTGCAGCGTAGCCACGCGAGCGGAGAGCGGCCCCTGCGCGATGTCACTCGTGCGATAACGCAGCTGATAGGCGAGCAGGTCGGCCGCCTGCTGGTACAGACCCGCTTGAACGAGGCGCTGCGCGAAGGTCTCGATCAGCTGATCACCGCTCGCACCCGACGGCAGGATGTCGCGATAGTCCCACAACAGGGTCGCGCTGCGCGGTAGCGCCGTGGTCGCACCCGGGCCGATCAAGGCTTCGAGCTGGCGCTGCACCTCGGCGCGGAAGTCGGCCGGGCGGCGGGTCACGTCGAAATAGCGGAGCAGCGCACCGCCCGCGGCGAGCGCGGCGGCGTGGTCGCCCCGCTCGGCCGCAAGCCGGAACGTGAGCGCACGAGCGCGCTCCTCGACCGCGTCGCCCCGCCAAGTGAAGGTGAGCGCGTTCAGCTGTTTGATCGCCGCCTCGGGCGCGAGCGACCGGTCTGCCAGGCCGACCTCGATCAGCCCGAGCCTGGCGATAGCGCGGTCCACCGCCGACCCCTCGCGCTCTATCTTGCCGAAGAGCGTGCGCGCCGGGGCATACTGCCCCTCAAGCGCCTGCGCCCGCGCGCGCAACAGCGTCGCGCCAGGGTGATCCGCGGGCATGCCCGCGAGCACCGCCGTCGCAGCCTCGGGGCGGCCTGTCTCGAGCGCGACCGTGGCGATCGCCAGCGTGAACGGCGTTCTTGCCACCGCCGGTCGGGCCATCAGCGCCGGGGTGGCGCAGCTCACCAAGGCGCGCGCGGCCTCATATTGAGCGAGCTCGGCCAGCGCGCGTAGCCGCCAGGCACAGCGCTCGGCGCTCGGCGAGTCCGTGCCACCCGAGGGCGGTGTGAGCGCGACCAGCGCCTCATCGTCGTGATGCGCGAGCGTCAGCGCGGCACCATAGGCGAGCCGGAACGAGTCAAGCAGCAGCAGATCGGGCTCGTCCTGACGCATCGTCTCGAGCACGCCCAGCGCCTCGGCGCCGCGGCCCTGCCCGATCAGGCTGCGGGCGAACGCCCAGCGCGCCGCCTGCCGCTCGCTCGCGGAGACGCTCAGCGCGTGCCAGGATGCGGTGTCGGGCACGATCGGCCACGCCGCCTTGCCGCTGGGCAGCGGCAGCCGTGCGAGCGTCGGTGCGAAGGTGGCGCCGCTCGTCTGCGCCGTCGCGCCGCCGGCGGCGAGCGCCAGCGCGAGCGCCGCGGTGAGAGGCGCCCTCACGACAGCACGTCCGGGATCAGGCCGAGCAGCGCGACGCCGGCACCGCCAGCAGCGGTAGCGGAGAGGAACAGGCCGATCAGTGGCCACGACGCCGCATCCTCGCCGCGAGCACGCGCCGGTGTCGAGGGTTCGGCGCCGAACGGGTCATCGTCCCAGCGCCGGTCACGCGGCTCGGCGCGCGACGCTGGTGTCTCGCTGTCGCGGGTGATCACGCGATAGCGTGGCGGAAGGTTTCGTCCGGGCATTGACCATCCATCGAGTTGCTCGTCCTATCATAGGAGCGGATGAGCGGCGCGCGGTGGCGCCGCCTCGCTTTCGGAGGATCGCTTGAGACGCTCGCTGCTGCGTGCCCTGCTGCCGCTCGTGCTGGTCGCGGCTGACCGCGGCGCCGACATACGCGGCTACATCACCGATCGCCCGATCGTGTACGTCGATCCGATCGAGCTGCCGCTGTTCGAGGGTGGCACGATCAGTGGTCGGATGCGGGTGCGGCTCGCCTTGCAGGCGTCCGATTCCAACGGCGCACTCCGGCTCTATCAGCAGCGGCCCGAGGCGCGATCGGCGTTGCTGATCGCGCTCATCGACTTCGATCGCGCGGAGTGTGGGCCACTGGCGCCGATCAATGCCGAACGCATGAGCGGCGTGCTCAACCGCGCCATGCAGCGCACGGGGATGAGCGACGCACGCCAGGTGTTGATCCTGGAAGTGACCAGCGAGCCGATCTGAACGACGCCGGCTTCGCGACCTAGGGCCGGAGGCGAGCGCGGATGCGACGGGCGCGGCGCGCCGCTATCGGCGCGAAGATCCGGAGCGAAGGGGTAGTAGCTAACGCGCCGCCGAGCTGTTGCTGCCAGCAGCCGCTACGGCGCGTGCGCCGAGTGCGAGCCTCGTGACGTGAAGCGCTATCAGCGCCCCAGACCACCGCTGCCGCTCCGATCAACGCGGCGATCGGGGCGGCTCCGGTCCGCGATGCGCGATCGTGGGAGCTTGCTAGCCCCGAGGATCGGCGCAGTGTGGCGCTTACAGACATCGTGGTTTGCGAGCACCGAGGAACGTAAGCGGCCCCGGCGCCTGACGATCACGTCACATGCGCTCCGATATGCACCCGACAAGGTGGCGTCGATCAGTTCGCCTTGTGGTAGGCATGCGGCAACCGTGCGTGACCTAGGTAGCAGGTCGCGCTGAAGGGGCTGCAGACCGGCTGGGCGTGCCGCCGGCGTCCGACGGCGGGAGCGGCGGAGCGGCGACGCGCGGTGGGATCACCCGCGGCGAGACGGGGCCCAAACGCGGCGGCTCGGCGCGCGCCGGTGCCGACGTCTGGGCTACTGCCGGCCGCGCCGTCGACGGTCGCGGCGCTGCTGTGGGTAGAGTGATCCCCGCCGCGGTGGCGACGCGCTGCTGCGCCGCCGACATCTCGGGCGCGGCACGTCCGGCGAGGGCGGTGCTGAGCCTCAGCGCGGCCGCGGGCGTCATCGCTCCCATCATCAGCGCCAGCGACCGGCCGCGCATACGCCGCGCCACCTGTGCCTGAAGATCAATGTCCAATGCCGCGAAAACCGGTGCCGCGCGATTCGGCTTCATCGTCTGATAGACGCGCGCGAGATCTTCGATCGGCTGCGGCGCATCGCCGTAACCGCCTGCCTGGTCAGTGCCCGTTCCGTCGCCGCGGCGAGCGCCGAGCTGCGACTGAACCCGCTGCTCCAGCGCCAGCGCGCTCTGCTCGCGCAGCTCCGCGGCACGGTTGCGTCGTGCGATCGCTTGGTCCCGCTCGCTGATGCTCTGCGCGATCGCGTTGCCGAAGCGATTGTCGCTCACCGCCTCGGTCGCACTTGTTCCCGCGACCGCATGCGCGATCGTCGAGGCCGCCGCTGCCCCGGCGGTGAGCGTGAGCAGCGACGGCCGGAGCAGGCGCTTGGTCCAGCCGCGCGCCGGCGCCGCTGTCACACTGGCCGAGGGTAGGGGCTTCGCAGCCGCTGCGCCGGCGCGCGCCGCGGCAGGGGGAACAACTTGCTGGGTCACGATCGGGGTTCCTTGGCAGCGGCTTTGGACGACGTATCGGCGCGATCAACCCCACCCGTAGTGAAGAGCTCGCGCTCATCGGTCGACGGCGCTTCGGTCGCGGAAACAACCGCGAGCGCTCTTCCCCGATCATTCCGGCCACTCTTCTCCACTTGGCGCGGTCTGGTGACAGGTGCCGGCGTGGGTGGGACAGGCATCGAAGTTGCGTCCTCGGATCCCTCGCGCGCTTCCTGCGCCGACGACGAAGAGGCTCGTCCCTCCGTGTGACGGGCGGCGCGCCCGTCGAGCTCACCGGCTACCCGGGGTACGTCGCGCGCGCCGTTCGCCGCCGCCAGGATGCGCTCGGCGACTCCGTTGCCGATGTCGATCATCAGCGACAGCTCGTCGCGCAGGGTGACCAGCTGCGCCCGCAGGTCGCGGGCGCCGCGCACCGCCGCGTCGAGCGGCGGGCCCTCGGCGCTCAGCACCTTGGTGAGCTCGCCGAGCGCCTGCTGCGACGTGTCCGTGGCGGCCTCGAGCGAGGCGACCACCTCGATCAGCCCGGCGTGGCGGAGCTTGTGCACGGCGCGCGAGAGCCGCACCGTCTGCACCAGCACCGCGGCGCAGAACAGCGAGGTTATGACATTGGTGATGAAGGAGAGGTCAGTCACGACGCCACCTGACCGATCGGGGTGCTCAGCCGGATCGCCGCCAGCGAGCTGTGCGTGCCGATCGTGCCCGTCGCGAGCGGGACGCCGCGACATTCAAGTGCGACGCCGTCGTCGGGCGCGCGGTCGAGCGTGATCGTGCGCCCCTCACTGAGCGCGAGATAGTCCTCGATCCTCAGCTCGCGCTCGCCGAGCACGGCGTCGACCTGCACCTCGGTATGCAACAGCTCCTCGGCGATATGGCTCTCCCACATCGTGTTGCGCCCCATCTTCTCGCCGACGAAGCGCTCGATCAGCTTTTCCCGAACCGGCTCGATCGTGGCGTGCGGCAGGACGAGATGGAAGCGGCCACCGCGCCCCTCCATGTCGATGCGGAAGCTCGCTACCGCGGTGAGGTTGGTCGGCGCCGCGATCGCGGCGAAGCGCGG
Organism: Sphingomonas sp. BK069; assembly: GCF_014193405.1. Taxonomy (NCBI): domain Bacteria; kingdom Pseudomonadati; phylum Pseudomonadota; class Alphaproteobacteria; order Sphingomonadales; family Sphingomonadaceae; genus Sphingomonas; species Sphingomonas sp. BK069. The sequence continues at coordinate 718,865 of NZ_JACHZH010000001.1, read as the reverse complement.
CGTCACCTCCACGCGCTCGAGCGCGAAGTCGACCGGCTCGATCGCCTCGAACGACTGAGCGAAATCGTCGAGCGTCTGCTGCATCATGCGCCCGACCAGATGTGTCTCGATGGCGGTAAAGGCGCGACCGTCGATGCGCATCGTATTCGGGGCACGGCGACCGCCCAGGAGCGAGTCGACAACCGCGTAGACGAGCGATGAGTCGACGGTGATCAGCCCGTAATTGCCCCATTGCTTGGCGAGGAAGACGCCGATCATCGCGGGGAGCGGCAGATGGTCCATGAACTCGGCGAACCGCATCGTGCTCACGCGTTCGGCGCGGACGTCCAGCGAATCGGCGGTCAGGTTGCGCATGCTGGTACCGAGCGTGCGGACCATGCGCTCGCACACGACCTCGAGCATCGGCAGTCGCTCGTGATTGGCGACGTCGGCCTCGATCAGCGCGCGCAACCCGGTGCGCCGCGTCGGCCGGGGGGCGCTCTCGACGCCGAAGAGAGCGTCGATGCTCGCCTGGTCGAACGTGTCCGGCGCGTCGCCGTTCGCGCCAGGCTCGATCGTGTCGGTTGGCCCGGCGTGGCCTGAATCGATTGTCGTCGGAGTCGGCGCGGGACTTGTGGCGGCGGCGGCGCCGCTCGCCGGTGCGGCGGCGCTCGGCCGGACGAGTGTCGCCGCGTCCGTCGCGGAAGCCGTGGCGTGTGTGACGTTGGACTCGCCCGGCGCCGTCGTTCGGGCCGCCGCGGGTGCGCGCGCCTCGCCTGGTCGCGGCGTCGCGGCGGCGGTCGCGCGATCGGTGTTGACGCGGTCGCCGCGCGGCGGATCGGTGCGCTCCGGGCGCGCGGGGGCGGGGGTGGAGCCGGGTGCGCGGCCGTCGGGACTGGTGGTCATTGCTCGATCAGATCCTGGATCAGCACCTCGTTCACGCCGTCATGGCCGAGCGCGTCGCGCAACCGCACCAGGATCTCTTCCTTGACCCGGAACACGGCGGCCGAACCGCTGAGATCCTCCGGGCGCAGCTCGCGCAAAAACGACTGCAGCGTGTCGAGGATCAGCGGCATCGACGAGGTGATCCGGCCGACCTGCGCGGCGTCAGAGGCGACGATGACGAAGTGCAATTTGAGGAAATGCTGTCGGCCGTCGGCGCTGCGCAAGGTCACCACCATCGGCGGCACGTCGACATAGCGCGCGCTGGCCGCCTGGCCGCTTGGCTGTCCGGCCGTGTCCCCGCCGCCGAACGGCCATACGTCGGCGTATGCCAAGCCACCGCCGATGATCAGGAGAGCGGCCAAGCCGACGATCACCGCCAGCAGCAGGCGACGTTGCTCGTCGCGCGGTTCCGTCGTCACCGCCGCGGTGCCGCGGGACCGGTCGAATCTCAACACGTCGGCTCGTTCTGCCACGTCATACCTCATGCTTGGCCGCGCAATTTCGAGCGGTGAGCCACCACCCGGCGCGGTTGGTCCTATTATAGGGGCGAGCCTCGGGCAGTTGCCGCGACGCGCTGGTTTTTGGTGCGAGGACCGCGCCGATCCCGGCCGCGGCGGCGGCGTCGCGGCGATGCAACGTAGAAGGACGGGCGAGAGAGACGGATGGGATCCGACGTATCCACCTATGTGCTGCTGAGCCACCAGGCCGCGCTGCGGCGTCAGCTCGACGTCACCGCCAACAACATGGCGAACAGCAGCACGGTCGGCTTCAAGCGCGAGCAGGAAGTCTTCCGTGAACACGTCGAGCGCGTCCGCCGCGCCCCGATCGAGGACGCCAAGCGCCTGTCCTTCGTGCTCGATTACGGCCAAGTGCATGACTCCCGCGCGGGCGCCTTCCAGCCCACCGGCAATCCGCTCGACGTGATGATCGACGGCCCGGGCTATCTCTCGGTAGAGGACGCGAGCGGTGCGACCGCTTATACGCGCGCCGGGTTCATCACCCTTCTCACCACCGGGGAGCTCGGCACCCCGTCGGGCGCACCGCTGCTCGACGAGAACGGCCGCCACATCGCGGTGTCGCCGGACGAGCGGGGCAGTCTCGCCATCGCCGAGGACGGCACCGTCTCGACCAGCGCCGGCCCGATCGCTCGGCTCGCGGTGACCCAGTTCGACGAGATGCGCGTGAACGAGCGCGGCGACGGCCTGCTCACCGGCGCCGGCGGGCGGCTGCTGCCGGCCGCGGAGACGCGCCTGCGAAGCGGCGGCGTCGAGGGCTCGAACGTGCAGCCGATCATCGAGACGACCAACATGATCGAGGTGCTGCGCGCCTATCAGCGCACCAGCGAGGCCGCCGCCAATATCGACACGCTGCGCAAGCTCGCGATCTCGCGGCTCGCCAAGCCCGACTGATCACCTTCCCGACCCACTCTCACCACAGGAAAACCACGATGCGCTCCCTGTCGATCGCCGCGAGCGGAATGCTCGCGCAACAGACCAACGTCGACGTCATCGCGAACAACATCGCGAACATGAACACCACCGCCTTCAAGCGGCAGCGGCCCGAGTTCGAGGATTTGTTGTACGAGCAGGTGAGCCGGCCCGGCGCGGCGACCAGCGCCGACGGCACGCGCGTGCCCGCGGGCATCCAGCTCGGCAGCGGCGTGCGCGCCGCCGGCGTGTATCGTGTTCTGGAGCAGGGTGCGACCACCGAAAGCAAGAGCAAGTTCGACGTCGCGATCCTCGGTCAGGGCTATTTCCGCATCGCGCTGCCCAACGGCGAGGTCGCTTATACGCGTTCGGGCGCGTTCAAGCTCTCGGACCAGGGCGAGGTGGTGACGACCAACGGCTATCGCGTCCAGCCCGACATCACCATCCCCAACGGCGCCACCGACGTGTCGATCAGCCCGACCGGGCTCGTGCAGGTCAAGCTCGCCGACCAGGTGCAGCTGCAGGACGTCGGCCAGCTCGACCTCGCGACCTTTGTCAACGAGGCGGGGCTCGAGGCACTCGGCTCCAATTTGTTCCAAGAGACCGAGGCCTCGGGCCAGCCGACGGTCGCCAATCCGGGGCAGCCGGGTTTCGGGACGCTCAAACAGGGCTATCTTGAGGCGTCGAACGTCAACCCGGTGGCCGAGATCACCGCGCTGATCAGCGCGCAGCGCGCCTATGAGATGAACAGCCGTATCGTGAAGACGGCCGACGAGATGCTCGCCACCACGACGCAGCTGCGGTGAGGTGATGCGGTTCGGGTTCACGCTGCTTGCCGTCGCTCTTCTGCCAGTGGTGGGAGCGCCCGCGGCAGCGCAGTCCGCGGCGCCAGCGGCGCCCGTCGTCCTGGCGCAGCCGGTCGCGGCGGGAGCCGTGATCGGCGCCGACGATCTGCGCGTATGGGACATGGGCGATCCGCCGCCGATGCGCGGCGCGCTGGCGATGGCGAATATCGTCGGCCGCGCCGCGGCGCGCCGGCTCGCCGCGGGCGCGGTCGTGCGCGAGGGCGACGTGCGCGCGCCGCAGGTAATCCAGCGCGGCGAACCGGTCATGCTCGTGCTGCGCAGCGGCGCGCTGACGATCAGCACACAGGGCCAGGCGCTCAACGCCGCCGGATTGGGTGAGCCGGTCCGCGTGATCTGCGATTCGACCAAGCGCACGCTCTCGGGTCGTGCCGAGGCGCCGGGCCGCGTCGTGGTCGCCGGCTGAAGGAAGGAAGAGCGTGATGAGACTGCAGCCCTACCGCGGCGTCCTGCTGCTCGCCGCGATCGTGCCGCTGCTCGCCGGCTGCGGTTCGGTCGGCCGGCTGAAGGCGATCGGCAAGCCGCCCAAGATCGAACCGGCGGAGACGCCGGTGGCCCCGACGGTGACCCCCTCGCTCGGCGACCAGGCGCAATATGGGCGGGACCCGGCGGCGATGACCGAGCCAGGCGGCAGCGCCTCGTTGTTCCGTACCGGCGCGGGCGCCTTCTTCCATGACCAGCGCGCCTCGCAGGTCGGCGACATCCTCACGGTGCGGATCAGCATCGCCGACAGCGCCACGCTCGACAATAAGTCGAGCCGCGCGCGAAGCGGCAACGACAGCGTCGGTCTGCCCAACTTTCTCGGGCTGGAGAATACGCTCAAGAAGGTCCTGCCGTTGGGCGCCAACCCGGCCTCGCTGATCGACACCAAGAACGCGTCGGGCAGCACCGGCACGGGCAACACGTCGCGCAGCGAGCAGATCAACACCGTCGTCGCGGCCACCGTCGTCGGGGTGCTGCCCAACGGCAACCTCGTGATCCGCGGTCACCAGGAGGTGCGAGTCAATTTCGAGCTACGTCAGCTCCTCGTCAGTGGCATCGTCCGGCCGCAGGATATCGCGCGCGACAATAGCGTGCTGAGCAGCCAGATCGCCGACGCTCGCATCAGCTATGGTGGCCGAGGGCAGATCACCGATGTGCAGCAGCCGCGCTGGGGTCAGCAAGTGATCGAGGCGGTTTCTCCTTTCTGAGCTGCGTGGGCGCACGGCCAGTCTTGTCCGGCCGCGCTTGGGGACGTGAACGGCACGTCGCGACGAGGCGCCGATCACGTCGCGGTCGTGGCCGATCAGGGTTCGCCACTCGGCGGCTAACCCGCCGCGCGGTGACCGTGAGCCGGATGCCGTGAAGGCGCGATGAGGAAGCTCATCGCGGGCTGCTGCATTCGTCCTGATCTCATCCCTACGGCATATCCTGGTTGGTCTGACGAAAGGCCTCGGAGAAGGCACCGGGTGACGCGCATTCGGCTGACTGCCTCGTGAAGTCGGGCGTCACTGACGCGAGGGGAAAGGGGCGCCTGTCCCACGACGTCGTGGCTGCCGGCGACGGCGCTTCCCGCAAGAACCCAGAGAGCTGAAACGATCCAGACCGTTACGCCATCGCACCCCCGCGTGTCGCCTCAGGCAACCCGGATCGCCTGGGTCGCTTCCTGGTCTCCGCCGGGCGTAGCGGTGCCGATCGCCCCCTCGAGCGCGTGACAGCTCGGCGTACGCGCGTCTCCGTTGATCGCTCGATTGATGACCACTTGTCGGCGCCGTGCGCTGCTGCGAGGACAGGGAACGTCAGTCGCGCCACGGGAACCGGTCGCGTCGAAAAGGGAGAAGACAATGCGTGTTCGTACCGCTGTGACCGCCGCCTGCGGGCTGGCGATGCTCGCCGCCTGCTCGAAGAAGCCGGTCACCCCGCTGCCGCCGCCGCCGCCGCCGGGCGCGGTCGCCGGCAGCAGCGCCGCCGACCGCGACGGTGATGGTATCGTCGACGGCTATTACACGTCGGACGGCATCTATCACCCCTATGCGCCGCCGGCCCCTCCGCCGCCGCCGCCCGCGCCGACCCGTCGCGGAGAGCGCGGCTGATCGCTGACGCGCCGGTGCGGCGAGCGGGACGGGGGCGCGCGGCGGCGCTGCTGCTGCTCGCCGCCGCGCCGGCCGGCGCCGAGCAAGGAGCGGCAGCAGCGCCGCGGGCCGCATCGGCGCGCGCGTTGGCCGACGACGCCGCCGAGCGCGCCGTCGCCGCGGCGTTGCGCGACCGCGCGGGGGGCTGGATCGGGCGGGTCTATGCCGAGCGCGGCTATCGCCCGCTCTGGGCCGCCGGCGGCCGTCTCGGTCCCGCCGCCGACGCGCTGCTCGACGATCTTGAGACGAGCACGCTCGACGGGCTCGACTCGAGCTATGGCGCGCGCGAACTTCGCGCTCAACTCGCGGCGGCGCGCCAGCGCGGGGATGCCGATGGCGTCGCGCGCGTAGAGCTGGCGCTGTCCAAGGCGTTCACGCGCTACGTCCGCGACCAGCGCCGCGCCCGCGACGTCGGGATGATCTGGGCCGATCCGTCGCTCAAGCCCAAGCGCTTGAAGCCAGAGGCGGTGCTGCGCGCCGCGGCATTCCCGCGATCCTTCAACGACTATGTCGCCGGCATGGAGTGGATGAGCCCGCATTACGTTCGTCTCCGAGAGCTGGTCGCGCGCGCGCGCCGCGACGGCGTCGCACCTGCCGACGAGCAGCGGCTTCGCCGCAACCTCGAGCGCGCCCGGCTGCTACCCGGCCCGTGGACGCGACACATCGTCGTCGACGCCTCGTCGGGGCGACTGTGGTACTATGAGGCGGGCCGCCAGGTGGGGACGATGAAGGTGGTGGTGGGCGCGCGCGAGACGCAGACGCCGCTGCTCGCCGGCGTGGTGCAATGGGCCATCGTCAATCCCTACTGGAACGTTCCGACCTATCTCGCCCGCAAGAGCGTCGCGCCGAAGGTGCTGGCGGGCCGCTCGCTCGCTTCGCTGCGCATGGAAGCGCTGAGCGACTGGAGCGCGGCGGCGCGTCCGTTGCCCGCCGGCGCGATCGACTGGCACGCGATCGCCGCCGGCACGCGCGAGATCCGGCTGCGCGAGCTGCCGGGGCGCGGCAACTCGATGGGCCGGGTCAAGTTCCTGTTCCCCAACGACGAGGGCATCTACCTCCACGACACGCCCGACCGCGAGCTGCTCGACCGCGACGACCGTCACCTCAGCAATGGCTGTATCCGGCTGGAAAAGGCGCCGGTGCTGGCACGCTGGCTGACCGGTCGCCCTCTGCCGGCGTCGACACGGAACCCGGAGCAGGCGGTGGCGCTGCAGGTGCCCGTTCCCGTCTATCTCACCTATCTTACCGCGACGGAGAGCAAGGCGCGCGTGGCGTTCCGCGATGACATTTACGGCCGCGACGCCGCCAGGAGCTAAGGCGGCCTACCGTCGAGCGCCGCTCAGCCCGGAAAAGCGAGGAAGGCGGGCCGCGCGGCGGCGCGGAGCGACAGCGCTGCCAGCGCGGGCGCGCGTTCCAGCGTGACGATGTCGGGAACGATCGCGCGCGTGAATTGCCCAGGCGATCGCCGCGGTGACGTCGGCCTGCAGTGGACGGCCCCCGCCAGCCAGTCGTCCTCCTCGGCATAGCAGGTGTCGAGCAGGGTGTGGGCCGCGATCAGCTGCGCCTGGATCCGTTCGAGCCAGGGCTGGTGCTGCTTCTCGATCGGGCGGAGCCGACGCTCATAGGCGATCTGCATCGTCTTCTCGCAGGCGGCCAGCGCCAGACCGATGACCCGCTGCGCGGTGACATAGTCGGCCGTCGCCGCCGGCGTGAGATGACGCTCTGCGGTGGTAAGGCGCTCGGCAAATTCGAGGATCAGCGTCGGATCGATCCGCTGAATGCCGTCGTCGAGCACCAGCGTCGGCGCCTTCACCACGGGATTGATCGCGGCGAAGGCGTCCAGGTCGCGGAACACCGACAGGGGCTCGAGCGCGACGGGCAAGTCCATCATCGCCAGCGACGCCGCGACGCGGCGGGCATAGGGCGAATCGAGCGTTCCGATCAGGCGCATCATCGTCCCCGCCGTGCTCCCGAACGAGCGACCACGATGACAACCCTAACCGCAGCTCGAGTTCGCGTCCTGGGTACGGCGACCCGAGTGGGCGATCCTCGATGACGCGGAGAGGCTAGCGCAGCCGCCGCCCCAGCAGGATCAGCAGCAGCCCGCCGACCGCGAGCGCGCTGCCATAATCGGCCCAGACCCGCTGATCGAGCATGAAGCTCGATCGCGGCCAGTGGATATAGCCGAGCCCCTGGCCGATCCAGAGCAAGCCCATCAGCGCCATCGCGGCGCCGAGCACGATCAGGATCGGCCGAAGGCGCATCGGCTCAGCGCTGCGCCAGCGGCACGTAGCTGCGCTGCGTCGGCCCGGTGTAGAGCTGACGCGGGCGACCGATCTTCTGGTCGGGATCGGTGATCATCTCGTTCCACTGCGCCACCCAGCCGACAGTGCGCGCGAGCGCGAACAGCACGGTGAACATGCTGGTCGGGAAGCCGATCGCCGAGAGGATCACGCCCGAGTAGAAGTCGACGTTGGGGAACAGCTTCTTCTCGACGAAATAGTCGTCGCTGAGCGCCAGCTCCTCGAGCCGCAGCGCGGTCTCGAACAGCGGATCCTGCACGTTGAGCGCCTTGAACACCTCGCGCACCGTCTTCTGCATGACCGTCGCGCGCGGGTCGTAGTTCTTGTAGACGCGATGGCCGAAGCCCATCAGGCGGAACGGATCGTTCTTGTCCTTGGCGCGCGCGATGAACTCGGGGATGCGCTCGGGCGTGCCGATCTCGTGCAGCATGTTGAGCGCCGCCTCGTTGGCGCCGCCATGCGCCGGGCCCCACAGGCAGGCGATGCCCGCGGCGATACAGGCGAACGGATTGGCGCCCGACGAGCCGGCGAGCCGCACCGTCGATGTCGAGGCATTCTGCTCGTGATCGGCGTGGAGGATGAAGATCCGGTCCATGGCGCGCTCGACCGCGGGGTTCACCTCATAGGGCTCGGCCGGCACACCGAACGTCATCCGCAGGAAGTTGCCCGTGTAGCTCAGCGAGTTGTCGGGATAGAGGAAGGGCTGGCCGACGCTGTACTTGTACGCCATCGCCGCGATCGTCGGCATCTTGGCGATCAGCCGGTGCGACGCGATCATGCGCTGCTGCGGATCGTGGATGTCGGTGGAGTCGTGGTAGAAGGCGCTCAGCGCACCGACCACGCCGCACATGATTGCCATGGGATGCGCGTCGCGACGGAAGCCGCGAAAGAATTGCGCCAGCTGCTCGTGCACCATGGTGTGGCGCGTGATCGTGTGGCTGAAATGGTCGAGCTCGCCCTGGTCGGGCAGCTCGCCGTTGAGCAGCAGGTAGCAGACTTCCATGAAGGTCGACTGCTCGGCCAGCTCGCCGATCGGGTAACCGCGGTGAAGCAGCACGCCCTCGTCGCCGTCGATATAGGTCAGCTTCGACTGGCACGAGGCGGTCGAGGTGAAGCCCGGGTCATAGGTGAACGCGCCGGTCTGCGCGTAGAGCTTGCGGATGTCGACCACGTCGGGGCCGACCGAGCCCGACAGCACCGGATATTCGAGCTCCTTGCCCGACAGGGCGAACTGGGCTGCTTCGGTCATGGATGATCTCCTGTCAGGCTTTGTGGTCCGCGATCCGAGCGAGGCTCTCGTCGCGCCCTAGAAGGACGAGTACGTCGAAGATGCCGGGCGAGGTCCTGCGCCCGGTGAGCGCGGCGCGGAGCGGCTGGGCGACCTGCCCCAGCTTGACCCCGGCCGCCTCGGCCACCTGCCGCACCGCGGCTTCGGTGGTCTCCGTATCCCAGTTGTGCACTGCGTCAAGCGCGCCGTGCAGCCGCGCCAGCAGCGCGGGGGCGTCGCCCGCCAGCAGCGGCGCCGCGTCGGAGTCGACCGCGAGCGGACGCGTTGCGAAGAGAAACGCGGTACCCTCGGCGAGCTCGTTGAGGTTGGCGGCGCGCGGCTTCAGCGCCGGGATCGCCGCGGCGAGCGAGGCGCGGCGCGTGTCGTCGTGATCGAAGCCGAGCTTCTCCGCGACCAGGTCGGCGAGCCGCGAGTCGTCGCTGGCGCGGATATAATGACCGTTGAGATGCTCGAGCTTCTTGAGATCGAACCGACTCGGCGACTTGCCCACGGCGTCGAGGTCGAACCATCGGATCGCGTCCTCGCGCGCGATAATCTCCTCGTCGCCGTGTCCCCAGCCGAGCCGCAGCAGGTAGTTGTCGAGCGCTTCGGGGAGGATGCCCATCTCGTCGCGATAGGCCTCGATGCCGACCGCGCCGTGGCGCTTGGAGAGCTTGGCGCCATCGCTGCCGTGGATCAGCGGGATGTGCGCGTAGACCGGGTCGGGCCATCCTCCCTCGATCGCGTCCATCGCGCGATAGATCGGCAGCTGGCGAAAGGCGTTGTTGAGATGATCGTCGCCGCGGATGACGTGGGTCACCCCCATGTCGTGGTCATCGACCACGACCGCGAGCATATAGGTCGGCGTGCCGTCAGAGCGCAGCAGGACGAGGTCGTCGAGCTCAACGTTCTGGACGGTGACCTCGCCTTGAACGCGGTCGTGGATCGTCGTCGCGCCCTCGGTCGGCGCGCGCAGGCGGACGACATAGGACTGGTCGGCGGGCCAGTCGGTGCGGTCGCGCCACGGCGAGCGGATCCGCAGCGGCTGCTTCGCCGCCTGGGCCTCGGCACGCATCGCGTCGAGCTCCGCGCTGGTGAGATAGCAGCGATAGGCGTGCCCTGCCTCGATCATCCGGTGGGCGACCCCGGCGTGGCGGTCGGCGCGAGCGAACTGGTAGACTTCCTCGCCGTCCCAATCGAGCCCGAGCCAGCGCATGCCGTTCAGGATGGCGTCAATCGCCGGCTGGGTCGAGCGCGCGCGATCGGTGTCCTCGATCCGCAGCCGAAAGCTCCCGCCGTGGTGGCGCGCGAAGAGAAGGTTGAACAGCGCGGTGCGCGCGCCGCCCAGGTGAAGGAACCCGGTGGGTGACGGGGCAAAGCGCGTGACGACGGCGCGCTCATTGATCTCGGTTGCGCTCAAGCGCGCGTGCTCCCAGGCTGGATGGTCGGATGGCTCGATCGGCCGCGCTCGCCCCTAGCAAAGCCTCTCTCCCGCATCAAATCGCCTCCCGCGCCGGCAACGCTTTGGAACGTTGGCTGGAAGCGGAGCGCGACCAACTTTTTCTGTGGCTGCCGGTGGCGCTGGGCACGGGCGCGGCGGCGTGGTTCGTGCTGCCGGAGCGGCACGAATGGGTCGCGCTCATCCTGATCGCGCTCGGGCTCGCCGCCGCCGCGGCGGTGAGCTGGCGCGGCGGTCGCGCGGCGCCGTTTGCGGCGATGCTCGGCCTCGCGGTCGCGGCGGGAACGGGGCTCGCGTGGACGCGCGCGACGCGAGTCGCCGCGCCGACGCTCGACCGGTCCGCGGTGGTGCGGCTGGTGGGCGAGGTGGAGAAGATCGAGCCGCTGCCCGCGCGCGGGCTGGTGCGGGTGACGCTGGGTGCCTTGCGGTGGGAGCGGCCACCACGCCGCGCGCCGCTCCACGTGCGCGTGAGCCTGCCCGAGCGCGCGATACCGACCAATCTCGCGGCGAGTGCCGCCATGACGTTGCGCGCGCGGCTGATGCCGCCTGCGGCCCCCACGGTTCCTGGCGCCTATGATGCCGCCCGCGCGGCCTGGTTCGACCGCGTCGGGGCGAGCGGGCGCGGCTTCGAGCCGGTCACTGTACGGGGGGTGGGCACGCCGGGCGTGCGCGACCGGATCACCGCGCATATCACCGCGGCGCTCGCGGGTAGCGCCGGCGGTATCGCGGCGGCGCTGGTGACAGGCGACATGGGCGCGATCGACGACAGCGACTCGCTGGCGATGCGGCGTGCCGGGCTGGCGCACCTGCTCTCGGTCAGCGGGCTGCACATTACCGCGACCGTAGGAATCGTGATGGCGGCGGTGCTGCGGCTGCTCGCGCTGTCGCGGCGACTGGCGTTGACGGGGCTGCTTCCGCTCATCGCGGCCGGAGCAGGGGCGGGGGCGGCGATCGGCTATACTTGGCTGACGGGATCGCAGGTGCCGACGATCCGCAGCTGCGTCGCCGCGCTGATGGTGCTCGCCGCGCTGGCGCTCGGGCGCGAGGCGCTGACGCTGCGACTGGTGGCGATGGGCGCGCTGGTAGTGCTGGTCGCCTGGCCCGAGGCCGTGGTGGGGCCAAGCTTCCAGCTCTCGTTCGCGGCGGTCGCCTCGATCGTCGCCTTGCACGAGCACCCGCGGGTCCGCGCCGCGCTGCTGGCACGCGACGAGCCATGGCCGCATCGATGGACGCGCGAGGCCGTGTCGCTGCTCGTTACCGGGGCGGTGGTCGAGCTCGCGCTGATGCCGATCGCCGTCTTCTCTTTCCACCAGGCCGGTGCCTATGGCGCGATCGCCAACATCGTCGCCATTCCGCTGACCACCTTCGCGATCATGCCGGCGGTCGCGGTGGCACTGCTGCTCGACACGCTCGGCTGGGGCGCGCCGGCGTGGTGGGTGGCGGGACGGGCGATCGCACTGTTGCTGTGGATCGCGCACAGCGTCGCCGCGCTCCCCGGCGCGGTGCGCGCGATCCCGGCCATGCCCCTGGGTGCTTTCGCGACGATGGTGGCGGGTGGTATCTGGCTGGCATTGTGGCGCACGCGGGCGCGCTATCTGGGGCTGGCACCGCTGGCGATCGGGGCGGCGTGGACGTTGGCGACCCCCGCTCCGGACCTGCTCATCACAGGCGACGGGCGCCACCTGGCGGTGCGCCAGGCGGACGGCGGCTTGATGCTGCTGCGCGACCGTGCCGGCGGATACGTGCGCGACGTGCTCGCGCAGAACGCCGGGATCGACGGCGTGCCGGGCTTGCTCAGCGAGTCCCCCGAAGCGCGCTGCAATCGCGACCTGTGCTGGTGGCAGCGTCGCGTCGACGGGCGCTGGTGGCGCGTGCTGGCGACGCGCAGTGGCTACACCGTGCCGATGCAGCGGCTGACGGCGCTTTGCGCCACGGCAGACGTCGTGGTGAGTGAGCGCCGCCTGCCGCGCCGCTGTCGCGCGCGCTGGCTGACGCTCGACCGTGATGCCCTGGCCCATAGTGGCGGGGTAGCGATCACCTTCAAAGATACGCGTGTCGTGGCGGTGCGGAAGGAAGGGGACGAACACCCCTGGGCGATGGCGGACGAGCGATCCGCCCGTGCTCCTGCGCACGCAGGAGCCCAGAGCCACGAGCACTGCCGCCTGCGACCCTGGGCTCCTGCGTGCGCAGGAGCACGGCACGTCGACTAGGCGGCGACTGATTGGAGCGTGCGCAAGAACCGACCGCCTGCCACCCCGACACCCCCGCCGCTCAGTCGTAGCGACGCAGGATCCCCGCCAGCTTGCCCTGCACCCGCACCTGGGTCGGCGCGTAGCGCTGCGGGTCGTAGGAGCGATTCGCCGGATCGAGCCGGATCATCGCACCCTCGCGACGGAAATATTTGAGCGTCGCCTCGCTCTCGTCGATCAGCGCCACCACGATCTCACCGTCGCGCGCCACTTCCTGGCGGCGGATCAACGCATAGTCACCGTCGAGGATGGCGGCGTCGACCATCGAGTCCCCCGCCACCTCCAAGGCGAAATGCTCGCCACTGCCGAGCAGGGCGGCAGGAACGGGCAGGGTGGTCGCGCCCTCGAACGCCTCGATCGGCACGCCCGCGGCGATGCGGCCGTGGAGCGGGATCTCGACGACATCGTTGGCGGGCACCACGAGCTCGACCGGCGCCCGCTTGGCCGGGGCTGCGGCGCGTTTGGGTTCGCCGCGCTCGGGCGCCTTGAGCACTTCCAGCGCGCGCGCGCGATTGGGCAGGCGGCGGAGATACCCGCGCTCCTCGAGCGCGCTGATCAGCCGATGGACACCCGACTTGCTCTTCAGCTCGAGCGCGTCCTTCATCTCCTCGAACGAGGGCGACACGCCGCTCTCGGCGAGCCGATCCTCGATGAAGCAGATCAGCTCGTGCTGTTTGCGCGTCAGCATGTCCACACTCCCCATTCGCGAACGGATGCGGAACCTTTATGGAACACGACAGGCCTCGTCAAGCGATGACGAGGATTTCCGCCGAGTCGCCCGCGCGCGTCGCTGGAGCGTGCGGCGGACGCACGATCAGGCAGGTCGAGCGCGCCAGCGTGCGCAGCATCGAGCTGTCCTGGATAGTCGAGGCATAGGCACGTCCCTCGCGCAGTTCGGCGCGCAGATAGTCGCTGCGCTCGCCGTTGGCGGGCAGGTCCTCACCGAGGATCGCGCTGGTCGCAGTGGGGAAGGGATCGGCCGCGCCGGCGAGGTGCGCCACCAAAGGCCGCACGAACAGCAGCGCGGTGACGAAGGCTGAGACCGGGTTCCCGGGCAGCCCGACCACTGCCAGCCCATCGCGCCGCCCCGCCAGCATGGGCTTGCCGGGGCGCAGCGCGATCCGCCAGAAGTCGAGCGTCACCCCTGCCGCCTCAAGCGCCGGCCGTACCAAGTCATGGTCCCCGACCGACGCGCCGCCGGTGGTGACGAGCATGTCGGCGTGGACCGCGGCGAAGGACTGGGTGAGCGTGTCGAGCCGGTCGGGCAGGATGCCGAGATCGACGATCTCCGCGCCGCTGTCGGCCAGCAGCGCGCGCAGCAGCAGCCGGTTGGACTCGGGCAGCGCCTCGCCCGGCGTACCAGGTTCGACCAGCTCGTCGCCGGTCGCGGCGAGCGCGACGCGCACCGGTCGCGCGACCGTGACCCGGCCGACCCCGCCGGTGGCCGCCACCGCGAGCCGCGCGGGGGTGAAGCGCTCGCCGCGCGCGACCAGCACGTCTCCCGCCGCGAAGTCGAGCCCGCGCGCGCGCACGTTGCGCCCCTGATGCGCCGGCCCCTCGCCGTCGAGCTCGACCTTGTCGCCCTTGCGCCGCGCCTCTTCCTGGACGAGGACGGTGTCACTGCCCGCGGGCATCATGGCGCCGGTGAAGATCCGCACCGCCTCGCCGGGCGACAGCGCGCCCGTGTGCGGAGCGCCCGCCGCGCTCTCGCCGACGACGCGCAGGGGGCCAGGCAGGTCGGCGTAGCGCAGCGCGTAGCCGTCCATCGCCGAGACATCGCGCGCGGGCTGGGTACGCCGCGCCACCACCGGCGCGGCGGCCCAGCGCCCGAGGGCCTCGGCGAGCGACACCTCGACAGGGGCGACGGGCGTGCCGAGCGCCAGCACACGCGCCTGCGCCTCGGCGACCGGCAGCAGCCCCGGCCGTGACGGCGACCCCATCAGGCGCGCCAGTCGCCGGAGCGTCCGCCGCTCTTGGCGAGCAGGCGCACGCCGCCGATCACCATGGTCTTGTCGAGCGCCTTGGCCATGTCGTAGACGGTGAGCAGCGCGACCGACACCGCGGTGAGCGCCTCCATCTCGACCCCGGTCTTGCCGTCGGTCGCGACCGTGGCCGAGGCCGTTACGCCATGCTCGTCGACGGTCAAGTCGACCGCGACGCGGCTGATCGGCAGCGGGTGGCAGAGCGGGACGAGCTCGCTGGTGCGCTTGGCCGCCATGATCCCGGCGACACGCGCCACGGCGAGCACATCACCCTTGGCGACCGCGCCGTCACGGATCGCGGCGGCCGCCTCCGCCACCATGTCGATCCGGCCGCTCGCCACCGCCTCGCGTCGCGTCACCTGCTTGCCGCCGACATCGACCATGTGCGCCGCACCCGAATCGTCGAGATGGGTGAGCCCCGTCATCTCAGCCGACCAGCGCGTGCGTCGCTGCCGTGACATCGGCCTGGCGCATCAGCGCCTCGCCGATCAGGAAGCAGTGGACGCCGTGGCCTGCGAGCGAGTCGAGGTCGGCGCGGGTGCTCAGCCCGCTCTCCGCGACCAGAAGCGTGTCCGCGGGCACGCGCGCCGCCAGCTCCCAGGTGCGCCGCACGTCGACCTCGAAGCTGCGTAGGTCGCGATTGTTCACCCCGATCAGCCGCGAGCGCAGTCGCGCCGCGCGCTCCAGCTCGGCGGCGTCGTGCACCTCGACCAACACGTCGAGCCCCTGCTCGATCGCCGCAGCCTCGCACTCAGCGAGCAGCGTGTCGTCGAGCGCGGCGACGATCAGCAGGATCGCATCGGCACCGATGCTGCGCCCCTCCAGCGCCTGCCACGGATCGACCGTGAAGTCCTTGCGCAGCACGGGCAGGTCGCAGGCGGCGCGCGCAGCGATCAGATACTCCTCACGCCCCTGAAAAAACGGCGCATCGGTCAGCACCGAGAGGCAGGAGGCGCCCCCCGCGGCGTAAGCACGTGCGTGCGCCGGCGGATCGAAGTCCTCGCGGATCAGACCTTTCGACGGACTGGCCTTCTTGATCTCGGCGATCAGCGCGTGCCGACCGGCGGCGACGCTCCGCTCCAGCGCCGAGCGGAAGCCGCGCGGCGCCGTCTGTGCCGCGGCGCGCTCGCGCAACGCGCTGTCGCTCACGGCGGCACGGCGCGCGCGCACCTCGTCTCGCTTGGTAGCGCAGATATCGGCGAGGATGGTCATGCGTAGGCGATCCAGCGGTCGAGCAGCGCGCCCGCGTCGCCGCGGTCGAGCGCCTCGGCGGCGCGCGCCGCGCCATCGGTAAGGGAGGAGTCGCGTCCGGCGAGGACCAACGCCGCGGCGGCGTTGACGAGCACCGCGTCGCGGTAGGCGCCGCGCTCACCGCGCAGCAGCTGGCGCAGCGCCAGCGCGTTATAGGTCGGATCGCCGCCGCGGATCGCCAGCGTGGGGTGGCGGGCGACGCCCGCGTCCTCGGGGATGATCCGCGACGGCAGCGCCACCGCGCCGATCGATACCACGTGCGTCGGGCCGGCCCCGGAGATCTCGTCGAGCCCCTCCTCGCCCGCTACGACCAGCGCCGCCTCGCTGCCGAGCTGTGCCAGCGCCTCGGCGTAGATCGGGGCGTAATCCGGCCGCGCGATGCCGATCAGCTGGCGCGTGACGTGCGCCGGATTGGCGAGCGGTCCCATCAGGTTGAAGATCGTGCGCCGCCCGACCTTGCGGCGGATCGGGGTGATGCGCCGCATCGCCGGATGGTGGTTGCCGGCGAAGAGGAAGCAGATGCCGAGGTCGCGCAGCGTCGCCTCCGCCTGCGCGCCGGCGCGCTCCATGTTCAGCCCCAGCGCCTCGAGCGTGTCGGCCGCGCCAGCCTTGGACGAGGCGGCACGGTTGCCGTGCTTGGCGACGGGCACGCCGCACGCCGCGACGACGAGGCTCACCGCGGTCGACACGTTGAGGGTGTGCTGGCCGTCCCCGCCGGTGCCGCAGACGTCGATGGCGCCCGGCGGCGCGGTGATCGGGATCATCCGGTCGCGCAGCGCGCGCGCCGCCTCGGCGATCTCGACGCTGGTCTCGCCGCGCAGCGCCAATTGGAGCAGGAAATCGGCGATCGCCTCGTCGCTCGCGCGCGCGTCGAGGATATCGGCGAAGGCCTGCGCCGCACTCTCGCGCGACAGCGGCGAGGCCGGATCGGGCATCAGGGTAACGGTTGTCACGCCGCGGCCCGAGCGACGTGGTCGATTCGCGCGAGCCGCAGGAAATTGGCGATCAGCGCGTGGCCGTGTTGGGTGGCGATGCTCTCGGGGTGGAACTGCACGCCGTGGATCGGCAACTCGCGGTGGCGCAGCCCCATCACCGAGGCGTCCTCCGCGGTGGCATTGACGGCGAGCGCGTCGGGCACGTCGGTGACGATCAGCGAGTGGTAGCGCGTCGCGGTGAACGGCGAGGGCAGTCCCTCGAACACGCCGGTGCCGTCATGCTCGACCGGGCAGGTCTTGCCGTGCATCAGGCCACCGCGCACGACGTGCCCGCCGAAATGCTGGCCGATCGCCTGGTGGCCGAGGCACACCCCGAACAACGGCCGGCGCGCCTCCGCGCAGGCGGCGACCAGCTCGAGGCTGACCCCGGCCTCGTTGGGCGTGCACGGCCCAGGCGAGATCAGGATCGCGCGGGCGCCGCTCCCCAGCGCCTCCGCCGCGGTCAGCTCGTCGTTGCGCACCACGCGCACCTCGGCGCCCAGCTCCATGACGTAATGGACCAGGTTCCAGGTAAAGCTATCGTAATTGTCGACCACCAGGATCATGCCGCATGCCATAACCGATGCGGTGCGCATCGCAACACGCCGCTGCGCCGCGATGGCGAAAGGATTCTTGCGCGGCGGCAAACAATCGACATAGCGCGGCCATCACTCGCGCGGAGCCAGCGGCTATGGCACGCGTTGTGGTTAGCGAGGAGAAGGTCGATGCTGCGTACGCTAGTCGTGATGGTCGCCGGTCTCGCGCTGCCGCTCACCGCCGCGGCGCAGACCGAGAGCGCGGGAGATACCGGGCGCACGCCGCAGCGCGTGCGCAGCGTGACACTCTCGGGCAATGAGCAATGTCCCAAGTCGCAGGGCGACGAGGTGGTGGTGTGCAGCCGCATCAACCCCGACGAGCAGTTCCGCATTCCCAAGGAGCTACGCAACACCGCCGAGCCGGCGGCGAAGAACCAGGCCTGGACCAACCGCGTCGCGGTCGCGGACCGCGCCAGCCGGGTCAACGGCGGCGTGCCAGACAGCTGTTCGCCCGTCGGTGCCGCGGGCCAGTCTGGCTGCGCACTCGCGATTAACAACGCCTTCGCCGCCGAGAAGCGCGCCGCCGAGAAGAACGACTCGATGATCCCAGGCGGGCGTTGACGCCAGTCTGGCGCGCTGCTCACTCCGCCTAGCGCCCGTTATCCCGGTGTCGGGCCGGGATTCATCCTAGGCAAAGCGCGACGGCGGTCGCATGTGCGGCGCGATGGATCTCGGCCTCCTACCGGGACCGCGACGATTTCGTACTATCTCTGCGAAATAGCGACGCGGCGAACGCTCGCGTCCGCGCTGGTCAGTCCATCATTGCCCGAACCCGGGCTCGCTCGCCTGGCGGATCGCCTCGCGCGCGGCGGCGAGGAGCGCGCCCGACTTGGCCTCGCACTCGCGCTGCTCGGAGGCGGCATCGCTGTCGGCGACGATGCCCGCGCCTGCCTGGACGTGGATCATGCCGTCCTTCACCACCGCGGTGCGCAGCACGATGCAGGAGTCCATCGAGCCGTCGGGCGAGAAATAGCCGACCCCGCCGGCATAGGCGCCGCGTTTCTCCGGCTCGAGCTCGGCGATGATCTGGCACGCGCGGACCTTGGGTGCACCGCTCACCGTGCCCGCGGGGAAGCCGGCGAACAGCGCGTCGATCGCGTCGTGCCGGGGATCGAGCCGGCCCACCACGTTCGAGACGATGTGCATGACGTGACTGTAGAATTCAATGCCGTAGCTGTCGGTCACCTGCACCGTGCCCGCCGCGGCGACGCGCCCGACGTCGTTGCGGCCGAGATCGAGCAGCATGAGATGTTCGGCGCGCTCCTTTGGGTCGGCGAGCAGGCTGTCGCGGTTGGCGGCGTCCTCCGCCGCGGTGCGGCCGCGCGGGCGCGTGCCGGCGATCGGGCGGATCGTCACCTCGCCGTCGCGCGCGCGTACCAGGATCTCGGGGCTGGAGCCCGTCAGCGCGAAGCCGGGCAGGTCGAGATGGTAGAGGAAGGGCGAGGGGTTGATCCGCCGCAGCGCGCGGTACAGCTCGAACGCCGGAAGCGAAAAGGGCGCGGTGAAGCGCTGCGCCAGCACCACCTGGAAGATGTCGCCCGCGGCGATATAGTCCTTCGCCGCGGCCACCATCTCGCCGTAGCGTCCCGGCGGCAGCACCGGCGCGAGCGCCAGCTCGGTCGCGTCGGTCCGGGCCGGCGCGGGCAGAGCGCCGCGCGCCAGCCGCGCCTCGACGGCGTCGAGCCGCTCCTCGGCGCGCGCCACCACCTTGTCCGGCTTCTCTTCCCCGGGCCACACCGGCGCGACGAGGAAGAGCGCGTCGGCGAGCCGGTCGAACACCAGCACCACGGTCGGGCGAACGAACATCAGGTCGGGCAGGCCGAGCGAGTCGACCGGCGCGGCGGGCAGCTTCTCGACAAGCCCCACCGTCTCATAGCCGAAATAGCCGACGAGACAGGCGAGTGCGCCGGGCAGCTCGGCCGGCACGTCCATGCGAATGCTCGCCACCAGCGTGCGCAGCGCCGCCAGCGTCGGCTCGGCGCACGGCGCGAAGGCGGCGCGATCGTTGAGCCAGTCTCGGTTGATCTCCGCGCGCTCGCCCTGCGCGCGCATCACCAGGTCGGGGGCGAGCCCGATCAGGCTGTAGCGACCGCGCACCGCGCCGCCCTCGACCGACTCGAGCAGGAAGTCGCCGCGCCCGGGCTCGATCAGCTTGAGCGCGGCGGCGACGGGGGTCTCGGTGTCGGCGATGTGGCGGCGCCACACCAGCGCGGGGCGGCCCTCCGCCAGTGCGGCGTGTGCCGCTGCGGCGCTACTGCGCCCCGCCACCGACGAGGTCCTGCTTGAGCTGCGCGATGGCGTCGTCGAAGCGCTTGGCGCCCTGAAGCTTGGCCACCGCGTTGGCGAATTGCTGGGCATATTCCGGGCCGATCGCGCGACCGAGATCGGCGCGGGTGGCCTGGATCAGCGGCGGCTGCTTGCGCGCGTCTCCCGGCACGACCTGGTCGAGCTTGAGCACCAGCCAGCCCTTGCCGTCGGGCGACGGCACCGCGCGCGCGCTGCCCGGCGCCATGCTGAACAGCGCGGCGAGCACCGGGTTGACCTGGCCACGCGCGGTGATCTCGCCGCGCGACGCGCTGATCGGCTGCACCGGCGGCGCTTTCACTCCGGCCGACGACAGCGCCGCCGGCAGCGCGGCGCCGCCGTTGACCTTGGTCACCAGCGCGCTGGCCGCCTGCTGCGCCGCCTTGGCGGCGCGATCGGCGGTGAGATCGGCGATGACGCGCGGGCGCGCCACGGCGAGCGGCACCGGGGTCGGCTGCACCACGCGGTCGAGCGCG
Organism: Sphingomonas sp. BK069; assembly: GCF_014193405.1. Taxonomy (NCBI): domain Bacteria; kingdom Pseudomonadati; phylum Pseudomonadota; class Alphaproteobacteria; order Sphingomonadales; family Sphingomonadaceae; genus Sphingomonas; species Sphingomonas sp. BK069. The sequence continues at coordinate 698,679 of NZ_JACHZH010000001.1, read as the reverse complement.
ACCACCGCGAAGCTGCCGTCCTCGCCGAGGTTGACCGTGGTCGGCGTGTCGCCCTCCTCGGCCGCAAAGGCGGCCGCGACGATCGGCGTCATGCCCGGGTCGGCCGGGGTCTGCGGCTGGTCGGGGTTGGTGCCGTTCTGCAGCAGCGCCGGCGTGGTCTGCGCGCTGAGCTTCTGGTCGTTCACCACCTCGCTAATGTTGGCGTTGTCGGCGAGCGAGTCGTCGACCTTGTCGCGGATCGCGCCGATCGCCGCCTTGGTCTTGCTCGCGCGCAGCTGGGTGATCAGCTCGTCGCGCGCCTGCGTCAGCGTCTTGCCGGGATCCTGGGTGACCTTGTCGACGCGCGCGACGACGAAGCCGATCGCGCCGCGCACCGGACCGACCACCGCGCCGCTCGCCGCGGCCGCGATCGCCTGCGCCACCGCGGGCGAGGTCTGCGTGGCGAGCGCGCCCTGATCGGCACCCGAGATCGTGCGCGGCTCCAGTCCGCCGGCGCGCGCCGCGGCGGCGAGCGGCGTGCCCGCCTTCACCTTCGCGGCGAGCGCGCGCGCCGCCTTCTCGTCGAGCACGGTCACCAGCGTGACGTCACGCAGCGTCTTGGGCGCGTAGGTCGCCTTGGCGGCGTCATAGGCCTTCTGCACCTCGGCGTCGCTCGGCGTCACTTGGCCGGCGACCTGCTGCGGGCCGACGACGGCATAGCGGATCACGCGCCGCTCGGGCGTGGTGTAGCGGGCGACGTTGCGCTGATACCATTGCTGCACCTCCGCGTCGCTCGGCGCGGCGCCACTGGGCGTTGCCGGCACGAACGCGACCTCGCCGGTGCGGCGCTCGAGCAGCAGCGAGGCGTAGGTCAGCGCCAGCTGCTGCGGCACCTGATGCGCGCCGATCGTCGGCTGGGTGAGGAACTGCACCATGATCTGGCGCGCGAACTGCGCCTGCACCTGCGCGTCGGTGAAGCCGCGCTGCGCGATCAGCCGCTCATAGGCCTGCTGGTCGAACTGCCCCGTCGCGCCCGCGAAGGCGGGGATCGCCTTGAGCTCGCTGCCGATCAGCGCGCGGCTGACGCGCATGCCCTGATCGCGCCCGAACGTCTCGAGCGCGAGCGCGCTGACGTTGCGGTTTATAACCGCGTCGAGCCCGCCGAGCTGTACGAATTGCGCCATGTCGAGCGTCGGCTGCTCCTGCCGCGCCTGGGTGAGCTCGTCACGCGCCTGCTGGCGGACGTCCGCGGCGGTGACGCTCTCGCCGCCGACGCTCGCAATCGGGTGGCCGACCAGCCCGGTGCTGCTCGCCAGCCCGGTCACATCGCCCGCGGCGAAGGCGAGCGCGATGACGATCAGGACGCCGAAGGTGACGATCACGCCGACCTTGGAGTGGATGATGCCGCGGAAGAAGGTGAGCATAAGCGAGCGGGGACCGGATGAAGGAGAACGCCGCGTCCTAGGGACAAGCCGAGGTGGCATCAAGCCGCGAGGCCGGTTATCGCGGAGCCGAAACGAGAAGGGGGAGCGGGATGACGCGTCGCAAGCTGGTCGCCGGCAACTGGAAGATGAACGGCAGCCGCGCCGCGCTGGGCGAGCTCGAGGCGATCGCCGCCGCGGCGGCCGCGACTCCGGCAGTGGACGTGATGGTGGCGGTGCCGTTCACGCTGATCGCGCCGGCGTCGGAGCGTGTGCCCGCGCTCATGATCGGTGCCGAGGACGTGCACGAGGCCGACAGCGGCGCGCACACCGGCTGCGTCTCGGCCGCGATGGTGCGCGAGGCGGGGGCTCGCTTCACCATCGTGGGTCACTCCGAGCGGCGCCACGACCAGCATGAGACCAGTCAGGACGCCTGGGCCAAGGCCGCCGCGGCGCATCGCCACGGCTTGCAGGTGATCCTGTGCTGCGGCGAGACCGGCGCCGAGCGCGACGCGGGTCGCGCCGAACGCGTCGTGCAGGCGCAGATCGAGAAGTCGCTGCCCGAGAATGCCGCGGGCAACTGGCTCACGCTCGCCTATGAGCCGCGCTGGGCGATCGGCACGGGCGCGACCCCGACGCTCGACGATATCGCAGCGATCCACGCGATCGCACGCGCCAAGATGCGCAAGCTGATCGGCGACGCGGCGAGCGGGGTGCGGATCCTCTACGGCGGTTCGGTCACGGGCGACAACGCGCGCGCAATCATGGCAACTCCGGACGTGGACGGCGCGCTGGTCGGCGGCGCGAGCCTCACCGCGGCCAAGTTCGTGCCGATCATCGCCGCCGCGGCGGCAGTGTAGGGCGCGCGCGACGCGCTACACTCGCGCTTAAGGAAGGTAGAACGACACGGGCGGAACGCTCTTCCGCTTCCGTCATCCCGGACTTGGTCCGGGATCTACTCTTCCGCGAGAGCAACGCTTTCCGGAGGTGCAGCACGGTGGATCCCGGACCAAGTCCGGGATGACGAATTGATTGAGCGTTGGGGGAGCTTGAAGGTGCTGCCCTCCCCAACCGCTCACCTCAGCCGAACCGCGCCTTCAGCAGCGCATAGGCGGCGCGTAACCCATAGGCCTCGCCGCCGCGCGGTCGAGCCGGCTTGGCGGTCGGGCGCCAGGCGAAGGTGTCGAGATGCGCCCAGGGCAGCGTCGCCGGCACGAAGCGGCGCAGAAACAGCGCCGCGGTGATCGCTCCCGCGAAGCCGCCGTCGGGCGCGTTGACCAGGTCGGCCACCTCCGACTTGAGCATCTCCTCATACCCGCCCCACAGGGGCAAGCGCCACAGCGGGTCGCGTACCTGCTCCGCCGCGCCGAGCAGATCGGCGGCGAGCGTCTCGTCCTGAACGAAGGTGGCGGGCAGGTCCGGCCCGAGCGCGACTCGCGCGGCGCCGGTCAGCGTCGCGAAGTCGATCAGCAGGTCGGGCGCATCCTCCACCGCGCGCGCCAGCGCGTCGCCCAGGATCAGCCGGCCCTCGGCATCGGTGTTGGTGTTCTCCACCGTCAGCCCCAGCCGCGTCTGGAGCACGTCGCCGGGGCGGAAGGCGCTGCCCGAGATCGCATTCTCCACCGCCGGGATCAGCACGTGCAGCCGTACCTTGAGCCGCGCCTGCATCACCAGCCCGGCCAGCGCCAGCGCGTGCGCGGCGCCGCCCATGTCCTTTTTCATCAGCCGCATGCCTGCCGACGGCTTGATGTCGAGCCCGCCTGAGTCGAAGCACACGCCCTTGCCGACCAGTGCCACGCGCGGGTGCGCCGGATCGCCCCACAGCAGCTCGATCAGCCGCGGTGCGCGCTCGCGGCTGGCCGCCTGGCCGACTGCGTGGATCATCGGGTAGCCGGTCGCCAGCGCATCGCCGCGCGTGACGGTGACGCTCGCACCATGCGCCCGGGCCAGCGCGTCCGCCTCGGCCTCCAGCTCGGCGGGGCCGAGGTCGCTCGCACCGGTGTCGACCAGGTCGCGCACGCGCGCGGTCGCGCTGGCGAGGCGCACCGTCTCGTCGACCGCCCCGACATCGCTGGTCAGCAGCACGCGCGGCCGCGCCGGCTCGGGCTTGCGATAGCGCGTGAAGCGATGCTGCGCGAGCAGCCAGCCGAGCCCGGCGGCGCCGAGCGGGGTCTCGCCGGCGAGCCGGTAGCTGCCCTCGGGCAGCGTGTCCCCCAGCGAGGCGATCCGCCACGGCGACGACGGCTCCTCGTCGCACACCAGCAACGCGGCCCAGTCTTCGGCGCCGTCACCGGGCAGGTTCGCGCGGTCGCCAGCCTTGCCCGTCACCCGCGCCGCCGTCGCGGCGGTGCGCGCCCGCGCCGGCTGGGTGGCGAGCCAGGCGTCATACGCGTCAGGGTGGACGACGTGGAGCAGCCGCGCGGGCTGGCCACGATCGGGCTGGAGGAGCGCGGAAAAGTCGGTCATCGCGCGACCAAAGCAGGACTTGGGCGCCCGCGCAACGCGCGGTTCCCTTCGCGCGACCGGCACCTTACATCGCCGCCATGACCACGCACACGACTCGCATGCTGATCCTCGGTTCGGGCCCCGCCGGGCTCTCGGCGGCCATCTACGGCGCGCGCGCCGGCATGGCGCCGATCGTCGTCCAGGGCATCCAGCCCGGCGGCCAACTCACCACCACCACCGACGTCGAGAACTATCCCGGCTTTCGCGAGGTGATCCAGGGCCCCTGGCTCATGGAGCAGATGCAGGCGCAGGCGGAGCATGTCGGCACGCGGCTGATGTGGGACACGATCGTCGAGGTCGACCTGACCCGCCGCCCGTTCCGCCTGATCGGCGACGGCGGCGACGTCTACGAGGGCGAGGTGCTGGTGATCGCCACTGGCGCGCAGGCCAAGTGGCTCGGGCTCGACAGCGAGGACGCGATGAAGGGCAAGGGCGTCAGCGCCTGCGCCACCTGCGACGGCTTCTTCTACCGCGGCAAGAAGGTCGCGGTGATCGGCGGGGGCAATACCGCGGTCGAGGAGGCGTTGTACCTTACCAATCACTCGGACGACGTGACCCTGATCCACCGCCGCGACTCGCTACGCGCCGAGCGCATCCTGCAGCAGCGGCTATTCGCACACCCCAACGTGACGGTGCTCTGGAACAAGGAAGTGCGCGAGTTCGTCGACGGCGGCGGGAATGCCGGCCTCGTCGCGCTCGAGCTGGAAGACACGCGGACAGGCGAGCATTCGCGGCTCGACGTCGACGGCGGCTTCGTCGCGATCGGCCACCATCCCGCGACCGAGCTGTTCCGCGGGCATCTCGCGCTCGACGAGGACGGTTATATCGCGGTCGAGACCGGCTCGACGCGCACCAGCGTGCCCGGCGTGTTCGCCTGCGGCGACGTGATGGACAAGGTGTATCGTCAGGCGGTCACCGCCGCGGGCACCGGCTGCATGGCCGCGCTCGACGCCGAGCGCTTCCTCGCCGCCGTGGAGTTCGCCGAGGTGAGCGAGGCGGCGGAATAAGGTTCAGACCAGCGCCTTGCTCGCGGCGAAGCGGGTCAGCGCGCCGAACGTCTCGAGCATCTCGCCGTCGACCTCGTCGTCCTCGATGACGATGCCGAGCCGGTCCTCCAGCTCGGTGAGCACGCCCGCGACCGCCATCGAGTCGAGCTCCGGCAATGCGCCGAACAGCGGCGTGTCGGCGCGGAAGGTGTCGACCCGCTCGGGGGACAGCGCCAGCACGTCGGCGAGCACCGCGCGCACCGTGGTCTCGACCTCACTCATGCCTTCCGGGATCACGCTGCCTCCTCGCTGGCGCCGCGGCAAGCGGCGATGCGCGCGGCGTTAGGCGGCGGCGCGATGGAGCGCAACCGGGTCGCTTTCCACCACGCGCGACGACGCGGGCGCTACTGTCCGCGCGTGATCCGCTCTAGGGGATGATGTCATGGTTCCGCTCGATCCCGTCCCGTCGTCGATCGATCACGTTCTGCGCGGCGAGCCGGACACGATCGCATTGGTCGATCGCGCCGGCACGCTCGATTATACCGCGGCGGAGGAGGCGGTGGCGCGGCTCGCCGGCTGGCTCGCCGCGCAACGGCTCGCGCCCGGCACCCGCGTCGCCACCTGGCTGCCGAAGACGCGTGAGGCGTGCTGGATGCCGCTTGCCGCGGCGCGGGCGGGGCTGGTCCACGTGCCGATCAACCCGCTGCTCAAGCGCGCGCAGATCGCGCACATCCTCGCTGACAGCGGCGCCGCGCTGCTGGTCACGCACGCCCCGCGCGCCACCACGCTGGAGGACGGCGACCTGCCCCCCGGTTGCGCGCTCCACGTCGAAGCTGGGCAGGGCGACGCCTTGCCCCGTTCGCGCGCCGACCCGGACACGCTCGCGGCGCTGCTCTACACATCGGGTTCGACCGGTCGCCCCAGGGGCGTGATGCTGAGCCATGCCAATCTGTGGCTCGGTGCGATCAGCGTGGCGCATTACATGGCACTCACCCCGGACGACCGCGTGCTCGGCGTGCTGCCGCTGAGCTTCGACTACGGCCAGAACCAGCTCCTCTCCACCTGGGCCGCGGGAGCCAGCGTGGCGCCGCTCGACTATCTCACGCCCCGCGACGTGGTGAAGGCGGTGGAGCGGCTTCATATCACCACGCTCGCCGGCGTACCGCCGCTGTGGGTGCAGCTGCTCGAGGCGGAGTGGCCGGAGACGACCGCGGCGCGGCTGCGACGGCTGACCAACTCGGGCGGCGCGCTCACGCCGGCGCTCGTGCGCGGTCTGCGCGCGCGCTTCCCCGACGCACGTCTCTTCCCGATGTACGGGCTGACCGAGGCGTTCCGTTCGACCTATCTCGACCCGGCGCTGGTGGATGATTACCCTGAGTCGATCGGCCGCGCGATCCCCTTCGCCGAGGTGCTCGTGGTCCGTCCGGACGGCGCGCGCGCGGCGACGGACGAGCCCGGCGAGCTGGTCCATGCCGGTCCGCTGGTCGCGCAGGGATATTGGCAGGATGCGGAGCGCACCGCGACGCGCTTCCGCCCTGCGCCCTCCTTCGCGCGCGCAAGCGGCACGGCGGTCTGGTCAGGCGATACGGTGGTGGAGGGCGCCGACGGGCTGCTCCGCTTCGTCGCGCGCGCCGACGAGATGATCAAGACCGCGGGCAACCGCGTCAGCCCGCAGGAGGTCGAGGAAGCGGTCACCGCCGGCGACGAGACGCGCGAGGCGGTCGCGGTCGGTATACCCGACGCGCGGCTCGGGCAGGCGATCCTGGTCGTCGCGCGCGGCGACGGCGGCGCCGACGCGGGACTGCGCGAGCGGTTGAAGCGCGACCTGCCCGGCTTCATGCAGCCGGCGCGCGTCGTGTGGCGCGCCGAGCTGCCGCGCAACGCCAACGGCAAGCTCGACCGCGCCGCGCTACGGGAGGAGTTCGCGTGAAGCCGATGGGTCCGCTGCCGCCCGCCTTCGCACACCAGCAGGGTGTGCTGACGATCGCGGGCGAGGATGCCGCTGCGCTGGTAGCGGCATATGGCTCGCCGCTGTTCGTCTACGACCTGGCCGCGGTCGCGGCGCAGGTGGCGCGTTTCCGTGCGGCGATGCCGGAGGCGATCGGACTTCATTACGCGATCAAGGCCAATCCGTTCGCGCCGCTGCTGGCGGCGATGGCGCCGCTGGTCGACGGGCTCGACGTCGCCTCGGGCGGCGAGCTCGAATGCGCGCTCGCGGTCAAGCCCGCCACCGCGGTGAGCTTCGCCGGACCGGGCAAGCGCGACGACGAGCTCGCCGCGGCGATCGCGGCGGGGGCGACGCTCAACATCGAGTCGGCGGGGGAGGCGCGGCGCGCGCTCGCGGCAGGCGAGCGGCTCGGCATCGCGCCGCGCGCGGCGGTGCGGGTCAACCCCGACCTCGAGCTGCGCGGCTCGGGGATGAAGATGGGAGGGCGTGCCTCACCGTTCGGGATCGACGCCGAAGAGGCCGCCGCGGTGGTGCGCTCGCTGATCGAGGGCGGTGCGACGTGGCGCGGCTTCCACATCTTCGCGGGCAGCCAGGCGCTCGACGCAGGCGCGCTGATCGAGACCCAGGCGGCGACGCTCGCGCTCGCGGCGCGGCTGGCGGACGCGGTCGGCGCCGCGCCGCCGCTGGTCAATCTGGGCGGCGGCTTCGGCGTGCCCTATTTCGCCGGCGACGTGGCGCTCGACGTCGAACGGGTCGGCGGGGCGCTCGCGGAAGCGCTGTCGCGCCGCGCCGAGGTGCTTGCGGATAGCGGCTTCGCGCTCGAACTGGGGCGCTGGCTGGTGGCGGAGGCGGGGGTGTATCTCACCCGCGTCGTCGACCGAAAGGTGAGCCGCGGCGAGATCTTCCTCGTGGTCGACGGCGGGCTGCACCACCAGCTCGCCGCCTCGGGCAATTTCGGCACCGTGGTGCGGCGCAATTATCCGCTCGCCGTGGGGGGGCGCATGGGCATGGCGGGCGAGGAGGAGGTGAGCGTCGTCGGCTGCCTCTGCACTCCCCTCGACCGATTAGGCGATCGCGTGCTGCTGCCGCGCACGGCGGCGGGCGACGTGGTCGCGGTGTTCCTCGCCGGTGCTTACGGGCTGACGGCGAGCCCGAGCGCGTTCCTCGGCCATCCGGCACCGGCGGAGGTCGTGGTCGGCTAAGCGGCAAAGGTGTTCGTGGGCTGAAACGCCTTAGTCATCCTGCCGTCAGCAACCTCCTGGTCCAGGCGTCGAACAGCTGCGGCCAGTGCGACCCCGGCAGCTCGGGTGGCAGATAGGCTGGGCCGAAGCCATGACCGCCCTCCTGGAAGAAGTGAGCCTCCACCGGCACCTGTGCGGCCTGGCAGGCGGTCAGCATCGCCATCGGCTCGCTCACCGGCACGGTGGTGTCGTCGAGCGCGTGCGCGATGAAGATCGGCGGCGTGTCGCGACGCACCCGCCGGTTCGTGTCGAACCGTGCCGCCGCCCGCGCGCCCACGCGCATCCGGTCGCCCGTGATCACGGGATAGACTAGCCCTGCGAAGGCGGGACGTGCGTCACCCGCATCGGCGGCATCAACGCGATCGTATACCGGGTCCATCGACGCGGTGGCGAGGCTGGCGGCGAGCAGCCCGCCCGCGGAGAAGCCGACCGTCCCCAGCTTCGCCGGATCGACGCCGTAGCGCACCGCGTCGGCGCGGATCAGCCGCATCGCGCGCTGGGCGTCCTGCAAGGGGACGTCCTCGCTCTCCAGCCAGCCCTCGCCCGGCAGGCGATAGGCCAGCACGAAGACAGTGACGCCGAGCGGGTTGAAGACCTTGGCGACGTTGATCCCCTCGTTCTCGACCGAGAGGAAACGATAGCCGCCGCCGGGCATCGATAGCACAGCGCGCCCGTCCGGCCGCGTCGCGCGATAGACGCCGACGACCGGCTCGGCGACGCCGCGCAGGTGCAGCTCGCGGCGCGGTGCATTGCCTTCCATACGGTTGTCGGGGGTGGGCAGGCGGCGCGGCGCGTTGGGCGGCTGTTTGGGCCAGAGCCGGAAGCTCTCGGCGGGCGGCCAGGCGGTGTCCCGCGCTGCTTCCTGCGCGAGCGCCCGCGGCGCGGAAGCGAGTGTCGCCAGCCCGGCGGTCACGCCCATCATCGTGCGCCGATCGATCCGCATCTGCCCGCTCCCACCGCCATTGTCCGTGTGAGCCGGTCTATGGGATGGCGGAGTGTGTAGGCAAGCGGCAGCCGAGCGCAGGTAAGGGTCGCGCCGGATCCCTCCCAGCGAACCCGACGCGAGAGGGCCCCCGCCGGATCGCTCCGACGGAGGCCTCGTCTTGGGCGCGCGTTACCGCCTCAGGCGAACAGCTTGGCCCAGGCGCGGGTCGGGCGGTCCTTCCACAGCCCGCGGTGATAGGCGTCCGACGCCAGCAGCGGCATCACCGAGCCGGCCTCAGCGAACACCATCTGCTCGATGCCGGTGTTGACCTTGCCCCAGCTCGCCGCCTCCTGCAGCGTCGAGGACGAGCAGGCGCCGTCGCGCACGTCCGCCACGGTGATCTGCACCGCATACTTGTGCACCGCGACGTCGTCGTGGCCGAGGATCTCGGCGCAGACCACCGTGTCCTGGATAAAGTTCTTCGGCACGCCGCCGCCGATCATCAGCAGGCCGGTGGTGCCCGCCTTGATCTTGATCTCGGTGAGCTCGCGGAAGTCCGCCACCGCGTCGATCATCAGATACGGCTTGCCCGCCTCGGCCGAATCGACCTGGTGCTTGACCAGCCCGAAGCCCGCCGAGCTATCGACGAAGGCCGGGCAGAAGATCGGCACGTCATGCTCATAGGCGAGCTTGACCAGGCTGTTCTCCTTCTTGCCGTGCTCGACGAGATACTTGCCCATCTCGCGGATGAAGGCGCGGCTGGAATAAGCCTTGGGCTCCAGCGACTCGGCGATCTCGAAGATCGTGTGGTCGACGTTCTGGAGCGCCTCCTCGTCGATGTACGTGTCGTAGATGCGGTCGATGTAGAGCGAGCGCAGCGTGTCGTCGTCGGGGATCTCGAGCGCCTGGTAGTGCTTGTGGCCGAGGCCCTCGAAGAAGTCCATGTCGACGATGGTCGCGCCGGTGGCGACGATCACGTCGACCATGTTGTTGCGCACCAGCTCGGCGTACAGGTCCATGCAGCCGCCGGCCGAGGTCGAGCCCGCGATCACCAGACACACCGTGCAGTCCTTGTCGGCCAGCATCTGGTTGTAGATCTTGGTGGCGCGGCCGAGGTCGCGGCTGGTGAAGCTCATGTCGCTCATCGCGTCGACGATCGGGCGCGCGTCGAAGCTCTTGATGTCCACGTGCTTGACCTGCTTGGACAGCAGCTCCGCCTTGCGCGTGTCGTTGATCTTCGCCTGGTCGTGCGAGGGGGCGAGGGTATCGGTCATGGGGTGCTCCCATTGGGGTACACGTCGTTCACGGGGACGCGGAAACCCATCTGACGGCGGCACGCCACCGCGCGCCGCCGCCAATTTCTTGAGGTCGTAAGGTTACAGCTTGACGACGTTGCTCGCGACCGCAGGTTCGACCACGGTGTAGAGCGATTCCATCGGCTCGTCGGTCGCGATCACCGTCTCGTCCGAGCCGAAGCCGTTGAACGCGGTGCGCATCGCCGCGCCATAGGCGCCCAGCATGCCGATCTCGACATAATCGCCGACCGTAATGTCCGCCGGCAGCGGAAAGGGGCCGGGCATATGGTCGAGGTCGTCGCAGGTCGGGCCCCAGAAGCTGAACGGATGGTCGCGGACGGTCGACTCCGGCTCACGCAGCAGCGCCACCGGGTAGCGCCAGCCGATGTGCGCCGCGTCGAACAGCGCGCCATAGGCGCCGTCGTTGATGTACAGCTCCTCGCCGCGGCGTCGCTCGACGCGCACCACCACCGAGCTGTACTCGGCGCAAAGCGCGCGACCCGGCTCGGCCCAAAGCTCGGCCGAATAGCTGATCGGCAAGCTCTCGAACGCGCGGTGGATCGTCTCGAAATAGCGCTCGAGCGGCGGCGGGGTCATGCCCGGATAGGCCGAGGGGAAACCGCCGCCGACGTCGATGACGTCGACCGTCACCGCCGCGCCGACGATCGCCTGACGCACGCGCTCCATCGCGTTGCTGTACGCCTCGGGCGTCATCGCCTGCGAGCCGACGTGGAAGCAGATGCCGAGCGCGTCCGCCACCTGGCGGGTCGCCAGCAGCAGCTCGCGCGCTTCGTCCGGCGCGACGCCGAACTTCGACGCGAGGCTGAGCTTCGAATGCTCCGACGACACGCGCAGCCGCACGCAGAGCGTGAGGTCCGCTGCGCCACGGGTGGCGCGCACGATCTTCGCCAGCTCTTCCATGCTGTCGAGCGAGAAGGTGCGGACGCCGTGCGTGAAGTACGCCTCTGCGATGGCCTCCTCGGCTTTTACCGGGTGCATGAAGCACAACGTCGCCTGCGGCAGCGTGCGGGCGACCAGACGCACCTCGGCGATCGAGGCGACGTCGTACGTCGTCACGCCGTTGTCATACAGCGTCCGTAGCAGCTCGGGGCTCGGGTTCGCCTTGACCGCATACATGGTCCGGCCCGGAAACTTCTCCGTGAAGAAGCGGGCGGCCCGTGCCGCGGCGTGCGGACGAACGATCGTCACCGGCTGAACCGGCTGACGGGCGGCAATGTCGATGGCCCCGGCGACGGAATCGGCGGGAACGGTCGAGAGGGGCGCTAGCCCCAGCGCGCGATGATGCTGGTGCAATTCAAGGGACCTCCAATTGCCTTGCGGCATACGGTGACAAAAAGCTGCCTTGCGGTTGGAAGTCCCATGGGGCAGCGGAGGCGCGAATTAGGATCGCTGGACCGCCTTGTAAAGTGGTTCGGTGGAGGAAAGGTTCAGATGTGACTGTTCTGCGACAACCGACGCGGGCGGGGGTGCGCGACGCTGCCGCCAAGGTCGCTGCCATCCTCCCGCCGACACCGATATTTGTGAGTGAAATCAACGGCGTAGATGTGGTTCTCAAAGCCGAGTCGCTGCAGCCGATCGGCGCCTTCAAGGTGCGCGGCGCGTGGCATCGACTGACCGCCCTGGACGACGAAGCGAGACGTAGAGGCGTCGTGGCGTTCTCCTCGGGCAATCACGCGCAGGGGATCGCCTGGGCGGCGCGCCGGCTCGGCATCGCCGCGACGATCGTGATGCCCGCCGACGCGCCGCGGGCGAAGCGCGAGTCGACGCTCGCGCTCGGCGCCGAGGTGGTCGATTATGACCGCGCGACGCAGAGCCGCGAGGCGATCGCGGCGCGGCTCGCCGAGGCGCGCGGCGCCACGCTGGTGCCGAGCTTCGACGATCCCTGGGTGATCGAGGGGCAGGGCAGCGCCGGCGTCGAGGCGGCGCGGCAGGTGGATGCGCTCGGACTCGGCGCGGTGCGGCGCGTGGTGGTGCCGTGCGGCGGGGGCGGGCTCGCAGCGGGGATCGCGCTGGCGCTGCCCGAGGCGGCGATCACCGTGGTCGAGCCAGAGGGCTGGGACGACATGCGCCGCAGCCTCGAGGCGAGCTGGATCGAACCGGTCGGCGCCAACCCGCCGCCGACCGCGTGCGACTCGCTCCAGACCAAGGAAGTCTCGCCGCTGACCTTCGACGTGCTGTCGCGCCGCGACGCGACCGGCGTGGCGGTGAGCGAGCACGCGGTACGCGAGGCGCAGCGTTGGGCGGCGGCGCAGCTGCGGCTGGTGATCGAGCCCGGCGGGGCGGTGGCGCTGGCGGCGCTGCTCACGGGACAGGTCGCGGCCGAGCCGGGGACGCTGGCGATCCTCTCGGGCGGCAACGTCGACCTCGACGCCTATGCCGCGGTGCTCGCCGGCGAGCCGGTCGCGGTCGCGGCGGCGCACGGGTCGGTGGAGCCGGTATGACGCCCGCGTTCGGCAGCATCGCCGCGGCGGCGCCGGCCTTGGCGATGCTGGGCGCGCTCGCCTGCCTGATCGGCGGGGGCTACCTGATCGCGACGCGGCGCGACCGCACCAAGGGCGTGCTGATGCTCGTGATGGCCGCGGTGCTGGTCGGCAACGTGCTGATCTGGGTGGCGTGAGCGCGACGTCGCGGCGCCAATGTTGCGAATGTTGAGTCGCTGCGCGTTGGAGCGCGGGGCGTATGTTGTGTCGGCGCGGCTGTGAGATGAGGGCGAGGCGCATCCGCGACGCGTACCGCGGCGGCGGTGACGTAGGACAGCGCTTGACCCTAGCAGAAATCCTCCCCGGCACGGGGAGGAGGACCGCCGGCCGCAGGCCGGTGGTGGAGGGGGGGCTTCCACAGGCGCTATGCTGCGCGGCGAGCCCCCTCCACCACGCCCTGCGGGCGCGGTCCCCCTCCTCGCGAGCGGGGAGGAGTTCGCCCTCACTTGATCGGCGAGTTCGGGTCCAGCCGCATGTCGAGGTAAGTGTCGACCGAACGCATCAGGTCGTCCATCTCATGCTCGAAGAAGTGGTTGGCGCGCGGGATCACGTCGTGGTGGATCGTGATGTGCTTTTGCGTGCGCAGCTTGTCGACCAGCTTCTGCGAGGCGAGCGGGGTCACCACCTCGTCCTCGGCGCCCTGGATGATGATCCCCGACGAGGGGCAGGGCGCCAGGAAGCTGAAGTCGAACATGTTCGCGGGCGGCGCGATCGAGATGAAGCCGCGGATCTCGGGCCGGCGCATCAGCAGCTGCATGCCGATCCAGGCGCCGAAGCCGAAGCCCGCTACCCAGGTGGTCTGCGCCTCGGCGTGGAAGCTCTGCACCCAGTCGAGTGCCGCGGCCGCGTCGGAGAGCTCGCCCACGCCATTGTCGAACACACCCTGGCTCTTGCCGACACCGCGGAAGTTGAAGCGCAGCGTGGCGAAGCCGCGGCGCTGGAAGGTCTTGTAGAGCTCCTGCACGATACGATTGTTCATCGTGCCGCCCGCGTTGGGGTGCGGGTGGAGGATCATCGCGACGGGCGCGCGCGGGCGCGGCGCTGGGGCGAAGCGGCCCTCGATGCGGCCTTCGGGTCCGGGGAAGATGACTTCGGGCATGGTCACTCGTCTGGAGGCGGGGCGTTGGGCCCGGCGAGAAGCGCGCTATATAGGCCACGCGCCCGATAATGGAACGATTGGTTGACCGAACCCCGATCCCTCGACGACACGACCCTGCCTGACGCTCCTCCCGCGGATGCGCCGGTCTACCTCGATCACGCCGCGACCGCGCCGCTCACCGCCGGCGCGCGTACGGCCATGGTCGAGGGAATGACGCATTGGGCCAACCCGTCCTCGCCGCACGCCGCCGGACGCGCCGCGCGCGCCGCGCTGGAGCGTGCGCGCGGGCAGGTGGCGGCGGCCTATGGCTGGCGGCACGAGGCGCTGTTCACCAGCGGCGCCAGCGAGTCGCTCGCGATCGCGCTCGGCCGCGCGGTGGCAGGGCGGCGCGTGGTCAGCGCGGTGGAGCATGACGCGGCGCTGCGCGCCGCGGGGGCGGCCGAGGTGCTGCCGGTCGACCCGCTCGGACGCCTCGACCCGGCATGGATCGGCGACGTAGCGGGCGCGGTGGTGGCGGTGCAATGGTGCAACAGCGAGACCGGGGTACGCCAGCCGATCGCCGCGATCGCCCAAGCGGTGCACGCACGCGGCGGCATCCTGCTCGTCGACGCGGCGCAGATGCCCGCCTCGGACGAGCTCGCCGGGCACGCCGACCTGATCGCGCTGTCGGCGCACAAGCGCGGCGGTCCGCCGGGCATCGGTGCGCTGCTGGTGCGCGACCTGGCCGTGCTCCACCCCAGCGGCGGGCAGGAGCGCGGCTATCGCCCCGGGACCGAGAATCTGCCCGGCGCGCTCGGCTATGCCGCCGCGCTCGCCGAGCCCGAGCCCGACCACGAAGCGCTGCGCGCACGGCTCGACGACCTGATCCGGCGCTCGGGCGGCGAGGTGGTCGGCGAGGGCGCCGAGCGCCACGCGGCGATCGGCTCCTATCGCATGCCCGGCGTCGCCGCGGCGGCGCAGCTGATCCGCTTCGACCTCGACCGCATCGCGGTGTCGGCGGGCAGCGCCTGCGCCAGCGGCAGCCTCAAGCCCAGCCACGTGCTGCGCGCGATGGGCTGGAGCGAGGACGCCGCGCGCGAGGTGGTGCGCGTGAGCTTCGGCCGGACTACCACCGCGGCGGAGGTGGAGCGTTTCGCCGCCGCCTGGCGCGCGGTGGCGCGGACGCGGCGGTTCGCGGCGTGACCTATCTCGACTATCAGGCAACCACGCCGCTCGCGCCGGAGGCGCTGGAGGCGATGCTGCCGTGGCTGCGCGACCAGCATGCCAACCCGCACTCGCCGCACCGCCCCGGCCGCGCCGCGCGCGCGGCGGTGGAGCTCGCGCGCGACCGGGTCGCGGCGCTGCTGCCGCCCGGCGGCCGGGTCGCCTTCACGAGCGGCGCGACCGAGGCGCTCAACTGGGCGATCAAGGGCGCGCCGCCGAGGCGGGTGGTGACGATCGCGACCGAGCATGCCGCGGTGCTCGACAGCGTCGCGGCGCGTGGCGACGCGATCGTGCTGCCGGTCGGCACCGACGGGCTGGTCGATCTCGCCGCGGCCGAGCGCGCGATTGTGCCCGGGGTGGCGCTGGTCGCGGCGATGCTGGTCAACAACGAGGTCGGTGTGATCCAGCCGCTCGACGCGCTGGCGGCGATGGCCAAGCGCGCGGGCGCGCTGCTGCTGTGCGACGCGGTGCAGGGGTTCGGCCGCGTGGCGATCCCCGCCGGCGCCGACCTCGTCGCGGTATCGGCGCACAAGGTGTACGGACCCAAGGGCATCGGCGCGCTGTGGATCCGCGACGGCGTGACGCTCGCGCCGCTGCTTCACGGCGGCGATCAGGAGAGCGGTCGCTCGGGCACGCTCTCGCCCGCGCTGTGCGCCGGTTTTGGCGCGGCGGCGCTGCTGCTTGCCGAGCGGCGCGAGGTCGATGCCGGCCACATCGAGCGGCTGTGGCAAGTAGCGCGCGAGCGATTGCCCGGCTGGACGATCAACGGCGCGACCGAAGCGCGCTACCGCGGCAACCTCAGCGTGCGACGCGGCGCGGTCGACGTGGCGCGGCTGATGAGCGACGTGCGCGACGTCGCCTTCTCGGCCGGGTCGGCCTGTGCCAGCGGCTCGGGGCGGAGCAGCCACGTGCTGCGCGCGCTCGGGCTGAGCGAGGCCGAGGCGCGCAGCACGATCCGGCTCGGCTTCGGCCGCTACACGCGCGAGGACGAGCTCGCGGCGGCGCTTGACCGGCTCGACGCCGCCGCCCGCGCGCAGCGGATCGCGGCGTGAGGGTGCGCTTCACCGATGGCGGCGCGGTGCGCGAGGTGGAGGCGGTGCCGGGCGAGCGGCTGCTCGACGTGGCGCGGCGCGACGGTCAGCCGCTGGAGGGGACCTGCAACGGCGAGCTGGCGTGTGCGACCTGCCACGTCATCGTCGCCGCGGAGGACTTCGATCGACTGCCGCCGGCGAGCGAGGAGGAGGAGGACTTGCTCGACCTCGCCCCCGACGCGCGGCGCACCAGCCGGCTCGCCTGCCAGATCGTGCTGACCCCCGCGCTGGATAAGCTTTCGGTTCGATTACCAACAAGTTCAGCATAAGTGCAGCGCGACTCCGCGATGGTCCTCGCACAGGGACATGTGAGGAGTGTTGCACATGAGATGGATGATGATGGGCCTCGCCGGCGTACTCGCGGCGACCTCGCTGGCACCGGCGGCGGAGGCGCAGCGCTGGCGCGACGATCGCGGCTGGCACGACAACGGCCGCCATCGCGGCTGGGACCGCGGCGACCACCGCCGCTGGGATCGCGAGCGCCGCTGGCGCGACGACCGCCACTGGCGCGGCGACGGCCGACGCTATGGTTGGAACGGCTATGGCCGTGATCGCGGGTGGGATCGGGGCCGTACCGTCTGCCGCTGGCAGGACGGCCGCTACGGCCCGGTAAAGCGGTGTTTCCGCGTCCGCGGCTGACGCGGGCTTGATCGCGCCGCCCGGCTTCGCCATATGGCGCGCGGGAGTCGGGCGGACGTGGTCGTCGCCAACCTGGTCAGGTCCTGACGGAAGCAGCCACAACGATTTCGCCGCGGGTCGTTCCGGCTCCCACCTTTGCCAGCATCGCGACCGGCCACTCCGCTCGTCATCTTACCGGGTCGACACATCGCTGCGGCGTTGCAACAAAGCGCGGCGTCGCCTGTTTCGCTACGCATGCGAAACTTCTCCCGACGCGACCTGATCAGCACGGCCGGCGGCGCTTCGCTGGTCTCCAGCCTCACCTGGGCCGTGCCCGGCCTCAGTCAAAGCGGGGGTGGCGAGACACCCTTCTCCTGGGCCATCCTGCAGCAGCGTGCCGCCGCGCTGGCCAAGCGCCGCTACCAGCCGCCGCGCGAGAGCGCCGCTGCCAAGGCGCTCGACTTCGACGACGTTGGCACCATCCGGTTCAAGCCCGATCGCACCGTCGCGGGCGGCATCCGGCTGTTCCCGCTCGGCAACGGCGCGGTTACGCCGGTCGCGGTCAACCTGGTCGAGAACGGTCGTGCACGCCCGATTGTCTTCTCGCCCGAGCTGTTCGAGGGCGGCAAGGTCTCGCCACCGCCGGGCTTCGCGGGTTTTCGCGCGATGGAGACGGGACGCGAGAGCGACTGGCTCGCCTTCCTCGGTGCGTCCTATTTCCGCAGCGCCGGGTCGCAGGACCAATATGGCCTGTCGGCGCGCGGCATCGCGGTCGACACCGGGCTCGCGCATGAGCAATTCCCCAATTTCACCGAGTTCTGGATCGAGCGCGCGGGCGACCAGAGCTATACCATCTACGCGCTGATGGACGGCGAGAGCCTCACCGGCGCCTACCGCTTCGTCAGCCGCCACCCCAAGGCGGTGGTGCAGGATGTGTCATCGGTGCTGTTCCTGCGCCGCGCGGTCGAGCGGCTCGGCGTCGCGCCAGTGACGAGCATGTTCTGGTACGACGACCGCACGCGCCGCGGCGCGACCGACTGGCGACCCGAGATCCATGACTCGGACGGTCTCGCGCTGATCAGCCGCGAGGGCGAGCGCGTGTGGCGGCCGCTGCGCAACCCGCCGCAGCCCGCCACGGACAGCTTCGCCGCGGACGACGTGCGCGGCTTCGGCCTGCTCCAGCGCGACCGCAACTTCGACCATTATCAGGACGACGGCGCCTTCTACGACAAGCGGCCCAACCTGTGGGTCGAGCCGCGCGGGTCGTGGGGGCAGGGGCGCGTGATGCTCTACGCCTTCCCGACCGACAGCGAGACGGTCGACAATGTCGTTGCCTTCTGGACTCCAACGGCGCCGGTGCGTGCGGGCCAGCGGCTCCAGTTCGACTATCGCCTGACCTGGACCTCGGACGATCCGAGCCTCGACCGCGCCGCGCACGCGACCGACATGTGGGTCGGCGCCGCCGGCCGGCCAGGGCTGCCGGCGCTGGCGGGGGCGAGCAAGCTGGTGGTCGACTTCGTCGGTGACTCACTCGCCGGCCTCGATCGCGACAGCAAGGTCACCGCCGAGATCGGCGTCACCCGCGGTACGCTGCTGCACAGCGCGGCCTACCCCGTCGTCGGGCAGCGCAACCGCTGGCGTGTCACCGCCGACATTCGCCCCGCGGCGGCGGGCGGCACCACCGGCCCGGTCGACGTGCGGCTGTACCTCAAGCGCGGCGAGGCGGCGCTGAGCGAGACCTTGCTCGTGCCGATCTACCCGGCGTGAGCGCGCTGCCGCCGCGGCTGCCCCCCGAGGCGCCGCTCGCGATGCCCGAGCAGCGTTTCGACGGTCCGCAACCGCTGCCGTCGGCCCCTCCGCCGATCGTCGGCGCGATCGGCTCGCCGACCGACGTGCTCGCGCGCCGCGCCATCCTGGTGCTGCTGACGCTGGTGCTGGCGCTGTTCGCCTCTACCTCGCTCAAGGAATCGGTGCTGAGTGACGGCATCGGCGTGACCGACGCGATGTTGCTCGCGATCTTCTTCCCGCTCTTCGCGCTGCTCGCCTTCGGTTTCATCAACGCCACCGTCGGCTATGTCGTGCTGACGACCGGTCTGCACCCCGGCTTCCGCCCGGTACCGCGCTGGTCCGAGCCCTTGCAGGGGCGCACCGCGGTGCTGATGCCGGTGCACAACGAGGACGTCGCCGACGTGTTCGGTCGGCTCGCGCATATGGCGGACGCGCTCGAGCGCGCCGGTGCGGCGGGGTCGTTCGACTTCTTCGTGCTGAGCGACTCGGCCGCCGACAATGAGGCGGAGGAACTCGCTGCCTGGGAAATCCTGTCGCGCCGGAGCGCCTGCGCGATCTATTATCGTCGGCGCACCGAGAATGTCGGGCGCAAGCCGGGCAATATCGCCGAGTGGCTGCGCCGCTTCGGCGCGAGCTACGACTATATGCTGATGCTCGACGCCGACAGTCTGATGGGCGGCGAGACGATCCTCGGTATGGCGCAGATCATGGACCGGCGCCCCGCCGTCGGTCTGCTCCAGACCGTGCCGCAGGTCACCGGCGCCCGGACGCTGTTTCAGCGCTGGATGCAGTTCGCCAGCCGCATCTACGGCCCGATCGCGACCGCGGGGCTGGTCTGGTGGTCTGGTCCAGAGGCGACCTTCTGGGGCCATAACGCGCTGATCCGCGTCCGCGCCTTCGCCGAGAGCTGCGGCCTGCCCGTGCTGCCTGGCAAGCCACCTTTCGGCGGCACGATCATGAGCCACGACGTCGTCGAGGCGGCGCTGCTGCGGCGGCGCGGCTGGCGCGTCCACATGGTGATGACGGAGGATACGTTCGAGGAATATCCGCCGACGATGATCGATGCCGCGGTGCGCGACCGCCGATGGGCGCAGGGCAACCTCCAGCATCTCGCGCTGCTGCATGCCTCGGGCTTCCACTGGATCAACCGTCTCCAGCTGCTGCTCGGCGCGGCGGGCTATCTCGCCTCGCCGCTGTGGCTGCTGCTGATCACGGTGAGCGTGGTGCAGGCGGTGCGGGGTGAGCGAGGGCTAATGTCGGGTGATTCGACCGGCACCGTGCTGTTCGTCACGCTGGCGCTGCTGTTCGGCCCCAAGCTGCTCGGCGTGCTCAACGCCATCGCCGACGTGCGGCTGCGGCGGTCGATGGGCGGGACGGGCGCGATCCTGCGCTCGGTCGCGCTCGACGTGCCGCTCTCCACGCTCGCCGCTCCCGCAATCGCGCTGACTCAGACGATCGACCTGATCGGCATCACGCGTCAGCGCCGTGCCGAGTGGCAGCCGCAGAATCGCCGCGGCGACTCGCTCGTCATGGCGGCCATCCTACCGCGCTACCGCTGGCATATCGGGCTGGGAGTGCTGCTGCTCGCGCTGACGCCGCTGATGCCGCTCACCGCGTTGTGGCTCGCGCCGGTCACGCTCGGGCTGCTGCTGTCACCGCTGATCGTGCAGTGGACCGCGAGCGAGCGTTGGGGTCGGCGCGCCGCGGCGGGTCGGCTGTTCCTGACCGACGTTGGCGTGCCCGAGCCGCAGCCGCTGCCGATCCTCGATGGAGCGGCCGGTCGCGGCACCTGAGCCTGCCACGAAAAAGGGGAGCGCCCGACTGGGCACTCCCCTTCCTCGTCAAGCGATCGGTCAGCTCAGTTGCTGTCCGAGTCGTCACCGTCGTCGGCGATGATGATGATGCCGGCGACGACCGCCGCAGCGGCCACGGCCGCCACGATCAACCCGCCGCCCGCGAGCGCCTTGCTGTCCTTCGAGGTCGCCGCGCCGGCGCGAGCCGACTTGGCGACCGACAGGCTCGCTGCCGGGTTCGCCGGCGCCGCGACCGCCGGAGCGACCGCGAGCGAGGCGGCAGCGACCGCGACCAGATACTTACCGAACTTCATTACTTATCTCCCCGGAAGGAGCGGCTGGTTTTCCATGTCGCCGCTCAGAAGGCAATTCTGAACTGACCCAAAACGCGACCGGTTGATGACGACGAGCGGCCACGTGGCGCGAACGCCGGCGATCGACCCCGCTCACTCCTTCGCGGTGCCGGGTTCCGCCATGTTGCGGTGCATATGCGCGGTTACCTCGGCGGGCAGGACGTGTGCCGCCGCGGCCTGGAGCTTGTTCTTCCAGCCCGACACGATCGAGTGCTTGCCCGCCATCAGCGCGTCCCAGCCGTCGCGCGCCACCTTGGCCGGATCGGACTTGCTGTCCGAGGTGCCGACGTCGGTGTCCATCATGTCGGCGCGATCGAAGAACTCGGTATCGACCGGACCCGGCATCAGCGTGGTGAGCGTGACGCCCGCGTGGTCCTTGAGCTCGTCGCGCAGCGCGTCGGTGAAATGGTCGACGAACGCCTTGGTGCCGTTGTAGACCGCCTGGAAGCTGCCCGGGATGAAGCCGGCGATCGAGCCGGTCACCAGCACCTTGCCGTCGCCGCGCACGACCATCTGCTGCAACACCTTCTGGAGCAGATAGGTGGTGCCGGTGATGTTGGTGTCGACGACACGCTTCCAGTCAGCCACGTCCTGGTCGAGGAAGGCGCGGCCGAGCCCGACCCCCGCGTTGGCGCAGAGCAGGTCGATCGGCCGGCCGCCAGCGGCGGCGAGCAACTGGTCGACGCCGTCGATCGTAGCGAGGTCGGCCTCGACCGAGCTCACCTGCGTGCCGAACTGCTCGAAGTCCGCCGCGGCGGCGTCGATCAGCGGCTCGTCGGCGACGACGAGGATGTCGTAGCCGCCCTGCGCCGCGAGCGTCGCCAGCTCGAAGCCGATACCGGTCGAAGCGCCGGTAATGATCGCGAATTTATCCGCCATGTCTGTCTCTCCTCAGTCCAGACCGGGCTTGAGCACGATCTTGGTGACCTCGTTCTGCTGGTCGTGGAACATCTTGTAACCCTTGGGCCCTTCGCTCAGCGGCATCCGGTGCGAAATCAGGAACTCGGTGTCGATCTTGCCCTCCAGGATCGCCTGGAGCAGCGCGGGCATGTAATGCTGGACGTGGGTCTGCCCGGTCTTGAGCGTCAGCCCCTTCTCCATGAAGGCGCCGAGCGGCCATTTGTCGACGAACCCGCCGTACACCGCCGGCATCGAAACGCGACCGCCCTTGCGGCAGGCGATGATCGCCTGGCGGTTGGCATGCGCGCGGTCGGTGCCAAGGAAGGTGGACGCCTTGATCTGGTCGAGCACGTTGTCGACGAAGAATCCGTGCGCCTCGAGCCCGACCGAGTCGATCACCGCGTCGGGCCCGATCCCGCCGGTCATCACCATCAGCGCCTCGTAGACCGCGCTCTCCTCGAAGTTGATCGTCTCCGCGCCGAAGCGCTTGGCGAGCGCGAGCCGGTTGGGGAAATGATCGATCGCGATCACGCGCTCCGCGCCCATCAGGAAGGCCGACTGCACCGCGAACAGCCCGACCGGGCCGCAACCCCAGACCGCCACCGTGTCGCCCGGCTCGATGTCGGCATTCTCCGCCGCCATCCAGCCGGTGGGCAGGATGTCCGAGAGGAACAGCACCTTGTCGTCCTCGACGCCGTCGGGGATGACGATCGGGCCGACGTCGCTGAACGGCACGCGGACATATTCCGCCTGGCCGCCGGCATAGCCCCCGGTCATGTGGCTGTAGCCGAACAGTCCTGCCATCGGCTGGCCGTACAGCTCCTGCGCGATATCCTGGTTGTCCGCGGGCAGGCCGTTGTCGCAGGCCGAATATTGGTGCTTGGAGCAATGATAGCAGCTGCCGCACGAGATGGTGAACGGCACCACCACACGCTGCCCCTTCTTCAGCGTCGACTTGGGGCCGACCTCAACCACCTCGCCCATGAACTCGTGGCCGAGCACGTCGCCCGACTGCATCGTCGGGATATAGCCGTCGTAGAGGTGAAGGTCCGAACCGCAGATCGCGGTGGACGTCACCTTGATGACGCAGTCGCGCGGGTTGACGATGCCGGGATCGTCGACCGTGTCGACGCGGACGTCATGCTTGCCATGCCAGGCGATCGCCTTCACAGCCCCATCTCCTCATATTGCTGGCGGTTCATCGCGGGCGTGGCGATCTCGCCGGTCTCGAGCAGCTGCTTGAGCCGCCGCAGGTCGCGGCGTGCCTGGATCGCCGGCTCGCGCTGGAACATCTTGGCGATCACCTTGCCGATCACGCCGCCGGGCGGATCGTAGAGGATCGTCGCGACCAGCACGGTGCCCCGCGGGCCGGCGTCGTGGAACTCGACTTTGCCCGAGTTGGGCACCTCCGCGCCGTCCTCGCTGGTCCAGACGAGGAGCTTGTTCTCCTCCTCGGCGGTGAGGCGCGCGTCCCACTCGACCGTGCCGCCCGCCGGCGCCTTCACGATCCAGTGAGAACGTTGCCGGTCGAGCACGTCGATCCGCTCGACATTCTCCATGAAGCTCGGAAAATTCGCGAAATCGCGGAAATAGGCGAACACCTCCGCGACCGGGCGGTTGATCGTCACCGCGCGCGCGGTGATCTGTGTGCCGCTCGCCTCAGGGATCGAGGCTTTGGCGCGCTCGACGGCGTCGCGCTGTTTGGAGGTGGCAAGGGGTGCGTCGTCGGACTGCTGGTGAAGCAGCTGGTCGGCCATAAAGGGCTCCTTCGTGTCTGCTGCCCCACCAAGCGCGCGCTGTCGAGTTGTGTTCCTCGCTAAAATCAACCACTTGATCTAACTCACTCGGCTCGTCTCACGGATTGCCCTTGCCGCCGTGCGCGCCCACCGCGGTGCCGGTGGAGAAGCTGGTCCCGTCCTCCGCCAGCGCGACGTAGAGCGGGGCGAGCTCGGCCGGCTGGCCGGCGCGGCCCAACGGCGTGTTCTGCCCGAACTCGCCCATCTTGCCCGGCAGCTGGCCGCCTGCGACCTGTAGCGGGGTCCAGATCGGCCCAGGCGCCACCATGTTGACGCGAATGCCCTTCTTGGCGAGCTGCTTGGCGAGCCCCTTGGTGAAGATCAGGATTGCCCCCTTCGTGGAGGCATAATCGAGCAGCTCGGGCTCCGGCTCGTAGCTGTTGACCGAGCCGGTGTTGATGATCACCGAGCCGGGCGGCATCGACGGGATCGCCGCTTTGGCGATGCGGAACATCGCGAAAATGTTGGTCTCGAAGGTGCGCACCATCTGCTCGTCGCTGATCTCGGAGATATCCTCCTTGCTCTGCTGATAAGCGGCGTTGTTGACGAGGAGGTCGAGTCCGCCGAGTCCGCGCACCGCATCGGCCACCAGCTTGGTGCAGGCGCGCTCGGTGCGGATGTCGGCCGGCAGCAGTACCGCCTTGCGCCCGGCCTGCTCGATCAGCGCCTTGACCTCCTGCGCGTCGGGCTCCTCGGTCGGAAAGTAATTGATCGCGACGTCCGCGCCCTCGCGCGCGAAGGCGATCGCGGCGGCGCGCCCCATGCCGCTGTCGCCACCGGTGACGAGCGCGCGCCGACCGGTGAGCTTGCCCGAGCCGCGGTAGCTTGTCTCGCCGCTGTCGGGGCGCGGGTTCATCTTCGACTGCAGCGCCGGCCAGGGCTGGCGTTGCTCGGGAAAGGGCCGGTTGGTGTATTTGGTACGCGGGTCGCTGAGCTTGGCCGGGCCGGACGGCTGCGCGCCGGCGCCTTGTGCCGCCGCGGTGGTGGCGGTGAAGGCGAGGCCGGCGGCAGCGCCGCCCAGGATGGTGCGGCGCGTCGTGCCCTGATCGTCCATGTCGCTGATCTCCAGAGAGGATTTGCGCCGAACGGGTGAGAGGCGCGGAGGTTCAGGGAGGGACGGGCGACGGCGCGTGAATGTTGCGAATGTTGAGTCGCTGGCAGGGCGGCGGGGCGACAGTCGGGGGGCATCGCTAACGATGTCGACCATGTCAAAGAGCGGGCGCCGGGATAGCTCGACCACCGCCCCGTAGGACAGGCTGAGATCCTCCCCGGCGCGGAAAGGGGGACCGCCGGCGACGCCGGTGGTGGAGGCGGATTTTCACGCAGCGCAGCGCCTGCGGAAGCCCCTCCACCCCCGCGCTGGGCGCGGCGGTCCCCCTTCCCGCGAGCGGGGAGCATCTAGGCCATCACGGGCCGTTCGCTGCCAGCTCCGCGAGCCATGCCTTGGCGGTACCGTCCGAGGGCGCGCGCCAGTCGCCGCGCGGGGACAGAGCGCCGCCCGCCGACACCTTCGGCCCGTTGGGGATCGCCGAGCGCTTGAACTGGCTCGTCTGGAAGAAGCGGACGAGGAAGCGCTCGAGCCACAGTCGCACCGTGTCGAGATCATAGGCGGTGCGCGCCGCCTCGGGATAGCCGATCGGCCAGCGTCCCTGATCGACGTCGCGCCACGCGTGCCACGCCAGGAACGCGACCTTCGACGGCGCCAGCCCATGGCGGATCACGTAATGCGCGAAGAAGTCGTTGAGCGCGTACGGCCCGATCTTGCTCTCGGTGCTCTGCAGCTCCTCGCCCGGGACAAGCTCGGGCGAGATCTCCTGCGACAGGATGGCATCAAGCACCGCGTTGGTCGGCGCGTCATATTGGCCAGTCGCAATCGCCCAGCGGATCAGGAACTGGATCAGCGTCTTGGGGACGCCAGCGTTGACCGCATAATGGCTCATCTGGTCGCCGACGCCATAGGTGCACCAGCCCAGCGCCAGCTCGCTGAGGTCGCCGGTGCCGACCACCAGCCCGTCGCGCTGGTTCGCGATGCGGAACAGATAGTCGGTGCGCAGCCCTGCCTGGACGTTCTCGAAGGTGACGTCATACACCTTCTCGCCGCGGCCGAACGGATGCCCCATGTCGGCGAGCATCCGCGTGGCGGCGGGGCGGATGTCGATCTCCTCGGCGGTGATGTCGAGCGCGTCCATCAGCTTCCAGGCGTTGCTCTTGGTGCCCTCGCTGGTGGCGAAGCCGGGGAGGGTGATCCCGAGGATGTCGCCGCGCGGCCGTCCGAGCCGGTCGAGCGCCTTGGCCGCGACGATCAGCGCGTGCGTGCTGTCGAGCCCGCCCGACACGCCGATCACCAGCCGCTGGGCGTTCGCCGCGACGAGCCGCTTGGCGATGCCCTCGACCTGGATGTTGAACGCCTCGTAGCAATCCTCGTCGAGCTTGGCGGGATCGTTGGGCACGAACGGGAAACGGCGCAGCTCGCGCTCCAGCCCGACATCGGTAAAGTCAGGCCGGTGCGCGAAGCCGACACGGCGGAAGCGCGTCTCGGGATGGCCGAGCAGTGCGGCGCTGTCGTTGAACGTGCCGTTGCGCAGCCGCTCCTGCGCGAGCCGCTCGAGGTCGACGTCGGCGATCACCAGCTCGGGCTCGTGCGCGAAGCGGGTCGATGCCGCGAGCAGCTCGCCGAGCTCGTGGACCGTGCCCTGACCGTCCCAGGCGAGGTCGGTAGTGCTCTCACCGGGCCCGGCGGCCGAATAGACGTAGGCGCACATCGCGCGCGCCGACTGCGACGCCGACAGCATCATCCGCTCGCGCGACTTGCCGATCACCACGTTCGAGGCGGAGAGATTTGCGCACACCAGCGCGCCGGCGAGCGCGCCGAGCGTCGAGGGCGGGGTCGGGGACCAGTAATCCTCGCAGATCTCGGCGTGGAGGACGAAGCGCGGCAGGTCGTCGGCGGCGAACAGCAGGTCGGTGCCGAACGGCACGTCCGCGTCGCCGAGCCGGATCGTCAGCCCGGTCAGCCCGGCGCCGCTCGCGAACCAGCGCTTCTCATAATATTCGCGGTAGTTGGGGAGGAAGGTCTTGGGCACCACGCCGAGCACGCGGCCGCGCGCGATTGCCAGCGCGCAATTGTAGAGGCGCCCCTCGCGCTCGAGCGCGGCGCCGACCAGCAGCACGGGGCGCAGCTCGGCGGAGGCTGTCACCACGCGCGCGATCGCGTCGCGCGTGGCGCGCTGCGACGCCGACTGGAGGTGGAGGTCGTCGATCGCGTAGCTGCTCAGGTTGAGCTCGGGGAAGACCACGAGGTCGACCGCGCCCGCGTGCGCGCGCCGCGCCAGCGCGATCGTCTGCTCCGCGTTGAAGGCGGGATCGCCGACGCTGGCTGGCGGGGTGGCCGCGGCGACGCGCAGCAGGCCGTGGTGGTGGATCGAGCGGAAAGCCGGGTTCATGTCACAGGCCTAGCCGCCCGCGCGCCGCCTCACCACCCGGCGCATCTTAACTTCTCTCAGTCGCCACGCCGCGCTAGGCTGGCCGACGCGATGAACCAACCGCTAACCTCGGCGAGCGACCCGGCTTTATTGTTCGCGCACGGCGGCGAGATGGGCCAGCGAATCCTGGCGCACGACTGGTCGGCCTCGCCGCTCGGCCCGATCGCCGGCTGGCCCGCGGAGCTGCGCAACGCGCTCGCGCTGGCCTTGCCCGCGCGGATCGAGATCGTGCTGTTCTGGGGGCCCGACTACGTCGCGCTCTACAACGATGCCTATGCGCCGACGATCGGCGCCAAGCACCCGCGCGCACTGGGCCGCCCGGCGGACGAGTCGTGGAGCGAGTTGTGGGACGATCTCGAGCCGCTGCTCGCGCACGTGCGCACCAGCGGCGAGACCTTCGCCGCCAAGGACCGCCCCTTCTACATCGAGCGGGCAGGGCAGGGCGAGACGGTGTATTTCGACGTCAGCTACTCGCCGGTACCGCTGGCGGACGGCAGCGTCGGCGGGGTGCTGTGCATCGTCTCGGAGACCACCGCTCGGGTGCGCGCCGCGCGCGCGATGGCGGAGGACCGCGAACGGCTGCGCGAGATGTTCGATCAGGCACCCGGCTTCATCGCGGTGCTGCGCCAGCCCGGCCATGTCGTCGAGCTCGCCAATGCCTCCTACCGCCGGCTGGTGGGCGGGCGCGACGTGGTCGGCCGCGCGCTCGCGGAGGCGGTGCCCGAGGTGGCGCAGCGCGGGCTGATCGACAAGCTTGACGGCGTCGTGGCGACTGGGCGACCGTATCGCGGAACCGAGGTGCCGCTGCTGCTGCCGCGCGGCGACGGCGGCAGCGAGGAGCGCCGGCTCGACTTCATCCTCCAGCCGGTCACCGATGCAAAAGGCGCGGTTACCGCGGTGTTCGTCGAGGGCACCGACGTCACCGAGCGGCATCGCGCCGAGAGCGCGCTGGCGCTGAGCCGCGACTCGCTCGAGCTCGCTACCGAGGCGGGCGAGATCGGTACCTGGGACTATGATCTCGCCGCTGACCGCTTCTCCTGCTCGCCGCGGACCTGGGCGATGTACGGAATCGAGCCGGGGCCGGCGCAGTCGCTCGCCGAGTTCGCAGCCTTGCTCCACCCCGAAGACCGGCCGCGCGTACGGCAGGCCTTCCTCGCCACGATCGATCCGGCGCGCCGCGCGCGCTACGACATTGAGTATCGCACCCGCCCCGCGCTCGACGGCTCGACCCGCTGGCTCGCGGTGCGCGGGCGCGGGCTGTTCGAGGACGAGCGCTGCGTGCGCGCGATCGGCACCGTGATCGACGTCACCGCGCGCAAGCGCGAGGCCGACGCGCTGCGCGAGAGCGAGGCGCGCTTCCGCATGCTCGCCGACAGCCTGCCCGCGCTGGTGTGGCTGACCGACGCCGAGCTGAACCTCACCTTCGCCAGCGAGGGCTTCCGCGCGATTCTGGGCGTCGCGCCCGGCGAGGTGGTGACGGGCGGCTGGCTCTCGCTGCTGCCGAGCGAGCTGCGCGCGGCGGCGGCGCGGCGGCTGGTCGAGCGGCAGCGCGCGCGCGACCCGCTGAGCGGCGACTATCGCCTGCTCACGCGCGCGGGCGGCGAGCGCTGGGTCCATGCCGAGGCACGCGCGCGCTTCCTCGGCGGCACCTTCCTCGGCTATGTCGGCTGCGCCATCGACGTGACCGAGGCGCATCTCGCCGGCGAGCGGCTCGAGGCGCGGGTGGAGGAGCGCACCGCCGAGCTCACCCGCCAGATCGCCGAGCGCGAGAAGGTGGAGGAAACGCTCCACCAGCTCCAGCGGCTCGAGGCGATCGGCCAGCTCACCTCGGGCGTGGCGCACGACTTCAACAACCTGCTCACCGTGGTGCTCGGCAACGTCGAGATGGTGTCGCGCGCCGCGGCACGCGGGCCGCTGACGCCGCGCGCGCTCGAGCAGCTCGATCATGTCCGCGCCGCCGCCGAGCGCGGCGCGACGCTGACCGCGCAGCTGCTCGCCTTCTCGCGCCGCCAGCGGCTCGAGGCCAAGGTGGTCGATCTCAACGCCGCGGTGACGGGGCTGGTGCCGCTGCTCGAGAGCACGCTGGGGCGCTCGATCGCGATCGAGGCCGCGGTGTGCGACCAGCCCTGGCCCGCCATGGTCGACCCGACCCAACTCGAGCTGATCCTGCTCAACCTCGCGATCAACGCGCGTGATGCGATGCCGGGGGGCGGCACGCTGCGGGTGAGTACCGCCAACGTGTCGCTCGGCGCGCCGGTGCGGCCGGAGGAGCCGTCCGCGGGCGATTATGTCCGGGTCGCGGTGAGCGACACCGGCACCGGCATGACGCCCGAGGTGCTGGCGCGCGCGTTCGAGCCCTTCTTCACCACCAAGGAGGTGGGCAAGGGATCGGGGCTGGGCCTCGCGCAGGTGTTCGGCTTCGCCAAGCAATCGGGCGGGGGCGTGCGGATCGACACCCGGCCGGGCGAGGGCACGCGGGTCTCGGTCTACCTGCCGCGCGCCACCATGGCACCGAGCGAGGCGCCGGTCAGCGAGCCGCGCGGCGCTGGCGGCTCGGTGGCGCGACGGCGCGTGCTGGTGCTCGACGACGAGGATCGCGTGCGCGAGATCACCGCCGACGCGCTGCGCGACGCCGGGTGCGGCGTGGTCGAGGCGGCGGACGGCGCCGCCGCGCTCGACGCGCTCGACGCCGATCCCGCGATCGAAGCGGTGGTGGCGGACGTAGCGATGCCGGTGATGACCGGGGTGGAGTTCGCGCATCGCGCGCGCCAGCGCCGGCCGACGCTGCCGGTGTTGTTCGTCACCGGCTATGCCGACGCCGACGAACTCGCCGACGTGCCCGCGCCGCAGGTGATCCGCAAACCCTACACGCGCGCCCAGCTCGTCGAGCGGCTCGCCGCCCTGCTCGCGGCCGCGGATCTGTCCCAGGGCTGACTGGCCGGTTCAGCGATCGTTCTGTCATCGCGCGCTAGACCGTGCGCATGATGGGGCCGGCTGGTGCGCCGGCGAGTGAGAGTAAGGGCCATGATCAAGGCGTTGGTGGTGGGGCTGCTGGTGGGCGCCGGTCTGGTGCCAGCGGCGGCGTCGTCGCAGCAGGGAACGCTGCGCGACGCGATGCGCGCGCGCATGCAGGCGCGGGTCGAAGCCCGCGGCGAGGCGCCGCGCGAGCCTGGGCCGCGGGCCCCAGCACCGATGCCGCGCGGCGAGTGGAACCGTCCCGACCGTCCGGAGCGGGTCGATACGGGCGGCTGGCCGCGACGCGACACGGGGAACGGCGGACGCGGCGGCGACCGTGCCGGCTGGGCGGCGCCGCCGGCGCCCACTCCGGCACCGGCGCCGCGTCCCGGCGCGCGGCCAGGCGGTTGGGGCTATGGCGCCGCGCCGGCGGTACGCGGTGACGGTGATCGCTCGCGGGCCGAGTGGCGCAGCGGGCGCGACCGCTCGCCCGGCTGGGACCGCCGCGACGACGCGCGCACCCGCGCCGACGGCGACTGGCGCAGCGCGCGATCCGGCGACGGCTGGGAGCGGCGCGACCGCGACGACGGCGCCTGGCAGCGGCGCGACCGCGGCAACTACGCCTGGGGCAATGGCGGTAACGGAGGCTGGGGCGGTCGCGACGATCGCGCGCGTTGGGACCGCGACTGGCGGCGCGACCAGCGCTACGACTGGAGCGGCTATCGCAGCAGCAACCGCTATGCCTATCGCCTACCGCGCTACTACGCGCCCTACGGCTGGGGCGGCGGCTACACGCGCTTCGGCATCGGCGTGCGGATCGCGCCGACCTTGTTCGCGCGCAGCTACTGGATCGATGATCCCTACGCGTATCGCTTGCCCGACGCCTACGGCCCGTACCGCTGGGTACGTTACTATGACGACGCGCTGCTGGTCGACCTCGACAGCGGGCAGGTGGTCGACGTAATCTACGACATCTTCTGGTGAGGCGAGCGAGGGCGCGGGCGGCTTGCGTGTCGCCGCGCGCCGCGCGATGGAGCCGGCATGGCCCTGACGACCCTTCCCCCGGGCGGTCCCTCCACCGCGCGCGCCGCGATCGGCGCGGCGGTGGCCGCCAAGCTCGATGCCGATGCCCGGATGCAGCGCCTGCCCAGCGAGCGGGTCGCGGCGTGGCGATGCCTCGACTTTTTGGACCAGGCCTGGTGCGACTGGCTCATCCAGGTGATCGACTCGAACCGCCGCCCGTCATCGCTGCTGAGTGACCGCGGCGATCCCAACAATCGCACCAGCGAGAGCTGCGACATGGACCGGTTCGCCGACGGCATCCGCCAGGTCGACGAGTCGATCGCCGCCTTGCTGGGCATCGCGCCCGAGTATGGCGAGACGATGCAGGGGCAGCGCTACGCTCCCGGCCAGCTGTTCCGCACTCACCACGATTATTTCCACGAGGGTGAGAGCTATTGGCCGCGGATGCGCGAGAATGGTGGGCAGCGCACCTTCACCGCGATGATCTATCTCAACGAGGTGGAGGAGGGCGGGGCGACGTGGTTCCCACAGGGCGGGCTGCGCGTATCGCCGCGGCGCGGGATGCTGCTTGCCTGGGACAATATGAACCCGAACGGAAGCCCCAATACCGCCACGCTGCACGAGGGCATGGCGGTGGTGGAGGGCACCAAATACGTCGTCACCAAGTGGTTCCGGGAGGAACCCTGGGGCCGCGCCGCGCGGGCGGCGGCGGAGGCTGCCGCAGCCGCCGCCGCAGCGTCGACGGGCGCGCCCGCCTCTGCTAAGCGGTGACATGCTTCAGGCCAGCCCCGGTTTCTCGCTCAGCACCCGCCCGCGCGCGATCGCGCGCTGGCTCTACTGCGTCGCCGCGCTGATCGTCGCGATGGTGGTGGTCGGCGGCGTCACGCGGCTGACCGAGTCCGGGCTGTCGATCACCGAGTGGAAGCCGATCTCGGGCGTGATCCCGCCGCTCACCACCGCGCAATGGCAGGCCGAGTTCTCCAATTACCAGCGCATCCCCGAATATCAGCAGCTCAACCGCGGCATGACGGTCGACGGCTTCAAGGCGATCTTCTTCTGGGAATATGCGCACCGGCTGCTTGGTCGCGTGATTGGTCTGGCCTTCGCGCTACCGCTGCTGTGGTTCGCGGCGAAGCGCCAAGTGCCGCGGGGCTATGGCTGGCGGCTCGGCGCACTGCTCGCGCTCGGCGGGCTTCAGGGCGCGATCGGCTGGTGGATGGTCGCTTCGGGGCTGTCGGTGCGGACCGACGTCAGCCACGTGCGGCTTGCGGTGCATCTCGGCACGGCGCTGTTCATCCTCTCCGGCATCGTCTGGACCGCGCGCGACCTCGTGGCGCTCGCCGACAACCCGCTGGCGCGCCCGGCGCCGCTGCGCGCGCTGCCGGGGCTGGCGCTCGCACTGCTGGCGGTGCAGATCGTGTTCGGCGCCTTCACCGCGGGGCTCGACGCCGGCTATGCCTTCGCCAGCTGGCCGCTGATGGGCGACGCGCTGTTCCCCGCGGGGACGCCGATGGTCACGCCGGCGTGGCGCAACGCGGTGGACAACCCGATCGTGGTTCAGTTCATCCACCGCTGGTTTGCCTTCGTCGCGGCGGCGGGGCTGCTGCTGCTGGCGCATCGCGCGCGGCAGGCGCGCGCTCACCGTGCCGCGGCGGCGGTGGCGGTGCTGGTGGCGACGCAGATCGCGCTCGGCATTGCGACCCTGCTCAGCGGCGTCGACCTGCCGATCGCGGTGGCGCATCAGGCCAATGCCGCGCTGCTGCTGATCGGCACGGTCGCGGCGGCACATGCCGTGAACCGCCACCGCGCCTGATCGATCCTCAGGTATCATAATACCCGTCGACAAAGCCGCGGAAACCTTGACTTCACGGCCTCGTGCCGGCAATGCACCGCCATCGGCGCGCAGGCCCGGCGGGGCGGTGCGTCTTTTCTATTTGAACGCGAAACGAGGTCACAGGCACCATGAAGGCGCTGATGAAGACCACCAAGGCGGCCAAGCCGCATGAGGTGGAGAAGAAGTGGCACATCGTCGACGCTGACGGCCTGGTGGTCGGTCGCGCCGCGGTGGTGATCGCCAACGTGCTGCGCGGCAAGCACAAGACCAGCTTCACCCCGCACGTGGACTGCGGTGACAATGTCATCGTGATCAACGCCGACAAGGTGCGCTTCACCGGCAACAAGCTTACCGACAAGGTCTATTACAAGCACACCGGCTATGCCGGCGGCATCAAGGGCACCACGCCCGCCAAGGTGCTCGAGGGGCGCTTCCCCGAGCGCGTGCTCGAGAAGGCGGTCGAGCGGATGATCCCGCGCGGCCCGCTGGGTCGCCAGCAGATGCGCAACCTGCGCATCTACAAGGGCACCGAGCACCCGCATGAGGCGCAGAACCCCGCGGTGCTCGACATCGCCGGCATGAACCGCAAGAACAAGGTGGGCGCATAATGTCCGACAACCGCCAGTCCCTCTCTGATCTCGGTGCGGCGCTCCAGCAGCAGCGCGAGGTTCAGACCGACGCCGCCGACGCCTCGGCCGAGGCCTATCTCGCCGGCAGCATCGACGAGCCGGTCCAGCGCGCCCCGCTGCGCGCGCAGGAGCTCGACAAGCAGGGCCGCGCCTATGCCACCGGCCGCCGCAAGGACGCGGTCGCGCGCGTGTGGCTCAAGCCGGGCTCGGGCAAGATCACGATCAACGGTCGCGACCAGGAGATCTACTTCGCGCGTCCGACGCTGCGTCTCGTCATCAACCAGGTGTTCGGCATTACCGAGCGCGAGGGCCAGTATGACGTGGTCTGCACCGTCAAGGGCGGCGGTCTGTCGGGCCAGGCCGGTGCGGTGAAGCATGGCATCAGCCAGGCGATCACCAAGTATGAGCCGGTGCTGCGCGCGCCGGTGAAGGCGGCGGGCTTCCTTACCCGCGACAGCCGCGTCGTCGAGCGCAAGAAGTACGGCCGCGCCAAGGCGCGTCGCAGCTTCCAGTTCTCGAAGCGCTAAGCGGATACTGCCTTGTGCTCCTGCGGACGCAGGAGCCCAGAGCCACGGGCACCAGCCTTCGCCGCCTTGGGTTCCTGCATGCGCAGGAACACGGAGCGACGGGGAAAGCAGACAGGGGCGGTCCGGCGACGGGCCGCCCTTTTCGCATCTGGCGCATGTCACTTCGGTAACAGCGGCGTGACAGCGCGTTTCACCGATCCGTCGTGAAGCTGACACGCAACGAGTGGAGAGAGGTCGGACATCACCGTCGCCCGCTATCGGGTCCAACGAAGGTAATGCGCTGACATGACAGCAGTGATGACGACGGCCGGGGTCGCCCAGGCCTATGATCGCTGGGCCCCGATCTACGACCTCGTGTTCGGGCCCGTCTTCCGCCAGGGCCGCGCCAGCGCGATCCGCGCCGCCGACCGGATCGGCGGCCGCATCCTCGAGGTGGGGGTGGGCACCGGCATCTCGCTCCCGGGCTATGCGCGCACCAGCCGGGTGACCGGGATCGATATCTCCGAGGACATGCTCGACAAGGCGCGCGCACGCGTCCGCCGGCAGAACCTCCACCATGTCGACGCGATCCGCGTCGGCGACGCCGAGGCGCTCGACTTCGCCGACGAGAGCTTCGACGTCGTCGTCGCGCAATATGTCGTCAGCGCGGTCGCCAACCCGCCGCGCGCGCTCGACGAGTTCGCGCGCGTCTGCCGGCCGGGCGGCGAGATCGTGATCACCACGCGCGTCGGCGCCGAGAAGGGCGTCCGCGGCACGATCGAGAAGACGCTGATGCCGGTGACCAGCCGGCTCGGCTTCCGCACCGACTTCCCCTTCGCGCTCTACGCCGACTGGATCGCAGGACGCGACGACGTCGCGCTAACCGAGCGCCGCGAGATCCCGCCGCTCGGCCATTTCTCGCTGGTGCGCATCGCCAAGCTCGACCGGGAGGACCAGTGATGCCGGCGATTCGCAAGCTCCGCTTCGAGGACGAGCAGGGCAACCCCGGCTTCCGCGCGCAGCTGAAGGAGCAGCGCTGGGACGACCATCGCTACTACCACCACAATCTGGTCAACCAGAGCCTGCACTTCGTCAGCGCCTGCACCTTCCTCGTGGCCTATGCTTTGCTGTTCGTCGACGCCGCGCTGGCGAGCCTGCTCGCCTGGGGCGTCGCGATGACGAGCCGCCAGGCCGGGCACTTCTTCTTCGAGCCCAAGGACTATGACCACGAGAACGGGGTCAGCCACGAGTATAAGGAAGAGGTGAAGGTCGGCTACAACCTCACGCGCAAATATGTGCTGATGGGCTTGTGGCTGGCGATCCCGCTGGTGCTGGCGGTCGAGCCGACGTTGTTCGGGCTGCTCGAGCGACCCGATACGGCGCTCGACTTCCTCCGCCACGTCGGCTTCGGCTGGCTGTGCTTCGGGGTGGCGGCGATCCTCTTCCGCGTGACCCAGCTGTGGATCGAGCGCGACCTGGAAACCGGGATCGTCTGGGCGACGAAGATCGTCACCGATCCGTTCAGCGACTTCCGCCTCTATCGCACCGCGCCCGCGCGGCTGCTCAAGGGCGAGCGCAGCGAGGATCACCACGCGGCGGCGTGAGGCTGCGAGCGGGCGACTTCCTTTCCTCAAGCGCTGTTCGCCGGCGAAAGCCGGGGTCCAGGTGGGAAAGCCGTCGTGAGTATCGCGGCCGTCCCCCAACTAGGCCCCGGCCTTCGCCGGGGAACAGTCAGGAGCAGCGTTTCACCGCCCCAGCCGCGCCCGCAGCGACTCGCGTAATGCCATCCGGCGCAGCTGCTTGTCGCTGACCACGGGTCCGCTCCACCAGCCGTCCGCCTGCATCGCGCGCGCGGCGGCGACGAAACGGCGGACGATCTCGTCGAACAAGGCCTCGTCCACGTCGAGGCTGAAGATCAGTCGCCCGGTGCCGACCCAGCTCAGCGCCAGCCCCTCGGCGCGGAGGTAATATTGCAGCATCCAATTGTAGCGCGACGGCCGCGTATACAGCACGGTCCAGATCGTCGAGAGGTTGGCGACCGCGACCGGCAGGTCCTCGGCGGCGAGCGCGGCGTTGAGCTGCACCGCGCGCGCGTCCCACTTGGCGTCGAGGCCGTCGTACAGCGCCTGTACCGGGCGCGTCTCGAGCCGGCGCAGGAACGAGTCCATCGCCGCCATCACATAGGGATGCGCGTTGAAGGTGCCGCGGGCAAAGCAGATGTCGACCGGCCGATCGTCACGCCAGCGCTGCATCAGCGCGGCGCGCCCGGTGAGCACGCCGACCGGCAGCCCGCCGCCCAGCGTCTTCCCCCAGGTGATCAGGTCGGGTTCGACCCCGACGCGGCGCAACAGGCTGCCCGGCGCGAGCCGGAAGCCGACGAACACCTCGTCCGCGATCAGCACGATCCCGTTGGCGCGGCAGGTCTCGGCGAGGCGGTGGAGCCAGCGCGCATAGCCGTCGAGGTCGGCGCCGGCGCGGCGGGCGCTGTCGACCAGCTGGCTGTCCGACGGTGCGCCGGCGTTGGGATGGAGCGCCTGGAGCGGGTTGACCAGCACGCAGGCGATGTCCTTGCGGGTGGCGAGCACGCCCAGCGTCTCGTCGCTCATCTCGGCGAGCGTCAGCGTGTGGTCGGCGGGGACGGGGTTGCCGATGCCGGGCTGCACGTCGCCCCACCAGCCGTGATAGGCGCCGGCGAAGCGCACCAGCCGGCGCTTGCCGGTGTGATAGCGCGCCAGCCGCACCGCCTGCATCACCGCCTCGGTGCCCGACATATGGAACGACACTTCGTCGTGCCCCGACAGCGCGCGCAGCCGGCGGACGTTGTCGGCGACCACCGGGTGATAGGCGC
Organism: Sphingomonas sp. BK069; assembly: GCF_014193405.1. Classification (NCBI taxonomy): domain Bacteria; kingdom Pseudomonadati; phylum Pseudomonadota; class Alphaproteobacteria; order Sphingomonadales; family Sphingomonadaceae; genus Sphingomonas; species Sphingomonas sp. BK069. The sequence continues at coordinate 661,960 of NZ_JACHZH010000001.1, read as the reverse complement.
CGAGCAGCGCGCCGAGCGGCTCGGCGGTGGCGACCGCCTCGCGCAGCGTCTCCTTGTAGAAGTCGTTGCCGAACAGGTTGACGCCGTAGGAGCCGGTGCAGTCGATCAGCCGGTTGCCGTCGAGGTCGATCAGCCACGCGCCCTCGGTCCGTTCGACGAAGGCGCCGGTCGGCAGCTTGGCGCGTACCACCTCGGCGAAGGGGAAGGGGACACGGTAGCGTCCGGTGAACTGCAGGTCGGACAGGCCCGCGCGCGTTTCCGCGGTGAGCGCGAGCGTCTGCGGGAAGCGTTCGGCGTAATGCTCGCTCAGCCGGCGGAAGCCGCTGCGCCGTCGCGCCGCGACCGCGTCGTCGCAGCCGTCGGCGCGGAAGAAGCGCGCCTCCGGGTGGCTGTAATAAGGGATCTGCCCCGCGACGCGCTTCGCCATACGGACGTGCCCGCCGAGCGAGCGATGTTTGGCGCGCGACAGGCGCAGCCGCTCGCGCCCCTTGCTGACCGCGAACAAGGTGGTGGCGACCGCGCCGGCCACCGCGACGAACGTCTTCTTCTCCATGCCTCCCCACAGACCCTCACGATGACGCAGGTGTGACAATGCGCTCGGCTTTCCTCCGCCTGCTGCTGCAGGAGGATCTCAACTTCCTGCTGACCAATCGCATCCCGCGGCGCTGGGCGACCAAATTGGTCGGGCGCATCGCCGCGGTGGAACATCCCCTGGTGGCGCGACCCGCGCTGGCGGCATGGCGCTTCTTCTCCGACGTCGATCTCTCCGACGCCGCCACTACCGAGTTCCGCTCGCTACGCGACGGCTTCATCCGTCGGCTGCGCCCCGGCGCGCGCGCCTATGACCGCGATCCGACGACGCTGGCGAGCCCGTGCGACGCGATCCTCGGCGCGCATGGCCGGATCGAGGGTGATCGAGTCTATCAGGTGAAGGGCTTCCCCTACCGGCTCGGCGAGCTGGTGCCCGAACCCGCGCTGGTCGATCGCTTCCGTGACGGCTGGTACGTGACGCTGCGGCTCACCGCGGCGATGTACCATCGCTTCCACGCCCCCGCCGACCTGACGGTGGAGGGCGTGACCTATCTCTCGGGCGACTGCTGGAACGTCAACCCGATCGCGCTCCGGCGGGTGGAGCAGCTGTTCTGCCGCAACGAGCGCGCGGTGATCGAGGCGAGCGCGGGCGGGAGGCCGCTGCTGCTGGTGCCGGTCGCGGCGATCCTGGTGGCGAGCATCCGGCTCGGCTTCCTCGACGTCGAGACGGTGCTGCGCGAGCAGGGCAGCGCGCGCGTGGCGTGCGACGCGCGGATCGGAAAAGGCGAGGAGATGGGCTGGTTCGAGCACGGCTCGACCATCCTGCTGTTCCTGCCGCCCGCGGCGGAGCTGCGCGCCGGTCTGCGGCTCGGCGACACGATCCGCGCGGGGCAGGTGCTGGCGGACTGGTGAGGCGGACGAGGGGGCTGTCTCCGCCTTTCCCGCTGGCGTCATCCTGAGCTCGTCTCAGGATCCACCGGTCCGCGTACCCTTCGGCTTCTGAGTGCGCGGCGCCGTGGATCCTGAGACAAGCTCAGGATGACGGAATGAAGAGGAGGGAGGACGGGCCAGCGACCAAGCCGTCCGCTCCCCCGATCACTCCACCCGATCCGCCACCAGCGCGTCCACCACCGAGGGGTCCGCCAGCGTCGACGTGTCGCCCAGCGCGCCGAGGTCGTTCTCCGCGATCTTGCGCAGGATGCGGCGCATGATCTTGCCCGAGCGCGTCTTGGGCAGCCCCGGCGCGAACTGGAGCGCGTCGGGTGTGGCGATCGGCCCGATCTCCTCGCGCACCCACTGGCGCAGCGCCGCACGCAACTCGTCGGTCGGCTGCTCGCCCGCGTTGAGCGTGACGAAGGCGTAGATGCCCTGGCCCTTCACCTCGTGCGGCATGCCGACCACGGCGGCCTCGGCGACGCTGGCGTGCGCCACCAGCGCGCTCTCCACCTCGGCGGTGCCCATGCGATGGCCGCTGACGTTGATCACGTCGTCGACTCGGCCCGTGATCCAGTAATAGCCGTCGCCGTCGCGGCGGCAGCCGTCGCCGGTGAAATACTTGCCGGGATAGGTGGTGAAATAGGTCTGGAAGAAGCGCTCGTGATCGTTCCACACGGTGCGCATCTGCCCCGGCCAGCTGTCGACCAGGCAGAGGTTGCCCTCGGTGGCGCCCTCGAGCACCTTGCCCTCCGCGTCGACGATCTGCGGCTGGACGCCGGGCAGCGGTTTGGTCGCCGAGCCGGGCTTGAGATCGGTGGCATAGGGCAGGGGCGAGATCAGGATGCCGCCGGTCTCGGTCTGCCACCACGTGTCCACCACCGGGCAGCGCGAGTCGCCGACGACGCGGTGATACCAGTTCCACGCCTCGGGGTTGATCGGCTCGCCGACGCTGCCGAGCAGCCGCAGCGAGGCGCGGCTGTGGCGCGTCACCCACTGGTCGCCCTCGCGCATCAGCGCGCGGATCGCGGTCGGCGCGGTGTAGAGGATGTTGACCCCGAGCCGGTCGACCGTCTCCCACAGCCGGCCGTGATCGGGATAGTTGGGCACGCCGTCGAACATCACCGTGGTGGCGCCGTTGGCGAGCGGGCCGTAGACGACATAGCTGTGCCCGGTGACCCAGCCGATGTCGGCCGTGCACCAGAACAGCTCGCCGTCGCGATAGTCGAACACCTCCTGGAAGGTCTTGGTCACCCAGACGAGATAGCCGCCGGTGGTGTGGAGCACGCCCTTGGGCTTGCCGGTCGAGCCCGAGGTATAGAGGATGAACAGCGGGTCCTCGGCGCCCATCGGCTCGGGCGCGCAATCATCGTCGACGCTCTCCAGTGCGTCGTGGAGCCAGACGTCGCGGCCCGCGGTCATCGCGACATCGCCGCCGGTGCGACGGATCACGAGCACCTTCTCGACGCCGGGGCAGTGCGCCACCGCTCTGTCGACGTTCGCCTTGAGCGGGATGCGCTTGCCGCCGCGGCAGCCCTCGTCGGCGGTGATGACGATCCGGGAGTCGCAGTCCTGGATGCGGTTGGCGAGGCTGTCGGGGGAGAAGCCGCCGAACACGATGGAGTGGATCGCGCCGATCCGCGTGCAGGCCAGCATCGCCGCGGCGGCCTCGGCGATCATCGGCAGGTAGAGCGTCACGCGGTCGCCCCGGCGCACGCCGAGCGACTTCAGCACGTTGGCGAAGCGGCACATGTCGCGGTGCAGTTCGCGATAGGTGAGCGTGCGGGTCTCGCCGGGCTCGTCGCCCTCCCACACGATCGCGACCTGGTCGCCGCGCGTGGCGAGATGGCGGTCGACGCAGTTGACGGAGACGTTGAGCTCGCCATCGGCGTACCAGCGGATGCGGAAATCGGCCTCGTCGAACGACGTGTCCTTCACCACGGTGAAGGGTCTGATCCAGTCGACCCGCCGCGCCTCGTCGCGCCAATAGCCCTCGGGATCCGCGACCGAGCGGCGATAGGCCTCCTCATAGCCGACGCGGTCGATGCTGTCGGGCAGACCCGCCGGCGCGGGGTGACACGTCTCGCTCATCGCTCGTTCTCTCTCCTCGATCCCGTATCGTCGTCGCCCGGCGCTCAGCCCTCGGGCGGCACCGGCGGCGTCTCGTCGCCCAGGCTCAGCCCGTGACGCATCAGCATCGGCACGTTGGCCACCGCGAACAGCATGGTCACCGGGATGACCACCCACACCTTGTAGATCGCCCACAGGTCCCAGCCGCGCTGCGCGCCGAACGTGGCCGCGGCACCGCGCCACACTGCCTCGTTGGCGAACGCCATGGCGACGAAGAACCACACCCAGTTGAGCGTGAGCCGATGCCAGCCGCGCTCGCTCAGCCCGGGATAGCTCGACCCCATCAGCTGCTGGAGCAGCGGACGCCCGGTTGCCGCCCCGAAGCCCAAGGTCGCGGCCAGCAGCGCGTAGACGATCGTCGGCTTCGTCTGGATGAAGCGCGGGTCGCGGAAATACATCGTCAACCCGCCGAACACGATCACCAGCCCGGCCGAGATCAGCAGCATCGGCGGCACGCGGCCGAGCTTTGCCTTGGCGATCACCAGCGCGACCACGCTCGCCAGCACGAAGGCGGCGGTCGCGACGATCACGCGCGCGAGCAGCAGCGCCTCCACGCGGGTGAGATCCGACAACGCGGGCGTCACCGCGGCGACGAGCCGTCGCGCGCTCTCGCCCGGCAGCAGGAAGTTGACCGCGAAGAAGACCGCGAGCGGGCCGTAATCCACCAGCGCGCGCGCGCCCGCCGACTCCTTCGGCGTCGCGCTCACTTGCGCGGCCCCGTGTCGACCCCGGCGATGATCCGACTGACCTCGCGCGCGTCGAACGGGCGCAGGTCGTCCATCTGCTCGCCGACGCCGATGGCATGGATCGGCAGGCCGTAGCGCTCCGCCGCCGCCACCAGCACGCCGCCGCGCGCGGTGCCGTCGAGCTTGGTCATGACGAGCCCGGTGACGCCCGCCACCTCCTTGAACACCTCGATCTGGTTGAGCGCGTTCTGTCCGGTGGTCGCGTCGAGCACCAGCAGCACGTCGTGCGGCGCGGCGGGGTTGAGGCGGCCGAGCACGCGGCGGATCTTGGCGAGCTCGTCCATCAGCTCGCGCTTGTTCTGGAGCCGGCCGGCGGTGTCGACGATCAGCACGTCGGTGCCGATCTCGGTCGCCTTCTTCACCGCGTCCCAGACGATGCCCGCGGCGTCGCCGCCCTCGGGGCCGGTGACGATCGGAACACCGATCCGCTCCGCCCAGGTGCGCAGCTGGCCGATCGCGGCCGCGCGGAAGGTGTCGCCCGCGGCGAGCATCACCTGATAGTCCTGCTCGAGGAACAGGTGCGCCAGCTTGGCGATCGTGGTGGTCTTGCCCGAGCCGTTGACGCCGATCACCAGCACCACCTGCGGGCGGGGAAAAGCGTCGATGCCGAGCGGCTTGGCGACCTGCGCCAGCACCTTCTCCACCTCCTCGGCGACGACGAGCCGGATGCCGAGCTCCTCCATGTTGCGCTCGAACGTGCCCTCGGCGAGCCGCGCGCGGACCCGACCCGCGGTCTCCGGACCGAGATCGGAGCCGATCAGCGCCTCCTCCACCTCATCGAGCGTGTGCTCCTCGAGCCGCGCGCCGCCGAGGCCGGCGAGGTTGCCGACCAGACGGTCGGAGGTGCGGCGAAAGCCGCCTAGCAGCTTGTCGTGCCAGCTCGTGCTCATGCGATGGTTCCGGTGAGATGGTCGGGCGCGGCGGCGACGATCGCGACGTCGTGCACGCTGCCGATGGGGAGGGGGGCAGCGAGGCGGACCTCGCTGAAATCGGGGGCGTGGCCGCGGTCACCGGGGCGCTCGATCAGCACGCGCTGCACCGTGCCGACCTGGCGCGCGAGGCGGCGCGCGAGCCGCGCGGTCGAGGCGGCGCGTAGCGTCGCGGCGCGGGCGCGCGCCACCTCGGGCTCGACCTGCGGCATGCGCGCCGCCGGCGTGCCCGCGCGCGGCGAGTAAGGGAAGACGTGCGCGTGGGTGATGTCGGCCTCGTCGACCAGCGCGAGCGTGTTGGCAAACATCGCCTCGTCCTCGGTCGGGAAACCCGCGATGAGGTCGGCGCCGATCGCCAGCTCGGGGCGCGCGGCGCGCAGCCGCTCGACCAGCGCGAGCGCCGCGGCGCGGCGATGGCGCCGGCGCATGCGCTTGAGGATCAGGTCGTCGCCCGCCTGGAGCGAGAGGTGGACGTGCGGCATCACCCGCGGCTCCTGGGTGAGCAAGGCGAACAGCGCGTCGTCCACCACATGGGGATCGAGCGAGGAGAGGCGGATCCGCTCCAGCCCCGGCACGCCCATGAGCAGCCGCTCGACCAGCGCCGCGAGCCTGGCGCCGCGGTCGTCGTAGCTCGCGAGATCGACCCCGCTCAGCACCACCTCGCGTTGCCCGGCCTCGACCAGCGCCGCGACGCGCGGGACGATCTCGGCGATCGGATCGCTGCGGCTCGCGCCGCGGCCCTGCGGGATCGCGCAGAAGGTGCAGGCATGATCGCAGCCGTTCTGGACGCCGACGAAGGCGCGCGTCTGCGCGCGCGGCCGCGGCGCGTTGGTGCGCGCGCTACCCCAACTCGCCGGCAGCAGCTTGGCGGCGTTCGGGATCAGGCGGTCGACCTCGGGCATGGCGGCGAAGCCGGCGCGATCCATCTCGGCGGCGCAGCCGGTGACCACCAGCTCGGCGTGCGGCACGCGGCGCCGCAGCCGGCGCACCGCCGCGCGCGTGTCGCGCATCGCCTGGTTGGTCACGCCGCAGCCGTTCACCACCGCCACGCCCGCGCCGGCGAGCTGGCGGATCGCCTCGCTCTCGGCGATGTTGAGGCGGCAGCCGAGCGTCACGACCTCTGGCTGGGGAACGGCGGACATGGCGCGCGATCTAAGCGGCGGCGCGGACGAAGTCGACCCTGTGGTGTGGGGTGATCCCTTAGTCCTTCCCGCATGGCGGGGAGGATCGGAAGCTCACCCTCGCGGCGCCATCACCTCGATCACGCCGGCCGCGACGTGCGCGGTGACCGGCGTGTGCGCCAGCACCTCGCCGTCGATCGAGATCGGCAGCGGCGGGTCGCTGCGCACGCGGATCGACGTGCCGGAGAAGGTCACGACCTCATGGTGCCGTTCTTCGCGACCGAGCCAGCTCGCCGCCCAGTTCGTGACCAGCCGGCGCTTGTAATGGCCCTTCACCACCTGGACGACGATCTTGCCCGAGTCGACCTTGGCTTCGTCCACCAGCCAGGTGCCGCCGTGGTAAGGACCGTTGGAGATCCGCACCTCGACCGCCTTCAGCTTCTGCTCGCCCTTGCCGTCGCCCGCGTCGACGTAGAGCGTGAAGGGTCGGAAGCGCGTCAGCTGATAACCCGCCCAGCCGAGATAGCCGAGCCGCCCCGCCACCTTCTTGAGCCGGTGCGGCACCGTCTCGGCGATCTGCGGGCTCAGCCCCATCGCGGCGCAATTGGCGAAATAATCGTCGTCGATCATGCCGAGATCGATCCGCCGCGGCGCGCCGGTGCGGAAGACCTCGATCGCACCGTCGATGTCGAGCGGCAACCCCAGCGTGCGCGCGAAGCTGTTGGCGGTGCCGAGCGGCAGCACGCCGAGCACGACGTCATGGCCGACCATGAGATCGACCAGCCCGCTGATCGTGCCGTCGCCGCCCCCGAGGATCAGCAGGTCAGGCTTCTTCTCCAGCGCCTTGCGCACGGTGCGGTCGAGGTGCTTGGGGTCTTTCACCGCGTGCGGCTCGACCTTGAACGGCAGCTCGCGCAGGCGGCGGCAGGCGCGGCGGAACAGCTTGCGCCCGCGCCGCGACTTGGCGTTGACGACGAGCGCGGCGGAGCGGATTTCTCTCATGTCCAGGCTAACGCGCGAGCGGGCGTTCCGCTGCCGTAACGCTTGCATGGCGCGTCCGATTGCGGGAAAGCCGCTGGCATGCACGCTGCCTATCCCGCGCTGCGCCTGCGCCGCACCCGCGCCGCCGGCTGGAGTCGCCGCCTCCACGCCGAGCATATCCTCACCCCTGCCGACCTGATCTGGCCGATGTTCGTAACCGACGGCGAGCAGGTAGAGGAGCCGATCGCGACGCTGCCGGGCGTGTCGCGCTGGTCGATCGACCTCGCGGTGGCGCGCGCCAGGGAGGCGCACGCCCTCGGCATTCCTTGCCTCGCGCTCTTCCCGAACACCCCGCGCGAGCGCCGCAGCGACGACGGGGCCGAGGCGCTCAATCCCGACAATCTTATCTGCCGCGCGACGCGCGCGATCAAGGATGCGGTGCCCGACATCGGCATCCTCACCGACGTCGCGCTGGATCCCTATACCGCGCACGGACATGACGGCCTGATCGACACGGCGGGCTATGTCCGCAACGACGACACGGTCGAGCTGCTGGTCGAGCAGAGCCTCAACCAGGCGCGCGCCGGCGCCGACATCATCGCGCCTAGCGACATGATGGACGGCCGCGTCGGCGCGATTCGCGCCGCGCTCGAGCGGGGCTCGCACGTCAACGTTCAGATCATGGCCTATGCCGCCAAATATGCTTCGGCCTATTACGGCCCGTTCCGCGACGCGGTCGGCACGCGCGGGCTGCTCAAGGGCGACAAGACCACCTACCAGATGGACCCGTCCAACCGCGAGGAGGCGCTGCGCGAGGTCGCGCTCGACCTCGCCGAGGGCGCGGATAGCGTGATGGTCAAGCCCGGCCTGCCGTATCTCGACATCGTCCGCGCGGTGAAGGACGCCTTCGCGGTGCCGGTCTTCGCCTATCAGGTGTCGGGCGAGTACGCGATGATCGAGGCGGCGGTCGCCGCGGGTGCGGCCGATCGCGACGCGATGGTCCTCGAGACGCTCCTGGCGTTCAAGCGCGCCGGCTGCGCGGGCGTGCTCACCTACCACGCGGTGCACGCGGCGCGGCTGCTCGGCGCGTGATCGTCACTGCGCGACTCATCCTCCGCCCGGCCGAGCCGCGCGATCGTGCCGCGCTCCACGCGATGTGGGCCGACGCGCGCGTGATGGCGGATCTCGGCCCGGTGAAGGATGAGGCCGCGAGCGACGCCGCGATCGCACGCCATGCCGGCTATCGCGCCGATCACGGGCTGGGGTTCGGCGCCGTCGAGCGCCGCGACTCAGCTGACCTGATCGGCTTCTGCGGGCTCAAGCCCGGCGCGCCGACGACGCCGATCCGCGGCGAGCTCGAGATCGGCTGGATGCTCGCGTACGCCGCCTGGGGTCAGGGCTATGCGCAGGAGGCCGCGGCGGCGTGGCTCGCCTGGGCGTGGTCGCACCGCACCGAGTCGCGCGTCGTCGCGATCACCGCGGCGACCAACACCGCGAGCCAGCGGCTGATGGCGCGGCTCGGCATGCACCGGCTCGCCGCGGGCGACTTCGACCATCCCGACTTCGCCGACGACGACCCGCGCCGCGCCACGGTGACCTACGCGATCGACCGGCCGCGATGATCGAGACCGAGCGGCTCACGCTGCGCGGTTGGCGCGCCGACGACGTCGAGTCCTTCCACGCGATCGCGCAGGACGCCGAGGTGATGCGCCACATCGGCCCGCCCGAGACGCGGCGCGAGAGCCGCCGCGCGTGGCGGCGCATGGCGGCGGCGCAGGCGCGTTACGGCCATTGCTTCTGGGCAGTCGAGCGACGTGCCGACCGCACCTTTATTGGCCTGTGCGGGCTGTTGCCGCTGCCGCGTCCGGTAGCCGGCGAGGTCGAGATCGGCTGGCGGCTCGGCCGCGCGCACTGGGGCAGGGGCTATGCGCATGAGGCTGCCTCCGCCTGCCTCGAATGGGCGTGGGAGCATCTCGACGTGCCGACGATCGCGGCGGTGACCGTGCCCGGCAACACGCGTAGCCGGCTGCTCATGGAACGGCTCGGCATGACGCGCGTGATCGGCGGCGATTTCGACCATCCCGAACTTGCGGCGGGTGATCCGCTGCGGCGGCATCTGCTCTATCGTATCGCCCGGCCGACGCGTGGCTGAGCCCCGGTCGCGACACGGCGGCGTGGCGCCGCTGTTCGTCGCGACCATGCTGACGGGCTCGTTCCTGCTGTTCCTGGTACAGCCCATGATCGCGCGGCTGGCGCTGCCGCGGCTCGGCGGCGCGCCGGCGGTGTGGAACTCGGCGATGCTGGTCTACCAGGCGCTGTTGCTCGGCGGTTACGGCTACGCGCATCTGATCAGCCGGCTCGCGCCGCGGCGGCAGCGCGCGATCCACCTCGCGCTGCTGCTCGCCGCCGGTGCCTTCCTGCCGATCGGACTGAGCGACCGCGCGTTGCCGTCCGATGCCGAGCCGGCCTTGTGGGTGCCGTACCTGTTCGCGCTCTCGATCGGGCCGCTGTTCTTCGCGGTCTCGTCGCAGGCGCCGCTGATGCAGCGCTGGTATGAGCTGGCGCGCTCGGGCACCGACCCTTATCCGCTCTACGCCGCCTCCAACCTCGGCAGCTTCGCCGGGCTGATCGCCTTCCCGCTGCTGGTCGAGCCGCTGCTGTCGGTAACGCAACAGCGCTGGCTGTGGAGCGGCGGCTATCTGCTGCTGGTCGTGCTGGTGCTGATGTGCGCGACGCGACTGCCGCCGCGCGCCACGTCCGCCGCCGATGTCGCGCCGAGCGCGCCACCGCCACCGCGGTCGCGCGTGCTGCTCTGGGTGGTGCTCGGCCTGGTACCCTCGGGCATGATGCTGGCGACCTCGACCTTCATCAGCACCGACCTGGTGGCGATGCCGCTGCTGTGGGTGATCCCACTCGCGCTCTACCTTCTCAGCTTCTCGATCGCCTTCGCGGCGCGGCGCTGGCCGGCGGACTCGCTGACGCGCGCGGCGCCGGTGACGATCCTGCTGTTCGGCGGCATCATGATGGGCGGCTTCGCCGACAGGGCGACCGCGAGCACGCTGATGGCGCTGCTGCTGCTGTTCATGATCTCGGTCGCGCTGCACACGCGGCTGTACCGGCTGCGTCCCGAGCCGGCGCGGCTGACCGGCTTCTATCTCGCCATGTCGGTCGGCGGCGCGCTGGGCGGAGTCTTCGCCGGGCTGGTGGCGCCGACCCTGTTCGACTGGACTTGGGAATATCCCATCCTGATCCTGGCGGCGGGCGCACTGGTGCCGCAGACCCCGCTCGTCGCAGGGCTGCGCGTGCTCTGGGCGGGGCGTCGGGTACGCTGGGTCGCCGTCGCGGCGATCGCACTCGCGCTGGCGGTGGTGGCGGGCCTGTTCGCACACGAGGCGGGCGGGTTGCGCACGGTGCGCCACACCGGCGCGACCTTCGCGGTGGTCGCCGCCGTCGGCCTGCTGACGCTCGGCGCGCGCGCGCCCTATCTGATGGTACTGGCGAGCGCGCTGCTGCTGTTCGGCGGCTTCCGCTCGCTGTCGCTGTCGCTCGAGCCGGGGGCGCGGCTGCGCAGCTATTTCGGCGTCTACACGTTGGTGGAGGAGCCGCGCCGGCGCACCCTGGTGCATGGGACGACGCTGCACGGCGTCCAACTCACCGGCACCGCCGCGCGCGAGCGCACGCCGACGAGCTATTATACCCCCGCTACCGGGATCGGCCGCGCGATGCGCGCCGCGCCGATGCTGTTCGGAGACAGGGCGCGGATCGGCGTGGTCGGGCTCGGAACCGGGACGCTCGCCTGCTACGCACGGCCGGGCCAGCGCTGGCGCTTCTACGAGATCGACCCCGCCATGGCCGAGCTCAGCCGCACGCACCGCTTCACCTTCCTCGCCGATTGTGCGCCGGACGCGGCGATTGAGCTGGGGGACGCGCGCGTGTCGCTGGAACGTGCCGCGACCGGCAGCCTCGACCTGCTCGCGCTCGACGCTTTCTCCTCCGACGCGGTGCCGATGCACCTGCTGACGCGCGAGGCGTTCGCGGTGTACGCCCGCGTGCTCGCGCACAATGGCGTGCTGGCGGTGCATATCTCCAACCGCTTCATCGATCTCGGCCCCGTGGTCGCGGCGGCGGCGCACGCCGGGGGGTGGCACGCGCTGATCCTCAACCATGTCCCGTCCGACGAGGAGGAAGAGGGCACGCCCTCGTCCTGGATCGTGCTGACGCGCGACCCCTGGACGCAGGCGCTGCTGGCGGGCGACGACGGCGACTGGCACGTGCTGCGCCGGCGCCCGGGCTTCGCGCCCTGGACCGACGATTACGCGACGATCCTGCCGCTGCTACGGTTCTGAGCGTACGAGGCTTCGCGGACGTGGAAGGAAGACCGCCATTCCTCGTGCCTGGTAGATCACGTGAACATCACGCTCCGCACCTCGGTCAGCCGCTCGGCAGCGACCCGGCGAGCGCGTCGATGCGGCGGGTCTGGGTCGCGGCGGTGTCGCGCGCCGCGTCCAGCGCCTGCTCGAGCGCGGGGTAAGCCGCTTGCAGCGCCTGCGCGCGTGCCGCGGCGAGTTCCTCGAGCTGGTTGAGCGAATCGGCATGGGCTGAGCGAAGCGAGTCGAGCTCGGCGATCGCGGTCTGCGCGTCGAGCCATCGCTCGCTGCCGGCGGCCGCGCCGCGTGCCGCGGACGCTCGTGTGGCGGCGCGCTCGGCCGCGGCGTCGAAGTCGCGCGCCGCGGTAGCACGCGCCGTCGCGATCGCGGCGAGCCGCGCGTCGAGCGCCGGGTCGGCGGCGATCGGGGCGGGAGGCGGCGTGGCGGGTTCCTCGAAGCCCAGCTTCTCGACCGGCCGCGGCGCGAGCGAGGGATAGCCGCTCATATCGGCGCTGCAGCCCGCCAGCGACAGCAATGCGGCGCCGATCAGCGGGACGGTAGCGAGCGGCGACGGAGCGCGCGGGGAGCGTGGCATGCGATCTGCGTAGAGGCGCGAAAAACTTACCGCAACGCTCTTGCGCCCCCGCGCGGTGGCGTCTAACAGCGCCGCTCCATTGCGCGCCCGTAGCTCAGCTGGATAGAGCATCAGACTACGAATCTGAGGGTCGGACGTTCGAATCGTTCCGGGCGCGCCAATGGGTACCCACCGCGAGGTGGGCAGACGGCCGGCATCATGCCATGCCGCGATGCGCCCGTAGCTCAGCTGGATAGAGCATCAGACTACGAATCTGAGGGTCGGACGTTCGAATCGTTCCGGGCGCGCCATCGTTCACTGCCGCAAGGCGCGCGGGAGCCGGGTCAGCGATGGCCCGGCTCCGCCGCCTTCGGGGACGCCGGCGTCAGGCGCCGCTGATTTTCTGGCCGCTGTTGTCAGACTCGGCCGCATCCTTCTTCTTCGTCGCCGCTTTCTTGGCGCCCGTCCCGGTACCGCCACCGCGTTCGGTGCCGAGGCTGCCGCGCGCCCCGTCGCTGCCCTTGGCGGTCACCGCTCCGGGATTCCCGCCGGCACCTTTCTGTGCCATGATCCGTCTCCTCGCTTAGGTCGCGACAAGAACGTCGACACCGATGGAGCAGTGTCGCGCGAATACAGTGGCTTGGGTGGGCAATCTCGATCGAGCCTCAGTATGGCGATGCGATCGGATCAGGTGGCGGAGAGGGTGGGATTCGAACCCACGGTGAGCGTGAACCCACGGCGGTTTTCAAGACCGCTGCCTTAAACCACTCGGCCACCTCTCCGCAGGCGACCCGCTTAAGCGCGACGCCGCGGCGAGTGCAAGGATTCGCTCGATTTGCGGTTCCGCGCGCCGACGCGCTGTGCCAGAACGCCCCGACCATGACAGCGGTCGCAACGCTCGCCCGCGGCATCGCCGCCACGCTCCTCCTGCTCGCCGCGCCCGCCTCCTCGGCGCAAGGCGTCGTGCCATCCGCGGTGGACGCCGAGGCGTCGGGCTTCCAGACCTATCTGGCGCAGGTCCGCGCGCGCGCCGTCGCCGCTGGGGTGCGCCCGGTTACGGCAGACAGCGCGCTCGCCGGGCTCACCTTCAACCCGCGCGTCGTCGCGCTCGACCAGCAGCAGCCCGAGGCGCGCCCGAACGCGCCGGTCCCGCTGTTCGCGCCCTATCGCGCCGCGCACGTCGACACCGCGCGAATCTCGCGCGGGCGCGCCGCGTACACCGCCAACCGCGCCAAGCTGGCGCGCGTCGAGGCGGAGACCGGCGTGCCCGAGCAGATCATGGTGGCGATCTGGGGGCACGAGACCAACTACGGCTCCTACACCGGCAATTTCGACCTGCTGCGCAGCCTCGCGAGCCTCGCCTATGAGGGGCGTCGCCGCCCGTTGTTCGAGGGCGAGCTGATCGCCGCGCTCAAGATGATCGATCGCGGCGTGCCGCGCTCGCAGCTGGTCGGCAGCTGGGCGGGCGCGATGGGCAACCCGCAGTTCCTGCCCTCGGTCTACCTGCGCCTCGCGCGCGACGGCGACGGCGACGGGCGGATCGACATCTGGAACTCCTCGGCCGACACGCTCGCCTCGATCGGTAATTACTTCACCCAGGCGGGCTGGCGCGCGGGCGAGCCGTGGGGCGTCGCGGTCAGCGTTCCCGCGAGCTTCTCGCGCGCGAGCGTCGCCAATCGCCTGATGTCGCCGCGCTGCCCGCGCGTGTTCGAGCGGCACAGCGGCTGGCGCAGCATGGCGGAGTGGCGCGCGCTCGGTCTGGCACCGCTCGACGGGCGCTGGCCCGGCGACCGGGTGCAGGCGGTGCTGATCGAACCCGACGGCCCCGGCGCGCCCGCTTACCTGCTGACGAGCAACTATCGCGTCATCCTCGACTATAATTGCTCCAACTTCTACGCGCTGTCGGTGGGCTTGCTCGCCGACGCGATCGCGCGCTAGGGCGCGAGCCTCGACGCGCATTCACGCAATGTCCCCCGCCTGCCATCGAACCGGATTCCGCCCCATGACCAAGCTGCTGACCGTCCTCGCGCTGCCCGCCGCCGTCCTCGCGGTCGCCTATCCCGCCATGGCGGCGGCGCCGCAGTTCGACACGCCCGCGCCGGTCGCCTTCATGGAGGACCTGTCCTCGGGCGCGATCCTCTACGCCAAGGACGCCGATCGCCGCATGCCGCCCGCGTCGATGGCGAAGATGATGACGGTCTACACCATCTTCCAGATGATCAAGTCGGGCGACGTCAAGCTGTCGACCGAATATGAAGTGCGCCCCGAGACGTGGCAGCGCTGGCACGGCCCCGCGGCGGGCTCGACCATGTTCCTCTCGGTCGGCGAGCGTGTGTCCGTGGCGAACCTGCTGTACGGCATCGTCACCTTGTCCGGGAACGACGCCTGCGTCGTGATCGCCGAGGGTGCCTCGGGCACCGAGCAGGCCTTCACCGAGCGGATGAACGAGAACGCGCAGAAGCTCGGGCTGACCAACAGCCATTTCGGCACGTCGAACGGCTGGCCCGACGGCGGCGTCACCTATGTCACCGCGCGCGACCTCGCCAAGCTCGCCGCCGCGACGATCACCGAGTTCCCGCAGCTCTACAAGCAGTTCTACTCGCGCCGCGATTTCACCTGGGGCAAGACCATGGGCGCGGGCGCCGCGATCACCCAGGCCAACCGCGACCCGCTGCTGGGCCGCGTCGCCGGCGCCGACGGGCTCAAGACCGGCCATACCGAGGAGGCCGGTTATGGCTTCACCGGCTCGGCCGAGCAGAACGGGCGCCGGCTGGTGATGGTGCTCGCCGGGCTGACCAGCTTCAACCAGCGCGCGCAGGAGTCGGTACGCTTCATGGAATGGGGCTTCCGCGCGTGGCAGGCGCGCCCGGTGGTGAAGGCGGGCAAGACCGTCGGCACCGCGGCGGTGCAGCTGGGCAACTCGAGCGAGGTCGAGCTGGTCGCGCCTAAGGCACTGGCGGTGACGGTCCCATCGGGCACGCGCCCGCAGCTGTCGGGCAAGATCGTCTATGACGGGCCGGTCAAGGCGCCGATCAAGCAGGGCGCGCACATCGCCGATCTCGTCGTCTCCGCGCCGGGCCTGCCCGAGCAGCGCATGCCGCTGGTGGCGGCGCGCGACGTCGGCGAGGCGGGCTTCTTCGGGCGCGCCATGGCGGGCCTGCGCGGCCTGTTCTGATGCCGCGGGGGCGCTTCCTCAGCCTGGAGGGCGGGGAAGGGGCCGGCAAGTCGACCCAGGCACGCGCGCTCGCCGCGGCGCTGCGCGAGCGCGGCGTCGAGGCGGTCGTCACGCGCGAACCCGGCGGCAGTGCGGGCGCCGAGGCGATCCGGGCGCTGCTCCTCGAGGGCGAGCCGAAGCGATGGAGCGCGCGCGCCGAGACGCTGTTGTTCGCCGCCGCACGCGCGGATCATGTCGAGAAGGTGATCCGGCCCGCGCTGGACGCAGGCCGCTGGGTGATCTGCGACCGTTTCGTCGACTCGACGCGCGCCTATCAGGGCGTGGCAGGCGGCATCGACGACGCGGCCGTGCTGGCGCTTCACGCCTTCGGCAGCGAGGGTCTGCGGCCGGACCGTACGTTCCTGCTGACGCTGCCGCTCGCACTCGGCGCCGAGCGCACAACGCTTCGCGACCGCGGGGCGAGCGACCGGTTCGCGGCGCGCGGGCCTGACTTTCACGCCGCGGTAGCCGCGGCCTTCGAACGCTTCGCCGCTGCCGAGTTCGAGCGCTTTCGCCGCATCGATGCTGCCCAGCCACCCGAGGCGGTGACCGCCGCGATGCTCGCCGAGCTGGCGGACTGGTTGCCGTGACCGACCTGCGCGGCCATCGTGCCGCGGTCGACGCCTTCACCGCCGCGCTGCGCGGCGGCAACGTCCACCACGCCTGGCTGCTCGCCGGGCCCGAGGGCGTCGGCAAGGCCACCTTCGCGCGTGCCGCGGCGGCGCGGCTGCTCGCCGAGGCGATGACTCCGGGTCAGATCGACCCCGGCCTCGCGGTACCGCCGAACCATCGTGCCGCCACCTTGCTCGCGGCCGGCTCGCATCCCGATTATCGCGAGCTGCGCCGCCTAGCCAAGAAGGACAAGGATGACGAGCTGGCGCGCTCGATCACGGTCGACCAGGTGCGCGCGCTCGGCCCGTTCCTCGGCACGATGCCCTCGCTCTCGCCGCGCCGTGCGATCGTGATCGACGCCGCCGACGATCTCGAGCGCCCGGGCGCCTCCAACGCCTTGCTCAAGAGCCTGGAGGAGCCGCCCGCGGGCACGGTGTTCCTGCTCGTCAGCCACGCGCCCGGTCGGCTGCTCGCGACGATCCGCTCGCGCTGCCGCGTGCTGCGGTTCGAGCCGCTCGGCGACGACGACATGGCGGCGGTGCTGCGCGGCGCGCTCCCAGACGCCGAGCCGGACGAGATCGCGTCACTCGTCGGCGCCGGCGAGGGCTCGCCCGGTCGCGCGCTCGGCTATGCCGGGCTCGATCTCGGCGCGATCGAGCAGGCGCTGGCGGGCATCGCGCGCGACGGCGACCCGACGCTGACGCGCCGCGGCGCGCTGGCCAAGTCGCTCGCGCTCAAGGCGGCGCAGCCGCGCTACGAGGCCTTTCTCGACCGTGTGCCGACAATGATCGCGCGCGCCGCGGCGACGCGCGTCGGCACCGACCTGCGGGCCGCGCTGGACGCCTATGACGAGGCGCGCTCGGTCGCCGCGGCGGCGCGCGCGCTGTCGCTCGATCAGCAGGGCAGCGTCTACGAGCTCGCCGGCATCGTCGCGCGGCTGGCATCGCGCGAGGGAGAGCGTTAGGAGGCGGCCATGGGCCATCCCTTCTACATTACCACCGCGATCAGCTATCCCAACGGCCGTCCGCACATCGGCCATGCCTATGAGGCGATCGCGGCCGACGCGATCGCACGCTTCCAGCGCCAGGCCGGGCGCGACGTCCGCTTCCAGACCGGCACCGACGAGCACGGGCTCAAGATGGTGCAGACGGCGCGCGACCGCGGCGTCGAGGTGCGCGCGCTGGCGGACGAGATGTCTGGTTACTTCAAGGCGATGTGCGACAGACTTGCGATCAGCTACGATCGTTTCATCCGCACCACCGACGCGGATCACCACCGTGCCAGCCAGGCGATCTGGCAGGCGATGGGGGACGCCGGCGACCTCTACCTCGACCGCTACGAGGGCTGGTATTCGGTCCGCGACGAGGCCTTCTACGACGAGAAGGAGCTGACCGAGGGGGAGGGGGGCGCCAAGCTCTCGCCCCAGGGCACGCCGGTGACCTGGACCGCGGAGGAGACGTGGTTCTTTCGCCTGTCGAAGTACCAGCAGCCGCTGATCGACTTCTACGCGGCGAATCCCGACTTCATCCGCCCCGAGGCGCGCCGCAACGAGATCATGCGCTTCGTCGAGGGCGGGCTGTCGGACCTGTCGGTGTCGCGCACGAGCTTCGACTGGGGCGTGGCGGTGCCGGGCAGCCCGGGGCACGTCATGTACGTCTGGGTCGACGCGCTGACCAACTATCTCACCGGCGCTGGCTATCCCGACGGCGAGCTGCGCTACTGGCCGGCCGACCTGCACCTGATTGGCAAGGACATCGTGCGCTTCCACGCGGTCTACTGGCCCGCCTTCCTGATGTCGGCCGGGATTGCGCTGCCGAAGACCGTGTTCGGCCACGGCTTCCTGCTCCACCGCGGCGAGAAGATGTCGAAGAGCCTCGGCAACGTGGTCGATCCGCTCGATCTCGCCGAGGCGTTCGGGGTCGACGGGCTGCGCTACTTCCTGCTGCGCGAGGTCAGCTTCGGGCAGGACGGCAGCTACTCGGCCGAGGCAATCGTGACGCGAGTCAACGCCGAGCTCGCCAACGCCTTCGGCAATCTGGCGCAGCGGACGCTGTCGTTCATCGCCAAGAACCTTGGCGGCGCCTTCCCGGACGCGGGCCGCGCCGAGGACGCCGACGCGCAGCTGATCGAGGAAGTGGTCGTGGCCTGCGCCGGGCTGCGCGCCGGCTTCACCGACCTGCTGCTCAGCCAAGGCGTGGAGGCTTGGCTGCGCGGCGTGTTCGCGTGCAACCAATATATCGACGCGCAGGCGCCCTGGTCGCTGCGCAAGACCGATCCCGAGCGGATGCACGCGGTGCTGCGGACACTGGTGCGCGCGATCCGCATGCTCGGAATCGCGATCCTGCCGGTGGTGCCCGAGGGCGCGGGCAGGGTGCTCGACCAGCTCGGTGCCGACGAGCGCGACCATGAAGCAATCGACGACGACGGCTGGTACCAGCGCCGCGTCGACGCCGGCGCGACGATCGCGCCGCCGACGCCGGCCTTCCCGCGGCTGGAGCTGCCCGCCGAGACGGAGCCCGCCTGATGCTCGCCGACAGCCACTGCCACCTCAACTATGAGGGCGTATTCGAGCAGCAGGCCGCGGTGCTCGAGCGCGCGCGCGCGCGCGGCGTCACCGCGATGCTCAACATCGCCACGCGCGAGCGCGAGTGGGACGCGGTGCTCGCCACCGCCGAGCGCGAGCCCGACGTCTGGGCCAGCGTCGGCATCCACCCGCACGAGGCGGATCAGCACCCGCATGTCGACACCGCCAAGCTGGTGGAGCGCGCGCGCCACGCGCGCGTGGTCGGCATCGGCGAGAGCGGGCTCGACTATCACTACGATCACTCCGACCGCCAGCGGCAGCAGGCGAGCTTTCGCGCACATATCGCCGCCGCGCGCGAGAGCGGCACGCCGATCATCGTGCACACGCGCGACGCCGAGGAGGACACCGCCGCGATCCTGCGCGAGGAGATGGAGCAGGGGGCCTTTACCGGCGTGATCCACTGCTTCACGGCGAGCGACAGCTTCGCCGATCAAGCGCTTGAGATTGGAATGTTTATCTCGATCTCCGGCATTGTCACCTTCCGCAACGCCGAGGCGTTGCGCGCGACCGCAGCACGGATCCCGCGCGAGCGGCTGTTGATCGAGACCGACGCGCCGTTCCTCGCGCCCATACCCCATCGCGGCAAGACCGGCGAACCCGGTTTCGTCGCTGACACCGCCGCCTTCCTGGCCCAGCTTCGCGGCGAGGAAGTCGAGGAATTTCAGCGCTATACCGCCGAGAACTTCCACTCGCTCTTCAGCAAGACGCGGCCCGCGTGAGGGTTCGCATTCTCGGCTCCGGCACGTCGTCGGGGGTGCCACGGATCGGCGGCGACTGGGGGGACTGCGATCCGACCGAGCCACGCAATCGCCGCACACGCTCCTCGCTGCTCGTCGAGCATGACGGCGTGCGGATCCTCGTCGACACCAGTCCCGACATGCGCGAGCAGCTGCTCACCGCCGGGATCGGGCAGGTCGACGCGGTAATCTGGACGCATCAGCACGCCGATCACGTCTTCGGCATCGACGACCTGCGCCAGGTCTATCACGCGCTCGGCCATCCCGTGCCGGGCTATGCGCGCGCGAGCTGCGCGGCGGCGCTGCGCCAGCAGTTCGCCTATGTGTTCAAGGGTGCCGGCGGCTATCCGCCCACCGTGGATCTCTCACTGCTGCCCGATCGACTCAGCGTTGGCGGCCTGACGATCGAGGTGGTCGACCAGCCGCACGGCTCGATCAGCTCGGCCGGGCTACGCTTCAGCGCGGCCGGCTGCTCGGTCGGCTACGCCACCGACATCAGCGGCATGACCGGGCCGATGCGCGAGCTGTACCGCGGTGTCGACGTCTGGATCGTCGACGCGCTGCGCCGCCGGCCGCATCCGACCCATCCGGATCTCGCCACCGTGCTCGGCTGGGTCGAGGAGCTGCGGCCGGCACGGACGGTGCTGGTCCATATGGACCAGTCGATGGACTATGGCAGTTTGCGCGCCCAGCTGCCGCGCGGTGTCGAGCCCGGCTACGACGGCTGGGAGGTCACGGCGTGAGCGAGCGTGTGGGTACCGCACTGATCCTGCTGCTCGTGCTGGTGCTGCCGTTATCCGCGCTGGTTGCCCGACGTATGCCGAGACAGACGATGCTACGCTATGCGCTGGCTTGGAGTGGGGTCTTCATCGCACTACTTGTGATCGTTGCGCTCTTTACATAATACATATTATCACTTTTAGGTTCTCACGATCGATCGGGTGTGGGCAATCTTTCCTAACGGATATTAGCGTCGCCCCGCGCGCTATCGGCTGCGCAACCAGCATGAGGCTGACATGGACGCCGCCGCGGTCTTCACCACGCTCGATCTCGAGCTCAAGCCCGATCCCGCTCGCACGGTGATCCGGCCGTTCAGCTTCGACTATCCGGAGGCGTTCGCCGCAGGAAAGCCCAGCCGCGCGCGCGCCGTGGCGGCGCGGCTGATGGCGCTCGACGAGCCGATGCGCCAGCGCATGCTGCGGCTGCTGCACGAGGCGATGCGGCCGCGCCACCGCCGCGTCGACCAGGTCTTCCTGCGCCGCTTCGACGAGGTGCGCGAGGCGATCGGCATCCCGGTCGCGGCCGAGTGCGATCGGCTGCTCATCGGCGCCTATTTCAGTCAGGAATATGCTTTCGAGAGCGCGGCGCTGTTCAACCCGTCGATCGTCGCCGTGCCCGACCAGGATCCGAGCGACGATCGTCTCTCCTTCCTGCTCTCGCTGCGCGGCGTCGGCGAGGGGCATATCTCCTCGGTGACCTTCCGCTCGGGCAACTGGGACGGCGGCACCCAGCTCACCGTCGACCCGCCGAGCACCCAGGGCGTACCGCCGCGCATCGAGCGCGACGACGACGCCGGCTGGGTGCGGCTGCGCTCCGATGACAGCGAGGACATCTCCGAGACGGTCATCTTCCCGATCCTGCCGAGCCAGCGCAGCGGCGTCGAGGACCTGCGGCTGGTCCGCTTCACCGACCATGACGGCACGCAGAGCGTCATCGGCACCTACACCGCGTTCGACGGCCGCGTCGCCCGCGCCGAGTTGCTGCGCGGCATCGACGTGCGCACCTATGAGATGCGCCCGCTCACCGGCGCGATGGCGGGCTACAAGGGCATGGCGCTGTTCCCAAGGCGGATCGGCAACGACTTCGTCATGCTCGGCCGTCAGGACAATGAGAATATCTGGCTGCTCCGCTCCGACGACCTGCATCATTGGGAGCGCGGCGAGATCATCATGCGCCCGGAGTATCCGTGGGAGTTCGTCCAGATCGGCAACTGTGGCTCGCCGATCGAGCTCGACGAGGGCTGGCTGGTGTTCACCCACGGCGTCGGGCTGGTGCGCGGCTATTGCGTCGGCGCCTGCCTGCTCGACCGCGATGACCCGAGCAAGGTGCTGGCGCGCACGCCCTCCCCGCTGCTTTTCCCCAGCGCCGAGCAACGTGGCGGCTATGTACCGAACGTGACCTACAGCTGCGGCGCGCTGCTGCACCGCCGCCGCATCCTGCTGCCCTATGCGATCGGCGACGAGCATACCGCCTTCGCCACCGGCAGCGTCGATGACCTGCTGAGCGTGATGCGCTGAGAACATTGCCCCTGCCTCACCGCTATGCTTCATCAGGGATTGTTTCCCAGGGAGAAAAGCGATGTGGGTGGGCCACGGAAGCACGCTGCTTGGCGGCTTCCTCTTCATAATCGCGAGCGTGAGCGGAGCGGCGGTGCAGGCGCGCCAGACAACGACCGCGGACGCGCCTGAGCGCGCCGCCGATGCGCGCGACAAGATGATCTGCAAGCGGTTCGTTCGGACCGGCTCGCTGGTCGCCGGCTATCGCACGTGCAAGACCAAGTGGGAGTGGGAGCGCGAACGCGAGAACCTGCGGCAGCAATCCATCAGTGACTCGTGTCGTGACCGCGCCAACGGTGGTGCCTTGTGCAGCTGAGACGATCCGCCCTTGCGCTCCTCCTCGCGTCGCTGATCGCCGCGCCGGCGGCATCGCAGGATCCGGCACCGGAGCGGCCGCCGCATTATGACCATATCCCGCTGTGGCCGAACGGCGCGCCGGGTGTGGGGCGCCGCCGCGGCGAGGCCGAGGTCGCGCGCGACTATTGGGTGCGCAACATACACGACCCGTCGCTGATCCCCTTCCCCGCTCCCGCCGGCAAGCGCAACGGCGCCGCCATCGTGGTCCTGCCGGGCGGCGGGCACAAGCTGCTGGTCTGGACCAACGAGGGCACCAAAGTGGCGACCGCGCTCAACCGCGCCGGCATGACCGCCTTCGTGCTGAAATATCGGCTCGCGAACGAGCCCGGCTCGGCCTACACGGTCGAGGGCGACGCCGCCGACGACGCTCGCCGCGCGATCCGCTGGGTGCGCGCGCACGCCGCCGAATACGGCATCGACCCGACGCGCGTCGGCATGATGGGCTTCTCCGCGGGTGGCGAGCTTGTCACCCAGGTCGCCGATCATCCCGAGCCAGCGGGACGACCACGGACCGACGCGATCGACTCGCTCTCCGCCCGGCCCGACTTCCAGGTGCTCGTCTTTCCCGGTCCGCGCGGCGTGCCGGCGCCGGCGCCGGCGATCGCGGCCGCGCCGCCGGCCTTCCTCGTCGCCGGCAGCCGCGACGAGTGCTGCGCCGCGCCCACGGTCGCCCTGTACGAGCAACTGCGCCGCGCCGGCGTCTCGGCCGAGCTGCACATGTATGCGGACAGCGGCCACGCCTTCAATCTCGACGAGTCCGAGCGGCTCTCGATCCTGCACTGGCCCGATCGGTTGTACGACTGGCTCGCCGACGGCGGCTGGCTCTCGCCGCGACCGGCCAAACGCTGAGCGGCGTTGCGTCGCACCGCGCCGCCGCTACGCTGGGCGCGAAGGGGAATTCACATGCGCTACCTGCTTGCCGCGACCGCGCTGTCGCTCGTCGCCACGCCCGCGCTCGCCGCGCCCGATGATGCCGCGGCGATCGGCGCCGACTATGACAAGACACTCGGCGCGATGTGGGACGACTTCCACCGCAATCCCGAGCTGTCGTTCAAGGAAGTGCGCACCGCGGCCAAGATGGCGGCGGCGCTGCGCGCGGTCGCGGGAATGCAGGTGACCGAGAAGGTCGGCGGCACCGGCGTGGTCGGCGTGCTGCGCAACGGGGCCGGGCCGGTGGTGCTGGTCCGCGCCGACATGGACGGGCTGCCGGTCGAGGAGAAGTCGGGGCTGCCGAACGCCAGCAAAGCGCGCCAGGTCGGCGTCGACGGCGTCGAGGCGCCGGTGATGCACGCCTGCGGGCACGACACGCATATCGTCGGCCTGCTCGCCACCGCGCGTCGGCTCGCCGCGCTCAAGGACCGCTGGGCGGGCACGATCGTCTTCATCGTCCAGCCCGCCGAGGAGCGCGTCGGCGGCGCCGCGGCGATGCTGCGTGACGGGCTCTACACCCGCTTCCCCAAGCCGCAATATGCGCTGGCCTATCACTCCAACTCGGAGGGCCTGGCCGGCACCGTCTCGGCGTCGGAGGACATCCAGTACAGCTCGTCCGACAGCGTCGACATCACTGTTCCCGGGATCGGCGCGCACGGCGCCAGCCCGCACACCGGCAAGGACCCGGTCTATATGGCGAGCCAGCTCGTCATCGCCTTGCAGGGGCTGATCAGCCGCGAGCGCCAGCCGCTCCGCCCCGGCGTGATCACCGTCGGCAGCTTTCACGCCGGGCTCAAGCACAACATCATCTCGGACGAGGCCAAGCTGCAGGTCACCGTCCGCGCCAACGACGAGGCCACGCGCAAGCAGCTGCTGGCCGGGATCGAGCGGGTCGCGCGGGGTATCGGCGAGCTCAACGGCATGCCGGCCGACAAGATGCCGGTGGTGAAGGTCATTGAGGGAACGCCGACGACGATCAACGACGCCGCGCTGGCGCGCCGGCTCAACGGCGTGATGGCGGCGACGCTCGGCCCCGACAAGGTGATCCCGTTCCAGCAGAAGGGCATGGGCGCGGAGGATTTCGCCGCCTTCGTCCAGCCCGAGCTCGGCGTGAAAGGCTACTACTTCGCTGTCGGGGGGACGCAACAGGCGGCGTTCGACGCCGCCGCCAACGGCGGACCGCCGGTGCCGTCGCATCACTCGCCCTTGTTCAAGGTCGACCCGCGCGCGGTGGTGACCACCGGCGCCACCGCGATGACGGCAGCGGTGCTCGAGCTGCTCAAGCCGGGCCAGCCGAGCGCGGGCTGAATGGATCGCGGGCTCCTGCGGACGCGGGAGCCCGGCCGAGCTCGCCGCGGCGCCAATGGCTCCGGCCTGCCGCGAGCGGGCAAGCACGTTAGAGGACCGGCGAGGAGAGGATGATGCGTTTTTCCCTGGCAGCGCTCGTCTCGGTGGCCGGGCTGATGCCGGTCGCGGCGATGGCACAGGCGACGATGAACCATGTCGCGATCAACGTCACCGATCAGGCGCGCAGCGTCGCTTATTACAAGGAGGCGTTCGGGCTGAGCGAGATACCGGCCGCGCTCGACGCCGCGCCGGGCGGTCCGCGTTGGATGCGGCTGGGCAACGGCGTCGAGCTGCATATCCAGGCGATCAAGGTGCCGTTCACCCCACCCCCGCGGATCATCCACTTCGCGCTGAAGGTGAAGGACCTTGATCCCGTGATCGCCTATCTGAAGAAGACGGGCCGCACGTGGACCGACTATGCCGGCAAGGAGGGCGAGATCAAGCGCACGCGCACCGACGGCGTCCGCCAGATCTTCACCCAGGACCCGGACGGCTATTGGATCGAGGTCAACGATGCCGCCGACGGCCCGCCGCGCTGACGCTGGCCCTGCGCACCGCGCGCTGCTAGCGCGTCCGCATGAGCGAGCAGCGAACGAGCGCCGAGATCGATCGGTTGGTGGCGATCATGGCGCGCCTGCGCGGCCCGGGCGGCTGTGAGTGGGACCGCGCACAGACCTTCGCGACGATCGCGCCCTACACGATTGAGGAGGCCTATGAGGTCGCCGAGGCGATCGAGCGCGGCGCGATCGACGAGCTGCGCGACGAACTCGGCGACCTGCTGCTGCAAGTGGTCTTCCACAGCCGCATCGCCGAGGAGGATGGCGCCTTCGCGCTGGCCGATGTCGCCGCCGCGATCAGCGACAAGATGGAGCGCCGCCACCCGCATATCTTCGGCGACCGGGCCGAGGGCGGCCACCATCTCTGGGAAGAGGTCAAGGCGGCCGAGCGCGCGGACAAGGGCGCGGCCGGGGCACTCGACGGCGTCGCGGTGGCACTGCCCGCGCTCATCCGCGCCGAGAAATTGCAGAAGCGGGCGGCACGCACTGGCTTCGACTGGCCTGACGCAAGCGGATCGCGCGCCAAGGTCGACGAGGAGCTCGCCGAGGTAGCGGCGGCGCGCGATCAGGCCGAGCGCGTTGAGGAGATCGGCGACCTGCTGTTCGCGGTTGTGAACTGGGCGCGGCATCTCGGGGTCGACCCGGAGCAGGCGCTGCGCGCGGCCAACGCCAAGTTCGAGCGCCGCTTCCGCACGATCGAGGCGGCAGGCGGCGCGGGCTTCGCGGCATTGCCGCTGGAGGAGAAAGAGGCGCTGTGGCAGCGAGCGAAGGCGGGGTAAGAGGCAGGACAGTGCTTGGAGACGAGGCTTCGCTAGGCTCAGCCTCTCCTCAGCGCGAATGGTTACACCCGTTCCCTTTACGCGGCACCGTTGGTGCTGAGGAGGCGCTGAGCTTGTCGAAGTGCCGTCTCGAAGCACGGCCGCGCAGCGAACCCCTCACCCCTGCCGCGACAGGAAACGCTCATGCACCGCGGGCGCCATCCGCACCTCGTAGCGCACGCGGTCGCCCTCGACATGCTGGTCGAGCACCTCGCCGTTGGCGTGGAGCCATGCCGCTCCCGCACCGTCACCTGCGTCGAGCGCGATGGCGTAGCGCTGGTGGCCCTGGGTGAGCAGGTCGGCGACGTGGCGGATCAGTTCCTCCACCCCCTCCCCGGTCAGCGCCGACAAGGCCACCACGTCGTCCCGTCGCGCCGCCTCGTCGAGCAGCTCGGTGCGCGCCTCGCCGTGGAGCAGGTCAAGCTTGTTCCATGCCTCGATCCGCGGGGTCGTCTCGCTCACGCCGACATCGGCGAGCACGCCCTCCACGTCCGCTTTCTGCGCCGCGGTGTCGGGGTGCGCGACATCCCGCACATGGATCAGCAGGTCGGCCGAGACCACCTCCTCCAGCGTCGCCTTGAACGCCGCGACCAATTGGGTCGGCAGCTCCGAGACGAAGCCCACCGTGTCCGAGAGGATCGCCTTGTCGATGCCGGGCAGGCTGATCTGGCGCAACGTCGGGTCGAGCGTGGCGAAGAGCAGGTCCTCCGCCATCACGTGCGCGCCGGTGAGCCGGTTAAACAGCGTCGACTTGCCCGCGTTGGTGTAGCCGACCAAAGCGATCACGGGCCAGGGCGCGCGCTGGCGCCGCTCGCGGTGAAGTCCGCGCGTCCGGGTCACCTGCTCCAACTCGCGTCGAAGCCGTGCCATCCGATCGCGGATCAGGCGGCGATCGGCCTCGATCTGGGTCTCGCCCGGGCCGCCGAGGAAGCCGAAGCCGCCGCGCTGGCGCTCAAGGTGGGTCCAGCTGCGCACCAGCCGCCCCGACTGATAATCGAGGTGCGCGAGCTCGACCTGGAGCCGGCCTTCGGCGGTCGCGGCGCGCTCGCCGAAGATCTCGAGGATCAGCCCGGTGCGGTCGATCACCTTGGTCTCGAGCGCGGTCTCGAGGTTGCGCTGCTGGATCGGGGTGAGGCTGCCGTCGACCACGACCAGCCCCGCCTCCTCCATCCGCGCGCGCGCGGCGAGCTCCTCGATCTGGCCGGCGCCCATCAGCGTCGCCGCGCGCGGGGTGCGGATGCGCAGCGCGACCCGGTCGGCGACGACCACGCCGATCGCCTCGGCGAGCCCGGCGGTCTCCTCCAGCCGCGCCTCGGCGTCGCGCGACGAGCCGCCCAGGTCGGGATAGACCACGATCGCCCGCGCCCCGCGGGAGAATTCGTCGCGATCGCGCTCGAAGCCGCCGCTCATGCGCGCTTCCTCACTCGTCCTCGCCCGCGGCCTGCTCCTCGGCCAGGTTGAGCGGGCGCGACGGCTGGATCGTCGAGACCGCGTGCTTGTAGACGAGCTGCGACATGCCGTCGCGCTGGAGCAGCATGCAGAACAGGTCGAAGCCCGCGATCGCGCCCTGCAGCATCACGCCGTTGACGAGGAACATCGTCACCGGGTCCTCCGACTTGCGTACCGCGGAGAGGAAGATGTCCTGCAACAGCTGCTTCTTGCCGCTCTCGCCGAGCTGGCCGACGATGCCGGCCACGTCAATCGGGCCGGCGGGCATGATGGTGGAGATGGCGTGCTTGTAGATCAGCTGCGACTGGCCGTCGCGCCGCAGCAGCACCGAGAAATTGTCGAACCAGGTGACGATGCCCTGGAGCTTGACCCCCTTGACGAGGAACATCGTGACGGGGGTCTTGGACTTGCGCAGCGCGTTGAGGAACAGGTCCTGGAGCGAGGTCTGCTTGTCGGCCATTGAAGGGTCCTTGTTCTTGGCGGGAGGTTCCCCGCGAGGTGCGCCGTTGCCGGCGTCGGACGTATCGCGCTGTAAGCGGCGGGCGTAAAATAGGGTTCCGGCAAGGGCGCGTCTAGGTGGAGTGACGACGCGCGCCAGTCTTGCTCCCGTTCGCGCTGAGGAGGCGCTGAGCGGAGTCGAAGTGCCGTCTCGAAGTGCAGCCACATCCGCCGTGGCGGTGCTTCGAGACGAGGCTTCGACGAGCTCAGCCTTCCCTCAGCAAGAACGGCTCGGGCTGAGTTGAGGCCGTGACTACCTATTCCTCCCGCGTCTCGGTAATCCCCAGCAGCTTCAGCTTGCGATGCAGCGCCGAACGCTCCATCCCGATGAAGCTCGCCGTGCGCGAGATATTGCCTGAGAAGCGCCGGATCTGAACGCGCAGATACTCGCGCTCGAAGGTCTCGCGCGCCTCGCGCAGCGGTGCCCCCATGATCGCGGTCGCGCCCGGGCCGGCGTCATGGCCGCCGAGCACCTCGGCGGGGAGCAGGTCGAGGTCGATGCGGCCGATCCGATCGCCGGGGGCGAGGATGATGGTGCGTTCCACCACGTTGCGCAGCTCGCGCACGTTGCCGGGCCAGTCGTAGGACTGGAGCGCCACGAGCGCGTCTGTGGCGATCTCGGGGACGGGCACGCGGCGCTCGGCGGCATAATGCGCGACGAAATGCTCTACCAGCGCGGGAATGTCCTCGCGCCGCTCGGCCAGGGGTGGGATCGTCACCGGCACCACGTTGAGGCGATAATAAAGGTCCTCGCGGAAGCGGCCCTCGGCGATCTCCAGCGAGAGGTCGCGCGCGGTGGCGGAGACGACGCGGACGTCGACCTTGACCACGCGCGTGCCGCCGACGCGGGTGAAGCTCTGGTCGGTCAGCACGCGCAGGATGCGCGCCTGGGTCGCCTGCGGCATGTCCGCGATCTCGTCGAGGAACAGCGTCCCGCCGTGCGCCTGTTCGAGCAGCCCGGTTCGGACGAGGTCGCCCCCCTCCTCCACCCCGAACAATTCCTCCTCGACCCGGTCGGGGCTCATGCCCGCGGTGCTGACGATGACGAAATTGGCGTGAGCGCGCTGGCTCCAGCCGTGTAGCAGCCGCGCCGCCACCTCCTTGCCCACCCCCGCGGGACCGACGATCAGCACACGGCTGCCGGTCCCGGCCACGCGCTTGAGCGTGGCGCGCACCGCGTTGACCGCGGTGGAGCTGCCGGTGAGGTCGGTGCCGCGCCCGGACGCTGCGCGCAGGCTCGCCACCTCGGCGCGCAGCCGCTCGGTCTCGGTCGCGCGCTCGACCATCAGCAGCAATCGCTCGGCCTGGAACGGCTTCTCGATGAAGTCGGCGGCGCCCTTGCGGATCGCCGCGACTGCCGTGTCGAGCGTGCCGTGGCCCGAGATCACCAGCACCGGGATCGAGGGATCGCGCCGCTTGATCTCCTCGAGCAGGTCGAGCCCATCGAGCCGCGAGCCCTGCAGCCACACGTCGAGCAGCACAAGGCTGGGGCGGCGCGTCGCGATCGCCTCCAGCGCGGCGTCGCTGTCGCCCGCCATGCGGGTCTCATAGCCCTCGTCCTCGAGCACGCCGGCCACGAGTTCGCGGATGTCGAGTTCGTCGTCCACGACGAGGATGTCGATCGCCATAGCTGTCTAGATCCGATTCCTGGTCAAAGCGGCGATCGTGCGATCGTCGTCGGTGGAGCCCGCGCCGGGCGGAAGGGAGTCCTCGGCGGCGAGCGGGGCCAGCAGCGCCGCGTCGAACGACAAGGTCACCACGGTGCCGCCGCCGGCACGGTCGGCGAAGGTCATTGTGCCAAAATGCTCCTCCACGATCTTCTTGACGATCGCGAGCCCCAGCCCGGTGCCGCGCGCGCGCGTCGTCATGTAGGGCTCGACGATGCGGTCGCGCTCGAGCGGCAGGCCGACGCCGGTGTCCGCCACCTCGATCACGACGCGGCCCTCACCCTCTCGCAACGTCATCGTCACCGCGCCCTCGCTGACGTCGGCGGCCTCGACCGCCTCGACCGCGTTCTTGACGATATTGGTGAGCGCCTGGCCGATCTGGCGCCGGTCGCACACCAACGTCGGCGCGGGCTCGTCGTGATCGAGCACGAAGCGGATGCCGGGATGCGCGACCTCGTGGAGGAACATCGTCTGGCGCGCGATGTCGACCAGCGCTTCCTCGCGGAACACGGGCTTGGGCATGCGCGCGAACGAGGAGAATTCATCGACCATGCGGCGCAGGTCGCCGACCTGACGGACGATCGTGTCGGTCAGCCGCGCGAAGGTGGTGTCGCCCGCCTCGATCTTGCTCCCGTAGCGGCGCTGCAGGCGCTCGGCCGCGAGCTGGATCGGGGTGAGCGGGTTCTTGATCTCGTGCGCGATGCGGCGCGCCACGTCGGCCCAGGCGGCGCGGCGCTGGTCGGTCAGCTGCTGGGTGATGTCGTCGAAGGTGATGATCGGCCCGGTGCCGTCGCGCGCGATCCGCGCCGCGAAGGTGCGCATCTCGCCCTGGACATTGTGCTGGACGTTGGACTCGCGCGCGCCCTGGTCGAGCATCGCGTCGAGCTCGGGCGCCACCGCGCGCAGCACGCGGCCGACCGGTGGCGCGTCGAGCCCCAGCAAAGTCTGCGCCGAGCTGTTGACCAGCCGGATCGTGCGATCCTGCGAGTCGATCGAGATCACCCCCGCCGACACGCCCGACATCACTGCCTCGATCAGCGCGCGGCGGTTCTCCAGCTGGGTGTTGGCGGTCACCAGCGCGGTGTTCTGCGTCTCGAGCCGCGCCGTCATGCTGTTGAAGGCGTTGGCGAGCGTGCCGACCTCGTCGCGCGCGGGCGTCTCGGGCACGCGCGCCGCGAGATCGCCGCCCTCGACGCGGCGCGCGGCGTCGACCAGCTCGCCGACCGGGCGGACCAGCCGGTCCGCCACCGCCAGCGCGATCCACACCGCGACGCCGACGATCAGTAGCGAGACGATCAGCAGCGCGGCGTTGAACTGGAGCTGGAGCGAGCGCGCGCGCGCGATCAGCTGGCGATAGTCGGCGAGCACCGCGCCGCCGCGGTTGAGCTGGTTGGCGAGCTGCGGGTCGAAGACGCGCGCCGAGTAGAGATAGGTGTGCGGCTGGTAGTCGAGCCGCGTCAGCACGCCGACGCGGTCGCCCGAGCGCACCACCACCGAAGCGGCGCCGCCCTCGATCTGGTCGATCATCGGCGCGGTGACGACCCGCTCGAGCTGACGGTCATACGGGTTGACCAGCGCGCGGGTGCGCAGCTCGCCGTCCTGCCCGCGCTGGACAATCAGCGCCTCGGACAGGTTGCGGAGGTACAGCTGGTAAGCCAGTCCCGCGGCGAAGCGCTTGCTCTCGATCGGGTCGGCGCGGAGATAGTCGGCGAGGTCGCCCGCCATCGTCATCGTCTCGCGGCCGACGCGGTCCGACTCGTTCCGGTAGCTCTCCTGCGCCACCGAGGCGGCGTTCTCGAACATGCCGCGGGCGCGGTCCGAGTACCAGAACTGGACACCATACTGGAAAAGCAGCGACGCGAAGATCGTCACCAGCAGCGCGGGCACCGCCGCGACCAACGAGAAGAGCAGCACCAGCCGGACATGCAGCCGCCCCTCCCCGCCGACCGGCGAGCGGGCGGCGCGATTGAGCGCGATCCGCCGCCCCAGCAGGATCATCAGCGCGATCCCGGCGACCAGGTTGGCGACGAGCAGCAGCGCGACCACCGGCGGCTCGATCAGCGCGGCGGTGCCGCCCTCGCTGCGCACCGAAAAATAGCTGCCGACGCCGATCGCGACCGCCACCGCGAGCACCGCTAGCTCCAGCGCCGGCGTCACCGTCGGCCGCCGGCGGGCGGACGACGTGGTAGAAGAGGAGGGAGTGACTCCCGCGATCATCGCTCCCCCGCTACAACATCGGTGTTGCACAGAGAACACATATTTCGGAAACTTATGGCTCGTCCGATCCCGCCGCCCGCGCGCCCGGGCTGATCGCGAGTGCGTCGAGCCGCTTGCGCAGCGTGTTGCGGTTGAGCCCGATGGCGCGGGCGGCGCGCAGCTGGTTGCCGCCGTGGCGTGCCAGCATCGCCGCGATCAAGGGCCGCTCCACCGCGCCGATCACGCGATCGTAGAGCGAGCCGTCGTCGAGCGCCCGCGGCTCCTCGCGCGCCAACCGCTCGATCATCGCGCGCACCGCCGCCTCGATGCCGGGATCGGGCAGCGCCTCGACCGACGTGGGAACGGCGCCAATCGTCGCCGTCACCTCGGCCGCGCCGATCCGGTCGTCGCGCGACAGCGCGGCGAGGCGGCGCATGAGGTTCTCGAGCTCGCGGACGTTGCCGGGCCAGTCATGCGCCTCCAGCGCGGCGACCGCCTCGGCGGCGAGCGTCTTGCGCGGCAGCCCCGCCTCGGCCGCGCGGTCGAGGAAATGGCGCGCCAGCTCGGCGATGTCGCCGCGGCGCTCGCGCAGCGCGGGCAGCGCGACCGGCACGACGTTGAGGCGGTAATAGAGGTCCTCGCGGAACTGCCCGCCCGCGACCGCCTGCTGCAGGTCACGGTTGGTGGCGGCGACGATGCGGACGTCGGCGCGGATCGTGCGCGCGCCGCCCACCGTGGTGAACTCACCCGACTGGAGCACGCGCAGCAGCCGCGTCTGTGCCTCGATCGGCATGTCGCCGATCTCGTCGAGGAAGAGTGTGCCGCCCGCAGCCTGCTCGAACCGCCCCGCGCTCCGCTGCGTTGCCCCGGTGAAGGCGCCGCGCTCGTGCCCGAACAGCTCGGCCTCGATCAGCTCGCGCGGGATCGCCGCCATGTTGATCGGGACGAACGGCGCGGCACGGCGCCCGCCGAGATCGTGAATCGCGCGCGCGACCAGCTCCTTGCCCGTGCCCGACTCACCCGAGACCAGCACGGTCAGATCGTTCGAGATCACGCGCGCGATGACGCGGTACACGTCCTGCATCGCGGGCGAGCGACCGATCAGCGGCAGCTGCTCCTCCTCAACGGCACGATCCTCCGTCGCCGCGCCCCCGCGCTTGAGCGCCGCCGCGATGGTGCGGGTCAGCGTGTCGAGGTCGAACGGCTTGGGGAGATAGTCGTAGGCGCCCGCCTCAGTGGCGCGCACGGCAGTGGTCAGTGTGTTGCGCGCGGAGAGCACGATCACCGGCATGTCGGGGCGCTCGCTCGCGAGCCGGCCGGCATGGTCGATGCCGTCCCCGTCGGGCAGCACCACGTCGGTCACCAGCACGTCGGGCGGGTGGGTGCGCAGTTCGCGCGCCATGTCGGCCAAGCTGGCGGCGGTACGCACCGTGTGACCGGCACGACGCAGCGCGTGCGCCACCACGGTGCGCACCGCGTCGTCGTCGTCGACGATCAGGACCTTGCCGGCGATCACGCGGCGCGCGGCAGCAGCAGGCGGAAGACGGTATGCTGCGGCTGGCCCTCGCGCGCATATTGCACGATCCCGCCCATGTCGCGGACCAGCTTGTCGACCAAAGCCAGCCCCAGCCCCTTGCCCTCGGGTCGCCCGGAGACGAACGGGTCGAAGAGATGGTCGGCGATGTCATCGGGCGCGCCCGGCCCGGTGTCGATCACGCACAGCTCGATCGGCAGCGCGACGCGCTCGCGCCCCTTGCCGGTCGCCACGGTGATGCCGTGGCGATAAGCGGTGGTGAGCGTGATCCGCCGCTCGCCGCGCTCGCCCAGCGCCGCGGCGGCGTTCTTCAGCAGGTTGAGCACCACCTGGAGCAGCGCGTCGCGGTTGCCGAGCACCGGCGGCAGCGACGGATCGTAGCGCTCCTCGATCGGGAGATCGCGCGCGAAGCCCGCCAGCGCGACTCCCCGCGCATGCGCCAGCAGCGGGTAGATGTTGAGCGGCGCCACCTCGCGCGGCCGGGTATCAGTGAAATCCTCCATATGGTCGATCAGCGCGGCGATGCGGTCGACCTCGGTAATGACGAGCCCGGTGAGCTCGTCGGGCGCCGCGCCATCGGCAATCAGCTGCGCCGCGCCGCGGATGCTCGACAGCGGGTTCTTGATCTCATGCGCCAGCATCGCCGCCGCCCCGACGGCGGCGCGCGCCGCCGCGGCGCGATCGCTCGACACGCCCAGCCGGCGCGAGGCGGCGGCGTGGTGGAGCGTGATCGTGCGCCAGCCGGGCTGGTCAATGACTGCCGCCTCGACCAGGTCGACGCGGACGCGGGCACCGCCGCGCGTCTCCACCTCGATATCGAAGGCGGCGAAGGCATGATTGGTGCGCCGTGTCTCGGCGTCGGCGGCGCCGAGCAGCTCGGCGACGGTCTGGCCGCGCATCGCTCGCTCGGAGAGGTTGAGCAGCGTTTCCGCCTCGGCGTTGGCGCGCTCGACGCGATCTTCGGGATCGACCACCAGCACCGCGACCGGCAGCGCGGCGAGCAGCTCGGCCTCGCTCGGCCCGCGCTGCGTCGATCTCACGCGGCGTCCCGCATCCGGTGCGGCGCGTAGAAGTCGGCGAGCATCGTCTTGACCCGCTCGGGATCGGGCTCCTGGTTCACCGCGTTGCGGAACTCAGCCGAGCCGTGGATCCCCTTGGTGTACCAGCCGATGTGCTTGCGCGCCATGTTGACGCCGGTGACGATGCCGTAGTGGCTCAGCATCATCTCATAATGCTCTGAGATCACTGCATATTGCTCGTCAAGCGTCGGGTCGGGCCGGCGCTCGCCGGTGGCGAACCAGTGCATCAATTGGCCGAGCAGCCATGGCCGCCCATAGGCACCGCGGCCGATCATCACGCCGTCCGCGCCCGACTGGGCCAGCGCGGTCTCGGCGTCGTCGATCCCGCAGATGTCGCCGTTGACGATCACGGGGATCGAGACGGCCTCCTTGACCGAGCGGACGAAGCCCCAGTCGGCGTTGCCCTTGTACATCTGGTTGCGGGTGCGGCCGTGGACCGTGACCATGCGGACGCCGAGGTCCTCCGCGATGCGCGCCAGCTCGGGCGCGTTGAGGCTGTCGTGGCACCAGCCCATCCGCATCTTGAGCGTCACCGGTGCGTCGACCGCGCGCACCACTTCCTTGACGATCGCCGCGGCGAGCCCGAGGTCGCGCATCAGCGCCGAGCCGGCGTCGCCGTTCGTGACCTTGCGCACCGGACAGCCCATGTTGATGTCGATGATCGCGGCACCCTTGTCGCGCGCCAGTCGCGCCGCCTCGCCCATCTCGTGCGGGGTGCAGCCGACCAGCTGCATCGACACCGGCTCCTCCGAGACGTGCCACATCGCCTTCTGCAGAGACTGGCGCGTCTCGCGGATCGCCGCCTGGCTCGCGATCATCTCGGTGACGTTGAGCCCCGACCCGTAGCGCCGCACCAAGGTACGGAACGGCTGGTCGGAGACACCGGTCATCGGCGCGAGCACGACCGGCTGGTCGACGCTCACCTCACCGATGCGGATCGGCGTGAGCCGGGAGGGAAGAGGCTGATTCATCGCTGCTGCTCGAAAAATGGGCAGGTAGTCGACGCGCACCGCTCTGGCAAGCTCGGCGCGGAGCGGCTAGGGCGCGCCGCCATGACCACGGTCGCCCTCATCGTCGCCGCCGGCAGCGGCTCGCGCAGCGGCAGCGCCGCGCCCAAGCAATATGCACTCGTCGCGGGTCGGCCGATGATCGCGTGGAGCCATGCCGCGCTGTCGGCGCACCCCGCGATCGACCGCGTGATCGTCGTGATCGGCGCGGGGCAGCAGGCGCTGCTCGCGGCGGCGGTGCCCGGCGCCGAATGGGCGATCGGCGGCATCGAGCGGCGCGACTCGGCGCGCGCGGGGCTCGACGCTGCCGCGGGCGCGACGCGCGTGCTGGTGCATGACGCGGCGCGGCCGTTCGTGCCCCATGCGGTCGTCGACCGGCTGCTCGCCGCGCTGGCCGACGCACCGGGCGCGATCCCGGTGCTGCCCGTCGCCGATACCTTGGTAGCGGCGGACGGTGCTACGGTAGCGCGGGAGACGCTCGCGCGCGTGCAGACGCCGCAAGCGTTCGACGCCGCCACACTGGTGCGCGCGCATGCGGAGTGGGATGGCGGCGCGGCGACCGACGACGCGCAGATGGTGCGCGCGCTCGGGCTGAGCGTGGCGCAGGTCGAAGGGGACATGATGCTCGACAAGATCACCTACCCCGCCGATTTCGCCGCCGCGGCGGCGCGCGTCGGCACGGAAACCCGCTCGGCGAGCGGCTTCGACGTTCACCGGCTCGAGAACGGCGAAGAGCTGTGGCTGGGCGGCGTGCTCATCCCGCACCACCAAGGTCTCTCCGGCCACAGCGACGCCGACGTCGCGCTCCACGCCATCACCGACGCAGTTCTCGGCACGATCGCGGCGGGCGACATCGGCACGCATTTTCCTCCAAGCGACCCGCGATGGCGCGGTGCCGAATCGGGACAGTTTCTCGCGCACGCGCGCTCGCTGGTCGAGGCGCGCGGGGGTTGCGTCACCTTCGTCGACCTCACGTTGATGTGCGAAGCGCCCAAGATCGGCCCGCATCGCGCTGCAATGCAGGCGCGGATCGCGGAACTTCTCGGGCTGTCGACCGATCGAGTCAGCGTGAAAGCGACCACTACCGAGCGACTCGGCTTCACCGGACGTGGCGAGGGGATCGCCGCGCAAGCGGTCGCCACCGTGACGCTGCCGGGCGGACTGGACGCATGAACCGCCTCCCCTCGCTCGCCGCGGCACTGGCCGGCGTCGCGCTTCTCGCCGCGCCTCCCGCCGCCGCGCAGGACCGCTGCCTGTCGAGCACCGACGCCGAGTCGATCGCGCTGGTCGCCCTGCCCGAGATCATCCGCGACGCTGGCCGCGTCTGTGCCGCGCTGCCCGCCTCCAGCCTGCTTCGGAAGTCGGACAGCGCCCTGCTCGCGAAGTATGATCGCGAGGCCGACCGCGCCTGGCCAGCGGCGCGCACCGCGATCGCGAAGCTCAGCGACCCGGCGGTGGAACTGCTGCTGCTGAGCGACTATGCGCGCCCAATGCTGACCTCGCTTCTCGCGCCGCAGATCACCGGGCGGATCCAGCCCGGCGACTGCGGGACGCTCGACCGGCTCGTGACGCTGCTCGAGCCGCTGCCGGCGCGCAACACCGCGGGCATCGTCGTCGCGACGCTGCAATATCTCAAGGGCGAGAAGAACAAGGGCAAGCGCGACGCCATCCCCGACCTGCCGGTCTGCGCCGCGGTGACCGGACGGTGAGCGACGACGTGCTCCCCCAGCAACTGGTCGACGCGGCGCGCCGCGTGATCGAGGCCAATCGCGCTGCCGGGCGTCGCGTCGCGGTGGCGGAGAGCTGCACCGGTGGGCTCGTCTCCGCCGCGCTGACCGAGATCGCGGGCTCGTCCGACGTCTTCGACGCGGGCTTCATCACCTATTCCAACGAGGCAAAGCAGCGCCAGCTGCGGGTGAGCGGCGACGTGCTCGACACCTTCGGCGCGGTCTCGATCGCGGTGGCGTGGAGCATGGCGCAGGGCGCGCTGGCGCAGTCCGCAGCGGACGTCGCCGTAGCGATCACCGGCGTCGCAGGGCCGGGCGGCGGGACCGAGAAGAAGCCGGTCGGCACGGTCGTGTTCGCGCGCGCCGAGCGCGCGGGTGACCCCGCCAACGTGGTCGCCGACAAGCGCTTCTTCGGCGACCTCGGCCGCGCCGGGGTGCGGCTTCAGGCGGCGCTGTGCGCGCTGGAACTGCTGCTGCCTGAGCCCGACGAGGAGCCCGCGACCGAGTCGCCGTAGAGCGCGCGCGCGCGCTCCTCGAAGGCGCCGATCATCTTGCGTAGCGCAACGCCGAACACCTGCCCGGCGAGCATCTCGAACATGCGGTTCTTGAAGGCGAAGTCGACGGTGAAGTCGACCAGCGAGCCGCCCTCGCCGTCGGGACGGAAGCGCCAGTCGTTGTGGAGGTACTTCAACGGCCCGTCGACATATTCGACGCGGATCGTGTCCGGCCGCGCCTTGGCCACCTTCGAGGTGAAGGTCTCGCGCAGCCCCTTGAAGCCGACGATCATGTCCGCAAGCGTCTCGCTATCGCCGTCGCGGCGCACGCGCATCGCAGTGACCCAGGGCAGGAACTCGGGGTAGCGGCGCACGTCCGCGACCAGGTCGAACATCTGCTCGGGGCTGTAGGGCAGCCGGCGGGTCTCGCTATGCTTGGGCAAGCTTCGCCTCGCGCGCTGCCCGCATCTTCGCAAAGTCGTCCCCCGCGTGATAGCTCGACCGCGTCAGTGGCGACGACGCCACCAGCAGGAATCCCTTGGCGCGCGCGATCGCGGCATAGGCGTCGAATGCCTTGGGGGGCACGAACTCGGCCACCTTGGCATGGCGCGGGGTCGGCTGGAGATACTGGCCCATCGTCAGGAAATCGATGTCGGCCGAGCGCATGTCGTCCATCACCTGGTGGACCTCGAGCCGCTCCTCGCCGAGCCCGAGCATGATGCCCGACTTGGTGAAGATCGACGGATCGAGCTTCTTGACGCTCTCCAGCAGCCGGATCGACGCGTAATAGCGCGCGCCGGGCCGGATCGTCGGGTACAGCCGCGGCACGGTTTCCAGATTGTGATTATACACGTCTGGGCGCGCCGCGACGATGGCCTCCACCGCGGCTTCGTGCTTGTTGCGGAAATCGGGTGTGAGGATCTCGATCGTCGTCGTCGGGTTGGTGCGACGGATCGCCTCGATCACCCGTACGAACTGCCGCGCGCCGCCATCGGGCAGGTCGTCGCGGTCGACGGAGGTGACGACGATATGCTCCAGGCCCATCTGCGCGGCGGCGTCGGCGACGTTCTGCGGCTCCATCGGGTCGACCGCGCGCGGCATGCCCGTCTTGACGTTGCAGAAGGCGCAGGCGCGCGTGCAGGTGTCGCCCAGGATCATCACGGTCGCGTGCTTCTTGGTCCAGCACTCCCCGATGTTCGGGCAGGCGGCCTCCTCGCACACGGTGGTGAGGCTCTTCGAGCGCATCAGCGCGCGCGTGGCGGCGAAGCCCTCGCTGGTGGGCGCCTTGACGCGAATCCAGTCGGGCTTGCGCTGGCGTGCTGGAGCCGGAAGCGGAGTCATCTCGTTCATGCCGTCGCAGATAGCGGCTGGCAGTCCCCGAAACAACGGAAGGGTAACTGACGAATGAGCAAGTTTAACGATATGGTCGAGGGCTACTATCGCTTTCGCGGCAACGAGTGGCTGGAGGAGCGCGAGCGCTGGACCGAGCTGGCCAGCGGCCAGTCGCCCAAGGTAATGGTGATCGCCTGCTCGGACAGCCGGGTCGATCCCGCCACGATCTTCGGCAGCCGCCCGGGCGAGGTGTTCGTGGTGCGCAACGTCGCCGCGCTGGTGCCGCCGTTCGAGACCGGCGGCGGGCGCCACGGCGTCTCGGCCGCGCTCGAGTTCGCGGTCACCGTGCTCCAGGTCGAGGAGGTGCTGGTGCTCGGCCACGGCGCGTGCGGCGGCGTCAAGGCGGCGCTGTCCGGCGACCTCAAGCAGGCCGAGCCGGGCCATGGCGGCTTCGTCGCGGCGTGGATCGACCTGCTCGACGACGCGCGCGAGAAGGTGATCCACGAGCACGGCCAGGGGCCTGAGGGCCAGACCGCGCTCGAGCAGGAGGGCGTCAAGGTCTCGCTCGCGAACCTGATGACCTTCCCGTTCGTGCAGGAGCGGGTCGAGGCGGGCAAGCTGCGGCTGCACGGCGCGGTCTTCGCGATTGCCGACGGCAAGCTGCGCGTGTTGCAGGAGGACGGCCACTTCGAGCCGGCGTGATCGGGTCGGGGGTGATCGCGGGAGCGGGCACCTCCACCCTCTTCTGTTCCCCGGCGGAGGCCGGGGTCCAGTCGGGGGCCGTAAATGGAACTCACCACGGCCAGCCCAACTGGGCCCCGGCCTTCGCCGGGGAACATGTCTAGCTGAACGCCCTCACCCCGCCGCGGGCGCCACCAGCGCGTCCTTGTCCTTCGGCAGCTCGGCGGTGACCTTGATGTTCAGCTCCTTGAGCTGCTTGGCCGAGACGAAGCTGGGCGCCCCCATCATCAGGTCCTCGGCCTTTTGCGTCATCGGGAAGACGATCACCTCGCGGATGTTGGGCTCGTCGGCGAGCAGCATCACGATCCGATCGATCCCCGGCGCCGACCCGCCGTGCGGCGGCGCGCCGAACTTAAAGGCGTTGATCATGCCGGCGAAGTTGGTGTCGACATCGGCTCTGGAATAGCCCGCGATCTCGAACGCCTTGTACATGATGTCCGGACGATGGTTCCGGATCGCGCCCGACGACAGCTCGATGCCGTTGCAGACGATATCATACTGATAGGCCAGGATATCGAGCGGGTCCTTGGTCTCCAGCGCATCCAGCTCGCCCTGCGGCATCGAGAAGGGATTGTGGCTGAAGTCGACCTTCTTGTTGTCCTCGTCATACTCGAACATCGGGAAATCGACGATCCAGCAGAACTCGAAGCGTGACGTGTCGATCAGCCCGAGCTGGTCGGCGACGCGGGTGCGCGCCAGCCCGGCGAGCTTGGCCGCCTGCGCTTCCTTGCCCGCGGCGAAGAACAGCCCGTCGTCCGGCCCGAGCCCAAGCGCGTCGGCGAGCGCGTTCATCTTCTCCTCGCCGTGATTTTTGGCGATCGGGCCGCCCCACTCGCCCGCCTTGCGGGTGGCGTAGCCGAGCCCGGCATAGCCCTCGGCCTGCGCCCAGGCGTTCATGTCGTCGAAGAACTTGCGGCTCTTGTCGGCGGTGTTGGGCGCCGGGATCGCGCGCACCACGTCGCCCGCCTCGACGATCGACGCGAAGCGACCGAAGCCCGAGCCGACGAACTGCTCGCCGACGTCGCTGATGATCAGCGGATTGCGCAGGTCGGGCTTGTCGTTGCCGTACTTGAGCATCGACTCGCGGTACGGGATGCGGCGGAACGGCAGCGCCGAGACGGTCCGACCCTTGCCCTGCCAGTTCGCGAACTCCTCGAACACGCCGTGCAGCACCGGCTCGATCGCGGCGAAGACGTCGTCCTGCGTGACGAAGCTCATTTCGAAGTCGAGCTGGTAGAACTCGCCCGGGCTGCGATCGGCGCGCGCGTCCTCGTCGCGGAAGCACGGCGCGATCTGGAAATAGCGGTCGAAGCCCGCCACCATCAGCAGCTGCTTGAACATCTGCGGCGCCTGCGGCAGCGCGTAGAACTTGCCGGGGTGAACACGGCTCGGCACCAGATAATCGCGCGCGCCCTCGGGCGACGAGGCCGTCAGGATCGGCGTCTGGAACTCGGTAAAGCCCTGGTCCACCATGCGGCGCCGGATCGAGGCGATCACGCTCGAGCGCAGCATGATGTTGGCGTGGAGCTTGTCGCGGCGCAGGTCGAGGTAGCGGTTCCGCAGCCGGATCTCCTCCGGATACTCGGCGTCGCCGAAGACGGGCATCGGCAGCTCGGCCGCGGCGCTCTGCACCGTCGCGGCGCGCGCGTACACCTCGATCTCGCCGGTCGCGAGCGCGCCGTTCACCGTTGCCTCGCTGCGGCGCTTCACCTCGCCATCGATCGTCACCACCGACTCGACGCGCACACTCTCGAGCAGCGCGAGCGCGGGCGAGTCGCTGTCGGCGACGATCTGGGTGACGCCATAATGGTCGCGCAGGTCGACGAAGAGCACGCCGCCATGGTCGCGCTTGCGATGCACCCAGCCCGAGAGGCGGACGGTCTGGCCCGCGTCGTCGGCGGTCAGCGCGGCGCAGGTGTGGGAGCGATAGGCGTGCATGGGGCGGAAACTCTGGCTACGGCGCCGCGCTTCGCTCCGGGCGCCGGCGCCGCGGGAAGCGACGGCACGGCGGCCTTCGACGCGCCGCGACGGCGGTTGTCGGATGGTCGCCGCCCTCTCGCGTCATTACCCTCTTTGTCAACCCGCGCCTGCCCGGCTA
The DNA here is from genome assembly GCF_014193405.1 of Sphingomonas sp. BK069. Lineage (NCBI taxonomy): Bacteria > Pseudomonadati > Pseudomonadota > Alphaproteobacteria > Sphingomonadales > Sphingomonadaceae > Sphingomonas > Sphingomonas sp. BK069. Next base: position 620,334 of record NZ_JACHZH010000001.1, on the reverse strand, counting down.
TGGGCAGGCGCTTATGCACGTTCACCCCCTGATCACCGACAGCGCGACGCTGGCCAATCTCTGCACCCGCCTCAGCGAGGCGCCGTATGTGATGGTCGACACCGAGTTCATGCGCGAGAGCACCTACTATCCGGAGCTCTGCCTGATCCAGATCGCCGACACCGAGGAAGCCGCCGCGATCGATCCGATGGCGCCGGGCATCGACCTCGCCCCCTTGCTCTCGCTGCTGGTCGACAATGAGGACGTGCTCAAGGTCTTCCACGCCGGCGGGCAGGACATCGAGATCATCTACAATCTCACCGGCAAGACTCCGCACCCGTTGTTCGACACGCAGGTGGCGGCGATGGCGCTCGGCCAGGGTGAGCAGATCGGCTATTCCAACCTCGTCGACAGCTGGCTCGGCATATCGGTCGACAAGGGCGCGCGCTTCACCGACTGGGCGCGCCGCCCCCTCGACGCGCGCCAGATCGAATATGCCATCGGCGACGTGACGCATCTCGCCGCGATCTTCCCCAAGATGCTGGAGCGGCTGCGCAAGACCGGCCGCGGCGCGTGGCTCGACCAGGAGATGGAGCGGCTCGCCGACCCCGCCAATTACGCCAACGACCCCGACGTGGCGTGGAAGCGCGTCCGCGTGTCGAGCCGCAAGCCCGAGGTGCTCGGCCGGCTCAAGGCGATCGCGCGCTGGCGCGAGCTCGAGGCGCAGGCCAAGGACCTGCCGCGCGGCCGCATCGTCAAGGACGAGACGATCGCCGACCTCGCCAGCCACCCGCCGCGCAAGCAGGTCGATCTCGCCAAGGTGCGCGGCCTGTCGCAGACTTGGGCGGGCAACGACATCGGCGCGCGGCTGATGGCGGCGATCGAATCGGCCGGGCCGCTGCCCGAGGCGGAGCTGCCGCCGCGCGAGGACCGCAAGCCCGGGCTCGGGCGCGAGGGCGCGCTGGTGGCGGACCTGCTCAAGCTGCTGCTCAAAATTCGCGCGCGCGACATCGACGTCGCGCCGCGGCTGCTCGCGCGCGGCGACGAGCTCGAGGCGCTGGCGGCGGGGCAGCGCAACGGGCTGCAGATCCTGCAGGGGTGGCGCTACGACCAGTTCGGTCACGACGCGCTCGACCTGGTCGAAGGGCGGCTCGGCTTCGCGGTGCAGGGCGGCAAGCTCAAGATGACGCGGACGGAGGCGGCGGCGTGAGGCGCGTCGCGATCGCGTGCTGCGTGCTGGTCACGCTGGCGGGCTGTGCGCCTCAGATGGCGGCGCCGGCCGCTGTGGCGCCTGCTGCGGGCGCTGAGACACCGGGCACGCGCTGCGACGCCGGCGCCGCGGCGGCGCTGGTCGGGCGCGCGGCGGATGTCTCTTTGGCGGAAGCGCAGCGACTGAGCGGCGCACGTACGGTGCGGCGCTTCGCCAGCGGCGACGCGCTGACGATGGACTATCGCGCCGATCGGCTGAACGTGGAGACCGACGCGCGGGGGACGATCATCAAGCTGAGCTGCGGTTGAAGACTGAGGGCGGAGGGCTCGCCGCCCCCCCAACTGCCGTCATCCCGGACTTGGTCCGGGATCCACCCGTCCGTATACCCCGCGGCCACGCAACGCGCGGAACAATGGATCCCGGACCAAGTCCGGGATGACGGCGGGAGTAAGGCGGGAGAGGCGCGCGTCCATGCCCCTCACCCCAGCCGCGGCTGCAATCCCAGCGCCTGCGCGAGCGCCTTGTGCCGCTTCTGCACCGTCTCGCCGTACAGTGCGGCGTCATCGCCCGGCAGCGTTACCACCAGCGCCCCCGCCTCGACCCGCAGCGAGGAGCGCGCCAGCGGCCCCGCTACGCCCCCGCTGAGGCGTTGCCCCAGCCGCATCGCCGTCCCCCATGCCGCCGCGCGCTTCAACGACGGCTCGTCCGCGAGCAAGGTCAGCGGCGGCGGCGGCGTGACGGTGCCGCCCATGCCGGTCCACAGCGCCTGGCCCAGCATCGCGCGGCCGCGCGCATCGATCCCGACCCAATTGCCGTGGAGCGCGATCTCCAGCCCGCGCTCGGCACGAAAGTCGGGGTTGGCGCGCCAGCCGACGTCGGCGAGATGGCAGGCGGCGGTGCGCAGTCGCGCGTCCCCCGCGTCCTCATCCGCGAACAGCGGCGCGATCCAGGCATCGAGCAGATCGCCATGCTCGGGAAAGCGGCCGCTCACCCGCCCCTCGTCGCGCGTCGCCACCACCAAGGGATCGAGCGCGCGTTCCTCGGCGCTGAGCTCGTCGTAGAGCAGCCCCTCGCGCAGTCCATAGGCCGAGACGATCGTCCGCGTGCTGCCGAGATGCCGCAGCACCGCGGCGAGCAGCGCGGCGGCGTCGCTGAGCGTCGGCACGCGACCGCCCGAGATGCCGGGTATCTCACGCAACCGCGCCTTGTTGACGTGCGCCAGCGTGCGCCGCAGCCGCGCGACCGTATCCGCCGACATGGCATATTGGTGGATGACGGGAAGTGGATAATGGGTCACGACCATGTCCAGCCGCGCCAGCGCGCGCCACGAGCCGCCCACCAGGTACAGCGGCACGTCGCGCCCGGCCCCGCTCCAGCCGCCCGCCGCGAGCAGCGCTCCGACTTTCTTGTCGAGCTGCCCCGTCCCGCGCAGCGCACCGATCCTTAGCACCCCGAGCGGGAAGGAGGCGCGCTCGTGCAGCGCGCCGCCGCGCACGCGGACCAGCTCGAGGCTGCCGCCGCCCAGGTCGCCGACGATCCCGTCAGCATCGGGGATTCCCGACAGCACACCCAGACCCGCCGCCTCCGCCTCCTTCTCGCCGGGGAGCGTCTCGACAGTGAGGCCCGCCGCCTCGGCGACCGCGATCAGTTCGTCGCCGTTCGCCGCGTCACGCACCGCCGCGGTCGCCACGGTGCGCAGCCGAGTGACCTCCATCTCGCGCGCCAGCCCGGCGAAGCGCTGGAGCGCGGTGCGCGCGGTCGCCATCGCCTGCGCGTCGATCGCGCCCGACTGGGCCAGGCTGCGCCCGAGGCCGGCGAGGACCTTCTCGTTGAACAGGATCGAGGGCAGCCGCGGCGGCCCCTGATAGACCACGAGGCGGATCGAGTTGGAGCCGATGTCGATGATCGCGGTGCGTGGCGGCTCGTCGCCTCCGCCTGCCGGCGTGCGCCGCACCCGGCGCGACGGCAACAGTCTCAACGCCGCCGCCTCAGCGACAGCACCGGCACCTCGTCACCGTCGAGCGCCGCCCCGCGCCCCGACAGCGACGGATTCACCATGAAATAGCGGTGGAGGTTGAACGGCTTGTCCCCCGGTTCGACGCGCACGTAGCTGCCGTCGGACTGGAGTTCCCAGCTCTGCTCATTGTCGATGAGGTTAGCAACCATCACTTGGTCGAGCACCTGATCATGCACCGTCTCATTATCGATCGGCAGCAGATACTCGACACGGCGATCGAAGTTGCGCGGCATCCAGTCCGCGGACGAGATATAGACCAGCGCATCGTCGTTGGGCAGCGCGGCGCCGTTGCCGAAGGCGGCGATGCGGCTGTGCTCGAGAAAGCGGCCGACCACCGACTTGACGCGGATGTTCTCGGACATGCCGGGCACGCGCGGCTTCAGGCAGCAGATGCCCCGGACGATCAGGTCGATCTCCACCCCGGCGTTGCTCGCCTCGTAGAGCTTCTCGATGATCGTGGGATCGACCAGCGAGTTCATCTTGGCCCAGACCGCGGCCGGGCGGCCGGCGCGCGCATGCGCGATCTCGCGGTCGATGTCCTGCATCAGCCGCTCGCGCAGGCTACGCGGGCTGAGCACGACCTTCTCCATGTCCCCCGGCTCGACATAGCCGGTAATGTAGTTGAACAGCCGTGCCGCGTCGCGCCCTACCCGCGGGTCGGCGGTGAAGAAGCTGAGGTCGGTGTAGATCCGCGCGGTCACCGGATGGTAGTTGCCGGTGCCGAAATGGCAGTAGGTGCGGAACTTGCCGTTCTCGCGCCGCACCACCATCGCCACCTTGGCGTGCGTCTTCCAGTCGATGAAGCCGTAGACCACCTGCACGCCGGCGCGCTCCAGCGCACTGGCCCATTGCAGGTTCTGCTCCTCGTCGAAGCGTGCCTTCAGCTCCACCACCGCGGTGACCGACTTGCCCGCCTCGGCCGCCGCGATCAGCGCGCTGATCACCGCCGACTGCTTGCCCGCGCGGTACAGCGTCTGCTTGATCGCGACCACGTCCGGGTCGTTCGCCGCCTGCTTGAGGAAGGCCAGCACCACGTCGAACGTCTCGTACGGGTGGTGGACGACGATGTCCTTCGAGCGGATCGCGGCGAAACAGTCGCCGCCGAACTCGCGGATTCGCTCGGGGAAGCGCGGCGCGAACGGGACGAACTTGAGGTCGGGCCGATCCTCGTCGGCGAGCAACGACAGGTCGCCGATGCCGAGAAACGACCCGGTCTCGGTGACGATCGCGTCCGCGCCGCCGAGCTCGTCGCGCAGCACCGCGGCGAGCGTGTCGGGCATGCCGGTCTCCAGCTCAAGACGGATCACGCGGCCGCGGCGCCGGCGCTTGATCGCGTTGGCGAAGTAGCGAACGAGGTCCTCGGCCTCCTCCTCGATCTCGATATCGCTGTCGCGCAGCAGCCGGAACTCCGCCGCGCCGAGCACGTCGTAGCCGGGGAAGAGCGCGGGCGCGAAGCGCTTGAGGATCGACTCGGTGGCGACGTAGCGCGCGCCCTCGCCCGGCACGCGGACGAAGCGCGGCATGCCCGGCGGCAGCATGACCAGCTCGCGGATCGGCTCCTGGTCCGAGCGGCGCACCAGGTCGAACATCACCGCCATGCCGCGATTGGGAAGGAACGGGAACGGGTGCGCCGGGTCGAGCGCCTGCGGCGTGATCACCGGGAAAAGCTGCTCGTGGAAATGCGTCTGGAGCCAGGCATGCTGCTCGGCGTCGAGCGCGGTGGCGAGCGCGTGGCTGCCGAGCACCGATATACCGGCCTCCGCGAGCTCGGCGCGGATGTCGCTCCACACAGCCTGCTGGCTCGCCATCAGCGAGTCGGCCTCTTCGACGATCGCGGCGAGTTGCTGGCCAGGGGTGAGCCCGTCGGCCGAGCGCGCCTCGACGTCCTGGAGCTGCTGCCCCTTCAGTCCGGCGACGCGCACCATGAAGAATTCGTCGAGGTTGGCGCCCGAGATGGCGAGGAAGCGGAGGCGCTCGAGCAGCGGATGCGCGCGGTTGCAGGCCTCGTCGAGCACGCGACGGTTGAACGACAGCCACGACAGCTCACGGTTGAAGTAGCGCCCGCCGTCGCGATCAACGAACGGATCGTCGAGCACGTCCTCGGCGTCGATGCGGGCGATGGTGGTGGGTCGGGTCATGACTGGTCGCTCTGCGCGGTGAACGCCGCGTCGGGCTGGAGGGTTTCGCGCGCCAGCGGGATCGACAGTCGGCGCCGACCCGCCAATGCGGCGCGGTCCAGTCTCTCTATAGCATCGATGACAGCGGCATGACTCCGCTCGACCCGGGCGGCGAGCCAGGCGATCAACTCGGGCCGCGCGTCGAGGTGACGGCGCGCGAAGCCACGCTCGATCAGCGCGCGCACCAGCGCGTCGTCGGGCGCGCCGATCGTCGCCGCCGGGCTGGCGGCGAGGCGCGTGCGCAGGTCGGGCAGCGCGATCGCCCAGTCCGGCGGCAGTGCCGCGGCGAGCAGCAGCAAGGGGCGGCGTTCATCCTGCGCCCGGTTCCAGGCGTGGAACAGCGCCTCCTCGTCGCGGGTCTCGGCATCGTCGATGAGGTTCCCATCCGAGCGCGCCGCGAAGATCTGCCCCAGCAGCGTGCGCCCCGAGCGCGGCGGGCCGGCGATGATCGCGGTGCGCACCGGCCAGGTGGCCCAGTGATCGAGCAGCCGCACCGCGGCCGCGTTGGAGTCGGTGACGAGGAACTCGGCGTCGCGCGCGTCGATGGGCAACGCCAGCGGCAGCGCGAACTGGCTCATCCCGCCGGACCGCGCGGCGGCGCCGCGGCAGGAGCGGGCGCCGCGGGCGTGGCGCCAGGCGGCGCGCGCCGGATCCGCAGCGTCGTGCCGGTGCCGAACACCTGCCAGCCGCGCGCCTCCATCGCCGCGCGGAAGGCCTCGGGCGTGCCCGCGTAGCTCACCGCCATCAGCGAAACGCCGCCGAGCGCGAGGCTGGTCGTCGCCGCCGAGCTTACGCCGGGCACGCCGCGCAGCGCGCCCTCGGTGCCGGTCACCGCGCCCGCGTCAGGCGTGTCGAACTGCACCGTGATGCTGCTGGTGATCGCCGTCGGCGCGGTGAGGTCGGCGAAGGCGTCGGTGAGATCGATCGGCGTCGGCGTCGCCTCCGGCATGATCGGGTTGAGGCCGCTGTCCGGGTCGAGCGCGCCGCCGCGCAACGCCTCCTGGTAGATCGAGTCGAGTCGCCTCACCGCCTCGTCGAGCAGCGCCGGGATGCCGCGCGCGCTGCCGACGCGCAGCGTGAAGCCACGCAGCAGGCGATGATCGGGTCCGTAGCGCGCCTCGAAACTGCCCACCACCGGGCCGCCCGGCCACTGCCGCGTCAGCCGCGCGGTCGGCATCAGCACGTCGCTGGCGCCATATTGGTCGAGCACGGCGCGCCACCAGCCGCGGTCGGGGCGCTGCGTCTCGCCGACGTTGAGCAGCAGCGGGTCGGGCCCCGTGCCGCTCGGCCGGACATAGTCGATCGTGCTGCCGCCGGTGCGGAAGCGCGCCCATGCTTCCTGCCACAGCGTACGCTGCTCGAACGCGGTGCCGACCCCGGTCGCCCATTGCACCGGCACGACGACGAAGGGCGGCGAACGCTCGACATAGGCCGACACGCCGAGCAGCGCGGCGGTGCGCGCGCGATCGAACAGCAGGCCGAGCCGCGCGATATAGCGGTTGGGTCCGATCTGCTCCTGCTCGACGACGATGCTCGACACGATCGAGTCGAGCGCGCCGTCAGGCAGCGTCCGCTCGCCCGCGCCGAGCCGCTGCGCGAGCTGGGTGAAGCCCTTTCGCTGCGCCTCGCGCCAGCCGGCGAGCCGCGCCGCCTCGGCGTTGGGTCCCGAGACGTCGACGCGCACGCCGCTGACCTCGAAATCGTCCGAGCTGTCCACGGCGGCGACGCCGCGGTCGCCGCCCTCGATCTGCGCGACGACCGCGGCGGCGCCGAGCGCGCTCGCGGCCACGGCGGCGATGATGGCGGGGAGGCGTCGCATGTCGCGCGTCTTTTGGCGAAGCAGGCGTGGAAATCCAAGCGCGATGTGGCTAGGCGCGTCGCCATGAGCAACGAAGGTTACACCTACGAGCAGGCCGGGGTCTCGATCGCCGCCGGCAACGCGCTGGTCCGCGCCATCGCGCCGCTGGCCCGCGCGACGCGACGTGCCGGCGCCGACGCCGACCTGGGCGGCTTCGGCGGCTTCTTCGACCTGCGCGCGGCGGGCTTCACCGATCCGCTGCTGGTCGCCGCAAATGACGGGGTCGGCACCAAGCTGAAGCTCGCGATCGAGTGGCAGCGGCACGAGGGCGTCGGCATCGACCTGGTGGCGATGTGCGCCAACGACCTGATCGTTCAGGGTGCCGAGCCGCTGTTCTTCCTCGACTATTACGCGACAGGCCGACTCGATACCGCGGTCGCGGAGCGAGTCGTCGCCTCGATCGCGGAGGGCTGCCGCATCGCCGGCTGCGCGCTGATCGGCGGCGAGACCGCGGAGATGCCGGGCATGTACGGCGAGGGCGACTATGATCTCGCCGGCTTCTGCGTCGGCGCGGTCGAGCGCGGCGACGTGCTCACCGGCACGACGATCGCGCCGGGCGACGTCATCCTCGGGCTCGCTTCCTCGGGCGTCCACTCCAACGGCTTCTCGCTGGTACGCCGCCTCGCCGCCGACAAGGCGTGGAAGCTCGACCGACCGGCTTTGTTCGATCCCGACAAGCTGCTGGTCGATCACCTGATGGTCCCGACCCGTATCTATGTCGCGAGCCTGCTGCCGCTGCTGCGCGCACACCGGGTCAAGGGCCTCGCGCATATCACCGGCGGTGGGCTGCTCGAGAACATCCCGCGCGTGCTGCCCGCCGGCACGCACGCGATGGTCGACGCCGCCGCCTGGGAGCAGCCGCGGCTGATGGCCTTCCTCCAGGCGCAGGGTGCGATCGAGCCGGAGGAGATGGCGCGCACCTTCAACTGCGGCATCGGCATGGCGGTGGTGGTCGCGGCAGATCAGGCGGACGCGGTCGCCGCGGCGCTCCGCGACGCGGGCGAGACGGTCCATGCGATCGGGCGGATCGAGGCGGGCGAGCGCGGCTGCACCGTCTCGGGCTCGATCGAAACGTGGAGCGCGCGCGCCGACTGGACCGCGACCCACCGCGCATGAGCATGCCGGTGCGGGTAGCGGTGCTGGTGTCGGGCCGCGGATCGAACATGCGCTCGCTCGCGGCAGCGGCCGGCGACGCTTACATGATCGGGCTGGTCGCCTCGGACAAGCCCGAGGCGGCGGGGGTTGCCTGGGCGCGCGAGCAGGGGCTGGCAACCTTCGTGCTGTCGCCGCGCGGGATCGGCAAGCCCGCCTATGAGGCGGTGCTCGACGCGGCGCTGCGCGAGGCGGGCGTCGAGGTGATCGCGCTGGCCGGTTATATGCGCCTGCTGTCCGACGCGTTCGTCGCGCGCTGGCGCGGGAGGGTCATCAACATCCATCCCTCACTGCTGCCCAAGTACAAGGGGCTCGACACGCACGCGCGCGCGATCGCGGCGGGCGACGCGGTCGCCGGCTGCTCGGTCCACGTCGTCACCGAGGAACTCGACGGCGGCGCGGTGCTCGGACAGGCGGAGGTGCCGATCGAGCCTGGCGACACGCCCGATACGCTCGCCGAACGGGTGCTGGCAGCGGAGCACCGGCTCTACCCCGAGGTGCTGGCGCGCTTCGTACGCGGGGGAGCGTGGCGCGAGGATTGAGCGGCGTGGGTGCGATCGTCCGCGAGAGATAACGACCATCTCTCCCCTCTGGCGTCATCCTGAGCTTGTCTCGGGATCACCCGTCCGAACGCCCAGGTGCGGAGGTGTTCGCGATACGGTGGATCCTGAGACAAGTTCAGGATGACGCCATGAAAGGGGTGACGCCAGCGATCACGGCGTTGTGTAGGGAGAAACGCGCTCTACACCGCCCGCCCGTAGACGCGATCGTCGTGCCAGGTCGCGCCGACGAGGAAACGCCGTTCGCCTATCACTGCGAAACCGTGCTTCTCGTAGAAGCGATGCGCGCGCCGGTTGCCGCCGTACACGCCGAGCAGCACACGGCCGCGTCCCGCTTTGCGCGCGTCGTCGAGCGCACGCGCGATCAGTGCCGCGCCCAATCCAGTGCCGTGAAACGGTGCCAGCGCGTAGATTCGCTTGAGCTCGATATCACCCGGCTTCGGCACCACTGGCAGGTCGGGTTCGGTGAGCAACGTGTAGCCCACCGGCGCGGCGCCCGGCTCGACCTCGGCCAGCGTCGCGATCCCGCCCTCGACCAGATAGCGCGCGAACGCCGCCGCACTGCTGTTGCGCCCGACGTGGGCGACGATGTCGGCGCCGTCGAGCACGCCCGCGAACGCCTCGAGGAAGGTCGCGCCCGCGACCAGCGCGAGCGCGTCCGAGTCCACGGCGCTGGCGCGACGCAGTCGCCACGCCGGCACCGTCATCTCAGCCGACGATCTCTTCGGGCTTGAAGAAGTACGCGATCTCGATCGCGGCATTCTCGTCCGAGTCCGAACCATGTACCGAGTTCGCCTCGATCGACTCCGCCAGCTCCTTGCGGATCGTGCCCGGGGCGGCGTTCTCGGGGTTGGTCGCGCCCATGATGTCGCGGTTGCGCTGCACCGCGTTCTCGCCCTCGAGCACCTGGACGACCACCGGACCCGAGATCATGAAGCTGACCAGGTCACCGAAGAACGGCCGCTCCTTATGGACGGCGTAGAAGCCCTCGGCCTGCTCCTTGGTCATCTGGATGCGCTTGGACGCGACGACGCGGAGCCCCGCTTCCTCCAGCATCTTGGTGACGGCGCCGGTCAGGTTGCGACGCGTCGCGTCGGGCTTGATGATCGAGAAGGTACGGTTCGCGGCCATGACGGTCACGGGCTCCTGCTTTTAGATAAGGGAAGTGGCGCTCCCCTAGGCGGGGGCGCGGCGCGAGGCAAGCGCTACGCCGCCTGCTCCCAGCGCCCGCTCTCGTTCTGTTTCCAATAGCGCCGCGCCACACCGGGACGCTCCGCCAGCGCTTTCCAGGCCGCGCGCGCGGGCGCGATCTGATCCTCGGCGAAGAAGTGGAACACGCGGTCGAAGTCGAGCGCGTCGTCGCGCCACGCGCCGTCCACCAGTGCGACGTGGCGCGCGCCGTTGGCGGCATCGAGCGACTCCGCAATCAGCACCGGCTGGCGCTGATCGTCACCTTCGCCCAACCGCGCGTGCGGCAGGAAGCTGACGGGCGTGTAGCTCCACAGCAGCCGGTCGAGCGCCAACCGCTGCTCCTCCTCGGCGGCGACGATCAGCAGCCGCGCGCCGTTCGCCACCACTTTCTCCGCCACCTGCGGCAGCGCGCGCTCGAGCGGCATGCGGGTCAGGTGGTAGAAGTCCACCTGCACCGTCCGCTCGCTCGGGCCGCCCGCCACCGCGCTCACGCCTCACAGGCGTCCGCGACGAAGCGGTCGAGCACGCGCACGCCATAGCCGGTCGCGCCCTTGGCCCAGGTCGGCCCGTCCTTGTCGGCCCAGACCATGCCAGCGATGTCGAGATGCGCCCAGGCGACGCCCGCGTCGACGAAGCGCTGGAGGAACTGCGCCGCGGTGATCGAGCCGGCGCCGCGCGGGCCGACGTTCTTCACGTCCGCGATCGGCGAGTCGATCAGCCGGTCGTAGGCGTCCGCGAGCGGGAAGCGCCAGAGCTGATCGCCCGAGGCACGCCCGGCGGCGAGCAGCGCGTCGGCCAGCGCATCGTCGTTGCTGAAGAGACCGCCATATTCGTTGCCGAGGCTGACGATCATCGCGCCGGTCAGCGTCGCGAGGTCGACGATCCGCGTCGGCTTGTGCTCGCGCTGCACCCAGGTGAGGCAGTCGCACAGCACCAGCCGCCCTTCCGCGTCGGTGTTGATCACCTCTACGGTCTGACCCGACATGGTGGTGACGACATCGCCCGGTCGCTGCGCGTTGCCGTCGGGCATGTTCTCGACCAGCCCCATCACGCCGATGACATTGGCCTTGGCGCCGCGCTTGGCCAGCGCGAGCATCGCGCCCGCCACCGCCGCGGCGCCCCCCATGTCCCACTTCATGTCCTCCATCCCCGCCGCCGGCTTGATCGAGATGCCGCCGGTGTCGAACGTCACCCCCTTGCCGACGAGCGCGGTGAGCGGCGCGCCCCCGCCCGCGCCGGTCCAGCGCAGCGCGAGGATGCGTGCGTCGCGACGCGAGCCCTGGCTGACGCCGAGCAGCGCGCCCATGCCGAGCTCGCTCATCTCCGCCTCGGTCAGCACCGTCGTCTCCAGCCCCAGTCCGTCCACCGCGGCGAGCACGCGCTCGACGAACGTCTCGGGGTAGAGGATGTTGGGCGGCAGCGTGGCGAGCAGGCGGGCGAGCGCGACGCCGTCGGTCACCGCGGCGCGGTCGCGCCACGCCGCGTCGCTACCCACCACGGTGAGCGAGGCCAGGCTGGGCTTCTGCTTGTCGGCGAGCTTGGTGCGATATTCGTCGAAGCGCCAGGCGCGCTGCGCCGCACCCGCCGCGAAGCGCGCCGCCGCCAGCGGCGCCGCGGCGCTAAGGTCGGCCACCGCGGCGGTGACGCCGCTAGTGAGCAGCCGCGCGGTCAGGGCGCCGCCGGCGCGCTCATAAGCGGCATCGTCACCCGCGCCGACCCCGAGCAGCAGCACGCGTCGCCCGCCGCCCTCGGCAGGGACGAACAGCTCGGCGACGCCGCCCGCCTCGCCGTCGAACCGCTGCCCCGCGGCCGCCGCGGCGAGCAGCGCGTCGGCGCCCTCGACCAGCCCGGCGGTGCCGCCGCCCTTCTGTACCGGCAGCGCCAGCACCTCGCCCGCGGTGGAGGCGGTGTCGGGGCGGGTGGCGGCGAACGCGATCTTCATGCGACTGTCCTTCTCGATCATGCGCGTTGAATAGGGCCGAGCGCGTGAACTGGCAAAGCGTTGCAGCCGCGCCTGTGCGATGCGATAGGGCGGCGTTGCGCCGTCGCCATCCCGGCCGCGCGCGCGGGGGTGCAACGGAAGCGACGTGACGCGTAACGATCTTCTCGCCGGCGGCGCGCTGTGGCTGCTCGCCGCTGTCCCGGCCGCGGCGCAGGCACCCGGCGCACCGGTCGCGCCGGCGATGCCCGCCGCCTCAACCCCCGCCCCGGCCGCGGCGACCGAGACAGAGCAGGTCCAGTTCAGCGCCGCCGCGCTCGAATATGACACCGGGGCCGACATCGTCACCGCCACCGGCGAGGTACGGATGACGCGCGGCGCCGACCGGCTGCGCGCCGAGCGGGTGGTATGGAATCGCAAGACCGGCAAGGTGGTGGCGACCGGCAATGTCGCGGTGACCGATCCCGAGGGCGACATCGCCTACGGCGATTCGATCGAGCTGACCGACACGCTGCGCGACGGCATGGTCGACAACCTGCTGGTGGTGCTCGAACAGGGCGGCCGGCTCGCCGCGGTGCGCGGGACGCGCGAGCCAAGCGGCATCTACAATCTGGACCACGCCGTCTATTCTCCCTGCGCGGTGACCGATTCGGACGGCTGCCCCAAGGAACCCGCGTGGAAGATCACCGCCGTCAAGGTGACCTATGACGCCGACCGGCAGCGCGTCTCATACGAGGGCGCGCGCTTCCACCTCTTCGGCCTGACCAGCCCCTCGCTGCCGCGCTTCAGCCACTCGATCGCGCAGAGCAACGACAGTGGCCTGCTCACGCCCTCAATCGGTCTGACCCGCCTCAACGGCGCCGAGCTGGTGCTGCCGTTCAACTTCGCGCTCGGCCCCAGCCGCTCGCTCGTCATCGCGCCGCACCTCTTCTCCTCCGAGGTGCCGATGCTCGAGGCGCGCTACAGCGCGGTCAACGAGCTCGGCGCCTATTCGATCGCGGGCTATGCCACCAGCAGCCGGCGCAGCGACGACCTCTCGAGCGGCTTCGTCTCGGACACGACTCGCGCCTTCCGCGGCTATCTCGACGGCAGTGGACGCTTCCAGCTCGATCCCAACTGGAGCATCTCGGGCTCGATGCGGATCGTGACCGACCGCACCTTTCTGCGCCGCTACGACATCTCCAACGACGACCGGCTGCGCACCACGATCGCGCTCGAGCGGATCGACACCGACAGCTATTTCTCGCTCGCCGGCTGGGCGGTGCAGACGCTGCGGGTCGGCGACCGCCAGGGCATGCAACCGGTGGCGCTGCCCGAGCTGGACTATCGCCGCCGCATCACCGACGCGCCGCTCGGCGGCGTGCTCCAGCTCCAGTTCAACACGCTCGCGGTCGGGCGCAAGGCAGGCCAGGATACGCAGCGCGCCTTCGCCAGCGCGCGCTGGGACTGGCGTGGCGTCACCGTCGCGGGCCAGGAAGTCACGCTGACCGCTTATGCCCGCGGCGACGCCTATAACTCGGACGACACCGTCGCCACCGCGGTCGACCAGTATCGCGGCATCGAGGGTTTCCAGACGCGCGCGATCGGTGCGCTCGCGGCGGACGTGCGCTGGCCCTTCGTCGGCGAGCTGTTCGGCGGGTTGCAGCGCTTCTCGCCGCGGGTCCAGGTCGTCGCCACGCCGCGCACGCGCAACATCCAGGTGCCCAACGAGGACGCGCGCGCGGTCGATCTCGAGGATTCCAACCTCTTCGCGCTCAACCGCTTCCCCGGCTACGACCGGTGGGAGGATTCGAGCCGCGTGACCTACGGCGCGGACTGGTCGCTCGACCTGCCCGGCGTCGCGATCACCACCAACGTCGGGCAGAGCTATCGCCTCAACTCGCGACCGAGCATCCTCCCCGATGGCACCGGCCTGTCGGACCGCTTCTCCGACATCGTCGGCCGCACCAACGTGCGGATCGGCGAGTTCGTCACGCTCACGCACCGCTACCGGCTCGACAAGGACAAGTTCGCGGTGCGCCGCAACGAGCTCGACGCCACGGTGGGCTCGCGCCGCACCTACGCCAGCGTCGGCTATCTCCGCCTGAACCGCGACATCACCGAGCTGGAGGATCTGCAGGACCGTGAGGAAGTCCGCGCCGGCGGGCGCGTCGCGTTCGCGCGCTTCTGGTCGCTGTGGGGCTCCGCGGTGGTCGACCTCACCGACCGCGCCGAGGACCCGCTGTCGCAGGCCGACGGCTTTACCCCGATCCGCCACCGGCTCGGCGTGGCCTATCAGGACGATTGTCTCGAACTGGGCCTGACGTGGAAGCGCGACTATCGCACCGTCGGCGATGCCCGTCGCGGCGACAGTTACCTGTTGACGCTTTCCTTCAAGAACCTCGGCCGCTAAGCCCCTGTTCAGTTCGCTCCGGGCAGGAACGGCCGCTGCGGCCCTTGTCCGGGAGCCGTGGTGGACGCGATCGACGTGCGGCGACGCGATAGGGATTTCGAGACAAACGTGATGATCAAGACGAGGCGCGCGACGCTGACCCGCCGGTTGCTGGCGGCGCTGCTGATGGTGGGGACGGCCGGCGTGGCGATCGCGCAGACCGCCGCGGACCAGGACGGCGCCGAGCAGGAGGCGCAGGGCGTCGACCCGACCGGGCTCGGCCTGCCCGCCAACCTTCAGGTGTTCGGCAACGTCGACCCCAACGTCCGCAAGGCGACCGCGATCGTTAACGAGGCGGTGATCACGCGCACCGACGTCGACCAGCGCGTCGCGCTTATCGCCGCCGCCAACAACGTCAAACTGTCCGATCAGGAGCGCGACCGGCTCCAGCTCCAGGTGTTGCGCCAGCTGATCGACGAGACGCTGGAGATCCAGCAGGCCAAGACCGCCGACGTCACCATCACCAAGGACCAGATCGACCAGAGCTTCGCCCGCGTCGCCCGCAACTTCGGCAAGACCCCCGAGCAGTTCGCCGCCTTCCTCCGCGAGAACGGCTCGTCCGACCGCTCGATCCGCCGCCAGATCGAGGGCGAGCTGGCGTGGAGCCGCTATCTCAGCAAGCGGGTCGAGCCGTTCGTCAACGTCGGTGACGAGGAGGTGAAGGCGATCCTTGACCGGCTCGAGGCGGCCAAGGGCACGGAAGAGTTCCACCTCAACGAGATCTATCTCGGCGCGACGCCCGACCGGCAGGAGCAGGTGTTCACCAACGCGCGCCAGCTGATCGCCGAGATCGGCCAAGGCAAGGCACCCTTCGCTTATTTCGCGCGCAACTTCTCCGAGGCCTCGACCCGCGGCGTCGGCGGCGATCTCGGCTGGGTGCGCGCCGCGCAGCTGCCCGATGCGCTGGCTCAGACCGCGACGACGATGCAGGTCGGTCAGGTCGCCGGTCCGGTGGCCACGCCCGGCGGCTTCTCGATCCTCTACCTTGTCGACAAGCGTCGCGTCGGCAGCGCCGATCCGCGCGACTCGCGGCTCAGCCTGAAGCAGCTGACGATCAAGTTTCCCAGCGGCACCACCCAGGCGCAGGCGACCGCGCGCACCTCCGCCTTCGCCGAGGCGATCCAGAAGCTGCAGGGCTGCGGCTCGGTCGACAAGGTCGCCGCGACCCTCAACGCTGAGGTGGTCAACAACGACGCGATCCGCATCCGCGACCTGCCGCCGCAGCTGCAGAACATCATGGTCAACCTTCAGGTCGGTCAGGCCACCCCACCGTTCGGTTCGCCGACCGAGGGCGTGCGCACGCTGGTGCTGTGCGGGCGCGACGAGGCGCAGGGCGGGCAGCTGCCCGGCGCGCAGCAGGTGCAGAACCAGCTCGAGCAGCAGCGCGTCAACCTGCGCGCACAGCAGGCACTCCGCGATCTGCGCCGCGACGCGGTGATCGAGTATCGCTGAGGGCCGCCGCGTGACCCAGCCGATCGTCATCTCGATGGGGGATCCCGCGGGGATCGGGCCGGAGACGATCGCCAAGGCGTGGATGGAACGCAAGGCCCGCGCGCTGCCGCCGTTCGTCGCGGTCGGCGACGGGCGAGCGGTGGCACGCGTATGGGACGGACCGATCGCGCCGGTGAGCGACCTTGCCGTGGTGGACCGCGTCTTCGCCGAGGCCCTGCCCGTCCTCACCGTGCAGGACGCGGGCGAGATCGTGCCGGGGCAACCAGATGCCGACGGCGCGCGCTGCGCGCTCCACGCACTGGAGCTCGCCGCCGGGCTGGTACGCTCGGGCGCCGGCCGCGCCCTGGTGACCGGACCGGTGTCCAAGTCGCAGCTCTATGGCGTCGGCTTCACGCATCCGGGCCAGACCGAGTTCGTCGCCGAGCGCTGCGGCATCGCGCGCGACAACGCGGTGATGATGCTGGCTGGTCCGGGGCTGCGCGTGGTGCCGATCACCACCCACGTCGCGCTCGCCTCCGTGTCGGGGCTGCTGAGCGTCGAGCTGATCGTCGCCAAGGCACGCGTGACCGCGCGCGGGCTGACGCGCAACTTCGGGATCGCCGCGCCGCGGCTCGCCTTCGCGGGCTTCAACCCACACGCGGGGGAGGAGGGTACGATGGGGCGCGAGGAGATCGACGTGATCCGCCCGGCGATCGAGCAGCTCGTCACCGAGGGCATCGACGCGCGCGGCCCCTTCCCCGCCGACACGATGTTCCACGCGCGCGCGCGGGAGCAGTATGACGCGGCCCTGTGCTGCTACCACGACCAGGCGCTGGTGCCGCTCAAGACGCTCCACTTCGACGATGGCGTTAACATCACGCTGGGGCTGCCGATCGTGCGCACCTCGCCCGATCACGGCACCGCCTTCGGTATCGCCGGCACGGGCGTGGCACACCCCGGCGCGACGATCGCCGCGATCGCCATGGCAGACGCCGCGGCCCGCCAGCGCGCGCTCTGCGCAGCACCGGCGTGAGTGACGATCCAGCGCCGGCGACGCTGCCGCCGCTACGCGACGTCATCGCGCGCTATGGGCTGAATGCGTCCAAGGCGCTGGGGCAGAACTTCCTGTTCGACTCGCAGCTGCTCGCCCGCATCGCGCGCGTTCCCGGCGATCTCGCCGGCGCGGAGGTGCTCGAGGTCGGTCCCGGCCCGGGCGGTCTGACTCGCGCGCTGCTCGCCGCGGGGGCGCGCGTCACCGCGATCGAGCGCGATCGCCGCTGCATCCCAGCGCTGGCTGAGCTGGGCGGGGCCTTTCCGGGGCGGCTCGAGGTGATCGAAGGCGACGCCACCGCGATCGACGCGCGCGCGCTGTTCACCAACGCGCCGCACATCGTCTCCAACCTGCCCTACAACGTCGGCACCGCTCTGCTGGTCGGCTGGCTCTCGGCCGAGTGGCGACCGTGGTGGCAGTCGCTGACGCTGATGTTCCAGCGCGAGGTGGCGGAGCGGATCGTCGCGCCGGTCGGCGGCGACGCTTATGGTCGGCTCGCGGTGCTCGCGCAGTGGCGCGCGAGCGCGCGGATCGCCATGCCGGTGCATCGCTCGGCCTTCACCCCGCCGCCCAAGGTAATGTCGGCGGTTGTCCATATCGTGCCGGGAGAGGCGCCGGACGGCGTGCGGCTGGAGACGCTCGAGCGGCTGACCGCGGCGGCGTTCGGGCAGCGGCGCAAGATGCTGCGGCAGAGCCTGCGCGGCGTGCCCGGCGCGATCGCCGCGGTCGAGGCGGAAGGGATCGACCCGACGCGGCGCGCCGAGACGGTCAGTGTGGCGGAGTTCGTCGCCGTGGCGCGCCGGCTGGGCTGAGGGCGCCCACGCCAGGTATCGCGGCCTTCGTACAAAAGCTGTTCCCCGGCGAAAGCCGGGGTCCGGTCGCGAAGGCTGTCGTGATACTCATCGGCGTCCCCCATCTAGGCCCCGGCTTTCGCCGGGGAACAGGGAGGGCGAGCAGTGTTGAGTGCAAAGCAGTGCTAGAAGTGCCTCAGATGAACTCGATCTTCGAGACCACATAGTAACGGTCTCCCGCCGGCACCGCGACCTCGACCTCGTCGTCGACGCTGCGCCCGATCAGCGCGCGGCCGAGCGGCGAGTTGTAGCTGATGCGGCCGGTCTTGGCGTCGGCCTCGGTCTGGCCGACGATCTGGTAGCGTACCGGCTTGTCGTCCTCGTCGATCAGCGTGACCGTGGCACCGAACACGATCTTGTCGCCCGACAGGTCGCGCGGGTCGATGATCTGCGCGCGGCTGAGCTTGTCCTCGATGTCGGCGATCGACGCCTCGATCTGGCCCTGGCGCTCCTTGGCGGCATGATATTCCGCGTTCTCCGACAGGTCGCCGTGGGCGCGGGCTTCCTCGATCGCGTCGACGATCTGCGGCCGCTCGGTCTTGAGGCGCTTGAGATCAGCGTTCAGCTTCTCATAGCCCTCTTGCAGCATCGGCATCTTCTCGACCGTCGCCATCGTCTATCCTTCGAATAACACCCCCCGAGCGGCCGCGTCGTCGCGACCGCCCGCACCATCCGGATTGTCTGGGGATCAGTTGTGCGGCTGCGAATAATAGGCCTGCAGCGGACGCACTTCAAGCTTGCCCCCGGAATTGCCCGCCACACCGGCGCGGATCGCCGCCGCGGCCTGCACCGCCGCCGAGGCGGTAGTGAAATAGGGTATCTTGCCGTTGACCGCCGAGGCGCGGATCGGCTGCGAGTCCTTGAGGCTCTGCCATCCTTCGGTGGTATTGAAGATCAGGTCGATCTTGCCGTCCTTGATGCGGTCGACGATGTGCGGCCGGCCCTGCGCCACCTTGTTGATCCGCTCCACCGGCAGCCCCGCGCGCTCGAGGTGGTCCGCGGTGCCAGTGGTGGCGACGATGGCGAAGCCGGCCTCGACCAGCGCGCGCACCGCTGGGACGATCGCCTCCTTGTCGCCCTGCTTCACGCTGACGAACACCGCGCCCCCGCTGGGCAGTATCGTGCCCGCGCCGAGCTGCGACTTGGCGAAGGCGGTGGTAAAGTCGCGGTCGATCCCCATCACCTCTCCGGTGCTCTTCATCTCGGGCGACAGCACCGGGTCGATCCCGGGGAAGCGGCTGAACGGGAACACCGCTTCTTTCACCGCGAAATAATCGATGTCGCGATCGATCGCGGGCAGATCGGCGAGCTTCTCGCCCGCCATCACGCGCGCCGCGATCTTGGCGATCGGCGCGCCGATCGCCTTCGCGACGAAGGGCACGGTGCGGCTGGCGCGCGGGTTGACCTCGATGAGATAGACCAGCCCGTCCTTGACCGCGAACTGGATGTTCATCAGCCCGCGCACGGAGAGGCCGTTGGCCAACGCCTCTGCCTGGCGCTCGATCTCGGCGACGATCTCGGGCGCGAGCGAATAGGGAGGGATCGAGCAGGCGCTGTCGCCCGAATGGACCCCCGCCTCCTCGATATGCTGGAGCACGCCCGCGACGACCACCTGATCGCCATCGCAGATCGCGTCGACGTCGACCTCGACCGCGTCGCGCAGATATTGGTCGATCAGCACCGGGGCGTCGCCGGACACCTGCACCGCGGTCTGGATGTAGTCCTCGAGCTGCTGGTCGCTGTCGACGATCTCCATCGCGCGCCCGCCGAGCACGTAGCTCGGCCGCATCAGCACCGGGTAGCCGATGCGGTTGGCGACGTTGAGCGCTTCCTCGCGGCTGCGCGCGATGCCGTTGGCGGGCTGAAGCAACTTGAGCCGGTTGACCAGAGCGGCGAAGCGCTCGCGGTCCTCGGCGAGGTCGATCGCGTCGGGCGAGGTGCCGAGGATCGGGATGCCCGCCTGCTCCAGCGCGCGCGCGAGGTTGAGCGGGGTCTGGCCGCCGAACTGGACGATCACGCCGACCAGTTCGCCCGACTGCTGCTCGACGTGGAGGATCTCGAGCACGTCCTCGGCGGTGAGCGGCTCGAAATAGAGCCGGTCCGAGGTGTCATAATCGGTGCTCACCGTCTCCGGGTTGCAGTTGACCATGATGGTCTCATAGCCTTGGTCCGCTAGCGCGAAGCAGGCGTGGCAGCAGCAATAGTCGAATTCGATCCCCTGCCCGATCCGGTTCGGTCCACCGCCCAGGATCACGATCTTGCGCCGGTCGCTCGGCTGCGCCTCGTTCTGGGGCTCGCCGAACATCGGCGCCTCGTAGGTGGAGTACATGTACGGCGTCTTGGCGTCGAACTCGGCGGCGCAGGTGTCGATCCGCTTGAACACCGGGCGGACACCCAGCTTTATGCGGTGCTGGCGCACCTCCGCCTCGGTCACGCCGCCGGTCATCGCCTTGACGGCCTCGTGGATCAGCCCCGAGCCGCGCGCGATGCCGCGCTCCATGCCGCGCAGGTTGGCCGACTGGAGCGCGAGCCAGGCGAGCCGCTTGTCGGAGAAGCCCATCGCCTTGAGCCGGCGCATGCCCGGCGCGTCGATCGGCAGGCCGTTCGCCATGACCTCGGCCTCGGCGGCGACGATCTCGGCGATCCGCTCGAGGAACCAGGGGTCGTACTTGGCGATGGCGTGCACCTCCGCGACGGTGAAACCCTCGCGCAGCGCCTGGGCGGCGACGAGCAGCCGGTCGGGCGTCGGCGCGGCGAGCGCGGCCTCGATCTCGGCGCGCGGCGCGCCGACGAGCCGCTCGACCTGATCGAAGCCCGACAGGCCGGTCTCCAGCCCCCGCAGCGCCTTCTGCATCGACTCGTGGATGTTGCGTCCGATCGCCATGACCTCGCCGACCGACTTCATCGCGGTGCCGAGCGTCGCCTGCGCGCCCTTGAACTTCTCGAAGGCAAAGCGCGGGATCTTGGTGACGACATAGTCGATCGTCGGCTCGAACGAGGCCGGGGTGGCGCCGGTGATGTCGTTCTCGATCTCGTCGAGCGTGTAGCCCACCGCCAGCTTGGCGGCGACCTTGGCGATCGGGAAGCCGGTCGCCTTGCTCGCCAGCGCCGAGGAGCGCGACACGCGCGGGTTCATCTCGATGACGATGAGCCGCCCGTCCTTGGGGTTGACCGCGAACTGGACGTTGGAGCCGCCGGTCTCGACGCCGATCTCGCGCAGCACCGCGATGCTGGCGTTGCGCATGATCTGATATTCCTTGTCGGTCAGCGTCAGCGCCGGCGCGACGGTGATGGAGTCGCCAGTATGGACGCCCATCGGATCGATGTTCTCGATCGAGCAGATGATGATGCAATTGTCCGCGCGGTCGCGGACCACCTCCATCTCATATTCCTTCCAGCCGAGCAGCGATTCCTCGATCAGCACCTCGGTGGTGGGTGAGGCGTCGAGCCCCTTACGGACGATCTCGAGGAACTCCTCGCGATTGTAGGCGACGCCGCCGCCCGTGCCGCCGAGCGTGAAGCTGGGGCGGATGATCGCGGGCAGCCCGACCTTCTCGAGCCCGGCGAGCGCCTCGGCCTCGCTGTGCGCGATATGGCTGCGCGCGCTCTCCAGCCCGATCTTGTCCATCGCGTCGCGGAACTTGAGCCGGTCCTCGGCCTTGTCGATCGCCTCGGCGTCGGCGCCGATCATCTGGACGCCGTATTTTGCCAGCGTGCCGTCGCGGAACAGCGCCAGCGCGGTGTTGAGCGCGGTCTGGCCCCCCATCGTCGGGAGCACCGCGTCGGGGCGCTCCTTGGCGATGATCGTGGCGACCACCTCGGGGGTGATCGGCTCGACGTAGGTGGCGTCGGCGAGCTCGGGATCGGTCATGATCGTCGCCGGGTTCGAGTTGACCAGGACGATGCGATAGCCCTCTTCCTTGAGCGCCTTGATCGCCTGCGTGCCGGAATAGTCGAACTCGCACGCCTGGCCGATGATGATCGGCCCCGCGCCGATGACGAGGATCGAGGAGATGTCGGTGCGTTTGGGCATGCGTCAGGTCCTGCCTTCAAGGCTTCTTTGTTTCGGGCACGGGCACCGCCGCTCGCCCGCTATGTCGTCGCGTCGCGGCGTCAGCCCGCGCGCAGCGCTCCCACGAACCGCTCGAACAGGTACAGGCTGTCCTGCGGCCCGGGGCTCGCCTCGGGGTGATATTGCACGCTGAACGCCGGCCGGTCGGTCAGCTCTATCCCCGCGTTCGACCCGTCGAACAGCGACACGTGCGTCTCGCGCGCGTTGGCGGGCAGCGTCTCGCGCTCCACCGCGAAGCCGTGGTTCATGCTGGTGATCTCGACCGCGCCGTCGCTGAGCCGCTTGACCGGGTGGTTGGCGCCGCGGTGGCCCTGAAACATCTTGGTCGTCCGCGCCCCCACCGCCAGCGCGAGCAGCTGGTGGCCAAGGCAGATGCCGAACAGCGGCTTGCCCGTGCCGAGGAGCTGGCGGATCACCGGCACGGCGTATTCGCCGGTCGCGGCGGGATCGCCGGGGCCGTTGGAGAGGAAGATGCCATCGGGCGCGAGCGCCATGATCTCGTCGAAGGTCGCGGTCGCGGGTACCACCGACACCTTCGCCCCGGCCTGAACGAGATTGCGGAAGATGTTGAACTTGCTGCCGTAATCCACCGCGACCACGTGCGGCCGCGCGCCCTCGCCACCGCCGTCATAGCCGAAGCCGAGCCGCCAGATGCCGCCCTCCCAGCTGCCATGCGTCTCGCGCGTGACATCCTTGGCGAGGTCCATCCCCTCCAGCCCGGGCCAGCCGCGCGCCAGCTTGAGCAGGAGGTCGAGATCGAACTGCCCGTCGGGCGCGTGCGCCACCACGCCGGTCGGGGCCCCGCCGCCGCGAATGCGGCGCGTCAGTGCGCGCGTGTCCACGCCCGCCAGCCCGATGCGCGCGTGCCGCTCCATCCAGCCGGCGAGATTTTCCATCGCGCGGAAGTTGCTCGGCGCGGTCGGATCCTCGCGCACGATCATGCCGAGCGCGTGCGGGTTGTCGGCCTCGACGTCGTCGGGGTTCGCCCCGACGTTGCCGATATGCGGGAAGGTAAAGGTGATGATCTGACCGGCGAAGCTCGGGTCAGTCATGATCTCCTGATAACCCGTCATGGCGGTGTGGAAGCACACCTCGCCCACCGCCTGGCCGGTCGCGCCGAAGCCGCGGCCCCACGCCACCTCGCCGCTGGCGAGGACGAGGACGCCCGTCGCTCCATCCGGTCTGGGCGCGTGCGGAAACGTGGCGTCGGCCATGGCAGGCGGGCACTCCTTGTGTGGATCGGCGATGTCGCTAAGCCCCGCCCGCTAGAGACGCGCGCCGGACGCGTCAATCGGTTAAGGACACGGGTATGATTCGGGACGACATCAAGGCCGCGCAGATCGCGGCGATGAAGGCGGGCGACAAGGAGGCGCGCGCCACCATCGGGCTGATCCAGGCGGCGGTGAAGAATCGCGACATCGAACTGCGCACCGGCGCGACACCGGCGGACGACGACGCGGTGGTGGTCGAGGTGCTGCAGAAGATGGTCAAGCAGCGCCGCGAGTCGATCGCGATGTACGAGCAGGGCGGCCGCCCCGAGCTGGCCGCGGCGGAACAGGCCGAGGTGACGGTGATCGAGCGCTTCCTGCCGCAGCAGATGGACGAGGACGAGACGCGCGCCGCGATCGAGTCGATCAAGGCCGAGCTGGGCGCGGGCGGGATGAAGGACATGGGCCGCGTGATGGCCGAGCTGAAGGCGCGCCACGCCAGCACGCTCGACATGAGCAAGGCGAGCGCGCTGGTGAAGGCGGCGCTGGCGGGGTGAGGCCGGGGGCGGGGTGAGGCTTCGCGCGGGGACGCGGAGGGGCAGAGGGGCAGAGGGGCCGCGAGCGCTTCGCCCTGCCCGCCCCCTCACCCTTTCCGTCATCCCGGACTTGTTCCGGGATCCACCGAGCCGAACTTCCGGAAAGCGTCGCTCCCGCGGAACAGTGGATCCCGGAACAAGTCCGCGATGACGATGAAGAGCGTTCCGGGATGACGACCGAACGGGTGAAAACACCTCGTCCCACCGCGACACATTGCTCCCTGCGCGATCCCACGTCATAAGGGGTATAATGCGGAGGTGAGTCTCACCCCCGCCTTCCTCGACGAGCTGCGCGCGCGCACCTCGCTCACCGCGCTGGTCGGCAAGACGGTCAAGCTCACCCGCGCCGGGCGCGAGTCGAAGGGCTGCTGCCCGTTTCACAACGAGAAGACGCCCAGCTTCTACGTCAATGACGACAAGGGCTTCTATCACTGCTTCGGCTGCTCGGCGCACGGCGACGCGATCCGCTGGCTGACCGATCACCAGGGCCTCCCCTTCATCGACGCGGTCAAGGAACTCGCCGCCGCGGCGGGGATGGAGATGCCCGCGCAGGACCGCCAGTCGGCCGAGCGCGCCGAGCGTGCCAAGTCGCTCCACGACGTGATGCAGGCCGCCGCGGACTTCTTCACCCAGCAGCTCGGCGGCAGCGAGGGCGCCGCGGCGCGCGCGTTGCTCGACCGGCGCGGCGTGAGCGCGACGACGCAGCGCAGCTTCGGCTTCGGCTATGCACCCGACTCGCGCACCCGGCTTCGCGCGGCGCTGAAGGATTTCGGCGACCCCATGCTGATCGAGGCGGGGCTGCTGATCCAGGTCGAGGGCAAGGAGCCCTATGACCGGTTCCGCGGCCGGCTGATGATCCCGATCCGCGACCCGCGCGGGCGCGTCATCGCCTTCGGCGGGCGCATCATCGGCGAGGGCGAGCCCAAGTACCTCAACTCGCCCGACACGCCGCTCTTCGACAAGGGCCGCACGCTCTACAACCTCGACCGCGCCGCCGCGGCCGCGCGCAAGGCCGAGCGGCTGTTCGTGGTCGAGGGCTATATGGACGCGGTCGCGCTGGCGCAGCACGGCATCGGCGAGGCAGTGGCGCCGCTCGGCACCGCGCTGACCGAGGCGCAGCTCGAGCGGCTGTGGCGCGTCGTCGACGTGCCCTATGTCTGCCTCGACGGCGACGCGGCCGGGCAGAAGGCCGCAATCCGTGCGGCGCAGCGCGCGCTGCCGCTGCTCGCGCCGGGGCGCAGCCTCGCCTTCGTGACCCTGCCTGAGGGGCAGGACCCCGACGACCTGATGCGCGCGCAGGGGCCGGGCGCGTTCGAGCCGCTGGTACGGAGCGCGCAGCCGCTGGTCGATCGGCTGTGGCAGCACGAGCTCGCCGCCGAGCCGCTGACCACGCCCGAGCAGCGCGCCGGCTTCAAGCGCCGTCTCGGCGAGCTCGTCCAGTCGATCACCGATCCGAGCGTCCGCGCCGAATATCAGGCCGAGTTCCGCCACCGCTTCGACGAGCAGTTCGCGCGCAATCGCCAGCCGTTCCAGCAGCGCACGCCCTTCTACCCGATGGCGCAGCGCCGCCCCGGGCAGAAGTGGACGCCCCCGCCCCCGCCCGTCACCGAGGACGCCAAGCGCGTCGGCGCCGCGGGCGGGATCGACCGCGTGCTCGCCAAGGCGGTGCTCGCCGGGCTGATCCGTCATCCCGCCGAGATCGCGCGCCACATGGAAGTGCTCGGCGGCTTGCGCCTCGCCGAGGGAGCGCTCGGGCGCTTGTTCGAGGCGGTGGTGGATGTCGCGCTGGAGGATCGTCGCGGCGATCCGCTTGATAGCGGGCGGCTGGTCACCATATTGGCGCGATCCGGTTTCGATACGGTCGCGCACGACCTCTTGAGAGCCGATACGATGCCCTATTCGTTCACGCGCGCCGGCGTCGACGAGAAGCAGGCGCGCGACGACCTCGACGAGGCGATCGCGATCCTGGTCGCCCGGCCGGAGGTCGACGCTGCGCTGGCGGAAGCAACTTCCGCGATGAAGGCGCGCTTCACCGCCGAGGCATTCGAACGACAAGTGGCCTTGGTGAATGAACAACGCGCGCTGGATGAGCGACTTGCAAATCTGGTGCAGGCAAACGAAGACGCCCGCGCGCTCGGACTTGAGGACGATTGATGGCGAAGATGAACGGTGGCGGTGGTGACGAGGGCGCGGAAGTGGCCGACGCTCCGCTGATCGATCTGAACGACGCGAGCGTCAAGAAGCTGATCGCGCGCGCCAAGAAGCGCGGCTACATCACCTACGACCAGCTCAACGAGGCGCTGCCGCAGGATCAGATGTCCTCGGACCAGCTCGAGGATGTCATGTCCGCGCTCAACGAGATGGGCGTCAACATCGTCGAGAACGAGGAAGCCGGCGAGGACGGCGAGCCGGAGGAGCGCGCCGACGACGACGAGGCCGAGCCGGTCGACAATGAGTCCGAGTCCGACGGCACCGCCCCGGCCCCCGAGGCGAAGAAGAAAGAGACGATCGACCGCACCGACGACCCGGTGCGGATGTACCTGCGCGAGATGGGCGCGGTGGAGCTGCTCAGCCGCGAGGGCGAGATCGCGATCGCCAAGCGCATCGAGGCGGGGCGCGACACGATGATCCTCGGGCTCTGCGAGAGCCCGATCACCTTCAACGCCATCATCGACTGGTCGACCGCGCTCAACGAGGGCACGATGCAGCTGCGCGAGATCGTCGATCTCGACGCGATGCTGTCCAAGGGACCGTCGGCCGAGCAGGTCGAGGGCGCCGAGGACGACAGCGGCGAGATCAGCGAGTCGAGCACCGGCCCGTCGTTCAAGGAGGAAGAGGAGCCAGAGGAGGCCCCCGCCGACGACGAGGACGACATGACCGAGCGCCGCGCGCCGCGGCCGTCCGACGATGAGGAAGAGGATAACACGCTCAGCCTCGCCCAGATGGAGGAGACGCTCAAGCCGCTCGCGCTTGAGAAGTTCGCCAACATCACCGCGATCTACCGCAACTTCTCCAAGATGCAGGAGAGCCGGCTCGACGCGATGGCGTCGGGCGCGGACCTCTCGGACGCGCAGGAGCGCAAGTACCAGAAGCTGCGCGAGGACCTCACCGCGGAGGTGGAGAGCGTGCAGTTCCACCAGAGCAAGATCGAGTATCTGGTCGACCAGCTTTACAGCTACAACCGGCGCCTCACCGCGCTGGGCGGGCAGATGCTGCGGCTGGCCGAGCGGCACAAGGTGAACCGCAAGGACTTCCTCGACCAATATATGGGCCACGAGCTCGACGAAGGCTTCCTCGACGCGGTGCGCGGGCGCGACAAGAAATGGGCCGCCTTCGCCACCAACGAGGCGCCCGCGATCGATCGCATCCGCACCGAGATCAGCGAGATCAGCCAGCAGACCGGCATGGCGCTCGCCGAGTTCCGCCGCATCGTCAACATGGTGCAGAAGGGCGAGCGCGAGGCTAGGATCGCCAAGAAGGAGATGGTCGAGGCCAATCTCCGCCTCGTGATCTCGATCGCCAAGAAGTACACCAACCGCGGCCTGCAGTTCCTGGATCTCATCCAGGAGGGCAACATCGGCCTGATGAAGGCGGTGGACAAGTTCGAGTACCGCCGCGGCTACAAGTTCAGCACCTATGCGACTTGGTGGATCCGCCAGGCGATCACGCGCTCGATCGCGGATCAGGCGCGCACCATCCGCATCCCGGTCCATATGATCGAGACGATCAACAAGCTGGTCCGCACCAGCCGCCAGTTCCTCCACGAGCAGGGCCGCGAGCCCACGCCCGAGGAAATGGCGGAGCGCCTGAGCATGCCGCTCGAGAAGGTGCGCAAGGTGATGAAGATCGCCAAGGAGCCGATCAGTCTCGAGACGCCGATCGGTGACGAGGAGGACTCGCACCTCGGCGACTTCATCGAGGACAAGAACGCGGTGATCCCGGTCGACGCCGCGATCCAGGCCAATCTCAAGGAGACGGTGACGCGCGTGCTCGCGTCGCTCACCCCGCGCGAGGAGCGCGTGCTGCGCATGCGCTTCGGTATCGGCATGAACACCGACCACACGCTGGAGGAGGTCGGCCAGCAGTTCTCGGTGACGCGCGAGCGCATCCGTCAGATCGAGGCCAAGGCGCTCCGCAAGCTCAAGCACCCGAGCCGCAGCCGCAAGATGCGGTCCTTCCTGGACCAGTGATTGCCGGCGCAGGGGCGCGCAGGACTGCTTGACCTTGATTAGCCGCGACGGTCGCTCGATCGTCGCGGCTGTTTTTTCTCACGATTGATGGCGATCAATTCACAAAGACGTGAATAACATCAATTAATTGCATATGATTGACCCGGCATCCGGCCGCGACGCTCCGCGGCTTCACGTCACGGCTTCGACGCTGGTCCGGCATTTCGGCGAGTGGCAGGAGCGTGCCGCGCGCGCGCCGGTCTATGTGCTCCACCACGGGCGTCCCCGCTTGATCCTCGTCGGCGTAGAGCTCGCGGCGACGCTCGGCGGGGGCGGCCAATCGGAGCAACCCGCCGCGGCACTGCTCGATCCCATTCTCGATGCGCTCGATCTGCCGCTGCTGCTGCTCGATGGCGAGGGGCTGATCGCGCGCGCCAACACGGCCGCGCGCGCGCGCTTCGGCGATCGGGTCACGACGCATGCCGGCGTTATGGCGCTGTCGCAGCGCGACGGCGGTACGCTCGCCGCAGCGGTGCGGCGCGTGCTCGACGGTGCCGCGCGCGAGCGCGTGACGGTGGCGGCGGATCGTGCGTCCGGGCGCACGCTGGGCGTGACGGTGGAGCCGCTGCCCGACGGGTGCCTGCTGCGGATCGAGGACGAGACCGCGGCGACGGAGACGCAGGCCGCCGTGGCGGCGCGGGACTCGATCATCGCGGCCGTCGAGACCACGGGACTTGCCGCACTCGCGCGGATAAGCCTTCGCGGCTATCTCGTCGCGCCTCGACCCGCCCTGGCGGAACTGCTGGAGACGCCCCTTCCCCTCCTCGCCGGCACGCGCTTCCTTGCCCTGGTGGCCGCGACCGACCGGCCGGCGGTCGGCGAATCGCTCGAACGCGCCAGCGGGGGCGAGATCGGCGAAGTGGTGAAAGCGGCATTGCTGACCAGCGATGGCGAAGAGCTGGACGTCGCGCTCAGTTTCTGGCCGATCCGGGTCAATGGACGAGCCGAGGAGGTGGTCGCGGCGGTGGTTCGGCGACCCGCGTAAACCGCACCTTTACGTCGATCAGCTAGCTCGCAGCGCGCGGCCGAGGCGCGCCGCGATAGCGTGGAGGCAAGAAACATGGCGGACGCGAGTCAGCGCCCCGAGGACGGTCCGGCCGACCTGATCCTCGCGATGGTCGCGCGCGACGGCACCGCCGCGTCGCGTCACGCCCAGGCGCTCGCCGACCCGAATGTGCCGTTGCGCGACCTCGCCGACGCGATCCACGCTCTGTGCGTCGTCCACGGCACCTTTCCCGGCATGGTCGATCACGCCACCGCGCACGGCGTCGACACGCTCGCGTCGGCGTGGCTTGCGCGCGCCGCGAGCGTGATGGCGGCGGAACGCTCCCTGCTGGTACGCCTCGCCGCCGCGGCAGGCCCGCTGCCCTCGACGCCGGGTCAGGCGAGTGCGGCCGCCGCGATCCTGCAGCAGCGCGACACGCTGGCGCTGCTGGCGCGCTCGGACCGGCTCGGCTGTGCCACCGGCGCCGCCGCCGCCTTCGTGCTCGACTGGGTCGCGATCAGAGGCGTGCTCGAGCGCTGCGCGGTACGGCTCGGCGAGGAGGCCACAACCAGCTTCGCGGCCGCGCGCGACGAGGCGGTCGCGATGCTGCACGGCCTGACCCTGGCGCCGGCGCGGGTGCGCGCGCTCACCTTCGGCGCCGAGCAGTTGCTCACGCAGCATCGTGGGCTGTGGCAGCTGCTCGAGTCGCGCGCCGCCGCACGGGGCGGCTGAGCCGGCTTGCCAGCCGCCGTTGGGCACCGCATGACGGCGCGAATGGAACGCTTCGAGGGCACCGGCGACTATGTCGCCACCGATGATCTGAAGGTGGCGGTCAACGCCGCGGTGCAGCTGCGGCGCCCGCTGCTGGTCAAGGGTGAGCCCGGCACGGGCAAGACCGTGCTCGCGCACGAGATCGCGCGCGCGACCGGCTATCCGCTCATCGAGTGGACGGTGAAGTCGACCACCAAGGCGCAGCAGGGCCTCTACGACTATGACGCGGTGGCGCGGCTGCGCGATGGCCAGCTCGGCGACCCGCGGGTCAACGACATCGCCAATTACATCCGCCGCGGCAAATTGTGGGAGGCATTCGAGCGCGACACGCCCGCGGTGCTGCTGATCGACGAGATCGACAAGGCCGACATCGAGTTCCCCAACGACCTGTTGCAGGAACTCGATCGCATGGAGTTCCACGTCTATGAGACCGGACAGACCGTGCGCGCCGCCCAGCGCCCTATCGTGGTGATCACCTCGAACAACGAGAAGGAGCTGCCCGACGCCTTCCTGCGTCGCTGCTTCTTCCACTACATTCGCTTTCCCGATCGGGCGACGATGCAGGCGATCGTCGACGTCCACTTCCCCGGCATCCAGACCGCCTTGGTCAGCCGCGCGCTCGACCTGTTCTACGAGGTGCGCGAGGTGCCCGGGATCAAGAAGAAACCGTCGACCAGCGAGCTGCTCGACTGGCTCCGGCTGCTGATGCACGAGGACCTGCCGCTCGAGGTGCTGCAGCAGCGCGACCCGACCAAGGCGATCCCGCCGCTGCACGGCGCTCTGCTGAAGAACGAGCAGGACGTGATGCTGTTCGAGCGGCTCGCCTTCATGGCGCGGCGGCATGCGCCGCGGCCCTGAACGGGCGCGATGTTCCTCGCCTTCCTCGATGCCCTGCGCGCCGCGGGGATCCCGGCGAGCCTCAAGGAGCATCTGCTGCTGCTCGAGGCGCTCGATGCCGCGGTGATCGACCGTTCGCCCGAGCAATTCTACTATCTCAGCCGCGCGATCTACGTGAAGGACGAGGCGCTGCTCGACCGCTTCGACCAGGTCTTCGCCGCGGTGTTCCGCGGCGCGCTGCCGCTCGAGGGCGTCGCACCCGCCGAGCTGCCCGAGGAGTGGCTCCGCGCGCTCGCGCAGCGCCATCTCACTCCCGAGCAGCGCGCGGCGATCCAGTCGCTCGGTTCATGGGATGAGATCATGCGGACGCTGCGCGAGCGGCTCGCCGAGCAGCACGCGCGCCATCAGGGCGGCAGCAAGTGGATCGGCACCGGCGGTACCAGCCCGTTCGGCAACGCGGGCTACAACCCCGAGGGCGTCCGCATCGGCGGCGAACCGACCCAGGCGCGCGCGATGAAGGTGTGGGAGCAGCGCGCCTTCCGCGACCTCGACTCCTCGCGCGAGCTCGGCACGCGCAACATCAAGCTGGGATTGCGCCGGCTCCGCCGCTTCGCCCGCGCCGGTGCCGCGGAAGAGCTGGACTTGGACGCGACCGTCGACGGTACCGCGCGCCAGGGCTGGCTCGACGTGCGCCTGCGCCCGGCGCGGCGCAACGCAGTCAAGCTGCTGCTCTTCCTCGACGTCGGCGGCTCGATGGACCCGTTCGTCAGCGCCTGTGAGGAGCTGTTCTCCGCCGCTACCAGCGAGTTCCGCGACCTCGAGTTCTTCTACTTCCACAATTGCGTCTACGAGGGCGTGTGGAAGGACAACCGCCGTCGTTTCGACGCGCGCACGTCGACGCTCGAGCTGCTCCACACCTATGGCCGCGACTATAAGCTGCTGTTCGTCGGGGACGCGGCGATGAGTCCGTACGAGATCACGCATCCCGGCGGCTCGGTCGAGCACCACAATGACGAGCCCGGCGCGGCCTGGCTGCGGCGACTGACCGAGGCCTATCCCGCCGCTGCCTGGCTCAACCCCGCGCCGGAAGCGCACTGGGATTATTCCGCCTCGACCGCGCTGGTCCGCGACCTGCTGAACGGGCGCATGTTCCCGCTGACGCTCGACGGGATCGACGCCGCCACGCGCGCGCTGGCGCGCCGGCGTTGAGCGCGGCTCAGCCGCGCCAGATCCGCAGCGGGGCGCCCGGCCTCAGCCCGCCCTGGTGCGCCGGGCAGCGCGTGTAGCGGAAGGCCTCGTCGACGCAGAGCCAGAGCTCGTCGAGCCAGCCCTGCTTCGTCGCGGTCACGCTTATCATGTCGGCACGCATCCCCGGATTGACGCGCGCCACCGCGGCGGCCATCGCGCCCGCGGTCAGCGACCGGCGCGACAGCGCCGCCATGTCGGGGAAGCGGAGCCGTCCGTACATCGCGTTCGATTGGCGGAAGTATCGCTCCGGGGAATAGCCTGCCATGCAGGTGCCGTGCTTGGCCCATTCGTGCTGGAGCAGCTGCGCCGAAGGCGTCGCGCAGAGATGGCGGCGCAGCACCGCCGCGGGCAGGATCGCGGTGGAGCGACAATATTGCGGCCACGCCTTGCCCTCGCCGTCGGGCCAAAGCCCGTGGAGCACGAAGCCGAAGCGGTTGGCCGAGCCGCACTGGAAGCGCGCGTCCCGCCCATCGCCGTGGTCGCGACAATATTGCGGGCTCCACGTCACCGCCAGCGTGTAGCTGCCGATCGGCACGCGTCGCGCCGGCTGGCTGGCGCTCGGCAGATCGGGGCGCGGCGCCGCGACCGTGTCGGGCAGCGCGCAGGAGAGCGCCTGCGCGCCAGCGCTCCCGGGTAGCGCCACCAAGGCCGCCGCGGCCATCCAGCGAGTCATGACAGCTCCTCCCTATGGCCGTCGAGATCGTCCTCATCGTCGCCCTCGTCCAACCCGAACCAATCGCGCGCCGCGGGCGCGAACAGCTGCGCCGCCGCGGTCATCTCCAGCGGAACGCGTACCAGCCCGAGCAAGGTCGGCAGCGCGAGCGGCGCACTGAACAGGCCGGGCAGCAGGCCGAGCAGATGGAGCGTCGTCAGCAGCACCACCATCCAGCGCACCCAGGCCACGCCGCGGCGTGCCACCGCATACCACTGGAACAGCGCGATGACGACGTTGAGCCCCAGCGCCGCGACGAGCATCCAGCCGAACCCGGCCGTCCGCAGATCGGTCGCGAGCCGCGTCGACAGCTGATTCCAGGTCAACGCCCAGATGAGCAGCCCCAGCGCGAAGGAGGTCAGGTACAGCCGCTCGAAACGGACGATCGGGGGCGGACGCGTCACGATGACCTCACATGGTTGCGCGCGCGCTCTGCGCCGCCGCGTTCGTCGACGCAAGCGGGCAGGCTCACGCCGCGGCGACGTCGAGCCCGATATCCGCCGCGGGCGCCGACTGGGTGATGCGACCGACGCTGACATAGGTCACGCCGCTCGCGCCGATCGCCCCGATCGTCTCGAGCGAGA
This sequence comes from Sphingomonas sp. BK069, assembly GCF_014193405.1. Classification (NCBI taxonomy): domain Bacteria; kingdom Pseudomonadati; phylum Pseudomonadota; class Alphaproteobacteria; order Sphingomonadales; family Sphingomonadaceae; genus Sphingomonas; species Sphingomonas sp. BK069. The sequence goes on along the minus strand of NZ_JACHZH010000001.1, from coordinate 587,245 downwards.
CCCCGCCCGAGGCCTCGGTCGGCACGCGCCCATCGACCAGCGCCACCGCCTCGCGCAGCATCGCCGGAGGCATGTTGTCGAGCAGCAGGTGGGTCGCCCCCGCCTCCAGCGCGGGCGTGATCTGGTCGAGCCGGTCGACCTCGACGATGATGTCGACGATCCCGGCGGCGCGGGCGAGCGCGGCGGCGGGGCCGACCCCGCCGGCGACCGCGACGTGATTGTCCTTGATCATCGCCGCGTCCCACAATCCCATTCGGTGATTGCGTGCGCCGCCGGTGCGGGTGGCGTATTTCTCGAGCCGGCGCAGCCCCGGCAGTGTCTTGCGCGTGTCGAGCAGCGTCGCGCCGGTGCCCTCCAGCGCCGCGACATAGGCGCCGGTCAGCGTCGCGATCCCCGACAGATGCTGGATCGTGTTGAGCGCCGAGCGTTCCGCGGTGAGCACCGCGCGCGCCGCGCCGGTGACGCGCAGCAGCTTGGCACCCGGCGACACCCGGTCGCCGTCGCGCACCAGCGGCTGGATCGTGGCGTCGGGGTCGAGCCGGCGGAAGAAAGCGGCGGCGAGCGCCACGCCGCAGACGATGATTGCGTCGCGGCTGTCCATCACCGCGGCGAAGCGCGCCGCGGCCGGGATCACCGCGGCGGAGGTGATGTCTCCCACCCCGCCCAGGTCCTCGGCCAGCGTCGAATCGACGAAGGCGTCGGTGTCAAACCCCTCCAGCACAAAGCTCATGGCAACACCTCGCCGGGCGCGACGCCCCACAGCCGCTCGGTCTGGACGAAACCGGCCTGGCCGTGGACGTCGAGGCGGCACCAGCCGTTGCCGCACTGGCTCAAGCGCCCGACCACGCCGGGCTGCGCGCGCCACAGCACGTGCGGGCCGCCGGGGCGGTCGCGCAGCTCGGCGGTCTCGCCGCCGGTGACGATCGCGGTGCGGGTGTGGCTCACCAGCGTGCCGAGCATCCAGCCCTGCGTACCGCCCGGGTCCTCGACCTTGCGCCACTCCTTGAACACGGCGACGACGCGCACCGGCAGATCGGCGCGGACATAGACCCAGCTCGACGGGAAGGTGCGCCCCGGCCCGGTCCGCATCCGCGCGCGCGACGGGCTGAGGGAGGCATAATAGGGCGGCTCGCGCAGGTCGGGCGCGGCGTCTGCCGCCGCCCCGCACGCCATCGCCGCCGCCATCACCGCCGCCATCGCGGCGCGCCGTCTCGCTGAGATCCCGCTGTCCACGCGCGAGTCTGTAAGAGGCGCGCGGCGCGCCAGCAACCGCTTACCGTTGACGCCCGCGCGGGGCTGCGCCACTCCGGGCACATGGCCGATCCGCGACGCTGCGCCCATCCCAAGGTGACCGTCACGCGCGAGCTGCCCGAGGTCGTCATGCAGCGGCTCGAGCAATTGTTCGACACGAGCAACAACCGCGGCGACCGCGCGCTCTCGCGCGACGCGCTCGCCGCCGCGATGGCCGACAGCGACGTGCTGGTCCCCGCCGTCACCGACACGATCGACGCGGCGCTGATCGCCGGCGCGGGCGAGCGGCTGCGCCTGATCGCCAATTTCGGCGCGGGGGTGAACCACATCGACCTGCGCGCCGCCCGCGCGCGCGACATCATCGTCACCAACACGCCCGGCGTTCTCACCGAGGACACCGCCGACCTGGTGATGGCGCTGATCGTCTCGGTGCCGCGCCGCCTCGCCGAGGGCGAGAAACTGGTGCGCTCGGGCCAGTGGACCGGCTGGAGCCCGGGCGGGATGCTGGGCTATCGCATCGGCGGCAAGGCGCTGGGCATCGTCGGCATGGGGCGGATCGGCCAGGCGGTGGCGCGGCGCGCGCGCGCGTTCGGGCTCTCGATCCACTATCACAACCGCCATCGCCTGCCCGCGGCGGTCGAGCGTGAGCTCGGCGCGACCTGGCATGCCGAGCTCGACGGCCTGCTCGGCACGGTCGACGTGCTGACGATCCACACTCCCCTTAATGCCGACAGCCGCGACCTGATCGACCGGCGAAGGCTGGCGCTGCTGCGCCCGCACGTCTTCGTCATCAACGCCAGTCGCGGCGGCATCCTCGACGAGGACGCGCTGGTCGACGCGCTGGAGGCGGGGCGGCTCGCCGGTGCCGGGCTCGACGTGTGGCGCCACGAGCCCGAGATCGACCCGCGGCTGCTCGCGCTGCCCAACGTCGTCATGACGCCGCACATGGGCTCGGCGACGTACGAGGGCCGCGTCGCCTCGGGCGAGCGCGTCATCGCGAATATCCGCAGCTGGGCCGACGGCCATCGCCCGCCCGATCAGGTGCTGGAGGGCTGGGCCTGAGCCCTCGCCGCGGCGCGCGAATGTTGAGAAAGTTGAGCCGCTGGACGGCATCGCGCGCGGGACTCAACATTCGCCCGACATCAGGCAGTGTCGAGATGCTCTGCTCTAAGTGTAGACGGAGCCAAGCTTTCGCACTTCGATGACTGGTCCTTGCCGGTTTAGGGTGGCGCGAATGTTGAGTCATGTGGGAGGCCCGGCGAGATCCGAGAGGGAGGCTGCGCGACCTTTAAGTCTACGCGGCGCGATGATCCGAACCCCTCCCCTTCAGCGGAGGAACCGGGGTGGGGCGTGACCGATAGCGCCGCGCTCGCGGCAGCGCCCCACCCCTCCCCTGACAATGAGGGATGAGTCACCGGACACCGCCCAGCTCTATCGCATCCGCTCCCGCGTAGGACAGCCCCACCCGCGGTCAGCGCCCGAAGGCGGCGCGGTACACCCGCGCCACTCTCGGCAGGTGGCCGTCGGTCAGCTTGGCGTTGATGCCGCCATCGGAGCGATCCCAGTAATTGTGGTGCGACAGGCGCGATCCCTGCGCCACGATCCAGGCGGCGAGCAGCTGCGCGAAGACGGCGGCGCGATCGTCGTCGACGCCCCATTCCGACAGGCCGATCAGCTTGCCGTGGCGCGCGCCGAAGCTCGACAGCCAGGCCAGACCGAACGGCTGCGACAGGCGATAGCCGAAGATCGACCGGCCGCCGTCGCGCATGTTCTGGTCGTCGTACTGGCCCTGGTAGTAGAGATCGAGGCTGACGACGTCGACCACGTCGTCGCCGGGATAGCATTGCTCCGGGTTGATCCCGCCCTCCCCGATGTTGGGGCACCAGTCGAAATAGAAGCGGTGCGAGACCTGGCGGAAGACGCCGGCGATGCGACGCCACGCCGCGACATAGAGCCGTGCCGCCCAGCGCCCGCCCGCGTCGCGCGCGGCGAGCGACTGCGACGGCAGGTTGAACTCCCACGGCAGGCGCACGTAGATGCGGCTGTTCCCGCGCGGATAGGCGGCGAGGATCGCGCTGGCGACGCGACGGTAGAGGTCGTCGCGCTGGCCGGCGGCGACGCTGTCGTAACCGCCCGGACCGCCGACCGGCACCGACCATTGCACCCGCCGACCCTGCGCCAGCACCTCGCGACCGACGCCGGCGATGAAGTCGATCGACTGGTCCAGCTGCTCCCAGCTGTCCTGGTTGAAGTAGAGCAGGTCATGGTCCTGCGGTCGGCCGAGCCACTGCGCCCATCGCCGCATCGCGGCGGGATCGTTGCCCGTGATGGCGCCGAGCTGACGCGTCGGAATGCCGTCCTGGCGCAGGCCGGGCACCTCGCCGGCATGGCCGCGGCACGCCACCAGCGCGGTTGCCGCCGCGCCCGCGCCCAGCCGCAGCGCATCGCGTCGACTTGTCTGCCGCGGCTGATCGGTATCGAACATCATCTTCCTCCTCGAACCCCGTCGCCCGGGTAGAAGTTGCTGCGACTGCGAGATAGCCTGCGGGCCGCCCGCGGCCGCTCCGCTCGCGCCGCACCGACCACCGTTCACCGGCTTCCGTGCCCTGGCTGCGACGAATCGCGGAGGTCGCCGTGCTCTGCCCGATCACCAGAGCTATGCCCGCCGCTCACCACTAAGTCGTTGTTATTTGTGGGTCAGCCCGCAGCGGCCGGGACCGACCGCGGCGCCGCGGCGTTGAGCGCGGCGGAGGTGTGCATGACCGAGGAAGACGAACGCTGGATGCGCGAGGCGATCGCGGTGGCGCGCTCGAAGGGATCGGACCCGTCGACCTCGCCGCTCGGCTCGGTGATCGTGCTCGACGGCAAGGTGCTGGCGGCCGAGCGCAACCAGACCCATGAACTGCCCGACGCGACCGCCCATGCCGAGATGATGGCGATCCGCCGCGCCTGCGAGAACAGCGGCGAACTCGAGCTGCGTGGCGCCACGCTCTACTCGACGCTGCAGCCGTGCGGCATGTGCACGATGGCGTCGATCTGGTCGAAGGTCGGGCGGGTCGTCTACGGCGCCGGCCGCGAGGACGTCCACGCGATGTACTGGGAGGCGCAGCACGTCGACACCTTGTCCTTCATCGCGGACGCGTATCGCGACGACATCGTGATCGAGGGCGGTTGCCTGCGCGAGGAATGCGCCTCGCTCTATTACCCGCCCGACGCCGATCTGCCCGCGGAGGAGCAGGCGAACCTGTGAGGCGGTTGCGCTCCGCCGGATCGCCCGCACTCGGTCGAGCGCTGCCCTGCCCTCTTCCTCCTGCGTCATCCTGAAACAAGTTCAGGATGACGCAGGATGAGATGAAGCGGCGGCGCTCGCGGCCGCACCGCCCTACCCCATCGCCGCCGCGTCCAGCCCGCGATAGCGCTCTACCATCGCGCGCACATCGACCCGCGCGCCGAGCCGCGCGCACAGCAGCGCGGTGCCGCTCACCTTGCGCTGGACGAACAAGGTATCGATCGGCGGCAGGTGCCAGGTCGAGCGGTCGCGCGCCACCACGGTCGCCTCCTCGCGGATCACGCCGACGAAGCGGCGATCGCCGAAGTCGAACAGGCCAGGCCGGCCGAGCTCGCCCAGGATCACATCGATCATGCGGTCGACCGCCGCGCCGTGGCGCTCCACCGCGGCGCGGCCGAGGAAGCCCGCGGCCAGCGCCGCCTCGCGCACGCGCGCGCCGTCGCCGTCTAGCCCCGCCATCAGCAGCCGGTGATAGCCCGCACGCGTCTCCGCGCGCACCGGCCGCGCCGCGCCAAAGTCGAGCAGGACCAACCGCCCCGTTTCCGCCTGCCAGCGGTAGTTGGCGAAATTGGGGTCGGTTTGCATCACGCCCCAGTCGAACAGCTCGCGCAGCACCAGCCGCACCAGCGCCGCGCCGGCGGTGTCGCGCGTCTCCTGCGCCGCCTCGGCGAGCGTCTCAACCGGCGCACCCGCGACGAAGTCCATCGCCAGGACGCGCTCGGTGCTCAGCGCGGGCTCGGCCGCGGGCAGCACATAGCCGGGGTCGTCGCCGAGCAGGTCGCGGTAGCGCTGGAGCATCGCCAGCTCGCGCGCGTAATCGGCCTCCTCGCGCAGCTGGCGCTTGGCTTCCTCAAGCAAAGGCCCCAGGTCAAGCTCGCGCGGCAGCAGCCCGGTGACGCGCAGCAGCGTCGCGACATTGTCGACGTCGGCGTCGATGCTCTCCGCCACGCCGGGATATTGCACCTTGATCGCCAGTACGCGCCCGTCGCGCAACTCGGCGCGGTGGACCTGGCCGATCGAAGCCGCGGCGATCGGATGCGCCTGGAAGTGGCGGAAGCGCTTGCGCCACCGCTCGCCCCATTGCTGCGCCAGCACGCGGTCGAGCTGCGCCGGGGGCATGTGGTGCGCGTTCTCGCGCAGCCGCGCCATGATCGCGGTGAGCTCCGCGGGCAGCACGTCGCCTGCGTCCATCGAGATCATCTGCCCCAGCTTCATCGCCGCGCCGCGCAGCTGGGAGAGCTGGTCGGCGACCCGCGCGGCATTGGCGGGGGTGAGCAGCAGCTCGTTCATGCGCGGCCGCTCGCCGGCGGCGAGCCGCCGCGCGCCCTCGGCGATCACACCGCCGGCGACGCCGCCAGCGAGCTTGCCGAATCCGCCCAGTCGCGACCATCGCCCGCTTGGCACCGCGCGTCCGCGCTCGTCCACCATCCGCTCACTCCTTCGCGCGCCTGCAACGGCCGGGCGCGGCGTTCGGGTGCACGCGGCAACACACACCATTGACAAGCAAATTGATTTATCCGTCTAATCAGAAGCGTAGCCGGGTGGCAGCGGATCACCCTGCGCGGGCGGGAGAGTGACGATGCGGCGAGCGACACGATGGGCGGGCGCGACGGCGCTCGCGGCGCTGATGGCGAGCGGCGGCCACGGGCAACAGGCCAGTCCCTCCGGCGTCGACCTCGCCGACCCGCGCGTCGGCACCGCGCCGCTCGACCGCCCCGAGCTGATCGGCAACGCCCCACCGCCGGGCGAGCCGACCTATTCGGGCATCACCTCGCCGGGTGCGCGGCTGCCGCACAGCGCGGTCGAGGCGGCACCGGTCAACGTCAACGTGCCGCTCACCTACCCCAGCGGCGTCGCGACGCCCTATTACTACAGCAATCCGACGATGATCGGCTTCACCGCGGGCGGCGGGCCGACCTACGGCGGGCGCGCGCAGCCCTTCGTCATGCCCGTGGTCGGCGACTGGACCGTGCCGCCGGCCTCGACTGAGGCCTATTACGACAAGACCAAGGAGGTGGCATCGCCGGGCTATTATGCCGCCGATCTCACCAGCATCGGCGTCAAGGCCGAACTGACCGCGACGCGCGCCACCGGGCTGATGCGCTTCACCTTTCCCGCCACCGAACGGGCGCACCTGATCCTCAATCTCAACCGCCGCGGCGGCGCGATCGAGGTGGTGAACGACCGCACCGTGCGCGGCGCCGCCACCGCCAACGACGATCACGACGCGCGCGACGGCCGCTATTTCGTCGCGATGTTCTCCAAGCCGTTCAAGCGCTTTGGCACGTTCCGCAAGGATCCTGGCGGTGGCCAGGGCTATGGCATCGGGGGCGCGGACGTGATGCCCGACGCGCGCACGATCGAGGGCGGGTTCGCCGGCGCCTACGCCGACTTCACCACCCGCGCGGGCGAGCAGGTGCTCGTCAAGATCGCACACGGCGCGAGCTACGCCGACGCCGAGGCGCGGCTACGCGCGGAGAGCCCGGGCTGGGACTTCGACGGCATGCGTGACGCCGCGCGCGCGGCCTGGTCGGGGCTGCTCGACCGCGTGCAGGTGAGCGGCGGCAGCGAGAAGCAGCGGCGGCTGTTCTATTCCACCCTGTTCCAGTCCTTCGCCAGCCCGCGGCTGATCGCGCGCAAGGGCGAGCGCTTCGCCGACAGCAATGGCAAGGTGCAGACCGCGACGCACGACCGCTACGGCCCGGTGCCGTTCTGGGATACCGGGCGCAACCAGATCGTGCTGCTCGAGCTGCTCGAGCCCAAGGTCGTGCAGGACATCATGGCGTCCGAGCTCGACATGGCGCGCGAGCGCGGCTTCATGAACACCTCGTTCCACGGCGACAATGCGGTCTTCCTGTATCTCGGCGCGATGCGGCGCGGCATCCCGTTCGACTATGCCGCGGCCTATGAATTCATGCGCAAGAACGCGACCGACGCCGCTGGGCCGCGCGGCTATCTCGCCGAGTACATGCGCCGCGGCTGGATCTCGGACGAGGTGCCCGCGGGCAACCCCAGCCCGCCCTATGCGGGCGGCAAGGCAGGCGCGGCGACCACGCTCGAATATGCCTGGGATGATCACGCCATGGCCGAGCTGGCCGAGCGGCTCGGGCGCCGCGACGACGTCGCGCTGTTCCGCCGCCGCGCCGCCAACTGGCGCAACGTGTTCGACAAGCGCAGCGGCTTCGTCCGCGGCCGCACCGAGGACGGCAAGTGGATCGCGCCGTTCGACCCGCAGGAGCCCTATTACAACTTCATGATGAAGGAGGCGTCGGGCTGGTCGACCCTGTGGCTGGTGCCGCACGACGTCGGCGGACTCGCCGGCGCGCTCGGCGGGCGCGCCGCGTTCAACGCCAAGCTCGACCGCTTCTTCGCCACCCCCTACACGCCGAAGGGGATCTGCCGCGACTGCACCGGGATGGTCGGCCAGTATGTCCAGGGCAACCAGCCCGACCAGCACGCGCCTTTCCTCTACGCCTGGGGCGGGCAGCCGTGGAAGACGCAGGCGCTGACCCGCCGCATCCTCGACACGCTGTACGGCAGCGACGCCTCGGGCTTCGGCTATCCCGGCATGGACGACCAGGGCGCGACCTCGTCGTGGTACGCACTGACGGCGATGGGCTTCTATCCGGTCGACCCGTCGAGCGACGTCTACATGCTGGCGAGCCCGGTGTTCGACCGCGCCGCGGTGACCCTCGGCAACGGCAAGGTGCTGGAGATCGTGGCGAAGAACAACGGCGCGGCGAACCCGTACATCCAGTCGGCGACACTCAACGGGCGCCCCTGGACCAAGGCGTGGTTCCGCCACGACGACGTCAAGGACGGCGCGAAGCTCGAGCTGGTGATGGGGCCGTCCCCCAACAAGGCCTGGGGCAGCGCCCCGGCCGACGCGCCGCCGACGCTCACGCCGATGCCGCGGTAGGTACGGGGAGGCGTGGCGGTCGTCTCGGGGTGGTCAGCGGCGGTAGTCGTCACGACGCCGCCCCCCGCCACCCCGGCGGACGCCGGGGTCCAGTCGGGGGACGCACGTGGCGCTCACGAGGACCTTCCCACCTGAGCCCCGGCGTCCGCCGAAGCGATGCGTTTGGGGGGCACTCCCGTGTTCCTGCGCGCGCAGGAACCCAGGGCCACGAATGCTGGCGCCTGACGCCCTGGGCTCCTGCGTGCGCAGGAGCACGGCACGGCCATGATCAAGATGGTCGACCGCCACCAACCTGTTCCCCGGCAAAGGCCGGGGCCCAGTTGCGCGACGGCCGTGACTCCCACGGCGACCTTCCCACCTGGGCCCCGGCCTGCGCCGGGGAACGCCATCAGCGAGAGGGCGTGATTCTCACCCCCGCGCCATGCGCCCGAACGACGGCGGCCGGTCGCCTGGCGCGGTGCCGAAGCGCGACGGCGCGGCGCCCATGGTGAACTCGAGCGTGCCGCCCCTCACCAGGTCACGGTGCGCGATCCAGTTGCGCGTCCACGGCTTACCGTTCCAGCGCACCGATTGGACATAGGGCCGGTCGGGCGCGTTGCCGAGAGCGCGCACGCGCAGCCGGCGCCCGCCGCCCAGGTCCAGCTCGGCCGCGTCGAACAACGGCGAGCCGAACACATATACCGCGCTGACCGGATCGACGGGATAGAAGCCGAGCGAGCTCAGCACGAACCAGGCGCTGGTCTGGCCGCAATCGTCGTTGCCGATCACGCCGTCGGGGTCGGCCTTGTACATCTCGTTGCACAGACGCCGCACCATCGCCTGCGTCTTCCACGGCGCGCCCGCGAAGGCGTAGAGATAGGCGACGTGCTGGTCGGGCTCGTTGCCGTGCGCGTACTGGCCGACCAGCCCCGAGATGTCGGGCGGCGCGTTCTTGGGCAGCGTCGAGGGCGCGCTGAACAAGGCGTCGAGCTTGGCGATGAACGTGGCGTCGCCGCCGAAATGCTCGATCATGCCGTAGCTGTCGTGCTGGTTGAGGAAGGTCGCCTGCCAGCCGTTGGCCTCGGTATAGTCGCGCTGCTTCTCGGGCGCGTGGCCGAGCTGGATCGGATCATAGTCCTTCCACCAGCTGCCGTCGGCGAAGCGCGGGCGCGCGAAGCCGATCGACGGGTCGATCACGTTGCGCCAGTTGCGCGCGCGCCGGCGCAGCGCGGCCGCGTCGGCGGTGGCGCCCGCGGCCTCGGCGATCACCGCCGCGGCCCAGTCGTCATAGGCATATTCCTGCGTGCGGCTGACCGACTCCCAGGTCTTGTCGGCCGGCACGAAGCCGAGGTCCATGTACCATCCGCGCCCGAGCGAGCTGTCCGAATCCTTGAAGTCGCGGTCGAAGGCGCGGCGGCGGAGGTTGGGCCAGGCGGCGGCGTAATCGGCCTTGATCCCCTTGGCGCAGGCCTCGGCCATCACCGACACCGCGTGCCAGCCGATCATCGTGCCCGTCTCCACGCCCTGGAGCGGCCAGACCGGCGGCCCATAGGGGCTCTCGACCGTCTGGCGCACGAGGTCGCGAGTCAGCAGCGCCGCCTGCTCGGGCTTCACCAGCGTGAGCAGCGGGTGGAGCGCGCGATAGGTGTCCCACAAGGAATAGGCGCTGTACGCCGCCTCGCCCGCGGGGACACGATGGACCTGGCGGTCGAGCCCAACGTAGCGACCGTCCCGGTCGGTGAAGAGCGTTGGGCCGACGAGGCAATGGTAGAGCCCGCTCGCCATGATCGTGCGCTCGGCCGCGGTGGCGCCCGCCACCTTGATCGAGCCGAGCTCGCGCGCCCAGCGCCGCCGCGCCGCGGTGGCGGTGGCGTCGAAGTCCCAGCCGGGCGCTTCCTCGGCGAGCGCCTGCCTGGCGCCCGCGACGTCGACCGCGGAGATGCCGGTCTTGATCAGGATCGGTGCGCCGCCCGCCTGATCGTAGAACAGCGCGACCTTAAGCTTCGCGCCCTTGGCGGCGCGCGCGCCAGCGGGCAGCGGCCGGTCGTCGTCGCCGTAGAACTGGACCCGGTCGGGCTGGCGCGAGAGCCGCATCGCGAAGTGGATGCGCCGCCCCTTGGCCCAGCGATGGACGCGGCGGCTGCCGGTGAGCAGCCCGTCGGCGTCGAGTTGGAGCGACGCCTCGTCGACCAGCACGCCCTTGTCCCACACGTCGAGCACCATGTGCGCGAAGTCGACCAGGATGTGCGCCAGGCCGTCGGGGAAACTGTGGCGATGCCAGCCGGTGCGGTCGGTGACGGTCAGCTCCGACAGCACGCCGCTCTCGAGCCGGACGCGATAATAGCCCGGCTCGGCATGCTCGTCGGAGAAGCGCTGGCGGTAGCCCTGGTCGGGGTCGCTGAGCGGTCCGGGCTGGAGCTGGACGGGCCCGCGCGTCGGCACCACCAGTACGTCGAGCATGTCGCCGATGCCGGTGCCCGACAGGTGGGTGTGGCTGAAGCCCATGATCGACGTGTCGGTGCGGTGATAGCCCGAGCAGGAATCCCAGCGGGTGTTGTCGGTGTCGGGGCCGAGCTGGACCATGCCGTGCGGCATTGTCGGGCCAGGGAAGGTGTGGCCGTGGCCGCCGGTGCCGATGAACAGGTCGGGTGCGGTGGCGGCGGGCGCCGCGCCGCCCTGCGCGCGCGCGACGGCGGGGAGCGCGCCGGTCAGGCCGAGCGCGGCGGCGGAGGCGAGCGCCTCGCGGCGGGTGGTGGTCATCTCGGGTCCTTCGGGGTCGGTCAGAGCGGCGTGGCGAGCAGCGCGGGGCGACGCCGCTCCAGATCGAGGATGAGGTCGCCGAACAGCCCGTTGGCCCAGGCGAACCAGGGGCGCGTGAACTTGGCCGGATCGTCCTTGTGGAAGCTCTCGTGCATGAAGCCGGTGCCGGCATGCGTCGCCTTGAGCCAGCGCAGGCATTGCAGGATTTGCGCGTCGTCGTCGCTGTCGAGCGCGCGGCTGACGATCGACATCGGCCAGATCATGTCCATGCCGACATGCGGCCCGCCGATCCCCTCGGCCGCGCTGCCCTTGAAGAAATACGGGTTGCGCTCGCTCCACGCCAGCGCCTGGGTGCGGCGGTAGAGCGGGTCGTCGCGCTTGGCCGCGCCGAGCAGCGGCAGCGCCGAGAGGCTCGGCACGTTGGCGTCGTCCATGAAGATCGCGTTGCCGTAGCCGTCGACCTCATAGGCCCAGACCTCGCCGCCCTGTCCGTCGGGCATCCTGCCGTGCGCCGCCACCGCGGCCTCGACCTCGCTCGCCAGCGCCTCGGCATCGGCGGCGCTGGTGGCGTCACCGGCGGCCTCGCGCTGCACGGTGGCGATCATGCGCAGCGCGCTCACCGCGAACAGGTTGGACGGGATCAGGAAAGGGTAGAGGCAGGCGTCGTCGGAGGGGCGGAACATCGAGTGGATCAGCCCGACCTTGCGCGTCGGCGCGCCGCGCCCCTCGAACATCAGCGTCTCGGTCGGCGACAGGTTGAGCCGCTGGAAGCGGTACGGTCCTTCGTCGCTCTTGCGCTGCTGCTGGCGCAGCGTCGCCACCGCCAGCGCCATCGCGCGCTGCCAGGTGGCGTCGAACGGCGCCTTGTCGCGCGTCGCGGTCCAATAGCCGTGTGCCAGCCGCATCGGGTAGCAGAGCGAGTCGATCTCCCACTTACGCTCGGCGACGCCCGGCTTCATCTCGGTCTTGTCGTCGCGCGCGCCCAGGTTGGAGCGCGCGGTCGGGTCCTCCATGAAGGCGTTGGCATAAGGGTCGATCAGGATGCAGCGCGCCTGGCGCTGGATCAGCCCGTGGAAGAGCCGGCGGAGCGGCGCGTCCTTCGGCGTGAGATGCACGTAGGTCTGCAGCTGCGCCGAGCTATCCCGCAGCCACAGCGCCTCGATGTCGCCGGTGATGACGAAGGCGTCGGGCTTGCCGTCGACCGTGCCGACCTTGGTCACCGTGGTGTCGAGCGTGCTCGGGTAGCAATTCTCGAACAGCCAGGCGAGCTCGGGGTCGGCGATGCGACGCTTCACGCGCGCGATCTCGGCCTCGACCGCGGCGCTGGTGAACTTGCGCTGCGCCTTGGGCGGGCGCTTGCTCGCGAACGCCTGCGCCGCGGCAGGGCGCGGCAGCGCGGCCGCGACCGCCGCCGCCCCCGCGCCCGCCATCAGCTCGCGCCGCGCGATCACTTCGCTGCCCCGGGCGCGCTCATCGAGAAGGGCCGGTCGGCTTTGGCGGTGCCCCACTGCTTGTTCGGCGTCGGCCCCATGACGAAGCGCAGCGTGCCGCCGGCCTGGAGCGCCTCGCGCGACAGCCACGGCTTAGCATAGGGCGCGCCGTTGAGCGTCGCCGACTGAATGTAGACATTGTCGCGGCTGTTGTTCTCGGCCTCGATCGTCAGCACCTTGCCGCCCGGCATGGTGACGCTGGTACGGCGGAACAGCGGGCTGCCGATGGCATATTGCCCGACCGTCGGGGTGACCGGATAGAAGCCGAGCGCGGAGAAGACGTACCAGGCCGAGGTCTGGCCATTGTCCTCGTCGCCGGGATAGCCGTCGGGCGCCGACGAGTAGAGTTTCCGCATCACCTCGCGCGCGTGATACTGCGCCTTCCACGGCGCGCCGGCCCAGTCGTACAGGTAGATCATGTGCTGGATCGGCTGGTTGCCGTGCGCGTACTGACCCATGTCGACGATCTGCATCTCGCGGATCTCGTGGATCACCTGCCCGTAATAGCTGTCGTCGAAGATCGGCGGGGTCGAGAACACCGAGTCGAGCCGCGCGACGAACTTGTCGTCGCCGCCCATCAGGCCGATCAGCCCCTGCACGTCCTGCATCACCGACCAGCTGTAATGGATCGAATTCCCCTCGGTGAAGGCGTCGCCCCATTTGTACGGGCTGAACGCGGCCGACCAGCTGCCGTCCTTGTTGCGGCCGCGCATCCAGCCGCTCTGCGGGTCGAACAGCTTGCGATAGTTCTGCGCGTGCTCGGCATATTTCTTGGCGTCGGCGGTCTTGCCGAGCGCGGCGGCCATGCGCGACAGCGAGAAGTCGGCGGTGGCATATTCGAGCGTACGCGCGGCATTCTCGTTGATGCCGACGTCATAGGGGACGTAGCCGAGCTGGTTGTACAGCTCGACGCCCTCGCGCCCGACCGCGCTGAGCACCTTGCCGCTCTTGTCGCGCGGGCGCCCCTCCGACGTGGTCGCGTTCTTGACCATCGCCTCGTAGAGCGTGTTCGCGTCGAAGCCTCGCACGCCGTTGAGATAGGCGTCGGCGATCAGGTTGGCCGAGTTCGACCCGATCATCACGCTGCGGTGCCCCGGGCTCGCCCATTCCGGCAGCCAGCCCGACTCCTTGTAGGTGTTGACCAGCCCCTGCATGATCTCGCCGTCGCGCTCGGGATACATCAGCGCGAAGAAGGGGAAGACCGCGCGCCACGTGTCCCAGAAGCCGTTGTCGGTGTAGAGCGGGCCGTCGTGGACCTTGCCGTCGTACGGGCTGTAGTGGATCAGCTTGCCGTCTGCGCCGCGCTCGTGGAACTCGCGCGGGAACTGCAGCATCCGCCACAGCGCCGAGTAGAAGGTGCGGCGGTTGTCGAGATCGGGGTCGTCGACCTTGATGCGGTCGAGCTCGGCCGACCAGGCGGCGCGCGCCTTGGCCCTGGTCTGGTCGAACGTGTCGCGCCCGATCTCGCCGTCGAGGTTGCGCTGCGCCTGCTCGGCGCTGATGAAGGAGGAGGCGACGCGCGCGCCGACCTGCTCGCCCTTCTTCGTGGCGAAGCTGATCACCGCGCCGACGTGATCGCCCTCGGCGCGACGCCCCTCCGTCAGCGTGCCGCTGCCGTCGAAGGTCTGGCTGACGGTGAAGGGCTTGTCGAACTCGACCACGAACCAGTTGCGGAAGTTCGCCGGTACGCCGCCGTGGTTGTTGCTGACATAGCCGGTGATGCGGCGCCGCGCCGGATCGACCGACACCATCGAGCCGCCGGCATAGCCGTCGAGCAGGACATGCGCGTCCTTGGTCTCGGGGAAGGTGAAGCGGAAGTGCGCGGCGCGCGCGGTCGGCACGATCTCGGTGGTGACGTCATAGTCGGCAAGATAGACCTTGTAGCCCCACGCGCGGCTCTCCTCCGCCTTGTGGCTGAACCAGGAGGCGCGCTCCTCCTCCTTCGCCTTCACCGCGCCGGTCATGGGCAGCAGCGCGAAGGCGGCATAATCGTTCATCCACGGGCTCGGCTGGTGCGTCTGCTTGAACCCGTTGATCTTGTGGGCGCTGTACGTGTAGCCCCAGCCGTTGCCCATCTTGCCGGTGACGGGCGTCCAGGCGTTCATCCCGAAGGGCACCGCGATCGCGGGGTAGGTGTTGCCGTAGGACAGCTCGTAGCTGCTGTCCGTCCCCATCAGCGGATTGACGAGGTCGACCGACTCCGGTGGCGCGTCCTGCGCCACCGTCGCCGCGGGGGAGAGCATCATGGCGGAGGCGCACAGCGCCGCGATGATGCCCCGGCGCCGCGCGCTTGCCATGTTCACTCTCCCTGAGACGTATCGATGATCAGAACTTGAAGGCGGCGCCGAGATAGAAACGGCGGCCGGCGTAGGTGTTCGAGACGAAGCGGTCCTTGGTGTCGTTGCCGAGATGCTGGCGCTGCTCCGACTTGGTGAGGTTGATGATCGAGGCGGTGATCTGGACGTTCTGTATCACGTCGAATGCCGCGTTCAGATCGACCTGCTCATAGGGATCGTCGTAGTAATTGATCCCCGACAGGAGCCCACGCACCACCTCGCCGCGACGATTGTACGACGCGCGCAGCAGCACCGGGCCGTGCTCGTAGAAGACCGACGCGTTGAGCTGCGTCTTGGCGCTGTTGACCAGCGGCGACGTGCCCAGGTCGGTACCGTTGAGCGAGATGTCGGCCGTCGACGTGTCGTTGTAGGTAAAGTTCACCTGCGCACCGAGGCCGAAGTCCAGCGTGTGCTGGGCATAGACCTCGACGCCCTGCGACACCGCGCTGGAGCCGTTCGCCTGGGTCGAATATTGCTGCACCGTCACCGTCTCGCCGGCGACCTCCTGCGGCAGGTCGATGACGACGGGCACGACGAAATCCTGCACGTCCTTGCGGAACAGGGTGAAGCCGAGAACCGAACCGGGATGGAAATACCATTCCGCGCCCGCGTCATACTGCCACGCCCGGAAGGGCTTGAGGTTGAAGTTGCCGCCGTTGCCAAACCATCCGGGCAGCGCGCCGAACTCGGCACGATCGAACGTGAAGGGGTCCGAGTTGAAGGTGAGCGAGCGCGCCGCGCCCAAGTCGTTGTATCCCGGGCGGCTCATCACCTTCGACGCTGCGGCGCGTAGCAGCAGGTTGGGAATCACCTCCCACGAGATGTTGAAGCTCGGCAGGAAGTCGGTGTAGCTCTTGCTCTCCGCATTCTGGGTGAAGACGCGCTGCTGACGCTGCGCCTCCGGGATCACCAGGCAGTTGCCGTCCTCACCGAAGGGCTTGTTCGGATCGAACTGACCGCCCGGCCCGTTCACGCAATAGTCGTTCTCATAGGTCAGCGTATCGCTCGACACACCGCTCTGCTTGGTATTCACGACGCGCAGGCCGATGTTGCCGCGCACCGTTTCCGTCTTGAAGTTGGCCTGAGCGTAGCCCGCCCAGATCTTCTCCTCGATATCGTAGAGGTTCTGCGGCTCGGGCACGCGCACCGGGCCGTTGTACTTGCCGTTGAGGTAATCGATGTAGTTGCCGATGTTGATCGCCGGGAAGGCGCTCGTCTCGAACCCGCCGGCGATGTTGCCGAGCGAATTGGGGTAGAAGACTTCCGGCAACGCCAGCGCGCCGCCCGGCGTGTCCTGAAAGCGCAGCGTGTTGGCGGCGTCCGAGTACCATTCGAAGCGACCGGTCTCGCGGTGGACGCGACCGTCGCGCCACTTCACGCCCGCCTGGATCGAGGCGAGGAACGGCGAGTCGAAGCTGCGCGTCACGTCGGCCTGGGCATAGCGCTGCGAGATCGAGTTGTTGGTGAAGCCCGAGCCCGTCGAGCCGAGATCGATCTGCGCCACGCCGTTGAGCATGTTCTGGAGAATGTCAGGCGAGAAGTTCATCGCGATCGACTGATCGGTGAAGTTCCAGGCGCTCAGGCTGTTGCCATTGACGGTGCCGTTGCGCGGCTTGGCCTGGGCATAGAATTGGAACGAGGGGCCGCCGGTCGACCGCGTCTTGCCGAACACGACATCGACGTTGAGGTGATCGAGGTTCCACTTGGCGTGGACGTCATAGGTGTTCGACACGCTCTTCTCGCGCGCCAGATAGTTCTGCGGCGCCGGGGTCTCCATCGTGCAGGGATTGGTGTTGGCGCGGCACAAGGTCCCCTCGGGCGGCACCTGGAAGGTCGCACCGGTCAGGATCGTCCCGCTCTTGTCGAGCGTGCCACCGGTGAAGAAGTTACCGTAACCCCACTCCGGGATCTTGATGACGTTGCGGGTGTAATCGCCGTCGAGCTGGAAGCGGAAGTAGTTGGCGGTGATCTCCAGATTGTCGAACGGCTTGGCCTGCATAGTCGCCTGGATGCCGAGGCGTTTGCGCTTCTGCTCCTCGATCGTCTCGCTGACCGATTGCGGCGCCCAGTAACCGTCGAACACCGTGCCGCCGAGCGTCTTCTGCCCGCCGTTCACGCCGTCGTTCCAATAGTCGATCGCGGCGTCGTTGCCGAACGGGTTGCCGTTGACGTCGACCGCAGGCTTGGCGGTGCGATCGTTGGTCCACCAATGCCAGCTGTCGGCATTGGCGCTCAGCGTGCGGTTGGTGCGCTCCTGATAGGTCGCGCCGACGAGGAAGCCGAGCGTCTTGCCCTCATTGTGCCACGACAGCAGACCGGAGACGTTCGGCTCGGTCTTCTTGCTGACGTCGGCATAGGTGCCCTCGGCCGAGACGCTGCCCGACCAGGGCTCGAGGTCGAAGGGGACGCGCGTGTGATTGATGATGACGCCGCCGACGCCGCCCTCGTCGAGCCGCGCCTCGGACGATTTGAACACCTCGACGCTCCCGATCAGCGTCGACGGCAGCAACAGATAGTTGAACGAGCGCGAGGGATCGCCGGTGTCGGTGCCGGCAATGAAATTGCCGTTTAGCTCGGTCAACGTCAGGTCGCTGCCGAGGCCGCGGATGCTGACGCGGCTGCCCTCACCGCCGTCGCGCTCGATGATCACGCCGGGGACGCGCTGGAGCGAGTCGGCAACGTTCTTGTCGGGGAACTTGCCGACGTCCTCGGCGGTGATCACGTCGACGAAGGCGTTGGCCTCGCGCTTGCGGCTGAGGCTCTGCTCGATCGAGCGGCGATAGCCGGTGACGACGATGTCGCCGCCGCCCGCGGCACCCGAGTCAGCGGCGGAGTCGGCGGCGTCGGCCTGGAGCTGGCCGGGGCTGTCGAGCGTGCTGTTCGCGGCGGGCGCGGAGACCTCGCCGGTGTTGCTCGACGGCGCCGGGACGGTCGTCTGGTCGGGTGCCTTGTCGGCCTGCTCGGCCTGCGCGCCGGCGGCGGTCGATGGGCTGGTCTGCTGCGCCTGCGCGCTGCCGACGATCCCCGCGGCCAGACTCACCCCTGCCAGCAGCAGCGGCATCCGACGACGCAGCGGCGCGCGCGACGGGGTTTGGGCAGTGAAACCTCGCATTAGTCCATCCCTCCTCTTCGCGGTGGGATTCGTTGCCCCGCCGCGTCCCTCGACCGGACCGCCGCGAGCGCGCCAGCGGCGCGCCGCACCCCTCATGCCGAGCGGCGATCACGAGGTTAATCAGACAATAGCAAAAGCAAATTGTCAAATGGAAGGATTGAGAACGTTCGCGCAAACCTTTGCGAAGAGGTACTTTAAAGCCGAGGTGGCCTTATTCCACCGCCTTCCACAGCGCGCCGGGCTTGGGCAGGAGGAAGTGGCTGAACGGCAGGATGGCCGCGCCGACCGCGGGCGCGTCCTCGGACAAGGCGGCGCGCTCGACCGGCGCCACCGCAGGCGCGTCGGTGATCTCGCCGAGCAGCGCGTTGACCCGCTCGGCGAGCGACTCGACCAGCGCCGCCGGCAACCGGCCCCCGATCAACACCGCGGCGGGGTCGATCAGGCAGCTGATCGCGTCGAGCGGGGTGCACAGCTGCCGCGCCGCGCGGTCGAGCCAGGCGTCGACGCTGGCGCGCGCGGCGTCGCTCGCGTCGGGCGCGAGCGCGGCGGCGATGGCGACGCCGTCGCGCGCGAGATGCTCCTGCAGCCCGGAGCGCGACACCAGCTTCTGCACCTGCTCGCGCGTGCCGCCCTCGCCCGGCGCGAGCATGAAGCCGAGCTCACCGCTGCGCCCGTGCGCGCCGCGCGCGTAGACGCCGTCGCTCACCACGCCCCCGCCGAGCCCCGAGGAGATCAGGATATAGAAGAAGTTGCTCAGCCGCTGCCCGCGCCCGAGCTGCATCTCGCCGGTCGCCGCGGCCGCGGCGTCATTCTCGACGAACACCGGCAGCGCGAGCGGCTCGGCGAACAGCGCCGCCATGTCGACCCGCTCCCAGGCGTCATAGGCGGCGGGCCGGCCCGGCAGGTCGACCGAGCCGAGATCGTCGGGCACCGCGACGCCGAGCCCGACCAGCTTGGCCGGATCGACCCCGGCGCCGCGCAGCATCGGCTTGATCGAGCGGCGATAGAAAGCGCGCACGTCGTCGGGCAGCGCGAAATCGACCTCCTCCGACCGGCGGGCGAGCGTCTCTCCGGCGAAATCGACCAGCACGAGCGTGATATGATCGCGGTCGACGTTGACCCCGATCGAGTAGCAGGCGTCGCGTTTGACCTCGAGCTTGGTCGGCGGCTGGCCGCGGCCGCCGCGGCGCTGCCCCGCCTCTTGGATCAGCCCGTCCTGGAGCAGTCGCCGCGTGATATTGGCGATCGCGGGTCCGGTCAGCCCGGTGATCTGCGCCAGCTCGACCCGCGTCAGCGAGCCACCGACTCGGATCGCGTGGAGCGTCACCCGTTGGTTGTGATCGGCGGCGCGCTCGAGGTTGGTGCCCGAGAGGCGCGGCGCTGCACCCCCGCTCACGCCGCCCGCCCCGTGGTCTCCCGCCCCGCCGCCGATCGTCGCATCCTGTCGTCCCCTGAACTGTTATCGCTCCCGTTCCAGCGCCTTTCGCCCAGCACCGCAAGCAAGAACAGCCGCCACGTCGAATTTGAATTATGCAATTTGGTGTTCTAAACGCCTTTGTTCAGGATCAACGCGCGGCCTTCACGCGCGGCGGTGCAAGGGACGGGGGAGAGGGCGATGCGATATCAGGCGGACGGGCCGGCGGCACGCGCGCCGCTCGCTGGGGTGGAGCTGGGCGGCACCAAATGCGTCGCGACGCTGGCGCATTCGCCCGACGCGATGCTCGACCAGGTGACGCTGCCGACGCTTGCCCCCGACGAGACGCTGCCGGCGCTTGCCGCGGTGCTGGCGGGCTGGCGCGAGCGTCACGGCCTTGCCGCGGTAGGCATCGCCTCCTTCGGGCCGGTATGCCTCGATCGCGCCTCGCCGCGGTACGGCCATGTGCTCGCGACGAACAAGCCGGGATGGCGCGACGCCGACGTGCTCGGCACGGTCGCCGCCCCGCTGGGCCTCCCGACCGGGTTCGACACCGACGTCAACGGCGCGGCGCTCGCCGAGATGCGCTGGGGCGCGGGCCGCGGGCTCGACGATTTCGCCTATGTCACCGTCGGCACGGGCGTCGGTGTCGGGCTGGTGGTGCACGGCCGGCCGACGCGCGGGCTCGGCCACAGCGAGATCGGCCATATCCGTGTCCCCCGCGCGCGCGGCGACGACGCGCCGAGTGCCTGCCGCTACCACGACGATTGCGTCGAGGGGCTCGCCTCGGGCAGCGCGCTGCGGCTGCGGCTCGGCGACCGCGACGTCGCGACGGTCGGACCGGACGACCCGGTGTGGGAGCCCATCGTCGACGTGCTCGCGGCGATGTGCCACGCGCTGGTGGGCAGCACCGGACCGCTGCGGATCGCGATCGGGGGCGGCATGCCGGTCAAGCAGCCGCACCTGCTGCCGCGCATCGCGGCGCGGCTCGAGGCCAGTTTGGCGGGCTATATGGCGCTCCCCGAGGACGGCTATATCGTCCCGCCCGCGCTCGGCGACCGCGCCGGTCCGCTCGGCGCGATCGCGCTCGCGGCCGACGCGCTGGAGGAAGCGGCCGACGTCGCCGCGCGGATCGAGGCGGAGGCGATGCTGTGAGCCGGGCCGCGCGCCCTCGCCCGTTCCGCCATCGCCTTGCCGCCGGGAGCGCCGCGCTCGCGCTGCTCGGCGCTCCCGCGCTCGGGCAGCAGGCCTCCTCACCTGCCAGCACGACCGCCCCGGCGCGCACGATCGACGCGGTCGACCCGTTCATCGGCACCGGCGGCGAGGGCCACACCTTCCCCGGCGCGGTGGCGCCGTTCGGCATGGTACAGCTGTCGCCCGACACCGACACCCGCTGCGTCATCCGCGAATGCTACGCGCACGCCGCCGGCTATCGCCACGACGATCCGACGATCGAGGGCTTCAGTCACACGCATTTCTCCGGCGCGGGCCATTCCGATCTCGGCGACGTGCTGGTCATGCCGGTCAGCGGCGACGCGGTGGCGATGGACCCGGGCACGCCCGCCGCGCCGGGCTACCGCTCGCGCTTCGACCATGCCAGCGAGGTGGCGCGCCCCGGCTATTACGCGGTGACGCTCGCGGCACCGCAGGTGCGCGCCGAGATGACCGCCGGCACGCGCGTCGGCGTGCACCGCTATACCTTCCCCGCGGGCAAGGCGGCGCACCTCGTGCTCGACCTGCGCCGCTCGCTCTACAACTACCCGGGCAAGGTACTGTGGTCGGGGCTCCACCTGCGCGGCGACGGCACGCTGACCGGCTTCCGCGAGACGCGCGGCTGGGCGCCGGGACGCAAGCTGTTCTTCGCGATGCGCTTCTCGGCGCCGCTCACCGGCCACGCCTTGGTCGATCGCGACGGCGACGTCCCCTACAAGGGTTTCCAGGCCCCCGGCCGCGGCAGCGACGTGCTCGCCGAGAAGCTCGGCAAGCAGCTCGAGGCGCGGCTCGACTTCGGCGCGCTCGACCGCCCGCTCGAGGTCCGCGTCGCGCTGTCGGGGGTGGACGAGGCCGGCGCCGTCGCCAACCTCGAAGCGGAATCGGGCGACTTCGACGCGGTGCAGGCGCGCACCCGCGCCGCCTGGGACGCGGCGCTCGGCGCGGTTGAGTTCGAGGCGCCCGCGCCGACCCGGACGATCGTTGCCACCGCGCTCTACCACAGCCTGATCGCGCCGAGTGTGTGGAGCGACGCCGACGGGCGCTACCGCGGCCCCGACGATCAGGTGCATCGCGCCGAGGGCTATACCTTCCGCTCTACCTTCTCGCTGTGGGATACGTTTCGCGCCGAGCACCCGTTGCTGACGCTGGTGCAGCCGGCGCAGACCACCAACGACGTGGTGCGCTCGCTGGTCGACAGCCAGCGCTACAGCCCGCACGGCATCCTGCCGGTGTGGCAGTTCGCCGGGCGCGAGACCTGGACGATGATCGGCTATCACGCCGTGCCGGTGATCGCCGACGCCTATCTGAAGGGCTTCCGCGGCTTCGACGCGAATGCCGCGCTCGACGCCATGGTCGCCAGCGCGGACTATGCCCCGTACGGCGGGCTCGGCGATTACATGAAGCTCGGCTATGTTCCGATCGATCGCGAGCCCGAGGCGGCGTCGAAGACGGTCGAATATGCCTATGACGACTGGACGATCGGGCGGATGGCGCGCGCGCTCGGCCGCACCGACGTGGCGCAGCGTTTCGAGCTACGCGCGACCAACTGGCGCAACAGCTTCGACGTGAGGACCGGCTGGCTCCGCGCGCGCAAGAGCGACGGCAGCTATCGCACGCCGTTCGACCCCACCGCGATCAACTACGGCTCTGACTACACCGAGGGCAATGCCTGGCAGTACAGCTGGTTCATGCCGCAGGACCAGGCCGGGCTGTTCCGGCTGCTGGGCGGCGACCGCAAGGCCATCGCCAAACTCGACGCGATGTTCGACTATGACAATTCCAAGCTGGACTACAGCCATGCCGAGGACATCGCCGGCCTGATCGGCCAGTACATCCATGGCAACGAGCCGAGCCACCACGTCGCCTATCTTTACACGTACGCCGGCGCGCCGTGGCGCACGCAGGAGCGACTTAAGCAGATCGTCGAGACGCAATATCACGCGAGTCCTGAGGGCTTGAGCGGGAACGACGATCTCGGCCAGATGTCGGCCTGGCTGGTGTTCACCGCGCTTGGCTTCTACCCCGTCGCGCCGGGCAGCAACCAATATGTGATCGGCCGCCCGTTCGTCGCGCGCGCGACGCTGCGGCTGCCCGACGGCAAGCGCTTCACGGTGGTCGCGGACGGCCTGTCGGACGCGAACCGCTACGTCGGCGCGGTGGCACTCAACGGCAAGCCGCTGACGCGCAGCTGGATCGCGGACGAGGAACTGCGCGCCGGCGGGGAACTGCGCTTCACCATGACGGCGCGGCCCAACAAGGCGTGGGGTGCAGGACGCGCGGCGCGGCCGTTCTCGACGACGCGCTGAACGGGCGCTCCCAACCCCGTTATCCCGGCTATGAGCCGGAATCCATGGTGCCGCGTACATGATCGCCCGTTGAGGCGCGCGGGCAGATGCATCCCGGCTCAAACATGTCCTGAGCGACGCTGCAGGCGGCGTCGAAGGGGCCGGGATGTCGGTGAGGGTGAGCGATGATACCTGGAGCATCGCACTGACGACCGGCCGGGTTCCGCTGATGGCTGATGCACCTATGAGGACCGGTGCTCCCGCGCACGCGGAGGTCCAGAGCGACAGGCGGTGACGTTGAAGACCCTGGGCTATGGCGTTCGCCGGAGCACGCGGACGATCCGGACGAGATGGGCCAGGCTCCGAGCTGCCGTCGTCGCCGGGCCCCTCTCAGCGGCGCTCGGGCCGGCGCAGCCGCGCGCTGCTGATGCTGGCGAGCAGCAGCTCATAATGGTCGTTGGTATAACCCGCGGCGAGGAAACCCTTCACCGCGCTCACCGGCACCGCGAAGCCCTGGTGCCAGGCATGCACCGCGAGCCGGCGCAGCGCCTCCAGCTTGGGATCGGCCAGCCGCGGGTTGGGCTGCTTGCCGAACAGCACGCCCATCGCCACCGCGATGCGGCCGGGCTCGCGCAGCGACGATAGGCGGTCGCGGCGGGCGAGCGACACCACCAGCCACTCGAGCGCGCTCAGCGCGGCGCGGTCGGCGGTGACCTCGGGCTCGGCGGTCGGTGCGACGGTGTCGGACGCGAGGTGGCGCTCGGCGGTGAGCGCGGCGGCACCGCCGATGGCGGACGTGAAATCGATGAAGGCCATGTCGTCTCTCCCCTTCGGAGTATGCGGGGCGCACGCCACCCGCCGGAGAACCGGGGCGAGAGCGCCGTGTCAGTCTAGAGCGAGGGTGCCGCGCGGTGGACGCGCCACCGCGCCGGCGATCAGGTCGCTGGGTCGTGGGTGAGCGGTCGTGCCATCGCGGCGTCCCTCCGGTGAAGGTGCCGCCGGAGCGTCACCGCCGTTTCTATACTGTGTGGTATAGAAAGCCTTGCCGACAGCGTCAACGCTTTATGTACCGGTCGGTAGCGTTTTTTCTTACGAGCGGCTCAGCGGGTCGGCCACATGGCGAGGCTGGTGTCGACCACCTGCTCGAGTTCGGCGCGTGTCGCACCCGAGCCGGCCTGCACCGCCATGCCCTGCAAGATCGCGTACAGATATTGGCAGAGCGCCTGCGGCGTGATGTGCGCGGGAAATTCGCCGGCCTGCTGTGCCTGCTCGAACCGTTCGACAAGCGCCTTCTGCGACGAGGCGCGCCGCGCGATCACGTCGTCCTTGATCGACCGCTGCTCGTCGCCGCAGGCGGTGGCGTGGATCACGCCCATGCAGCCCTTGGGGCCGCCGCTGTTGCACTGCGCCTCGATCGCGCCGCGCATGAAATGCTCCGCCACGGCGCGCGCGGTCGGCTGGTTGAGCGCCTCGCGCGTGTAGGAGAGCTTCTCCGCCTCGTAGAGGTCGAGCGCCTTGTGGAACAGCGCTTCCTTGTTGCCGAAGGCGGCGTAGAGGCTGGGCTTGGTGATCCCCATCGCCGCGGTGAGGTCGGCCATGGAGGCGCCCTCATAGCCCTTGGTCCAGAAGACGCCGAGCGCCGCCGCGAGCGCCTGCTCGGTACAGAACTCGCGCGGACGGCCCTTGACGGCGGAACAGGCGGTGGCAGTGGATTCCATAACGACCGGTATGTAATGCGCCGGCAACGCCGCGTCTAGGTCGGCGCGGCTCGGCTCGTCTCGTCGCGGCGCGCGGAGTGGTCGGCGGGGGAGAGGTCAAGCTCGTCTCACCCCTGCAAAGATGACGTCCGCCGCCGATCGCTCAGCGATAGCGACCCATCGTCACCTTCAGCACCTGGGGGCGATCGACCAGGTTGATGCCGTAGTCCGTCTGGTCGCCGTTCCACATGCGCGACATGACCCATCTGCCGTCCGTGAAGCCGCCCTCCTCGACTCGCACCACCATCCCCTCCCCGCTCGCGGCGGAGAAGGTGACTCGCGCGTGGTCGCCCACCAGCAGGAACTCGTCGTCGGAGAGCTGCGCCACGGCGACGCCGCCGACCGGCTCGTTCGCCCAGGGTGCGGGGTCGGCCTTGAGCCAGGTCCACTCGCGCATGCCGAACTGCCACTCGCCCCAGGTCGCCGCGATCTTCCAAGCGCCGAGCGTGGTGGAGACGACGGCCCCGTCGTCGGGCTTCGCCGCGCCCCAGGTCGGGCGCGAGGCCGCGATCCGCGCCCAGTCGCGCGCGATCGGCGCCAGGGTCCCATAGGGCAGCGCGATGGCGTCGAGCGTCACCGGGTCGAGCGACTTGGCGCCGAGCGGGAAGTTGAAATAGCCGGTCGCGTCCATGCCGAACGGCGCATAGCCGATCGCCCCCCGCCCCAGCGCGGCGTAGAAAAACCGCGCGAACTCGCGCGCGTTGCCGATCTCCGGCACCATCAGCGCATTGTCGGGCCGCGCGTATTTGTCGAGATATTGGACGACGTTGGCGCTCTTGCGGTCGTAGATATCGGGCGCGGCGAAGTCGATCGCGGGTGCCGCCGCCTTCCAGATGTCGAGCACGTCCTGCTGCGGCCCGCCGCTTGCGACGCCGTCGGGATCGGGCACGTTCGACGGCCCCGCCAGGGCCGCGTTGACGTACATCGGCAGCGGCTTGGCCTTCTTCCCGGCCGCGGCGATGGCGTTGACATAGGAGGCGACGTACCAGGTGTTGAAGGCGCGGTCGGCCTGCGCGCCGAACGCCTGCGCCCAGGTGCCGCGCTTGCCGGTGCGCTGCGCCAGCGCGGCCGGGATCGGCTGCGCGAACAAGCGGTTGCCCTCCGCGCCATAGTCGCGCGGGTTGCGATAGCTGCCCGTCTCATTCTCCGGCTGGACCATCACGACGGTGTGCTGCTGGTCGTTGTCGCGGAGATATTCCATCACCTTGACGAAGGCGCGCCGGTCCGCCGCCAGTGTCGCCTGCGAGAGCGGGGTGAGCACGCCGTGATCCTTACCGTCGCGCGTCTTCATCCGCGGGAAGCGGCGGTTGTCGAGCTTGACCCAGTCGGGTGTGTAGCCCGGGCTGGTGTTCTTCCACGTGCCGAACCACAGCAGCACCACGCGCTTGTCGTGCGCGCGCGCCTGATCGAGCAGGGTCTGGAGGAAGGACAGGTCGAACTGCCCCTCGTGCGGCTCGACCTGCTGCCAGGCGATCGGGATCTCGATCGTGTTGGCGTGAATGCGGTCGAGCACCGGCCACACCTCGGGCAAGGCCGCGGCATAGTTACTCGAGTTGTTGACCTGCGCGCCCAGCATCAGGAAGGGCGCGCCATCCACCAGCAGCGCGTGGCGCCCGTCCTGACTCACCAGCCGCGGCAGCGGCGCGCCCTGCGCGCTCGCCCCCGTCGCCGCCAGCGCGACCGCCCCTGCCGCCGCGAGCATCGCGGCGCGTCCCCACCGTCCGATCATTCACCCTCCCCCTTCGGATCGCCGTACATGATGCCGCGGCCATCGGTGCCGACATAGACGCGCCCGTAGCGCCGCGGGTCGCCGCTGATCACGCGCAGCCGCAGTCCCCAGCGATGTGCCGCGTCGTTGATCTGCACCCACCGCGCGCCACCGTCGGTCGAGCGATAGATGCCGCGCGTGCCGTCGACGGTCGCGATCGCGTAGAGCGCCGGCCAGGCGCTGCCCGGCGCCGCCTTGCCGAGCCCGTAGCGGTCGATCTGCGCCGTGGAGCCGGCCCGCGCCCAGTGCTCGCCGACGTCATCGGAGTGATAGAGGGCGCCCGCGACGAGCAGCCACAACGCCCCGGCGCGCCCCGGCACTGCCACCAGCGGGTTGGCCGCCTCGCGTCCCACCGCGCGCGCGCCCGACAGGTCGGCCGGCAGCCCCTGCCCGGCGGCGGGCGCGAAGCTGGCACCACCGTCGCCACTGCACAGGATGCGACCGCGCTCGGCGTCGACCGCGTAGAAGCGCTGCGGGTCGGCCTTGTCCGCGGTGACGCGCGCGCCGTCCGGCAGGCCCGTGACCGCGCGCCACGTCGCGCCGCGGTCGCGGGTCAGCAGCGGCCGGTCGCTCTCCACCAGGAAGGTGGCGCCGTCGGCCGAGACGGTGATCGCGGCGCCGCCCGTCTGCGCGCGCGCGGGCGTGCCGTCCGGGCGCGGGGTCGTCTCGCTCGCAGGCAGGCGGAGCGGCGTCCAGCGCTCGCCGCCGTCCTGCGACCAGGCGAGCGAGGTGTCCGGCACCACCGGCTTGTGCGTGTTGCCGCTGCGGACCAGTACCAGCGGCGCCGCGCCGGCATAGTCGAGCGAGTTGGTGTTGGTGAGGAACGGCGTGCGATGGACGTGCGCGGGCGAGCGCGTGAGGTCGGCATGGCGGAAGCCGCCGAGGTCGCCGAAGCCCGAGACCAGCGGCGCGCCGCCGGTCGGGCTCACCAGCGTGATGATCGCGGTCTGCTCGATCCCGCGCGTCCACGGCGCCCAGCGCATCGTCCCCGTCCGCGCGAAGGCGTCGGTGGCGTAGACGGTCGCGCCGGTGACATAGGCGGCGTGCGCGGCATCGAACGGATCGATCGCGAGCCCGGCGATCCAGTGGCCGAAATTGGCCCGCCCGTCGAAGTCGAGGAACGGCGTGGCGCTGACATCGCGCGTGCTGCGGCGCCACAGCTCGTCCCAGTGCGCGCCCGCGTCGGTGGAGCGCCACACCGTGTCGACCGGCTGGTAGCGGTTGACCGTGCTCACCGCGAGGACGCGCGGGTCCTGCGCCGAGACCGCGACGCCGAAGAAGCCGCCCGGCACCTCACCCGCGGCGCGTGGCGGAGTGACGTCGCGCCACGAGCCGGCGTCGGGATCGTAGCGCCACACCGCGCCGTCTCTGACGCCGTTGGGGCCGATCGCGTCGCTGTAGCTCAGCGTGACGACGCCGTCCCCGCCCACCGCGGCCTTGACCGGGAGCAACGCGGCGCGCGGCCCGCCTGCGACCGCGCGCCACGTCGCGCCGCCGTCGTCCGAGCGGAACAGGTGGCGCTCGCCCGGGTCAGCGCTGCCGACGAACATGCGGCCGCGGTGCGCCGGATCGAACAGCACGAACGACAGTCCGCCATGCGTCGTCCGCGGCCGGTCGGGGCGACCCAGACCGGCGAGCGGGAAGCTCGCCACCTTCCGCCACGTGGCGGCTGAGTCATCACTGCGCCACAGGCCGTCGTGGCGCGAGCCGAAGAACAGCGTGGCACGCGCGTTGAGGTCGATCGCGAGCCGCTCGCCCAGACCGCGCCCGTCCTCGTTGCCGCCCATCGCGAACGGCACCGGCGTGGTGCGCCAGTGCACACCGCGGTCGCTCGAGCGCAGGATCGCGGCGGGGCCGCGTGCGCTCATCCCGACCGCGAGATAGACGAGGTCCGCGTCGACCGGATCGGGCGCGACGCTCTCCACGCCCATGTAGCTCGGCTCGGCGACGTCGTCCTGCAGCGGCACCCAACGGCGGGCGGCGGCGTCCCAGCGATAGGCGCCCCCCATATCGGTGCGCAGATAGGCGAGCCCGCGCTCCGCGCGGCTGAAGACGATGCCGGGCGCGAACCCGCCGCCGCCCACCGTCACGTTGCGCCAGGCGTAAGAAATCGGCGCCGCGAGAACGTTCATCGGAGGCGCCGCGATCATGGCAAGGAGCATGGCAACCGACCGGATCCTCACCCCTTCCCCTTTCGCGCGATTTATCAGATCACTTCAGCGACGTTCCGCTATGGCATGGAAGGTACCGCTACCACAATGGCCTGCTACAGCCTTCCGTCGCCATGGCGGCACCCTGAACTTGTTCCAGGATCCGCGTCGCAGCAAACTTCATGGTTGGTGTTGCTCGCGGGACAGTGGATCCTGAACCGAGTTCAGGATGATCCCTGAGGACAGGCCGCGCTACCCCTCACCGCGCCCGCGCGCCCGGTCGACGCCGCGGCGCCGCGTCCGACTGGCGTCGCACCAACGTGTGATCGAGCACGAGCTCGGGTGCACTGGCCGATGGATCGTCGCGGCGCGCGCGCAGCATCTGCGTCAGCATCTGCACCGCGGCGCGGCTCATGTCCGCGATCGGCTGGTGGATCGTGGTGAGCTCGGGCCAGATCGTCGTCGCCAGCGTGCTGTCGTCGAAGCCGACCACGGTGAGGTCGCCCGGCACGTCGAGCCCGCGCCGATGCGCCACCGCCACGCTGGCGGCCGCCATGTCGTCGTTGCTCGCGAAGATCGCGCTCGGCGGCTGCGCGATGTCGAGCAGTTCCTCGGTCGCATCGAGACCCGAGCGGTAACTGAACAGCCCGCGCGCGATCAGCGCCTCGTCGATCGGCAGCGCCGCTCCCGTCAACGCGTCGCGATAGCCTGCCAGCCGCTCCTCGCTGGCAGTGAGATTGGGGTTGCCGGTGATGAAGCCGACGCGCTGGTGCCCGAGCGCCAGAAGGTGTTCGGTCATCGCACGCGCCGCGGCGCGGTCGTCGATCGAGACGCGGCCGATCCCCGCGGGCGAGCTGCTCGTCGCCACCACCACCGTCGGCACGCGCGCGCCGAGCAGCACGTCGAGCACCAGCGGCGAGTCGCACAAAGGCGGCGGGAGGATGATGCCGTCGAGACCCGAGGCGACCAGGCGCGCGGCGACCTCGGCCTCATGCTCGCCGGGGTCGCATTTCTGCACCACCAGCTGGATGTCGCCGCGCCCCGCCTCGTCGAGGCTGCCGAGCAGGAAGGCGCTGAGATAGGCCTCGCTGGGATTGCTGTAGAGCAGGCCCAGCCGCACCTGCGACGCCCCCGCCAGGCTGCGCGCGGCGCGGTTGGGCGCATAATCGAGCCGCTGGATCGCCTCGCGCACCGCCGCGCGCGTCGCCTCGCGGACGTTGTTCTCGCCGTTGATCACGCGCGATACCGTCATGGTCGAGACGCCGGCGAGCTGCGCCACGTCGGCGATCGTCGGTGCCCCGGTCTGGCGTGATCCGGTGCCGCGGATCCTGCGGATGTCCCCACTCATGGCTGCGATACGTACCAGTAAAAGCCGGCGCGCCTAGTCGCCGCGACGAAAATGCTGATAGCGTTCTCAGGCCACCGCTTCTATGTTCACGCCGTCTAGGGGATCGCACCGCCAGGGGCCGGCGACCCGTCTCGGGAGGGGAAGAATGGGGCGTTTCTCGCAGTTCTCGCTGGCGTTGCTGCTCGCCGGCAGCGCCAGTGCCGGCGTCGCGCAGGTGGCGCATCCGGATCGCTGGCCCGCGGCCAAGAGCATCGGCCTGGTCGACGCCGCGACGGAGGCCAAGGTCACCGCTTTGATGAAGCAGATGACGCTCGAGGAGAAGATCGGGCAGATGATCCAGGCCGACATCGGCTCGATCAAGCCAGAGGACCTGCGCCGCTACCCGCTCGGCTCGATCCTGGCCGGCGGCAGCTCGCCGCCGCTCGGCAGCCCCGACCGCTCGCCCGCCGCCGCCTGGGTCGCCACCTCGCGCGCGTTCAACGCGGTGGCGCTGGAGCAGCGCGCCGGCCATGTCGCCATCCCGCTGATGTTCGGCGTCGACGCGGTGCACGGCGACAACAACGTGGTGGGCGCGACGCTCTTCCCGCACAACAGCGCGCTCGGCGCGATGCGCGATCCCGCGCTGATCCGCCGCATCGGCGCGGTCACCGCCGAGGAGACCGCCGCGGCGGGGATCGACTGGGCGTTCGGCCCGACCCTGGCGGTGCCGCAGGACGATCGCTGGGGCCGCGCCTATGAGGGCTATTCGGAGGACCCCGCGGTGGTCGCCTCCTATGCCGGCGCGATGATCGAGGGGCTGCAGGGCGTCCCCGGCCAGCAGGGCATCCAGCGCGGCCATGTCGCTGCCAGCCCGAAGCATTTCCTCGGCGACGGCGGCACCAAGGACGGTGTCGATCAGGGCGACACCCAGGTCGACGAGGCGACGCTGATCAAGGTGCACGGCGCCGGCTACCCACCCGCGATCAAGGCCGGCGCGATGACGGTGATGGCCAGCTTCTCGAGCTGGAACGGCCAGAAGATGCACGGCAACCACTCGCTGCTGACCGACGTGCTCAAGGGGCGCATGGGGTTCGAGGGCTTCGTCGTCGGCGACTGGAACGGCCATGGCCAGGTGCCGGGCTGCACCAATAGCGACTGCCCCGCCACCTTCGCCGCGGGGCTCGACATGGCGATGGCGCCGGACAGCTGGAAGGGCATGTTCGACACCACGCTCGCCGCGGTGAAGGCGGGCAAGCTGCCGATGGCGCGCGTCGACGACGCGGTGCGCCGCATCCTGCGCGTCAAGATGAAGCTCGGCCTGTTCGACGCGACGCGGCCGTGGGAGGCGCGCGGCGCGACGGTGGGCTCGGCCGAGCACCGCGCGGTGGCGCGCGAGGCGGTGGCCAAGAGCCTCGTGCTGCTCAAGAACAACGGCGTGCTGCCGGTCAAGGCGAGCGCCAACATCCTGGTGGTGGGCGACGCCGCGGACGACATCGGTCGCCAGGCCGGGGGCTGGACCTTGTCGTGGCAGGGCGACGGCAACACCAACGCCGACTTCCCCGGCGCGACCTCGATCTACGCCGGGATCGCCGCCGCGGCCAAGGCGGGCGGCGGCACCGCGACGCTGTCGCGCGACGGCAGCTTCGCCACCAAGCCCGACGTTGCGATCGTCGTCTTCGGCGAGCAGCCCTATGCCGAGATGCGCGGCGACGTGCGCACGCTGGAGTTCGAGGCCGGCGACAAACAGTCGCTCGCGCTGCTCAAGAAGCTGAAGGCGGCGGGCGTGCCAACCGTCTCGGTGTTCCTCTCGGGCCGGCCGCTGTGGGTGAACCCCGAGCTCAACCAGTCGGACGCCTTCGTGGCGGCCTGGTTCCCGGGTTCGGAGGGCGAGGGCGTCGCCGACGTGCTGGTCGGCGGCAAGCGCGACTTCACCGGCAAGCTCTCCTTCAGCTGGCCCAAGAACGCCGGCCAGTTCACGCTCAACAAGGGCGCGCCGGGCTACGACCCCTTGTTCGCGTTCAGCTACGGGCTGAGCTATGCCAGCCGCGGCAGCGTACCGACGCTGAGCGAGGAGGCGGGGGTCGACGCCAGCCTCGCCAACACCAGCCTGTTCTTCGCGCGCGGTCGCGTACCGGCACCGTTCCAGCTCGCGCTCGATCCGACGGTAACGCGTACCGCGGTGGACAGCGCGACCGCGCAAGAAGGTGCCGTGCAGCTGAGCTGGCGCGGCCCAGGCAGCGCGCGGATCACCGGCCCGGCGCTGTCGCTCGTGCGCGAGACCAACGCCGACCTCAATCTCCAGGTCAGCTACCGCATCGACCGCGCCGCGACCGGGCCGGTGTCGCTGGCGCTGGGCGCCGGCAAGGTCGATGTCGCGCGTGCGCTCGACTCGGGCGGCGGCTGGCACGTGCTGCGCGTCCCGTTGAAATGCTTTCGCGCCGCGGGCGCGACCATGGAGTCGGTCGACACACCGATGGCGCTGACCGCGGCCGCGCCGTTCTCGGTCGCGATCTCGGATATCCGGCTCGCCACCGACCCCGCGGGTGCGGTATGTCCGGGCGCATGACGATGGATCTACCCAGCCGCCGCGCGGTGGTCGCCGCGCTCGCCGCCGCGCCGCTCGCCGCGCCCCTCGCCGCCGCCGCGGCGCCGGCCGCTCCCGACGACATCCCGGGCGCGACGATCCAGCTCTGGCCCGACGCCGCGCCCGGCGCGCCCGCGACGTTGCCAACGCCCAAGATCGAGCAACGATCGAAGGACGCGGGCTTCAACGATCGCTGGGTCACCGGCGTGGCGCGGCCGGGGTTGACGGTGCGACGTCCCGCGCGCGCCAACGGCGCCGCGGTGCTGCTGATCCCCGGCGGCGGCTATGGCTTTATCGCGTGGGACAATGAGGGCGAGGAGCAGGCGCGCTGGCTCAACAAGCTGGGCGTCACCTGCTTCATCCTCTCGTACCGGCTGCCCGCAGAGGGCTGGGGCAACCGCGCGCTGGTACCGCTGCAGGACGCGCAGCGCGCGGTGCGCGTGATCCGCGCGCGCGCGGGCGAGTTCGGGGTCGATCCCAAGCGAGTCGCGGTGCTGGGGTTCTCCGCGGGCGGGCATCTCGCCGGCAGCCTCGCCACGCGTCACGCCGAGCCGGTCTACGCGCCGGTCGACGCCGCCGACGAGCAGTCGGCGCGGCCCGATCTCGCCGGGCTGATCTACCCGGTGGTCACCTTGGCGGAGACGTTCACGCACGAGGGTTCGCGCGACAACCTGCTGGGCACGCCGTCGAGCGACGCGCTGCGCCGCGACGCGTCGGTCGAGCGCCGCGTCACCGCGGACACGCCGCCCGTCTTCCTCGTCCATGCGAGCGACGACAACACGGTGCCGATCGAGAACAGCCTGGTGCTGTACCGGGCGCTGCTGGCGGCGAAGCGGCCCGCCGAGTTGCACGCCTTCGACCAGGGCGGGCACGGCTTCGGCACGCGTCTGCCCGACAGCGCGCCGGGATCGGTGTGGCCGAAGCTGTTCGCCGCTTATGCCGCTCGGCACGGGGTGCTCCCGGCGGCGGTGTGAGTCGGAATCGTCACTGGGCGCGGCCGGCATACGATCGTTGCGCCTCCCCCATTATTCCTGCGAAGGCAGGAATCCAGCTACGCAGAGCTTGCGGCTAGAAGCGAGACGTTCGCGTGTCTGGATCCCCGCCTGCGCGGGGATGACGAGGGTGGAGAAGACGGGAGCGGCCGCTCCACAAGGCCGTCGCTTAACCTGAACCCGTCCAGTGTGGCACCTCCGCCCTCACATCTCCCCGCGCGCGCGCCGGATCGCGAACCAGCGCTTCACGTTGGCGTTGTGCTGCTCGAGCGTGTCGGCGAAGACGTGCCCGCCGCTGCCGTCCGCCACGAAATACAACGCGCGCGACGGCGCCGGATCGAGCACCGCGTCGATCGACAGCCGCCCCGGGTTGGCGATCGGCCCGACCGGCAGTCCGGGCGAAGCATAGGTGTTGTAACCGTTCTTGGCGCGGAGCTCGCTCTGGCGGATGCGGCGGCCGAGCGGTCGACCCTTGGTGATGGGATAGATCACGGTCGGATCGGCCTGGAGCGGCATGCCGAGCCGCAGCCGGTTGGCATAGACCGACGCCACCATGCGCCGCTCCGCGGGCTTGCCGGTCTCCTTCTCGACGATCGAGGCCAACACCAACGCCTGCTGCGGCGTCGTCACCGCCGCCGTCGGCTTGCGCCGCGCCCAGGCCGTGGCGAGATAGTCGCGCATCGCGCGCTGCATCCGCGCCAGCACCGCGGCGCGCGGCTCGCCGCGCTCGAACGAATAGCCATCGGGCAGCACCGAGCCCTCCGCCGGTACCGCGACGTCGCCGCTGAGCGCGTCGGCGCGCAGCAGCACGTCGCGCACCATCACCGCGGGCAGGCCCTCGGGGATTACCACCAGCCGCTGGACCACCTTGCCGCTTTGGAGCAGCGCCAGCACCTGCGACGCGCTGGCCCGCGCGGGGATCGCATATTCGCCCGCGCGGATCGGCGTCGCGCTGCCGAACAGCCGCGCCTGCAGGCGGAAGTGGTGCGCCGAGGCGATCACCCCCGCCCGCTCGAGCGCGGTGGCGGCGCCCGCCAGCGAGCTGCCCTCGGCGACGGTCACGGTGGCGTCACGCCGCAGCGGACCGGCGCCCTTCCATCCCTGCGCGATCCACACGCCCGCGCCGAACAGCAGCAGCGCGACGATCAGTCCCAGGCAGCCGAGCCGGCGCATGATCCAGCGGCCTCAGATCGTCTTCATCACCAGCGAGGCATTGGTGCCGCCGAAGCCGAAGCTGTTGTTGAGCACCGCGCGCACCTCGCGGCGGCGCGCGACATGCGGCACGAGGTCGACCCCCTCGGCGCCTTCGGACGGATTGTCGAGGTTGAGCGTCGGCGGCACGATCTGGTCGCGCATCGCCAGGATGCAGAAGATGCTCTCCACCGCGCCGGCGCCGCCGAGCAGGTGCCCGATCGCCGACTTGGTCGAGCTCATCGACAGGCCACCGATCGCGTCTCCGAAGAGCCGCTTTACCGCGCCCAGCTCGATCATGTCCGCCATCGTCGAGGTGCCGTGCGCGTTGATGTAATCGATGTCCGACAGCGCGAGGCCCGACTTGCGCATCGCCATCTCCATCGCGCGATACGCGCCCGACCCTTCCGGCTCCGGCGCGGTGACGTGGAAGGCGTCGCCCGACAAGCCGTAACCGACCACCTCGGCGTAGATCTTGGCGCCGCGCGCCTTGGCCCGCTCATATTCCTCGAGCACGACCACGCCCGCGCCCTCGCCCATGACGAAGCCGTCGCGGTCGCGATCATAGGGGCGGCTGGCCTGCTCGGGCCGGTCGTTGAAGCTGGTGTTGAGCGCGCGCGCCGCGGCGAAGCCCGCGATGCCGATCGGGCACACCGTGCTCTCCGACCCGCCCGCGAGCATCACGTCGGCGTCGTCCAGCGCGATCATCCGCGCGGCGTCACCGATCGAGTGCGCGCCGGTCGAGCAGGCGGTGACGACCGCGTGATTGGGCCCCATCAGCCCGTATTTGATCGAGACCTGACCAGAGATCAGGTTGATGAGGCGGCCGTGGACGAAATGCGGGCTGACCCGCTTCGGTCCCTTCTCCGCCAGCACCAGCGACTCGCTCTCGATGCCCGGCAGACCGCCGATGCCCGAGCCGATCGAGCAGCCGGCGCGGAACCGCTCGGCCTCGCTCATCTCGGTGAGACCGGCGTCCTCCAGCGCCTGCCCCGCCGCGTCGATGCCGTAGACGATGAACGGATCGACCTGGCGCTGGATCTTGTGATCGACCCTTTTGTCGGGATCGAAGCCCCAGGGATGGTCCGCCGGCTTCACCTCGCACGCGATCGTGCACTTCTGGTCCGACGCGTCGAAGCGCGTGATCGGGCCGGCGCCCGACTTGCCCGCGATCAGATTGGCCCAGCAGGTCTCCACGTCGGCCCCGAGCGGGGTGACGAGGCCGAGACCGGTGACGACGACACGGCGCATAGACGTTCCTTCTTCCCCGGCACTGCGCCACGCGTCGCGCCGCCGGTCCTTCCAAACGAAACGGCTCCCCACCCCCTAGCCGAGGACGGAGAGCCGCTCAGATCAGCTCGCTAGAGCGGGAGGTCTCCCCCCGTTCCTCAGCCCTTGTGCTCGTCGATATAGGTGATCGCGTCCTTCACGGTCGAGATCTTCTCGGCCGCATCGTCGGGGATCTCGACGCCGAACTCTTCCTCGAACGCCATCACCAGCTCGACGATGTCGAGGCTGTCCGCGCCCAGATCGTCGATGAAGCTGGCGTCCTCGGTGACCTTGTCGGCCTCGACGCCGAGATGCTCGACGACGATCTTCTTCACGCGGTCGGCGGTCTCGCTCATAGCTTTCCCTCTTTCAATTGGGGGGTAGGTTTCGAATTGCTGAACGCAGGTAGAACGGGCTCGCTCCCGTGGCAAGGGTGCGAATGGCTCGCGACACCCCCCTCGCCTTAGCGTTTGCCGTCCCGGTGGCTCAGACCATCGCCATGCCGCCGTTCACGTGCAGCGTCTGGCCGGTCACGTAACCCGCCTCGCGCGACGCCAGATACACCACCGCGGCGGCGATGTCCTCGCCGCTGCCGAGATCGCCCGCGGGGATGCGGCCGAGCAGCGCGCTCTTCTGCGCCTCGGGCAGCACGTCGGTCATGGCGGAGCGGATGAAGCCCGGCGCAACGCAGTTGACGGTGATATTGCGGCTGGCGAGCTCCTGCGCCAGCGCCTTGG
Source organism: Sphingomonas sp. BK069 (assembly GCF_014193405.1). Classification (NCBI taxonomy): domain Bacteria; kingdom Pseudomonadati; phylum Pseudomonadota; class Alphaproteobacteria; order Sphingomonadales; family Sphingomonadaceae; genus Sphingomonas; species Sphingomonas sp. BK069. The sequence goes on along the minus strand of NZ_JACHZH010000001.1, from coordinate 550,423 downwards.
ACATGCCGACCAGCCCGGCCTTGGAGGCGGCGTAATTGGCCTGGCCCGGGTTGCCCGTCTGCCCCACCACCGAGGTGATCGACACGACGCGGCCGAAGCGCGCCTTCATCATCGGCTTGGCGGCGGCGCGGATCAGGCGGAAGGCGGCCTCGAGGTTGACCCGGATGACCTGGTCCCACTCGTCGTCCTTCATCCGCATCGCGAGATTGTCGCGCGTGACACCGGCGTTGTTGACGAGCACGTCGAGCTTGCCGAGCGCCGCGACCGCGCGCGGCACCAGCGCGTCGACCGCGGCCGCGTCGGACAGGTCGCAGGCGAGCGCGACATGATCACCGCCGAGCTCGTCGCGGAAGCGCTCCAGCTTGTCGGGGTTCGAACCCGACAGCGCGAGGCGGGCGCCCTGCGCGGCGAGGCCGCGCGCGATGGCGGAGCCGATCCCGCCGGAGGCGCCGGTGACCAGCGCGGTCATGCCTGAGAGATCGAACATGCTTCACTCCGTATTTTGGTTCACGCGGAGGCGCGGAGACGCGGAGGGTCGATAGCGGTTGACGATCCGTCGCACCCCCTCCTTCAACGTCTCACCCCCGAAGTTGATGAGCAGCCCGACGGGCTGCTCGATGAGTCTCAGATATGTCAGAAGCTGCTTGCCGTGTACCGGCACCAGCTTCTCGACCGATTTCACCTCGACCACTAATCGGTTGTCGACCAGCAGGTCGATCCGAAAGGCCGCCGGAAAGACCTGCCCTTCGAAGCAGATGTCGACCGGGTGCTGCCGGGAGACAAGATAGCCGAGCGCCGCCAGACGCGCCGCGAGCACCCTCTCATAGACGCTTTCCAACAAGCCCGGTCCAAGCTCGCGGTGAAGACGAAGCGATAGGTCGAGAACGTCACCGCTGATCGCGCCGATATCCCTCACTTCTTCTCCGCGTCTCCGCGCCTCCGCGTGATCTCACATCCTTTTTAGCAGCGCCTCGACGTCGTCCATCGATACCACACTGACCGCCTCGACATCCGGCGCGATGCGCTTGACCATCGGCGCGAGCACCTTTCCGCCGAACTCGACGAACTCGGTCACCCCCGCCTCCACCATCGCCAGCACTGACTCGCGCCAGCGCACGCGCCCGGTCACCTGCTCCACCAGCAGCCGCCGGATCGCGCCGGGATCGGCCACCGCGGCGGCGTCGACGTTGGCGAAGACCGGCACCAGCGGCGCGCGCAGCTCGGCCTCGGCCAGCGCCGCCTCCATCGCCTGCGCCGCATCCTCCATCAGCGAACAGTGGAACGGCGCCGATACCGGCAGCAGCACCGCACGCTTGGCGCCCAGCTCCTTCGCCAGCGCGACCGCACGCTCCACCGCGAGGCGATGACCCGAGATCACAACCTGCGACGGGTCGTTGTCGTTGGCGACGGTGCAGACCAGCGGCTCGCCGCCCTCAGCGAGGATCGAGTCGACCGCGGCGCCCGCGATCGTCTCGGCCTTGGCGACGTCGGCGCCGAGCAGCGCCGCCATTGCCCCCTCGCCCACCGGCACCGCCGCCTGCATCGCCTGACCGCGCCGCTTGAGCAGCCGCGCCGTCGTGGCGAGGTCGAAGGTCTCGGCCGCGCACAAAGCGGTATATTCGCCGAGCGAATGACCCGCGACATAATCGGCCTTGTCGGCGACCATGACGCCGCCCTCGCGCGTCAGCACACGCAGGGTGGCGACGGCGTTGGCCATGATCGCGGGCTGCGCGTTCTCGGTCAGCGTGAGCTCGTCCGCCGGCCCCTCTGCCATCAGGCGGCGCAGGTTCTGGCCGAGCGCCTCGTCGACCTCGCCGAACACCTCGCGCGCGACCGCCGAGGCGTCGGCCAGCGCGGCGCCCATGCCGACTGCCTGGCTGCCCTGACCGGGGAAGATGAACGCGCGCATCGTGCCTCTCCTTGGAAAGGCTGCGCTGCTAGGGCGGCGCTCCCGGCCGGTCAACCGCGGGCCCTTGCGCGCGGAGGGGTTCTGCGGCATAGCACGCCTACTCGGGGCGGGAAGCTACGGCTTCTTCCGCCCCTTGCTGTTGCACGACAGCCGGAGGGGCGTGGCACGTGGGGTGTCCGTCAGCGATCGGCCAACATTGAGGTACATGCATGGCTCTGTACGAGCACGTGTTCCTTGCGCGCCAGGATCTGGCACAGGCGCAAGTGGACACGCTGGCGGAAGCCGCGACCAAGGTGGTCACCGACCACGGCGGCACGGTCGTCAAGACCGAGACCTGGGGCCTGCGCAGCCTCGCCTATCGCATCGCGAAGAACCGCAAGGCGCATTACGTGATGCTCGAGATCGACGCGCCGGGCGACACCGTCGCCGAGCTGGAGCGTCAGACCAGCATCAATGAAGACGTGATCCGCTACATGACCGTGCGCGTCGACGAGCACGAGCAGGGTCCGACCGTGATGATGCGCAAGCAGGAGCGCGACCGCGAGCGTCGCGGCGAGCGCGGGGAGCGTGGCGACCGCGGGGATCGTGGTGATCGGGGCGACCGTCCGCGTCGTGACCGCGAAGAGGAGAACGCATAATGGCGCGCCCGTTTTTCCGCCGCCGCAAGTCGTGCCCGTTCAGCGCCAAGGACGCGCCGCGGATCGACTATAAGGACGTGCGTCTGCTGCAGGGCTTCGTGTCCGAGCGCGGCAAGATCGTCCCGTCGCGCATCACCTCGGTGAGCGCGAAGAAGCAGCGCGAGCTGGCGCAGGCGATCAAGCGCGCCCGCCACCTGGGCCTGCTGCCCTACGTCGTGAAGTAAGGAGAAGAGCAGATGGATATCATCCTGCTTGAGCGCGTCGAGAAGCTCGGCGGCATCGGCGACGTGGTGAAGGTGAAGGACGGGTTTGCCCGTAACTACCTGCTGCCGAACAAGAAGGCGCTCCGCGCCAACGAGGCCAACCGCAAGGTATTCGAGGCCAATCGCGCGCGCATCGAGGCCGACAACGCCTCGCGTCGCTCGGACGCGGAGAAGGAGGCCGGCTCGTTCAAGGACGCGCAGGTCACGCTGATCCGTCAGTCGTCGAACACCGGCCAGCTGTACGGCTCGGTCGCGGTGCGCGACCTGGTCGAGGCGCTCGAGGCCGACGGTCACAAGGTGACCAAGAGCCAGGTCGTGCTCGACCGCCCGATCAAGGCGATCGGCGTGTACGATGTGCGCGTGCAGCTTCACCCCGAGGTGGCGGTGACCGTGAAGGTCAACGTCGCGCGCTCGCCGGAAGAGGCCGAGATGCAGGCGCAGGGCGTCGACGTCATGGCGCAGGTCTTCGAGGAAGGTCGCGACCAGGGCGGCTTCACCGAGGATTACGATCCCAACGCCGAGCCGGGCGCGACCGCCGAGGCGCAGGACGAGCCGGCGCAGGGCTGAGCCTCGCGCCACCGCTCGCGGTGAACAGAGAAGGCCCGCCCGGAGCGATCCGGGCGGGCCTTTCCGTTGGGCGCCGGGGGGGGGGGTGGGGGAAACGACGCCCGGGGGGCTCTTGGTTCAGGGCACCGTCACGACCGCGCCGACGACCGCGGCAAGCGGCACAAGTGCTAGAACTAGCGGCATAATTTTGCTCATGGCGCGACCTGTTGTAATGGATCGTCGGGGAGAATGCCTGCCGCGCGCAAAGGTTGCGGCAGGCTGAACGAAAAGGCGCTGCGACAAAGCGTTTTTGCGTGCGACGAGCGACGCTGCCGAGCGGAACGCGGGCGATCTGGGCGGGTTGATCCTGCAGTAGCGGCGACCGCGCATCGGACCGGGTGCGGCGGTCGCCTTGTATGAGCGTAAGGACATTCGGGTCGTGACGGCGACGGACAGAGACAGGAGAGAGCGCCTCACCGCGCTGGGCAAGATGCTGCGCAGGAGCGTGATGGTGCCGACCGACACCTATATCACGCACGATATCCCGCTGCTGCTGACGCGGCTGTCGCAGGTGCCGGCGAGTGGGACGAAGCGGGAGGATTAGGCTTCGCGCTATCATCTGATGGCGTCATCCCACGGCACCACTATACCGCGTCATCCCACGTCTCCATCTCCCGGCGTCATCCTGAGCTTGTCTCAGGATCCACCGGTCTGCGAGCGCCGCCGCGTTTGCTCACGCGGCACCGTGGATCCTGAAACGAGTTCAGGATTGTCTCTCAGGATTGTGGTGTAGGCTGTCGGAGCTGGAGAGCGTGCCGCGGGGTGGCCACCCCGCGGCACTTGGTGTCACGGCGTCCGGTTCAGGATCGGTCGCAACGACCGCGGTCATCATGGGACCGTGCCACCCCAGCATCGCATCGCTTGCTGACTTGGATGGGCCGCCTCTCGGTACGCCCGCAGACAATCCGAAGCATGGGAGACCATCATGACCGACAAGGCCGCCACGCGCCAGAGGGTGTTGGGGATCGACGTCTCGTGCCACCGCGTCACGCTGTACGACGAGGCCACCGGGCGCACCCACGACATCGCCAACGACATCGACAGCCTGCACGACGCGCTGGCCGGCTACACCGGCCACGCGCTGGCGGTGTGCGAGGCTACCGGCGGGCACGAGGACACGCTGCTCGCCGCGCTTCACGTGCTCGGCATCCCCGCGCACCGCGCCGACGCCGCCAAGGTAAAGGCCTATATCCGCTCGTTCGGCAAGCGCGCGAAAACCGACGCGATCGACGCGCGCTGGCTCGCGCGCTACGCGCTCGACCGCGGCGCCACGCTGCCGCGCTGGCAGCCTCCCGTGCCGGCCCAAGCCGAGCTCGCCGCGCTGGTCGCGCGCCGGCTCGACCTCGTCGCGATCAAGACCCAGGAGAGCAACCGCCTCAAGGCGCCGCGCAGCGATCTCGTCGCCGAGCACATCCGCGCGCATCTCGACCAGCTCGCCGAGCATATCGCCCGACTCGACGCGCGCATCGCCGCGCTCGTCGCCGACCAGCCCGACCTCGCCCAGCGCGCCCAGGCGTTGCGCTCGGTCCCGGGCATCGGCCCCGTGCACGCGCCGCTGCTGCTCGCCACCCTGCCCGAACTCGGTACGCTCGGCCGCCGCCAGGCCGCCAGCCTCGCCGGCTGCGCCCCCCATCCGCGCGACAGCGGCACCCGCGCCGGGCCGCGCCACCCCGCCGGCGGACGACGACAGATCAGACCAGCGCTCTTCATCGCCGCCATGGCCGCCGCGCGCGGCACCAACCCGCTCGCCGACTTCTATCGACGACTCGTCGCCACGGGCAAACCCAAGCGACTCGCCCTCGCCGCCGTCATGCGAAAGATCGTCACCATCGCCAACGCGCGCCTCCGCGACCTCCCACACCCCGCGTCACAACTGACTTGATGACGCCGGTGAGGGGTGACGGCAGCGCGCGCCCCCCCCATCACCGTCGCGCGAACAGTTTCTCGATGTCGGGGAAATCGAGCTTCACCCAGGTCGGGCGCCCGTGGTTGCACTGGCCCGAGTGCGGCGTCGCCTCCATCTCGCGCAGCAGCGCGTTCATCTCCGCCAGCGAGAGCGCCCGCCCGGCGCGGACCGAGCCGTGGCACGCCATCGTCCCCGCCACAGCGTCGAGCCGCTCGCGCAGCGACAGCGCCTCGTCGTAGGCGGCGAGCTCGTCGGCCAGGTCGGTCACCAGCGCGGTCGGGTCGCCGCTGCCGAGCAGCGCGGGGGTGGCGCGCACCAGCATCGCGCGCGCGCCGAATCGCTCGAGCTCGAGCCCGAACTCCGCCAGTTCGGCCGCACGCGCCTCGAGCCGGTCGCAGGCGGGCTCATCGAGCTCCACCACCTCGGGGATCAGCAACGCCTGGCTCGCCACGCGCCCGCCGGCGAGCGCGGCGCGCATCCGCTCCAGCACCAGCCGCTCGTGCGCGGCATGCTGGTCGACCAGCACCAGCCCGTCCTGCGCCTCGGCGACGATGTACGTCTTGTTGACCTGCCCGCGCGCGGCGCCGAGCGGAAAGTCGTCGCGCTCGGGCGGCGGCGCCCAGCTCGCCTCCGCGCGCGCCTGCGGCGGCGGCGTCAGGAAGGTGGTGCGATGCTCGCGCAGCAGCGTGCCGCCGGGCGACGGCGCGGCCATCGCCGCGTGATCGAAGCCGATCGCGGGCGCCGCGACCGCAGCGGTCGGCTCGGACCGCCACAAGGCGCCGAAGTCCGCCGGGGCCGAGTGTGCGACCCGGTGGCCCGCGGCGTCGAGCGCGCGGCGCAGCCCCGACACGATCATGCCGCGCACCAGCGCCGGGTCGCGGAAGCGCACCTCGGTCTTCGCCGGGTGAACGTTGACGTCGACCTCGCTCGCGGGGACGTCGAGGAACAGCGCCACCACGGCGTGACGGTCGCGCGGCATCATCTCGGCATAGGCACCGCGGATCGCGCCGATCAGCAGCCGGTCGCGCACCGGTCGGCCGTTGACGAAGAGATATTGGTGATCCGCGACGCCGCGGTGGAAGGTCGGCAGCCCCGCCACCCCGCCGAGCACGTGCCCATCGCGCTCGAGGTCGACCGCCACCGAATTGTCGGCGAGCGCGCGGTCGGTCAGCGCCGCGACTCGCCCCGGCCGCCCCTCCGCCGCGGGCACCGCCAGCACGCGACGGCCGTCATGCTCGACCGCGAAGGCGATATCGGGGCGTGCCATCGCGAGCCGTTTCACCACATCGAGGCAGCTGGCATATTCGGAACGCGGCGAGCGCAGGAACTTGCGCCGTGCCGGCACCCGCGCGAACAGCCCCTCCACCACCACGCGCGTGCCGGGCGGCAGCGCGGCGGGCCCGTCGCGCTCGACGGTGCCGTTGTCGACGGTGCGTGCCCAGCCCTCGGCGCCGCGCGGGCGGCTCTCGATCGTCAGCCGCGCCACCGAGGCGATCGAGGGCAAAGCCTCGCCGCGGAAGCCCAGCGTCCGCACCGCCTCGATCGCGTCGTCGGGCAGCTTGGAGGTGGCGTGGCGCTCGAGCGCGAGCGCGATCTCGTCGGGGGTCATGCCGCAGCCGTCGTCGGCCACCTCGATGCGCTCGACACCCCCGGCCGCGAGCACCACCGCGACCCGCGTCGCGCCGGAGTCGATCGCGTTCTCGACCAGCTCCTTCAACGCGCTGGCCGGTCTTTCCACCACTTCGCCCGCGGCGATGCGATTGACCAGATGCGAGGGGAGCCGGCGTATTGACACAGCGCAGCACCTAGCCCAAGCCGCCGCTTCCCGCGACCCCGCAGATAGAATTGCACGCATGATTCACGGCGGCGGCGCGCGGATCGGATATAGACGAACATGGCCGGTCAAGTCGCCCGGCGCGCACAGCAACGGACCCCAACCGCAATGGTATTCTCGCGCTTGTTCAAGATGACCTCGCACGACATGGCGATCGATCTCGGCACCGCGAACACGGTGGTGTACGTGCGCGGGCGCGGCATCGTGTTGAACGAGCCGTCTGTCGTCGCGGTCGAGACGGTCAACGGCCAGAAGCGGGTCAAGGCAGTCGGCGAGGACGCCAAGCTGATGATGGGCAAGACCCCCGGCTCGATCGAGGCGATCCGCCCGCTGCGAGACGGCGTCATCGCCGACATCGACGTCGCCGAGCAGATGATAAAATATTTCATCGAGAAGGTGCACGGGCGCCGGCGCTTCATGCGCTGGCCCGAGATCGTGATCTGCGTGCCCTCGGGCTCGACCAAGGTGGAGCGGCGCGCGATCCGCGACGCCGCGCAGAACGCGGGCGCCAGCGCGGTCTATCTGATCGAGGAGCCGATGGCGGCGGCGATCGGCGCGGACATGCCCGTCACCGAGCCGGTCGGCTCGATGGTGGTCGACATCGGCGGCGGCACCACCGAGGTGGCGGTGCTGTCGCTGCGCGGCCTCGCCTACACCACCTCGGTCCGCGTCGGCGGCGACAAGATGGACGACGCGATCGTCAGCTACGTCCGCCGCAACCACAACCTGCTGATCGGCGAGGCCACCGCCGAGCGGATCAAGCAAGAGCTGGGCTGCGCCAAGCCGCCGATCGACGGCATCGGCAAGACGGTCCACATCAAGGGCCGCGACCTGGTCAACGGCGTGCCCAAGGAAATCCAGATTAACCAGGCGCAGATCGCCGAGGCGGTGAGCGAGCCGGTCGCCGCGATCGTCGACGGCGTCCGCATCGCGCTCGAGAATACCGCGCCCGAGCTCGCCGCCGACATCGTCGACCAGGGCATCGTCCTGACTGGCGGCGGCGCGCTGCTGCAGGGGCTCGATGAGGTGCTGCGCGACGAGACCGGGCTGCCCGTGACGGTCGCGGACGACCCGCTGATCTGCGTCGCGATCGGCACGGGCCGTGCGCTCGAGGACCCGATGTTCCGCGCTGTTCTTCAGAACGGGTAAGCTCGAGGCGAGGAGATGGCGGCAATGGCGCCGTCACGGGATCGGCGTCCGGGCTTCTCGCGGCGCGCGCAATATAGTCTGTTCCTGACCTACATCCTCGGCATCGCCGGGGCGGTGGTCGGCGGCGTACTGCTCGCGCTGTCGACCTTCAACCCGGTCGCGTTCAACGCGTTGCGCTCGGCGGTCGCCGAGCTGACCGCGCCGCCCGCCGCGCTGCTGGCGGGCGCGGGGAGCCAGCTCGCCTCTGTCCCGGACGCGATCGCCAGCCACTTCCAGGTGCGCAGCGAGAACCGACAGCTGCGTGCGCGGCTGAACCAGGCGCGCGGCGCGCTGCTCGCCGGCCGCCAGGCGCAGATCGAGAATGTGCGGCTGCGACGCCTTCTCGTACTGCGCGATCGGCTACCGCAGACGATCGCGGCGGCGCGGATCGTGAGCACCAGCGCGTCGAGCACACGCCGCTTCGGGCTGCTCAACGCTGGCAGCTTCCAAGGCGTGGCGGACGGCCAGCCGGTGACGGGACCGGAGGGGCTGATCGGGCGCGTGCTGTACGTCGGCCCTGATACCGCGCGCGTGCTGCTCATCACCGACCCGGAGAGCGTCGTACCGGTCCGCCGCACCCGCGACGGCCGCCCCGCGCTGGCGGCCGGTCGCGGCGACGGGCTCGTCGACGTGCGCACGATCGACACCGCGGACGGGCGCTTCCGCCCCGGCGACCTGTTCGTCACCTCGGGCACGGGCGGCATCTTCGTCCCCGGCGTGCCGGTCGCGCGGGTGCTGCGCGCCGGTACGGACAGCGCGCCGGCGCGGCCGTTCGCGCGCCCCGACTCGCTCGACGTCGCGCTAGTGCACCGCGCCTTCATGCCGCCGCCCCCTTCCCCGCCCGCTCCCGCGCCCAAGCCGTCGCCCACTCCCACGCCTGACCCGTGACGCTCCCCGCGCGCCCGCTGTTCAAGGAACCGCTACCGCCCGGCCGCGCGCGCCTGCTCCCCTGGGCGAGCGTGCTCGCCGGCTCGCTGGCGACGACGCTGCCGTGGAATGCCTCGCTCGGGCTCCTGCCGCCGCTGGGACTGCTGATGATGCTGTCGTGGCGGCTGCTTGCGCCACTGTCGCTGCGCGTCTGGGCACCGGCGCTGCTCGGGCTGTTCGACGATCTCGTCTCGGGTCAGCCGCTCGGCAGCGCGATGCTGCTGTGGACGCTGGCCTTTTTCCTGGTCGAGGCGCTTGAGGCGCGCTCGGGCGTGCGCGACTTCGCGCAGAGCTGGGCGATCGCCGCGGTGGCGATCGCGCTCGCGCTGGCGGGGGGACGGCTATTCGCGAGCCCGCTCTCCGCCTATGTCGACGGCGTGCTCGTGATCCAGATCATCCTCTCCGTCCTGCTCTTCCCCGCCGCCGCCCGGCTGGTGGCGTGGATCGACCTCAAGCGGGCACGCTGATGGCGCGGCCGCCGCGCGTCATGACCGAGGCCGCGCAGGCCTACAGCTTCTCGCGCCGCGCGTGGCTGCTCGGCGCGGGCCAGATCGGGCTGGGCGGGCTGCTGATCGGGCGGATGGGCTATCTCGCGATCACGCAGAACGAGCATTACAACCTGCTCTCCGAGCGCAACCGCGTGAGCATGACGATGATCCCGCCGCGGCGTGGCTGGATCGTCGACCGCAACGGCCAGCCGATCGCGAGCAACCGCACCGACTTCCGCGTCGACGTCATTCCCGACCGGCTCGAGGACAAGGAGCGCACGCTGGCGCGGCTGCGCGCGCTGCTCGGGCTCGACGACGAGGAAGTGGCGCAGATCGAGGCCGAGCTGAAACACTCGCCCGGGTTCCGCCCGGTCGAGATCGCCGAGAACATCGACTGGGACCGCTTCGCCGCGGTGCAGGTGCGCCAGCCCGAGCTGCCCGGCGTGGCACCGTCGCGCGGCTTCGCCCGCCACTATCCGCAGGGCGCCGCGGTGGCGCATCTGATCGGCTATGTCGGCGCCGCGACCTCCGAACAATATAAGAAGGTGCGCGACCCGCTCTATCTCACCCCCGGCTTCAAGCTCGGCAAGGACGGGCTGGAGAAGACGATGGAGCCGCTGCTGCGCGGCACCGCCGGCGCCAAGCGCGTCGAGGTCACCGCGCGCGGCAAGCTGGTCAAGGAGCTCGCCACCCGCCCCGACGTGCCCGGGCGCACGCTGCGGCTGACGATCGACGCCGGGTTGCAGGAATATGCGGCGCGGCGGCTCGGCACCAACTCGGGCTCGTGCGTGGTGTTCGACTGCACCAACGGCGAGATGCTCGCGATGGTGTCGATGCCGGCCTATGATCCCAACAGCTTCTCCGAGGGAATCAGCCAGCTCGAGTGGAAGATGCTCAGCGAGAACGACCACGTTCCGCTGATGAACAAGGTGACCCAGGGCCTCTACCCGCCGGGGTCGACGGTCAAGCCGATGAACGGGCTGGCGCTGCTCGCCGCGGGGATCGACCCGAACGACCGCGTGTTCTGCTCGGGTGCGTTCCAGGTCGGCAACGGCGTGTGGCACTGCCACAAGCGCCACGGTCACGGCCCGCTCGATCTCAAGAACGCGATCATGCAGAGCTGCGACATCTACTTTTACGAGATGGCGCGGCGCGTCGGCTACGACAAGATCGCGCCGGTGGCGCGCGCGCTCGGGCTCGGCCAGAAGTTCGACCTGCCCTTCGCCACCCAGCGCTACGGCACCGTGCCCGACAGCGAGTGGAAGCGGCGCAAGTACAAGACCGAGTGGAAGGTCGCCGACGCGATCAACGCCTCGATCGGTCAGGGCTACGTCCTCGCCAACCCGCTACAGCTCGCGGTGATGGCAAGCCGGCTCGGCTCGGGGTTGGAGCTGCAGCCGACGCTGATCCGCGACCCGTTCAAGCCGCGCGCTCAGCCGATGGCGATCGACCCCGACCATTTCCGCCTCATCCGCGAGGCGATGTACGGCGTGGTCAACGCCGGCGGCACCGGCGGCGCGGCGCGGATGCAGGTGCCCGGCGTCGCGATCGCGGGCAAGACCGGCACCGCGCAGGTGCGCCACATCAGCACGGCGGAGCGGCGCAGCGGCGTGCTCAAGAACGGGCAGCTTCCGTTCAAGCTGCGCGACCACGCCTTGTTCGTCTGCTTCGCGCCCTATGACAATCCGCGCTACGCCGCGGCGGTGGTGCTGGAGCACAACGGCCATACCGTGCGCAACCTCGACACGCCGATGATCGGGCGCGATATCATGACCTATCTGTTCGACCGCGAGCGCGCGCTGAAGAGCCTCGCCGAGGTCGAGCCGACCTGGGGCGGCGACATCCGCACGCGGATGGCGGCGGAGGCTGCGGCCTATCGCGCCGCGCACGCCCCGCCCCCGCCGCGCCCCGACCTCGACGACGTCGCCGCCACCGGCTCGGACGCGGTCGCCGCGGCGACCGACGCATTGAACGCCACCGCCGAGGCGCAGGCGGCCGATACCGCGCGCGGCGATGGCCCCGCACGCACCGGCTCGCCCGAGCCCGACAGCGAGAGCGGGCGCGGCGACGGCGGGACCGGACGCGAGTGAGCGGCTTCGTCCCCGCCCCGCTCGCGGCGCTGCCGTGGCGCGTGCTGCTGCTGGTCGCCGGGATCGGCGGCTTCGGGCTGATCGTGCTCTACTCGGCCGCGGGCGGCAGCATGACTCCCTGGGTGGTGCCGCAGGGGCTGCGCTTCGTCGTGTTCCTCGCGGGCGCCGTGGTGCTGTCGCGCGTGCCGCTCGACTGGTGGAAGCGCTCGGCCTTCTGGATCTACGCGGTGATGCTGGTGCTGCTGATCATGGTGGAGCTGCTCGGCGCGGTGCGCGGCGGCAGCCAGCGCTGGCTCGGCTTCGGCCCGATCCGCATCCAGCCATCCGAGCTGATGAAGCTGGCGATCGTGCTGGCCTGCGCGCGCTTCTACGCGCTGCTGCCCGCGACCGAGACTCGGCGCTTCGCCGCTTTGTGGCCCGCGGCGGTGCTGATCGGGTTGCCGGCGATGATCGTGATGGCGCAGCCCGATCTCGGCACCGGGCTGATGATCTGCGCCGGCGGCGCGACCGTGATGTTCCTCGCCGGCATCCCGCTGCGGCTGTTCGCCGGCGGCGCGCTGGCCGCCGCGGTCGCGATTCCCCTCGCCTTCGAGTACGTGCTCCACGATTACCAGCGCCACCGCGTGCTGATCTTCCTCGATCCCGAGAGCGACCCGCTCGGCACCGGCTATCACATCAGCCAGTCGAAGATCGCGATCGGCTCGGGCGGACTGTTCGGCAAGGGCTTCCTGCAGGGCACGCAGAGCCACCTCGACTATCTGCCCGAGGGGCACACCGACTTCGTCTTCGCCACCATGGCGGAAGAATGGGGGTTGGCGGGCGGCGCTTTCCTGATCATCGCCTTCCTGCTCGTCATCCGCTGGGGCATCAACGTCGGCGTGCGCGCCGAAGACCGCTTCGCCAAGCTGGCCGCGGCGGGGCTCGCGACGACGATGTTCTTCTACATGGCGATCAACCTGATGATGGTGATGGGACTGGCGCCCGTGGTGGGCATCCCGCTGCCGCTGGTCAGCTTCGGTGGCTCGGCGCAGATGACGGTGCTGATCTCGCTGGGCATCCTGATGGGGATCGATCGCTCCTCCAAGTTGCGTCAGCGCTGGTGAGCGGCTTTTCTCGCCGCAGCGCGAAAATAGGGGTTTGCAAAGCCGGAGCACGTTGGTAGAGGCGCGCTTCCCGATCGCGGGGCGGCACCAACCGCTTCCTCCCCGCCGGTCACGGACGCATAGCTCAGTTGGTAGAGCAGCTGACTCTTAATCAGCGGGTCCTTGGTTCGAGCCCAAGTGCGTCCACCAGTTTTTTCAACGGCTCCGCAGCGATGCGGGGCCGTTGTGCTATGGGCCGGGACATCAACGGCCCCTTCGACGGAGACGACTCAGGCATGGCAGGCTTCAAAGCCCCCGATTTCAACGACCGCGCACAGGCGGCACGCGAGGCCAAGCAGAAGGCGCTCGAGCTGCTCAAGAACCGGCCTGCGCCCGACCCCGAGCAGGTGGCGGCGCGCGCCGCCGCGCGCGCGGCCAAGGAAGCGGCCGAGGAGGAGAAGCGCGCCGCGCACCGCGCCGCGATCGAGGCGAAGAAGGTCGCCAAGGAAGAGGCGCGCCGGCAGGCCGAGGCCGAGGCCGCCGCGGCCGAGCAGGCTGCCGCCGAGGCCGCCGCCAAGCGCGCCGTGTCGCTGCCGACCGCGGCCGAGCTCAAGGCGGCGCGCGACGCCCGCTACGCCGCCCGCAAGGCACGTCAGCGCAAGTGATCCAGCGCGAGCTGGTCGGGGTCGCCGAGGTCCCGGGCGGCCCGCCGCTGCGCCTGTTCCGGCGCGGCGCCGATCACATGATCGTGCTCGACCGCAACGAGCTGATGACCACGCGCATGAGCGGCTCGGAAGAGGCGCTCGGCACGATGACGTGCGATCGGCTTGGCGATCGTCCTGCGCCGCGATTGCTGGTCGGCGGTTACGGCATGGGCTTCACGCTCCGCGCCCTGCTCGGCCGGCTCGGTGCAGACGCCGAGATCCTCGTCGCCGAGCTGGTGCCTGGCATCATCGACTGGGCGCGCGGGCCAATGGCCGAGCTCACCGCAGGCTGCCTCGACGATCCCCGCGTCACGCTTGAGATCGGCGACGTCGGCGCGGTTATCCGGCGCGCGAGGCGTCGCTACGACGCGATCCTGCTCGACGTCGACAACGGCCCCGACGGACTGACGCGCGAGGCGAACGACTCGCTCTATCATGCGGGCGGCCTCGACGACGCGCGCGCGGCGCTGGCACCGGGCGGGGTGCTCGCGATCTGGTCGGCCGCACCCGACCCCGCCTTCGCGCGCCGGCTGGCGCGCACCGGCTTCGCGGTGGACGAGGTGAAGGTGCGCGCGCGCTCCAACGGCAAGGGCGCCACCCACGTCATCTGGTTCGCGCGCTGACCCGATCATGCGGGTCGCGGGAACACCCGCGCCGGCTGCGGCTTTACCGCTCTTCTGTAGCTGCTGCATTCAAAGGGAGACGTTATGGCCGCGAACGAGCTGGAGATCGACAACAACTCGCTGCTCGACAACATCGACGAGCGCCAGGTGGAGTTCACCGCCGAGGTCGATGGTGACGAGCAGGAGTTCGCCGTGCAATATGACGTGCTCGAGGCGCTGAGCGGCGACGCCCCGGACGGCGACGCAATCGACATGTTCAACCGCTTCGTCGACGCGATCAGCGAGGCAGCGCTCTCGGCGCTGTCGCGCGGGAATGGCACCGGTCTCGTGATCGTCAGCGAGAACGATCTGGAATAATTCGGAAAGTTCGTTTGTCGGGCGGCGCAACAACACCATTGCGCGGCTCGCCGACTCGCGTCACTCTCCTGTCACAACGATAGCCGCACGACGGCGAGGAGAGGATCATGGACGTACCCAGCGCGCTGGTAGTGGCGGTCGGCGGGATCGGGGCTCTGGCCACGCTCGGCATGGTCGTGGTGTTCGCGCGCCGCGCACCGGGGACACCGCGGCGCTGAGGGTGGTTCGAGCGGCGCGTCTCGCGAGGAAGCGAGGGGTCTTTCGAAAAGCTGAGTTTTCCTAAAAACCTTCTCCGTAAGGCGAGTGCGCGCGCAGCGCGTCGGTGGGGCGTTCGGGGTGGTGAGTCCAACAAACCTCGCGACGCGCGACACCCTCCCGTCAGGCCCTCGGCCTGCCACCTCCCCTTGCAGACGAGGACCTCTCCCGGCGAGGTTCGAGAAGTCGCCGGCAGGAGCGCCACCCCGGTCTCCCCGAGGCGGCGCCCTTACTCATTTACCTCAGGCCGCAGCAGCGTCGAAGCGACGACCCACCTCGTCCCAGTTCACCACGTCCCACCACGCCTTGAGGTAGCCCGGCCGGTCGTTCTTGTAGGTGAGGTAATAAGCGTGCTCCCACACGTCGTTCCCCAGGATCGGCGTGCCGCGGTCGCTCACCACGTCCATCAGCGGATTGTCCTGGTTCGGCGTCGACGTGACCTTAAGCTGGCCGCCCTGGTCGACGATCACCCAGGCCCAGCCCGAGCCGAACTGGCCCGCGCCCTTGGTGTTGAAATCCTCCTTGAGCTTGTCGAGCCCGCCATAAGCGTTGATCGCGTCGGCCAGCTTGCCGCTCGGCCCGCTGGTGCTGCCGGGCTTCCCCATGATCTTCCAAAAAAAGTCGTGGTTCCAATAGCCACCGCCATTGTTGCGCAGCAGCGGCGGCAGCGACGAGATCTGGCCCAGGATCTGCTCGATCGACTGGCCCTCCAGCTTCGGGTCCGCCGCGACGCCCTCGTTGAGCTTGTCGGTGTAAGCCTTGTGGTGCTTGTCGTGGTGGAAGGTCATCGTCTCCTTGGAGATGACCGGCTCCAGCGCGTCATAATCAAACGGCAGCGGCGGGAGTTCGAAAGCCATGGGATCCTCCTGTGGGTTCGCGTGCGCAACGCGACGCCCGCCCAAATGGCTCCCGCGCGATCGTTACGCAACCGCCCCGATCAGGTCGTGGCGGCGCAGCGCGTGCCGCAGCTGGTCGTAGCTCAGCCCCAGCGCCTCGGCGGTGGCGCGCTGGTTGAAGCGGTTGTCGGCGAGCGCCTTGGCGAGCAACTCGCGCTCGAACCGCGCAACCCGGCTCTTGAAGTCGGACGGGCCGACCTCGCAGGCCGCCACCTCCTCGTCTTCCGGCTCGGCGGGCGCCTCGCGCGACGGCTCGCCCGGCGATGTGCCCGCCGCGGCGGCTGATGGCGGCGCGCTCGACGCTGCCGGCCTCGGCGTACCGGGACGATAGGGCGAGGCGAAGGGATCGAACTCGATCTCGCCGATCGCACCGCCGCGTTCCCAGCGGTAGACCGCGCGCTCGACGACGTTGCGCAGCTCGCGCACGTTGCCGGGCCAACGATAGGAGCGCATCAGCTTCATCGCCTCATCGGTGAACCCCTCCCATTCGTCGCGGCCGAGCTCGGCGGCCATGCGGCGCCCGAAGAAGTCGGCGAGCACCGCGATGTCGCTGCGCCGCGCCCGCAGCGGCGGCAGCGTCACCACCTCGAACGACAGCCGGTCGAGCAGGTCGGCGCGGAAGGTGCCGGCGTCGACTCGGTCGGGCAGATGCTCGTTGGTCGCGGCGACGATGCGGACGTCGACACGGCGCGGGCGCGAGGCGCCGATGCGGGTCACTTCGCCATATTCGACCGCGCGAAGCAGCCGCTCCTGCGCCCCCATCGACAAGGTGCCGAGTTCGTCGAGGAAGAGCGTGCCGCCATCGGCCTCCTCGAAGCGGCCGACACGGGCCTTGGTCGCGCCGGTGAACGAGCCCGCCTCATGCCCGAACAGCTCGGCCTCGATCAGCGTCTCGGGCAGGGCTGCGCAGTTCATCGTCACCAGTGGCTGGTCCCAGCGCTGGCTGAGATGGTGGAGCCGCTCTGCCACCAGCTCCTTGCCGGTTCCGCGTTCGCCGATCACCAGGACCGGACGGTCGAGCCCCGCCGCGCGGCTGGCGCGCTCGAGCGCGTCGAGGAAAACGCCCGATTGACCGACGACCTGAGTGGTTCGCTCCATGCGCCAACTTCTGGCGCACAACGCCAAGCGCTGGCAACCGTCGAAATCTTCCTAGTGGCTTGAAGACGTGCTGGTGCGACCGAAAATGGCGGAAAAGCTAGGCTGACGAGCGTGCGGGTGGATTTGGCACGCCTCCTGCAAAGCTTCCGGTAACTCAGGACGAAGGAGACACACCATGACCCGCACCGATCGCACCAGCAAGCTCGCCGCGCTCGCCCTCACCCTCGTCGTCAGCGCCACCATGGTGCTCGGCGCCGTCGGTCCGGCGACCGCGCTCGGCGACGCACCGATCCACCGGGTGGCGTGACACGCCGCGCGGCACGGCACCCTCCCCGCCGCCCGCGCGATCCGCTACAAGGGACCGACTGACGCAGGAGTCCTTATCGAGATGGGCATTTTCTCCCGCACCCGCGACATCGTCGCCGCCAATATGGCCGAGCTGCTCGAGCGAGCGGACGACCCGGCGAAGATGGTCCGCATGATCATCCTCGAGATGGAGGAGACGTTGGTCGAGGTGCGCGCCTCCGCCGCCCGCACCATCGCCGATCAGAAGGAGATGCGGCGGCACATCCAGAAGCTGGCCGAGATCGAGGCGAGCTGGACGGAGAAGGCCGAGCTGGCGTTATCGAAGGATCGCGAGGACCTCGCGAAGGCGGCGCTGGTCGAGCGCGGCAAGGCGGCCGAGATGGGTGCGCAGCTGCGCGACGAGGTCGCCACGCTCGACGAGGCGCTGCGCTCGTCCGAGGAGGACATCGCCAAGCTGCAGAACAAGCTGCGCGAGGCGCGCGCCAAGCAGAACGCGATCGCGACTCGTCTGGAGAGCGCCAACACCAAGGCCAAGCTGCGCGAGATGTGGAACGGCCCCAAGACTCACGACGCGTTCAGCCGCTTCGAGGTGCTGGAGCGTCGCGCCGACGAGGCCGAGGGTCGCGCCGAGGCGATGGGCCTGACCCCGCGCACCCTCGACGACGAATTCGATGCACTGCGCTCCAGCGACAAGATCGACGCCGAGCTGGCGGCGCTCAAGGCCAAGCTGAACCGGGAGAATTGAGGTGGAAGACGTCTTTGTCCCGTTGATCGCGATCACCTCGCTGTTTATCGGCCTGCCCTGGCTGATCCTCCACTATGTGACGCGGTGGAAGACCGCGCCGCGGATGACCGACGAGGACGAGCGGCTGCTCGACGAGATGTACAATCTCGCGCGCCGGCTCGAGGATCGCGTCAACACCGTCGAGCGCATCGTCGCCGCCGACAATCCCGATTTCCGCCCGGGCATGGCCGATTACCGCGGCCAGCCCGACTATCGCCTCGACCAGCCCGCGACGCGCTCGATCGATCGGAGGAACTGATGTCCGACAGTCGTACCAAATTCTACCTCGATCCGCAGAACCGCCAATGGAAAGGCGTCTGCGCCGGGATCGCCGATTATACCGGTATCGAGGTCATCTGGGTTCGGGTGGCGATGGTGCTGCTGACGCTGGCGGGCGGCTTCCCGTGGACGCTGATCGCTTATGGCCTGATCGCCTGGATGGCGGAGCCCAAGCCCGCCGGCCTGTACCAGGACCGCGAGGACCAGAAGTTCTGGCAGGGCGTGCGCTCCAATCCGAAGCGCTCCACCGCCGAGGTGCGCGCCAAGTTCCGCGAGATCGACCGGCGGCTCGCCGACATCGAGCTGCACTATACCAGCCGCAACAGCGCACTCGCGCGCGAGATCGACAGCCTGCGCTGACACGGCGCGAGAGGGAGGCACGGACATGGACATGGGTTGGATGGTGCCGGTGGGGATCGTCACCGCGGTGAGCGCCTCGCACGCCTTTCGCACCTGGGTGCGCGCGCGCCACGGCTATCCGCTCGACGACGACCGGCGCGGCCGGCGACACCATGGCGCGCACCCGCTCGCCGGCGACACGATCGGCGCCGATCGCAGCGTCGCGCTGCTGGAGGCCGAGAACGAGCGGCTCACGGGCAAGGTCGGCCGGTTGGAGGAGCGGATCGCGGTGCTGGAGCGGATCGCGACGGATCCCGCAGTGCGCACCGCGCGCGAGATCGAGGCGCTGCGCGACCGCTGACGCCATAACCGGAGGAACACGCCATGTGGTTTGAACAGCTCAACGGTTTCACCCTCTTCATGCTGGCCTTCGTGGTGATCGGCCTGCCCGTGATCCTCGGCGTCGGCGGCGAGATGTTCCGCCGCTGGCTGACCCACAAGGAGCGGATGGCGCAGGTCCTGACCGAGGCCACCGCGGAAAGGGCCGCGCAATATGCGGCGCAGACCGAGCGGCTCGAGGCACGCGTCCGCGTGCTGGAACGGATCGCCACCGATCGCGGCGCCGACGTCGCGGCTCAGATCGAACAATTGCGCGACGATCGGCTCAACTGAGCCGCGCGCGCCACGAGGGAGAGTAAGATGGGTCCGTTCTCGATGGTCGTCGCCATCGTCTTCATCCTGATGATCGGCCGCGTACTGCAGGAACGCTACCGCGCGATCGGCCGGGTGCGCGACGGCGACGGCGCCGGTTACCCGAGCATCGACGTCGCCCGCTCGCAGGACGAAGTGCGCCAGCTCAAGGAGCGCGTCGCCGTGCTCGAGCGCCTCATCACCGACAACCACGGCCGCGCCGATCTGGAACGCCAGATCGAGCAGCTGCGCGACCGCTGACCTCAACCCGTACGGAGACGGCAGCCATGTCCGATCCCACTTTCTACCTCAGCATGGCAGCGACCGGGCTCGCCGGGCTGGCGATGCTGATCTACGCCGCGCTCAACGGCTGGCGCGGCTGGCTCCAGCTTCAGCACGAGCAGCTCGGGCACGAGCGCGTGGGCCACGCCCCGGCGCCGCCCAGCGCGGGCGCGCGGATCGAGATCGCCGATCTCAAGGAGCGGATCCGCAAGCTCGAGGCGATCGCGGCGGGAGTGGACCTCTGACCGGTGCAGCTCTGCGCGGTTGCGGCGCGCGCGTGCGGCGGCTAGCCCGCGCGCGATGACCGACACCGCTCCCACGCTCGACGCGATCCGCGAGGAATATGAGTTCGTCGAGGGCGATGACCGCTACCGCCTGCTCGTCGAGCTGGGCCGCTCACTCGAGCCGATGCCCGCGGCGCTCAAGACCGAGGCGACGCTGGTGCGGGGCTGCTCCGCCTCGGTCTGGGTCTATCCGACGGTGGCCGAGGACGGCACGCTCCACTTCCTCGCCGACAGCAACGCCGGGATCACCAAGGGGATCATCGCCCTGGTCCTGCTGACGGTGCAGGACCGCGCGCCGGGCGAGATTCTGGCGACGGATGTCGAGCGCGAACTCGAACCGTTCGAGCTCAAGGCGCAGCTCAGCTCGAACCGCACTCAGGGCATCCCGAACATGATCGCGCTTATCCGCGAGACCGCGAGGCGCTACGCTTGAGGCAAGCGGGTGGCGCGTGACATCCGCGCCTCCGTCCTCTCCGCCGTCATGCTGAACTCTATTCAGGATCCACCTGCCCGCAGGCGCCGCCGGCGGTGGATGCGCGGCACCGTGGATCCTGAAACGAGTTCAGGATGACGCGGAAGAAGGGCGACCATTGCGCTCCCTCGCCAGTGCGGCCACCCGTGTGCTCTCACCCTTCGCCGCGCAGCCCCGCCGCCAGCGTCGCGATATCGGCACCCGCCTCGACCAGCCGCCACCGATCGGGCGCCCGCGTGTCGACCAGGGTCACCGCCCCGCGCGGGCACACCCCGAGGCAGCGCACCTCGATCACGCCGAGCGCCGCCTTGCGCCCCTTGCCCAGCCCCGGCTCGTCGCGCAGCGCCTTCGCGAGCGACCGTTTGCCCTTGCGACCGAAGCCGCCGCCCAGCTTCTTCGAGCATTTGCCGCAGACCAGCAGCGCGCCGCCCCAGCGCGCGCGTACCTCATCCCTCACGCCTCTGCCCGCGGCTTCCAGGTGCGCGCGTCCTCGGCGGCGCGCAGCACCTCATAGGCCGCCTGAATCGCCTGGAAGCGCTTGGCCGCCTCGGCGTCGCCGGGCCGGACGTCGGGGTGGTTCGACTTGGCCAACCGGCGCCATGCCAGCCGCACGTCGTCGAAGGATGTATCGACCTCGAGCTCCAGCACCTCGAGCGCGCGCATCTCGTCGCGCGAGCGCGTGCCGTCGCCCGGCCCCGCCCAGGCCTGGTGGCGCGATTGCTGATAGCCGCCGGCGTCGCGGCGCTCGTCGGCCTCGCGCGCAGCGGCCTCCTCGGCGGAGAGGCCCTCGAAATAGTTCCAGCCGCGATTGTACTCGGCCGCGTGCGCCTGGCAGAAGTACCAGCGATCGGGGCTGTTGGGCGACTTAGGTGCGGGGCAGTCGCCGGGCTCCTCACAGCCGTGGCGATCGCACAACCGCACGTTCGCCGCTTCGCGGCCCGCGCCATAGCCGCGCCAGCGCGGGAAGCCCCAGTCGTTCGAGCGGGTGGGAATACGTGCCATGCGCCCCGGCACATAGGGTCCGCCGCCGCGCGCGCCAAGCGAGCGCGGCGGCGAAAATGCCAGGGGGCCTGTAAGCCGGGTTCTGTCCATCCCTCGCGGGACTGGGCGACCATTCCTCTCGGCGCGCCGTCGCCGACGCGCTCCAGCAACCAACCCGGGCGGCGAGCGGGAACACGCCCCGGACGCGCGAACGCGCCCCTGCCGCCCCTATTCGGTCTTGCTCCCGGTGGGGTTTACCGTGCCACGACCGTTGCCGGCCGCGCGGTGCGCTCTTACCGCACCCTTTCACCTTGGCCCGGCCGAAGCCGTGGCCGTCTGCTCTCTGTTGCACTGTCCCTGACCGCGGGCTCGCGCCCTTGGCCGGCGGGCGTTACCCGCCACCGTCGTTCCGTGGAGCCCGGACTTTCCTCGGCACGCTGTTGCGTGACGCGGCCGCCCGGCCCCCTGGCGCGGTCGCCCTAGCGGCTGCCGAGCCGCCTGGGAAGCGTCAGTCGTCGCCCCGCGGCCGCGGCAGCAGCAGCGCGAGCAGGATCATGCGGCACTCGGCGTCGATCTCCCCGTCGATCAGCTCCGGGCGGAAGCGCCGCTGGAATGCCATGATCGCCGCCATGCGGTCGGTGACGTCATAGCCGAAGCGCTCGAGCGCGAGGCAGAAGGCGGGCTCGCTCCAGAACGGGTCCATCAGGTTCTTGGTCGGCCGCGGCAGCGCCAGCCGCAGCCGCGCCAGCCGGTGCCACGGGAACAGCTCGCCCGGATCGCGCTTGCGCGCGGGTGCGACGTCGGAATGGCCGACGATATTGCCGCGCGTGATCTCGTAGCGGTCCTTCAGGTGCGCGACGAGCCGGATCACCGCGTCGACCTGCGGCTCGGGAAAGGCGCGGTAGCCGAACTCATGCCCGGGGTTGACGATCTCGATCCCGATCGCGGCCGAGTTGACGTCGTCGACGTCGCGCCAGTGCGACGCGCCGGCGTGCCAGGCGCGCTTGTCGTCCTCGACCAGCCGAAGGATCGTACCGTCCTCGTCCACGACATAGTGGCTCGACACCTCGGCCGCGGGGTCGCGCAGCCGCGCGACCGCCTCCTCGGCGCTGCGCATCCCGGTGTAATGGAGCACGATCATCGAGATCGGCAGCTTGCGCTCGTTGAAATTGGGCGACGGCGCCTCGACACATCTCATGCTCGTCGCTCACCCTTTGCCGCCGTCCGGATCGTCACGATCGCCACCCCCAGCATCGCCACCGCGCCCCCGGCGACCATCGGCCAGGTCAGCGGCGTGCCGAACCAATAGGATGCGGCGGCGACGCTGACCACCGGCGCGGCGAGCGTCAGCGGCGTGACGGTCGAGACCGGGTGGCGCTGCAACAGCCACATCATCGAACCGTGGCCGAGCACGGTCGAGCCGATCCCGGAGAAGGCGATCGGCAGCAGCGCCGCGATCGGCGTTCGCGGCAGCCGCGCGATCGCCCCCGGCTCGAACCACCACGACGCCGCCGCCAACGTCAGCGTCCCGAGCAGACCGATCCACGCGTAGATCGTCAGCACCGGCACGCCGACGAGCCGGCGCTGGATCAGCGAGCAGATCGCCCACACCAGGCTGCTCGCCGCCGTCAGTGCCAGTCCCAGTCCCTCGCGCGCCGCGGCAGGATCGAACACCAGCAGCCCCACCCCGGCGAAGGCGAGCAGGATCCCGATTACGCGCGGCGCGTGGATCCGCTCGCGCAGCACCGCGATCGCGAGCAGCAGCGAGAAGGGCACGCCAAGCTGTCCCGCGATCGCGAGCGCCCCGACATTGTCGGACACCGCGAGGCTGAGATTGATGAAGACGTAGAACAGTCCGCCCGAGAGCACGCCCAGCGCGAGCAGCGGCACCATCTTGCCTGGCACGACGCGCAGCGCACTGGCGCAGACCAGCAGCACGATCAGCTGGCGCAGCATGCCCGCGGTGATCGGCGGGACGAGCGCGACCGCCTCCTTCACCGCGACGATGTTGAGCCCCCAGAGCAGGTTCATCATCACCACCACGGCGAGATCGCGCGCGCCGAACGTGGTGGCGGACGGCGGGGCGGCGGTGATCGGGTCGGCGCTGCTCACGCCCCGTCGAATCGCGGACTTAGCGAGCGGTGTAAAGCTGCTCCGGTGTGTCGGGCGCGCCGACCCGCTCGTAGAAGCCGCGCGCGCGCCGGCACGGGCGCAGCCGCTCCGACTGGCCGATCACCGTCTCGCCCGCGCCGAGCAGCAGCACGCCGCTGGGCTTGAGCGCGGCGGCGAGCCGCTCCAGCACCTGCTCGCGCAGGTGCGGCGCGAGGTAGAACAGCACGTTGCGGCACAGGATCAGGTCGAATAGGCCGGCCGGCGCCGGGTCGGTCACCAGATTGTGGCGGCGATAGGCGATCGTCGCGAGCAGCTTGGGCTGCGCCACCCACTGATCGTTCAGCGCGCTCTCGAACCACTGCATCATGCGCCGGATCGGCAGGCCGCGCTGGATCTCGAACTGGCTGTAGCTGCCCGCGCGCGCGCGGGCGATCGCGGCGGCGGAGACGTCGGTGGCGACGATCTCGGGCATAGGCCCGCCCGCCTCGGCGAACAACATCGCGAGCGACAGCGGTTCCTGCCCCGTGGCGCAGGCGGCGCACCACACGCGCGCGGGCGCCGGCTGCTCCTGCACCAGCTTGGCGGCGGCCTCGATCACGCCGGCGTCGCGGTAGAAGCTGGTCTCCTGGTTGAGCAGCGAGTCGACGATCCGGTCCGCCAGTGCGGTATCGTGACGTTCCATCAGCCTCGCCGTGAGTTGTTCGACCCGATCGAGCCCGAGCGACTGAAGCAGCGGCTTCAGCGCGGCGTCGAATTTCCAGCTGCGGCCGGCGGCAATGCGCTGGCCGGTGCGCGCCTCGAGCAGCGCGGCGAAGACCTGCGCCGAGCCCGCGTCGATCGTCGGCTGTCCCTGCGCCGCCGCGCTCACCGCCCGCCCCCCGCAGCGATCATCGCGCCGAGCTCGGCGGGCGACATCACGCCCTGCGCCAGGCCAGCCTTGGCGACCGCGCCCGGCATGCCCCACACCACCGAGCTGCCGCGATCCTGCACCAGCACGGTGCCGCCCGCGTCGCGCACCGCACGCGCGCCCTCGAGCCCGTCGCGGCCCATGCCGCTCAGCACGATCGCGAGCAGGCGCGGGCCGTAGACCGCGGCGAGGCTCGCGAACATCGGATCGACCGAGGGCAAATTGCCGGTCGGCGCGGGCGCCTGCGACAGCCGCGTGGCCGCCCCGCCGTCGTGGAGCGCGTGCGCGACGAGGTGGGCGTTGCCCGGCGCGATCACCACTTCGCCGGCGCGGACGCGGCCATGATCCTGCGCGATGACGCTAGGGCGCTTCGCCGAGACGCCGACCTGGGCGGCGAAGTAGGGCGAGAAGGACGGCGGCAGGTGCTGCGTGACCAGGATCGGCTGGGTCACCGCGGCGGGCACCTCGGCGAGCAGCGAGGCGAGCGCGTGGATGCCGCCGGTGGAAGCGCCGATCGCGATCGCTTCGAAGGCGGGCGCCGCCGGTACGAGCGTCGCGGGAGCGAAGCCGCGGCGCGCCGGTTCGATCACGGCCACCGCGCCGGCCGGCGCAGCAGGGGCGGCGAGCACGTCGAGCCGCGCCAGCAGGGTGTCGCCGAAGCGGCTGGCGAAGGCACCCGCGACAGGCTTGACCAACGTGTCGGCCGCGCCGAGCGCGAGCGCGCGCATCGTGACCTCGGCGCCCTCCGCCGCGGTGCTCGACACGATCAGCACGCGTGCGCCGGCCCCGGCGACGAGCAGCTGCGGCAGCGCGTCGATCCCGCTCTGTCGCGGCATCTCGAGATCGAGCAGGATCACGTCGACCCGCTGCGTCGCCAGGAAGGCGAGCGCGCGCGAGGCGTCGCCGACCGCGCCGGCCAGCTCGAACCGGCCGCTCGCCTCGATGTAGCGACCGAGGGCGGCGCGCGCGACCGCCGAATCGTCGACGATCAGCACGCGCGGCGCCGCGCCGCGCGACGAGGCCAGAGAGGACGCGAACTGCGGCATGGCAGCGATCGGCGCGGGTGCGGCGGGCGTCGGCGTCAGGCGACGCCGACGATCTGGAGTTTGCTCTGCAGCGTCTCGCGATCGAACGGCTTCATCACATATTCGTCGGCGCCGGCCTCGATCGCCGCGCGGATGTGCGCCATGCCGTTCTCGGTGGTGCAGAACACCACCTTCGGGCGCGCGGGCAGCGGCTCGTCGCCGAGCGCGCGGAGGAACTCCATGCCGCTCATCACGGGCATGTTCCAGTCGAGCAGGATGACGTCGGGGCAGGAGGCGCGGCAGGCGGTGAGCGCCTCGCGGCCGTCCCCCGCCTCCGCGACGGTGAAGTCGAGCGTCTCCAGGATATGCCGGGCGACCTTGCGGATCACCTTGGAGTCATCGACGATCAGGCAAGTTCTCATGGGGCGGTCCTGCGATACCAAGCGTGGCCTGCTTGTGCCGCGCGAGGGGTAAGTTTGACGTTAACGGCGACGGGAAAGTTGTTCCGGTCGCGGTGTCACAGGGCACTGAATGGATGACACCGCGGATTCAGTTTCATCCGCCATCCCGGACGTGATCCGGGATCCATGCTCGCGCTTGCGTGAAGCCGGAAGAGTGCGCGGCGCCATGGATGCCGGGCCAAGCCCGGCATGACGAACCGGAGACGCTCGCCCCCTGGCTTGGCCCGGTCAGGCCAGCGCGCTGGCGCGCGCGACCAGCCGATCGACGTCGAGCGCCAGCAACGTCTCCTGCTGCCCCTCGCCGATGCCGGTGACGAAATCCCACTCGCCAGCGGTGTCCAGCCCCGCTGGCGCAGCGCCGAGCTGGAAGGTGGAGACGTCCTCGAGCGAGTCGACGGCGATGGCGTAGAGATGGCCGTCGACGATCGTCGCCACGGCGCGGCCACCCTCGCGACGCGTCTCGTCGGGACAGCGAGCGACCCCGAGCAGCGTGCGCACATCCAGCACGGTGGCGACGCGGCTCCGCATCGCCGCCAGCCCGATCACCGAGGCGGCGGCGCCGGGCGCGGGCACCACCGCGCCGACCTCGACCACCGAATCGACCCGCTCGGCGTCGAACAGCACGCCGCAGCCGCCGATCCGCGCCACGAGTTGCAGCGATCCGATCATGCGCGATGCTCCTTCAGCGCGGCGATCAGCGCGCCGCGATCGTAACGGTAGAGTGGCTGGCCGCGCGAGCGGCTGAGCCGCAGCGCGGGCACCGGCGCGCTGTCGGCTTCCTCGTCGATGGCGAGCGCGATGGCGGGGCGCTCGCCCGGGTTGACCGCGCGGACCACCCGGTAGCCGGCCTGCTCGATCGTCGGTTTGAGGAAGGCCTCCATCCATGCACCCTCGCTGCCGTGGAGCAGGCAGAGCGGACGCTCGGCCGCGACGGGCAAGGCGGCGAACAGCGCGAGCGGGTCGACCATTTCGATCGGCTCGCCCGCGACCACCGCCAGCCCCGCGATGATGCCGTGCGGATCGGCGGCGGGCGACAGTTCGTCGGGCAGCGGCACGATCTCGACCGCCTCCTCCACGGGATAGGCGAGCTCGAGACCGTCGGCCTGGAGCCGCAGCACGGTTCGCACGGTCTCAGCGACCACCCCCTGGCCCGCCCAGACCGGCACCGAGCGGCCGTCGATGGTCAGCCAGGTGCCGCCCGCGAGCGAGCGCACCGCGCCGGCGGCGACCTTCTCGATCCGGTCGACCGCGTCGGACACGATCAGGCGGCGCTCGCCGTCGACGTCGAGGAAGAGCAAGGCCCGCACCGGCTCGACCGCGACGGAGGCGGAGGCCTGCGCCTGGGCCTGCTCGAAGGTCAACCCCGCCTTGGCGGCGATGCCGGAACAGTCGAGCAGCAGGATCGGCAGACCATCGTCGGGCAGCATCTGCCCGGCGTAGAGGCCCGCGCGCATCACCGCGGGCGCGGCGGGCTTGACGACGAGCTCCTGCGTGTCGCGCACGCCGTCGAGTGCGAGCGCGAAGCGGCCCTCGCGCAGGGAGACGATGGCGAGATAGCGCGGCGGCTCGGCGGGCGCGCGATCGAGCAGGTCGCCCAGCTCGACCATCGGCAACCGCTGGCCGCGCAGCAGCACGATCGAACCCGTCCCGACGCGATCGACCCGCACCGCGCCGCCGTCGACCGCGACGATCTCGTCGACCGACTGGCGCGGCACCGCGAAGCGCGTGCCCGCGGCGTCGACCAGCACCGCGTTGAGGATGGCGAGCGTCAGCGGCACCTCGAGCGATACGGTGAGCCCCTGCCCCGGACGGTTGACCAGCGAGATGCGCCCGCCGGCCTGTTCGACATTCGCCTTGACCACATCCATCCCGACGCCGCGGCCCGACAGCGCGGTGACCTCGTCGCGCGAGGACAGGCCGGGCTCGAAGATCAGTCGCAGCCGTGCCTCCTCGTCGAGCCCGCGCAGCTCGGCGGCGCGCGACGGCTGGTCGCGCAGGATCTTGGCGATGAGCCGGTCGGTGTCGACGCCGCGGCCGTCGTCGACGATGTCGATGATGATGAGGTTGCCCGCCTGTCGCGCGACCACGCGCAGCTCGCCGGTGCCGGGCTTGCCTGCGAGGATGCGATCGGCGCGGTCCTCCAGCCCGTGATCGACCGCGTTGCGGACGATATGAACGAGCGGATCGCGCAGCAGCTCGATCATCTCGCGGTCGAGCTCGACGTCGCCGCCCTCGATCACCAGCGACACCGCTTTCCCGAGCGAGGAGGCGGAGTCGCGCGCCAGCCGCGGCAGCGCCGAGAAGAGCGCCTCGACGCGCTGCATGCGGGTGCGGGTAACGGTGTCGCGCAGCTCGTCGACCGACAGGCTGAGCCGCTCGAGCATGGCTTCCAGCCGCGGGTCCTCGATCAGGCGCAGGTGGCGTGCGAGCTGGTTGCGCGCCAGCACCATGTCGGACACGCCGCTCATCATGCGGTCGAGCAGGTCGACCGAGAGCCGCACCGAGCGCTTGTGCCCGGCGCGCTGCGCGGTAGCGGCGAGCATCGAGGGGTCGGGCGGCGTCGCCGTGCTCGGGACCGCGACGGCGGATGTGGCGGCGGCGGGAACGGCGTCGAGCGCGGCGATCAGCAGCGCCTCGCCGCCATCGTCGAGCGACTCGCCCGCGTCGATCGCCTCGACCAGGTCGCCGATCCGGTCGATGATCGCGAGGATGGCGCTGACGAGCGCGCTGTCGGGCACCCGGTCACCGCCGCGGACCGCGGCGAGCGCGTCCTCGGCGGCGTGGCTGAGTCGGGCGAGCCGCGGCAGGTCGAGGAAGCCGCAGCTGCCCTTGATGGTGTGGACGAAGCGGAAGATCGAATCGAGCCGCGCGCGGTCGCTCGGATCGGCCTCCCAGCCGACGATCTCGCCCGAGAGCGCCTCGAGCGTCTCGCGCGTTTCGGCGATAAATTCCTGCAGCAGATCGTCCATGCGGCCCCGTCGCGTCGTGTCGGCGAGCGGGGCATGGCACGGCGGCGGTTAAAAGGGTGTTTACTGAAGGAAGGCGCGGCGCCGGCGGAGCCGAGGCCGCGCCGCGAGGCTCCTACTTGAGCGTCCCCGTGAGGCGGAACGAGGCGAGTGTGCCGTCGTCCTTTTTCACAGCGACGACCATCGCCAGCTCCTTGCCGCCGGGGCCGAACGGCCGCCCACGGAACTCGCCCGTCACCTTGCCGTCGCTGCTCTGGAACGTGCCCTTGATGTGCTTCGTCGCGTCGATTGACCCGGTGAGCACGACATCCGTCGCCTGACCGCCGTCATGGATCAGCGGGATGGTGCCGCCGATCGTGCTCTTCGCCAGATCGACGGTGAGCGGCGCAGGCTTGACGCCCAACTTGTTTCCTTCCTCTCCGATGAGAGCGGCATAGGTGAGCGTTCCCGTACCGTTGATCTCGGCCGGGTTGGTCGGCGCACCGATGACGAAGTGGCGATACGTGCCGGCGTCAGCATACTCGGCGAACAGGAAATACTGGTACGATGACAGTGCACTCGGTAATTCGAGCGCCACTAGTTGTCCACCGCTTTGAATGTGTATTCCCGCCCCACCGCTGATCCCAGGAAACGAGAATACACCACCGTTGGGAAGATCGGCGCTGTCGGCAAAGGTGATCTTACTTTCACCTTTTACGAAGGAAGTGGCAGCACTATCAGACGATGAAAACTCTGCGGTCTTGAATTTACCGTCCACGGCGGTGGACGAGAATCGGTCATACCCTTTGAAGGTCCGATCGATCGTGAGATTGGCGGCCTTGTCGTACGAGTAGGTCTGCGGCGTGGGCGAAGGCGCCGGTGCTGGGGTCGTCGTTCCAGCCTTCTTGCTGCTTGCCGTGGCGGACGCCTGGGCATCCTTGCCGTCGTCACCGCAGCCGCTGAGCATCAGCGCCAGCATCATCGCGGTCGCCATCGTTGTCCGTCGCATCATAAATTTCGCCCCAAAAGATCTCACATCCGCACGGTCGGATGCATGATCATTTTAGAGCGAACCCCGTTCCCGCGTTGTTCCTTTAGCGCCTGTATGGGTCAGCCGTTTCAATCCCTCCGCTCAACGGCTTGTCGTCGCGGCTCGCCGAGTTGAGCCGGAGAGGCGACTTTTATCTATTCGGCAGCGCCGCGCCGAATAGCAAGGTCCCGTCGACCGCGTCGCTCACCATCACCGAGCCGCCCGCCTCGGCCGCTATCGTATTGACCAGGAACGCCGCCGCCGCCCGCGGGGTGATCGCCGCGCCGTTCGCGCCGTCGGTCAGCGTCGCGCGCAGCTCGGGGTCGAGCACCAGCCGAGGACCCTCGGCGCGCAGCACGATCTCGGTCGTCTCGGCGCTCTCCTCCACCCCGATCGTGACCGTGCCGCCCCGCACCAAGGTGTCGCCCGCGATCAGCGCGAGATTGAGCAGCACCTTCACCGCCGCCTTGGGCAGCTCGGGCTCCTCGATCAGCCATTGCAGTTGCAGCCGCTTGTTGTCACCGAGCAGCCCCTCCACCGCCTGACGCGCCTCGCGCACGTCGACCCGCTCGCCGAAGCCCCCCGCCGCGCCGAACGCCAGGCGGAAGAACTTGAGCTTGTTGGCGGACACCCGCGCGCTCTCGTTGAGCAGCTCGAGGCAGCGCGCGCGCATCTCGGGATCGGTCTCGTCGTTGAGCAGCTCCAGCCCGTTGTTGAGCGCGCCGACCGGAGAGAGCAGGTCGTGGCACAGGCGCGAGCACAGCAGGGAGGCGAAGTCGACCGGGCTGATCGTCATGTCGAGGAATTACTCCGCGCGGGGGGCGTCGCCGCCTTGTGGCGGCTCGTGCCCGGCTCCGCAACCGTCGTCGCGCATCGCGACCGGAACGAAGCGGCCGTGCAGCGCGCCGTCTTCGACCGCGCGCCATGCTGTCACCGCCTCGCCCGCCACGATGAGCCACAGGCTGCCGTCGGGTATGGCGTCGGCGGCGTCGCGCGGCGAGGGACTCGCGTCACCGCTCGGGTGCGAATGGTAATGGCCGAGCACCGCCGGTGCGCCGGCGCGCGCCGCGCGATGCGCCGCGAGCAGCGCGGCGGGATCGAGCTCGAAGCGCGTCGCCGGGGTCGCGGCGACGTTGCGGCACGGCAGCGCCCGCTCCACGTGCTCCCCGCGACCGAGCAGCAGACCGCAGACCTCGTCGGCGCTGCCGGCCGCGGCTGCGATCAGTTCGTCACGCAGGCGGATTGAAATATCGACCATCGTCGCCACATAGCATGGAGCAATGGACCGGGGGGTTTCCATCATCTCAGCGACGATCGCACCCTCCTCGGACGGGTGGCGGCTCGATCGTGCGCTCGCGGAGGCGGTGCCGACGCTGTCGCGCGAGCGGCTCAAGGTGCTGATCAACGCGGGTCAGGTGACGCAGGACGGCGCGGCGGTGCGCGATCCGTCGCGCAAGTCGCGCGCGGGCGACGCCTATGCGGTCGCGGTCCCTGCCCCCGCCCCCGCGCACAACGAGGCGCAGAACATCCCGCTGGTTGTCGCGTACGAGGACGATCACCTCATCGTCGTCGACAAGCCTGCCGGTCTGGTCGTCCACCCGGCGGCGGGCAACCTCGACGGTACGCTGGTCAATGCGCTGCTCCACCATTGCGGCGGGTCGCTCTCCGGGATCGGCGGCGTGGCACGGCCGGGGATCGTGCATCGCATCGACAAGGATACGTCGGGGCTGATGGTGGCGGCCAAGACCGACCGCGCGCATGAGGGCCTCGCCAAGCAGTTCGCCGCGCACACCATCGATCGTCGCTACCGCGCGATCGTCAATGGCCGGCCGATGCCGGCGGCAGGCAGCGTCGACGCGCCGCTCGCGCGGTCGGCCGCCAACCGCAAGAAGGTCGCGATCGTCGCCGGTGGCAAGCGGGCGGTGACCCACTATTCGCTGCTCCAGCCGCTGCGCGACGCAGCGTTGGTCGAGTGCCGGCTCGAGACCGGGCGGACTCACCAGGTGCGCGTCCACATGGCGTCGCTCGGCCACGCCTTGCTGGGCGACCCCGTTTACGGTAGAACGAAACCAGCACATCGCGGCGTGATCGAAACGCTCGGTTTCCGCCGCCAGGCCTTGCACGCCGCCCGCCTCGGGTTCATCCACCCGATCACTGGCGACGCGCTGTCGTTCGACAGTGCGATGCCGCGGGACATGCAGGAACTGTTCAGTCAGCTCGTCGTATAGGTGCGAAGCGCATGCCGTCTGGCACTAGTCCGGACATCGTCGCGTTTCCCGCCAGGAAGGGAGATCAAGGATCATGGCAGCACGCAGCAACGTCCCGGCGACGATCCCTGCGCTCGGCGGGGAGCAGAGCCTCAACCGCTATCTCGCCGAGATCAAGAAATTCCCGATCCTGGCGCCCGAGCAGGAATATATGCTCGCCAAGCGCTTCCAGGAGCATGGTGATACCGAGGCGGCGGCGCAGCTCGTCACCAGCCACCTGCGCCTCGTCGCCAAGATCGCGATGGGCTATCGCGGCTATGGCCTGCCCGTCAGCGAGCTGATCTCCGAGGGCAATATCGGGCTGATGCAGGGCGTGAAGAAGTTCGAGCCCGATCGCGGCTTCCGCCTCGCCACCTATGCGATGTGGTGGATCCGCGCCTCGATCCAGGAATTCATCCTGCGCTCGTGGAGTCTGGTGAAGATGGGCACCACCGCGGCGCAGAAGAAGCTCTTCTTCAATCTCCGCCGCATGAAGGCGCGGCTCGACGCGTTCGAGGACGGCGACCTTCGTCCCGAGGACGTGCAGAAGATCGCGACCGATCTCGGCGTCACCGAGGCCGACGTGGTCAGCATGAACCGCCGCATGGCGATGGGGGGCGACACCTCGCTCAACGTCTCGATGCGCGAGGACGGCGAGGGCCAGTGGCAGGACTGGTTGCAGGACGACGCGCCGCTGCAGGACAAGGTCGTCGCCGACCAGCAGGAGGCGGACGTGCGCCACGACATGCTGGTCAACGCGATGAGCGACCTCAACGATCGCGAGAAGCACATTCTTACCGAGCGGCGTCTCACCGACGATCCCAAGACGCTGGAGGAGCTGAGCCAGGTCTATGGCGTCAGCCGCGAGCGCGTCCGCCAGATCGAGGTGCGCGCGTTCGAGAAGCTCCAGCGCGCGATGATGCGGCTGGCGGGCGAGAAGCGGCTGCTGACCGCCTGACGTGGCGCGCGGCGCGGATGCGGTGATCGTCGGCGGCGGGGCCGCCGGCATCGCCGCGGCGCGCCACCTTCACGACGCCGGTCGCGACGTGTTGCTGCTCGAGGCGGGCGATCGGCTCGGCGGGCGCGCCCATAGCATCGCGATCGGGAAGGCGACGCTGGACCTCGGCTGCGGCTGGCTCCACTCCGCCGGACGCAATCCTTGGACCGGGATCGCGCGCGCGCGCGGCTTCACCGTCGCGACCGACACCGCGCGCTGGGGCGAACAGTGGCGCGACCTCGGCTTTCCGCGCGACGATCATCGTGCCGCCAACGCCGCACGCGAGCGGATGACGGCGGCCGCTCATGCCTTGGCGGCAGCGCCCGATCGCGCGCTGGGCGCGGCGGTGCCGTCGGATGAGCGCTGGCGGCCGCTGCTCGACGCCATCTCGCGCTTCGCCAACGGCGCCGCGATCGACGACGTCTCGCTCCATGACTGGCTCGCCTATGAGGATGCCGCGACGGAGGACAATTGGGCGGTGCGCGAGGGTTACGGCACGCTGATCGCAGATCATGCGCGTGGGCTGCCGGTGCGGCTCGGCTGCGCTGTGACGCGGGTCGATCACCGCGGCGCGCGCCTACGTGTCGAGAGCGCGGCCGGAACGATCGAGACCGAGGCGGTGGTCGTGACGGTCCCGACCCCGGTGCTGGCGCGCGGCGGGATCGCCTTCGAGCCCCCGCTGGCCGACAAGGTCGGCGCCGCGGCCGGGCTGCCACTCGGCGTCGCCGACAAGGTGATGCTGCGCGTCGACCGGCCCGACTGGCCCGCCGACTCGCACCTGATGGGCAATCCCCATTCGGCGGATACTGCGACCCATCGCCTGTCGCCCTTCGGCTACCCGCTGATCGAGAGCTTCCTCGGCGGCCCGACCGCCGACGCGCTGGAGGACTCGGACGCCGCTGCCGCCTTCGTCGTCGACGAGCTGGTCGCGCTGCTCGGCGGTGAGTGGCGCGCGCGGCTCCATCCGGTCACCGCGACCCGCTGGCGGCACGAGCCGTGGATCGGGGGCAGCTACTCGCACGCGGCGGTCGGCCACGCCGGTGCGCGCGCGGTGCTCGCGGCGCCGGTCGACGCGCGGCTGTATTTCGCGGGGGAGGCCTGCTCGCCGCACGATTTCTCGACCGCGCACGGGGCATATGAGACCGGGATGGCGGCGGCGCGGGCGATCCTCGGCGAGGTGTGAAGGCGTCAGTACACTGACAGCCTCTCTCCATGCTTCTCACCGCCACGCGGGCCCGCTACCACGCGTCACATGTTCCGCCTGCTCCGGCTCCTGCTCAAGCTCGTCCTCGGCTTCATCCTGGTCTCGGTCGCCTGGGTGCTCCTCTACGCCGTCGTGCCAGTGCCGTTCACGCTGACCATGGCGGGCGACCTGTTCGCCGGACGCGGCGTCACCAAGGAGTGGCGTCCCCTCGCCGCGATCGACCCCGACATGCCCCGCGCCGCGATCGCCGGCGAGGACAGCAAGTTCTGCACGCACCACGGCTTCGACTGGGGCGCGATCGCGGGCGCGGCCATGCACAATGCCGAGGGCAAGCGCATCCGAGGCGGCTCCACCATCAGCCAGCAGACCGCCAAGAACGTCTTCCTGGTCCAGGGCGGCGGCTATGTCCGCAAGGCGCTGGAGGCGTGGTTCACGCTGCTGATCGAGACATTCTGGGGCAAGCGCCGGATCATGGAAGTCTATCTCAACGTCGCCGAGACCGGGATCGGCACCTACGGCGTCGAGGCGGGCTCGATCCGCTATTTCCGCCACTCGGCCGAGCGGCTGAGCCCGATCGAGGCGGGACGGATCGCCGCGGTGCTGCCACTGCCCAAGAAGCGCGCCGCGATCGACCCGAGCGGCTTCGTGCGCCGGCACGGCGACCGGCTGGCGCGCTACGTCGGGGTGGTGCGCCGCAACGGGCTGGACGCTTGCCTGCGATGAGGCGTGGCGTGGAGGCTTAGGCGCAACCTTGGCCCACTCTATCTCCGTCATCCCGGACTTGGTCCGGGATCCACCTCGCCTCACTCTCAGGAACCGAGGTGCTCGCGACACGGTGGGTCCTGAAACAAGTGCAGGATGACGCTGCCAACTGAGGTGCGGTCACTTCTCAGAGCCGCCACGATTCCGTTACTTCGCGGCGCGATCCACGGCGGCGCCAGCTTTGTCGGCGGTGTCGCCGACGCTCTTCGCCGCCGAGGTGATCGCGTTGTTCTTGGCGACCTCACTATCGTTGCGGACGAGCAGCAGATAGGCGCCGACGATCACCGCCAGCAGCACCGCCAGCCCGATCAGCACGCCGCCGCCGCCGCGACGCTCGATCACCGTCGTGTGCGGGGTCTGGATTACGCGGTCGTCGCTCATGGCATCCTCCTCTCACCTGAGTGAGCGAAGGAATGCGAGCGACGGGCGCTTGTTCCCGCCGCGCAACAATCCGACTGTCCCGCCTCAGAACGGTAGCTTGAACCCCGGCGGCAGCGGCAGACCGCTGGTCATCTTCGACATTTCAGTCGAGGAGACCGCGTCCGCCTTGGTCCGCGCGTCGTTGAACGCGGCGGCGACGAGGTCCTCGAGCATCTGCTTCTCCGAGGGCACGATCAGCGAGTCGTCGATCGCGACGCCGATGATCCGCCCCTTCGCCGAGGCGCGGACCTTGACCAGCCCGCCGCCGGCGACGCCCTCCACCTCGATCGTGTCGAGGCTGTCCTGCGCCTTCTGCAGTTCGTTCTGAACGTTCTGGGCCATCGCCAGGATGTCGTTGAGATCCTTCACGTGATACTCCGCTTGGCTGGTTTGGGGTCGATCAGTTCGGCCTCGGGAAAAGCCTCGAACGCGGCCGCGACGATCGGATGCGCGCGCGCCGCATCGTGGCGCGCCTGCACCGCGTCCTGCTCCGCCTCGAACATCGTCGGCGCGCCGGGTGCATCCGCGACCGCGATCTTCCACGGCATGCCGGTCGCCTCGCGCAGCACCGCGGCGAGTTCGGTCAGCGTGTCAGTGGAGAGCGGACGCGCGCCGCTCAGTACGATCTCGGGCGGGGCGTAGCGGACCAGGCTGGCGCCGCGCTTGAGGCGGACGAGCAGCTCGAGCTTGTTGAGGTCGTCGAGCAGCGCGAGCACGCCCGCGAACTCGCTCGGTACGCGGTCCGCCGGCGACGGCGGTGCGGGCGGCGCCACCGGTGCGGCGGCGGGCGCCGGCATCGCCCCGCCCGCGAGCCGGCGCGCCAGCTCGCCCGGATCGGGCAGCGTCGAGGCGTGGATCGCGCGCAGCAGCGCCATCTCGGCGGTCTCGATCGGCAGCGCGGCGCGCTGGACCTCCTCATGCCCCTTGAGAAACAGCTGCCACAGGCGGTGGAGCAGCGGGAACGACAGCTTGTCGGCCCAGTCGCGATAGGCGGCGCGCTCCTCGGCGGGCTGCGCCATATCATCGGGCGCGCCGACCTTGACCTGGGTGACGCCGTGCACCGCCTCGAGCAGGGCGCGGATCACGCCGAGCGGGTCGACGCCGAGATCGTACTGGCGCCGCAGTGCGGCGAGCGCTCCCGGCGCGTCGCCCGCCAGCACCAGCCCGAGCAGGTCGCGCACCGCGCTGCGGTCGGACAGGCCGAGCATCTCGCGCACCGCGTCGGCGCTGACGCCGCCGCCGGCCAGGTCGGCGTGCGCGATCGCCTGGTCGAGGATCGACAGCCCGTCGCGCGCCGAGCCTTCCGCGGCGCGCGCGATCAGCGCCAGCGCCTCGGGCTCGGCCAGCGCGCCCTCGGCCTCGACCACGCGCGCGAAATGATCAGCGAGCAGGGTCGCGGGGATGCGGCGGAGGTCGAAGCGCTGGCAGCGCGACAGCACGGTGACCGGCACCTTGTTCACCTCGGTGGTGGCGAACAGGAACTTGACGTGCGCGGGCGGCTCCTCGAGCGTCTTGAGCAGCCCGTTAAAGGCCGCCTTCGACAGCATGTGGACCTCGTCGACGATGTAGATCTTGTAGCGCGCCGAAACCGCGGCGTAGCGCGACGCCTCGATGATCTCGCGCACGTCGTCGATGCCGGTGTGGCTGGCGGCGTCCATCTCGATCACGTCGATATGGCGCCCCTCGGCGATCGCGCGGCACGGTTCGCATACGCCGCACGGGTCGATCGTCGGGCCGCCCTGCCCGTCGGGACCGACGCAGTTGAGCGCCTTGGCGATCAGCCGCGCGGTCGAGGTCTTGCCGACGCCGCGGACACCGGTGAGCAGGAAGGCGTGCGCGATGCGGTCGCGCTTGATCGCATTGGCGAGCGTCTGCACCATCGCGTCCTGGCCGATCAGCGCCTTGAACGACTGCGGGCGATATTTGCGCGCCAGCACGCGATAGGGCTGTGCGCCCGCGGGCGGCGGCGGGGTCTCGAGATCGAGGGATTCGGCCATCGCTGCCGGATATAGGGCGTGGGGTCGCGCTTGTCGAAGGATGCGGGCGCGGCGAGGCTCATGCCCGCGCGCCGGTCATCGCGACGCGCGCAACAAGACCGAGCTTGGGGGTCGGCGGTATACCGACCCCGCACGCACGAAGGTCACGGTGGCGCGGCGAAGCGCGCCTTGGCCTCACCCTTGGCCGAGCGCCTCCGCCACGACGCGGTTGACGATCCGTCCGCCGCGCACGTTGACGCCCTCCATCAGCCCGGCGTCCGCCTCGGCCGCGGCATAGCCCTTGTCGGCCAGCGCGAGGCCGTACGGCAGCGTCGCATTGTTGAGCGCGTGGCTCGAGGTGAGCGGCACCGCGCCGGGCATGTTGGCAACGCAATAATGGATCACGCCATCGACCTCATAGGTCGGCTCGGCATGCGTGGTGGCGTGGCTGGTCTCGAAGCAGCCGCCCTGGTCGATCGCGACGTCGACCAGCACTGCGCGCGGCTTCATCAACGCGAGCATCGGCCGGGTCACCAGCTTGGGCGCCGACGCGCCCGGGATCAGCACCGCGCCGATCACCGCGTCGGCCTCGGCCACCTCATGCTCGATCGCCTCCAGCGTCGAGACTCGCGTGCGCACGCGCCCGCCGAACAGCTCGTCCAGCTCGCGCAGCCGCGGGATCGAGCGGTCGATCACGGTCACCTCGGCGCCGAGCCCAACCGCCATGCGGGCGGCATGGGTGCCGACCACGCCGCCGCCGAGCACGACGATCCGCGCCGGCTGCACGCCCGGCACGCCGCCGATCAGCACGCCGCGCCCGCCGTTGACCGCCTTGAGCGCGGTGCCCGCCGCCTCGATCGACAGCCGCCCCGCGACCTCGCTCATCGGCGCGAGCAGCGGCAGGTGGCCGCGCCGGTCGGTCACCGTCTCATAGGCCACCGCGGTGACGCCCGATGCCATCAGCCCCTTGGCCTGCTCAGGATCGGGTGCGAGGTGGAGATAGGTGAAGAGGATCTGGTCCTCACGCAGCTGCACCCACTCGCTCGGCTGCGGCTCCTTGACCTTGACGATCATCTGCGCGGTGGCGAACACCTCCTCGGCGGTGTCGACGATCGCGGCACCGGCGGCGCGATAGGCCTGGTCGTCGGCGGCGATGCCCGCCCCCGCGCCCGTCTGCACCACCACGTCGTGGCCACGCGCGACATATTCGCGCACCGCGCCGGGCGTCAGGCCGACGCGATATTCGTGGTTCTTGATCTCCTTGGGTACGCCGACGCGCATGTTCCAGGCTCCTCTATCCTGCGCGAAGGATAGCGCGTCGGCGGCGCCGAGTCCGCGCGAAGAGGCCCGTCCGCAGGTGGCCGCGCACCGAGTTCATGCGCTAATGGGAAGCATGCCGCAGGAATCCACCGCTCTCGACCGAATCGACCGCCGCCTGATCGCGCTGCTGCTCGGCAACGCGCGCGCGACCGCCTTAACGCTCGCCGAGGCGATCGGGCGTTCCGCCACCGCGGTCGCTCGGCGCCAGCGCGCACTGGAGGAGGCTGGCGTGATCACCGGTTACGCCGCGCGGCTCGACCTCGCCAAGCTGGGCTGCGCGACGATCGTCCACATCAAGGTGACGCTGGAGAGCCAGCGCAAGGACGTGCTCGACTCGTTCGAGCAGGCGATCGCGGCGAGCCCCTCGGTGGTGCGCTGCGACCTCATGTCGGGCAGCTACGACTATCTGGTGACCATACGGGCGCGCGACCTCGGCGACTTCGCGCGGATCCACCGCGAGGAGCTGTCGCGGCTTCCGGGGGTCACGCAGATGGAATCGGG
The DNA here is from genome assembly GCF_014193405.1 of Sphingomonas sp. BK069. NCBI lineage: Bacteria > Pseudomonadati > Pseudomonadota > Alphaproteobacteria > Sphingomonadales > Sphingomonadaceae > Sphingomonas > Sphingomonas sp. BK069. Next base: position 511,236 of record NZ_JACHZH010000001.1, on the reverse strand, counting down.
CTTCGTGCTGCGGGAGGTGGTCGCGCCGCGGTTGCCGCTGACGCTGCTGGAGTGATGGGTGAAACGATAAGCGGGCGGCGCCCAGCTAAACCTTCTGCTAGCGTTGAACCGCGATGTTCCGTCTCGAGCCCGCATCTAGTCGTGAAGACGACCGCCCCCGCGGCTCTATTCCGCCCCCGCCATGAGCCCCGACCGACGCAGATAATCCGCGTGGGTCGGTAGTGTCGCCACCGCGGCGGCGCCGGCGGCGTGCATCTGGCGCAGAGCGGCGGCGACCTTGGCCTCGTCGAGCGCGTCCACTGCGGGCTCATAGTCCGCCGGCACCAGCCCTTGACCGAGCCCCACCGCTACCCAGCTCGCGGTGGTGAACAGCTCGGCGGTGTCGCGGAAGATCCGCCCCTTGCCTGCGAACAGCGCCATCCGCCGCCGCAGCGTCTCGGGCACGTCCATCGTCCGCACCGCGTCCCAGAACGGCGTGTCGTCGCGCCGCGTTGCTTTGTAGTGGAGGATGATGAAATCGCGCACGTCCTCGTAGAGGTCGCGCATGTGGCGATTGTACTCGTCGCGCTCCTCGCGATCGAAGCGGCGGTCGGGGAAGAGCGCGATCAGCTTGGCGATGCCGGCCTGGACGAGGTGGATCGAGGTCGACTCGAGCGGCTCGACGAAGCCGCTGGCCAGCCCCAGCGACACGACATTGGCGTTCCACGCCAGCGTCCGCCGCCCCGCGACGAACGACAAGCGGCGCGGCGCTGCCTGCGGCTCCCCCTCGAGCGCGCCGAGCAGCGCCGCCTCGGCCGCGTCGTCGTCGAGGTAACGGCTGGCGTAGACATAGCCGTTGCCGAGCCGGTGCTGCAGCGGGATGCGCCACTGCCAGCCGAACGGCCGCGCGGTCGCGCGCGTGTAGGGTTCGGGGTCCCTCGGCAACGCGCAGGGCACCGCGACCGCGCGATCGCACGGCAGCCAGCGGCGCCAATCCTCATAGCCGGTCGCCAGTGTCTCCTCGATCAGCAGCCCGCGGAAGCCGGAGCAGTCGACGAACAGCTCGCCCGCCACCTCACGGCCGTCGGCGAGGCGCAGCGCGGCGACCTGCCCGGTCGCGGCGTCGCGGCGGACCGACACGACGCACCCGTCGACTCGTGTCGCGCCCGCCGCCTCGGCGTAGCGGCGCAGGAAAGAGGCGTAGCGTGCCGCGTCGAAGTGGAAGGCGTAGCGCAGGTCGCGCAGCGGCGCGGGCGAGTCCGGTGCGGGCCGCGCGAAGCGACCCGCGCGCGCGGCGACGCCGCTGACCGCCCAATCAGCGATATCGGGCACGGCGCCGCCGGCCTCGCGCGCGCGCCGCGCCGTGCGCAGCCAGAGCTGGTGGAAGTGGATGCCCTGCAGGTCGCGACCGTGTGCGCCGAACGGGTGCAGATAGCGCTCGCCCAGCGCGCCCCAGTCGACGAACTCGATGCCGAGCTTGAACGTCCCCGCCGTGGCGCGCAGGAAGTCGTCCTCGTCGATGCCGAGCATCTGGTTGAAGGTGATGAGCGGCGGGATCGTCGCCTCTCCCACGCCGACGGTCCCGATCTCCTCCGACTCGACCAGCGTGACTCGCGTCACGCCGTTATCGAGGAAGCGCGACAGCGCCGCCGCTGCCATCCAGCCCGCGGTGCCGCCGCCGAGGATGACCACGTCGCGGATCGTATGCTCGTTGATCAACCGCTCGCCCCCTGCCGCGGGGGACGCGGCGCTATGCCGTCTTTGGCGCAGCCGGGTCGCGGCGGGAAGCGGCCGCGTCGCCTCGACGTGACGCGAGCGGCCGGGTCGCGCCCGTCGACGCGACCCGGCTGCCCCTATCGCGCGGGCAGGCGGCGATCACTTCTTCTTGCTGGTCCCCGACGCGTCGGACACGGCATTACCCGCCGACTCGAGATCCTTGCCCGCCCCATGCACGGTGTTGCAGGCGGTGAGCGCGAGCAGTGCGCCGAGGCCGATGCCCAGGCCGATCGTCTTGGTCATAGCAGGCTCCTTGCAGAAAGAGGGCGGCGGGCCCGATACGCCGGCCCGCCGCCGATCATCAGCGCAGACGGCGGCGAGTCGCCGTCGTCGCGCCGAACGCGGCCGCGCCGGCGCCGGCGAGCAGCGCGAGCACGAGGATGAAGGAGGTGCCGGCGGCAGCACCGGCGGCGGCGTCGGTGGCGGACTTGGCGGTCTGCACCGCGTCGTTCTTCGCCTTGACGACGTCCTGCTTGGCGCGAGTGACCTGCGCCTGCGCCTCGGCGCGGCTGATCTTGCGCTGCGCCGCGACGATGTCGACGATGCGGCCCTCGGCGCGCGCGCCATCGGTGCCGCCGCGTGCCAGCGCCGGGAGCTGTTTGGCGATCTCCTTCGGCGCCTGCTCCGGCGTCATCTGCGCCGGGTCGCTGGGCGCGTCGGCGAGATAGGCCGATGCCTCTTCGCGCACGTCGCCCTGGTCGATGCCCGCGATCTGCGCCACCTTCGGTGCCGCCGCGCCGACGGTCGAACCCGCCGCGCCGGCAACCGCGCCGACCGTACGGAACGCGCCGCCGATGATGCCGCCCACCGCGGAGGTGAGCAGGTAGAGGGTGAGGATCAGCGTGACGCCCCACACGACCAGCCCGTGGACGAGCGCGTCGAACCGCTCCGTCACGCCCGACAGCCGCGCCGCGGCATAGCCGCCCGCGCCGAGCGCGACGACCGTGGTGATCAGCCAGTAGAGCCCCGCGCCGATGCCGAACCCGGTCGCGCCCGGCGTCGTGCCCTCGACCGGGTCGACCATCGAGAGGCCGATGCCGGTGCCCAAGATGCCGAGCAGCAGCTGTACCGCCACCGCCAGCACCACGCCCGCGAAGATCGCGCCCCAGGACACGCGCGTGCCGGCGCGCGCGACGGCCCTCTCGTCCAGCGGCGCGTAGCCGCCCGTCACATTCGTCGTCATAGTCACTCCTGTTCTGTCGGTTCGCGGGCGGGGTCGGGCGTGCACCCCGCCTCCTCCTGTTGCGCGCGCCCCTCGCGCACTGCGGCATCATCGCCGATCAGCTTGCCGATCGCCTCGCGTGCCGCTCCCTTGGCGCGACGACGGTCGGCCGCCTCGCCCCGTTCGGGATTCTTCGTCATGCCGACACCTCCCGCGGCCCGACCGCGACCGTCTCGCTCTCGAACCCGCGCGCGCGTGCCCAGGCAGCGGCCGCGGTGCGGCGATTGACCCCGATCTTGGCGTAGATCCGCGCGACATGGTTGCGCACGGTGTTGCCGGAGACGCCCAGCGAGCGCGCGATCGACTTGTCATCGAGCCCACGGCAGATCAGCGCCAGCACCTCGCGCTCGCGTGCGGTGAGGTCGTCGATCCCCGCCCCGCCCAGATCAGGCTGGGGCGCGCGCAGTCGCGCCAATTTGTCCATGATCGAGCGGCTGAACCAGCTGGTGTCCTTCATCACCGCCTCGATCGCCTCGACCAGTTCGAGCTCGGTCGCCTTGCGCTGGGTGATGTCCTGGAAGGCCCAGAGCAGGCAGGCATCGTCGCCGAGTGTGATCGCCTCGGTCGAGACGAGGCAGTCGATCGCGCCGCCGTCCTTCGCGGTGATGCGCGCCTCGTGCGCGCGCAGGTCGCGTCCGTCCTCGATCACAGCCTCGATGCTGGCGCGCACCGCGTCGCTCGACCACAGGCCGGCGTCGGCGAGCGAGCGACCGATGATCTCGGTCGCGGCATAGCCGGTCAGCGCCGTGAAGCTGGCGTTGACCTCGCACAGAAGATGGCCGTCGCGCGCGCCGATCGCCATCGGTACCGGCGCCATCTGGAAGGTACGGGTGAAGCGCTCCTCGCTGTGGCGCAGCTGCGACTCCGCCTTCCGCCGCGGCTCGAGGTCGGCGAAGGTGAACAGCATGCAGGGCTGGTCGCCCATGTCGATCGGCTGGCCGGCGACGATCACCAGCTTGGTGCCGCCGCCTGGCAGATCGAGCTCGGCCTCCATCTGCGGGATCGTGCGCCCCACGGCGAGCCGCTCCTTGGCGAGCTCGCGGCGGTCGGCGCGGCGCAGCACGTCGATGTCGTAGACGGTCTTGCACAGCACTTGGTCGCGCGTGTGACCCGTCATCTCGAGGAAGCCCTGGTTGACCTTGACGTATCGGAGGTCGGCGAGCCGACAGATCACCGCCGGTGCCGGGTTCGCGTTGAACGACTGCTCGAACCGGTCCTCCGCCTCGTAGCGCGCGGTGACGTCCTGGATCACCAGCACCACGCACGACGGCGCGTCCTCGTCGCCGTCGTTGAGCACGAGGCTGCGCACCTGGTGGACCCAGCGCGGCTCGCTCTCGCCCGCGACGGTGACCTCGACCACCACTTCGGAGAAGGAGTCGCCCGCCACCACCCGCTCGATCGGATAGTCGTCGGCCTCGAGCCGGTGGTTGTTGCGGTAGCGCAGCTGGAAGCGCGCGCGATACGCGTCGACGGTGTCGCCGAGGTCCTCGAGCCGCTCGACCCCATGCATCGCCAGCGCCGCAGCATTGGCCCACAACAGGGTCTCGTCGGGATCGATCAGGATCACGCCTTCGTCGAGACCGGCGATGATCTGGCGCAGGTGGCGCAGATCCGCGGTCTCGCGGAGGGTTTTCAACGACGGTGACACGGGCGCTCCCGGGTCAGCCGCGCTGGCCGCTGGCGAGCCAGCCGAGCGCGAACCCGCCCAGCGCGGCGACCGCCGCCCACAGCAGCCGCTCGTCGCCGCCCCGCACCGTGGCGCGTGCCTCGTGCGCGCCCCGCCGGGCGACATCGGCCGCGCGCGTGGCGGCGTCGCCGGCCCTCTCGCGCACCTCTTCGATCAGCCCCGGCGTGGCGTCGGCAACGTCCTCGGCGGCCGATTGAGCGCGGCCAAACAGGTTCTCGGCACCGCCGGCGACCTCATCCTTGACCCCGCTGACCCGCCAGTCGCGGCTGTCGACGGTGTCGCCGATCGCCTTCTCGACCTTGCCGCCGAGATACCGGGCACCACCGTGAAGCTCATGCTTGTTCATCTTGATTCTCCTGTCAGATGCTCGAACGGGTCGGCGCCGCCCCGCGCGACCGGGGCGAGCGCTGGCTCGTGGAGGCGATCGTCGCACGATCGATCCCACCCGCGTCGCGCCCTTCGCAGCGACGTGGCTTGGCAGTGGCGAAGCGGGCGGGATCGCGGCCGCCGCGGCGATACGCTGCCGCGGTCGTGCCGAGCGGGTGACGCGAGCGACCGGCCGACCGGCGCACCGCGACGACCGCGCCGAGCGGCGCCGGAACAGCAGCGATCCGATCAACGAGGAGGCGCACGAACAACCCTCCGGGCCGGACACGACATGCATCCGGTTCGGGAGCTAAACCTATCGCAGATTAGGCCGTTCCTGGTAACTTTGCGCTTAAGGACTAGTCCTGTTGTACCAGGCGTTCGCCGTTCGCACGCGCGCGGTACAGGTCGGCGAAGCGCTGGTGCAGCACGCGCGCGGCATCGTCGCTGGCGCGCGCGGCGCGGATCAGATGCTCCTCGGAGCGGCGCAGGAGATACGCCCGGTCGATCTTCTTGGCCACCATGCTCGCCTCGTTCCTCGTTCGCAGCCGTTCAGGCCGGAACACCGACCTAGGCGGCGCGCGGAGACGAGAAAATGAGCGTGAAGTACCAGCCGACTAGTAGGCCGGACTGGTAGCACGCGAAGGTCGCGGCGGCGCGAAGATCAGCGCTGGGGGGTACGACCCGGCAGCATCGGCGCGGGCGGCGGGACGAGGGAATGGTGGAGCCGAGGGGGATCGAACCCCTGACCTTCGCAATGCCATTGCGACGCTCTCCCAGCTGAGCTACGGCCCCATTCCGTCCCGGGAGGCAGCCCCCTAGCCGGGGGCCGCTGGCTTGGCAAGCGGCCTGAGCCGCCTGCCTCGCATTTTTTTCAGTCTTAGTTGTTCTCGTCTTCGTCGCTGCTGGTCTCGACGCCGAGATCGTCGTCACCGCCGAGGTCGACCTCGTCGTCGGCTGAGGGCTCCTCGTCCTCGTTGGTGTCCAGATCCTCGTCGTCACCGGCGAGATCGCGATCGGGCTCCTGCTTGTCGGGCTTGGCCTGCTCGAACGGCAGCGGCTGCTTGGACTTGAGGATCGGTTCGGGCTCCCACGCGTGCCCGCAGTTGATGCAGGTGACGGGGTCGTCCTTCTCGAGGTCGTAGAAACGCGTCGCGCATTTCGGGCACGTACGCTTCGTGCCCCATTCCGGCTTGATCATGCCGTGCAAAGCCTTTCGGATGGGTGGATCGACGATGGGTGGCCGCCGAAGTGGGGCGCGCCTTGCCATAGCACAAGCCGGCTGGCAAGCACCGCGCACCATGGCGCATTCCCCTCACACCTCCCCTTCCCCACGCGTGATCCGCGCGCCGGCCCGACTGAGCGGTCGCATCCGTGTTCCCGGCGACAAGTCGATCAGCCACCGCTCGCTGATGCTCTCGGCCCTGGCGGTCGGCGAGAGCCGGATCGAAGGCCTGCTGGAGGGCGAGGACGTGCTCGCCACCGCCGCGGCGATGCGCGCGATGGGAGCGACGATCGCGCGCGGCGACGACGCGGTGTGGCGCGTTCAGGGGGTGGGCGTCGGCGGGCTGCTCCAGCCCGCGCAGGCGCTCGACATGGGCAACTCGGGCACCTCGACGCGGCTGCTGATGGGGCTGGTGGCGAGCCACGCGGTCAGCGCGACGTTCGTGGGCGACGCCTCGCTCTCGGGCCGGCCGATGGGACGCGTGATCACGCCGCTCGCGCAGATGGGCGCCGACATCACCGCGGCGCCCGGCGGCCGGCTGCCGCTGACGGTGCGCGGCCTCGTCCCGGCGGTGCCGATCGTCTATGAGCTGCCGGTCGCCTCCGCGCAGGTGAAGTCGGCGGTGCTGCTCGCCGCGCTCAACACGCCGGGCATCACGCGCGTGATCGAGCCGGTGCCGACACGCGACCACAGCGAGCGCATGCTCGCGGGGTTCGGTGCGCGCCTCACCGTCGAGCAGGGACCGCGCGGCCGCGTGATCGCGCTCGAGGGCGAGGCCGAGCTGCGGGCGCAGTCGATCACGGTGCCGGGCGACCCCTCGTCCGCGGCGTTCTGGATGGTCGCCGCCTCGGTCGTCCCCGACAGCGATGTCGTGATCGAGAACGTCGGCCTCAACCCGACCCGCGCCGGGCTCGTCACCGCGCTCCGCATGATGGGCGCCGACATCGCGGAGCTGGAGCCCCGCACGGTGGGCGGCGAGCCCGTCGCCGACCTGCGCGTGCGCCACGCCGCGCTGCGCGGGATCGAGGTGCCCCCCGATCTCGCGCCGTCGATGATCGACGAGTATCCGGCGCTGTTCGCCGCCGCCGCCTTCGCCGCCGGCGCGACCGTCGCGCGTGGTGCGGAGGAGCTGCGCGTCAAGGAGAGCGACCGGATCGCCGCGATGCGCGTCGCGCTCGAGGCCAATGGCGTCACCACCGTCGAGCACGAGGATGGGCTCACCGTACACGGCAACGGCGGCGAGAAGATCGCGGGAGGCGCCACCGTGGCGACCCAGCTCGACCACCGCATCGCGATGAGCATGACGGTCGCCGGCCTGTACGCGCGCGACTCGATCACGCTCGACGACGCGAGCCCGGTCGCCACGAGCTATCCCGCCTTCTATCAGCAACTCGCAGAGCTTTCCGGAGAGACGGCGTGATCATCGCGGTGGACGGGCCGGCGGCCTCGGGCAAGGGCACGATCGCGCGCGCGCTGGCCCGTCATTATCATGTCCCCCACCTCGACACCGGCCTGTTGTACCGGGCGGTGGCGCTCACCGTCATGCGGCTCGAACTCGACCCGTCGATCGAGGCCGACGCGGTCGCAGCCTGCGGCTTCGACGAGGATCTGCTCGCCGACGCGGCATTGCGCGACGACGCGACCGGGCAGATCGCCTCGATCGTCTCGGCGCATCCGCTGGTCCGCGCGGCGCTGCTCCAGCGGCAGAAACGGTTCGCGCACCAGCCCGGCGGCGCGGTGCTCGACGGGCGCGACATCGGGACGGTGATCGCCCCCGACGCCGACGCCAAGCTGTTCATCCGCGCGACCCCTACGATCCGGGCGCAGCGCCGCCATGCCGAGCTGCGCGCGCGCGGCGACGACACCAGCTACGACCAGGTGCTCGCCGACATCCGCTCGCGCGACGACCGCGACAGCTCGCGCGCCACCGCCCCCCTGGTGCCCGCGATCGACGCGGCGCAGCTCGATACCAGCTTCCTGTCGATCGAGGCCGCGGTGGCCAAGGCGATCGCGTTGGTCGAGGGGCGGCTGGCGCGCGCCGCCGCGGTGGCCGCGCCGCCGGCGTGAGGGTGGTGCCCGGTGCGCGGGCAGCGCGGTAACATGGGTCGCCCCACTTCTCCGCCGTGCCAGCGATCGGGCGGTGGCAGCACCCCGGCCGCCTCTGCGGCTCCCGCTTGTCCGTCCTCGCCTTATCCGCTATATGGCAATGGTCCGGTGGGCTGGGGCTCGCGGAGGCATGGCGCGACAGGCAGGTCCTCTCGCGCCTTTTCGCTTATGGGCGGCGTCTCCTCGCACCTCGTGCCGACACGGATGTCGCGCGCGGCATGCGGCCGCCGCGACGGTGATGGCCAAGACCAGCGGACCCAACCGCTTGGCCGGAAACACGACTAGGACGAAGCATTTATGGCCTCTACGGCAACTCCCTCGCGCGACGAATTCGCGGCGCTGCTCGATGACATGTTCGGCGGTGCCGACAGCTTCGAGGGCCGCGTGGTGCTCGGCACCGTGACCGGCATCGAGAACGACCTGGCGGTGATCGACGTCGGTCTGAAGAGCGAGGGCCGCGTGCCGCTGCGCGAGTTCGCGCCGGCGCCGGGACAGAAGGCCGAGCTCAAGGTCGGCGACGAGGTCGAGGTCTATGTCGACCGCGTCGAGAACATGCACGGCGAGGCGATGCTCAGCCGCGACCGCGCGCGCCGCGAGGCCGCCTGGGACAAGCTCGAGCTCGAGTTCAGCAAGACCGCGCGCGTCGAGGGCGTGATCTTCGGCCGCGTCAAGGGCGGCTTCACCGTCGACCTCAACGGCGCGGTGGCGTTCCTCCCCGGCTCGCAGGTCGACATCCGCCCGGTGCGTGACGTCACGCCGCTGATGGACATTCCGCAGCCGTTCCAGATCCTCAAGATGGACCGCAAGCGCGGCAACATCGTGGTGTCGCGTCGCGCGGTGCTGGAAGAGACCCGCGCCGAGCAGCGCTCGGGCCTGATCCAGTCGCTCCACGAGGGCCAGATCATCGACGGCGTGGTGAAGAACATCACCGACTACGGCGCCTTCGTCGACCTGGGCGGGATCGACGGCCTGCTGCACGTCACCGACCTCAGCTACAAGCGCGTCGGCCATCCGAGCGAGATGATCAACATCGGCGACACCGTGAAGGTGCAGATCATCCGCATCAACAAGGACACGCAGCGCATCTCGCTGGGCATGAAGCAGCTCGAGAGCGATCCGTGGGACGGCGCGTCGTCCAAGTACCCGGTCGGCGCCAAGCTGTCGGGCCGCGTCACGAACATCACCGAATACGGTGCGTTCGTCGAGCTCGAGGCGGGCATCGAGGGCCTCGTCCATGTGTCCGAGATGTCGTGGACCAAGAAGAACGTCCACCCCGGCAAGATCGTGTCGACCTCGCAGGAGGTGGACGTGGTGGTGCTCGAGGTCGACGAGGACAAGCGCCGCATCTCGCTGGGCCTGAAGCAGGCGCAGAACAACCCGTGGGAGGCGTTCGCCGCCGCGCACCCGATCGGCTCGACCGTCGAGGGCGAGGTCAAGAACGCGACGGAGTTCGGTCTCTTCATCGGTCTGGACAACGACGTCGACGGCATGGTCCACATGTCCGACATCGCCTGGGGCGTGTCGGGTGAGGATGCGCTCAACCTGCACCGCAAGGGCGAGACCGTCCAGGCGGTGGTGCTCGACATCGATCCCGAGAAGGAGCGCATCTCGCTCGGCATGAAGCAGCTCGAGCGCGGCGGTACCGTCGCGGCGGGCGCGGGAGACCGCCTGGGCAAGAACCAGGTCGTCACCGTCACCGTGCTCGAAGTGCGTGACGCCGGTCTCGAGGTGCAGCAGGGCGATGACGGCGCGACCGGCTTCATCAAGCGCACCGACCTGGGCCGCGATCGCGACGAGCAGCGTCCCGAGCGTTTCCAGGTCGGGCAGAAGTTCGACGCGATGGTCACCGGCTTCGACCGTTCGAAGAAGCCCACCTTCTCGATCAAGGCGATGCAGATCTCCGAGGAGAAGCAGGCGGTGGCGCAGTACGGCTCGTCCGACTCGGGCGCGTCGCTGGGCGACATCCTGGGCGAGGCGCTCAAGGCACGCGACACCAAGAAGTAAGCTATTCGACGCCGCGAGGTGACGAGCGAGGGGATCGGTCGCGAGGCCGGTCCCCTTTCTTGTTCGAGCCTCTTCCGGCCCGATGGTAGCGCTCAACCGTACAACACTGACCCATATTGCTGAAAAGCGACCAGATCGGTGCTATCGCGCGGGGAAGCTTATCTGTATCAACCCGGCTCGCTTAGTATACGCCGGAAGTGGACGCAGGATGATACGCTCGGAGTTGGTGCAGCAGTTGGCCGCCGGTAATCCGGAGCTGGCGCAGCGCGACGTGGAGGCGATCGTGGCCACCTTCTTCGACGAGATCACCGCGCGGTTGGCCAGCAACGGCCGCGTGGAGCTGCGCGGCTTCGGGGCCTTCTCCACGCGCGCGCGCGACGCGCGCGTCGGGCGCAATCCCCGCACCGGCGAGACGGTCGAGGTCGACGCCAAGCGCGTGCCCTTCTTCAAGCCCGGCAAGGAGATGCGCGTTCGCCTCAACGTCAGCGAGTGACGCGCCGGGTTGACGCGGTCCGTCGCAACCGCTTCGTGGGCGACGATGGGCGGACGTGGCGGAATCGGTAGACGCTGGGGACTTAAAATCCTCTGCCATCGGCGTGCGGGTTCGAGTCCCGCCGTCCGCACCATCCTCGGGCGAGCGACCGCGGCGGCGCTCCTGTTCACCACCGCCAGCTGCGGGCGGCGCGCCGACGTCGGACCAGTGGTCGTCAGCGTGATCGGCGGCGCGCCGCAACTTCCCGGCCGGGGCCGAGCGCGACTGAGCGAGCCCGAACGGTTGCTCACCGACTCGCTCGCCGAGGGCCTCGTCCGGCTCGACGCTTCGGGGCAGGTCGAGGCGGGCGTGGCCGAGCGCTGGATCGTCACCGACGAGGGCCGCAGCTACATCTTTCGCCTGCGCGACGCGCATTGGGCGGATGGCGCACCGGTGCGCGCGGCGCAGGTGGTGGCGCTGCTGCGGCGCGAGATCAACGCGCGCTCGGGCAACCGGCTCGCGCCCTATCTCACGGCGGTCTCGTCCATCGTCGAGATGACCCCCGAGGTGATCGAGGTCGAGCTGACGCGACCGCGCCCTGACCTGCTGAAACTATTTGCCCAGCCGGAGCTCGCGCTGGTGCGCGATCGCCCGCGCCCGCCCGGCGGTGCGGGGCCGTTCCGACAGCGCGCCGAGCGCGCCGGGGGGCTGCTGCTCACGCCCGCGCTCGATCCCGAGCGCGATCCGGAGGAACCCGGCCCCGCGCCGGAGGACGACGTGCTGTTGCGCGGCGAGCGCGCCGCCAGCGCGATCCTGCGCTTCGTCGAACGCCAGTCGGACCTCGTCGCCGGCGGCACGATCGCCGACTGGCCGCTGCTGCGCGCCGCCAATCCAGCCCCGATCAACGTCAAACTGGATCCGGCGGCCGGACTGTTCGGCCTGGCGGTGGTCCGGCGCGACGGCTTCCTCGCCGACGCCGCCAACCGCGGCGCGGTCGCGATGGCGTTCGACCGCGGCGATCTCGTGGCGAGCGTGTCGAGCGACTGGGCAGCGCGCGAGACCGTTCTGCCCGAGCAGCTCGACTCCGCCGCGCCTCCCGCCAACCCGGGCTGGAGCACGGTCCTCCCCGAGCAGCGCCAGGCCGCCGCCCGCGCGCGCGTGAGCGCGTGGCGGCTCGCCGATGGCGCGGCGCCGACGCTGCGGCTCGCGCTGCCCGGCGGCGCGGGCGGGACGTTGCTGTGGGCGCGGATGGCGCGGGACCTGTACGCGATCGGCGTGAGGCCAGTCCGCGTCGCCGCCGACGCGGCCGACGCCGACCTGCGCCTGGTCGACGAGGTCGCGCCCTATGACAGCGCGCGCTGGTATCTGGCCGAGGCCTGTGTCGCCTGCGCGGACCCGGCGCGCGAGGCGATCGAGGCGGCGCGGCGCGCGGACACGCTCGACGCGCGCGCTCGCGCCAGTGCCACCGCCGATCGGCTGCTGACCGACGACGTCGCCTTCATCCCGCTGGCGCGACCGTTGCGCTGGTCGCTGGTGGCGCTGCGGCTGCGCCAATGGCAGTCCAACGCGCGTGCCTGGCACCCGTTGAACCGGCTGCGCGCCGACACCAATTGAGTCGCATGAACGCTCGCCCCAGGCCGCTGACCGCGCCGCTGCTCGACTCGCTGCCGACCGGCAGCGACCCCGCATCCGTGCGCCGTCGGGTCGAGGCGGTGGAGCAGCTGCTCGAGGGGTTGTTCGTGATCCCGGGCATCAACCGTCGCGTCGGGCTCGACGCCATCATCGGGCTGGTGCCGGTGGCGGGCGATCTGGTCACCGCGGCGATGGGCATGTGGATCGTGTGGGAGGCGCGCAATCTCGGTATGGGCCGCGCCGCGCTGATGGGTATGACGGCGCGGATCGGCTTCGACACCTTGCTCGGCGCGGTTCCGCTGATCGGCGACGCGGCCGACCTGATGTATCGCTCGAACACGCGAAACGTGAAGCGGATCAAGCGCTATCTCGACAAGCACCACCCCGCGACGGTGACCGTCACACGCTGAGCCTCAGCGCGTACGGGACCGGAACACGGTACCGCCGCACAGCGGACGCGGCGCACCGGTGGTGCCGGGAAAGCTGATCGGCAGGCCGCGCAACGTCCGTACCGCCATGAAAGCGAAGCCCTCCGCCTCGAGCGAGTCGCCGTTCCATCCGAGCACGTCGACCGGCTCGACCGGCAGGCCGGTCTGCTCGGCGATCATCCGCATCAGGGTCGGGTTGAGCCGCCCGCCGCCGCCGACCAGCAGCCGCCGCGGCGCGCGCGGCAGCAGCCGCAGCGCCACCGCGACACTCGCCGCGGTGAAGGCGGTCAACGTCGCCGCGCCGTCGGCCAAACCCAGACCACGCGCCGGTTGTATCGTGAAGTCGCTGCGGTCGAGCGACTTGGGATAAGCCGCGTCGAAGAAGGGGTGGTCGAGCATCGCGCCGAGCACGCTCTCGTCGACCCGACCCGCCGCCGCGGTGGCGCCGTCGCGGTCGAAGCGCTCGCCCGCCTCCTGCTCCATCCAGCTGTCGATCAAGCCGTTGGCGGGGCCGGTGTCGAAGGCGGCGAGCGGGGCGCCGTCCGCCACCAGGGTGATATTCGCGACGCCGCCGAGGTTGAGCACCGCCACCGGCTCGTCGAACGCGGCGGCGCGCGCGGCGTGATAGACCGGCAGCAGCGGCGCCCCCTGCCCGCCCGCGGCGACGTCGGCGGAGCGGAAGTCGGCGACCGTGGCGATGCCGGTGACGTCGGCGAGCGTCTGACCGTCACCGATCTGCCAGGTCCAGCCGCGGTCGGGGCGATGCGCCACGGTCTGGCCGTGGAAGCCGATGACGTCGACCTCGCCCGCCGTCACCCCGGCGTCGCGCAATAACTTCTGCACCGCCAATGTGTGGGTGCGCGTGATCAGCTCGGCGGCGGCGACGATCGGCGGGCTCGCGCGCGGACGCTGGAAGCCGAGCGCGAGCTGGGTCGCCTCGGCGAGCTGCGCGCGCGCCTGATCCGAATAGGGCTCACCGCGAAACGCCACCAGCCGCGCCGCGCGCTCGCCGTCGGTCTCGACCAGCGCCGCATCGATGCCGTCGAGCGAGGTGCCCGACATCAGCCCGATCGCCAGCATCGCGTCTGTCTCCCGCCCCATCATCGCGCGGTCCTAACGCTACGTCAGCAGTGCTGGCAAATCGGGCCGTCGCGCATTATGTGCGCGGCGTCTCATGGCAACTCTACTCCCCTCCCCGCCGCGCGTCGGCATGGTCTCGCTCGGCTGCCCGAAGAATCTGGTCGATTCCGAGCGCATCCTGACTCAGCTGCGCGCCGACGGCTATCAGATGTCGCCCGACTATGCTGGCGCCGACGTCGTGCTGGTCAACACCTGCGGCTTCCTCGACTCGGCCAAGGAGGAGAGCCTCGAGGCGATCGGCGAGGCGATCGCCGAGAACGGGCGCGTGATCGTCACCGGCTGCATGGGCAAGGAAGCCGAGGCGATCCGCCAGCGCTTCCCCGACGTGCTCGCGATCACCGGCGCGCATGAGTATGAGCAGGTGGTCGAGGCGGTCCACGCCGCCGCGCCCGCCGCGATCAGCCCGTATGTCGATCTGATCCCCGACGCCGGGCTCAAGCTGACCCCGCGCCATTACAGCTATCTGAAGATCTCGGAGGGCTGCAATCACCGCTGCTCCTTCTGCATCATCCCGTCGCTGCGCGGCGACCTGGTCAGCCGTCGTCCCGACGCGATCCTTCGCGAGGCGGAGAAGCTGGTCGCGGCGGGGACGCGGGAACTGTTGGTGATCAGTCAGGACACGTCCGCCTACGGAATCGACATTCGCGATCAGCCGCGGCGCTGGAAGGACCGCGAGGTGCGGCCGCACATGACCGACCTCGCGCGCGAGCTCGGCCGGATCGCGCCCTGGGTGCGGCTCCACTATGTCTACCCCTATCCGCACGTCGACCAGGTAATCCCGCTGATGGCGGAGGGGCTGGTGCTGCCCTATCTCGACATCCCCTTCCAGCACGCCGCGCCCGCGGTGCTGCGGCGCATGAAGCGGCCCGCCAACGACGCCAAGGTGCTCGGCCGCATTCGCGCGTGGCGCGAGATCTGCCCCGACATCGCGATCCGCTCGACCTTCGTGGTCGGCTTCCCGGGCGAGACCGAGGCCGATTTCCAGTATCTGCTCGACTGGCTCGACGAGGCGCGGCTTGACCGCGTCGGCGCCTTCCGCTTCGAGCCCGTCGCGGGCGCGTCGGCGAACGACCTGCCCGACCCGGTTCCCGAGACGGTCAAGGAGGAGCGCTACGCCCGCATCATGCAGAAGACCGCGGCGATCTCGGCGGCCAAGCTCGCCGCCAAGGTCGGGCGCACGCTGGAGGTGATCGTCGACGCGGTGGACCCGGCGAGCGGCGGCGCCACGGCGCGCTCGCAGGCGGATGCACCCGAGATCGACGGCGAGGTACAGCTGCGCGATGCCGGTCATCTCGCGCCCGGCGACATCGTCCGCGTCGCGATCGAGGACGCCGACGAGCATGATCTTTACGGCGTGCCGGTTGCCGCTTGACGGCACCGCGCGCCCTGCTAAGAGGCGCCCTCGCTTCGGCGAATGCCCTTGGGGCGGAGTAGCTCAGCTGGTTAGAGCAGCGGAATCATAATCCGCGTGTCGGGGGTTCAAGTCCCTCCTCCGCTACCATCGTAATCGCCAACACCGCTCGTTCAGAGCTTGAGCCGTTCGTCACTCGTGGCGGGCGGCTTTGTGCATGTGCGCTCGTCAGCGCGCATCCCCGTTCCTCCTTGAGCCCGATTCGAGATGGCGACCGATGTCGCCGCCCTGCCTCGCACGTCCTGCCACGGTCGGAGTCGCCTCGGCCGCTGACGTCGTGCGCCCTACGACCGCTAGCTCCGGGATTTCGACGATGTCGCACCCAGGGATGCCGGCCTGCGCGCTCCTTAAGCGCCGAGCTCTCCTATTCACCGTCTATGATTTCGATCTGTCGGAGGCGCGGCAATGACGGCGCGCTCGCTCCATGAGATCGTCTCCGCCGTCGGGCCGAAGAAGCACCGCACAGGTCAGCCGATACGACGATCGAGCTACCGCATCGGCATGCGCGAGGGCGACTTCTGGTCCGCCTTCGACCGGCGCGAGCGCAACGCGCGGATGCGCGCGGCCGAGCGCTACGACCGCGAAGGCAAGCAGCCGGGCAAGCGCAACGGTCCGCTAGGACATATCGCGATCGAAGTGCTGCGCGAGATGATGCGCATCATCGACTTTCGCACCGGCCGGCTCGACCCCTCGATCGACTATCTCGCCGAACGACTGCGGCGGACGCGGAGCGCGGTGCACGCGGCCTTGAAGCGGCTCCGCTCGCACGGCTTCCTCGACTGGATCCGCCGCTTCGCGCCGCGAGAGGACGCTGAGCCGTTCGGCCCGCAGGTGCGCCAGATCAGCAACGCCTACCGGCTGACGCTGCCGCGCTCGGCCGCCGAGCTGGTGCGCCGGCTGCTCGGCCGCGCGCCGCCGCCCGACGATGACGTCACGCGCCGTCGCGAGGAGGAGGAGCGAGTGGCGACGATGCTGGCGACGCTGTCGGCCGAGGAGCTGGCGCGCTTCCGCGCCGGCGACGGCGTGCTGGGCCGCGAACTCGCTCGCCTCGGGCGCGCGATCGACCGCAACGCGATACCGCCGCGTGGTCTGAACCCGGCACTGCGAGGTTAGAGAGATGAGGAATGGCCTCGCCGAGGGCGAGGCCATGCGCTGATTCGTTCGCCCCCGTGGCGAAACGGTGTGGCCCACGCCCTTCGACCGCTCAGACGCGGCGGTCGAGCGTGGCGGCTTGCGCCGCCCCGGGGCTGCCAGGGGGGCGGAGCAGGAACCGTGCCGAACTTCGCGGGTTGTGGCGCTCGCGGATGCGTCGATCCGCGTCTCGCTCCATCGCCGAAAGTGTGCTTCCTCCGCCACTCAGAGCGGAGGTGCTTTACGGCTGCGTCGAATCCGACCCGAAAAGGGGGCGGGCGCGGCGGGGGGAAAAGCGCGGCGGCGGGGGTAGTGGCGGCGCGCGGCCTACCCGCCTGGGGGCGTCGGCAGGGGCTCGTTCGAGATGAGGAGTTCCGCCGCGCGCTTCGTCTTGCCGCGCGCCAGCGTGTAGGTGGTCGACAGCTCGCGCAGCGGGAAGCCGGCGAACAGCGCGCGCACCTCGGGCGTGTCGTTGAGCGACAGCAGGAAGCGACCGCGCAGCCCGCGTAGCGCCACCGCCAGGCGCGCGAAGTCGTCGCGGCCGAACAGCTCCTCGCCGTAGTCGCCCTCGCTGCCCCAGTAGGGCGGGTCGAGGTAGAACAGCATGCCCGCGCGGTCGTAGCGCCGCAGGAACTCGGCGAAGTCGAGCCGCTCGATCACCACGCCGGCGAGCCGCTCGTGCAGGTCGGCCAGCATCGGCTCGAGCCGGGTCACGTTGAAGCGCGCCCCCTGGCGCGAGTCGACGCCGAAGGTCCGCCCGTCCACCCGCCCGCCGAACGCCAGCCGCTGAAGGTACAGGAACCGCGCCGCGCGCTGGAGATCGGTGAGCCGCTCGGCGGGCAGCGCGCGCAGCCGCTCAAACTCGCCCCGGCTCGCCACGCGGAAGCGCAGCATGTCGAGCAGATAGGGGTAATGCTCCTGCAGCACGCGGAAGAAGGTGGCGACGTCGCCGCTGGCGTCGTTGATCACCTCCACTCTCGGCCGCGATCGCCGCCGCAGGAACACGCCGCCCATGCCGACGAAGGGCTCAGCATAGCCGTCGTGCGGGATACGCTCGATCAGCGCCACCAACCGCGCGGCGAGGTTGCGCTTGCCGCCGATCCAGCCGGCCGCCGGCGCCACCGGCGCCACCGGCGCCACGTCACGGGTACACATGTTGGAAAATCTCGCTCAGATGAGAGGGCGCCCGGCCTGCACCCGGGTGCGGGCGACCGACGGGTCATCGGTCGTGGCGAGGTGCCCCCTCGTCGGCGAGCCCGGGCGGCCACCCGGCTCCCCCGCCGACCTCAGCCGACGGGATCGCGCGCGCGGAAGCGGATCACCTCGGCGCCCAGATGCGCGTTGAGCTCGAGGAACACCGCCTGGAGCGGCGCGATCTCGAGCTGGAGGAACATGGCGGTCGCGTCCTTGGGATTGCCGAAGGCCGAGCCCTGCGCCGGCACGATCCCGAGCAGCTGCGGCGGCACGCGGTGCGCCGCCATCACGTCGGCTTGCGTTGCGTTCTTGATGCCGAGGAACTCGTCCTTTGCGCCGACCTCGGCGATCGGGAGCACGCGGATCGAACCCTCCTTCCCATTGGGCGCGTGGACGAACATGTTGCGGAAGTTGCCCGGCCCTTTGGACGCGCGCATCGCCGCCTTGATCGCCTCGCAGTCATTGGGGTCGATGTCGCCGGTGGCGTAGAGAATGAAGCCGGCGTGGCTGCCGTTGAGATAGTAGCGCCGGCGGAACAGCGTCGCGGCCTCGTTGAGCAGCGCCGACTGGAGCGCCGACAGATACTCGGGCACGCCGTACAGCTCTTGGCTCACGTCGGGCATCATCAGCTGCACCGTGCCGGCGGCGAGCGGCGTCGCGTCGACAGTGCCCGGCACCCACCAGAACTGGCCGTCGACCAGCCCGCGCCGCGTGAAGCGCGCCAGCGCGTGGCGCAACCCGATCACGCCGCCGAGCCGGCTCGTCACCGGCTCCAGGTACGCGTTACCGAAGACGAGATAGTCCTGCACCGCGCGCCGCAGCGTCGCGGGATCGATCAGCGAGGCCGGGTCGAGCGACTCGACGATCAAATTGACCTTGAGCAGGATCGCCGAGCTGTGGTGCGGCGAGACACGGAAGGCGCGCGCCAGCCCGTCGAGTGGCAGCGGCGGCTCGTACCAGCGGTCGTTGTGCCAGCATTCGAGCAGGTCGATCCACTGGCGGCGTTCGAGCACCGGCTCGGGATCGCCGAAGGCGAAGTCGAGCGCGCCGCCACCCCGCGCGCTCGCCGCCGAGACGAGCGCCCGGCCATCCGGGCGCCCCTGCCCCGCCCGCGGCGTCACCCGCCGCGCCCGCTTCCTCGCCACCCAGGATCTCCATGGTCATGCCCGCGCGACGCTGCCCGTCGAGCGGCTCGTTGATGAAAATGTGCATCGCCGCCCAGGCGAGATCGGCGTGGCCGACCTCCTCGCTGCGGCTGGCGCGGAAGGTGACGTGGCGGCCCGAGGCGGTCAGCGCCTTCTTGATCGACAGGAAGGAGGATTGCAGGTCGATCCAGCCGGCG
Source organism: Sphingomonas sp. BK069 (assembly GCF_014193405.1). Classification (NCBI taxonomy): domain Bacteria; kingdom Pseudomonadati; phylum Pseudomonadota; class Alphaproteobacteria; order Sphingomonadales; family Sphingomonadaceae; genus Sphingomonas; species Sphingomonas sp. BK069. The sequence goes on along the minus strand of NZ_JACHZH010000001.1, from coordinate 492,121 downwards.
TCGAACTCGACCCGGCCGCGCGCGAAGCTGTGCTGCGCCTTCATCACCATCGCGGCCTTGGCCTCGAGCGAATAGTCGATCTTCACCACGCCGCGCACGCGATCGCGCAGCAGCTGCCACACCGCCGCGCCGACGCCGTTGGCGTCGATTCCAAGGTAGGTGCAGCGATAGCGCGCGAGCACCTTGACGATGAACTCGGCCTGCGCCTGGAAGTCGGCGCCGCGCAGCTGGTGGCGCTCGATCAGGCGGAACTTGCCCGCCGGACCGTCGGGCGGCAGCGCGATGACGAGCGCGGCATTGTCGCCGTCCTCGCTCTCCTGCGGATCGTAGCCGGCCCACACCTCGCGCTCGCCGACCGGCCGCGGGCTGAGCAGGTCGACGTCGCGCCAGTCGACCGCGGCGTCGACGGTGGCGCGCTGGAGCTCGTTGAACTTGAACGCCGACAGCGAGTCGTCGACGAACTGGCACAACAGCAGGTTGGCGAATTCATCGGGCGCGTACTCCACGCGCAGCTCGTCGAGGTCGAACAGGTCGCAGCCGCGCGCCGCGGCGTCCTCGATCGTGACGATCTGGCGCCACACCCGGTCCTCGCACAGCACGCCCGCGGCGAGCCGCGCGTGGCCGGTGTCGATCGTGACGCGATCGACCTTCCTGAGCCGCCGGTTGCGCCGCTCGCCGGTCCAGTAGCCGTGCGCCTGGTGCGCGACCGACGACGGCGTCGAGAAGTAGGTGCGGCGCCAGCGCTTGTGCATCGCCATCGCGCTGGCGACCTTGTTCAGCTCCTCGAAGCCGTAGGTCCAGAAGAACTCGTCGAAGTAGAAATTGCCGTGATAGCCCTGCGCGGTGCGCGCGTTGGTGCCGAGGAAGATCAGCTCGGCCGCGGGTTCGCCGGTGGGGATCGTGTCGGCGCTGAGCACGATCGGATCGCCCTGCAGCTTGACCCCGGCGCGCGCGGCGAACTGGATGATGTAGCCGCGGAAGATATGCGCCTGCGCCTTGGAGGCGGAGAGGAAGATCTGATTGCCCCCGCCCCGCAGCGCGTCGAGCAGCGCCTCGCGCGCGAAATACCAGGTCGCGCCGATCTGGCGCGACTTGAGGATCATCCGCGTGCGCTTGCGCCGCGCCGCCCACCAGTCGCGCTGGTAGGCGAACAGCTCCTCTTCGAAGATCGCCTCGAGCTGCTCGACCTGCTCGGTCGTGAAGTGATCGCGCGGCGCCGGCTTCTTCGGCGCGGCGTTGCGGTTCGCCACTTTCGGGTTGAGGTCGCCCTCGTGCCCGCCCGGCGCCTCGTAGCGGCGCACCCGCGCGGTGGCGGTGAGCGCGCGCATCAGCGCGTCCAGCTCCTTGTAATCGGCACCGGTCTTCGCCTCCTTGCCGATCAGCGTGTTGAGCCGGCACTCGAGCGCGTCGTCGATGCGGTTGAGCGAGGGCGCCTTGTCCCAGCCGTCGCGCTGCTTCCACGCCGCGACGGTGGTGCGCTTGAGCCCGAGCTCGGCCGCGACCTGCGTCACGCCCCAGCCGCGCCAGTACAGGCTGCGCGCCTGCCGCCGCGCGTCGACCGGGATCGGGAAGGCCGCGGCGGGCAGCGGCATCGCGTGATCGGGCGGCAGCTTGTCCATCGCTCACCGGCTTAGCGGCGCCGCCCCGCCCTGCCCGACCGCCCGTGCCTGTCGCACCCGCCCGCCACAGGCACCCGCGCTGGCATTCGCGGCCACGCTCGCGCTCAGTCGACCGCGACACCGATTACGCCTGAGGATCCGCGCCGTCATGGGCCAGAAGAGCCAGTTCTTCCGCTGCTTCGTCGCGGGCAACACGATCAGCGACGGGCGCAAGATCACGCCCGAGATGATCGACCAGGTGGTCGAAACCTTCGATCCCAACACGTACAGCCCCCGGATCAACGTCGAGCACGTCAAGGGCTTCAGCCCCGAGCCACCGTTCAACGGCTACGGCGACGTGATCGCGGTGCGCGCGCAGGACGACGCCATCTCGGTCGGCGGCACGACCGAGACGCGCCGCGCGCTCTACGCCCAGGTCGACGCCAACCCGCAGCTGGTGCGGCTCGCGCGCGGCGACCAGAAACCCTTTCCTTCGGTCGAGCTGACCGACAGCTACGCCGGCACGGGCAAGTTCGGCCTGGTAGGCCTCGCCTTCACCGACAGCCCGGCCTCGATCGCGACGCAGCGCCTCTCCTTCTCGCGCCACGCGCCCGGCACCGTGTTCGCGCAGGGCGACGACGCGGTCGCGCTCGAGCTGGCCGCGGCTGACACGGCGGGCATCGCCGAGGCGATCCGCTCGGGCTTCGCCGCGGTCGCCGCCCTGTTCGCGCGCTCGCCGGAGCCGACCGGCGAGCCCGAGGCCGAGACGCCGCCGACGCCACCCACGCCCGCCAACGACAACAATGCCGCCTTCGCCGCCGCGCTCGGCGCCTCGCTCGCGACCAGCGTCTCCGCCGCGGTGCAGCCGATCGCCGACGCCCAGGCCGAGGTGCGCCGCGACCTCGACGCGCTCGCCGCGAAACTGGCCGCCGAGCCCGCCGACGCCTTCCGCCGCGCTCCCGCGACCGGCGCGGGCGCGACGCACCTCACCGATTTCTGATCCCCCGGACGAGACAGGGACCCACGATGCGCAACGAGACCCGCGCCGTCTTCAACACGATGCTCGCGCGCATCGCGCAACTCAACGGCATCGACGCCAGCGTCGTCGCCGCGCAGCACGAGTTCGCGGTCGCCCCCGTCGTGCAGCAGAAGCTCGAGGAGGTGATCCAGCAGTCGAGCGAGTTCCTCGGTCGCGTCAACGTGGTGACGGTGAAGGAGCAGGAGGGCGCCAAGGTCGGCGTCGGCGTGACGCGCCCGCTCGCCAGCCGCACGCGCACCGACAGCGCCACCGGCGTGCGCCGCCGACCGATCGACCCGACCGAGACCTCGGATCGCGGTCGCTACCGCTGCGAGCAGACCAACTCCGACACCGCGATCAGCTACGCCAAGCTCGACATGTGGGCGCACCGCCCCGAGTTCCAGACGCTCTACGCCTCGACGATCGCCAAGCAGCGCGGGCGCGACCGGATCATGATCGGTTGGAACGGCGTCGCCCGCGCGGACACCACCGACCTCGCCGCGCACCCTTTGCTCCAGGACGTGAACTACGGCTGGCTGCACAAGCTGCGCACCTATGCGCCGGCACGCCACCTCGCCGGCGGACACCTCGACAAGGAAGCGCGTGACGGCACGGGCGTGGTCACCGCGCCCGGCAAGATCCACGTCGCCGCAGGCACGCCCGGCGTCGATGTCGACTACGTCAACCTCGACGCGCTCGTGTACGACGCGACCGAGCTGCTCGACGAGTGGCACCGCGACGACACCGACCTGGTCGTGATCCTCGGCCGCGAGCTGGTCCATGACCGTTTCCTCAACGTGATCAACACCGCCGGCGATAAGGCGACCGAGATGGAGGCGCGCGACCGCATCCTGACGTTGCCCAAGCAGGTCGGCGGCAAGACCGCGATCCTGGTCCCCTTCTTCCCGGCCAACGCGCTGATGGTGACCAGCCTCGATAACCTCTCGATCTACGTCCAGGAGGGCACGCAGCGCCGAGCGCTGCGCGAGGAGCCCGAATACGACCAGGTCGCCGACTATCAGTCGGTCAACGAGGCTTATGTCATCGAGGACTATGGCCGCTGCGCACTGGTCGAGAACATCGTCACGGCGAAGAAGTGAGCCTGGCGCGCCGCCATCGCGAGTATATCGCCGCGCTCGCGGGCGGGCGCGCCGGCACGCCCGTGCCAGCCGCGAGCGAACCCTCGCCCGCGGCGCGACAGATCCAGCTGCGGCTCCAGCACGACCTGCGGCGGCTCAAGGACATCAAATCGGTCGCCGCCAAGGTCGCGGCCAAGCGCGAGATCCTCCCGGCCTATCACGCCTGGGTCGACGGCGCGCTCGCCGCCGCCACGCCCGACGCGGCCGACGAGGTGCTGCCGACGGTGATGGTCTGGTCGATCGACACGGGCGACTGGGATCGCGCACTGGCGCTCGCCGAGCACGTGCTGCGCCACGACCTGCCGCTGCCCGCGCGCTACCAGCGCGACGCCGCGACGCTGGTGCTGGAGGAGATCGCCGAAGCGGCGCTTCGAGACCAGGCGCGCGGCGAGCCCTTCCCGCTCGCGGTGCTCGAGCAGGTCGAGTCGCTGGTCGACGGCGTGGACATGCACGACGAGCCCCGCGCCAAGCTCCAGAAGGCGATCGCCGCCGAGCTGGCGCGCGCCGCCGACACCGCCGCGGCGCCTGCCGCGCGCGCGCTGACCGAGCGCGCCATCGCCGCGCTCGACGCGGTGCAGCGGCTAGACGAGCGCGCCGGCGTGAAAACGCAGCGGCGCGCGCTCGAGAAGGCGCTCGCCGCGCTGCCGTCCCCCACCGACACCAACACCGACACCGCCGGCGCCGCCGCGCCGGCCTGACCTCTCGCCCCCCGGCGCTCGGGGGCGGATCGCGCGACGCGGGAGACCTTCGGGTCGCAGGGCCGCGCTCGACCAGGTCCCCACCCCCGTAGCCGGCGGCCGCCACCGAGGAAGCTGCGATGCCGCTCGCCAGTGCCGACCTCCGCGACGGGAGCGACGTCGCGCCGCCGGGCGACACCCCGCTCGACGGCGATCTGCGCGCCGCGGGCGGCATCGTCGCCGGCCCGCCGCTGCTTATCCCCGCCTTCGCCGACGGCGCGTGCGACACCCCCGCGCCGCTGCCGCCGCCCTATCCCGAGCCGCTCGCCTCGGACGGCTGGTACCCCGAGATCGACCTCACCCGCCTGCGCACCGAGGCCCGGATCCGCGACACGGTGACGCCCGAGCGCTGCCGCGACGCGGTCGTGTCGGCGCTGGTGTGGGTCGTCGACCAGCTCGCCGCCTGGCAGCTCGAGCAGCTCGAAGCCGGCTATGCCACGCTCGCCGACGTCCCCGCCGCGACGATCCTGGGCGAGAGCCGTCTCGTCATGCTCTACCGCCAAGCGGTCGCCGGCTGGGCCAAGGCACTGCTGGTCGAGCGCTACCGCGACACCGACCTCACCGGCCGCGGCGACCGCCGCATCGAGGACGTCGAGCCCGCGGTCGGCGAGCACCGCCGCGACGCGATCCACGCGATCCGCGCGCTGCTCGGCCGCCCGCGCACCGACGTGGCGCTGCTGTGACGCGCGAGACCCTCACCGCGCGCGAGGGCGACACGCTCGACGAGCTGGCGTGGCGCGAGCGCGGGCTCGGTCCGGCCGACCTGCCCCGGCTGTTCGCGCTCAACCCTGGCATCGCCGACCTCGGCGCGGTGCTGCCGCTCGGCACCGTCGTGGTCGTGCCAGCCGCGGCGGCGCCGGCGACGCCGGTGCGCGACCTCGTCCAACTCTGGAGCTGACCGAATGACCCTGCGCGACGCGGCCGTCGCCGCCACCACCTTCGCCGCCGGCCTGGTGCCGAGCGCGCTCGGCGCCGCGGTGAGCCTCGCCTACGAGCCGGGCCTGACCTGGTCGCAGCGCTTCGCCCAGCTCTCGGTCGGCGTGTGCGTCTCCTACTTCGTCGGCGGGGTCGTGCACGGGCTGACCGACTGGAGCGCCTTCGTGCTCCAGGCGGTCCAGTTCGTCACCGGCATGATCGCCTACAAGGCGACGCCGCGCGTCACCCAGGCGCTGCTCGAACGCGTCGTCGCGCTACCCGGCGCGCTGCTCGACCGCGTGCTGCCGCGCGGGGACCGCCCGTGACCGCCGGCTACGACCGCGCGCGGCTCGAGGCCGAGCTGATCCGCGACGAGGGCGAGCGGCTGCGCGTCTATCTCTGCCCCGCCGGGCATCGCACGATCGGCGTCGGGCGCAACCTCGACGCGACCGGGATCCGCGCCGACGAGCGCCGCGACCTCGGGCTGAGCGTGGCGCGCTGCTGCGCCTACGGCATCACGCGGGCGCAGTCCCGCGCGCTGCTCGCCAACGACATCGCGGCGGCCGAGCTCGCGCTCGACGCGCGGCTGCCGTGGTGGCGCGGCCTCGCGCCGGTGCGCCAGCGCGTGCTGCTCGAGATGGCGTTCAACCTCGGCGCGGCCAAGCTCGCCGTCTTCCACGCCACGCTCGCGCACGCCGAGCACGGCGCCTTCGAGGCCGCGGCCGACGACATGCTCGCCTCGCTGTGGGCGCGCCAGGTCGGCGCGCGCGCCGAGCGGCTGGCGGCGATGATGCGAACCGGAAAGGAGCCGTCGTGATCCGACTTCTCACCCGCTGGCTGATGGCGCGGCTGCGCGCCGAGGCCGCCTTCGTCGTGCTGCTCGCGGTCGCGGGCGTCGGCGCCTGGCTCTACGTCGGCTGCCGCGAGGCGCGCGCCGAGCGCGACCGCCTCCGGCACCGCCTCGCCGAGATCTGCGCGCGCGCCGGCAGCGACGCCGGCGACGGCTGCGTGCGCCACGTCGCCGCGCTCGCCGACTTCCGCGCGCGCACCGACCAGCTCACCGCGCGCACGCTCGCCGACGCGCTCGCCCAGCACGACGCGCGCGCCCGCGCCGACGAGGCCGCGGCGCGCGAGGTCACCGCTGCGGCGCAGGCCGCTGCCCAAGAGATGGAGATCGCCGATGCCCGAGCCGACCACCAGGACCTGGTCGATCGCCGCTGGACTGCTGCTGTCAACGCTGTCGCCGGGCTGCGCGCCCCGCCCGAGTGAGCCGGCGCAGATGCCCGTCGCGGTGCCGGTGCGCGACCGTCCGCCGGCCGAGCTGCTCGCCTGCGCCGAGCGCCCCGCCGGCCTGCCGACCGACCCGGCGCTGACCGCGCAGCTGCCGGCGCGGCTGCGCGCGGGCGTGATCCGGCTGGCGCGCGCCTTCGCGGCCAACGCCGCGCGGCTCGACCGGCTGGTGGAGTGGGACGCGCCGGGCCGCTGCGCCGGCGCGGGCCGATAACGTGGCGCTGGCGAAGATCGCCTCGCTGCGCGCGCTGCTGCTGCGCGCGGTGCCGAGCCTCGCCGCGGCGCCCGAGCGGCTCGCGATCTTCGTCGACCGCGGCCGCATCGCGGCGCGCGCGAGCGCGACGGGGTCGCTGTCGTTCGAATATCGCTTCACGCTCCACCTGGTGGTGCAGGATTACGCCGGCGACTGGGACGCCCTGATCGTGCCTTTGCTCGGCTGGGTGGCGCGCTACCAGCTCGAGCTGCTCGAGGGGCCGAACGACGCGCCGATCGCGTTCGAGGCCGAGCTGCTCGACGCCGACTCGTGCGACCTGTCGCTGACGCTCGAGCTGAGCGAGGCGGTGGTGGTCACGTGCGACGAAGGCGGCGGCTACGCCGCCCGCCACCTCGCGGACGACCGCGACCGCGACGACCATTTCCCCGACACCTGCGGCGCACGGCTGTGGTCGCTGGTGCTCGGCGACGAGCTGGTCGCCGCCAAGGCGGCGCCGTGAGCGACGGGCTCGACCAGATCGAGCGGCTCGCGCGGCTGTGCCTCGCGCGCGCGTCGGGTGCGGAAAAGCGGAAGCTGCTAGCGACCCTCGCGCGCGACCTGCGCACCGCGCAGGCGACACGGATCGCGGCGCAGCGCCAGCCCGACGGCGAGCCGTTCGCGCCGCGCCGTCCACGCCGCCCCGACCCGCCCGGCGCGTACAGCATCCGCTTCCTCTACCCGCGCGGCGACCCGAACCCGCGCGCGGTGCTGCTGCGAAGCTGGGTCCACCAGGGCGACGTCTTCACCGGGCTCGACGTCGCGACCGGCGCGCTGCGCAGCTACCGCTGGGACAAGGTGGTGCGCTTCCTCCCCGTCGCCCCCGACCAGCGCGCCCCCGGCCCGCGGCTGCCACAGCGCGGGAAGATCCGCGCGCGCGCGATGTTCCGCAAGCTGCGCACCGCACGCTACCTGCGCGCCGGCGTCGAGGGCGACGAGGCCTGGGCCGGCTGGGACGGCGCCGCCGCGACGATCGCGCGCGTCCACCACGAGGGACTCAGCGACCGGCCGACACCGGGCGCCAAGCCGGTGCGCTACGCGCGGCGCGTGCTGCTGGGGCACAGCGAGGCGGACCGGGCGGCGCTGGCGGACAGGCTGATGCGCGCACTGGCAGGGGGGCTGTAGCTCGACCCTCTAGACGTATCGCTTCAACGGCTCAGGCTTCTTACCGTCGGGCAACTTGTCAGCGAGGTGCTCGAGGACGATCCGCTCGCTGAACGGCTTCGGGATGAAGGATGCCTTCTCAGGCATATCGTCCTTCTCCGGCAGGACATGCCCGCTGGCGATCACGATCTCTATATGAGGCCAGTGGTAGTCAACATGCCGCGCCAACTCAAACCCTGTCATCCCGGAGCCCAGGTCTACATCGGAGAACAGCAGCGTGACGTCCTGAAACCTTTGCTCCAGCAGCCGCACGGCCTCCTCGCCCTCTAAGGCGTCATGGCAGCGGAAACCGGCGTTCTCCAGGATGTCACGCGCCTGCATGAGAATGAAAGCATCGTCGTCGACGACGAGGGCGTAAGGCTCGGTGGACGGCGTCATGGCCGCTAAAGCTGATCAAGGTGAGGATCGTTCCGGCTACTTCGGCCCTGCGCACGTCCCGCTTTGCTACAAAGCAAGCGCTAACTCCTGTCCCTGCGTCCCACCTATCGGAAAGGGGGCGACGATGTGAAGCGCGCTTGAGAAGCACCACCCGGTCCGCCGTCGTGGTCGTGTCGCTGGTCAATACGCATCCCCGACCAGCTCGAAGGTTCGTCCCGATCGCCGGCGCATCGCGTAGCCGATGACACCGAAGCCAAGGATCATCATCATCCAAGTGGCGGGTTCAGGAACGGCGCGCTCAACCGAGAATGTGAGACCGCGATTCCCCGGCACGATAAATTGCAACACTTTGCCATTCTCTTGGAACCCCGCAACACCAGACCAGAGAAGGTTCAGCGGGGTCTCAGAGAGTGGCGAGATATAATTGTATCCCACGAGCGCCGGGCTAGTTGCGTTGACGCCATTGTCAAAGGTCTGGTCGAACGCGAGATAGAAGCCGTTTGTGCCGGTCCGGAATTCCACTTTGTTCGTGACTTGGTAAAGTCCCGTAGAAAGTCCTATCGCGGCGGTCCGGATCGGGAGCACATAAGGACTCGGCTTCAGATCCGATGATTCGCCTGTCAGGTAGATCGAGATCGGCGTCTCGAACAAGGGCTGACCCGAATCGAGCTGAGCCAAACCGCTCATATTGATGGTATAGTTGAAAACTTCAGCGCTGCTCGCGGTTGCCACCAGCGACAGGGCGCCCGCGAACGCAGCCGCAACGAGCTTTCTCATCTCCATCCCCTTTTCGTCGTGCATTGGCACGACACAGGGAGGTAGAGGCTCGTTAACCATCCGTTAAGCTAAATCTGGGCCGAGAGCCGGTACTTACCCTTCAGGGTTAGCCTAAGCTGAGCGACACGACGCGGCTGCGACATCGTCGCTGAAATGAGGCGCCCCTAGGCGTCTGCGGGCGTCCGCGCGGGCTGCGTCAGCCGCTCCAATCCCACCCTTCTCAGTCGATGTACATGTCCTCGTCCTCGTCGGTCACGCGCGCCACCCGGCGGACGTGATCGATCGCGGCTTGCAGGCTACGCGCCGGCGCCGCCGCGCGTGAGCCGAACTGCTCGAGGCACGCCAGCGCGAAGCGCATCAGCATCAGCGGTGTCACCCAGCGCGCCACCTCCTCGTGCGGGTCGAACTCGTCGCGGATCGCGGCGGCGACACCGCGCACCCGCACCGCCGCGATCCACTCGCCGCGGGCGTCGAGCGGCACCGCGGCGTGCTCGAGCAACGCCATCGGGTCTGCCGTCGTGGTCGCCTCGCTCGCCATGATCCTTCGTCCGACGGAGCGGTTGTCGCTGCGGCCGGCACGCCGCGCAAGCGCTCGGCGCCAGCGCGGGTCAGAAGGGGAAAGGGACGCCGGCGGCATGCCTGCCGCCGGCGCCAGCCCGCGCTGGCCAACGCGGGGATCTCGGTCGCGTCGCAACGACCAAAGCTCCGGGGAGGGCCGCTTGCGGTTCTCCGCTGTCGCGGCGGCGGCAGATAGACGAACGGCTATGCTTCTTTTCACCGCCCGCCCGGTGCACCCGAATCAGTCCCGGCTCGACGGGCTGATCATCACAGCGGAGCCGCTCCGACGAAAGAGGAGTTAGCGAGTCTTCTGAGTCGCTTAGCCGGCTCCATTTACCTAAATCTATGAGGTGCTAAGACGATGCGCGGCCACGCTGCTCGGTCATTTTGAGTCACTTGGGCAAACGCTTAGCGGAGGTCGCTGGATGAGCCAGCGACCCATTACGCATGCAATAATCCTATCGCCGTAATGCGTCACGCGACGCTTGTCATTCGCAGGCCGAGCGCGCAAATTGGCGGCCATGCTGATCGAGAGCATCCGTCACAAGGCGCTCCGCCGCTTCGCCGAAACCGGCAACCCGCGCGGACTGCCGGGCGACCTCGTCCAGCGGCTGCGTCTGATGCTGCTCTTCCTCGATCAGGCCAACTCTCCCGCCGCACTGCTCGCACCGCCCAACTACGACGCGCACCAGCTCACGGGCGACCGCGCGGGCACTTGGTCGCTGACGGTCACGCGTAACTGGCGCATGACCTTCGCGATCGACGCGGAGGGCGCGATCATCGACCTCGACCTGGAGGATTATCACTGATGGCGATTCAGCTGCACGACAGCTTCTACGTTCACCCCGGCATCTGGCTGGCGAGCGAGATCGTGTCGGCACACGGGCTCAGTGTGACCGACGCGGCGCGGCTGCTCCACGTCACGCGGCAGGCGCTGAGCACCCTGCTCAACGGCCGCGCCGACGTGTCGCCCGAGATGGCGATCCGGTTCGAGAAAGTATTCGGCGTCGACGCCGAGACGCTGTTGCGGATGCAGCTGGCCTGGGACCTGCGCCAGGTCCGCGCGCGCGCCGACGCGATCGAGGTCGAGCCGCGCTACGTGCCGGTGGGTTGACGGGCGCCCGCGCCGCGGCGACGTGGATCCGCCCGGTCGCGCCGGACGCGTCCGCGGGTCTCGTCTCCCTCGACGAAGGCGATCGCGTCCTGCAGCCCGGCGGCGATCTTGTCGAACGCGCTCTTCGTCACCCGCCGACCTCCTGCGCGCCGGCCAGCGCCGCGCGCGCCGCGTCGGCGAGGAAGCGCGATCGGTTAGTCGCGACGCGGTCGATCCGCGCCAGCAACCCCTCCTCGATCGACACCTGGACGCGTACCGCGCGCCCCGGGCGCTCGCCGCGCACCAGCAGCCGGGCGACCTCATCGACCTCCGGGTCGCGCGCGAGCGCGTCCAGCTCGCTCGGCTCGGGCAGCACGTCGCCGTGCGCGACCATCACCGCAAGATGGCCGCCGAGCGCTTCCTCAGCGCCGAGCGCCGCCTCCTGCGCGGTCGCACCGGCCGACACACAGCCCGGCAGGTCGGGGAAGAAGGCGCCATAGCCTTGCGCCCCGCGTTCGAGGATCGCCGGATAATAGACCGTCGCCATCGCGCTCACTCCTCCGTTCCGCCGCGTCACGCGAGATCGACCCCGGTCTGCCGCGCGATGCTCTTGAGCGTGCCGATCGGCAGCTCGCGCTTCGGATGCGGCACGGTCGCGGTGCCGGGCTTGACCGGATGGCGGAAGTGCCGGTGGCTGCCGGTCTGGCGGACGACGTACCAGCCGTCCGCCTCGATCCGCCGGATCACCTCCGCGCTCCGCATCGGCCCGCCCTCGCGTTGTGTAGCTATTACACACTTAGACGAGATGGGGCAACGACCGGGCCGGGAGGTAAGCTTTATCTGTCCGACCGGCGGTGCTCGGGCCGCCGCGCTGATCGTCCGGCTTCGTTGCTGCGAGTGAAAGCACCGTTGCTGTACGTCCACAGCACTGGGCGGAGGGACGCGATCCCACTCTCACTCTCGAACGTACGGATGATAGCGCGACCGAACCGATCGCTCTCGAATGCCGGCCTTCCCCGGCTTGAAAGCTCCGCGATCTCAACGATGCCTGATTGTCTGAGCGTCCAGACGCGGACACGGTACGCCGACCCGGCGCTCCACGTCGAGAACAACAGGTCGTCCTGGTCGCGCGTGAAGAGTCCCAAGGGTGTGTCGTCCACCGACTCCCGCAGGCCGATCGCGGCCGGACAGCCGGAAACGCAGGTGATCTTGACTTCGTAGCCGGCTTCCCCGCCCTCCGAGATGATCGCGCTGAAGACGCCTTCGTCGGTCGTCAGGCGTAGCGAGGCCGCGAGATGAGGCGGGACCTCGATCGGCCCGTCATCCGCGCGTGCGACTCCGACCGCCAGCCACGGCAGGGCCGCGATGATAATGAACGAGGGTCTCATCGTCAGACGATCGCATCGAGCAGTCATCGTCGCGTGCTCAGCGGAAGGGCGTGAGCGTCACCCAGGCGCCGACCGGCTGTCCGTCACGCCGAGCGGGCTCGAACCGCAGGTCCGCGGCATAACGCTCGATGAGACGGCGCTCGCCGGCGGACGCACCCTCGGTCCGCATTCGATCCACGCGACCGTCCGGGGCGACGTGCAGGCAGGTCAGCTCGCTGCCGCCGATCGCGGCCTTAGCCGGCTCGAGAAGACGGGGGAAACGGTCAAGCCGCGCTCGATTGCGGCAGCCGTTCAACGGGAAGGCTAGAGTCTCGACGTCACTCACAACGATCGGACTAAGCGGCGCGTCGATCGCATAGACCGCTGGCGCCGGCACGAGCGCTTCCTCGACGTGCGTGAAGTCCGGATCCACGTACGTCATCGGGATCGGCGAGAAGACGCTCGCCAGCGCCGCGCAGAGCAGCACGTGGACGGTCGACGTTCCGAGGGCGGCGCGCAGTTCGATCACATGCTGACGCTATGCTCCACGAGCCTTGGGCGCCAGCCGAAACCGTGCCCACGCGGTGGCAAGTATGCGGCAGCCGCGCTGCCGGCGATCCCGGCCCGATGCAATGAGAGATCGTCCAGCGTCGTGCGAATACCGACGGTACCGAGGTGATCCGCGCCGCGCGTCACGGGTGCCTTATCCGCCCTCCGCCGCGCCACTGAGCATATCGATCGCGGTCCGCGCCAGCTCGCGGAAGCGGATGTGCCACAGGTCGCCCGCATCGGCCCAGCGCCGCGCCCATTGCGTGTCGTCCTGGCGGCTCTCCCACAGCTCCTCGGCGAGCCGCTCGACCAGCCCCGCGTGATCGATCGACGTGCACAGCACGCAGCCGGCCGAGTTGTGCCCGACGCCGGCGCTCGGACGATCGTGGATCACGCCGGTTCGCCCGGCGCCCAGGGATCGCGCGCGCCGAGCAGCCGCTCGTCGAGCTCGAGCACGATCGCGAGGTGGCGCCGCTCGACCTCGGGCAACCGCCGCGGCGACCCCCGCGTGACGAAGCGCGACAGATAGCCGCGGCTGCGGCCGACCTTCACCGACAGCTGGGTGAGGCTCTCGCCGCGCTCGGCAGCGACTCGGATGAGGGTCTCGCGGGCGCTCATCGCTTTCAGATGGCTCAATCTTCCAAGCCGATCCAGTCTTTTTGTTCGTGCTATGTTCCGGCATTCTGGGCGGATGGTCGGCCCACCCAAGACACTCCACGATCTCCGCCGAGTCGAGGGCTCGGTGCGCGTCACCTGCCGCGGGTGTGGCGCGGTGAAGCAGCACGACCGGGAGGAATTGATCGTCGACCGTCACTTCCGTCGCCTGTCGATGGACTGGCAGGTGGTACTGCGCGACCTGCCCTGCCACGCCTGCGAGTCCAAGGACACGAAGGTCGACGGCGTCCCCTTCGGCGGCACCGCTCCGGAGATGCGCGCCCAGCGCGCGCGCACGACGCTGATGAACCTGGCGCTGCGGGTGCTCGAGGACGCGGCGCGGCGCTCGCGCGAGGAGGACGTCACCACGCCTGCGCTGCGGCTCGCGCTGCGCGTGCTGCGGCTCTACCTGCCCGATCGCACGCTGCTGGTGGAGTTCTGGGACAGCGCCGCCAAGAGCCGCGGCGCCGCCTTCAGCCACGCGCTGGTGGTGCACCGCTGGATCGTGACCAGGCTGGTCGACGACGGCCACGCCGTATGGGCGGAGTTCCGCTGACCGGATGAGCCGGCATTTCGGGTCAGCCACACGCCCCCGCCGCGACGGCGCGATGCTAGTCGGCCGCCGTGCCACGCCCTTCTCCAGCCGACCGACACGCTGAGGCGAGACCGATCGCCGGAGCGCGGTCGTGACCCGCGCGCGCACCGCCGGCGCCGCGCTCGCCGCGCTCGCCCTGCTCGCGGCGCCGCTCGTCGCGACGCTGTTCCCGGACGCGATCGGCGATCTGGTCGACGCGCTCGAGCGCCCCGCGCCGCCCGACGAGGCGACCTGCGCCGCTCACTTCGCCGCGGCGATACCCCCGGCCTATCGCGACCGCTCGCTCGAGCGGCGCGCGACGACGATCTGCTACCACGCCTTCTCGATCGGCTATTCCGGCGCGACGCGCACGCCGCTGTGGAGCGCCGAGCATCTCACCGCCGCGTCGGTCGACGAGGCGCGCACCTTCGGCCGCCACGACGACTTCCACCCCGACCCTTACGTCCGCCGCGCCGATCGCGCGCGGCTCGACGACTATCGCGGCTCCGGCTTCGACCGCGGCCACATGAGCCCGTCGGGCGACATGCCGACCCCCGAGGCGCGCGAGGAAAGCTTCACGCTGGCCAACATCGTGCCGCAGGACCGCGACCTGAACGAGCATCTCTGGGCCGGGATCGAGGGCGCGGTGCGCGGCCTCGCGCGGCGCTACGGCGCGGTCTACGTCGTCAGCGGCCCGGTGTTCGACCGCGCCGCGCCGCCGCGGCTGCACGACCGCGTCGCGGTGCCGAGCGCGATCTACAAGGCGGTGCTGGTGCCCGGCGTCGGCGCCGCGGCCTATCTCGCGCCCAACGCGCCGGGCTATCGCTACGAGACGCTGAGCGTCGAGGAGCTGGCCGAGCGGGTCGGCATCGATCCGTTCCCCGGCGAGCCTGCAAAGGAGAAGCGTGCCGTGATCGAGCTGCCCGCCCCGCGGACGCCGCACCGCCACGCCCGTCACCGGAGCAGACACGACACCTGAGCGGCGCCCGGGCGACACGTTATGTTGCTGATAGTGCGGAGATCGGGCAGCTTACCTCGCGATGTGCAACCGCTACCGCATGACCGAGGCGCAGATCGCGCTGGCGACCCGCTACGGCGTCGCCGTGCCCTTCCCGCCCGACCTCGAGGTGCCCCCGCCCGAGCTCTTCCCCGATCGCCTCGCCTATGTCGTGCGCGAGACCGACGCCGGCCGTGCCCTTGACGCCATGGCCTGGGGCTTCCCGCACCAAGTGCCGGGCAAGCGCATCGACAAGGCGACCGGCAAGCCGGTGCTGTTGACCAAGAAGATCACCAACGTCCGCAACTACACCTCGCCCTTCTGGCGCTCGGCGCTGGCCAACCCGCGGCGGCGCTGCCTGGTCCCGTTCACTGCCTTCAGCGAGTACGGCCAGGATCGCGGCGAGGATGGCAAGCTGCCGCTCCACTGGTTCGACGTGCCGAGCCGCGCGATCGTCAGCTTCGCCGGCGTGTGGCGCCCCACCGAGCAGGGCGCGGTGTTCGCCTTCCTGACCTGCGCGCCCAACCCGCTGGTGGCACCGATCCATCCCAAGGCGATGCCGGTGCTGCTCCACGAGGAGGACGAGGAGCGCTGGCTCAGCTGTCCGTTCGACGACGCGGTCGCGCTGGCGCAGCCCTATCCGTCGCAGCTGATGGCTGTGGATCGCGAGGAATAGCGAGTTAGCTACCGTAAAGTAACGCGTTTTCCAGACTTTGGGTCATAGTCGGGGCTGCAATTTATCACACTTCCGTTTGAAGACAGCTGAATACATGGCCCCGACCAGTATACGTTACCTAACGTGTCCTTGTATTGTATCCTTACAAACAAACGAGCATATAAACTCTCATTCCGCTTGGGATTATCGCGGGCTCCCAAAAATTGGGCTGTCCCCCACTTTGACTCATTTGACGCCATTTCCCGTGGACCGAACGTTTTCCTACCCTGAAACGGAAGACCGTAGATACTTACCATGGGAAAGGTGATTACATCATACGCTGGACTTAACCCTATATTCTTGTAGGTGTAATTCCACATCCACGTTCCATCGGGCATTTCAGCGGGCGGACCATAGTGAGTCGAATTTTCATCAAATATAAGGACTGGCCTCTGCTGAGCTGCGAAAAATTTCGCGCTCTGGTTTACGCCTCTGATATTCGCGGAAGCCGTTGAAGAGGCTGCGTCGGCTTGGCGTTTAGATGCATCAACGGCCTCGTTCGCAAAGCGCGCAGCAGCCTGCGCTGCGTCTGCTTGGCTAGCCAAGATCGGCCGATCTTTATCCATTGCCACTGCAATGTTGCGCATCGCAGCAATCGCATCAGCTGTATCTTTGTCGTTACTCTTATTAGCAAGTATAGTGATAATTATTGTTGCGATGACCGCCACGAAGCCAACTGCCTCGAGGAACAGCGTCGCATAATCGTACCAGTCTCGATTATTTGGCGGTGTGGCCGATTGATTCGCACGTCGCCGGCTCCGAAAACCGCGCATTTTGGACCTCAAACCTGATGTCGAGGCAAGTTAGGGTGAGCCAACGAGGTCCGCTAGTTGTTTCAGTGCGCTGTTTGTTCACCCCGCGAGAAGCACGAAATCGAGCGTCTCCTGTCGCACCCCGCTCCCACAGGCACGACCCCTAGCCTCCCGCCCCCGCCGTGCGCTTCGCTCGCGCGCGATGACCGAGACCGCCGCGACCGCCGTCGACCTCTCGCGCCTGCCCGCGCCGCAGGTGGTCGAGCCGCTCGACTATGAGGCGATCTACGCCGCGATGCTCGCCGACCTGCGCCGGCTCGTCCCCGACTTCGACGCCACGGTGGAGAGCGACCCCGCGGTCAAGCTGCTCCAGGTCTGCGCCTATCGCGAGCTGCTGCTGCGCGCGCGCGTCAACGACGCCGCGCGCGCGGTGATGCCGGCCTTCGCGCGCGGCAGCGACCTCGACCAGCTCGCCGCACTGATGGGGATCACGCGCCACCTGCTCTCCGCCGGCGACGCCAGCCGCGGCATCCCGCCCACCTACGAGGACGACGACGACTTTCGCCGCCGCCTGGTGCTCGCGCCCGAGGGCTTCTCGGTCGCCGGGCCGGCGGGCGCCTACGTCTTCCACGCGCTCTCGGCCGACCGCGACGTGCTCGACGCCAGCGCGATCAGCCCCGCGCCCGGCGACGTGCTCGTCTCCGTCCTCTCGCGCACCGGCGACGGCACCGCGCCGGACGCGCTCGTCGCCACCGTCGACGCCTATCTCTCCGCCGAGACGCGCCGCCCGCTCACCGACCACGTGCGCGTCCGCGGCGCCACCATCGTGCCCTACGTCGTGGAAGCGGTGCTCACCACCTACGCCGGCCCCGACGCGGCGACCGCGCTCGCCCAGGCGCGTGCCAACGTCGCCGCGCACGCCGCGCGCTGCCACCGGCTCGGGCTCGACATCACGCGCTCGTCGCTGTTCGCCGCGCTCCACGTCGAGGGCGTGCAGAACGTTGCGCTCCACCAGCCAGCCGCCGACGTGGTGGTCGACCGCACCGCTGCGACCTGGTGCAGCGGCATCAACGTCACCGTCGGCGGGGTCGACGAATGACGCTGCTCCCGCCCAACGCCACGTCGCTCGAGCGCGCGCTCGAGGTAGCGACCGCGCGGCTCGGCGACGTGCCCTCGCCGCTGCGCCCGCTCGTCGATCCCGACACCTGCCCCGCCGAGCTGTTGCCCTATCTCGCCTGGGCGGTCGCGATCGACGGCTGGTCGGAGGACTGGCCCGAGACGGTGCGCCGCGCGCGCGTCCGCGCCGCGATCCCGATCCAGCGCCGCAAGGGCACGGTCGCCAGCATCCGCGACCTGGTCGCCAGCTTCGGCGGTGGCTTCACGCTGCGCGAGTGGTGGGAGTTCAGCCCACCGCGGCGCCCGTACACGTTCGCGCTGGTGATCGACGTCGACGGCGTCGTTCCGGGCGACGTCAACGCCGCGTACGTCGAGGCGATCGGCGCCGAGGTGGCGCGCACCAAGCCGGTGCGCTGCTCGTTCAGCCTGACGCAGAAGGTGCGCGCGGCGGAGCGCTTCGCCGCGGTCGCCGCGGCGCGCCCGGCGGCGCACGCGCGCCTCGCGATGGTGGCCTGACATGGGCGTGCAGCTCGTCATCACCGACGCGGGCCGCGCCGCGGTGCTCGACCAGGCGAACGGCGGCTTCCGAGCCGTTCGCGTCGAGACCGTCGGCTTCTCCGCCAGCGCGCTCGTCGCCTCGCCCACGACCGTCACGCTGCCTGACGAGGTGAAGCGCGTCGGCACGCTCTCCGGCGAGGCCACCGCGCCGGACACGCTCCACCTCACCGTCACCGACGACAGCGAGGACAGCTACACGGTGCGCTCCTTCGCGCTGTACCTGTCCGACGGCACGCTCTTCGCGCTCTACGGGCAGCCCGGCGTGATCGTGGAGAAGTCGTCGCAGGCGCTGCTGCTGCTCGCACTCGACGTCGAGCTGGTCGACCTGCCCGCGACCGCGATCACCTTCGGCGACGCGCGCTTCAGCAACCCGGCCGCGACGACGCGGCGCGCCGGCGTCGTCACGCTCGCCACGCAGGAACAGGCGAGCGCGGGCGACGACACACGGAGCGCGCTCACCCCGGCTACGGCGAAAGGCGCGGTACTGGCCTGGCTCGGCTACACGCCGGTGCAGCAGGGGACCGGCGCCGGCCAGTATCCTAACACGGTCAAGATCGGCTGGTCGGGGTCGCGCCTGCTCGGGACCGTCGACACGACCGATCAGGGCGCCTTCGTCTTCGAGCGCGGCGGGGACATGGTGTGGCGCGTCAACAACGACGGCGCTGGCTCGGGCCTCGACGCCGATCTGCTCGACGGCTTCGACAGCAGCTACTTCCTCGACGTCGCGAACCGCCTCGGCTTCACCCCGGTGCAGCAGGGGACCGGCGCCGGCCAGTATCCTAACACGGTCAAGATCGGCTGGTCGGGGTCGCGCCTGCTCGGGACCGTCGACACCAGCGACCAGGGCGCGTTCGTGTTCGAGCGCGGCGGCGACACCGTCTGGCGCGTCGACAACGACGGTGCCGGCTCCGGCCTCGACGCCGACCTGCTCGACGGCCTCGACAGCAGCTATTTCACCGACGTCGTGGGCCGCCTCGGCTTCACGCCCGTGCAGCAGGGCACCGGCTATTACCAGTCGAGCAACACGGTGAAGATCGGCTGGTCGGGCAGCGGCCTGCTCGCCACCGTCGACAACGGCCACCTCGGCGCCTTCGTGTTCGAGCGCGGCGGGGACGCGGTGTGGCGCGTCAACAACGACGGCGCCGGATCGGGGCTCGACGCCGATCTGCTCGACGGCCTGGACAGCAGCTACTTTCTCGACGTCGCCGGCCGACTCGGCTTTACCCCGGTGCAGCAGGGCACCGGCGTCGGTCAGACCGCCAACACGGTCAAGATCGGCTGGTCCGATCACGGCCTGCTCGCCACCGTCGACGCCACCGATCACGGCGCCTTCGTGTTCGAGCGCGGCGGCGACACCGTCTGGCGCGTCAACAACGACGGCGCCGGCTCGGGGCTCGACGCCGACCTGGTCGACGGGCTCCACGCCGACCAGCTGCGCGACTGGAACAACCTGCTCAACCGGCCGAAGGTCTTCCCGCCTGCCGGACACACCCACGGCGCGGCCGACATCGCCGGTGCCTTCCGCGGCAGCCTGACCGAGAACGGCTACACCGTCCTACCCAACGGCCTGATCCTGCAATGGATGACCGGAGGAGAAGATGGCGACGCGGGCATGATCGGCCGGGAGATGCTGTTTCCCATCGCTTTCCCCTCCGCCTGCCTCATCGCCCTCGTCACCACGAAGGCGAAGGAGGTCGAGAAGGACATGCTGATGATCTACTCGGTCCTGACCGTCGCCACCGACCGCATCAGGTTCGCACGGCAGCTCGTCGGAACGGACAGCAACGCTTCCGTCGGCAACGCGTACGTCGTCGCGCTCGGTCACTAGGTGGTCGCCATGACGCTTCATTACAGTGCCCGGCGAAACGCCTTCTTCGACTCGGCGGTGCAAGCCGAGCTACCGGACGACGCGCGCGCGATCACCGCCGAGCAGCACCAGCAGCTGCTCGCCGGGCAGTCGCGCGGCGAGGTCATCACCGCTGGCGATGACGGCTCCCCGACCAACCGCGCGCCGGTGGAAACCGCCGATCAGCTTCGCGCGCGCCTGGTCGCGGGCACGAAGCGCGAGGCGGCGCGCCGCATCGCCGCGATCGCGCCCTTGTGGCACCAGCTCAACGACTGGCGCGCGCTCGCCGCCGCCACGGGGGACGCACGCGCGGCGATCGAGCGGCGCTTCGCCGCGATCGACGCGGTGCGTGCGGCCTCGAACCGGCTAGAGGCCGAGCTCCAGACGATGACGCCGCGCCAGCTCGCGCGCGTCGACCTCACCGACGACAGCCACTGGACGGAGCAGACATCATGAAGATCAGCATCGGCGCGTTCGACGCCGCCACCCGCACCGTCGCGGTCACCTTCGAACACGACGGCGTCCGCCACGAGCGCGCCGTCAACACCTGCCTCGATGCCAAGGGCGGCTACGACGCCACCGCGACGGCGGCGCGGGTCGACGAGGTCGGGCGCGGGGTCGAGTACAAGATCGAGGCGGGCGTGATCGGCGCGGCTGCGTCACCTATCACTGTGCGCGAGTGACTACCGATGGCCCGTGTAACTTGATGTCGGCTTATGGCAGGATTGCGGCCGGACGGCTTTCGGGTACCCTCTGCGCCCTTACGACAAGCGTAGCGGACGTCCTGCGGCTCAGGCAGGATGATGCGGCCAGCCATAGCCGGCGTAGACATGAGGAGCTAAGATGAAGCTGAGCGCCCGTAATCAGATCTCCGGTAAGATCACCTCGATCACGCCTGGTGCCGTCAACGGCTCGATCAAGGTCGACATCGGTGGTGGCAACGTCGTGACGGCCAGTATCACCGAAGAAGCCATTAAGGAGCTTGGCCTTGCTGAGGGGGACACCGTTACCGTCATCGTCAAGGCGAGCGACGTCATGATCGGCAAGTGAGATGAAGATCGGCCCGCTATGGCTGAAGCTGCAGATCGCCTGCGGCGATGCGCTCGCTTTAGGACCCGGCAAGGCCGATCTCCTCGAGGCTATTGGTGCGCATGGGTCGATCACGGCCGCGGCACAGGCGCTTGGCATGAGCTATCGCCGCGCCTGGATGCTCGTCGACGAGG
This sequence comes from Sphingomonas sp. BK069, assembly GCF_014193405.1. NCBI lineage: Bacteria > Pseudomonadati > Pseudomonadota > Alphaproteobacteria > Sphingomonadales > Sphingomonadaceae > Sphingomonas > Sphingomonas sp. BK069. The sequence goes on along the minus strand of NZ_JACHZH010000001.1, from coordinate 470,853 downwards.
TGAATCGCTGCTTCGAGCCGATCCTCGTCGAGACGCTGAAGGGCGGCGGACGCGAGCGAGGCGCCCGGATCACACCTACTGGCCAAGCTGTCCTTGAGGCATATCGCGAGATGGAGCGAGAGGCAGGGCGCATCGCCGATCACGCGGCCTATGATCGGTTGCGCTCTCACCTGCGCGGCCAGCCCCGCCCGCAGGAGTGACGCCAGAACGATAAGTCACCCGGGCACCTTGACTATATACGGCAGAATACTGCCTCGATATACGGCCGAACACAATGGCGCGGCCACGACCGCGAACAGGGGTGTTCCACGATGTCGACGCGTCTCGCAGTGTTCCTGTGTGCGGTAGCCATGCCTGCGCTGAGCGCATCCGCTCTCGCGCAGAACGTACCCGCCACGGCTGATACGGCTCGCGACGGCACGTCGGCTGAAGGCGACGCCGACGGCCTGCCCGACGTCACTGTGACCGCGCGGCGTCGGGTAGAGAATGCTCAGCGCGTGCCTGCGTCTCTGTCCGTCGTCGGTGGCGATCTCGTTGACCGAAGCTACACGGTGAACACGCAGGGACTGACGACGCTGATCCCCAGCCTCAACTACTCGTCGGCCAACCCGCGCAACACCGCCTTCACGATCCGCGGGCTCGGCTCCAGCGTCGTCGCGGTGAGCCAGGCCAATGACGGGTTAGAGCCCGGCGTCGGCTTCTACGTCGACCAGGTCTATCACGCGCGCCCCGCCACCGCGGCCTTCGACTTCGCCGACATCGAGCAGGTCGAGGAGCTACGCGGCCCGCAGGGGACGCTGTTCGGCAAGAACACCACCGCCGGCGCACTCAACATCACCACGCGCGCGCCGAGCTTCACGCAGGAAGGCTTCGCCGAGCTCTCCTACGGCGAGTACAACTTCGTTCAGGCCAAAGGCTGGGTCTCAGGACCGATCACCGACAGTATCGCCTACCGGATCTCGGGCGTGTCGACCCGGCGCGATGGCGTGATCGACAACGTTCGCACCGGGCGTGACACCAACACGCTCGGGACGCAGGCGGTGCGGGGGCAGCTGCTGTTCAAGCCCGACGACACCATCCAGATGCGCCTGATCGCCGACTTCACCAACTTCCAGGCCTATTGCTGCGGACAGGTGTATCTCCGCACCGGCACCAGCCTGCGCGCGGCCGGCCGCCAGTTCGGCGGCCCGGGCGGCCTCGCCGCCCAGTTCGGCTACGCGCCCGCGAGCACGAACCCCTATGACCGCGAGACCGACATCGACGGGCCGCTCGGCGTCGACACCAACGAGGGCGGCGTCAGCGCGATCACGGACTGGAACCTCGGCTTCGCCACGCTGACCTCCGTCACCGCGTGGCGCTTCTGGAACTGGGACGCGGAGAACGACCGCGATTATACCGGCCTTCCGGTGCAGCTGTCGCAGCACATCCCCTCGCGCCAGGACCAGTACAGCCAGGAGCTGCGGCTCGCCTCGAACGGCGACGGCCCGCTGTCCTATGTCGTCGGCCTCTACGGCTTTCGCCAGCGGCTCACCGGACGCCCCATCAGCATCTACGGCCCAGCCGCGGCGCGCTACCTGATCGGCACGACCACCGGCGCCAACAACACGCCGGTGCCGTCCAACCTGCTCGACGGCTACGGCCAAGACGGTCGCACCGACTTTCGCAGCCTCAGCTATGCCGCGTTCGGCGAGATCAATTACCGGATCGTCCCCGCGGTCACCGCGACGCTCGGGCTGCGCTACACGCAGGAGGACAAGGACGGCTATTACACGACCACCGTCGCCGGCGGCCCCGCGACCACCAGCACCGCGCTGATCAACGCGAGACTCGGCGTATTGCGGCCGCAGAGCTACGAGGCGCATGACAGCGATGGCAGCCTGTCGGGCCGCGGTAATCTCGCCTGGCAGGTGACTGGGCAGACCATGGCCTATGCGAGCTACGCGCGCGGCTTCAAGTCGGGCGGGATCAACATGTCCGGCCTGCCGCTCGACAACGCCAACCAGCCGGTGCTCGCCACCGCGGTGGTGCGGCCCGAGCGCAACGAGACCTACGAGGTAGGAGTCAAAAATACGCTGTTCGACCGCCGGCTGATCCTCAACCTCGACGCCTTCTACACCAAGGTGCACGACTTCCAGGCGACCGTGGTCGAGAACTCGCTGACGCAGACGGTACAGCTGCGCGGCTATCTCTCGAACATCCCCGAGGTGACGGTGAAGGGCGTTGAGGCCGACGTCACCGCGCTGATCCTGCCCGGCCTGAGCGCGCGCACCAGCGCCGCCTACTCCGAGGGCGAGTACAGCGACTATCCTGCCGGGCCGTGCCCGCTAGAGGTGCAGACCGCGGCGACGACTCAGTGCAGCCTGACGGGGCGCCGCCTCGCCTCGTTGCCGCGCTTTGCGATCAGCGCCGGGCTCGACTATGTCCGCCCACTCGCCGACGGCGCGCTGACGCTCCACGTCGATACGGCGTCGCGCAGCGGCTATAACGGCGACCCGAGCCTGTCGCGCTTCACCTACATCCGTGGCTACAATCTCACCAACGCCAACATCGGCTATCGCTTCGCCAGCGGGCTGGAGCTGATCGTCTGGGCGCGCAACCTGCTCAACGCCGACTACATCCAGAACCTGACGATTCAGGCAGGCAACTCCGGTCTGATCCTCGGCAGCCCGAGCGATCCTCGGACGATCGGGGGAACAGTCCGCTTTCGCATCTAGTTCGAACCGGGTGCCTCACCATACCGCTTCGACCATGCTGTACGAAGGGCGAGTTTCCGGAAGCCGAACAAGCGCGTGAATGTCCGATGTTGGGCGCAATCAGACGCGGCGGCTGACGCCCTAATCGCTGACAGGAGCGCATCGCCTCCGCGCTGAGCACCTGTCGCAGCCACCTCCCACAGGCACGCGCCCGCGCGCCGCGGCGGGCGTGCTGCCACAGTCGCGCCCGTCATGACCGCGCTCTCCGACCCGCGCCGCCTGATCGGCAACCTGCTCCAGCTCGGCACCGTCGAGTCGGTCGACCTCGCCGCGGCGGCCTGCCGCGTCCGCGTCGGCGACCTCGTCACCGGCGCGCTGCCCTGGCTGACCGCGCGCGCCGGCACCACGCGCGTCTGGTCGCCGCCCGCGGTGGGCGAGCAATGCCTGCTGCTCTGCCCCGAGGGCGACGTGGAAGGTGGGCTGGTGCTCGCCGGCCTCTACTGCGACGCCAATCCCGCCCCCGCGACCGATCGCCGCGACGTCATCGCCTTCAGCGACGGCGCCGAACTGTCCTACGACGCCAGTGGCAGCGGCCTGGTGCTGCGGCTGCCAGGCGGACGCCCGCTCAAGATCACCGCACCCGCCGGCGTCACCATCGAGGCACCCGTCACGATCAAGGGCGTGACCAAGATCGAGGGCGACGTCAAAGTCGCGGGCAAGCTCGCCGCGGACGGTGACGTCACCTCCGGCGGCGACGTCCGCGCCGGCGGCAAGAGCCTCAAGACCCACACCCACGCCGGCGTCCAGCCCGGCGGTGGCACCTCGGGGCCGCCGCAGTGAACGGCATGGACGCGCGCACCGGCAGATCGCTCGGCGGCGAGGCACACCTGCGCCAGTCGGTTGCCGACATCCTCTCGACCCCGATCGGCAGCCGCGTCGCGCGCCGCGATTATGGCTCGCTGCTGCCCGAGCTGCTCGACCAGCCGATGAACGCGCTCGGCCGCATGCGCCTGATCGCCGCGACCGCGCTCGCGTTGTCGCGCTGGGAGCGCCGGCTGCGCGTATCCGCCATCCGCGTCGACGCGCGCGCCGACGGTCGCGTGTCGCTCGCGATCGACGCCACCCGCACCGACCTGCCCGCGCCCAACGCGCGCGCGCGGCTGATCGTCCCGCTCGCCCCCCGCCCCGCCTGAGGACCGCCCGCGCATGCACGGCATCACCGTCACCGAATATAGCGAGGGCGCTCGCGCGCTCACCGCCGTCGCCACCGCGGTGATCGGGCTGGTCGCGACCGCCACCGCACCGGCCGGCGCGGCGACCGCCGCACTCGACGCCGCCTTCCCGCTCGATCGCCCCGCGCTCGTCACCGATCTGCCCTCCGCGATCGGCGTCGCGGGCACCGGCGGCACGCTCCGTGCCGCGCTCGTCGCTATCGCCGATCAGGCGCGCGCGCCCGTCGTGGTGGTGCGCGTCAACACCAACGTGGACGCGCGGTGGGTCGACTCGAACGTAATCGGCAGCACCGTCAACGGCACCAAAACGGGCCTTCAGGCGCTGCTCGCCGCCGAGCCGCAGCTGGGCGTCCGCCCGCGCATCCTCGGCGCACCGGGGCTCGACACCCAGCCGGTCGCCGCCGCGCTGGCGGGGGTCGCGGACAAGCTGCGCGGCTTCGCCTACGTCAGCGCGCTCGGCGCCGACAGCGACGCCGCCATCGCCTATCGCGCCAACTTCGCGTCGCGCCGGCTGATGCTGGTCTACCCCGACTTTCTCGCCTTCGACAGCGTCGCCGGCACCAGCGCGCCCAGCGCCGCGGTGGCGCGCGCGCTCGGCCTGCGCGCGCGGATCGACCAGGAGATCGGCTGGCATAAGACGCTCAGCAACGTGCCGGTCCAGGGCGTGCTCGGCCTCACCAAGGACGTCGGCTTCGATGTACAGGATCCCGGCTGCGAGGCGGCGCTGCTCAACGACAAGCAGGTCACCGCGCTGATCCGCACCTCCGCCGGCTACCGCTTCTGGGGCAATCGCACCACGGTGGAGCCCGAGAGCCCGTACACCTTCGAGTCGACCGCGCGCACCGCCGACGTGCTGGTCGACACCATCGCGAACGGTATGCAGTGGGCGATCGACCAGCCGCTGCGCCCCAGCCTCGCCAAGGACGTGGTCGAGACGATCAACGGCACGCTGCGCGAGTTCAAGGCGCAGGGCCGCATCATCGACGGCCGCGCCTGGTTCGAGGTCAAGGCCGGCAAGAACGACGCCGCGCAGCTGAGCGCCGGCAAGCTGACGATCGATTACGACGTCACCGCCGTCCCGCCGCTCGAGAACCTGCTGCTCAATCAGCGCATCACCGACAGCTATCTCGCGGATTTCGCGAGCCGGTTGGCGGCGTGACGCCTGCCCTCTGACGGAGCCGACCGATGGCGCTGCCGCGCAAGCTGAAGAACATGAACCTGTTCAACGAGGGCCGCAGCTGGCTCGGTGAGGTGGCGTCGGTGACGCTGCCGCCGCTCCACCGCAAGCTCGAGGCGTATCGCGGCGGGGGGATGGACGCCGAGGTCAAGTACGACATGGGCGGCGAGGCGCTCGAGCTGGAGGCGACCTACGGGGGCCCGATGCGCGAGATCCTGCGCCAGTTCGGGCACACCAACGCGAGCGGCGTCTATCAACGCTTCACCGGCTTCTACCAGGACGATTCCTCCGGCGCCGGCGCCACGGTCGAGGTCACCGTGCGCGGGCGTCACTCCGAGATCGACGCCGGCGAGCAGAAGCCCGGCGAGGCCGGCACGTTCAAGGTGAAGTCGGCGCTGACCTATTACCGGCTCGACTGGGACGGCGTCACCGAGATCGAGATCGACGTGCTCAATTTCGTCTTCCTGGTCGGCGGCGTCGACCGGCTCGCCGCGCAGCGCGCCGCGATCCTGTGAGCGAGGCACCGACCATGACCGACACGCCCGATCTCTTCCCCGCCGCGCCAGCCCCAGCCAGCTTCACCCTCGACGCGGCCGTCACCGTCGGTGACGCCGAGGTGATCCCCGCCGGCACCGTGATCCAGGTGCGTCGCCCGACCTCGGGCGAGCTGCGCGGGCTGACGATCAACGCTTTGCTCAACTGCGACGTGGTCGCGCTGCTGACGCTGGCGCCGCGGATCACGACACCGATGATCCCCAAGGGCGCCACGCTCGACCCCGCCGACCTCACCCAGCTCGGCGGCGAGGTGATGGATTTTTTGCTGCCGAGGGCCGCCAAGGCGGCCTTGCCGACGAGCTAGACGAGGCGATGGCCGACCTCGCCGCGGTGTTCGGCTGGTCGCCCGCGATGATGGACCCGATGCCGCCCGCCGAGCTGATGCGCTGGCACGCGCGCGCCGTCGCGCGCGGCTCGGCTGAGACGGAGGACTGAGGTGGACCGCGAGCTGCGCATCCGCCTGCTGCTCGAAGCCGGCGACCGCTTCTCCAAGCCGCTGCGCGATCTCGCCGCGGGTGGGCGCCAGGCCGACGCCGCGCTGAAGGGTGCGCGCGACCGGCTGCGCGAGATCGAGCAGGTCCGCGGCAACGTCGCCGCCTTCCGCGCGCTCAAGACCGACTCGCTCGCCACCGCGCGCGCGCTCGAGGCGGCGCAGACGAAGGTGGCGGCGCTGGCGCGCGCCGCGGCCGAGGTCGAGCGCCCGACGCGCGCGATGTCGCGCGAGCTGGAGCGCGCCAAGCGCGAGGCGCGCGGGCTGTCCGACACGCACGACGACGAGCTGCGCCGGCTCCAGCAGCTGCGCGGCGCGCTGCGCGAGGCGGGCGTGGCCACGCGCGAGCTGGCGCGCCACGACCGCGAGCTGCGCGTCGCCGCCGGCGAGGCGTCGCGCGCGCTCGAGGGTCAGGTCGCGCGCGCCGAGAAGGCCGCCGAGCGCCAGCAGCGGCTCGCCGCCGCGCGCGAGCGCTTCCAGGCGATCCAGGGCACCGCCGGCAATATCGCCGGCGCCGGCGCGGGCGCGATCGGCAGCGGCATGGCGCTCGGCGCGCCGCTGTGGGAGGGCGTCAAGGCGGCGCAGGCCTACGAGTCCAAGATGACCGACATCGCGCAGAAGGCCGACATCGGCCGCGCGCAGGCGGCGAAGATGGGCGCGGAGCTGCTGAAGGCGGCGCGCCAGGCCAATCAGCTGCCCGAGGCGATGCAGGAAGGCGTCGACACGCTCGCCGGCTTCGGGCTCGACCCGCGCCAGGCGACGAAGATGATGCAGCCGATCGGCAAGGCGGCGACCGCCTACAAGGCCGAGATCGGCGACCTCGCCAAGGCCGCCTATGCCGCGCACGACAACCTCAAGATCCCGGTCGCGCAGACCGGCCGCATGATCGACGCCATGGCACAGGCGGGCAAGGCCGGCGCGTTCGAGATCAAGGATATGGCGCGCTTCTTCCCCTCGCTGACCGCGGCTTATCAGGGGCTCGGGCAGACCGGGGTGCGCGCCGGCGCCGACCTCGCCGCCGCGCTGCAGATCACGCGTAAGGGCGCCGGCGACGCGCATGCGGCCGCGACCAACCTCAACAACATCCTGCAGAAGATCAGCTCGCCCGAGACGATCAAGAAGTTTGGCAAGATGGGCGTCGACCTGCCGGCCGCGCTCAAGAAGGCCTACCAGGAGGGCAAAACCCCGATCGAGGCGCTCGCCGAGATTACCGAGCGCACGCTCAAGGGCGATCTCGGCCGCATCGGCTATCTCTTCCAGGACGCGCAGGTGCAGCAGGGCCTGCGCCCGCTGATCCAGAACCTCGGCCTGTACCGCGACATCCGCGCCCAGGCGAACAAGGCGGCGCGCGACGGCAACGTCACCGATCGCGACTTCGCCGAGCGCATGCGCGACTCGGCCGAGGCCAGCAAGGCGCTCAGCGTGCAGGGCAAGATCCTCGCCGTGAACCTCGGCACCATGCTGCTGCCCGCGGCGACCGCGCTGATCGGCAAGCTCGCCGCGCTGACCAGCTGGGTCGGCGCCGCGGCCGAACGCCACCCGCGGCTCGCCAAGGCCGCCGCGCTGGTCGCCGGCGGTCTGGCGCTGCTGCTGGTCGGCTTCGGCGCGGTGGCGCTCGGCGTCGCCGGGGTCCTCGGGCCGATCGCGGTCGCCAACGCCGGGCTGGTCGCGCTCGGCGTCGCCGGCGGAGTCGCCGCGGTCGGGCTGCTGCCGATCATCGGCACCGTCGCCGCGGTGGTCGCCGGCGTCGCGCTGCTCGCCGGCGCCGCCTATCTGCTCTACGCAAACTGGGGGAAGATCACCGGCTTCTTCGCCGGGCTGTGGCGCGGGGTTGCCGGCGCTTTCACGCAAAACTGGACGACGATCCGCAACGTCACGCTCGGGCTGACGGTGCTATTCTTCCCGTTGGTCGCGGGAATGATCCTCGTCGCCAAGAAGATCTACGACAACTGGGCCGCGATCCGCGGCGCCTGCGCGCGCGCGGTGGCCTGGCTCGCCGGCTTCGTCGCACCGGCGGTGCGGCCGGTGCTGGCCATCCTGCGGGGCTACGAGGCGCTGCGCGCCCGCTTCGCTCAGGCCGGGCTCGACCTGATCAAGGGGCTGGTGAAAGGCATCCTCGCTGGCGCCGGTTACCTGCTCGCGCAGGTCGGCAAGCTCGCCGACCAGCTCGGCGCGCGCTTCGCCGCCAGGCTCGGGATCCAATCGCCCAGCCGCGTCTTCGCCGTGCTCGGCGGGCACGTGATGGCGGGGCTCGACCGCGGACTGGTGGAGGGGTCGGCGCTGCCGCTGCGCCGCGTCCGCCAGGTCGCCGGCGCGCTCACCGGCGGGTTCGCCGCCGGCGCCGCGCTCGCGGCCCCTGCCCTGCCCGCCGCGGCGGCGCGCGTGGCGCCCGCGATCGCGCGCGCCGCCGCGGTGGTGGAGCGCGGCGCCGACGCGCGCGGTGCGCTGCGGCGGATCGGAGGCCCGACCGGCACGGTCCGCGCCGGCCGCGACGGCGCACCCGGCCGCGCGATCGTCGCGGCTGCCGCCGGGCCGGTGACCATCCACGTCCACGCCGCGCCCGGACAGAGCGAGCGCTCTATCGCCGAGGAAGTCGCCCGCGCGCTCGCGGCGCACCGCCGCCGCGAGGCCGCGCACGCCCGCGCCAGCTACCGCGACGATCCCGACGGGGCCGACCGATGAACCTGATGGCGCTCGGCATGTTCGTCTTCTCGATCGACACGCTCGCCTATCAGGAGCTGGCGCGCGACCGCGCCTGGCGCCACGCCCGCGCACCGCGCGTCGGCGCGCTCGACGCGACGCAGTTCCTCGGCCGCGACAATGACGAGATCACGCTCGCCGGCGACGCCCCCGCCGAGCTGATGGACGGCGCCGCCTCGCTCGCGCAGCTGGTCGATATGGCCGCGGACGGCGCCGCCTGGCCGCTGGTGAGCGGCAGCGGCGACGTGCTCGGCCAGTTCGTCGTCACGCGCGTGAGCGAGCGCCACACCGCCTTCTTCCCCGACGGCACGCCGAGGCTGATCAGCTTCCAGCTCCAGCTGCTCGAGATCGACGCCGAGCAAGGCGCGGGCGCCGCGGCGTGAGCGCGCCGGCGAACCGGCCCGACTATCGCATCACCGTCGACGGGCAGGACATCACGCCGGTGCTGCGCGGTGACGGCGCGCGCGGCGGGCGCCCGCGGCTGGTCGCGCTGCGGCTCAGCGAGCGCCGCGGCGACGAGGCCGACCAGCTCGAACTCACCGTCGACGACAGCGACGGCCAGGTCGCGATCCCGCCCGAGGGCGCGACGATCACGCTCCAGCTCGGCTGGGCCAGCGGCGCGGGCGTGACGGTCGGGCTGGTCGACAAGGGAAACTTCGTGGTCGACGAGGTCGAGCACGGCGGGCCGCCCGACGCGCTGGTGATCCGCGCGCGCTCGGCCGACCTCGCCGGCTCGCTGCGCACGCGCCGCGAGCACGCCTGGCACGACACGACGCTGGGCGAGGTCGTGCGCGCGCTTGCCGGGCGCAACGGGCTGCGCGCGCGCGTCGATCCGACACTGGCGGGGATCGCGGTCAAGGTGCTGGCACAGACGCGCGAGAGCGACATGGCGCTGCTACGCCGGCTCGGCCGCGAGCACGACGCGCTCGCGACGGTGAAGGCTAAGACGCTGCTGTTCGCCCCGATCGGCGTGGGCACGACCGCGGGCGGCGCGACGATCCCGCCGGCGATGATCGCGCGCGGCGACGGCGACCGCCACAGCTACCGCGTCGAGAAGCGCGAGGCGGCGGGCAAGGTCGAAGCGGCGTGGCACGATCGCGGCAAGGCGAAAAGGCAGGTGGTGACGGTCGGCGACGGCGACGGCGCGGCGAAGCGGCTGGCGCGCGTGTACCCGAGCGAGGCGGCGGCGCGCACCGCGGCCGAGGCGGAGCGCAAGCGCTCCGGGCGCACGCCGCGCCGGCTGGAGCTGTCGCTCGCGCTGGGGCGGCTCGACCTCTACCCGGAGCGGCCGGTGACGGTGCGCGGGTACAAGCGCGCGATCGACGAGACGCGCTGGGTGGCGAGCGAGGTGTCGCACGAGCTGGGGGCGCGGGGTTGGACCACTAGTGTGATGGTCGAGGCAATCGCATAACGGGCGATGAGGCTAAGGAGAGCTGAGCACGACAATCTGTCAGCGCATGCTCTTGCCACGAATTGGGTTGAATTCGTAACCGGTACAGGAGCGGGTGCGTACTTCCTTGGCCTTTGCGTCCCTCAACGAACGTTTATGTCGCGCAATCGTGTTTTCACGTGCACCTTGCAAACGTGGCGACGATGGAACAAGAGGACAACTCACCTGATTATTGATAACTTGCATCGGATTCTCTTCCTTAGACGCGCCATCAACTTTCGGTGTGTACGACCTCCATAGATAAATCATTGCCACAATCAACAGAATAATGCAGGTTAAGACAATGTACTTAGAAAGAACATACGTTCTTTCACCGCGCTTTACCCTTTTCCATTCATGTTTCAGAAGATTTTTTGAGGCGCTCACATAGACCTTCTCAGCTTCTTCAATATTAGTAGGGGTCAGGGTTGCGTTATTTTTTGCCAGATTTTCAAACGCCGACATACTAGCCAGAAGTGCCTTGGCCGTTGCCTCGTCCGGATTCACTCGGAGCACTATCCCGTGGCTAGCCTCATTAAGAGCTTTGTAATTTTCGATGATCGCTGCTGTACCAGGCCCACCTGGCTGTGCGCGCGAGCGAATGGCGTCTGCAATTGCATTAATTTGGACAAGATACGCGATTAAACATTTTCGAAGATCATTGATCCAAGCCTGCCTAAACTCCGATATCTTTTGCTCCTTGCCGATAATAAGGCCGAGTAGCGATACCAACCCCGCTATAATCGCGGCTCCCACCGCTCCGACGCTAATATCGTTCATTGATCCCGTTCTGTTCTCTTGCGCCTAACTAGCTGACGGTGCGAGTTTTATCGCTTCGAGGCAAGGAGGGCAGCAGCCTTTCTCAACGGAGGGGCAGAATGGCCGAGCGGTTGACGTTCCATTTCGAAGGTGCGCAAGCGGACGATCACCGCATGAATTTCTATGAGGCCGCAAGATTTCAATATGGCGCAGCCCGACTTCTCGTTAAGCTCGCCCAATTTCGAGAAACCGGGAAATTTGCGGATAATATCAGCCACAAAAGCAACCCTGACATCGAGCTGGTCGCTCAAAAGGGCGGATCCTTCAATTATAATGTTGAAGATTATGAGCCCAAAAAGGACGACTTCCTAAATATATCTTTATCCGACCTAGTCGCCTACGTGGCCGAGAGAGTGGTCGAGAAAATCAGTGAGTCAGCACTTAAAGGAATTGAAATAGCTTCACTAGGTGACGATGAAGGCGATGATGCGTCAGGTCCCAATCTGGTCCCTGCTGAAATCGACGAATTGGCGGACGCAGTCTTATCGGGAGATAGTCTGACGGCATCCTTGCCGCCGGAAACATCAAAGATAATCAAGCGTCGCGTCGCCGAGATTCATCGTGAACGACGCCTAGCCACGGCCGCAAGAGCCGTAGCGAAAATCTCAGATGATCAGAGTCAAAAATTAGTCGCGATGGCCGCGCCCCTGATAGTTGAGATGGGCACCGCACTGCGAAAGAGCGCCACCACCCTAGAGATCACGACCCAACGCAGAGGCCCTGTTAAATCTGTTTTATTTTTGGATCGCAAAATGGCTAGAGAAATCGAAACTGCGGTCGTCGATCGACAAATTACACCTATTCTCGGTGATATCACTCAGTTCAATAAGGAAAACGGCTGGGGGAAGCTACGGATTGAAGAGGGAGTTAAGACTGTTAGCTTCAGCGTTCCGTCGGACGTCTTGCCGGATATCAGGCAGGTCATTATCGACAATATGAAAAAGGATTTAGTCAACTTTAAAGTCTACTTCGTTCGAGATCGAGCAGGCAAGGTAAAGCGTCTAATCATTGTTGGCATTCTACCTTCACCTTCTAGGTAGTTTATCGACACTCTGTGATGCTGCCCCTCTCTTCGCACGTCTCGCAGCGACGCCTACTCAACCGTATCGGTGAAATTGTCGTTTGGACCTGCCAATATGACTGGAACTGATGTGAGACACTGTGCGTGTCGCTCGCAGTGGTGGGCGATCAGCAATATGAGAAGGTTCAGCAGTCGCGTCAGGCACCTGCTAGATCGTCAGCAGACCTCGTAGCCCCCGAGCGCCCACTCAATGCGCCCAAGTGACCGCCACTTTTCGCATCACCATGGAGTGTCCGAGGTCACGATCATCAGCCATGCTACACGCCGCCACCGTCCGCCGGTACCGATCCGGCCCTCGCGATCGGCACTGCATCGGCGGTCCCGCCACGATGACGTGCCCGTCGCGAGTCGTCCCGCGGCTGCCCCCGAGCAGCTCTACCAGCGCGTCGCGCGCCTCGATGCCGCTCGCCTTCGGGCACGGGTGACCGCGGCGGCACGAACCGTCGAGCTCGCGCGCGGCGATGTCGGCGATGCGCAGCCGCGGCCCCTCGGCGCACCAGATCGGCCCGTCGCCGTCCCACACGCGCACCGGCGTGCAGCGGAAGCTCTCGCCCGCCGGCACGATCACCGCCGCGAGCAGCGCCAGCGTCAGCATCCGCTCACCCCCCCGCCCCCAACCCGCCGCATCATCGTCCTACTCACACGCGATCCCGTTGTTGTTGCGGTCGAGCCCCGGCCGGTAGCCGGGCGCGCCGCGGCGCATAGGCGCCACGCCCGCGGCACGCGCCTTCTTGCAGCTCGAATAGTAGCTCCCCGGCTTGGCGGCGACGCGGGCGTGGCGGTTCCAACGCGCGTGCCGCCGCGCCGCCGCCTGCCCGGCCGCCGACGCATGCCCGGCGACGTGTCCCGATTCGGCGGCCGACGCGAGCGCGACGATCGCGGGCGCCGGTGCGACGCTCGCCAGCACTGCGAGCGCATACAGCGCGATCATCGCGCGTGCTCAGCGTCAGAAGCCGAGCGCCTCGTCCCACGGCATGACTCGATGAATCGCGGCGATCTGCTCGTTCGGCACGTCGAAGACCAGCTCCGGGTTGAACTGGCGTAGTACAACTGCGCCGGGTCGGCGCCGGACCAGCTGCTTGATGAGTACATGACGCACCTCCTCGCCGTCGAACGTGGGACCGCGCAATTGCACGATCACGTCGTCGCCGGCGCCGGGCGAGCGCTTCGGGTCGACGAGAACCCGCCGGCCCGAGTCGAAGCGAGGCTCCATCGAGTGCCCCGCGACCGTTACCACGTACAGGTCCGGCCGTCCGGTCACTCCGATCGGACGGGCCATGTAGTCGACCGGCGCGGCCTGGTGCACCTCGGTTTGCTCAACGCTGACAACGACGCCACTCTCGCCATTGTAGTCGAGGTCTGCGCCGAGCGCGCTCCCGAACACGGGCAGATCCTTCGGCAATCGCCGGAACGCGTCGCCCGACACGCGCTGCTCGTCGCGCACGGTACGCTCCGTCGCCTGCTCGCGTCCGAGCAGCCAGTCCGAGGTCGTACCGAGTTCGGCTGCGAGCGCGTCGAGCCGGACGATGCTGGGCATCGCACCCTTGCGGATGATGTTTCGGATCGCGTCGGGCTGACCCAAAGCGGCGATCGAAATCTCGCGCGCCGTGACGCCTCGCTCCAACAATTTGGCGGAAATCCGCTCCTGAAGCAGGTCGATCGGGCGCGTCATGCGGCACGCATGCACCATTTCTCTGCCGCGCTCCAGCGGCAGGGATGCCGTTGACCATACGGCAAACGTACCGCACAAAGCGGGCATGGACGCAGCATACGACAGCGCACTGCGGCGGATCGCCGACAGCTACGAGGCCGAGGCGGTGCGCTGGGGCGGCCGCTCGCTCTCGCGCGTGTCGACCATCGTGTTGAACAACGGCACCTTCTTCGAGCGCCTTCGCCACGGCCGCACATTCACGGTCGCCAACCTTGAGCGGATCGCCGCGTGGCTCCGCGATCCCTCCAACTGGCCGGGTGGCGTCATCCCTGATCCCGCCGTCCTCGCCCTCATCAGCATCGGCCGCCCCCCACTCACCCACACACCCGTCAGTTGGCGCCTTCCGCTACCGGCTGTCGCGTACCATCGCGAGCACACTTCGCAGGAGATGCGGCAGCAATGACGCACCTCCGCGCGCCCCTCACCTTCGCCGATGCGATGACGCGCGTCGCCGGCCTGATCGGCTACGCCGAGGCGTCGCGCATCGCCGGCCGCGCCGAGCGCACCATCTACGCCTGGGCGCTGCCGACCAACTCCACCGTGCCGCCGATCGACCAGGCGCTCGAGTTCGACGCCGCCTGGCGCGCCGCCGGGGGCACCGGAGCGCCCTTCCACGAGGCATACAGCTTCCAGCTCGATCTCGCGGTCGAGCGCCGCGACGCCGACGCGCGGCTGCTGCTCGCCGAGGTCGCCACCACCGCCAAGGAGGCGGGCGAGGCGATCGCCGCCGCGCTGGCGCTCGCCAACAACCGCGCCTCGCCGCTCGACGCGCACCGCGCCTTCGCCGAGGTGACCGAGGCCGTCGACGCGCTCGCCGCGCTCCAGCGCCGCGTCGCCAGCTTCCTCCCCGAGGCGATCGGCGCGCACGCCGGCAGGCCCGGAGCCGCCGCGTGACCGCGCGCCGCCCCCCGCGCGCGCCGCTGGTGCGCTGCCCCCACTGCGGCGCCCCCGCGCTGATCCGCTACAGCGAGCAGATCACCGCCACCGTGCGCGAGCTCGGCGTGCTGTGCAGCAACGACGCCTGCGGCTGCCGCTTCGTCGCGCAGATCGTGGCGCTGCGGATCGTCCAGCCGAGCCTCACGCCCGATCCGGCGGTGCAGCTCCCGCTGGTCGAGCGCCGACGCCGCGCCGCCAACGACGACGAGCGCGTCCCCGCCAACGACGACCGCCCGCCCGCCGCCGAGGCCGACCCCGCGCCGAGCTGACGCGCGCCGCCGGCGCCGCGCCGGCCCCCACACCGCCCAAGTCCCCACCCCGCCGGCCGCCCGCGCGCGACCGGTGATCGCCTCCCCGTGCCCGAAGGAGTTCCGCTAGATGGCTCACGCTCTCCCCACCGCTGCCTCCACCTTCCCGCGCCGCTTCGATCTGGCCGCGTCGCGCGCCGCCAGCGCCGCGCCGACGGCGCTGCCGCCGCTCACCCCCGCCGCCTACCTGCGGTTGTGCCGCGAGGCGGCGCGCCGCCCGCTCGACCTGGTCGCGCTCCGCATTGCGCCGCGCCCCGCCGACTTCGAGGCGGCGCGCGCGCTGGTCCAGCAGCTCGAGCGCCCCGGCGTTGTCGCGCGCCACCCCGAGACACTCGAGGCGCTGGCCGAGGCCTTCGCCTTCGACCCCGACGTGTACCGCCAGCTCGCCACCGAGCCGCCCGAGCGCCACCCGCGGATCTGCCGCGGCTGCGGCCTCAGCGACTGGGACCCGCGCGCGCTCGACGCCTCCGCCTGGCCGAGCGACCAGCGCTGTGCCCGCTGCGCGGACGAGGCCGGCGCGCGGGAGGTGACGGCGTGAGCGCGCAGCCTCCCGCGAGCGACGCGCCCGCGCCGGCGCCGCTGCGCCCCGTCCCCCAGGCCTGGCTCGACCGCGCGACGCAGATCGAGGCGGCGGCCCGGGGCCTGTTCGCGGGCGTCATCGATGTCCTGGAGAGCGTCGAGAGCGGCACCGCCCGCCTGGACGCGGCGATCGTCGCGCGGCTCGACGAGCGCTCGCACGCGCTGATCCAGGCGCTCCACCTGCCGCGACCCCCGCTCGACCAGCCCGTCGCGGCGGCGAGCCCCACCGAGCCGGAGCCGGAGGCATGACCCGTCAGCGCCTCACCCGCGACCAGATCGCGGCGCGCGTGCTGCTCGGTCTCGCGATCGGGCAGGCGGTGGTCGTCGTGCTCGACGCGCTGCTCGGCGGCCCCGGCGCCTTCGTCCTGTTCGGCGTGTGACCCACGCCGACGCGGGCGCGGCACCTCCGGCCCGGCCGCGGGCGGCCGGCGGCGCCGTGCCCGCACCTGTCGCGACCCGCTCCCACAGTTTCTCGGCCGTCCGTCCGCGACGGAAAGCCCGCATCAGGAGAGTCACGGATGACGCCTCAACCGCCCCCCGGCGATTCGCCCCCCTCGCCAGCACGGCGCGTCCCGAGTCGCGCCGGCCCCGCGGTGCCGCCCGGGTCGCTACCGCCATCGCTCGCCGAGTTGGTACGCGCCTTCGCCCGCTCGATGGCGAGCGAGGACGCTCGCGCGCTCGACCTCACTGCCAGGACCATCCGATGCCCCGTTGCGCCATCTACGCCCGCTACTCCTCCGACCGACAGTCCGAGACGTCGGCCGAGGACCAGGCGCGCGTCTGCCGCGCCCGCGCCGAGCGCGAGGGCTGGGACGTCGTCGAGGTCTACAGCGATCTCGCCATCTCCGGCGCCTCCAACCGGCGCCCCGGGTTGAACGCGCTGCTCGCCGACGCCGCCGCGGGCGCCTTCGACATCGTTCTGTCGGAGGCGCTCGACCGAGTCGCGCGCGACCAGGCGGACATCGCCACGATCTACCAGAAACTGTGCTTCGCCAACGTCCAGCTGGTCACGCTGTCCGAGGGCGCGATCAACGAGCTGCACATCGGACTTAAGGGCACGATGGGCGCGCTCTTCCTCAAGGAGCTCGCCGACAAGGTACGCCGCGGCCAGCGCGGCAACATGGCGCGCGGGCGGCTGCCCGGCGGGCTCTGCTACGGCTATGCGGTGGTGCGCACGCTCGACGAGCGCGGCGAGATCGACGCCGGCCGCCGCGCCATCGTGCCCGAGCAGGCCGCCGTGGTCCGCCGCATCCTCGAGGAATATGTCGCCGGCAAGAGCCCCAAGGCGATCGCGCGCGACCTCAACCGCGACGGCATCCCCAGCGCGCGCGGCGGCGAGTGGCGGGTGTCGGCGATCGTCGGCAACCGCGCGCGCATGATCGGGATCCTGCACAATCCGATCTACGTCGGGCGCTTCGCCTGGAACCGCGTCCACATGCGGCGCGATCCCGAGACGCGCAACCGCGTCTCGCGCCCCAACGCCGCCGAGCAGATCGAGTTCGTCGACATGCCTGAACTGCGCATCGTCTCCGACGAGCTGTGGCAGGCCGCGCAGGACCGCCGCCTGGCGCAGTCGGCGCAACCGCTGTCGCATCGTCGTCGCCCCCGTCACCTGCTCTCCGGCCTGGTCAGATGCGGGGTGTGCGGCGGCAGCTTCGTCCGCGTCTCCGACACGCGACTCGGCTGCGCGCGCCACAAGGACGCGGGCACCTGCGACAATCGCCGACGCGTCCAGGCGGCCGAGCTGCAACGCCGCGCGCTCGCCGGCCTCGAGCACCAGCTGCTCGCGCCCGAGGCGGTCGCGCTGCTGGTCGAGGAGTATGAGCGCGAGCGCCGGCGCCGCGACGGCAGCGCCGCGGCGGCGCGCCGTCAGCTGGCCGCGCGGCTCGCCAAGTCGGAGGCGGCGGTGTCGCGGCTGGTGACGGTGCTGGCGGAGGGCGGCGCCGACTTCGCCGACGTCCGCGCCGCGCTGGCGCAGCACAGCGCCGAGCGCGACCGTCTCCGAGCCGCCGTGGCCGAGGCCGACGCCGTGCCCACGATCGCGCGCCAGCCGGCGATCGCCGCGGCCTACCGGGAGCGCGTGCTGCGCCTGGTCGCCGGCCTCTCGCCGGAAGCCGAACCCGGCGACGCGACGATCGAGCAGCTCCGCGAGCTGATCGACGTCATCTACGTGCACCCAACCGATGACGGGGTGGAGCTGGAGGTCGTCGGCTCCCTAGCCGCCGCCCTCTCGATCGCGACCCCGACCCGCCAGGGAGGAGCGAAGGCGACAACGAAGGTAGCAGACCTCCGCTACCATCGCGCAGAGTAGCGACCGGGCGCGGCAGGCGCGCAGCAATCTGTCGCCCTGCGTTAGGCTATGTACCCCCGGTCACGGTCACGCGGCGTGGCCCTGCCCGCTTGACGTGCCCATAGCTGCGTCGCCAGGGTGCTCGGCGTACCTGTCCAAGGCGCCCATCAGCGCGATTCTTCGAGCAGGCTCAGCGACCTTCGACTGACCTGCGGCGAGCTTGAACCATTCCGTGCTAACGGACGGTATCGCGCGAGGCGAGGTAGAAGGCCTTGGTCGACCGCGAGCGCCACTCCGCCACCCGCTCCGCCTCGGCGGCTCGGTGTCGCTGCACCGCGAGCTCCCAGGCTCGCCCGGGCTGGCAGACCTGTCGCGGTACTGCGCCACCCGCGTCATCGCGTTCCTGGACACAGACGATCCTCTGCTGCTCCGCCCGGGACAACCGGCTCGGCCGCTCGCGTGCCTCGGCCACGCCCACGCCGGACATGGCGGCGGCGACCAACGGAAGGAAGAGGATCACGCGCATCGGTCTCAACTCCGAAAAACGGACACCATAGAGACGATGATCGCCGCGCAGGTCAACGGCCGAGCGGCACCAGAGCGGAGCGAAACGCCGTGACAGGCCCTAGGATCAATTCTCCGTCAGCCGCCGAACAGGTGGCGCGACAGCGGCTCCCACGGGCCGCCGCGGTACCAGTAAGCCGCCAGCCCGGCGATCGTCACCGGTCGCGCGACGAACACCGCCTTGAGCCGCTCGAGCAGTGCGCGCGCCTCGCCCGGCTCGACCTTGTTCTGCACCGTCACGTGCGCGCGCCAGCCGGCCTGGTCCTGCGGCGTCAGCGAGCCGCGGAACGATTCCGCGAGGCGCGCCCGAATCGCTTCCAGTTCGGGACTCTCGACACGATAGGCGACACCGCGCCCGAGCGAGATCACGCCCGCAAGCCGCGCGCGCGGCGGCACCACGCCGCGGGTCTCCGCCACCAAGCGCTGGCGCAGCTCGGCCGCACCGCTCGGCGGCAGGTGGTGGAACATCGTCAGGTGCGCCGCCAGCTGGTTGCGCTCGGCCGGGAAATAGGCGCGGCGCTGCGCGTCGAGGAAAGCCTGGTCCGCCGCACCGAACAGAGCGGTGACGATGATCGGCGCCTGGGTCGGGGCGGCCGGCTCGCTCAAATCTCGATCTGACTGCCCAGCTCGACGACCCGGTTGGTCGGCAGGCGGAAGAATTCCATCGCGCTCTCGGCATTGCGCAGCATCCAGCTGAACAATTTCTCGCGCCAGATCGCCATCCCCGGCCGGTCCGAGGCAAGCAGCGTCTGGCGGCTGAGGAAGAAGCTGGTGTCCATCATCCGGAACTCGGCGCCGCAGCCGTCATAGGAGCGCAGGTGCGCGGGCACGTCGGGCTCTTCCATGAAGCCGTAGCGCAAGACCACCCGATGGAAGCCCTGACCCAGGTCCTCGTGGAGGAAACGGTCCTCCTCGGGAAAATACGGCATGTCGGTGACGCGCACCGTCAGCAGGATCACGCGCTCGTGCAGCACGCGATTGTGCTTGAGATTGTGCAGCAGCGCGTGCGGCACGCCCTCGGGCGTCGACGTCATGAACACCGCGGTGCCGGGCACGCGCGTGGCGGAGGTGGCGGCGGAGTCGATGAAAATCTTGATCGGCATCGCCGCCTCGCGCATCCGCTCGAGCATCAGCTTGCGCCCCTCCGACCAGGTGGTGAGCAGCACGAAGACGATCACCGCCACCAGCAGCGGGAACCAGCCGCCGTCTGGCACCTTGGTCAGGTTCGAGGCGAAATACAGCCCGTCGATCGACAGGAAGGTTATCTCGAACAGCGCGGTCGCCCAGATCGGCCAGTGCCACACGCGGCGGATCAGCACCCCGACCATGCAGGTCGAGATGAACATCGTCCCCGTCACCGCGATGCCATAGGCCGCGGCGAGGTTGGACGATTCGCCGAAGCCGAACACCAGCAGCAGCACCATGATCATCAGCGCCCAGTTCACGGCGGGGATGTAGATCTGGCCCGCCTCCGACGCGCTGGTGTGGGTGATGCGGATCCGCGGCATCAGCCCGAGCTGCACCGCCTGCTGCACCACCGAATAGGCACCGGTGATCACCGCCTGGCTCGCGATCACCGTCGCCATCGTGGCGAGGATCACCAGCCACAGACGCCAGCTCTCCGGCGCCATCAAGAAGAAGGGGTTCTCCGCCGCGGCGGGGTTCTCCAGCAGCAGCGCGCCCTGGCCGAGATAGTTGATCATCAGCGCGGGCAGCACGAAGCCGAGCCAGGCGTAGGAGATCGGCTTGCGCCCGAAATGCCCCATGTCGGCGTACAGCGCCTCCGCGCCGGTCACCGCCAGCACCACCGAACCGAGCGCGAGGAAGGCGAGCGTGCCGTCATTGGCGGCGAAGCGCACCGCGTACATCGGGTTGAGCGCGTAGAGGATATCGGGTCGCGCGACGATGTGGATCCCACCCATGACGGCGAGAACCACGAAATAAACCAGCATGATCGGCCCGAACAGCCGCCCCACCTTCTCCGTCCCGATCGACTGGAGATAGAAGAGCGCGATCAGGATCGTCACCGCGATCGGCAGCACGAACGAGTCGAAGCCCTGCTCCACCGTCGCCAGGCCCTCGACCGCGGACAACACCGAGATCGCGGGCGTGATCATACAATCACCGAAGAACAGCGCGGTGGCGAGCACGCCCAGGATGACGAGGCTCGGCCCCCAACGCTTGCCCGCGCCCGAGCGGCGCTGGATCAGTGCGAGCAGCGCAAGGCTGCCCCCCTCGCCGTTGTTGTCGGCGCGCAGGATGATCAGCACATATTTGAGCGTGACGATCAGCATCAGCGACCAGAAAACCAGGCTGATCACGCCGAAGATATGAAGCGGGTCGACCGCGAGCGGATGGTGTCCGACGAACACCTCCTTCATCGCGTACAAAGGGCTGGTGCCGATGTCGCCGTATACCACGCCGATCGCGCCGAGCGCGAGCCGCGCGAGCCCGTCGCCGCTGCCGTGATGATGCCCCGCCTGGGCCTGCGCCCGGACCGCCGGATCGTCGGTGTTCACGCTCATGCGTTGCCGACCGTTCTCGAGGCGTCGCCCGCGTGTCTACCCATGGTGCTGGCGCGCCTAGCACGCGCGCAGGGTACCGGCAACGCGGAACAGATATCGAACGGCGGGGTTGTGGACACGCTACAGGAGATGGTGATGAGCGACGACAACCCCAAGACCCACCCTTTCTCGAATGCGGAGAAGAACCCCGACGACTGGACCACCGGGGACGAGCCGATGACCGGCGCGCAGGCGAGCTATCTCAAGACGCTGAGCGAGGAAGCGGGCGAGTCGTTCGACGAGACGCTGAGCAAGGCCGATGCGTCGAAGAAGATCGACTCGCTGCAGGAGCAGACCGGGCGCGGCAAGGCCGACTGATCCGATCGCGCGGGCGTCACCCTCCGCGCGAGGGATCGACGCCCGCGGCGATGAACTGATCGAGCACCAGCACGCGCCGCACCAACTCGCGGCGGTAGTCGGTGCCGGGCGCGGAGAGCGCCACGGCGTGCAGCCAGAGCGCGCGCGCCTGGGCGAGCTGGCCCGCCTTCAGATAGGCCATGCCGAGATAGTATGGCGGCGCCGGATGCTCGGGCGCGAGTCGCGCCGCCTGGCGGAAGGCGAGCAGCGCCGGGGGCGAGAGCCGATCGCCCGCCTCTGCCGCCAGCGTGACCCCCGCCCAGGTCCACAGGATGAAGCTCTTCGGCAGCTTCGACAGGCCCCCCAACACGACTCGAGCAGCGGCGCGGCTGTTGCCGCTGCGCGTCATCGCGTCGGCGGCGACGAGATAGGCGGTGTCGGCAGTGTAGCGCCCGAGCAGGCTGTCGCGCAGCGCGATCTCGTCGGGGTCGATCGGCGCGATCTCGGTGCGCGGCGTCGCCGGCCGGACGCCGAGCAGCGGCGAGCCCTGCCAGGCATAGCCGGCGCCGCCGAGGCAGAGCGCGGCGGCGAGCAGGGTCCACAGGGCACGATCGGCGCGCAGCAACGCCAACGCGCCGAAGGCGCCGGCGCCGAGCAGCAGCAACGCGACGAAGCCCATCACTGTGTCTCCAGCGTGCGGGTCTCGTGCATCTTGCCCGCCATCTGCGGCGGCATGTACTTCTCGTCGTGCTTGGCGAGCAGGTTGGTCGCGCTGAACGAACCGTCGGGATTGAAATGCCCCTCCGCGACCACGCCCGAGCCCTCGCGGAACAGGTCGGGCGCGATGCCGCTGAAGCGCACCGGCGTCGTCGCCTGCCCATCGGTGACGGTGAAGGCGATCGACACGCCGTCGCCCGCGCGGCGGATCGAGCCGCGTTCGACCATGCCGCCCAGCCGCACCGCGCGGTCCGGCGCGGGCAGCGCGCCGCGCACGTCGCTGGGCGCGTAGAAGAAGGCGGCCTGCCCGCGCAGTCCCGACAAGGCCAGCAGCGCGGCCGCGGCGAGCGCGACGATGCCGAGCAGCACCAGCGTCATCCGCTGCGACTTGGGCGTCATTTCTCGTGCTTCCGCATCGCGCGATAGCTCAGCCAACCCACCAGCGCGCCGGCGCCGAGGACCAGAACATAGGCCGCGGTGACGAAGGGCCAGGGGTTCACGCCAGCGCCCTCCGCCGCAGCCGCGCCTCGGCTTTCGCGGCGGCGAGGATGGCGCGCATCCGCATCAGCACGATCGCGCCGAACAGGCAGGAGAAGCCGACCAGCATGATCGGCAGCGGCCAGAGCAAGGACCGGTCGATCGTCGATGAGGTCAGGCCGATGCTCGGCCCCTGGTGCAGCGTGTTCCACCACACCACCGAGTAGCGGATGATCGGCAACAGCACGGTGCCGGCGATGCCGTAGATCGCGGGGACGCGCCCGTCGCCACCGCGCTCCCGGTCGGCGTTGGAGAGCGCGATGAAGCCGAGATAGACGAAGAACAGCAGCAGCATCGAGGTCAGCCGCCCGTCCCACTGCCACCACGTCCCCCAGGTCGGCCGCCCCCAGATCGCGCCGGTGACGAGGCACAGGGCGGCGAAGGTTGCGCCGGGTACCGCGGCGGCGCGCGCGGCAACCTCGGCGAGCGGGTGGCGCCACACCAGGAAGGCGGTGCTCGCGATCGCGATCGCGCTCCAGCCGCCCATGCCGAGCCACGCCGTGGGCACGTGGACGTAGAGGATCCGCACCGTCTCGCCCTGCAGATAGTCGGGCGGGGTCTGGGTCAGCCCGGCCCAGCTGCCGAACGCCACCAGCACAACCCCCAGCCACCACAGCCAGGGCGTGAGTGGGCGCGCGATCCGCAGGAATCGGGCGGGATTGGCGAGGGCGTGGAGCGTCGGCAAGAGGCGGTGCGTCTCGATCGGTCAGGCGGAAGGAAGGGCTAGGCGTTGCAGGAGCTTAGCGACTCTTGCCCGGGGACGCGAGCGGCTCAGTCGCGCGATGACGGCGGTGCCGCGGGCGGCACGGTGCTGGGCGCTGTGACCTGCGCGGTGGTGACGGGCGGGCCCTTGGCGATCACCGCGGCGAGTTCGGTCGCCTGAGTGCACTGACCCTGGCACAAGGTGCGCACTCGGGCGAGGTTCTGCTTGGCGCGCTCGACCGCCCCCTTGGCCACCATCGCCTCGCCCTGCCCGGTCAGCGCGGCGATGTCGTTGGGCTCGAGCAGCAGCGCCTCGCGGTAGAGGCGGATCGCCTTGCCCGGCAGCTGGCGCGCCTCCGCCACCTGCGCGAGCGCGATGAAGGCCTGGCGGTTGCGCGGATCGACCGTGACCGCGCTCTCGAACAGATCGGTCGCACCGTCGATATTGCCCGCGGCGCGTGCCGCCTTACCCTGTTGAAGCAGCGCCATGCTGCGCGCGTCGATCTGGTCGTCCGGGCGCTGGCCGTGCAGCGAGGTCGAGATCGATACCAGCGCCAGCGCCGCCGCAGCGGCGACCGAGGTGAAACGCATGAACGGCTCCAGCTTCGACACGATCGCCAGCGCCTAGCATGGCGCCCGCAGCCGCGCGACGAAAAAACCGTCGGTGCCGTCGTGCGCGGGAGTGAGCCGGACGCCCTGCCCGCGCGCGCGCCCGCACGGCAGCGCGAGCGGCTCGGCCTGCCATCCGGGATGGTCGGCGAGGAAACGCTCGACTTGATCCGCTCCCTCGGCGTCGAGCAGCGAGCAGGTGACGAACACCAGCGCGCCGCCGGGGCGCACCGCGGGCGCCCCGAGTGCGAGCACGTGGCGCTGCATCGCGGCGTAGCGCTCGAGCCGATCGGGGGTGAGCCGCCAGCGCGCCTCGGGATTGCGCCGCCACGTGCCGCTGCCCGAGCAGGGCGCGTCGACAAACACGACGTCCGCGCTGATGTCGGCGAGCGCGTCGGCCTCGCGGCCACCGTCGAGCAGGCGAGTCTCGATGATCGTCGCCCCTGCCTTGCCCGCGCGCGGCGCGAGCCGGGCGAGGCGCGCGCGATCGACGTCGCTGGCGATGATCCGCCCCCGGTTCGCCATCGCGGCGGCAAGCGCGAGGCTCTTGCCCCCCGCCCCGGCGCAGAGGTCCAGCACCGTCATACCCGGCGCGGCGCCGGCGGCGAGCGTCACCGCCTGGCTGCCGGCGTCCTGCGCCTCGACCAGCCCGGCATAGGGTGCGAGGTCGGTGCCGGCGGGTAGCCGGAGCGCATCAGGGAGGCCGGGGATCGACGCCGCACCGTCGATCGCGGGCGCCTCCCCGCGCAGCCGATTAACGCGGACGTCGAGCGGCGCGCGTTCGACTAACGCAGCCTGCTCTTCGTCGCCGAGCCCCGATGCGGCGAACCGCTCGGCTAGCCAGTGCGGCAGCACGCCCGGCATCGCCGCGGGCTCGTCGCCGATCGGCGCGGGGCCGTGGGGCGAGCCGTCGAAGGTGGCGGCGAGCGCCGGCTCCTGACGTGCGAGCGCGACCAGCGCCGCGCGCCCGTTCGCCGGGCGCTCGCCGAGCGCGCGGACCGCGGCATAGACCAGCTCACGCACCGCGCGCCGGTCTTTCGACCCCGCATAGCGGCGGGTCGCCAAATAGCGCGCGATCAGCGTGTCAGCCGCCGCGCCGCCCTGCTCCGCGGCGGCGACGATCGAGTCGAGCAGCTCGATCGCCGCCTGGGTGCGCGCCGCCGGAGTCACTCAGCGGGTCGGATAATTGGGCGCCTCGCGCGTGATCGTCACGTCGTGGACATGGCTCTCCTTGAGCCCAGCGCCGGTGATCTGGACGAAGCGCGCGCGCTCCTGCAGGTCGCGGATCGTCGCCGAGCCGGTATAGCCCATCGCCGCCTTGATGCCGCCGACCAGCTGGTGGATCACGTCGCGCGCCGGCCCCTTATAGGGCACCTGCCCCTCGATCCCCTCGGGGACGAGCTTGAGCTGGTCGCGCACCTCTCCCTGGAAATAGCGGTCGGCGGAGCCGCGCCCCATCGCGCCGACGCTTCCCATCCCGCGATAGGATTTGTACGCACGCCCCTGATACAGAAAGGTTTCTCCCGGCGCTTCCTCAGTCCCGGCGAGCAACGAGCCGACCATGCAGGTCGACGCGCCCGCCGCCAGCGCCTTGGCGAGATCGCCCGAGGTGCGCAGGCCGCCGTCGGCGATCACGGGCACGCCCGCGGCGGCGCCGGCCTCGGCACAGTCCATCACCGCGGTGAGCTGCGGCACGCCCACGCCCGCCACGACACGCGTGGTGCAGATCGAGCCCGGTCCGATGCCGACCTTGATGCCGTCCGCGCCGGCGTCGATCAGCGCGCGCGTCGCCTCGCCGGTGGCGACGTTGCCGGCGACGACCTGGACCGAGTTGGACAGCTTCTTCACGCGCTCGACCGCGCGCGCGACGTCGCGATTGTGGCCGTGCGCGGTGTCGATGACGATCAGGTCGCACTCGGCGTCGACCAGCGCCTCGGTGCGCGCGAAGCCCTTGTCCCCCACGGTGGTGGCGGCGGCGACGCGGAGGCGTCCGGCGGCGTCCTTGGTCGCCTCCGGGTACATCACCGCTTTCTCGATGTCCTTGACGGTGATGAGCCCGACGCAGCGATAGGCGTCGTCCACCACCAGCAGCTTCTCGATGCGGCGCTGGTGGAGCAGCCGGCGCGCCTCTTCCTTCGCGACGCCGATCGAGACGGTGACGAGATTCTCGCGCGTCATCAGCTCGGCGACGCGCTGGTTCGGGTTCTCGGCGAAACGCACGTCGCGGTTGGTGAGGATGCCGACCAGCTTGCCGTCGCGCTCCACCACGGGAATGCCGCTGATCCGGTTGGCCTTCATCAGCGCCTGCGCCTGGGCCAGCGTCGCCTGCGGCGCGATCGTGATCGGGTTGACCACCATCCCGCTCTCGAAGCGCTTGACCTGCCGCACCGCGGCGACCTGCTCGTCGACGGTGAGGTTGCGGTGGAGCACGCCCATACCGCCCAGCTGCGCCATCACGATCGCCATGTCGGCCTCGGTGACGGTGTCCATCGCCGAGGACAGGATCGGGATGTTGAGCGCGATGTCGCGAGTCAGCTTCGTCCGCGTATCCGCCTCGCCGGGGAGCACCGCGGACTCGGCGGGCGTTAGCAGCACGTCGTCGAAGGTGAGGCCGAGACGGATATCCATGAGGCGCCGAATCCTTGGGAGCGAGGAGTGGCGCGCCATGTAACCGCGTTCCCCGCATCTCGCTAGGCCCCCCGCCCCGCACGGGCTATGATGGCATCGTGGACGCGGTGAGCCCGCGGGGGGAGAGAAACGATGACGGTGACGCTGGCCTTGTTGTTCCTGGCGCTGGTCGTCTTCTACCTGCTGACGAGCATCAAGATCGTCCGCCAGGGCTATCAGTACACGATCGAGCATTTCGGCCGCTACACCGGCACCGCCGCGCCCGGCTTCAACTTCTACCCTGCCTTCTTCTACCGCGTCGGGCGGCGCGTGAACATGATGGAGCAGGTGATCGACATCCCCGGACAGGAGATCATCACCAAGGACAATGCGATCGTCTCGACCGACGGCGTCGTCTTCTTCCAGGTGCTCGACGCCGCCAAGGCGGCCTATGAGGTGTCCGACCTCTATGTCGCCCTGCTCCAGCTGACGACCACGAACCTGCGCACCGTGATGGGGTCGATGGACCTCGACGAGACGCTGTCGAAGCGCGACGAGATCAACGCGCGGCTGCTCTCGGTGGTGGACCACGCCACCGTACCCTGGGGCGTCAAGATCACGCGAGTCGAGATCAAGGACATCCGCCCGCCCGCCGACATCGTCGCGGCGATGGGCCGGCAGATGAAGGCCGAGCGCGAGAAGCGCGCCAACATCCTCGACGCCGAAGGGTCGCGCGCCTCGGAGATCCTGCGCGCCGAGGGACAGAAGCAGGCGCGTATCCTCGAGGCCGAGGGCCGGCGCGAGTCGGCCTATCGCGACGCCGAGGCACGCGAGCGGGCGGCGGAGGCCGAGGCCAAGGCGACGCAGGTGGTGTCGGACGCGATCGCCGCGGGCGGGACGCAGGCGATTAACTACTTCGTCGCGCAGAAATATGTCGAGGCGGTCGGCAAGTTCGCGACCAGTCCGAACGCCAAGACCATCCTCTTCCCGGTCGAGGCGACCCAGCTGATCGGCACTCTTGGAGGGATCGGCGAGCTGACCAAGAGCGTGCTCGCGCCGAAGGACTCGCCCGCGCCGCCGCT
Organism: Sphingomonas sp. BK069; assembly: GCF_014193405.1. Lineage (NCBI taxonomy): Bacteria > Pseudomonadati > Pseudomonadota > Alphaproteobacteria > Sphingomonadales > Sphingomonadaceae > Sphingomonas > Sphingomonas sp. BK069. The sequence goes on along the minus strand of NZ_JACHZH010000001.1, from coordinate 443,174 downwards.
CGACCTGCCGCGCTCGGCACTCGATCCGCGGTGATGGGCTGGGACTGGCTGGGTGACCCCGGCGCAGCCTGGCTTGCCGCGGCGCTGCTGCTCGGCATCGCGGAGCTGGCGGTACCGGGCGTGTTCCTCGTCTTCCTCGCGCTCGCGGCGGCGGTCACCGCGGCGATCAGCTACGCGCTCGCACCGCTGCCGCTCGCGGCGCAGCTGGTCTGCTTCGCGCTCTGGAGCGCGGTGGCGGTGGTGGTCGGCCGACGCTGGTACCGCGACTATCCGGTGGGCAGCGGGGACACACGACTGAACGACCGCGCCGCTCGACTGGTCGGCGAGGTCACGCGGCTGGAGAGCGCGATCATCGACGGCCGCGGCCGCGTCGTTGTGGGTGATGGGAGCTGGCCCGCACGCGGTCCCGACCTTCCCGCGAACGCGCGCGTGCGCATCGTCGCGGTGCGCGACGGCGTGGTCAGCGTGGAGGAGGCGTGAGGGCGGGAGCACATCGGTGCGGTAGAGGCGATCTCCCACGCCCTCCTCGCGGTCTTGCGGAGCAGCCGCCTGCCCCCGTTCCGGCGTCATCCTGAACTCGTTTCAGGATCCACCGTGCCGCGGACTCAGCGATGGGAGGCGTGTGCGGATGCGTGGATCCTGAAACGAGTTCAGGATGACGCTAGTCAGAAAGACGGTTTGCGGACAGTCGCCACCGCCTGCTCACGCGGCGCGTGACGCCTCAGTGCGGTAGGCCGTACCGCAGGACGAGCGACTCGAACGTCTCGTCCGTCAGCGGCGAGAGGAATTGGCAGCCCGCCACCAGATCGTCGGCCCAGACGACGATCGCGGCGACCACGCCCAAACCGGGGATCGTGAGCCAGATCGACTCGTCGCGCGCCATGGCGGAGAAGGTCAGCAACCGACAGCCGTGCAGCGAGAGATCCATGACCTTGCACAGGGTGCGCGCCATGCCGCTCTGCTCGACCGGTGCCGGGACGGCGACGGGGGCGCGACGTCCGCGGCGGACGGGGCGCTCGGCGGGGACATATTCGGCAGCGAACATGGCGGCGATGCTACGCCGCCATGCCTAACAACAGGTTTACTTACGCAGCGTGAGCCCGCCGCCGAAGCGCTTGTTGAAGCGCGCGACCTGGCCACCCTGGTCGAGCATCTGGCCCTTGCCGCCGGTCCAGGCCGGGTGCGCGAGCGGATCGATCTCGAGCGTCATCACGTCACCTTCCTTGCCCCAGGTGGAGCGGGTCTCGTAGACGGTGCCGTCGGTCATCTGCACCTTGATCATGTGATAGTCGGGGTGGATATCGTTCTTCACGGTCACGCTCCTGAGCGGCTGGTTCCGACCAGCCTGGGACAGCAAGCCGCGCGCCCTACAGCGCGCGCGCGGCAAAGTCAAAGCACGGCGGAGGGGTGCTACGCCGCGGCGGGCGGATCGGCGATCATCGCGGTGAAGTTCGCCTCGGCGGCGACCGCGCCGTCGATCTTCGCGACGCCGGCGAACTTGCACACCGCGCTGCGCTTCTGGACGAACTCGACCTCAAGCGACAGCAGCACGCCCGGCTCGACCGGCTTGCGGAACTTCGCGCCCTCGATCGCCATGAAGTAGACCAGCTTGCCCGAGCCGGCCAGGCCGAGGCTCTCGACCGCCAGCACGCCCGCGGCCTGCGCCAGCGCCTCGATGATCAGCACGCCCGGCATGATCGGGCGGCCGGGGAAATGCCCCTGGAAGAAGCTCTCGTTGATCGATACCGCCTTGGTGGCGCGGATCGAGCGATCGCGCACCAGCGTCTCGACGCGGTCGACGAGCAGCATCGGGTAGCGATGCGGCAGCAGCGCCATCACGCGAGTGACGTCGAGCGGGCCGATCGGCCCGCCCGAGTCACCGTTCGCCCCGCCGGGCGACTGACCGAGCGGGGCGTCGCTCATCGGCCGGTCGGCGCGCGATTGTTGGTCGCGGGCGCGGCCGCGGCCGGCGCCGCGGCGGCGGCACCGCCGTCCTGCTGGCCCGGCTGCCAGTTGGCCGGCGGCGTGATGCCGACGGTCGGCACGGTGCGGTCGAGCTCCGCGGTGATCGCCGAGGTGATGTCCGCGGTGGGGTTGGCGAACAGCGCCGCGTTCGGGCGCAGCAGCAGGCTGACGTTCTTGGCGCGCGCCGCGGCGCCCACCGCGTCCTGCAGCTTGGCCGAGATCTGCTCGATCGCGTAGGACTGGGCGCGCGAGGCGGGCGCGGTGAGGCGCTGAAGCTCGGCGTTGGCGGTCTGCTCGCGGGTCTGGATCGCCTGCGCCTGGGTGCGCAGCGATGCCTCGGTCGCGCCGGGGGCGGCGGCGGCCTTCTGATAGGCGGCGACGAGCGGCTGCAGCTCGGTCTGGATCGCCTGGCGGCGCGTGTTCGCCTGGTCGAGCTGCGCCTTATACTGGGTCTGGATCTGCGTGCGGGCGGTCGCCCAGGCCTTGGAATTGGCGACCGCCGCCTCGGGATCGGCGACGGCGACGCCGCCGACCTGCGCGGTCGCGGCGGGGGCGGTCAGCGCGGCCGGCGCGACGAGCGCGGCGGCGAGCAGGAGGTGCTTGAAGGTGGTCATCAGAACTGAGTCCCTACGTTGAAGGTGATGAGCTTCTTGTCGTCGCCGGGCTGGGTCAGCAGCGCCTTGGCGAGATCGATGCGGAGCGGGCCGAACGGCGAGTTCCAGTTGACGCCGATGCCGACCGAGAGGCGCGGACGCGCCGAGTCGCCGAGGAACGTCTCCTGGAACGGCTGCGACGCGATCTGCGGGTTGTTCGCGATCACGCCGTTGCAGCTGCCATTGGCGCCCGGAATGCCGGCGGCGCAGGTGGTGGAGACGCTGAGACCGTCGGCATTGGTGTAATAATAGAGCGGTTGCTTGGCATCGTTGTACACCGGCAGCGGCAATACCACCGTATTGCCGTTCGCGTCCGTGGTCGTCGGGAACACCGCGGTCGGCAGCGGACGGGTGATGTTGAAGAGGCTGCCGACCTGCGCGTAGATCGACGGGCGCAGCCCTAGCTCGCGCGCGCCCGAGCCGAGCGGGATCTCGATCTCGAAGCGGCCGAGATAATAAGCCGTGCCGCCGAGCGCGTCGTCGATGATCTGGTCGCGGTCGGTGACGAGCACCTGCGCGCCATTGGCGTCGGTCGTGTAATATTGCCGCTTCACGCGTGGCCCCACACCGCGGATGTCGAAGCCGCGGAACTGCGGCTCGCCGAGGTAGAAGCGGTCGGTGATGCGGACCCGATCGACCCCCTCGCCGCGCGACTTCTCGAGCGAGCGGATATACCCGCCCTCACCCACGATCGAGGCGATGAACCCGCCGCCGACGTTCCAGAACTTAGATCCCTCGACCCGGGTGCGGACATATTTCACCGAACCACCCAGCCCGGCGAAGTCCTGGCTGAACACGAAACGCTGGCCCGCTGTCGGGCGCAGGCGGCTGTTGAGGCTGTCGTAGATCAGCGAGTAGCCGACCATCGAGGTAAGCCGGTTGCCCAGCGCCTCGCAGAGATAGCGCCCGGCCTTGAGCGGGTCGCAGGAGCCGTTGGTGAAGAAGGAGTTCTGGTCCAGCCCCACCTTGTCGTAGGAGAAGGTGTAGCGGCCGGCGAGCTGCCAATATTCGGTCAGCGGCACGCCGGTGCGGATCTGGAAGCCGGTCGACACCTGGCTGTAGGTCGTGCGGCGATCGGTACCGTAGAAATTGAACGAATTATAGTCGCGGCGGAACAGGTCGACGCCCAGCGCGATGTTCTTGTCGAACACATACGGTTCGGTGAAGCCCAGCTCGATCGACTTGGAATAGCTGGAATAGTTCACGCCGGCGCGGAGCGTCTGCCCCTTGCCGCGGAAATTGTTCTGCGTGATGTTCGCCTGGATGATGAAGCGCTCCAGGCTGGAGAAGCCCGCCGAGAGCTGGAGCTCACCCGTCGATTTTTCCTCGACGTTGGCCTCGAGCACGACGCGGTCGGCGGCGCTGCCGGGCGTCTGCTTGATCTCGAACTTGTCCTGGAAATAGCCCAGGCTGTTGATGCGATCCTGCGAGCGCTTGACCTGGAAGCTGTTGAAGGCATCGCCCTCGGCGAGGCGGACCTCGCGGCGCACCACCTTGTCCTGCGTCTGGGTGTTGCCGGTGATGTCGATCCGCTCGACATAGGTGCGCTGCGCCTGGCCGATGTGGAAGTTGATCGACATCGTGTGCGCTTCGGAGTCGCGCTGGAAGTCGGGCTGCACCTCGGTGAAGGCATAGCCGAACAGCCCGGCGGTCTCGCTGAGATGCTCGACCGTGTCCTCGACCAGCTTGGCGTTGTACCAGTCGCCCTTCTTGATGCCGAGCGTGGTCGCCATCTTCTTGCCGTCGAAGTCGCGGATGTCGCTGTCGACGGTGACGTCGCCGAACTTGTATCGCTCGCCCTCCTCGACCACGTAGGTGATGATGAAGTCCTTGCGGTCGGGTGTCAGCTCCGCCACCGCCGAGGTGACGCGGAAGTCGGCATAGCCCTCGGTAAGGTAGAATTGCCGCAGCTTCTGCTGGTCATAGGCGAGCCGGTCCTGGTCGTAGGACGTGCCCGATGACAGGATGCGGAAGAAGCGCGCCTCCTTGGTGGCCATCTGCGCGCGCAGCTTCCCGTCGTCGAATACCTTGTTGCCGATGATGTTGATCTGGCGGACCTTGGACTTCGGCCCCTCGCTCACCTCGAAGATCACGTCGACGCGGTTCTGGTCGAGGCTGACCATCTTGGGCTGCACCGTCGCGGCGAAGCGGCCCTGGCGGCGGTACAACTCGATGATCCGCGCGACGTCGGCGCGCACCGCAGAGCGGGTGAAGATCTGGCGCGGCTTGAGCCGCACCTCCTTGCCGATCTTGTCTTCCTTGAGGCGCTTGTTGCCCTCGAAGATGACGCGGTTGATGATCGGGTTCTCGCGCACGCGGATCACGATGTTGCCGGTCGCGGCGCCGTCGATCGTCACGTCGGCGAACAGGTCGCTGGCGTAAAGGTCCTTGATCGCCTGATCGAGCGTCTCGTTGGTATAGGGCTGGCCCTGGCGCAGCTTGGTGTAGCTCAGCGCGGTCTCGGGCTCGATCCGCTGCGTTCCCTCGACGCGCAGCGAGGTGATCGTGCGCGCGGCCTGCGGCGCCGGCGTGACCGTGGCGGCGGGCGGCTGCGCCGCCGCGGTCGCCGGAGTCGCGGCGGGCGCGGGGCGGGTCTGCGCCGCGGCGGCGAGCGGCACGCCGGCCAGCATCGTGCAGCCCAGCAAGGTCGCCGAGGCACGCGCCCGCGAAGTTGAAACGTTCAGCACCGTCACCTAAATCCCACCCGAGAGTAACCGCCACGCATGCGGGCCGCGTCGCCCTGCCTTACCTTGCTCACCCGATCAAGCCGGCCAGCTGCTGCCACAGCCCGCGGTTGCTGAGGTCGTTGAACGTCACCAGCAGCATCAGCGCGAGCACCGCCGCCAGCCCGCCGCGGAACGCCCATTCGACCAGCTCGGGCGGCGCCGGTTTCCGCCGCACCGCCTCGATCGCGTAGAAGAACAGGTGACCGCCATCGAGCATCGGCACTGGCAAAAGATTGATGAACCCGAGATTGATCGACACGAGCGCGATCAGGAAGACGAACGCGTCCGGCCCCAGCGTGAGCTGCTCGCCCGACGCCTTGGCGATCGAGAGCGGCCCGCCCAGCTCCTTGACCGAGCGCCGCCCGGTGACGATCTGGCCGATCGTCTCGACCATCATCCCGACGATCTGGCCGGTGCGCCGCACCGCGACGACCGGTGCCTCGAACACGCCGACTTCGGTGATGACCGGCGTCGTCGGCGCAATGCCGAGCAGGCCGACACGATATTCGTTGCCGAAGCGATCGCGCTGCAGCTGCGTACCGATCGTCGCGTCCACCGCGGCGCGGCGGTCGCCCCGGACGTAATCGATGCGGACGCGCTCGCCCGCCCGGATCTTTACGTAGCGGACCATGTCCTCGAACGTGTCCATCTCGCGCCCGCCGAGCGCGGTGACCCGGTCGCCCGCGCGCAGGCCGGCGGCCGCGGCGGCGGTGCGGGGCAGCGCCTCGCCCACCACCGCAGGCGTGCGCGCGTCGCCGTACGCCAGCGCGAAGCCCGCGAGGATCAGCACCGCCAGCACGAAATTGACGACGGGTCCGGCAGCGACGACGATCGCGCGCTGCCACACCGGCTTGGCCTGGAAGGTGCGCGCGCGCTCCTCGGCGGGCAGCGCGAGCCACTCGGGCCCGGGCTGGCTCGCCGGGTTCATGTCGCCGGCGAAGCGGACGTACCCGCCGAGCGGCAGCCAGGCGAGCTTCCAGCGCGTGCCGCGGCGATCGGTCCAGCCGGCGATCTCGCGCCCGAAGCCGATCGAGAAGGCCTCGGCGTGCACCCCGAACCAGCGCCCGGCGAGATAATGGCCCATCTCGTGGACGAAGACGAGCGGGCCGATCACCAGGACGAAGGCCAGAGCGGTGATCAATACGCCAGGGGTCTGGATCAAGCGACGCAATCCTTCACGCGCTCGCCGGCTCTCCTTCGCGCTTCCGCGTCGATCGCGAGCACCGCGTCGAGCGTCTCCGGCGCGGCCGGGTCGTAGCGTTGTAGCGTATCGTCGACGATTGCGGCGATTTCAAGAAAGCCGATCGCGCCCGCCAGGAAAGCGGCCACCGCCACCTCGTTCGCGGCGTTGAGGATCGCCGGCCGCGCCCCGCCCGCCTCGGCGGCGTCGCGCGCCAGCGTGAGCGCGTGGAAGCGCAGCGCGTCGGGCGCCTCGAAGTCGAGCCGGCCGAGCTTGACGAGGTCGAGCGGCGCCATCGGCGTCGCCATCCGCTCGGGCCAGGCGAGGCAGTGCGCGATCGGCACGCGCATGTCGCTCGGACCGAGCTGCGCGAGCATCGAGCCGTCGACATAATCCACCATCGAGTGGATCACCGACTGGCGGTGGATCACGATCTCGATCCGCTCGGGCGGCACCGGGAACAAGCGCGCCGCCTCGATCAGCTCGAGTCCCTTGTTCATCATCGTCGCGCTGTCGACCGAGATCTTGGCGCCCATCGACCAGTTCGGGTGCGCCACCGCCTGCGCGGGCGTCACCGCTGCCATCTGCTCGAGCGTCCAGTCGCGGAACGGGCCGCCGCTCGCCGTCAGGATGATCCGGCGGACGCTCTCGGGGCGGGTCGGATCGAGGCACTGGAACACCGCGTTGTGCTCGCTGTCGGCGGGCAGCAACGTGGCGCCGTTCGTCGCCGCGGCGGCGGTGATGATGTCGCCCGCGGAGACCAAGGGCTCCTTGTTGGCCAGCACCACCGTGCCGCCGCGCTCGATCGCCGCCAGCGTCGGCCGCAGCCCGGCGCAGCCGACGATCGCGCCCATCGTCCAGTCCGCGCCCGAGGCGGCGGCGTCGCACACCGCCTGCGCGCCCCCCGCCACCGCGGTGCCGGTCCCGGCGAGCGCCTCGCGCAAAGCGGGGAGACACGCCTCGTCCGCCACCACCGCCAGCTCGGCCCCGGTGCGCCGCGCCGCCGCGGCGAGCCGCTCGACGTCGCAATTGGCGGTGAGCGCGACGACGCGGAAGCGGTCGGGCTCGCGCTCGACGAGGTCGAGCGTCGAGGTGCCGACCGAGCCGGTCGCCCCCAGGATCGAGACGGTCCTCACCCGAACGCACCCAGCGACACGACCAGCAGCGCCGCCACGGGCGCCACCGGCACCAGCCCGTCGAGCCGGTCGAGCACGCCGCCGTGGCCCGGCAGGATGTTGCCCGAATCCTTCACGCCCGCGCGGCGCTTGAGCCAGCTCTCGTAGAGGTCGCCCGCCTGCGCCAGCACCGCGAGCAGCGGCGAGGCGAGCGCCAGCACCAGCGGCAGTCCCGCGGCAGCGTGCAGCAGCGCGCCGAGCGCGGTGGCCGCTACGGCGCCGCCGATCAGCCCGGCCCAGGTCTTGTTGGGACTGAGCCGCGGCGCCAATTTGGGCCCGCCGATCGATCGACCGGCGAAGAAAGCGCCGATGTCGCACGCCCAGACCAGCGACATCGCCCAGAAGGTCTCGAGCAGCCCCTCGCCCTGCCGCCGCAGCACCACCAGCGCGAGCACGGGCAGCGCGCAATAGACCACGCCGAGCGCGAGCTGCGGCAGCCGCGTGACGATCGCGACGAAGAAGGCAGCGCCCGCGATCAGCCCGAGCGTGAAGAAGGGCCGCGGCTCGATGATCAGCCACGCCGGTGCCATGGTCGCCAGCGGCACGCTCAGCGCGAACTGCGCCAGCCGCTTCGTTTTGGGCGAGACCTTCTCCAGGTCCGACCATTCCGCCATCATGAACAGCGCGATCACCACCGCGAGCAGCCAGAAGGCGATGTCGCCCAGCACCAGCGCGACGCTCGCCACCGCGATCATCGCGACGCTGGCGATCATTCGCAGCCGCAGGTTGGACGGGGTACGCAGCTTGGCGTCGGGCGTCGGCTCGGTCATGCGCGGCGGGTCACAGCCCGCCGTAGCGGCGCTGGCGCTTGCCGAACGAGTCGAGCGCGGCGGCGAGCGCGGCGGAGTCGAAGTCGGGCCACAGCGTGTCGACGAACAGCAGCTCGGCATAGGCCGCCTGCCACAGCAGGAAATTGGACAGGCGCTGCTCGCCCGAGGTGCGGATCAGCAGATCGAGCGGCGGCAGGTCGCGCGTCTCCAGCTCGGCCTCGATCGCGGCGGCGTCGATCGTCTCGGGCGCGAGCCCGTCGCGCGCGGCACGCTCGGCGAGGCGGCGGGCGGCGGTGACCAGCTCAGCCTGCGCGCCATAGTTGAGCGCGATCGCGAGGATCGGGCCGGTGTTGGCGGCGGTGCGCGCCAGCGCGTCGTCGACCAGCTCGACCACGTCGGCGGGGAAGCGGCGATAGTCGCCGAGCACGCGCAACCGCACATTCTCACGCACCAGCTCGGCGAGGTCGTTGCGGATGAAGAATTTGAGCAGCTTCATCAGCGCGCCGACCTCGTCCTCCGGACGGCGCCAGTTCTCCGAGGAGAAGGCATAGAGCGTCAGCGCCTCCAGCCCCATCGCGCGCGCGGCGCGGGTGACCGAGCGCACCGCCTCGACCCCGGCGCGATGGCCCGCGGCCCGCGGCAGGTGGCGCTGCGCCGCCCAGCGGCCATTGCCGTCCATGATGATGGCGACGTGGCGCGGCAGCACCGCCGGCGCCTCGCGCGGCATCGCGGCGGTCGCCATCAGCCCTCCCCCCCAGGCGCGAGCGACGTCACTTGTTGAGGATTTCCTTTTCCTTCGCGGCCGAGACCGAGTCGATGTCGGCGATCGTCGCGTCGGTGAGCTTCTGCACCTCGGTCTCGAGCCGCTTGCGCTCGTCTTCGGAGATCACGCCCTTCTTCTCGTCGGTCTTGAGCGCGTCCATGCCGTCACGGCGGACGTTGCGCACCGCGATCTTGGCTTTCTCCGAATACTGGCCGGCGAGCTTGGCGAGCTCCTTGCGGCGCTCCTCGGTCAGGTCGGGGATCGGCAGGCGCAGGGTCTGTCCGTCGTTGATCGGGTTGAGCCCGAGCCCGGCGGAGCGGATTGCCTTCTCGACCGGGCCGACATTGGTCTTGTCCCACACCTGCACCGACAGCATGCGCGATTCCGGCACCGACACGGTCGCCACCTGGTTGAGCGGCATGTGCGCGCCGTACACCTCGACCGTCACCGGATCGAGCAGCGACGTCGAGGCGCGGCCGGTGCGAAGCCCGCCGAGATCCCCCTTGAGCGACTCCACCGCGCCGTGCATGCGGCGCTCGAGGTCGGCCTTGTCATACGCGGGCATCGGTCGTCTCCATCTTCTTCTGCACCACCGTCGAGACGCCCTCACCGCGCAGCACGGCGGCGAAGTTGCCGTGCTCGCGGATGTTGAACACGACGATGGGAATGTTCGAATCCCGGCACAGCGCCACCGCGCTGGCGTCCATCACCTTGAGGTTCTTGGCCAGCACCATGTCGTAGCTGACCGTCTCGTAGCGGGTCGCCTGTGGGTCCTTCTTCGGATCGGCGTCGTACACGCCGTCGACCGAGGTGCCCTTGAACAGCGCGTCGCAGTTGAGCTCGGCGGCGCGCAGCGCGGCGCCCGAATCGGTGGTGAAGAAGGGTGAGCCCACGCCGGCGGCGAAGATCACGACGCGCCCTTTCTCGAGGTGGCGCTCGGCGCGGCGGCGGATGAAGGGCTCGCACACCGAGTGCATCGGGATGGCCGACTGGACGCGCGTGTCGACGCCGATCTGCTCGAGCGCGTTCTGCACCGCGAGCGCGTTCATGACGGTGGCGAGCATCCCCATGTAATCGGCGGTGCCGCGCTCGAAGCCCTTGGCCGCGGCGGCGAGCCCGCGGAAGATGTTACCCCCGCCGACGACGATGCACAGCTCATAGCCCTGCGCCTTCACGTCCGCGATCTCCTCCGCGACGCGCGCGGTGACCGCGGGATCGATCGCGAGACCGCCCTCGCCCATCAGCACTTCGCCGGAGAGTTTCAGCAGGATGCGTTTGTAGCGGGGCTGGGTCATTGGGTCTCGTTGTACAGGGGGCGGAGCGGCGCGGACCCTAGGCGGCGGGTCCGCGGCTGGCAATGGGTTGACACAGTCGGCGAGACGGGAGGGAGAGGCTGTCGAGGCCTGAAGATCCTCCCCGCTCGCGGGGAGGGGGACCATGCGCAGCATGGTGGAGGGGGCTATCCGCGAAGGCCGCGTTGCGTGGAAAACCCCCTCCACCACCCGGCTGCGCCGGGCGGTCCCCCTCCCCGTCCCGGGGAGGAGTTCACCCGCCAAAACGCGAACCGCCGCCCCGGCACATCGGCCAGGGCGGCGGCGCATTGTCTTAACCGGACGGTTCGGTATCAGACCGGCTGCGGCACGCCCGAGGCCGCGGCGACCTCGGCGGCGAAGTCGGAGACTTCCTTCTCGATGCCCTCGCCGAGCTGGAAGCGGACATAGTCCACCAGCTTGATCTCGGCGCCGGCGTCCTTGCCCGCCTTGGCGACGACGTCGCTGATCTTGGTCTTGCCGTCCATCACGAACAGCTGGCTGACCAAAGCATGCTCCTTGCGGTACTTCGCGATCGAGCCCTCGACCATCTTGGCGATGATGTCGGCCGGCTTGCCCGACTCACCCGCCTTCTCGGCCGCGATCGCGCGCTCGCGCTCGATCTCGGCCTCGTCGAGATCCTCCTCGTTGAGCGCCTTGGGGAAGGCCGCGGCGATATGCATCGCCAGCTGCTTGCCGAGGCCCTGCAGCACCTCGTCCGACGCCGCGCTCTCGAGCGCGACGAGCACGCCGATCTTGCCCAGGCCCGGCGCCTGCTGGTTGTGGACATAGGCCACGACCGCGCCCTGGCTCACCGACAGCGAGCGCGCGCGGCGGATCGACTGGTTCTCGCCGATCGTCGCGATATTGTTGGTCAGCGCCTCGGCGACGGTGGTGCCCGACGGCATCTGCGCCGCCTTGATCGCCTCGACGTCGCCGCCGCTGGCGAGGGCGATCTGGGTGACCTCGCGGACGAAGTTCTGGAACTGCTCATTCTTGGCGACGAAGTCGGTCTCCGAGTTGACCTCGACCGCGGCGCCCTTGGTGCCGCTCACCGCGACGCCGACCAGGCCCTCCGCCGCGGTGCGGCTCGACTTCTTCTGCGCGGCCGCGAGGCCCTTGGTGCGCAGCCAGTCCAGCGCGGCGTCCATGTCGCCCGAGGTCTCGCTGAGCGCCTTCTTGCAGTCCATCATGCCCGCGCCGCTCTTCTCGCGCAGGTCCTTGACCATCGCTGCCGTGATATCGGCCATCGTCTTGTCCTCAGCTGGTTTTGCATCGACGCGCGACGATCGGTGAATCGCCGCGCGCCGAGGGGAAATGAGGGAGGCCGCGGCTTAGGCAGCCTCCGTGACAATCGTGCGTCCGCGCGAGGGCTGCCCGCGCGGACGTCCGGGTCAGGCGGCGGCGGGCTCGGCCGCGGGCGTCTCGACCGTGAGCGCCTCCTCGGCGGGCGGCTCGCTCATCGCGCCCAGGTCGACGCCACGGCCGGCCTGCTGCTGCTGGTTGCCGCGCGTCGCCGCGATGGCGATTGCCTCACAGTACAGGCGGATGGCACGCGCCGCGTCGTCGTTGGCGGGCACCGGGAAGGCGATGCCGTCGGGCGACACGTTCGAATCGAGGATCGCCACGACCGGGATGCCGAGCGTGTTGGCCTCCTTGATCGCGAGCTCCTCCTTGTTGGCGTCGATCACGAACATGACGTCCGGGATGCCGCCCATGTCGCGGATGCCGCCGAGCGAGAGCTCGAGCTTGTCCTTCTCGCGGGTGAGCTGCAGCACTTCCTTCTTGGTGAGGCCGGCGGTGTTGCCCGACAGCTGCTCCTCGAGCGCCTTGAGGCGCTTGATCGAGTTGCTGATCGTCTTCCAGTTGGTCAGCATGCCGCCGAGCCAGCGATGGTTGACGAAGTGCTGGCCAGCGCGACGCGCCGCCTCGGCGACCGGCTCCTGCGCCTGGCGCTTGGTGCCGACGAACAGCACCTTGCCGCCCGAGGCGACCGACGAACTGACGAAGTCGAGCGCGCGCGCGAACAGCGGCACGGTCTGCGACAGGTCGATGATGTGGACGCCGTTGCGCTCGCCGAAGATGTAGGGCTTCATCTTCGGATTCCAGCGGTGCGTCTGGTGGCCGAAGTGAGCGCCGGTCTCAATGAGCTGCTGCATCGTGACGACAGGTGCCGCCATAATCAAATTCCTTCCGGTTAAGCCTCTGGGAAGCGAGTGACGCGGCCTGGAAGGCGGCGCACCGGTAGCTGATGCTTCCCATGCGGGGTTGAGGGGCGCGCCTTAGCTGATCGGCCGGGCGATCGCAAGCGGGAGAACAAACGCTTGACAAGCGTGAACATAGTTGGAACAAGGCGGGAGAACACAGGGTGAACGGCAGAAGCACGGCAGGATCGTTCCGAAGCCGGATCGGACCAGTACCGATCTGGGATTGATCTCGGAACCCTCTGCAGACGCAGAGGTTCTACTGGCCAAGCCGCGGAACGGGAGTCGAACAATGATGACGGTGATGACCCTCGCGATCTTCGGCGGCGCGCTCACGACCGCGGGCTATGCGCTCCACGCGACGCTGGCGCCCAGTCTCGACAAGATCGTCGGCGCGCTGCGCGGCGAGATGGCGGCGGCGCGTCCCGCCCCGCTCGCGACTCTGGTTCGCGCCGAGCGGCGGATCGCGGTCAGGCGCTGGGCGGGTTCGGCGGTGCCGGCAGTGACGCCGCTCCGCCAGCGCGGAGCCGCCTGACCCGCGCGTAGCTGGCGACGCTGAACGGCATCGCCAGCAGATAGGCGATGCCCGCGGCCGCGGCCGTCTGCCACGGCGCGCTGACCGCCGCTGCTCCTACCGCCACCACGACCGCGATCGCCTCGAAGCGGATGTTGGGGCGCAGCCGCAATGACGACCAGGAGAAGGTCGCGAGGCTCGACACCATCAGCAGTGCGATGCCCACCGTCCAGGGTGCGACCAGCCGCGGGTCGCGCAACAGCGGCTCATCGGTGACGAACCACAGGAACAGCGGCAGCATCGCCAGACCGGCCCCCGCGGGTGCGGGCACGCCGGTGAGGAAGCCGGCCGATTTATGCGGCTGGTCGTCGGCGTCGATGTTCGCGTTGAAGCGCGCCAGCCGCAGTGCGCAGAATACCGCGAGCACCAGCGCCGCCATCCAGCCGAAGCGCGGCAGGGCGTGGAGCGACCACAGATACAGGATCAGCGCGGGCGAGACGCCGAACGAGATCGCGTCGGAGAGCGAGTCGAGCTCGGCGCCGAAGCGGCTCTCGCCGTGGAGCATGCGCGCGACGCGGCCGTCGAGCCCGTCGAGCACACCCGCGAGCAGCACCATCGTCACCGCCAGCTCCCAGTGCCCCGAGATCGCGAAGCGGATCCCCGACAGGCCGGAGCAGAGCGCCAGCGCGGTAACCGCGTTGGGCGCGACCGCGCGCAACGGAAGTCCGCCAGGCGGGCGACGCAGCGGGCGGCGGACCGGGCGGCGCATGATTATTGCGCGACGCCACTGACGCGCTCGGCGCCGAACCGCGCCAGCACGGTCTCGCCCGCGATCGCGCGCTGGCCGAGCGCCACCTGCGGGGCGTAGCCCTCGGGCAGGTAGACGTCGACGCGGCTGCCGAAGCGGATCAGGCCGACGCGCTGGCCGGCGGCGACGATGTCGCCGATCTTGGCGAAGCCGACGATGCGGCGCGCCACCAGGCCCGCGATCTGCGTGAAGCCGACACGGCGCCCATCGAAGCCCTCGACCACGAAATGCTGGCGCTCATTCTCCTCGGACGCCTTGTCGAGATCGGCGTTGAGGAACTTGCCCGAGATATACACGACCTGGCGGATCGTCCCCGCGATCGGCGAGCGGTTGATGTGCACGTCGAACACCGACATGAACACCGACACGCGCACCATCGGCATCTCACCGAGATCGCCGATCAGCTCGCGCGGCACAGGGACGCGCTCGATCATCGTGATCAGCCCGTCCGCGGGTGAGACGATCAGATCGTCGCCCATCGGGGTGGTACGCACGGGATCGCGGAAGAAGGCGGCGACCCACAGAGTCAGGCCTAGGAAGGGCCAGAAGAACACCTTGGACACGATCGTCATCAGCAATGTGATGCCGAAGGCGATGGCGGTGAATTTCTGCCCCTCGGGGTGGACGGCGGGAAAGCGCCACTTCACGGTCGTGGTGACGACCGGCGGCTTGTCGAGCGAAGTCATCGCTTCGTCCTATCGACCGGCGCGCGCGGTGACAACGCGCTTGCTGGCCGGCGTCACCGTCACAGGTTAGTCGTCCGGCACCAGCGATACTGCGCACCGGCGCGCAGGTCGGTGTAGCTGGTGCGGCTGTCCACCCGGATCTTGAGCCGCTCGGCGGCGCGATACTGGCGCGGCCCGCCATATTGCACGCAGCTCTGCCGCAGCGTGTAGCGCTGGCCGATGCGGGCGAGGACGCGCGCGTGGCACTGACCGGCCTTGCTCGAGCCGATCCCGTCACCCTGATAGTCGCGCAGCGCCACGTTGGGTGCGCCGCGGCACGGCCTCCCGGCCTCGACGTAATAGCCGCGGGTGAGCGGCAGCGTGTCGGCGAGCGCAGGGGCCGGTAGCAGCAGCGCGAGGACGGCGGGGAAGCGGATCGTTCGCATCGCGACACGAACGGCGGTGCCGCCGAAAGGGTCCCGCGGCATCGCGGCCGGGACCTCCCATCTTCTGGTTCGAGCGGTACCCCCCGGGCGTCATCCTGAACTCGTTTCAGGATCCACCGTCCGGCAGGCACCGCCGCCGCTGAGTATGCGGCGCGGTGGATCCTGAGACGAGCTCAGGATGACGGCGGGAGGAGAGGCGCGAGCTTCCACCCCCCGGTTGATCCCCCGCGCCCTTGCCCCTATCGACCGCGGCAACGCTTCTCAGCAAGGACACCGGCATGGCCAAGATCAAGGTGAAGACGCCCGTCGTGGAGATCGACGGCGACGAGATGACTCGCATCATCTGGGAGTGGATCCGCGAGCGCCTGATCAAGCCCTACCTCGACATCGATCTCGATTATTACGACCTCGGCATCGAGCATCGCGACGCGACCGACGATGCCGTCACGGTGGAGAGCGCCAAGGCGATCCAGAAGTATGGCGTCGGCGTCAAGTGCGCGACGATCACGCCCGACGAGGCGCGCGTCGAGGAGTTCGGCCTCAAGAAGATGTGGCGCTCGCCCAACGGCACGATCCGCAACATCCTCGGCGGCGTGGTTTTCCGCGAGCCGATCGTGATGAAGAACGTGCCCCGCCTGATCCCGGGCTGGACCCACCCGATCGTGGTCGGCCGTCACGCCTTCGGCGACCAGTACAAGGCGACCGACTTCAAGGTGCCCGGCAAGGGCAAGCTGACGATGAAGTGGGAGGGCGAGAGCGGCGAGACGATCGAGCACGAGGTGTTCGATTTCCCCTCCGCCGGCGTCGCGATGGGCATGTACAACCTCGACGAGTCGATTCGCGACTTCGCGCGCGCCTCGCTCAACTACGGGCTAGGCCGCAACTGGCCGGTGTATCTCTCGACCAAGAACACCATCCTCAAGGCCTATGACGGCCGCTTCAAGGACATCTTCGCCGAGGTGTTCGAGAGCGAGTTCGTCGACCAGTTCAAGGCCGCGGGCATCGTCTACGAGCACCGCCTGATCGACGACATGGTCGCCTCCGCGCTGAAGTGGAACGGCGAGTTCGTCTGGGCCTGCAAGAACTATGACGGCGACGTCCAGTCCGACCAGGTCGCGCAGGGCTTCGGCTCGCTCGGGCTGATGACCTCGGTGCTGATGACGCCCGACGGCAAGACGATCGAGGCCGAGGCAGCGCACGGCACCGTCACCCGCCACTATCGCCAGCACCAGCAGGGCAAGGCGACCTCGACCAACCCGATCGCCTCGATCTTCGCCTGGACCGGCGGGCTCAAGTATCGCGGCAAGTTCGACGGCACGCCCGACGTCACCCGCTTCGCCGAGACGCTGGAGCAGGTCTGCGTCGAGACGGTCGAGAGCGGCGACATGACCAAGGATCTCGCGATCCTGATCGGGCCGGACCAGAAGTGGATGACGACCGAGCAGTTCTTCGAGGCGGTGCGCGTCAACCTCGAGAAGAAGATGGCCGCCTGGGCCTGAGCTGACAGAGGGCGGCGCGTTCCGGTGCGCCGCCCTGCTGGATCTTTATACGTGCGCGAGGCAGGGTGCGGAGCGCGGATGCGTCGCCTGTCCCTCCGCGACATGGCCGGAACGGAAGGAGCAACGAGGGCTCGTCGCCGTCCTCCCCTTCGACGATCCTTCGTCATCCCCGCGAAGGCGAGGATCCATGAACGCCGGCGTCGCGGCTCCTTCTCAGGTCCGCGCGTCTGGATTACCGCCTTCGCGGGAATGACGGGCTTGGGCGATCGGCAGCGGGTGACCGGCGACGACCGCCCCATCCGCGCGGCCCCGGCACTTTTTCTCGCCGCGCTGCGCGACAAGCGCGACCGATCCCGCTTACAACCCACATCATGGCAATCGGACTTCAGAATGAGGGCTTCAGCGACGCGCTCGTGATCCTCGGCGCGGCGGGGCTGGTCATTCCGGCGTTCGCGCGCTTCCGCATCAGCCCGGTGATCGGGTTCATCCTCGTCGGCGTGCTCGTCGGTCCGGCCGGGCTCGGCGCGCTCGTGCCGCGCGCGCCCTGGCTCTACTATCTGACCATCTCCGATCCCGAGGCGATCGAGCCCTTCGCCGAGTTCGGCATCGTGCTGCTGCTCTTCTCGATCGGGCTCGAACTCTCCTTCCGGCGCCTGTGGGCGATGCGACAGCTCGTCTTCGGCACGGGGTCGATGCAGCTGCTCGGCTCGTCGCTGCTGATCGGCGTGACGCTCCACTATCTCGGCCAGGACTGGAGCGGCTCGGCCGGGCTCGGGCTCGCGCTGGCGCTGTCGAGCACCGCGCTGGTACTGCCGCTGGTCGGCACGTCCAGCCCGGTCGGGCGCGGCGCCTTCGCCATCCTGCTGTTCCAGGACCTCGCGCTGGTGCCGATCATCTTCGCGCTGGGCGCCATGGCACCGACCGCCGCGGCCGGCTGGGCCGGCATCGCGGGGGTCGCGCTGCGCGGCTCGCTCACCGTCGTGGCGATGTATGTCGGCGGGCGGCTGGTGCTGCCGCGGCTGTTCGCGCAGGCGGCGCGAACCAAGAGCCCCGAGCTGTTCCTCGCCGCCTCGCTGCTGGTCGTGATCATCGCCAGCGTGGCCACCACCGCGGCCGGGCTGTCGCCAATCGTCGGCGCGCTGCTCGCCGGGCTGCTGATCGCGGAGACCGAGTATCACAGCGAGGTCGAGGTGATGACCGCGCCGTTCAAGGGCCTCGCGCTCGGCGTGTTCCTGATCACCGTGGGGATGAGCCTCGACCTCAAGCTGATCCTCGCCAACTGGGGGTCGCTGCTCGCCGCGGTGATCGGGGTGGTGAGCGCCAAGACGGTGGTGACCTACCTGCTGCTGCGCGTCGCCAACGCGCGCCGCGGCATCGCGCTGGAGACCGGCCTCTTGATGGGCAGCCCGTCGGAGACGACGCTGATCGTGCTCGCCACCGCGGCGCAGGCCCAGCTGATCCTCGGCTCCACCGCCGCCTTCTGGCAGACCGTCACCGCGATCGGGCTGACGATCACGCCGCTGCTCGCCAAGCTGGGCCGCGTCGTGTCGCGCCGGATTGAGGGACGCGACCCGCTGCCCGACGCGGTCTCGGCCGAGCAGGGAACGCGCGCGGTGGTGTTCGGCTTCGGTCGCGTCGGTCAGCTCGTCGCCGACATGCTGGCGCGCCACCAGCAGCCGTTCGTCGCGGTCGAGGCCGACATCGACGCGGTCGCGGAAGCGCGCGCCGCGGGCTATCCGGTGGTGTTCGGTGACGTCTCGCGCGCCGAGCTGATCGATCGGCTCGACCTCGCCAGCGCGCGCGCGCTGATCCTGACGATGGACGATCCCGTGCTGACGGTGCGGCTGGCGCGGCGGCTGCGCGAGGCTTTCCCCGAGCTACCGATCATCGCGCGCGCGCGCGACACGGTCCACGCCGCCGAGCTGTACAAGGCCGGCGTCACCGACGCCGTCCCCGAGACGCTGGAGAGCTCGCTGCAGCTGTCCGAGGCAGTGCTGGTCGATCTCGGCGTCGCGATGGGGCCGGTGATCGCCTCAATCCACGACAAGCGCGACGAGCTGCGCCAGACGATCCGGCGCGTCGCGATGCTCGACCGTGAGCCGCGCATCCGCCGGCTGCGGCGTAGCGACGAGATCGAGCCGGCCTGACCCGCAATGCTGATCAGCCGCGATTTCGCCGCAGAAACGGGCTAGCGGGCGCGCGATGAGCCCGTCTCCCGCCTCTCCTGCCGCCGAGGGCAGCACGCCGTCGCCACGCGTCGCTTTCTTCAGCGGCAACTACAATTACGTCCGCGACGGCGCCAACCAGGCGCAGAACCTGCTGGTCGGCCACCTGCTCGACCGCGGCGTGGCGGTGCGCGTCTACTCGCCGACCACGCCGACCCCGGCGTTCGAGGCGCGCGGCACCGTCGTCGACGTGCCCGCCATCCCGATGCCCGGCGGGCGCGGCGAATATAAGCTCGGGCGCGGCCTGCCCGCGCGCCCGCGTCGTGACCTGGAGGCGTTCGACCCCAATATCGTCCATGTCTCGTCGCCCGAGTTCCTCGGCCACGCCGCGGTGACCTGGGCGCGGCGACACGGCATCCCGGTGGTGTCGGCGGTGCACACGCGCTTCGAGACCTATTTCGAATATTACGGCCTCGCGGTCGTGCAGCCCGCGATCAAGTGGATCCTGCGCCGCTTCTACGATCGCGCCGACCGCGTGCTGGTGCCGACCCCGTCGATGGCGGAGGTGATCCGCGGGCTCGGCGTGACCACGCCGGCGTCGCTCTGGGGCCGCGGCGTCAACCATCGCCGCTTCCACCCGTCCGCGCGTGATCTGGCGTGGCGACGCTCGCTCGGCATCGCCGACGACGAACTGGCGATCGGCTTCCTCGGGCGGCTGGTGCTGGAGAAGGGGCTCGGCGTCTTCGCCGACGTGCTCGCGCGGCTCGACGCCATGGGGATCAGGCACCGCGCGCTGATCGTCGGCAAGGGCCCCGCGCGCGACTGGTTCGCCGAGCGCGTCCCGCAGGCCGCGTTCGCCGGGTTCCAGAGCGGCGACGACCTCGGCCGCGCGGTGGCATCGATGGACCTGCTGTTCAACCCGAGCGTCACCGAGACCTGGGGCCAGGTGACGTCGGAGGCGATGGCGGCGGGCGTGCCGGTGGTCGCGGCGCGCGCGACCGGCGCGGTCGACCTGCTCGACGACGGCGTCACCGGGCTGCTGGTGACGCCGCAGGACGTCGAGGGCTATGCCGCCGCAATCGCGACGCTGGCGCGCGACCCGGCGCGGCGCGAGGCGATGGGCGCGGCCGCGCACGAGCACGCCAAGAGCTTCCGCTGGGACACCGCCAACCAGGCGGTGCTCGACGTGTATCGCGAGCTGCTCGCGGGGCGGTAACGCAGTCGGCGCGGTCGACTACTCTCACGCGCGAGCCTTCCAGCTAGCCGTGCCCCGGCGAAGGCCGAGGCCCGGTTGGGAAGGCCGAAGTGAGAGCCACCAGCGTCCCCCAAACTGGGCCCCGGCCTACGCCGGGGCACGAGGCGAGATGGGTAGTGAGAACGTCCCCTGTCACCCCTCCTGCCAGTCGAAGGTCAGCGGCGCCTCGCGGAAGGCGAAGCGGTCGAGGTGGCTCGACACCACCTCGCGCATCCGCGCGACATCCTCGCCCTCGGGCACGGTGAGCACCACGTCGAGCGTCTCGCTGTCCGCGCGCATCGCCAGGCGCGCACCATTGGGGAAGTCGATCTCGCCCTCCTCAGCGGAAAAACGGACCGTCATCTTATGGCTCCAGTGCTTGGCGAGCTGCTGGAGATAGCGGCTCGCCGAGTGCGTCGGCACGCGCGCGACCGAGACGCTCACTTCCGCCGCTCGATCGTCTGCGCCAGCTCGTCGATCAGCGCGGCGACCTGGAACATTTCCTCTTCGTCCGCCGCGCCGTGCAGACGGTTCTGCACCGCGTGGCGCAGGTTGTGGAGCGCGCGCCGTACCGGGGCATGATCGCCGCGCGACCGCTCGGCGCCCAGCCCCGCGAGCCGCTCCAGCAACATCGCCACCTGCGCCTCATTCTCGGCGAGGTGCGCACGCCCACTCGCGGTGGCGGCGAAGCGCTTGCGCGCGCCCTCGCTTGCCTGTTCCTCGATCTGCTCCATCTCGGCCAGCATCGACAGCGCGGGATAGACCACGCCCGGGCTGGGCGCATAGGCGCCGCCGGTGAGGTCCTCGATCGCCTTGATCAGCTCATAGCCGTGGCGCGGCGCGTCCGCGATCAGCTTGAGCAGCACGAGCCGCAGCTCGGCGCCGTCGAACATCCGCCGCCGCCCGCCGCCGCCGCGCGCCGCCTCGTCCCAGCGTGTCGCGAACTCCGCCGCGACCCGCTCCCAGCCGCCGCCGCGACCGCCGCGCGGCCCGCAGCCGCGCCCCATGCCGCCGTGGCGACCGTGGCCATACATATGTCCAAACATCATCGACTCCTCGTTACGATGCGCTCAAGATATATCGTGAGACCATGTCGTCAAGATGCCTTGCGATATATCGCGAGATCACGAGATGACGGGCTGGCCACGCGCGCCTACATCGGCGCGATGGCCGACCTGTTCGCCGGGCTCGACCCGGCCGTTCCCTCCGATTTGCCCGCCGCGGCTGACGCGCCGCTCGCCGACCGGCTGCGCCCGCGCGCGCTCGACGAGGTCGTCGGGCAGGCCCATCTCACCGGCGCCGAGGGCGCGATCGGGCGGATGGTGGCCGCGGGCCGGCTCTCGTCGATGATCCTGTGGGGGCCGCCCGGCACCGGCAAGACCACGATCGCGCGGCTGCTCGCCCAGGCGGTGGGGCTGCGCTTCGCCGCCATCTCGGCGGTGTTCTCGGGCGTCGCCGACCTCAAGAAGGCCTTCGCCGAGGCGCGCGACCATGCCCGGCTGGGCAAGCGCACCCTGCTCTTCGTCGACGAGATCCACCGCTTCAACCGCGCGCAGCAGGACGGCTTCCTTCCTTACGTCGAGGACGGCACGGTGACGCTGGTCGGCGCCACCACCGAGAACCCGTCGTTCGAGCTCAACGCCGCGCTGCTCAGCCGCGCGCAGGTGCTGATCCTTCACCGGCTCGACCGCGCCGCGCTGGAGCAGCTGATCGCGCGCGCCGAAACCGAGGTCGGCCGCCCGCTCCCGCTCGACGCGGCCGCGCGCGACGCGCTGGTGGCGAGCGCCGACGGCGACGGACGCTTCCTGCTCAACCAGGTCGAAACACTCTTCTCGGTCGACCTGCCCGCCCCGCTCGACCCGGCCGGCCTGTCGAGCTTCCTCCAGCGCCGCGTCGCGGTCTATGACAAGGACCGCGAGGGGCATTACAACCTCATCAGCGCGCTGCATAAGTCGATCCGCGGCTCGGACCCGCAGGCGGCGCTCTATTATCTCGCGCGGATGCTCACCGCCGGCGAGGAGCCGCTCTACCTGCTGCGCCGACTGACGCGCGCCGCGGTGGAGGACATCGGGCTGGCCGACCCGCAGGCGCTGGCGCAATGCCTCGCCGCCAAGGAGGCCTATGATTTTCTCGGCTCCCCCGAGGGCGAGCTGGCGATCGCGCAGGCCTGCGTCTATCTCGCCACCGCCCCCAAGTCGAACGCGGTCTATGCCGCGCAGAAAGCCGCGTGGAAGGTGGCGCGCGAGACCGGCTCGCTGATGCCGCCCGCCAACATCCTCAACGCGCCCACCAAGCTGATGAAGCAGATCGGCTATGGCGCGAACTACGAATATGACCACGACAGCGAGGGCGGCTTCTCGGGCGCGAACTACTGGCCCGACGAGCTACCGCCGCAGCGCTTCTACGCGCCGACCGATCGCGGCTACGAGAAGCGCGTTGCCGAGCGGCTCGCCTGGTGGGATGAGCGGCGGCATGCGCACCGCGACTAAGCTCCTCCCGTTCGCCCTGCTCGCGATCCCCGCCGCGGCGCAGTCGCCGCAGTCGGCGCGATACGACGACCATCAGCGCTACGCGCGCGCCATCGCGGCGGGGTACAAGGCCTATAATCTGTGCGACGGGCTGTTCACCGCGGGCCGCAGCGAGCGCCAGGTCGAGGCGTTGGAGCTACGCGGCATCTATCCGGAATATGACGCCCTCGTGCCGACGCTGGCGGCGCGGATCGACCGTGCCGGACGCACGGTGAGCGTCGCCTTCGATCCCGCGCAGCCGCCGCGGCACGCCAGCTGGGCAGCGGGCGCGGGCTGCACGCTCGCGCCGATCGGTGCCGAGGCGATCGCGCGCGCCCCCGCGCCCGGCCTGCCGCGCGCTCCCGGACCCGACCCGCGGCGGTGGCCGCTCGGCGACGCGAATATCGCGCCCCGCCCCGCGCCCGCGCTCGCCGGCGCGGTGGCGCGCGCGTTCGAGGGCGCGTACGGGCGCGGCACCGAGACGCTGGGCGTCGTGGTGCTGCGCGACGGGCAGGTGGTTGCCGAGCGCTACCGCGACGGCTTCGGACCCTATGTCCCCAACCGTACCTGGTCGGTGGCGAAGAGCATCACCGGCACGCTGGTCGGCATGAGCGGAGTCGACCCGCTGCGCCCCGCGACCGTGCCTGAATGGCGCCGCGCGGGCGACCCGCGCGCGCGGATCACGCTCGACCAGCTCCTGCGGATGAGCTCGGGGCTGCACAGCGACACCGCCGGCAACCGCACGGACGCGCTGTATTTCGGCGGCACCGCCGTGACCGAGCAGGCCACCGGCTGGCCGCTGTCGTCGCGCCCCGGCACGCACTTCCGCTACGCCAACAACGATATCCTGCTCGCGGTGCGCGCGCTGCGCGCGTCGCTCGGCGAGGCACGCTATCGCGCGCTGCCGGCGCGGCTGCTCGCGCCGCTGGGCATGCGGCACACCGTGATCGAGTCGGACTGGCAGGGCAATTACCTGCTCTCCAGCGCGGTATGGACCACCGCGCGCGACCTCGCGCGGCTTGGTCAGTTCTGGCTGCAGGACGGCGTGTGGGAGGGGCGGCGGCTGCTGCCCGCCGGGTGGATGCGCTACATGACCACGCCGCGCCTGCCCCAGCCCGAGCGCGACGAGGGCTATGGCGCCTCGATCTGGCTGTTCGGCGCGCGCCAGGGGCTGCCCGCGGGGAGCTACTCCGCACAGGGCAATCGCGGGCAATATGTCATGGTGGTGCCGTCCGAGCGGCTGGTGGTGGTCCGCCGCGGCGAGGACCCGACCGGCGCGCGCTTCGACGTCGCGCGCTTCACCGCGGACGTGATCGCGGCGCGGTGAGCGCGCCGCCGCCCGGCCGCTTCACCGAGTTCGTCGCGATCGACTGGTCGGGCGCGCGCGGGCGCCGCCACCGCGGCATCGCGGTGGCGCGCTGCGGCCTCGGCGACGACGCGCCCGTGCTCGTCGCCCCGGCGGAGCGCGAATGGTCGCGACAGGAGGTGCTCGACTGGCTGATGGTGCGGCGCGACCGCGCCATGCTGGTCGGCTTCGACTTCAGCTTCTCCGCGCCCTTCGTCGCGCGCGGCGCGCATCTGCCCGGCGAGACCGAGACGCGCGACGCGCCCGCGCTGTGGCGCTACGTCGACGCGGCGAGCGCGGACGAGGACCTCGGCGCCGCCTCCTTCCTGGAGGCGCGGCGCGGGCGTCATTTCTATCTCGGCGCGGCCGACGGCGCCAAGCGCGATTTCCTCCACTGGCGCGTGTGCGAGGTGGCGCACGACGGCAGCACCAAGCCCTCCACCGTCTATGACGCGATCGGCGCCGCCCAGGTCGCCAAGGCGAGCTTCGCTGGCATGCGCCTGCTCCATCACCTCGCCGGGCGCGCCGCGGTGTGGCCGTTCGACGCGGTGCCGCCGTCGGGCGCGCTGGTCGTCGAGATCTATACCGCGATCGCGGCACGTGCGGCGGGGCTGCGCAAGGGGCGGAGCAAGCTGCGCGACGCCGCCGCGCTCGACGCCGCGCTGGCGGCGCTCGGCAGTGCGGCCCACGCGCCGCTCGCGCGCTACGACGACCATGCCACCGACGCGATCCTCGCCGCCGCCTGGCTGCGCGCGCGCGTCAACGAACCCGGTCTGTGGCGACCCAAGGGGCTCAATGCGGCGGTGGCGCGGACCGAGGGCTGGACCTTCGGCGTCGGCTGACGCATGAGGGCCGCCGCGCCGGTTTAGCTCAGCTGGTAGAGCAGCGGTTTTGTAAACCGAAGGTCGCGGGTTCGATCCCTGCAACCGGCACCACGCCTGCACCTGATTTCAGTCAATTGGGGCAGCGTTAACCTCGATCCTGGCGGTCGGAGCGGCCACTGCCGCTCGGCACGATCGGCGGCACAATCTGTTCCCCATCCATTCTACTGGCTTCGCAGTCGAGGTCCGCCGTGAGCGTGCGTCAGCACCTCACGCCCATCTCGCACGCCTAGCGACGACCGACTGCGTGTCGGCCGGCGTCTTCGTGCGCCTTTCGTCTTCCAAACGGGAGCCGGTCGATGACCTTTACGCTCGCTGAAGCCGCCGCCTGTGCAGCAGGCAAATTCGCTGACATAGTTCATGCCGATAAGAACTGCTCATCATCCAGACGCAAGCCGGCCGCGGCGGCACGCCGGGGCAGTCTGGAAGAAGGCTCCTTCGAAGAAACGTTCTTCCGCGCACCCAGCCCGGGCGAGGTTTATTCGCTCTCGAGATTGGCGCGGAGTCTCTGCGATCAGGGACGCGTCCTGACCAGAGAGGCACGCAGTCTGAAGCGGAAGCTATCCGTTCGCGAACGATCGGTAGCCAAGATGACGGCGCTGATGCTGCGGGTCTATGACGAGTTCCTGAAGCTGGCGAGAACCTGCAACGGCCGCATCTTCCCGTCCTACGAGTGGCTCGCGAAGGCAGCCGCGGTATCGATCTCGACCGTAGCCGAGGCCATTAAGGTCTTCGTCGAGGTCGGCCTGCTCGATCGCCAGCGCCGCTTCCGCATGGTGGCAGTCGAGGGAGGTGGCACGCGCTATGCGCAAACCTCTAACGCCTACCGCGTGTGCGTGCCCCAACGCGTGCTCTCGCTGCTGCCGCGGGCGTTCCGGCCCGCGCCAGCGCCGCACGGCACGGTTTCGTCGCAGCACGAGCAGCCTGCCGACGAGGATGCGTACGGCGATGCGCCCCGGCCTCAATCTGCTCCGGGCCAGCTGAACAAGAGTCCACTGTTAAGGGCCCTGGCGGACCTGCGTGACGCGATCGAACGACGAGCGAGCGATTCTGAATTTCGGACGCAAAGTTGATTGGAGATTCTTAGTCTAGCTTAAGCAGGCTCGCTCTCCGCAGCATCGAACCGAGATGCTTGCTGTGTGAAGCATCAACGCGCCAGCGCCACAGATAGGGCGTGCTGACGTGATCCTTGATCTGCGACCATTCTATAATGCTCTAGAGTCTCGTGATTTGCTGACGCTGGCAAGCGTGAGATCGATAAGTGGCGTGGAAGCGCTACAAAAATCGTGGTGGAAGGTAGGATGGCTAAGCGCCGAAAACTACGTCGTCGTAAGGATGGCAGCATAGCAGATGGACGGCTCGATCCGCAGCAGGCCGACGGTGCTTATAGGGTCAACATCGATAGCTATGAAGCGTTGATGATTGAGCAGTTCGCTAATGCGGCCAGGCGCGATTTAAGAGGACCGGTCGACCCTGACTTGCTGTTAAAAGGGCTTCAATTCAAACAACAATTCATGCCTTTTGAGGCCGCTGAGTGGCGGGCTATCGAAGAGCGGGAGAGCGTGCGCCTCCTTCGACAGCGCGATAACCGCTACAGCCGCGCGATCAGTAAACTGGTTCCTGACTCGTTCGCGGCGTTCGCGCTCGGCGAAAGGGTAGATGCGCTCGCCGCCTTTCTCGGCGACGAGGGCGCTTCCTACTATCGGATTGAAGAGGACGGCACGATCTGGGTGCATCCCGACCTGCTCGTATTCGCGGCAACGACCCCGCTCAGCGAGAACCTGGAAGAAACTTTAACCTGGTCGCCGGAACAGGCGAGAGACGACGGGAGCGCGGGCTGAACGATGGGTCGGAGCCCGGGGCTACGCATGCTCGAACCGGTCCAGCACCGGTAGCGATTATGGCTAGCCGCCTTACTTCTGCGCGGACTCAAGGAAGCGCCGGTGGCTCGGCAGCGATGTGAGTTTCTCGCCCTGACGCGCGACTGGCTCGACGTTCGCCTGCCGTTGCACTGGACCATGGCAACGTCCTGGTTCGAGCACGCGATCGGAGACGCCGTTGTCGCCTTCGAGCCGCCTGGACGAGCAGGGTATCGGGCAGGTTTGAAGGCTGCCTCTCCAGTGAACTCCGGCTCGATATCCATCATCGGCGACAATCCGCGGTCGCTTGGCTGGTCACTGCTTTCGGCGACAGGCGGCGCGGCGGAGTGGGGCTGGAACGCTGCCGCTCATGGCTTCGATGTGGTGCAGGCCAACCGCATCGATGCCGCGCTCGATTTCCGATGTTCGCAGCGAACGTTCGACCGCCTCTTTGACGAGCTGACCGGCATCGTGAGAGTCGCTGGGTTGCGGCCCCACCCCGTGGGCGACGCCGAGTGGGGTCGCACCTGCTACGTTAACTGGCCTCGCAAGCTGAGGTACGAGCGCACCGGCAACGAGAAGGCGGCGACGTTCACCGGCCGTCTGTATGAGAAGGGCAAGGAACTGGGTCAGGATCCGGACTGGCGTCGGTTCGAGGTCGTGATGCGGCCGGATAAGCCGGAGAAGAAGGAGCGCGCATTCCTACTCGAGCCGCATGAGATCATCGGCAGCCCCGCCTGGTCTCGTTCGTTCCTCACTGCCATCGGCTATAATGAAGCCGTGAAGCCGGGGCGGGCGTCGCCGTTCGCGACGCCAGGGCCGGTCAGTATTGACGCTAGGGTGGCGAGACGCATGAAGACGCTGGCGCACATGGGCGAGCAATATGGCGAATCGGTACGCGAACTCGTCAACTTAATCGGCGAAGAAGAAACTCGCAGGCTGGTGGAGCTGGCCCTGTTCAGGCCGGTTATTGTCGATCCTAACGGACGCGAAATATCAGGTCCGGCCTTGATCCAGCGGGAGGCGCAGATCAGATGGGACAATGTTTTTGTTCCTAGTCTGCGTCGGCCTGTAAGCGCGGCTCGCCAGGGTTCGTGAAGATCACGAAGGTATGGAAAACGTGAAGGCTACTCGAGGCGCAGCCGCTCTGACCAAAATCGTCGGGCGGCCCAGCGAAATTTATCACATCAGCCTTGATACTTTTGGGCTATGATGGAAGCTCGATTGTGGAATGTACATGGATCAGCTCCACTCCGTCGCTGAAGTGCCACTAAAGCTTGAGGCGGCTGGGTCCAGTCGCTGTCCCGGTTGGCGCTCGATAGCGTATGTGACATCATGCGCCTCATGGATCCAACGCGCACACTCAATCCCCTGCCCTTCGAGCATTTAGATCCGCGAAGATTCGAGGATCTAGTGCGTCAACTCGCTTACGATTTTCGCCCGTGGCAAGTGCTGGAAGCGACGGGACGGAGCGGAGCGGACGCTGGTTTTGATGCGCGTGCAGTAGAGGTAGGACGCGCATCAGGTAGTGGCGTCGCTGACGGCGAGGACAAGGATGAGGCTGACTCGAGCGCGAGATTATGGCTCATTCAATGTAAGCGAGAACGCGCGATCGGACCAGCCAAGATAGTGAAGCATCTTGAGGATATACCTAAGATCAGCCTTGAGGATTTGCATGGTTTGATATTCGCTGCGGCATGTGATTTTTCTTTGGCGACGCGCGAGGCATGTCGGAATTGGTGTCGTAGGCAAGGCATCCAGGAAATTCATTTGTGGGGCCGGGGTGAAATTGAAGATCAGCTTTTCCAATCAAAAAACGACAATCTTCTTTTCGCGTACTTTGGCATCTCGCTTCACATTCGGCGACAAGGGACGGCAACTCGCATAAGACGTGAGATTGCACTCAAGCGCAAGATTAGGCAAGTTCAGGATCGGGCAACATGGCCGGGCGCGGCAATCATTCTTAGAGATCCGAGCGATGACCGCTATCCGCATGTCGATGCAGAAGGTTGGCGTCGAGGTGACTACCGATGGCGCCCGGTCTGGTCGTGTGGAGCTGGCACGGAAGGATTGCGAATAATTATTCGACAGCATTACGGTTATTTCGATCCAGATACCGGAAATTGGGATTTCGCTAGTGCATTTAATGCCTCTTATCCACGTGAGGCAGAGGATTTATGGATAATGCCTGAGGTTTTTGGAAATGCGCAGGAAATAGTCGAAGCTTGGTCATCCATGCCCCGTCGCAATCAAGTCCATTTTAGACTTATCGGAACGATACCATATAGTGAAATTATAGAAATCGATCAGGAGCCTGACGATTTTAGTGATTTACCGCTGGTGTACACTACGTTTAGGCCGTGGCCCAACCGAGGATTTGAGCCGCCTTATACCGAGCTAGTCACTCTTCAGGTAGAAACCTCATTACCGTACCAAGAGGTAGCTTGGATCCCGGAACGGCATGTCAGGGCGTTTCCAGAGTCGATGCGAGATTTGGATTGGGAAGCATCGTGGACGGAAAGAAATGGCTGGACGTTATCGGATTTAAAAGTACCATTTCCATCAAATTGAAAGGTAACACAATAAAATAGGCACGCCGGGTTTCAAAACGGCAATGCCACTTGAGCGCCCTCGCAAAGGGATGAGTCCCGTTATCCGTTCCAAGTGCGAACATTTTACTGTCTTGAGGTGCGCCGATGGGATCTGAACTTTTCGCACTGTCATTTGCGGTTCAACTAGCCCTTGGGGCGGGGTACTTAGCCTATCTCATCGCGTATGCTGGCATTCGCCAACATCACACGACCGCGGACGCAATATTCAAATCATTTGCATTTGGCGTTCCCGCAAGTGCTATGATGACGTACGGCTATCAGACGCCCGTGCTGACATCTCTAATTGCTTTCGCGCTGACTATTTCCGCGGGCGTTTGCTGGCGCTGGTTTGGAATGAACGCTTGGGCTGCCTTGGCTCGAAATGCCAAAATAAGTTGGGCGGACGATATTCCAAGTGCGTGGATCAGCATAACCGCTCAAGCAACCGGCGCCGCACCTTCTCAGGTTATCGTCGAAATGATCGATGGTCGGGTACTAATGTGCGATGATACGCGGGACTTCGAGAATGCTTATCAAGGCCCAGTCACCTTGGGGTTGATTGGGGATATAGCCCTGTATGTCACATCGGAGGAAAGACCGGACGGAAAATGGTTCGATAAAACCGATGTTATTCATGCCGAGGGTGACTTGCTGACTTACGTCCCGGTAGCTCAAATAAAGCGTGTTGAGCTTCGCTACCTTAGCGGGAAGGTTTCGCGGGCGGGGGCGACGGCTGCCGAGGTGGCGGGGGAGGAGGAGCCGGCGGTCTAGCTGAATCAGGAATGTATGGAGGGCGCTGAGCCACCTTTATCGACTCGGTTTCGCTGGCCTTTGGCCACCCGAGCCAGTGGTAGGCGGAGGGGCAACGGGGCGTGTGGATGCTCCTTCGTTACCATCGTTTCCACTGAAGGAGCCTGGACGTGAGCTAGGATTCGCGCGTTCACCACTTCGATCTCGGGTCATACGTTCACCTCGACGGTTTCGACGGTTTCGACGGTTTGCTGGTTGCGGCTGCTGCTGGCGGCGCAGCTGGTCTGGCAGAAAATTGTCCCCATTCGCTGTTACGCTCCGGTGGCAGCGGTCGAGTGCTCTTTTTCTCGTAACGGGGCGTATCGTCGTCGGTCATGTTCACCTCGAAGTCTGATGCTAACTCAAGCGTGTGCGCCCGTCGAATCGATAATGGTTCAATGCAGCACACTTACCGCTCACCGAATGGATGCCTGCCGTACTGTCGCATTAGAAGGTCGATTGCCTCGCCCATGAGCGCTTGAAGAGTGGTCTCGTTCTCGGCGGCGAGCACGTTGAGCGCACGGCTGACCTCAGGCGAGAAATAGGCGCTTACGGCTTTCTTGCCTCTTCTCGAGCTACTGGACGGTGCGGGTGCGGCGACACCGCTGACCTCAGCCGGGTCGATCGGTTTTGACCGGACCGAACGCTGCTCCTTCATGCCGCTGAACCTGCTCACTCCAGAGCTCCTTCACATTCGACGGCTGACCTCGCGTGCACGTAATCACGCGTCGACATGTTCACACGTCCACCTGCGCACGTGTCCACGTCCATAGCGTCGCAACTTCCTCGGCGGCCTTGCTGGTCGGCTCAAACTCGCTCGCGGTCCGCCCCTCTCCCGAACTGTGATGGTACGCGGCGCGTTGGGTGAGCATCACCGGTGCGACCGCGACCTTCCTTGTTTCGAGCCTGTCCGTTCCCTCGATAAGCTCGCGTGCTTCCCGATAGATCGCCGGGGCACGCGGCGGTCCGCCCATGAAGAGCACGAAGGCGGGTTTGTCCGCTGCCCTGACGAGGTCGGCCGTGGCTTCAATGGCCGCCAGGTCGAAGGCCTGGGGGCGGCACGGGATCAACACGAGGTCTGCTACCCGACATGCTTCACGCGCCATAATGTCGGCATGCGGCGGCGTGTCGATCACGACCAGCTCGGCGCCCAGCTCGCTGGCCTGCTGGACCTTGCGCGCGAGCAGCGCGTGCGCGGCGCAGTCGATGACGTCGGGCTCGCCCCCGCCGCGCCACTGGTACCACTGACTGGCAGTCGCTTGCGGGTCGGTGTCGAGGATCAGCGTCGCGAGACCTGACTGCATCGCGGCGACGGCGAGATGAATGGCGAGCGTCGTTTTTCCGGCGCCGCCCTTCTGGCTGATGATCGAGATGGTTCGCACGTGAACACTCCCACACGTGCCCATGTGGACACGCTCTCACGTCATCATAGGAACACGTGCACGCGCGGACGTGTGAACGCGCTCACGTTTAGCCCAACGTTGCTGACTCGCTCTGGCGATTGTGCGAGAACAACCGCTTGACGCTCCGTTCCGCCGCAGAGATTCTTCATGCGTCGGGCAGCTACAGGCCGCCCTCTGTGTCTCGCCACATAGTCGTTGGAAGGAAAGATGCATGGCCAGTGCAGCTGCGGACTCACGCCCTTTTGGAGCTGGCGGTGAGGGATTGTTCGTGAACATCAGCGGCAAGCTCGTCGAGCAGCGCTACGCTTCGCCTCATTACTATTCCGTGCTGCTGGTCGCGTCGTCCGATGAGTACGCCCATCCGGTGCCGTTCGAGATCCGCTCCGATCGACGGCTCGGCGATCTCAACTCGATCGTACGCGTGCGCGCCCAACTCGGTGGCTACTATCGTCGCTCGTACAAGGTGACCGACACGCAGACGGGCGAGATCCGCACGGTGCGCCCGGTGCAGATGACGCTCACCGCGGACCAGGACCCGTTCTGACGCCATGGCGACGAAGCAGTACGTCGTGGCGTGCCTACCGGCCGCGAATGGGATTGCTGTCGATCCGTGCGGCACGATCGATGGCCGACCCTACGCACCTGGCGTTGCCGAGGTTCCGGTGCTCTCCGCAGCGACGGTTGCCGCGGTCGAAGCGGCAGCGGCACCGTTCGACTATCGCGCCGCGGCGGAGTTCTGGGCCGCCTCGTTCGGCGCAGTGCTGCTGTTCTTCTGCCTCGGGCTCGCGGTTGGCTCGGTGCTGAAGGTGCTGCGTGGTTGAGGGGCTGCTCGTGCTCGTCGGTGCCGCGCTGGCGCTCGTGCTCGTCCTCCTGTCCTCGTTTCTCATCTGGGCGTGGGAGTGGCGCCGGTGAGGACCGCGCGCGGCGGTTTCCGCGCTGATCATGGAGCTGACTATGAGAAAGGTGTTCTCGGCGGGCGTGATGCTCGCCTCCATGCTGGCGGCTGTGCCGGCGTTCGCGGCCGACACGACTACGACGACGACTACGGCTCCGTCCTCCGCGGACGTGACGCGCATGCTTGCCGGCGTCGATTTCTCGAATGCCGAGGCGGGCATCATCTCGGCCGGCGGTCTCATCGCCGGGCTCATCGTGGTGGCGACCGCGGTGAAGTGGGCGCTCAAGTTCCTCAGGGCGTGAGGGCAAGGGGTCGGGCGAGAGCCCGGCCCCTTCGCGCATCAGGGAGGCGCGCATGACGCAGCAGGTCGCATGGGAGCTGATGCTGTTCGGGCACGGTATCGCGTGCGCGTTCGTCGCAGTTCTCGGGATGAAGGTGGGGATGACGGCGTGACGTTGCGCTTGCTGCGACGGCTACGCCTGGTGCGTTGGTGCCTTGTCGCCGCTTTCGCGATTCAGGCGCACCAGGCGTCGATCGCGAAGATGCCGTTCCCAGGTCGCGTCAACAATCTGCTCGGCGAGGCGATGGAGTCGCGCGCCGCTCGCATGGGTTTCAGCCTCGCCGATCCGCGCGTCGAGGGCACGCTGTCGGGTATGGGTGAGGCTGCGGCCGGGCTGGTCGAGGAGGTCGCGATCGGCGCCGCGGCCGGCACGGCGCTGACCTGGGGTGCGCTGATCCTGGGCGCGGTTCTGGTCGGCGCGGGCATCTGGTATCTGACGAGCGATCACGGCACGAGCGTGCGTTGCGATACCGCGGCCTCCTGCACGCTGATGCGCGGCAGCGCGTACGCGAAGCTGGGAGCGGGCGGGACCTACTATCACAGCGTCTCGGCGTTCAATCGCGACGTTTATTGCAGCGAGCCGGCCGGCTGCGCGGCTGAGGTCGTTACGCTACGCAACAACGATCACGGCAATTACGGGAGCGGCAAGACCTGGTCCGTCGGCGAGATGCGTGCCGTCTCCGGCGGGGTCGAATGGGACACGTACTTCGTCGATTCGGATGGCAAGCGGTACAAATCCTTCGATCCTATCGGTGCGAGTGGCCCTCTCAAGGCTTACTCGGGAACCGAATGCCTATCGGGCGTCGCAGTCGGATCGAACTGCGTCGATGTCGGGTCCGCACCGAGCGAGGTGAAGCCGCTTGAGCTGCCTGATCACCTACCACAGACCGAGCTCGACAAGCCGGCCGACCCGGCATTGATGGCGCAGGTCGCGAACAGGCTGTGGCAGAAGGCCGCCAACACGCCGGGATACAGCGGCTTCCCGTACACCGCGACCGATCCGATCACGACGGCGGACATGGAGACGCTGCGCGAGACGCGGCCTGATCTCTGGCCCACGGTCGGTGACCTTACCGCTCCTGTCGCGGAAGGCGCAGAGGCAGGCACGCAGCTCCAACGGGTCCCGCTGCCAGCGAACGGCACAAAGACCGCGACCGATCCCGGCTACGTGCCGGAGCCGGCCAAGGCCACGAACCCCGCCGCTGCCCAGCCTCTCGCCAACCTCGGTCCCGATCCTGGTACGCCAGCGCCAGACGCGACGGCCGACACACCGACCGCCAGCTCGATCCTCGATCCGATCTTCGACATGGTGCCGAAGCTCACCGGGCCATCGATCACGGTGCCGGCAGGTACCTGTCCGGTGTTCAGTGGCAAGGTGTACACCTGGGATCTCAAGATCGATCGCCACTGCGACTTCATCGCCGAGCATGCGGCCGCGATCTCGGCCGCGATGGTGCTGTGCTGGTCGATCGCGGCCACCTTCATCATCCTTCGCGCCTGAGAGGCACGCGCATGTACGGTATCCTCGTCTCCGCGCTGAACTACCTGCTTGCATGGGTCTTCCGTGCCATCGTCTTCAAGGCGATGATCTTCGGGGTGCTCTACTTCATCACCACCGAGTTCATGGCGGTGGTGACGGCGTACCTCGCCAACTCGCCGGCGGGCTCGTTGCAATCGTCGGTCAACGGGCTGAGCGGCGCGGTGCTCTGGGCGTTCGGCGTTTTCCGCCTCGACGTCGGGCTGCCGATGCTAGTCTCGGCCGCCGGTCTTGCCTTCGCGATCCGGCGCATACCCGTGATCGGCTGATGGCGATCACCGCCTACACGGGTGTGCCTGGCAGCGGAAAGAGCTACGCACTCGTCGCCGAGGTGATCGTGCCCGGAGTGCGCGCCGGCCGGCGCGTGCTCACCAACGTCGAGGGCATCAAGCCCGAGCTGGTGGCTGAGTACGTCCGCAAGAAGTGGCCGCGACTCGAGCACGTCGGCGAGGTGCAGCTGTTCGATCCGCACCGGACCCTCGAGCCGGGCTTCTGGCCGTCGGTCGACGAGCCG
The DNA here is from genome assembly GCF_014193405.1 of Sphingomonas sp. BK069. NCBI lineage: Bacteria > Pseudomonadati > Pseudomonadota > Alphaproteobacteria > Sphingomonadales > Sphingomonadaceae > Sphingomonas > Sphingomonas sp. BK069. The sequence goes on along the minus strand of NZ_JACHZH010000001.1, from coordinate 408,436 downwards.
AACGCGCCCTCGCTGGTGCGGGCGGGCGACCTGGTCGTGTTCGACGAGGTGCGCATGTTCTGGCCGCGCCGCGGGCGCTTCCCGCCCTCCGTCATGAAGTTCCTGCGGTACCATCGCCACTTCGTGTCGGCGGAGACGCATCAGTCGACCGACATCGTGGTGGCGTCGCAACTCGCCACCGACTTCCACGAGGATTTCCGTGGCTGCATCGAACGCAGCTACAAGTTTCGTAAGCTGAAGGCGGTCGGGCTGGCGAAGCGCTACACCTGGCACACCTGGGAAGGCGCCGAGCAGCGCAAGGGCCAGTCGGTTGGCCGCGGCGGTGGGCGCTACCAGAACGAGATCTCAGCGCTTTACTCCAGCTACAAGGGTGGGGTCGGCAAGGAGGCTGCGACCGATCGGCGCGAGAACGTGCTGGCGCAGCCCAGGGTGCTGCTGATGATGGCGGCTACGATCGCGGTGCTGATCGCCTCGGTGTGGTTCCTGTGGTCGTTCTTCCACCCTCATCCGAAAAGCGAGCGGGCGTCTGCTACGGCGATCGTGGCGGCAGCTCCGCCGGTGGCGGTCACGCCGATCGGTGCGGTGCCGACTGACTCGGCGGCGGTGCCTACGGTCAACGGCGCGCCGCCTGTCTCGCAGGTCTGGCGCATTTCGGGCATGATCGAGACGCCGGGTATGCGGGTCGTCGTGCTCGTCGATCGAGCGGGCAACACCCGATACGAGGACCCGTCCGGCTTTTCGATGGTCGATGGCCGTCCCTCGGTGGGCATCATCGACGGGCAGCGCGTGCTGCCGATCGGCATGCAGGCCGCGTCCGCCTCATCCTCGCCGTTCGCAGGAGTGGTAAGATGAGGAAACTCGGGCCCTTGCTGGCGCTCGCGCTGGTCGCTGCCGCGCCTGCGCCGCCAGGCCATGTTTCGGTGCAGCTCGACGCGGTGCCTGTCTCCGAGCTGGTGACGATCCTGTACCGCGACGTGCTCCGCGTGCCCTATGTAGTGGCACCGGAGGTCTCGACCGATCGACGCACGGTCTCCGTGCGTCTGGTCGCGGCGCCTACTGAGGCGCGCGCCAAGGTCGTGGCCTACCTGCGGGCGATGGGCCTCGCGGTGGTCAGTGTCGATGGTGTCGATCAGATCGGCGCTGGAGCCTCTCAGGGCGTCGTAGGAGCGCTCGGTTCGCCTAGTCCTGGCATTGGTGCTTCGATTGCTCGGCAGCCGTTCTCCGCCGGTCCTGCGGCCAAGCGCGAGCCCGTGGACGTTGCGGTCTACGTGCCGCACTTCCGGTCGCCCAGCTTCCTGTCCGATATTCTGCGCGGTGTGTTGCCGGATCTCCGCTTCGGTACGCGACCGCAGGCGCAATCGGATGCGTCGGGTGTGCAGTCGGTGAACGAGCCGGATGCGCTGGTCTTCTCGGGGAGCAAATCGGACGTCGCGCACGCACGGGCGCTTCTCGACCAGCTCGACACCGAGCAGGGCGAGTTGACGGTGCGAGCGACGATCTACGAGGTGCAGACCGGACGTACGAATCAGTCGGCCCTGTCGATCGCGCTCTCGCTGCTTGGGGGGCGCTTGCTTGGCGGGTATCTGGCTGGTGGTCCTGTCTCGGACACGCTCGTGCGGCTTCGCACCGGCAACGTCGACGCCGTCGTGTCGGCGCTTAATTCGGACAACCGCTTCAAGGTCGTCACCTCTCCATCGGTGCGGGCTCGTTCGGGTACCGAGGCTGTCCTGAACTCCGGCTCCCAGGTTCCGGTTCTGGGTGCCGTGAGTTACCAGGGTCAGAATGGCTCGACGCCTGTGCAGTCGATCGAGTACCGCGACAGTGGCGTGATCCTGAAGGTTCGGCCGACGCTTCACCGCGATGTCATCGACCTGGATGTCGACCAGGAGATCTCGTCCTTCGCTCGAACGACGACGGGGGTTAACGCGAGCCCGACACTCAATAGGCGTTCTCTGACGAATTCGCTCTCCCTTCGGTCAGGGGAGTTGGTTGTCATGGGTGGGTTGACCGAAGATAGCGAGACTGCAACGCACTCGGGATTGTTCAAGGGGCTGATTGGGTCTCGGTCACGGTCGGCGGCGCGGACGGAAGTGCTGCTTGTCCTTCAGGTGACGGCGCTTGCCGGTAAGGAGACCTCTTCTTCCTGATGTGCTTTGTTCGACGCGCCGCAGGCCGTCAAATCGTTGACGTGCTTCGTCCCGACGCCTTTAGAACGCCCTCGTGCGCAGGCCGGGTCAAGGCAGCCCGCAGGGCTCCCCGAAGGGGTCGCCTTGACCTGGTTGAGCACGGGGGCATGCTGGGGTTATCGGGCAGTAGTCCCATGAAGTGCATCGCAATCGCTGTTTAGGCGGCGAGATGTAATGTTTCTTCAATTTAAGAAACTTCGGTCTCACAGCCTTGTCAGGCGGACTTGTAAATCTAAACCTTAAACGGACGAGCCACATGCGCGTAAACTGATTCAGTCACCTAAGGAATTTGAACACCTGCGGCAATGATGCTTTTCATTAAGATGTAAACATGAGAACCTACTGATACTGGCCATCTTCGTCCCTTTGGGTTATCGAGTGCTTCTGCGTGATTGATCGCGGCTCTGACCCTCGTAAGAAGTGGTTTAGGATCATAGTTCCCTTTTTTATAAGATCCATGAAGAGATCGGAAAAAGCCGTCAGCAGTCGTACTTTGGAGTTTTGCTGGAATGCTGCTGGTATAATGAAAGGATAACCATACTTCGAAGCACGGATTGCTTACAGCCAAATTGACCCTCTGAGACACACATTTGCGAGCGATGTCGGATATCATTTTTGGCGTCCATCTATCACGATCAATCACAAGCCAAAGTTCATCAGATGCGTCAAGTTCATATTCTTGCTTGAATTGATTTAGTCGTTCTAAAGTTGCTTCAGGTGAACTTTTTCCATCGACACAAGGGACTACGTGGAGCCTAACTCTTGTGGAGTGGAAAATATCAAAATAAATTGGCTCTGATCTCTCACCTTCAGTCGCGATGATAATGAGACGGGCGTCACGGACGGCTACAACGCGATCGAGAGGACGCTTTTTTCTACTAGTTAGCGCCACGAGATCTCTCCGACTTGCTTAATCCTAGATCGGCTGCGCTGCCGATAAAAGGAATGGCGCCGAAGCGGCCCGAGATATACCCTTTGCGAATATTTAAATCGTTTCGTACCTTCATCTCAGATAAAGAGTACAAATCTGAGCTCCCGTCGGGCTTCTTCTGAACAAACCAGAGCTCGTCACGGCGCAAAAGATCAAGCGACATTAGATATGTATTGTGGGTGGTAAAAACTAGCTGAGTAGAAGATGAGTTAACAAAGGATTGCACAAACTCATAGGCCAAGAGGGGGTGCAGCTTTCTGTCGAGCTCGTCTACCACATATACTCGTTCATCCCCTGCGTCGCTTATCATAGGCAATAGGTCAAAAAGTCGGCGCGTTCCAGAGGACTCTTCATCCAAGCTAAATTTAACAATATCACCATTCACATTTCTTCTAATTGACGCCACGTCTCGAACGTAGACCTGTCCCTCATCATCTTTTTCGATCTTCATCGACGAGCCTTCGTTTCCGCCAATTTCCATAGCAGAAGCATTATCTAGCTGCTCGACTTCAGACCGAAAAGAGGTTGGCATTGAATCTAGGATCGCAAGGTCAAGCTTCCTTCTATGGCTTTCAATCCGTTCGATACCGATGTCGCAGCGCATCATATACTCGCCGATAAACTTACGGAAGGTCTCTTCGTCGCTCATTCGATCAAACAACGCCGCATAAGACGATGTAGCGGAGACAGGAGTAAGAATATCGTCAAACCATTTAAAAGCTTGTGACGCTAAGCCAAGATCGTGATCGTCAGATTTGCTGATAAACGATTCAGTCGGCTTAAGGCTACTCCCCAATACCTTTATAAACAGTGGCATTCTGACGCCATCCGAAGGGCTGGGCAACGCGGACAGTGCCTTACCGGACGTTACAGTGGTCTTGAATTTATTATCTTCGGTGCGTTTAGTTGCACGTTCAAAAATTTTTTCTTCTTTTTTTGAGGCGTCGGTAGCAAATAGCCATTCTTCCGCGACATGATCCTTTTCTATGACGGTGCCATACTCAAAATCATGATTGTCGAACCGGAACTCCATGATCATTTTTGTTGGTTTTTTTGCAGAAGCAGGGTCAAGCTTGAAAGGGGCGTGGCGCCACCCTTTTCCGCGAACGTGCCGCTGAAGAGCGGTGATCGCTTCTACTAACTTTGATTTGCCATGTCCGTTTGCACCATAAACCGCTGCAATGCGTAGTGCGGCCGGCCTTCGTTCGTCATCTGTTCCGTATAAATGGTTTGGGTGTGAACGATCCGCCGTTGCGACGAGGGAGATGCTAGCCTCGTCGTTAAACGACAGATAATTCTCGACTGTAAAACGCAGCAGCATGGCTGTCCTAACTAGGTGGTCCCGCGCGCGGAAAAATCACGCATAGGGGTCATCTAGGCGCTCTCTCGCCAATTGCATATGGTCGATGTCGTGGAAATTTCTCGTCCAGCAAGGCTTGAGCCTTGGTCAGGCAGCGTCGTGCCTGTTTCATGCACTGGTTCAGTCTACGTGCTAACGCGATGTCGGTTGCGCCCGCAGCGGAGCGAGGACGCAACCGACGTAGCAGCGAAAACAGGTTCCTCCAGGTATCGCTGACGCTAGCCCCCGTTAGGTAATACGGGGGTCCTTCGTTACACGTGGTTGGAACTAGCTGTTTGACGAGGGGAGAAAACGATTGGTCGACGGGCCGAAATTAATGCGGTGTTAGTTACGTCGCCCGGGCTCGGCTCACCGAAATGAGCAACTTTCTCCGTTGACACTTTCTCTTCAACCGCAATGCTGGCCGACTGACGGTATAGACCGTCATTGTCGGAGAGCGGTTGTCGATAACGACGATGCCCAAGAACCTCTATGTCCGAGAAGGTATCTACTGGGCGCGCTTTAAAATACGCGGAGTGGAGCATCGTCATAGCCTTCGAACTCGGTCGGAGAGGGTGGCGTTGCGGCGCTTGCGCGCTCTCCGCGAGCAAAGTGAGGATCAAGCGATCTATGGCATTTCCGGGCCGGTTCGTTGGTCCGACGTCGTAGCGAGCTGGAAGGAGAACGTCGCCCCCAGCCTCGGGGTTCGGACTTTCGATCGATATCTGTGTTCCTTACGCCAAATCGGTGACGAACTCGACTCTAGGGCGGTCCAAGAAATAACCGCCGACTACCTCAAGACGCTGATCAAGGGACGCCGCTACGAAGGGGTCAAGAACGCGACGATCCGTCGTGACCTGACCGCTTTGTCGAGTGTGTTGAATCATGCTGCGGACGAGGGATGGATTGCTGACAATCCCGCGGTGACGCTGAACCGGCGTCGGCTCGTGCCGGAGCGCCCTACCCGGATCGTCCTTCCGCAAGCCGCCTCAGTGGCACTCGTATTCGCGCGCCTTCCCGCTCGCATTCGTGACCTGTGCGAGTTTACCAGAGAAACGGGATTGCGCCTCGAGGAGGTCACATCCCTTCGTCATGCTGACGTCGACCTTGTCGAGGGCATTATCACCGTGCGACGGGGTAAAGGCGACAAAACCAGGGTCGTCCCGCTCACGAGAGCGGCTCGTGAGATCATGGCGCGCCAGCCGGCATGGAAGGGTAAGCCGTGGGTGTTCTGGCAAGGCGAAGGCGATCGTTTGTCGGGCGTGTCCTCGCGCCCGGGTGGGTACATGCGGCGGGTGGCACGACAGGCGGCACGCGATGGTGTTGAGTTCCACCCCTTCAGCCATCACGACTTCCGTCACCTATTCGCTGTCGAATACCTGAGACGGGGCAAAGGGTCGATCTACGATCTGCAAGGTGAGCTGGGTCACGGTACGATCGTTGTGACGGAGCGGTATCTCGCCTTTCTCACGCCCGAGCAGGTGAAAGCTGCAAAGGCCGCGGTGGCACAAAAGACGGCACAGGTACTTCGGTCTGGGGCAGCAACATGACTTGCGCGCCCCTGCCCGGCCTAATTTTGAGGCCTTGGGAGCACCAAAAGAGCAGCGGTTTTGTAAACCGAAGGTCGCGGGTTCGATCCCTGCAACCGGCACCACGCCTCCGCCTTCATCGCCTGCGAGCGGCGCTCCTCGCTCGCTGAGGACCGAAATAGCGGCGGTCCAACATGACCATGCTCCAGATGTTGACAGAGCCCTTGGCGGAGGGCGCGTGCTCGCTGCCGCGGCGTCGAGGGCGGGCTCGGCGATCAGGCCACCCCTCGGGCGACCCGCGTCGCTTCTCTTGCGCACGTGGCAGCTCGCAGGAGCGGATCAGGCGGTGTCGCCGCCTCCATGCTGGCGCTGTCCCTTGCGCCAACGTGACCCGTTGGGGCGATTGTTTCCGGACTCGCTTCAGTCCATTCTGCCCGGCTCGATAGGAGATCGGCGATGCGTCAGCTGTTGATCGTCGCGACCGGCGTCGCGGGCCTCCTCTCCGCGGTCGCGACGACGGCGCCCGCCGCCCCACGCGATGTCGAGGCGGCGCTGGCGCGGCTCGACATGGCGCAGAAGGACATGGTGGCGCAGGCCGATGTCGCGAAGTTGGCGGCGCTGTCCGCGCCCGAGCTGACGATCAACGCCCCGACCGGCCGTGTCCTCTCGCGTGAGGAGTTTCTGGCGATGATGCGTGACGGACGCATCGGCGCGGAAGAGTTCGACCGCACGATCGAGCGCGTCCGCGTCAGCGGCGACACCGGCGTGGTAATGGGCAGCGAGCTGTTCACCCCCACCGCGGCGAGCGAGCTGGGGCGGACCTACGGCACCGCCCCGCTGCGACGGCGCTACACCAACATCTACCAGCGCCACCACGGCCGCTGGTATTGGCTCGCGCGTCACGCCAACGTCGTCCCGGCGCCGCCGGGACGATCGCCGTGAGCCTCCTCGCGCACCGTCGTCCGCGCGACCGATCGCGCAGCAGGTCGTCCTGTCAGGCCGCGCTTGCCAAGGCGACACGGCGCCGGCGGCCGAGCCGCAGCGCCGCGCCGACCAGGCCGAAGCCGAGGATCAGCATCGACCAGACCGAGGGTTCGGGCACCGCGCTGGTCAGGCCGAAGCGCTGGTCCATGTCGCGGAAGCCGGCCGCCTGCACCGCGCCGGTGACGTGGACGCCGTCGAACGAGAAGAAGCCCGCGCAGCCGCTCGCCTGCGCGCCCGCGGCGACGCAACTGGTGTCGGCACGCAGCGGCGGCAGCCCGAACCGGTCGGGGTGCTGCAGCACCCGCACGTTGAACTCGCTGAGGCTGTAGAAGTACAGGTCTGTCCCGGCGCTGACGGTCAGCCCGTCCAGTGCGGTGCGCAGATAGTTGTTGGCCGCGATGGTGTACGGGTCGCCGGCGAGCGGGAAGTCGGTGAACAGGATGTTGCGCGCGCCGCGCTCGTTGAGCGCCTTGATCCCGGCGACATACTGGTTCGCCGCCGCCTCGAGATAGCTGTTCACGTCGGGATAGTCGCCGATGGCGCCGACCGGGCCGAACACGCCCTTGGCGCCGAACACGTCGTTGCCGCCGAAGTTGAGGATGTACAGGCCGTTGGGGTCGATCGCCTTGCCCGAGGCAGCGAAGGTGCTGAGCTGCGCGCCGAGGTCGGGGATCACGTCACCGGTATCGACCACGCGTGCGCCGCCATAGGCATAGTTGCTGCCGCCGTTGAGCGAGGGCCTGGTCGGCACGCCGAAGAGCTTGAGCGAGATCAGATCGGGATAGTCGAAGCCGTCGGTGAAGCGGTTCTGAAAATAGCCTTGGCTCGGGTCGGGGCGGGTTCCGCCGTTGGAGAGATAGAGATTGCCGGCGTCGACCAGACTGTCGCCGAACACCGTCACCGAGGTGAACTGCGCGGTGCTTCGGTCCGCGCCCGCCGGTTGTGCCGCGATCAGCCCCAGCGCGCTCAACGCCAAGGTCCATTCCCTCTTCATCTTCGGTCTCCCGCGTCGCCGACATGGCGCACCACACGACGGACCGTGCCGCAGAAACGATGATCTGAAAAGGGGGTGTTAAGGCTATGTAAAGATTCTTTGCCGCCACTCCGAACTGATCAGTGATCGTTCGCTCTGGCAGCGCCGATGCCGGTCTCGGACCGGACCCGCTGCGCGACATAGCCGGCGCGATCCACCACCGCGCGTCCGCTGCGATCGAGCCGCGAAACCAGCCAGATCGTCGCGAACGCCGCGGGCATCGAGAAGAGCGCGGGCGAGCCATAAGGGAAGATCGCGGATGCGTGACCCAGCACCGTCACCCAGATGGCGGGCGACAGGATCGTCAGCCCCAACGCGAGCGCGAGGCCGACCGCCCCGCCCGCGACCACGCCGCGCGTGGTGCAGCCGCGCCACAGCAGCGACAGCAGCAGGACCGGGAAGTTGGCCGAGGCCGCCATGGCGAAGGCCAGGCTGACCATGAAGGCGACATTCTGCTTCTCGAACAAAACGCCCAGCGCGATCGCGACCAGCGCGAGCACCACCACGGTCACGCGCGAGACGCGCAGCTCCGCCACCTGGTCGGCGCGGCCGCGGCGGAACACGCTGGCGTAGAGGTCGTGGCTCACCGCCGAGGCGCCCGAGAGCGTCAGCCCAGCGACCACCGCGAGGATGGTCGCGAACGCCACCGCCGAGACGAAGCCGAGGAACAGGTCGCCCCCGATCGCGTGCGCGAGATGGACAGCGGCCATGTTGCCGCCGCCACGCAGCGCGCCCGCGGCGTCGAGATAGCGCGAGTCGGTGCCGACCAGCACGATCGCGCCGAAGCCGATCACGAAGGTCAGTAGATAGAAGTAACCGATCCACCCCGTCGCCCACAGCACCGAGGTGCGCGCCGCGCGCGCGTCGGGCACGGTGAAGAAGCGCATCAGGATGTGCGGCAGGCCGGCGGTGCCGAACATCAGCGCGAGCCCGAGCGAGATCGCCGAGACCGGGTCCTTGATGAAGCCGCCCGGCCCCATGATCGCGCGTCCCGCCGCCATCGCCTCGCCCGGCGCCGCACCCTTGGCGGCCGCGGCGGCGGCCTTGGCCTGCACCGCGCGCGCGAACAGCGCCTCGGGCGAGCCGAATTGCCACAGCACCGCCGCGGCCATGAAGCTCGCCGCGCCGAGCAGCAGCACCGCCTTCACGATCTGCACCCAGGTGGTCGCGAGCATGCCGCCGAACAGCACGTACAGCGTCATCATCACGCCGACGATCGCGACCGCATAAGGGTAAGGCAGCCCGAACAGCAGGCGGATCAGCTGCCCCGCTCCGACCATCTGCGCGATCAGGTAGAACAGCACTACCAGCAGCGTCGACAGTGCCGCGAGCGTGCGCACCGGCGTCTGCGCGAAGCGGAACGAGGCGACGTCGGCGAAGGTGAAGCGGCCCAGGTTGCGCAGCCGCTCCGCCATCAGGAACAGCACGATCGGCCAGCCGACCAGGAAGCCGATCGAGTAGATCAGCCCGTCATAGCCGTCGGCGAAGATCTGCGCCGAGATGCCGAGGAACGACGCCGCCGACATGAAGTCGCCCGCGATCGCCAGCCCGTTCTGGAAGCCGGTGATCCCGCCGCCCGCGGCGTAGAAGTCGGCGGCGGTGCGCGTCCGCCGCGCCGCCCAGCGCGTGATCGCGAGCGTCAGCAGCACGAAGCAGCCGAACATCGCCAGCGCGGGCCAGCCAGGTCCGCCACCGCTCGCGCCGGTCATCGCCGCGCCTCGGCGACGATGGCGGCGACCTCGGCGTCGAACTCGCGGTTGGCGCGGTACACGTAGATCCCGGTCAGTGCGATCGCGAGCAGGATCACGCCGAGCCCGATCGGAATACCCAGCGAGGTCGCCCCGCCCGCCAGCGACCGTGCGAGCAGCGGCTTGTCGAAGGCGACCAGCAGCACGAAGCCGAGATAGGCGACGAGCATCACCGCGGTCAGCGCCAGCCCGAGCCGACCGCGGCGCCGCACCAGCCGCCGGTAGCGCGGGTTCTCCGCCAGCCGCTCGAGCGCGGCCTCGCCCTGCTCCATCCTCGCCTCTCCCCTCTGCCGCCGGATCATAGAGGCTCGCGGCGGTTTGGCGAGCGGTGATCGCGTGTCGTCGCGTTCGTCGGGACCGCCCTGCGCCGATGGACGTTAGGGGCGCCATTACCCGGTCGTCACGGAGCCGTCGCATGCCCTTTCCTGCCCCCTATGTCGCTGATCCTGCACGCTATGACGGCCGCATGCCGTACCGCCGCGTCGGCCGCAGCGGGCTGCGGCTGCCCGCGATCAGCCTCGGCCTGTGGCAGAATTTCGGGGGCAGCGACGTGTTCGAGACCGGCCGCGCGATCCTGCGCCGCGCCTTCGACCGCGGCGTCACTCACTTCGACCTCGCCAACAATTACGGGCCGCCCTACGGCTCGGCGGAGGAGGCGTTCGGCCGCGTGCTCGCGACCGACTTCGCCGCGCACCGCGACGAGCTGATCGTCTCCACCAAGGCGGGGTGGGACATGTGGCCCGGGCCGTACGGCGACGTCGGCTCGTCGCGCAAATATCTCATCGCCAGCTGCGACCAGAGCCTGCGCCGTATGGGGCTCGACTATGTCGACATCTTCTACTCGCACCGGGTCGACCCGAACACGCCGCTGGAGGAGACGATGGGCGCGCTGGTGCAGCTGCACCGTCAGGGCAAGGCGCTGTACGTCGGCATCTCCTCTTATGAGCCCGGCCTGACTGCGCGCGCCGCGGCGATCCTGGCCGAGGAGAAGGTCCCGCTGTTCATCCACCAGCCGAGCTACTCGATCCTGAATCGCTGGATCGAGCGCGGGCTGCTCGACACGTTGGAGGCGCTCGGCACCGGCTGCATCGCCTTCTCGCCGCTGGCGCAGGGCATGCTCACCGACAAATATCTTCACGGCGTGCCGGAAGGCGCGCGCGCCACGCGCGGCGGCTCGCTCGGCCAGTCGCTGCTGAGCGAGCAGAATCTCGCCGCGATCCGCGACCTGAACGCGATCGCCGCGGCGCGCGGGCAGACGCTGGCGCAGATGGCGATCGCCTGGGTGCTGCGCGACCCACGTGTCAGCTCGGCGCTGATCGGCGCGCGCACGGTCGCGCAGCTCGACGATTCGCTCGACGCGGTGAAGCGGCTCGACTTCGCGGAGGACGAGCTGGCGCGGATCGACTCGCTGGCGCGCGACGGCGGCATCAACCTGTGGGCGGAATCGTCCGACATCGTCGAGCTCCCCGCGGCGCAGGGCGTGCCCGCCTGAGCGTAGCGCCTCGCGAAGGTACGCGCGGCGGCGCTTGAACGCGCGCGCGGCGACACGACATCGCCGCCCGCTCCATCGACACGTGAAGCATGAAGGACCCGACATGAAGGCCATGACGATCGGCGCCCCGCCCACCCTCGACACGCTCGGCTTCACCGAGCGCGCCGACCCGGGCGCGCCCGGCCGCGGCGAGATCCGCGTCGCACTGCACGGCAGCTCGCTCAACTACCACGACCTCGGCGTCGTTACCGGCGGCATGCCCGCGGGCGACCGTGTGATCGCGCTCGCCGATGGCGCCGGCACGGTGGAGGCGGTCGGCGAGGACGTCTCCGAGTTCCAGGTCGGCGATGAGGTCGTCTCCTGCTTCTTCCCCGACTGGCAGGACGGCGCGCCCACGATCGGCGACTTCCGCCGCACCCCCGGCGACGGCATCGACGGCCACGCCACCGAGGCTGTCGTCCGCCCCGCCACCGCCTTCACGCGCGCGCCCAAGGGCTATGATCCGGTCGAGGCGGCGACGATCACCACCGCGGGGCTCACCGCCTGGCGCGCTCTGGTCGGCGAGGGCGCGCTCAAGGCGGGCGACACGGTGCTGCTGCTCGGCACCGGCGGCGTCGCGATCTGGGGACTACAGATCGCCAAGGCGATGGGCGCGACCGCGATCGTCACTTCCTCCTCGGGCGAGAAGCTGGAGCGCGCGCGCGACCTCGGCGCCGACCATGTCGTCAACTATCGCGAGGTGCCCGACTGGGGCCGCGCGGTGCGCGACTGGAGCGGCGGCGGGGTCGATCACGTGCTCGAGCTCGGCGGCGCGGGCACGCTGACCCAGTCGATCGAGGCGGTGCGCGTCGGCGGGCAGATCGCGCTGATCGGCACCGTCGCGGGCGTGACCGGCGACGTGCCCACCGCGGCGCTGATGGGCAAGCAGGCGCGGCTGCAGGGGCTGATCGTCGGCTCGCGCCGGCAGCAGCAGGCGTTCGTGCGCGCGATCGAGGCCACCGGCATCCGCCCGGTGATCGACCGACGCTTCCCGCTCGAGCGGCTGCCCGACGCCTTCCGCTTCCAGCAGTCGGCCGGGCATTTCGGCAAGATCGGCGTCGAGTGGTGATAGGCCGCTACTTGAATGTCTAATGGAAACAACCATCTCCGCGACATCGTCAACAACGGAAAGGAGGTGATCGAATGTCTCATTGTCACAAGCCGGTTACGGCACAGGGCGCGGGCATGATCGCTTCTGCGGGGCATGCCGCCGCCTGACACACTGCCGGCCCCGGCCGACAATGGAGAGGCCGTCCCGCGAGGGGCGGCCTCTCGCTCATGGGAAGCCTGTCCGCACCTCCGTCATGGTGCTTCGCGGCAATCCTTGTAGTGGACCACGGTGAACGACCTCTTCGACCTGCCGCTGATCCCCGGCCTGCGCAGCGTCCCCGGCTTCGTCGACGCCGACGAGGAGCGCGCGCTGATCGGGCGGCTCGACTCGCTCGCGCTCGCGCCGTTCCGGTTCCAGGGTTGGCTCGGCAAGCGGCTGACGCACAGTTTCGGCATCCACTATGATTTCGATCGCGCCGCCTTGGCGCGCACCGACCCGCTGCCCCCGTGGCTCGCGGCGGTGCGCGACCGCGCCGAGGAAGCCGTCGGCCTCGCGCCGGGCACGCTCGAGCAGGCGCTGCTGATCCGCTACGATCCCGGCGCCGGGATTGGCTGGCACCGCGATCGGCCGCACTTCGACCATGTCGTCGGCATCTCGCTCGGCGCTCCGGCGGCGATGCGCTTCCGCCGCCGCGCCGGCGAGCGGTTCGAGCGACGTACCGCACCGCTGCCGCCGCGCGGGCTCTACCATCTCCGCGGCGAGGCGCGGTACGAATGGGAGCACAGCATCGCCGCGATGGCGGCGACGCGCTGGTCGATCACGCTGCGCAGCCTGTCCGATCGCGGGCGCGCCGCCGTGAGCGACTGAGCCGCATACCGAACGGGCTCAGGGCCGCGCGAAGGTGCGCGCCAGCCCGTGGTACAGTTTCTCGCGACACACCAGGCTGCTCGCGCCGTCGGCGAGGAAGGCGGCGGCGAACATCGGCAGCATCAGCCCGCGGCTCGCGGTCGTCTCGGAGAGGATGATCACCGCGGTCAGCGGCGCCCGCACCACGCCGGCGAAATAGCCCACCATGCCGAGGATCACGATCGCCGAGGCGGGCTCGTCCGGGAACAGCGGTCGCAGCAGGTTGCCCAGCCCGGCGCCCACCGCCAGCGACGGGGCGAAGATGCCGCCGGGCAGCCCGGCCACCGCGGTCGCCAGCGTGGCCAGGAACTTGGCCGGGCCGAACCACAGAGGCGCGTCGACCCCGACGATCATCGCGCGCGCCGCGTCATAGCCGGTGCCCCAGGTCAGCCCGGTGCCGACGCCCAGGCCACCGACCACCACGCCGCAGAGCGCCGCGAAGGCGACCGGGCGCTGCTTCGACCAGGCGGTCAGGCGGCCGCCGCCGGTGGCGAGCGCCAGCATCAGCCGCGCGAACAGCCCCCCGCTCAACCCGCCCGCTATCCCCGCGACCGGCACCGCCAGCAGCGCCGGGCCGAGCGCCAGATGCGCGCCGATCACGCCGAAATAGACGTAATCGCCCTGTACCGACTGCGCGACCATGCCCGCGATCACGATCGCCGCGATCACCAGCAGCGTCACCCGCTGCTCATAGGCGGAGGCGAGCTCCTCGATCGCGAAGAGCAGCCCGGCGAGCGGCGTGTTGAACGCCGCCGCCACGCCCGCCGCGCCGCCGGCGATCAGCACCGCGCCGCGCAGCGGCACGCGCAGCAGCCGGTGGCTCAGCCCCATCACCGCGGCGGCGATCTGCACCGTCGGCCCCTCGCGCCCGGTCGAGGCGCCGCCGAGCAACGCGGCGAGCGTCAGCATCGTCTTGCCCGCCACGGTGCGGATCGACACCAGCGAGCCGGTGGCACGCTCCGGGTCCTGCTGCGCCACGATCACCTGCGGGATGCCCGATCCGCGCGCGAGCGGGACCCAGCGCCGCGTCAGCCACACCAGCGCGGCGAACAGCAGCGGCGTGGTGAGCAGCGGGGCGTAGCGGTACCGGCGCGCGTAGCTCGCGAACAGCGCCCCGACCGTATCGGCGGCGAGCGCGAAGAGCGTGGCGGCGACGCCGATCGCGACCGCGCCCGTCAGGATCGCCATGCGCGTGCGGAACCGCACGGAGCGAGGCCCCTGCGCGCGCAGCAGGGCGCGATAGCGGCGCGCGGTCCACCGACGCTGGCCATCGGTGGAGGAACGCGGTTCGATCATGCCCCGCTCCTACCGCCATGCCGCGAAAAGGCCAGCGCGGCGCGGATGCATCACGCCGTTACGGGCTGTTAAGCCTATCGCGCCATAAGCGGATCATCGTGCGAGGCAGGTGGACGTGAGGTGGAGCAGGTGAGCGCAGGCGGCGATGACGTGTGGCTGGAGGCGGCGTCGTGGAGCGACAACCGCCGCGAGCTGCGCGTGCCGACCGCGCTCGAGGGCAGCCTGCGCCTGTTCCTGGGCGAGAGCGAATCGGTCCAGGTGGTCGATGTCTCCAACCGCGGCTGCCGGCTGCGCGGCGTCGCGCTCAAGCCCGCGCAGCGCGTCTGGCTGCGCATCGGCGGGCTCGAGACGCTCGTCGGCTCGGTGGCGTGGTGCGACGACGGCGAGGCCGGGATCCGCTTCGAGCAGCGACTGCCGCGCGAGGTGATCCTGCTGCTGTCGGGCGGCGCGCGCGACGACGACGGCTATGAGGACATCTGACGTGAGCGGCCCGGTCAGCAGCGACTCGGCCGCACGCGAGCATCAGCCGCGCGCGGAGCGCCATCGCGTGATGCTGGGCGCGCTGATCGAGCGCTTCGGCCATGGCGGGGCGACTCGCCACCGCGTGCGCGACCTCTCGAGCACGGGCGTGCGGGTCGATCAGGCCGAGCGGCTGCAGCGCGGCGCGACCGTGCTCGTCACGGTGGGCTCGCTCGCCGCGGTGGGCGCGACGGTGATCTGGGTCGACCAGGGCGCCGCCGGGCTGCGCTTCGCCCAGCCGATCAACCCTGACGACGCGCGCGCCAAGACCTTCGTCGCCAAGCCGTCGAGCGCGCCGACTCGCCCGCCGGAGGAGCCGCTCGGCAAGGCCGGCTGGCTCGGCCATATCCGCGGCGCCTACGACCGCTGAGGCGGGAAGGAAGGGTGAAAAGGCGCTCCCGCTCAGGCAGGAGCCCAGTCTCGTACGATCATGACCTAGAGAACCGCTTCACCTGTCGGGGCAGGAGCGCGGTTCAGCTGATCGTCGTCGTCACGGCCGCCGGCGGCAGGACCAGACCAACGCGGCCAAGCTGCCGATCACCGCGGCCACGGCCGTGATCAGCGGGGCGTCGAGCAGGATCATCGGGCACCTCCTTCCACGCGCTCAGCCATAGCGCGAGCCCGCGATGTAGGACAGAACATATTGAGAACATTGCGCTTGCGACATGGTGTGCGGCGCGATCGCGATCGTCATCGACGTGATGTCGGCGGCGTGCGAGTTCAGTGGACGTGCGACTTGGGATGAGCCCGAATTCGGGTACGCCCACGGGTGAGACGTCACACCATCTCGTCACCTCGGACGTGTTTCGGGATCGACCATTCCATCAACTCAGCGCGCGTTGCCTCCGGGGTGGAGATGGCGTGGACCCGAAAGGCGGCTTGCTCTCTCACCACCGTCCTCCCGTCCTCGATACCGCTCAAGCCCGGGATGACGGTGGGGCTAGCCGCTCGCGCGACAATGAACCTTCCGGGTCCGGACCGGTGTATTCCGGAACGGGTTCGGGATAACGGGCAACCGCGGCGCGATGTCGTCCATGGAGACGCGGCAGGCTCTCGCCCGGCGCGCCACTGTTGGACCGTTCGCGACCCTACACGCCCTCGGCGCGCTCCGCGGCCATGCGATGCTGTCCGCGCGCGCGCGCGGCGCTGCGGATCAGATGCTCGCTCATCTGCATCGCCACCTCGGCGCTGACGTTGAACGAGCGGCCGCAGCTCGACTCGATGATCACCACGCCGTCTCGCGCGGCGACCAGCGGCACGCTGGTGCAGACTCTGGCGCTCACGCTCACTCTCCGGTTCGTGGCGGCGCGCCGCGCCGCCCGCAGCGCACCCGTGTGCGCCATTGAAGTGACACAAACCGGCTGGCCGACTCGCCGTTCCACGGCGCGTCGCGCCGCACTCACTGGTCGTCGCTGCCGCCCTGCACGATGAAGTCGGTGAAGTAAGCGGCGTCGACGTGCCCGACATAGCCGTCGGTGGCGAGCTGGCGGTTGACCGCGCCGGTGATCGCGCCGAGCAGCTGCTGCTTGCCAGCGTCGCTCATGTCGGCGGCCTCGCTGGCGTCGCCGAAGGCGAGGATCATCGCCGAGCGCAGCGCCGGATCGTCGCGCCGCAGCGCGTCGAGCACCTTCGGGTCGCGCGTGCTCACCGACACGCCCGCCTGGAGCACCGCATCGGTGTCCTTGATGTTGACCGTCAGTGGCGGGTCGAAGGCGTAGAACTGCACCGGCAGCACCGCCGGCACGACGGGGGTCGCGTCCGCGCGCAGGTCCGCCTCGATCGCCGCGGCGCCGCCGTCACGCGACAACACCACCCCACCTGCCGCGCCCAGCCCGATCACCAGCACCGCCGTCACGGGCACCAGTGCCAGCTTGATCCCTCGCTTCATCCCGCGTCCATCCGCTGCCTCGCCGGGCATCGTAGCGCCAGGTGATTACCGTCGCGCTAACTAGCGCCCGCGGCTGCAACCGCGGGGCCGCCCGACTCGTTACGCCTGCGATGAGGCTAAAGGTCGCCAGCTACAACATCCGCAAGGCGATCGGCACCGACCGCCGTCGCAACCCCGAGCGGATCCTCCAGGTGCTGCGCGAGATCGACGCCGACGTGGTGGCATTGCAGGAGGCCGACCGCCGCTTCGGCCAGCGCGCCGCGGTGCTCACCCCGCACCTGCTCGAGGAGCACAGCGACTGGCGCTCGGTCGGGCTCGGCATGCGCGCGACCAGCATGGGCTGGCACGGCAACGCCTTGCTGGTGCGCAAGTCGGCGACGATCCTCGACTGCCAGCAGCTGCATCTGCCCGCGCTCGAGCCGCGCGGCGCTGTCTGCGTCGACGTCGAGGTCGCGGGCGAGGCGGTGCGCGTGATCGGCATGCACCTCGATCTCTCGGGGCTGTGGCGGCGCCGCCAGGCGGCGGCGATCCTCCAGCACGCCGCGCACCGTGCTCCCGGTCCGGCGACGGTGATGATGGGCGACCTCAACGAGTGGAGCCGCGCCTCGGGCTGCCTCAGCGACTTCGCGCGCGACTTCCACTTCGCCGAGACCGGGCCGAGCTTCCACGCCCGCCGACCGATCGCGCGGCTCGACCGCATCATGGTGTCGCGCGCGCTGCGCGTGGCGGCCTGCGGCGTCCACCAGTCGCCCGCGTCGCGGGTCGCCTCGGACCACCTGCCGATCTGGGCCGAGATCGTCGCCGCATGAGCCAGGCCGCGGTGCGCGAGAAGGAGCTGCGGCTCGCGCTCGTCTGCTACGGCGGGATCAGCCTGGCGGTCTACATGCACGGCATCGTCAAGGAGGTGTGGCATCTCGCCCGCGCCAGCCGGGCCACGCGCGATGACGCGCCCTGCGACGGCGCCAGCGCGCGGATCTATCGCGCCTTGCTCGACGAGATCGAGGAGAGCGCGGGCTGGCGCGTGCGCGTGCTGCCCGACATCGTCGCGGGCGCGAGCGCGGGCGGGATCAACGGCGTGTTCCTGGCACAGGCGATCGCGAGCGGGCAGTCGCTCGACCCGCTCACCGACCTGTGGCTCGACGGCGCCGACGTCGAGCGGCTGATCGACGCCGACGCCGCCCCCGCCTCGCGCTTCTCCAAGGTCTGGGCGCTGCCGCTCGCCTGGATGGCGGCGGGGCGCAGCGCCGACCAGCTCGAGGCGCTCGACGAGGCGACCCGCGACGAGGTGCGCGCCAAGCTCTCGCATTTCGTCCGCTCGCGCTGGTTCGAGCCGCCCTTCTCGGGCGAGGGCTTCACCGCAATGCTGCTCGACGCGTTCGAGGCGATGGCGGCGGCGCCGCGCGGGCCGCGGCTGCTGCCGCCGGGACAGCCGCTCGACCTGTTCGTCACCGTCACCGACTTCGGCGGCCACCCCGAGCGGCTCCAGCTGCACTCGCCGCCCGAGGTGATGGAGACCGAGCACCGGCTGGTGCTGCCGTTCAGCGACCATGGTATCGCGCTCGACACGCTGGCCGCCGTCCCCGAGCTTGCCTTTGCCGCGCGTGCGACCTCGAGTTTTCCCGGCGCCTTCCCGCCTTTCACGGTGGCCGAGCTGGACCGCGTGCTGCGCGCGCGGCGGCGTCGCTGGCCAGGCCGACGCGACTTCCTCGAGCGCGTGCTGCCGCGCCACGCCGCCGCGCGCGCCGCCGAGCGCGCGGTGCTGATCGACGGGTCGGTGCTCGCCAACGCGCCCTTCCGCCCGGCGATCGACGCGCTGCGCGAGCGCCCGGCGAAGCGTGAGATCGACCGCCGCTTCGTCTATGTCGACCCCTCGCCCGGCCACAAGCTGACGCTCGGCGCCGGCAGTGCCGGACCGCCCGGCTTTTTCCAGACGATCCTCGGCGCGATCAGCGAGCTGCCGCGCCAGCAGCCGATCCGCGACAATCTCGAGGCGCTGGCCGAACGGTCGCGGCGGATCGAGCGGATGCGCGCGATCACCGAGGCGATCCGGCCGCAGGTCGACGCCGCGATCGAGGAATTGTTCGGGCGCACCTTCTTCCTCGATCGCCCCACCCCGGCGCGGCTGGTGGCGTGGCGCCGCCGCGCGCAGGCGGCGGCGGCCGAGCGCGCCGGCTTCAGCTATGTCGGCTACGGCCAGCTCAAGGCCGCGGGCGTGGTCGAGTTCGTCGCCGCGCTGCTCCATGCCATCGGCGGCGCGCCCGGGGCGCAGCGGTGGAGCCGCACGCGACAGCGACTCGACGCCGCGCTCGCCGCGCGCGGGCTCGGCGCCGACGCGGTCTATGCCGGCGGCGCGAGCGAGGCGATGGTCGCCTTCCTGCGCACCTTCGACCTCAACTTCCGCGTGCGCCGGCTGCGGCTGCTGGCGCGCCGCCTCGGCGAGCTGGAGCATGAGGCGAGCGCCGCGGCGCTCCAGCCGCTGCGCGACGCGATCTACGACTCGCTCACCGACTACCTCGCCGCCAAGCGCACCGACACGCACGCGGCGCTGCGGCGCGAGGTGCGCGCGCTGCGCGACGACGCCGGGCCGCTGCTCGATGGCTTCGGCGCCTCGCTCGACCTCACCGCGCGCGACGCCGCGACCGACGCGCGCATGGCCGCGGCGCTGGCCGCGGTGCCGCGCGAGGTGCGGCGGCCGATGCTGCTCAACTATCTCGGCTTTCCGTTCGTCGACGTGGCGTTGCTGCCGCTGCTGCAGGGCGAGGGCCTCGACGAGTTCGACCCGATCAAGGTCGACCGCGTCTCGCCCGACGACGCCCGCTCGATCCGCTCGGGCGGTGCGGCGGCCACGCTGAAGGGTATCCAGTTCAACAGCTTCGGCGCCTTCTTCAGCCGCGCCTATCGCGAGAACGACTATCTCTGGGGCCGCCTGCACGGCGCCGAGCGGATGATCGACATCACCGTCTCGACGCTGCCTGCGGCGACGCGGCTGCGCGCGGGGCGCGTCGCGGCGATCAAGCGCGCCGCCTTCCGCGCCATCCTCGACGAGGAGGAAGCGCGGCTGACGCACTCGCCCGGACTGATAGAGGCGCTGCGGCGCGAGGTGGGGTGACGCCCCGGGGACGCGGCGACGCGCCTCCGTGCCCCGGATGTTTGCTCGCGCTATCGTCCTCACCGCCCTCTCTCGTCATGCCCGCCCTCTCTCGTCATGCCCGCGCAGGCGGGGATCCAGACGCGCAGACGTGGCGGCAAGAAGGGAGGCGTCAGCGTGTATGGATCCCCGCCTGCGCGGGGATGACGAAGGGAGCCGGGATCGACGAACGTTCACGGAAGCGCGCTTCACCGAAACGTCGGCGGCGTTGTGAGCGTAATCACGTCGTGCCCCCTCCTCCTTTCGAGCCACGCCAGTCCCATTCCGCGCCGCCGCGGTGCGCCACCGCGCACTGGTAAATTCGGGACGCGCCGCCTAGCGTGGCGCGATGCAGTTCCTGAAGCTCCTGTTCTGGTGCCTGATGGCGTTCCTCGCCGCGGTGTTCACCTTCGGCAACTGGACCAACGTCTCGATCCAGCTGTTCGGCGGCCTGGTGGCGGAGGTGAACCTGCCGCTGCTGCTGCTCACCACCTTCCTGCTCGGCTTCGTGCCGACGCTCGTCTACCAGCAATGGCTGCGCTTCCGCCTGCGCCAGCGGCTCACCGCCGCGGAACGGTCGCTCGAGACCGAGCGCGCGCTGGCCGCCGCGCGCGCGGGCGAGCCGGTCGCGCCAGGCGCTGTTGTCCCGGTCACGCCGCCGCCGCCCGCCGCGATCCCCACCGCCGTGCCGCCGGGGGTCGCGTGATGAGCAGCCGCGTCTATGTCGCGCTCGACACGCCCGATCTCGCCCGCGCGCAGGCGCTCGCCGCCAGGGTCCGCCACCATGTCGGCGGGATCAAGCTCGGGCTCGAGTTCTTCTGCGCCAACGGCCCCGCCGGGGTGCGCGCGCTCGAGGAGGTCGGCCTACCCGTTTTCCTCGATCTCAAGCTCCACGACATCCCCAATACCGTCGCCAAGGCGGTGCAGTCGCTGGCGCCGCTCGCCCCCGCGGTGCTGACGGTCCACGCCGCCGGCGGCCGCGCGATGCTGGAGGACGCCAAGGCGGCGGCGCACCCCGAGACCAAGGTGGTCGCGGTGACGATGCTGACCAGCCTCGACGAGCGCGACCTCGCCGACACCGGCGTGGCGGGCAGCGCGCACGACCACGTGCTGCGGCTCGCCGAGCTGGCGCGCGCCGCCGGGCTCGACGGCATCGTCTGCTCGGGCGCCGAGGTGCGCGCGGCCAGGGCGGCGTGGTCGGACGGCTTCTTCGTGGTGCCGGGCGTGCGGCCCGCGGACGGCGTCGTCGGCGACCAGAAGCGGGTGGTGACGCCGCGCCAGGCCGCCGACGACGGCGCCTCGATCCTGGTGATCGGCCGCCCGATCACCCAGGCCGAAGATCCCGACGCCGCCGCGCGCGCGATCGCCGCGACGCTGTAGGACTGCGACCGCGCGGTCACGACCCGCACCTAGGTTGGCGAAGAAGCCGTTTTCGCCCACTGCCGCCGTCATCCCGGCCTTGGTCCGGGATCCACCGTGCCGCACGTCATACGGCGTTGCTCTCGCGGAAGAGTGGATCCCGGATCAAGTCGGGGATGACGGGTGAGGAACTTCGGGATAGCGGGCGGGGACGTCCGCGCCGACGGCATAGATGGGCGTCGACGCCGCGAAAGGCTCGCCGACGGTGACCCGCTTGTCTTGTCGCCCGCTGCCACGTGGCAATCGCTCGCCGCCACGCCTATGTCGCCGCCTCCACCGCTCGAGTTCGTCATGCCCGTCACCGTCAAGATCTGCGGCCTCTCCACGCCCGACACGCTCGACGCCGCGCTCGCGGGCGGCGCGAGCCATGTCGGCTTCGTCTTCTTCCCGCCCTCGCCGCGCCACCTCGCGTTCGACCAGGCCGCCGCGCTCGCCGCCCGTACGGGTGACCGCGCGCGCCGCGTCGGCGTCTTCGTCGATCCTGCCGACTCGCTCGTCGTCGAGGCGGTCGCCGCGGCGCGGCTCGACGCGATCCAGCTCCACAAGGTGACGCCCGCGCGCGCCGCCGCGCTGCGCCAGACCGCCGGCGTCGAGACCTGGGTCGCGCTCGCGGTGAAGACCGTCACCGACCTCGCCGCCGCCCCCGGCTACGCCGGCGCCGCCGACCGGCTGCTCTACGACGCCAAGACGCCCGACGACGCCGCGCTGCCCGGCGGCATGGGCGTGCGCTTCGATTGGCGACTGCTCGACGGCGCGCGCCACCCGCTTCCCTGGGCGCTGTCGGGCGGGCTGGATGCCGGGAACGTCGCCGAGGCGGCGGTGCGCACCGGCGCGCGGCTGGTCGACGTCTCCTCCGGCGTGGAGCGCGCGCCGGGCGTCAAGGACGTGGACAAGATCACCGCCTTCCTGCAACGGGTCGCCCAGCTATGACCGACACGCTCACCCCCGCCCTCGATCCCGCGGCGCGCGCCAACAGCCTGCGCCAGCAGCCCGACACGCGCGGCCATTTCGGCGACTACGGCGGCCGCTACGTCGCCGAGACGCTGATGCCGCTGATCCTCGAGCTCGACCGCGCCTATCGCTCGGCGCGGCAGGACCCGGCGTTCAAGGCGCAGTTCGACGACCTGCTTGAACATTATGTCGGCCGCCCGTCGCCGCTCTATTACGCCGAGCGGCTGACCGAGACGCTGCGCCAGAGCGCCGACGAGGGCATGGGCGCGCAGGTCTGGTTCAAGCGCGACGAGCTCAACCACACCGGCGCGCACAAGATCAACAATTGCATCGGCCAGATCCTGCTCGCGATCCGCATGGGCAAGACGCGGATCATCGCCGAGACCGGCGCGGGCCAGCACGGCGTCGCCACCGCCACGGTGTGCGCGCGCTTCGGCCTGCCCTGCGTGATCTACATGGGCGCCAAGGACGTCGAGCGGCAGCAGCCCAACGTGTTCCGCATGAAGCTGCTCGGCGCCGAGGTGCGCGCGGTGGAGAGCGGCGCGCGCACGCTCAAGGACGCGATGAACGAGGCGCTGCGCGACTGGGTCGCCAACGTCCACGACACCTTCTACATCATCGGCACCGCCGCGGGCCCGCACCCCTACCCCGAGCTGGTGCGCGACTTCCAGAGCGTGATCGGGCGCGAGGCGCGCGCGCAGCTGCTCGACCGCACCGGCCGCCTGCCCGACCTGCTCGTCGCCGCGATCGGCGGCGGGTCGAACGCGATCGGGCTGTTCCACCCTTTTCTCGACGATGACGTCGCGATGCTCGGCGTCGAGGCCGCGGGCGAGGGACTCGACGCCAAGCATGCCGCCAGCCTCGCGGGCGGCTTCCCCGGCGTGCTCCACGGCAACAAGACCTACCTGCTCCAAGACGAGGACGGGCAGATCGCCGAGGCGCACTCGATCTCGGCGGGTCTGGACTACCCCGGCATCGGCCCCGAGCACGCCTGGCTCAAGGACATCGGCCGCGTCGAGTATACCGCGGTGACCGACACCGAGGCGCTCGACGCCTTCCAGCTGCTGTGCCGCACCGAGGGGATCATCCCCGCGCTCGAGCCGTCGCACGCGATCGCCGCGGTGGCGCAGCGCGCCAAGCACATGCCGGCGGACCGCATCATCCTCGCCAACCTGTGCGGGCGCGGCGACAAGGACATCTTCACCGTCGCCGCGGCGCTGGGAGTGAGCATGTGACGCGGCTGTCCGACGCCTTCGCCAAGGGCAGGGCCGCGCTCGTGTGCTTCGTCACCGCGGGCGACCCCGACGCCGCCGCGACGCCGGCGATCCTCGACGCGTTGGTCGCGGGCGGCGCCGACGTGATCGAGCTCGGCATGCCCTTCACCGACCCGATGGCGGACGGCCCCGCGATCCAGGCAGCCAACATCCGCTCGCTCGCGGCGGGCACCCGCACCGCCGACATCCTGCGGATCGCGACCGACTTCCGCAGGCGCCACCCGCAGGTGCCGCTGGTGCTGATGGGGTATGCCAACCCGATGCTGCGGCGTGGCCCGGAATGGTTCGCCGCCGCGGCGCGCGCCGCGGGCGTCGACGGCGTGATCTGCGTCGACATCCCCGCCGAGGAGGACGAGGCGCTCGGCCCGGCGCTGCGCGGCGCCGGCGTGGCGATGATCCGCCTCGCCACGCCGACCACGGTCGGCGAGCGGATCGGCGAGGTGCTCGCGGGCGCGGACGGCTTCCTCTACTACGTCTCGGTGGCGGGCATCACCGGCAAGCAGCAGGCGGTGCAGGCGTCGATCGAGGAAGCGGTGGCGCGGCTCAAGGCCGCGACCGACCTGCCGGTCGCGGTCGGCTTCGGCGTGCGCACCCCCGAGCAGGCGGGCGCGATCGCGCGCGTCGCCGACGGCGTGGTGGTCGGCTCGGCGATCGTCGAGCTGGTCGCGCAGCACGGCGCGGCCGCGGCGGCGCCCGTCACCGCCTATGTCCAATCGCTCGCGGCGGCCCTCGCGGCCACCGCCGAGGCAAGAGAGATGACCGCATGAGCTGGCTCAGCAACGTCCGCAACGCGATCGGCGGCTTCGTGCCCGGCGCCAAGACGCAGGGCGCCGACACGCTCTGGCACAAGTGCAAGGGCTGCGGCACGATGGTGTTCAACAAGGAGCTGGAGGACAACCAGTTCGTCTGCCCGAACTGCGACCACCACGAGCGCATCGGGCCGAAGCAGCGCTTCGCCTATCTGCTCGACGAGGGCAGCGCCGAGGTGCTGGCGCCGCCGCGCGCCGCCGAGGACCCGCTCAAGTTCCGCGACTCGAAGCGTTATGCCGACCGGCTCAAGGCGGCGCGCGCCAGCACCGGCGAGCAGGACGCCTTCGTCAACGCGCGCGGCACGATCCACGGCCAGCGCGTCGTGATCGGCGTGCAGGACTTCGCCTTCATGGGCGGCTCGATGGGCCAGGCGGTCGGCGAGGCGTTCGTCCAGGGCGTCGAGGCCGCGATCAAGGACCGCGCGCCCTTCATCGTCTTCACCGCGAGCGGCGGTGCGCGCATGCAGGAGGGCATCCTCAGCCTGATGCAGATGCCGCGCAGCACGGTCGCGATCCAGCTGCTCCACGACGCCGGCCTGCCCTATATCGTCGTGCTGACCGACCCGACCTCGGGCGGCGTCATGGCGGCCTACGCGATGCTGGGCGACGTGCAGATCGCCGAGCCGAAGGCGACGCTCGCCTTCACCGGGCGCCGCGTGATCGAGAACACCATCCGCGAGAAGCTGCCCGAGGACTTCCAGACCAGCGAATATTATCTCGAGCACGGGCTGATCGACATGGTGGTCCACCGCCGCGAGCTGCGCGACCGGCTCGCCACCGTGATCGGCTATCTCTGCGGCGAGCGCCGCGCCGCCTGAGGCGACGCGCCCCCGCCCGATGGCCGACCACGCCGTCTCCGCCGACCCGCGCGTCCAGGCGCAGCTCGACCGGCTGTGGGCGCTCTCGCCCGGCGCCGACGTGCTCGGGCTGGAGCGGATCACGCGGCTGCTCGCGCGGCTGGGCGACCCGCAGCGCCATCTGCCGCCGGTGTTCCACGTCGCGGGCACCAACGGCAAGGGCTCGACCTGCGCCTATCTCCGCGCCGCGCTGGAGGCGGCGGGCTACCAGGTCCACGCCTACACCAGCCCGCACCTCGTCCGCTTCAACGAGCGCATCCGCCTCGCCGGCCGGCTGATCGAGGACGACGCGCTCGCCGCGCTGCTGGCGGAGGTGCTCGACGTCGCGGGCGACCTCGGCGCGAGCTTCTTCGAGGTGACCACCGCCGCCGCCTTCTTCGCCTTCGCGCGCACGCCAGCGGACGCCTGCGTGATCGAGGTCGGGCTCGGCGGCCGGCTCGACGCGACCAACGTGCTGCCCGCGCCGCTGGTCTGCGGCATCGCCGCGCTAGGGATCGACCACCAGGCCTTCCTCGGCGACACGCTCGCGCAGATCGCGGCGGAGAAAGCGGGCATCGCCAAGCCCGGCGCGCCGCTCGTAACGATGCTGTACCCGCCCGAGGCGGCCGCGCCGGTGGCGCGCGCCGCCGCGACGGCGGGGGCTGCGCTGCTGGTCGAGGGTGCGGCGTGGCGGCATCGCGTGACCGAGGCCGGCATCGAGCTCAGCGACCGACGCGGCATCGTCACCCTCCCCCTGCCCGCGCTGCCCGGCGCACACCAGGCGCACAATCTCGCGCTCGCCGCAGCGATGCTGCGCGCGCAGGATCGGCTGGCGGTGGGCGACGCCGCGCTCGCCGACGCCGCGCGCGGCGCACGGTGGCCGGCGCGTCTCCAGCGCCTCGCCGACGGACCGCTCACCGCCTCGCTCGGCGCCACTCCGGTGTGGCTCGACGGCGGTCACAATGAGTCCGCCGGCCGCGCGCTCGGCGCCGCGATCAATCGGGTCGCCGGCGAGGACAACGGGCGCTCGCTCGCATTGGTGCTTGGCATGCTCGCCAACAAAGACCCGCGCGGCCTGCTCGCGCCGATCGCGCACCGCGTCGGGCTGCTCGTCGCGCTGCCCGTGCCCGGCCACGCGCACCACGATCCGGCCGATCTCGCCGCCCTCGCGCGCGAGCTCGGCGTGCCCGCAACTTCGACCGCGGAGACGATCGGTGCGGCGTTCGCGGAGGTGGCGCGCAGCCGGCCCGGCGCGGTACTCGTGCTCGGCTCGTTGTACCTTGCCGGTGAGGTGTTGAAGGCGAACGACGAACTGCCCGACTGATCCTAAACTTTGCGATTGACTATCAATAGCGCGTGAACGACCTTGCGGGCCGAACGAGGAGTCGCCCGTATGTCCGAGCTGTCCGCCGCCGCCACCCTCCAGGCCCTGCCCTATGCCTTGCCCGAGTGCGGCAACGCCCGCGTCGTCCTGTTCGCGATGCGGCGGATGGGCGCGCACGGGCTCGCCGACGCGCGCGCGGCGCACGCGCTGTTCACCGCCTTCGGCGAGGCATTCCGCCGTCCGCTGACGCTGATCCGCGCGCTGATGGCGGACATGGCGGCCAGCGCCGCCGCGCCGATCGCGATCGCGCCGTGCTGCTGCGCGCGCATGACGCCCTCGGAGCAGGTGCTGCTGTCGATCCTCGCGCGCGTCGAGACGCGGGTCGAGAGCGCGCGGCTGCTGATGCAGGACCTGCTCGGCCAGCGCCACGTCGACGGCGTGCTCGCCAGCGCCGCCGCGGTCGCCGCCGCCTTCGCCGACGAGGGGCGACCGGTGTCGCTGTGAAAGTGCGGGGGGACGGCGGCAGGATGCGGACTTCCCTACCGGCCCGTGCGTCTCCGCTCCTCCACCACCCTCCCATCGTCATCCCCGCGCAGGCGGGGATCTAGACACGCTGACGCTAGCGATGGAGCCGCCACGGCAGCGGATCTGGGTCCCCGCCTGCGCGGGGATGCCGTCCGGGAGGGGGGCAGCGCGGCCCTACGCCATCCGCCCGTCGCGCGCGTCGCCCGGTCCCTCGGTGCCGGCGCTGCCGACCGAGCGGTCGATCAGCCCGGAGCGCCCCATCCAGAAGAACAGCAGCACGCCCGGCAGCGCCGCCGCGACCGTCAGCCAGTAGAAACCGACATAGCCGAACCGCTCCACCAGCGCGCCCGCGGTGGTGCCGGTGACGATCCGCCCGACGACGCTCGAGGCGGCCGAGATCAGCGCATATTGTGCGGCGGTGAAGCGCAGGTCGCACAAGGCCGAAAAATAGGCGACCACGGTGACCCCGCCGATCCCGGAGGCGACGTTCTCGAAGATCATCGCGCCCGCGAGCCCCAGGTTGCTGTGCCCCGCCGCCGCGAGCAGCGCGAAGCTGACGTTGGACACCGCCATCAGCACGAGACTGAGCAGCACCGAACGCTTCATGCCCAGCCGCGCGTAGAGCCAGCCGCCGATGAAGATGCCGACGAGGAAAGCCCAGAAGCCGATACCAAGATCGTAGAGCGCGATCTCGTCGTTGCTGTAGCCGAGCGAGTCAAGCAGCAGACGCAGGACGAGCTGGCCGAGGGTGTCGCCGATCTTGTGGACCAGGATGAAGAGCAGGATCAGCACGGCGCCCGGCCGCTGGAAGAATTCCGTGAACGGGCGCCATGTCGCGGCGAGCGCCTCGCCGACGCCTCGCCTGCGCACCGGGTCGCGGTGCCGCCGCGGCTCGCCGACGATCACCCCCGCCACCATCGCGGGCAGCGCGAGCATCGCACAGGCGCAATAAGCGAGCGTCCACCCGTGCCGAGCGGAGACGTAGAGCGCCAGCGATCCGGCCGCGAACGATCCGATGCGCCAGCCATATTGGCTCATCCCCGAGCCGACGCCGAGCTGACGCGGCTCGAGGATCTCGACCCGGTAGGCGTCGATCACGATGTCATAGGTCGCACCCGCCACACCGACGAGCACCGCTGCCAGCGCCGTCGCGGCGATACTCGCGTGCGGATCGGCGAAGGCGAGATGGACGACGGCCGCGATCACCAGCGTACCCGCGAATAGCAGCCATGACACGCGCTGCCCGAGCCCGCCGATCACCGGCAGCCGTACGCCGTCGACGATCCATGCCCAGAGGAACTTCAGATTGTAGGCGAGAAAGGCCAGGCTGAACGCGGTGACGGTCTTCTTGTCCACACCCGCCTGCGCCAGGCGCGTCGTCAGCGTCGCGGCGATCATCGCGTAGGGAAAGCCCGAGGAGACGCCGAGCGAGAAAGCGGCGAGCGGCCCCCGCTCGACATAGGGCCTGATCCCGTCCCGCCAGGTCGTGCCGTCCGCGCGCGTCGCCATCAACTCGATCCGCTCCGTCCTCTGCCCCGCCGCGGCGCGCGCCGGACAGCGAGCGCTAGACGATCCCCGGCGCGAGCGGAAGGCGCAGCGGCGGCGGGCTTGCGGCAGAGCGGTGCGGGCGGTGGACGGGGCGGAAGAGTGGAGATGTCGACGCCGCCGCACAGCGGCGCTGATCTCCGAGCAGCATGCTACTGCGCGCCGCGGGTCGAACGCGCGCGTCCTCTGCGTCTCCGCACGAACGATCCTTCTTCTTGGCGTCCTCGCGTCATCGCGGCGCCGCATCGCCGATCCACACGTCCGAACCGCCATGGGCCGGCACGCCGTGTGGCGGCGGTTAGAAGCGGTCGCGCTGTCCTACACCTGCGTCGTCGTGGCAAAGTGAGCGCATGCGGTTCTCCACCACCGATCGTGCGGTCGCGTCGACTCGGGCGAGCGCGACCTCGCTCCAACATGACTCAACATTCGCTTCGCGCGAGTGTCGCGACTTACTCCTTCCTGAGGACCAGGGAGATCAGGAATATCATGTCAAAGTAAGCCTTAACGAGCAGTATCTCACCAAGACTCCCCGCTTCACGCCAATCTTGAGTGCTACGCACGAACCGCGTCAGCGACTCAACATTCGCAACATTCGCGCGCGGTCAGGTGGTCGCCGGGCCGCCGGAGTGGAACAGCTGGAACCCGCCCGGCAGCCGCCGCGGCGGCTTGCCCGCGACGCTCTGCTCGATCGCCACGATCGCGCCGAGCAGGTCGCGCTGCGCATAGGGTTTGGCGAGGAAGCCGCTCGCCAGCGTCGCCGCCTCGTCGGGGCAGTCGCCGGTGACGAACAGCACCGCCACGCCCCGCGCGCGCGCGACCCGCGCTACCTCGACGCCGCTGCCGTCGGCGAGCGTGACGTCGACCAGCACGAGGTCGACCGGCGTCTCGGCGGCGAGCACCGCCAGCGCGTCGGCGACTCGATCCACCGTGGCGACGATGCTGTAACCCTGGTCGGTGAGCAGATGCTCGGCGTCGAACGCCACCAGCGGCTCGTCCTCGACCAGGAGCAGCCGCTCGAGAACCCGCTGTTTGCGCCCGAAGACCATGTGCCCTCACCGTCGTTACGCCGGCACAACGCGCGGGCGGGCGCACGGGTGCAAATAAATGCCGCTAAGTGCGCGACGATCGGCTAAGCGGCCGCGATGGTCGACCCCCATCCCGAAGCGCGCGCGGAGCGACGCGCCGAGCATCGTATCGCCAAGCTGCTCGCGCGCGCCGGCGTCGCCTCGCGGCGCGAGATCGAGCGGATGATCGCCGAGGGGCGCGTGGCGCGAGACGGCGTCGTGCTCGACACGCCCGCGACGCTGCTCGCCTCGCTCGACGGCGTCACCGTCGACGGCCAGCCGGTCGCGGCACCCGAGCCGGCGCGGCTGTTCCTGTTCCACAAGCCCGCGGGCGTGCTGACCACCGAGCGCGACTTCAGCGGGCGGCCGACCATCTACGACCGCCTGCCCCACGACCTGCCGCGCGTGGTGCCGGTGGGGCGGCTCGACCTCAACACCGAGGGGCTGCTGCTGCTCACCACCGACGGCGAG
The DNA here is from genome assembly GCF_014193405.1 of Sphingomonas sp. BK069. NCBI lineage: Bacteria > Pseudomonadati > Pseudomonadota > Alphaproteobacteria > Sphingomonadales > Sphingomonadaceae > Sphingomonas > Sphingomonas sp. BK069. The sequence continues at coordinate 378,150 of NZ_JACHZH010000001.1, read as the reverse complement.
TTCAAGCGCGAGCTCGAGCTGCCCGCCACCGGCGTCGAGCGCAGCTATCGCGCGCGCGCCTATGGCGCGGTGACGCAGGGGCAGCTCGAGGAGCTGATCCACGGCGTCGAGGTCGAGGGTGTACGCTACGGTGCGATCGACGCCAATCTCGAGCGCCGCACCGGCGCCAACGTGTGGATCGAGATGACGCTGCGCGAGGGCAAGAACCGCGAGGTACGGCGCGTGCTCGAGCATCTCGGGCTCCGCGTCGGGCGCTTGATCCGGACGCGCTACGGCCCGTTCGTGCTCGGCGACCTGCCGGTGGGCGGCGTCGGCGAGGTGCGCGCCGCGGATCTCGCCGGCTTCCGCCAGACGCTGCGCTCGCCCGCGGCGACGCGGCTGCCGGTCGAGCCGGTGGCGGTGCGGGACCAGCGCGCGGGGCGCGGCGCGGCGCCGCGGGTGGCGCGGCCGACGGCGGGAGCGAGCGAACGGTTCGCTGCCGCGAGGCCGGCGCGACCTTCCGCCGGTACGGGTGAGCACGCGGATGCCGCGCGCCGCACGCGGCCGTCGGCCACAGGTGCGGCGCGCGCGGCGCAACAGCCCGCCGCGGCGAACCATCGCTCACGGACGCGTGATGGCGTTATGGCCGAGCGCCCAACCCGTACCGCCGACGACCAGCGCACGCGCCGTGCTCCGCCGCGTGCGGGCGCGCCGGCCGAGCGACCGACCCGCTCCGCCGAGGACCAGCGCACCCGCCGTGCTTCGTCGCGCGCCGCCGCGCCGGCCGAGCGGCCGAGCCGCGCGGGAGACGAGACTCGCCGCGCCCGGCCGCGCGACGAGGCCGAACAGCGCGCCCGTCGCGCCCCGACCCGCGCGGGCGCGTCGTCGCCGCGCGTGCCGGCCGACACCGATCCCACGCCGCCGACCCGGCCCGAGCGGCCCAAGCGCCAGCCGGGCTGGGCCAAGCCCAAGCCGCGCTCGGGTCCGCCGCGCAAGGGCCGGCGATGAGGATCGTCGCCGGCAGCTGGCGGGGGCGCGCGCTCGTCGCTCCCGCGGGCGAGACCACGCGTCCCACCGCCGACCGCACGCGCGAGGCGCTGTTCTCGATGCTGCTCAGCCGCGTCGGCAGCTTCGAGGGGCTCGCGGTGGCGGATCTGTTCGCCGGCTCGGGCGCGCTCGGGCTGGAGGCGCTGTCGCGCGGCGCGCGATCGTGCCTGTTCGTCGAGCAGGACAAGGCCGCGCTCGACTCGCTGCGCGCCAACGTGGCCAAGCTGGGCGCGACCGGCGCCGACGTGCGCGCGGGCTCGGTGCTCGCGCTCGGCCCCGCCGCCGCACCACTCGATCTCGTGATGATGGACCCGCCTTATGGCACCGGCGCGGGCGCGGTGGCGGCGGACAAGCTCGCGCGGCTCGGATGGATCGGTTCGGCCACCTGGGTCACGGTCGAGACCGCGCGCGGCGAGGCGGTCACGGCCACCGGGTTCGAGACGGTGGTGGAGCGAGTCTACGGCCGCGCCCAGGTCACGCTGCTGCGGCTCGCCTGAGCGCGCGTCACGGCCCCTCGACCGGCACCGGGCCGACGTGGCGCGCCGGGCGCATGACCAGCAGCGCGACCAGGCTCAGCAGCGACATGGCGGCGAGATAGACTCCGACCGGGGCGAGCCCGCCGCGCTGCGCCAGCGTCTGCGCCGCGATCGGGGTGAGCCCGCCGCCGATGATGCCCGCCATGTTGAAGGCGAGGCTCACCCCGGTGTAGCGCACCCGCGCGGGGAACAGGCCGGGCAGCCAGGCGCCCAGCGGGCCGTAGACGAAGCCCATGACGAAAAGCGCGAAGGCGAGCGTCGCGAAGACCGCGAGCGGCGCGCCCGAGCCGAGTCCCGGCACCAGCGCGAAGCCGGCGATCACCGCGCCGACGCAGCCCCAGCGCAGCACGTGCGCCGGCGAGCGCCGATCGCTCCACTCGCCCGACAGCGCGATACCGAGCGCCATGAAAAGGATCGCGCCGAGCTGGAGTGCGAGGAACAGCTGCCGGTCGAACCCGCGCGTCACCGCATAGCCGAGCGCGAAGGCGGTCGCGACGTAATAGACCGCGAAACACGCCACCGCCCCCAGCGTCCCCCCCAACGCGGCGCGCCAATGGTGGCGCAGCAGCTCGCCGATCGGCACCGCGGGCGGCGGACCTTCCTCGATCATCGCAGAAAAAGCAGGTGTCTCCGCTATCGTCAGCCGCACCCAGAGGCCCAGCGCGATCAGCACCGAGGAGAGCAGGAATGGCAGCCGCCAGCCCCAGGCCATGAAGGCGTCGCGGTCCATGGTCGCGCCGAGCAGCAGGAACAGCCCGTTGGCCGCGATGAAGCCCACCGGTGCGCCGAGCTGCGGGACCATGCCGTAGCGGCCGCGACGGTGCGGCGGCGCATTCTCCACCGCGAGCAGCGCCGCCCCGCCCCACTCGCCGCCCAGCCCGAAACCCTGGCCGAAGCGCAGCAGGCATAGCAGCAGCGGCGCGACATAGCCCGCCTGGGCGAAGGTCGGCAGGAAGGCGATCGCCATGGTCGAGCCTCCCATCAGCAGCAGGCTGGCGATCAGCGTCGACTTGCGCCCGACGCGGTCGCCGAAATGACCGAACGCCCAGGCGCCGATCGGCCGGGCGAAGAAGGCCACGGCCAGGCTGCCATAAGCGGCGAGCAGCTCGACCGCGGGATCGCCGGTCGGAAAGAACAGGGGGCCGAACACGAGCGAGGCCGCGGTGGCGTAGATGTAGAAGTCGTAGAATTCGACCGATGTCCCGACCAGGCTGGCGAGCAGGATGCGGCGATGCGAGGCGCTGGCGCGCGGGGTGGTCGGGAGCGGGGACGCTGACATGGCGGCGGTCATCGAGCGGCGGTCGGGTCCGGGTCAACGGGAAAAGTTTGCCGCACGGTCACGAAAGGCTCTGCGACCGACACACAGCAGCAACGTTACGCGGCTATGAAGAGGGTGACGGCGTCCCTCCCCCTGTGTGGCGCCGTGATGGTCGGACACTCCCCCTCGTCCGATCCTTCCCTGAACTACGGGGCGGCTCGCGAGGGTCGCCCCGGCTTTTCCGACAGCGACGTAGCCGCGCGTGCAGGGCGGCTAAACGTCGCTCGCCGCGGCATCACGACAAGCCGGCGGTCCGCACCAGCGCGCGCAGCAGCCAGAACAGCGCGCCCGACAGCGCCATCGCGACCGGCAGCGTGAGCAGCCAGGCCGCGGCCAGCTGCAGCAAGGTGCGGCGTTGCAGCCCCTGCCCGCTCGCCACCGAGGCGCCCGCCACGCCCGAGGAGAGGATATGCGTCGTCGACACCGGCAAACCGAAACGGTCGGCCGCCAGGATCGTGGCCGCGGCGACCAGCTCGGCCGATGCGCCCATGCCATAGGTCATGTGCTGCTTGCCGATCTTCTCGCCGACGGTCACGACGATCCGCTTCCAGCCGATCATCGTGCCGAGCCCGAGTGCCAGCGCCACCGCCACCTTGACCCACAGGGGGATGAACCGCGTGCCGCGCTCGAGCCGCTTTTGATAATCCGCCAGCGCGCCCTTCTCCGGCTCGCTCAGCCGCGACGCCTTGTCGGCGACGATCATCCGCGTCGCGTCGAGCACCAAGTACATGTCGTTGCGCACGTTGGGGGCGGCCTGCGCCGGCACGTTGCTGAGCGCGCCATAGCCGGCGACGCGCTGCGACAGATCGCGCGACACCGCCACCACCGCGCCATAGGCCTGCGGCGACACCGCGCGGCGCTGCTCCAGCGCATCCTTCAGCAGCGGCCGTGCGCGCTCGAGCGGCACCGCGGCGGCGCCGTGCCGGGTCAGCGTCGCGGCCGCGCCGGTGGCGCTGGCGAGGAAAGCGGGCGTCTCGCTCGCGGGCAAGGTGCGGTTGAGCGCGTAGGCGGTCGGGGCACAGCCGATCAGGATCAGCATGATCAGCCCCATGCCCTTCTGCCCGTCGTTCGATCCGTGGCTGAACGACACCGCGGTGCAGGTGAAAACGAGCAGCGCGCGGATGCCGAGCGGCGGCGGGGAGTCGCCCTCGGGCGCCCGCATCAGCTCGGGTGAGCGCGCGACGCGGCGCAGCACCAGCAGCAGCAGCGCCGCCGCGGTGAAGCCGATCAGCGGCGCCATCCACAGGCCGGTCAGCACCTTGGTCGCCTGGCTCCAGTCGACCCCGGCGGTGCCGCCCGCCCCCGAGGTCAGCAATTGGTTGGCGAGTCCGACGCCCAACACCGAGCCGATCAGCGTGTGACTCGAGCTGTTGGGCAGGCCGACGTACCAGGTCGCGAGATTCCAGATCACCGCGGCGAGCAGCAGCGCGAAGATCATCGCGAACCCCGCGCCCGAGCCGACGTTGAGGATCAGGTCGACCGGCAGCAGCGTGACGATCGAATAGGCCACCGCGCCAGAGGACAACAGCACACCGAGGAAGTTGAAGAAGCCCGACCACATCACCGCCAGATTCGCAGGCAGCGAGTTGGTGTAGATCACCGTCGCGACGGCGTTGGCGGTGTCGTGGAAGCCGTTGACGAACTCGAACCCCAGCGCGATCAACAGGGCGAGGCCGAGGAACAGGAACACGCCGACGGCGAGCTGCTCGCCGACCTGCTGCGTGTCGATGACGATGCTGATCCCGGCATAGAGGAGGCCCGCCGCGGCAAGCAGCAGGAACAGGAGGCGCGCGCCGGGGTGAACCGGCGCGTCAAATCGTCGCGCAGCAGCAAGCGACGGCGGCGACTCGCTGGCCGCGAGGACGGTGGTTGCCATGGTGGCTCCGCCATCCTCCCCGAAGGTGACACTTTAATGACGATTAATGTCCCAGGATGAGCCAGGTAGAGGACGCCTCCGACTAGATTGCCAGGGCACGCCCGGCACACCATCCGCCCTTGGACCCGCTATCGGCGCGGCTCAGTCCATGCCCGGATAGGTCGCGAACGCGGGCAGGTCCGCCATCCCGCTGGTCCACGGCAGCCGCTCCTTGACCATGATCTGCGCACCGGGCGGACACGTCGCCGGATCATCCAGCGTCCCCGACTGAACGTCGACCAGTCCCGGCAGCGCGCTGGCGTTGCGATAGAACAGGCCGGTACCGCAGCACCCGCAGAACTGGCGCTCGCCGTGCTCCGACGAGTGATAGGTCACCGGCTCGCCCGTCACGCTGAGGTGATCCTCGCGAAAGGCGATCCAGCCGATCACCGGCGCGCCCGACCAGCCGCGGCAGTCGGTGCAATGGCACAGAGCGTGATGCTCGGGCGCGCCCTCCGCCTCGTAGCGGATCGCGCCGCAGTGGCAGCCTCCCGCGATCACTGCCTGTTCCGCCATCTCGCTCTCCCTCGACTCGGCCGATGTTCCCATGATGTTCTCACGAGATCATGAACCTGGCAAGCCACGCGCTTGCTCCGCGGCGCGACGTTCCCTACCTGTTCGGGGGTGACCGAGCCAGCCAACGCCCTCCAGGACCCGCCCTATCTCGCGGGGCTCAACCCGCCGCAGCGCGACGCGGTGCTCACCACCGACGGCCCGGTACTCGTCCTCGCCGGTGCGGGCACGGGCAAGACCGCGGCGCTCACCGCCCGGCTGGCGCACCTGCTATGGACGCGCAAGGCGTACCCGTCCGAGATCCTGAGCGTCACCTTCACCAACAAGGCCGCGCGCGAGATGCGCGAGCGCGTCGGCCGCCTCGTCGGCGATGCGGTGGAGGGCATGCCGTGGCTCGGCACCTTCCACGCGATCGGCGCGAAGATGCTGCGCCGCCACGCCGAGCTGGTCGGGCTGCAGAGCAACTTCACGATCCTCGACACCGACGACCAGCTTCGCCTGCTCAAGCAGCTGATCCTCGCGGCCGACCTCGACGAGAAGCGCTTCCCGGCGCGCAGCCTCGCCGGGCTGATCGACGAGTGGAAGAACAAGGGCCTCACCCCGTCCGAGATCGACGCCGGCGAGAGCGAGCGCTACGGCAACGGTCGCGGCGGCGAGCTGTACCAGCAGTACCAGGACCGGCTGCGCGCGGTGAACGCCTGCGACTTCGGCGACCTGCTGCTCCACGTGCTGACGATCCTGAAGCGCGAGCGCACCGTGCTGGAGCAGTATCAGCAGCGCTTCCGCTACATCATGGTGGACGAATATCAGGATACCAACTCGGTCCAGTATCTGTGGCTGCGGCTGCTCGCGCAGGAGCGCCGTAACATCTGCTGCGTCGGCGACGACGATCAGTCGATCTATTCCTGGCGCGGCGCGCAGGTGGAGAACATCCTCAAATTCGAGAAGGACTTTCCCGGCGCCAAGGTGATCCGGCTGGAGCAGAACTATCGCTCCACCCCGCATATCCTCGCCGCCGCCTCGGGAGTGATCGCGAACAACGGCGGGCGGCTCGGCAAGGAGCTGTGGACCGAGCTTGACGCGGGCGAGAAGGTCCGCGTGCTCGGCGTGTGGGACGGCCCCGACGAGGCGCGTCGCGTCGGCGAGGAGATCGAGGCGGCGCAGCGCGACGGCACCAGCCTCGACCATGTCGCCATCCTCGTGCGCGCGCAGCACCAGACGCGCGAATTCGAGGACCGCTTCATCGCGATCGGCCTGCCCTATCGCATCGTCGGCGGCTTCCGCTTCTACGAGCGCGCCGAGATCCGCGACGCGCTCGCCTATCTGCGCGTCGTCCACCAGCCCGCCGACGACCTCGCCTTCGAGCGGATCGTCAACACGCCCAAGCGCGGCCTCGGCGACAAGGCGATCGCCAAGCTCCACCAGCTCGCCCGCGCCGAGCGGCTGCCGCTGTCGTTCGCGGCGGCGCGCATCCTCGACAGCGACGAACTCACCCCACAGGCGCGCAAGGCGCTCGGCCGCTTCGTCGGCGACGTCGCGCGCTGGCGCGACATGGCCAACGATCTGCCCCACGCCGAGCTGGCGCGTCAGATCCTCGACGAGAGCGGCTATACCGCGATGTGGCAGGCGGAGAAGTCGGCCGAGGCGGCAGGGCGGCTCGAGAACCTCACCGAGCTGGTGCGCGCGATGGAGGAATATGAGAGCCTGACCGCCTTCCTCGAGCATGTCAGCCTCGTCATGGACAATGAGGCAACGCGCGAGGACCCCAAGGTGACGATCATGACGATCCACGCCGCCAAGGGGCTGGAGTTCGACACCGTATTCCTCGCCGGCTGGGAAGAAGGGCTGTTCCCGTCGCAGCGCGCGCTTGACGAGGGCGGCACGCGCAGCCTCGAGGAGGAGCGCCGCCTCGCTTATGTCGCGATCACGCGCGCGCGCCGCCGCGCCACCATCCTCCACGCCGCCAACCGGCGCATCTACGGGCAATGGACCAGCTCGCTGCCGTCGCGCTTCGTCGGCGAGCTGCCCGACGCGCATGTCGAGAGTGAGACGAGCATGTCGGGCGGCGAGAGCCTGTGGCGCGCCAATTGGAGCGAGCGCGCCGATCCCTTCGCCGACGTAGCGCGCGGCACCGGCCGCGGCCCGGGCTGGCAGCGCGCGGCAGGGACGCTCGGCACGCAGGGCGGGAGCAAGCCCGGCGGCGAGTGGACCAGCCGCACCTTCTCGCGCGAGCCCGTCCGCGTGGTGGAGAGCCGCGCCTCGGCGGTGAGCATCGGCAACAAGGGCCGTGGCGACCTCGCCGTGGGGCAGCGCGTGTTCCACCAGAAGTTCGGCTATGGCGCGATCGCCGAGATCGAGGGCAACAAGCTCGAGATCGACTTCGAGCAAGCGGGGCGCAAGCGCGTGATGGACAGTTTCGTCAGCGCCAGCTGAGACTTTCCCGATGTCTCCGGGTTGTCCGCGTCGGAGGTGTGCCATGTCCGAGACCGCCGAGAAGACCGATCCCGACTTGTGGGAAAAGGTGAAGGACGAGATCACCGCCGGGGCGAAGGGCGGCAAGAAGGGCCAATGGTCCGCTCGCAAGGCGCAGATGGCGGTCGCCGAGTATAAGAAGCGCGGCGGCGGCTTTGAGGGCGGCAAGGACGAGGACAATTCGCTGCACCAGTGGAGCGAGGAGGATTGGGGCACCAAGTCGGGCGCGAAGAGCGAGGAGAGCGGCGAGCGCTTTCTGCCGAAGAAGGCGCGCGAGGCACTGTCCGACAAGGAATATGCGCGCACCAGCGCGAAAAAGCGGGCGGACACGAAGAAGGGGAAGCAATTCTCCGCCCAGCCCGACGATGTAGCGGCGAAGACGCGGCCGTACCGCGACCATCGCTCCAAGGCCGACCTCTATGCCGAGGCGAAGAAGCGCGACATTCCGGGTCGCTCGACGATGAGGAAGGACGAGCTGGCGAAGGCGCTCGCGCGGTAGCTGGCGATTCCCGATGGCCATTGCCGACCAATGTGCCCAAGCGAAGGCCTCGGCCAAGTTGAGCAGCGCTCGTGCCCCTTACCACGCCCTCCCCACCTAGATCGCAGCCTCCGCCACGGCACAAGGGGGCGCGCCTTCCTACTCGCGCAGCTCGACCGCGCCGCTTCCCCACAACGCCCACCAGATGATCGCGGGCTGAAGTAGCAGCCGCGGCGCATGGTACCAGATCGGCAGGCCCGTATCGCTGCCGAGGTCGAGCATCGCGTGGTAGATGTTGGCCGGCCACACGCACAGCGCATAGGCCGCGAGCCCCCATCCCGCGAAGCGCCGCGTCGCGCGCGGCAGCAGCATGGCCGCGCCGGCCAGCTCGATCACGCCGGTCACCACCACCACCGCGATCGGCAGCGGGATCACGGGCGGAACGATCCCCGCCATCGCGTCGGTGAAGACGAAATGCGCGATGCCGCCCAGCGCGTAGAACAGCGCGAGCGCCCATCGGCCCCAGCGCCGCGCGTCACTCTCGCGCTGGCGCTTGAAGCCGTAGGAAGCGTAGCGATCAACCGGCAAGCCGGTCAGACCTCCACGGCCAGGAGCGTCACGCCCTCGTACTTGTCGTCCCCCGGGACGAACAACTCGCTCGGCTTGAAGCGTCGGGGCGTGATCCGCAGACCCGTCAGCCCGGCGAGCTTGAACGCGCCGATCTTGGGTTCCTTGGGCGGCTGACCGTCGCGCTCCAGCGTGAGCGCGTCGAGATAGATTTCGCCGTGCTTGGTATACAGGATGTGGGGCGCCAGTGTCACCTCGCCGCGATTGTAGGTCGCGGCGATCGCCTGCTGCTTGACGATCGCCTCGAAGACGATCGGGACGGTGTCGGGGACGGCGCTTGGCTTGTTCATCGTCTGAGCATTCATCACGCTGCCCCTAGCCGATCACGCTGCATCGCAGCAAGAACCTCGCGAGATCGGCTACGTTCCCATCATAGCACGAGAAACCCTTCAACGCGGCATCAACTTCTGCGCGAAATAGGTCATCTGCAGCGCCTGCAGCCGCGCCCCCTGCTCGATATCCGCATCGCCCGAATGGCCCCCCGCCGTGTCCTCGTAGAAGAGGTAGGGCAGCCCATATTCCTTGAGCCGCGCGGCGAACTTGCGCGCGTGCTGCGGGCCGACCCGGTCGTCCTTGGTGGTCGTCCAGATGTACGGCTCGGGGTAGCGCACACCCTTGCGGATGTTCTGATACGGCGAGATCGTGCTGAGAAAGGCGCGCTCCTCGGGCACGCTGACCGAGCCATATTCGTCGACCCAGGAGGCGCCCGCCGCGATCTGTTCATAGCGCAGCATGTCGAGCAGCGGCACCTGGATCGTCACCGCCTGCCACAATTCGGGGTGCTGGTTGAACTCGACGCCCATCAGCAGCCCGCCGTTCGAGCCGCCGTAGATGCCCAGCTTCCGCGGGCTGGTCATCCGACGCGCGATAAGGTCCTTCGCCACCGCGGCGAAATCGTCGTAGATCACCTGTCGCTTGGTCTTGCGCCCGGCGTCGTGCCACGCCGGACCGAACTCGCCCCCGCCGCGGATGTTGGCGAGCACATAAGCGCCGCCGCGCTCGAGCCATAATTTGCCGGTGATGGCCGAGTAGCCCGGCAGCATCGGCAGCTCGAACCCACCATAAGCGGTCATGATCGTCGGCGTGCTGCCGTCGTGGCGGATGCCGTCTCGGTGGACGATGAAATAGGGGACCTTTGTACCGTCGGTGGAGGTCGCCTCATGCTGTTCGACCACCAGCCCGGCGGCGTCGAACTTCGCCGGCAGCGTCTTCACCGCCGCTCCCGCCGTCGCGGTCGCGGCGTCGAGCGGCAGCAGCGTCGTCGGCGTCAGGAAGCCGGTCACCGTCACATAGGCATGGTCGCTCTTGTCGTCGGCGCTCGCCACGCTCAGCGACGCATTGTCGGGGAGCGCGACGGGTCGTGCCGTCCAGCCCTCCTCCCCCGGCGTGTAGACTGTCGCCCGCCCGCGGACATTGTCGTTGTAGATCAGCACCAGCCGATCCTTCGTCGTCACCAACTCGTCGACCGACTGGCGCGGGTTGGGCGCGAACACCACTGTCGGGTTCAGCGTCCCCCCCTCGACGTCGGCGAGCGGCACGGAAGCGATCGCGCCCGCCGGCACCTTGCCCCACGGGTCGCTGGTGCGGAACAGCACCTGGCCGTGGACCATGGCCTCGGGGAAGGTGCGCGCCGGCACGTCGAGTTTGCGCGTCCCCGCCGGAGTCCAGACATAGGTCTCGCCGCCGAAGAAGGTCGTCTGCCGCGTGATCGTGACCAGCCGGTGGCCCTGGCCATCGGTGATCACCCCGGCATAGGTGCCGAGCTGGTCGCCCGGCTGGCCGCGGTAGACCTCGGTCGCCGCGTCCAGCGGCTGGCCGCGCTTCACCATCTTGACCACGAAAGGATAGCTCGAGGCGGTCATGGTCCCCGCGCCCCAGTCGCGGCTGACCAGCAGCGTATCCTTGTCGAGCCAGCTCGCGCCCTGTTTCGACTTGGGCAAAGCGAAGCCGCCGGCGACGAACGTGCCGGCAGCAAGGTCGAACTCGCGATAGCTGATCGCGTCCTCGCCACCCTCGGACAGCGCGACCAGGCACAGCCGCTCCTCGGGCTGGAGGCAGGTCGCGCCCTTCCACACCCATTTCTTGCCCTCTGCCTTCGACAGCGCGTCGAGGTCGAGGACGGTCGTCCATCTCGGCTGCGGTCGGGCATAATCGGCCTCGCTGGTCCAGCGCCAGATGCCCTGCGGATGATCGGCATCGCGCCAGAAGTTGTAGATGCGGCCATACAATTGGCTCGGCATCGGGATGCGATCCTTCGCCGCGGCGATCGCCAGCGCCTGCTGGTAGAAGGTCTGGTAGCGCGGATCGGCCTGCAGCCGCGGCAGCGTGCGCTTGTTCTCTGCCTCGACCCAGGCGAGCGCCCTGGCGCCGTCCTTGTCCTCGAGCCAGACATAGGGATCGTCGGTCATCGCCTTGCTCTGGGCGAGCGCCGCCGATGCCGCAAGCGCCGCGGCGAGCGCCACCCCGATGGCGAGCCTTCCCCGTTCCGAAACTCTCATCGCAGCGACCATTCCCTTCGTTGCCGCTATCCTTGCGGCGGGCGGCGGCGCGGAACAAGCCGCAACGTGGCGAGTCGGGCAGGCAAGGATGCCGCCCGCTGACCCGATCCGACGCGCCGCCGCGGGCGCCCCCGCCGCCGATGGCCTGCCCGCACCGCGCCGCTACGCCGCGGTCGCGGCGCTCTGCTTCGGCACCGCACTGGTGATCATTGACGGCGGCGTCGCCAATGTGGCGCTGCCGACGATCGCGCGCGACCTCGGCGTGGGGTCGTCGGCGGTAGTGGCGATCGTGACCGTCTATCAGCTGATGCTGGTGATGCTGCTGCTGCCCTTCGCCGGACTAGGCGAGCGGATCGGGCTGAAGCGGATGTACCAGCTCGGCCAGATGATCTTCACCGTCGCGACCTTGCTCTGCTTCTTCGCCAAGAGCCTGCCCTTCCTGCTGGTGGTGCGCGCGGCGCAGGCGATCGGCGCGGCGGGTGCCTTGGCGGTCGCCTCGGCGCTGATCCGCCAGACCTATCCGAGCGCCCAGCTCGGGCGCGGCCTCGGCATCAACTCGGTGGTGGTGTCGAGCTCGGCCGCGGCGGCGCCGACCATCGGCGGACTGGTGCTCGCGGTGGCGCCCTGGCCCTGGGTGTTCGCCAGCGCGATCCCCTTCGCGCTCGCCTCGCTGCTGTTCGGCCGCGCCCTGCCCGACCCCGTACCGCGCGACCAGCGCTTCGACGTGCTTGGCGCGGTGATGTGCGCGGCAATGTTCGGGCTGGTGATCGGGGGCGCCGAGAGCGCGGTCCATGGCGACAGCCCGGTGGTGTCCGCCGCGATCGTGCTGCTTGGCGTCGCGATCGGCGTGATCTATGTCCGGCGCGAGCGAGGGACCGCCGACCCGATCCTGCCGGTCGACCTGCTCGCGCGGCCGGTGATCGCGCTGTCGACGATCGGTGGCTTCACCGCCTTCGTCGCCTCAATGACGCTGCTGTTGTCGGCGCCGTTCCGGCTCACGCACGAATATGGCTTCACCGCGGCCGAGGTCGGCGCGGCGATCGCGCCCTGGCCGCTGACCAACATGATCGTCGCGCCGCTCACCGGCTGGCTATCCGACCGCGTGCCGGCGGGGCTGCTCGGCGGGATCGGCATGGCGATCTCAATCGTCGCGCTGGTGCTGATCGCGCTGATGCCGGCTGATCCGAGCTATTTCGACGTGGCGTGGCGGATGGCGCTGTGCGGCTCCGGCTTCGGCACCTTCCTGCCACCGAACGCGCGGCTGATCATCGGATCGGCACCGCGCGCGCGCGTCGCCGCGGCGGGCGGGCTGGTGAGCACGGTGCGGCTGGTCGGCCAGACCACCGGGGCGACCCTGGTGGCGGCGCTGCTGGCGGTCGGCGTCGGCGCCGGGGCGGTGCCGCCGCTGGTGTCGGCCGGCTTGGCGCTGGTGGCGGGCGCGTGCAGCCTCGCGCGACTGCGTCCCTCGGTGCGCGAGGCGGGTAGCGGTGAGGCGGAGGCGGTGCCGGCGGCGACCGTGCGGTAAGCGCGGAGATGTGTTCGCGCACGCGGGAACTGAGTGGCGGCAAACGACGGTGACATGGGTCTCTGAGCTCCTGCGGGGCGCAGGAGCAAGAGCCCCAAGTCTCAAGTCACCTGCCCGACCCTACCCTCGCATCCCCGCCCAGGCGAGCCACAGCCACCCCGCGATCAGCAGCGTCCCGCCGATCGGCGTCACCGCGCCGAGCCAGCGTGGCAGGCCGAGCGCCATCAGATAGAGGGTTCCCGCGAACAGCGCGCCGCCGGCGAGGAACAGCCACGCCGGCCCACGCGCCTCCAGCCGCAGCGCCATCAAAGCAGCGACTGCGTGGACCAACTGATAGTGGCTCCCCGTCTTAAGCCATTCCACCGCCGCGCCACTGGCGCCATGCGCCCCGAACGCGCCCGCGCCCACCGCCAGCGCACCCGACAGCGCCCCCAGGATCACTAGCCAGTTCACTCGCGCTGCCCCCCGCCCCACGGCGCCTGCTCGGCGACCAGCGCGCGCGCGGCGCGGATGTCGCCCGCCTCGATCTGAATGCGCAGCCGCTCACGGTCGCGCGCACGGTACATCTGCTCGGCGCGGTCGATCTCGGCGGGCGAGACGCCCAGCCCCTCCATCGCCAGCCGCGCCATGCGGATCGCGGACTCGAGCACCTCGCGCACCACGGCGCGCGCCGGCCCGGGCTTCAGCCGCACCAGCGCGCGCCGGTCGAAGGCCCGGACGTAAATGGCCGCGCGCGGGAAAGCCTCGTGCACCGCCTCGAGCTGGCCGAGATCGAGCTGGTCGCCGTCCATGCAGAACAGGAGGAGCTCGGCCTCGGCCGCACCGGCCTGGCGCAGCAGGTCGAGCCGCGTACCGTCACCGTAGTAGACCTTCGAGCCGAACTCCTCGGCGATGTCGATCATCTCGATGTCGGTGTCGATCAGCGTGACCGGTATGTCCTGCATCATCAGCATCTGCCCGACCGTCTGGCCGAAGCGGCCGTAGCCGACGATGATCGCGTTGGCGCCGTCCGCCTTGGGGCCGTCGCGCGCGCCGTCGCTGACGATCGGCTCCTCGCGGAAGCGGCGCGTGAACATCATCAGGAAGGGTGTTGTCGCCATCGACAGCGTGATGATCGCGCCGAACAGGCTCGCCGCCTCGGGCGCGATCAGATAGGCGTTCTGCGCCTGGGCGAGCAGCACGAAGCCGAACTCGCCGCCCTGGCTCAACAGCAGCCCGAGCGCCACGGCCTGCCGCCACTTCATGCGGAAGGCAAGCCCGATGGCCGTGATGATCCCCGCCTTGGTGGCGATCAGCGCCGCCGCCATCGCCACCACGAACAAGGGGCGCTCGGCGATCGCGTGCAGGTCGAGCATCATCCCGACCGCGAGGAAGAACAGCCCGAGCAGGATCGAGCGGAACGGCTCGACGTCGGTCTCGAGCTCGTGGCGATAAGGGCTGTCCGCCAGCATCACGCCCGCCACGAACGCGCCGAGCGCGGTGGAGAGTCCCAGCCACTCCATCAGCGCCGCCGCGGCGATCACGGTGAACAGCGCGGCGAAGACAAACATCTCGCGCTCGCCGAGATTGCCGATGCCGCGGAACAGCGGGCGGAGCACGAACCGCCCGACCGCGACCAGCCCGGCGATCGCGAGCACGGTGTAGATCACCAGCAGCCAGCCCGGCGGCCCCGCCGCGGCCTCGGGGTTACGGCTCATCGCGGCGATGATCGTGATCATCGGGATGATGGACAGGTCCTGGAACAGCAGGATCGAGAAGGCGCGCTCGCCAAACGGCGTGCGCAGCCGCCCGGACGATTGCAGCATGGGCAGCACCTGCGCGGTCGACGACAGCGCCAGCGGCATGCCAACCGCCAGCGCCGCGGCCAGCGAGAATTTGGCGGCAAGCGCGAGGATCGCGGCGATGGCGATACCGCAGCCGATCACTTGGATCGCACCCAGTCCGAGGATATCCTCCTTGAGCCGCCACAGCCGCGTCGGGCTCAGCTCCAGCCCGACGATGAAGAGCAGCAGGGTGATGCCGAGCTCGGCGAAGCCCAGCTTGGTCTCGGCGTCGCCCACCAGCCCCAGCAGCTGCGGCCCGACCAGCGCGCCCGCGACGAGGAAGCCCAGCGTCGCGCCCAGCCCGAGCCGGCGGAACAGCAGCACGAAGACCAGCCCCGCGCCGAGCAGGATGGTGCCGTCGCGGACCAGCGAGCCGTCGGCGGCGTGCTCCATCAGACCGCGACCTTGTTCGCCGCGCGCGCCTGCTCGGCCGCCTCCGCCGCGGCCTCGAAGGCGAGTCGGATCGAGGGATGGCGCGCGGTGAGCTTGAGCCCGGGCGCGAAGATCGCGATGCCGGGCCAGTCGGGCGTGTCGCCGGCGCCGGCGAGCCAGGCGGTGAGCGAGTCGCGCGCCGCCGCCAACTCCTCGGGTGTGCGACCGATGGCGTGCCGCGCCAGCAGCGTCGACGATGCCTGGCCGAGCAGGCAGGCGCGCACCTGCGTGCCCAGCGCCGAGACCCGCCCATCGTGGTCGAGATCAACGTCGACGGTCACACGGCTGCCGCAGATCGGCGATCGCTTCTCGGACGTGCCCGCCGGGTTGGCGAGCCGCTCCGCATAGGGGTTGCCGATCGCCAGCGCGCTGATCTCGGGGGTGTACAGGTCGAGGCTCATGACTCTCTGTTCTCTCTGGCCGGCCGCGGGGGGACGCGCGGCGCGAAGACGGGCTCGCCGCGACGCCGGCGGTCGACGAAGTCGGCGATCGACGCACTCGTCGCGCTGAGCAGCGGATAGGTCCGCGCCTGCGTCAGCCACGCCGGCCGATGCGACGGCCCGCCGCCCGTCGTGTCGAGCACGAGGATCAGCAGAAGATAGGCGAGGCTCGCCAGGATCAAACCCTTCAGCGCGCCGAACCCGAAGCCCAGCGCGCGGTCAATCGGTCCGAGCACCGAGGTGCGGGTGCGCCGCGCCACCGCGTTGACCACGATCTTGCTGAGAAAATATGTGCCTGCGGTGAGGATCACGAAGGCGAGCACCGCCGCGCCCGAGGCGCTGCCGAGGGTGCCGGCCAGCGCACGCGCGAGTGGCAGGTGGAAGATCTTGAGCGCGAACACCATCGCCACCCAGGCGAACAGCGCCAGCACCTCGCCGACGAAGCCGCGCCGGACGCCCCCGAGCGCGGTCAGCGCCACCGCGGCGAGCACGGCGATGTCGAGCCCCTGCAAGTTCATGCCCGCATCCTTATGGTGCCGAGGGGGCGGGGGCCAGTGCCAGTTGCGGATGAGGACGTGGGCGCAGGGGTAAAGACGGGTACCCGGAAAGGTGAAAGCGGTCGGCGCTTAGCGACTCCAATCCTCACCGGCACGGAGAGGGGGACCAGCCGCAGGCTGGTGGAGGGGCTGTCCGCGGGCGCAGCGTGCGTGGAGAGCCCCCTCCACCACCGCGCTGGAGCGCGGCGGTCCCCCTCCCCGCCATGCGGGGAGGATCTCAGCTCGCTCCCCTCACCCTCTTCCCAGCAGGTGATCGACGAATTGCCCCAGGGTCCGGAAGCTGGACCGCCGCATCACCTCACGCTCCGCCCCGGCCGCGCTCTCCGGCAGCAGCGCACGCTCGAAGCCGAGCTTGGCCGCCTCCTTGAGCCGCAGCGGCGCGTGCGCCACCGGGCGCAACTCGCCCGACAGCGCGATCTCGCCGAATGCCACCGCGTCGGCGGGCACCGGCCGCTCGCTCAGCGCCGAGACCAGCGTCGCCGCGACCGCGAGGTCGGCCGCCGGATCCTGCACGCGATAACCCCCCGCGACGTTCAGATAAACCTCGCAGGTCGAGAAGCTGAGTCCGCAGCGTGCCTCCAGCACCGCGAGGATCATCGCCAGCCGCCCCGAGTCCCAGCCGACCACCGCGCGCCGCGGCGTCGCCCCACTGGCGAGCCGCACCACCAGCGCCTGGATCTCGACCAGCACCGGGCGCGTGCCCTCCAGCGCAGGGAAGACGGTGGCGCCGGTCACGCCCTCGTCGCGCTGAGTGAGGAACAGCGCCGAGGGGTTGGACACTTCCTCCAATCCTTCGGCCACCATCGCGAAAACGCCGATTTCATCGGTGCCCCCGAAACGGTTCTTGAGGCTGCGCAGAATTCGATACTGGTGGCTGCGCTCGCCCTCGAAGCTCAGCACCGTGTCGACCATGTGCTCGAGCACGCGCGGCCCCGCGATCGTGCCGTCCTTGGTGACATGGCCGACCAGCACCACCGCGGTGCCACGCTCCTTGGCGAAGCGGATCAGCTCCTGCGCGCTGGCACGGACCTGGCTGACCGTACCGGGCGCGCCCTCGATCAGATCGGAGTGCATCGTCTGGATCGAGTCGATCACCAGCAGCGCGGGCGGGCGGTCCTGCGACAGCGTCGTCAGGATGTCGCGCGTCGAGGTCGCGGCGGCGAGCCTCACCGGCGCGTCGCCCAGGCCGAGCCGGCGCGCGCGCAGTCGCACCTGGTCGGCGGCTTCCTCGCCCGAGACATAGGCGACATCATGTCCGCGCCGCGCCAGCGCCGCGGCGGCCTGAAGCAGCAGCGTCGACTTGCCGATGCCAGGGTCGCCGCCGATCAGCGTCGCCGAGCCCGCGACCAGCCCGCCGCCGAGCGCGCGGTCGAACTCGGCGATGCCGAACGGCGTGCGCGGTGGCAGCGCCACCTCGGCGTCGAGCCCGACCAGCGCGATCGTGCGTCCGCCACCCTGGAGATTGTGTTTGGCCTGGAAGGGCGTCGCTACCGCCGGCGCTTCCTCCACCAGCGTGTTCCATTCCGAGCAGTCGGCGCACTGCCCCTGCCAGCGATGGGTTACCGAGCCGCATGACTGGCAGACATATCTCTTGTGCATCTTGGCCATAGCATGGTCGTAGCGCAGCCGGAACAGGAAGGGAACGCCCGTTCGATGAACGAGCGGTTCACCGCAGGTGCAGGGCGAGTCGGCCATCACTCGGAACCCTCGTTGTGACGCGATCGTTTCAGCGACGACATATTCGCAAACGACCATAGGAGTTTCTCGTGAAGCACTTCGCCGTTTTCGCCCTCGCTTCCGCCGCCGCGCTCCCCGGGACCGCGCTGGCGCAAGCGGCGGCGCCGGCCCAGGCGCCTGCCACGGGTGCGGCCACGGTCGCCACTGGCGCCACCGTCTATGACACCTCGGGCGGCGTCGTCGGCACCGTCGAGAGCACCGACGGCACCAATGCGGTGGTCAACACGGGCACGGTTAAGGCGGCGATCCCGCTGACCTCGCTCGGCCAGGGCGCACAGGGTCCGGTGCTGGCGATGACCAAGGCGCAGCTCGAGGCCGCAGCCGGGCAGCAGCAGGCGCAGGCCACCGCCGACTTCAAGTCGAAGCTCGTCCCGGGCGCCACCGTCTATGGCACCGGCGGCACGCAGCTCGGCACGATCAAGTCGATCGATGCCAGCGGCGTGACGCTGACCACCGCCGACGGCCCCGTCGTGCTGCCGACCAGCGGCTTCGGTCCCGGGCCGCAGGGTATCGTGCTCGGCATGACCGCGGCACAGCTCAAGGCGGCCATGACCGCGGCGGGCGGTGGCAGCGCGGCCGCTTCCTCGTCCAGCTCGTCATCGACCACCGCCGGTGACATGGCCGCCGGCACCACCGCCGCGACCGGTACCGAGAGCGCCTCGACACCTGGCACGACCGCGGACGCCTCGACGACCGCACCGGGCGCGACCACGACGACGACCAAGGCCAAGCGCAAGCCGCGCTGATCCGTGGGTCGGCTGTAACGGGAGCGCCGCCTGCGTCACGCGACTCGGGCGGCGCTTTCGCGTCGGTGGAGGCCCCCTGACCTTGCTTTGTTGCTCCCGGCGAGAGCCGGGAAACGAGGCGAGGGTACCGCTGACACGAGGCCGCGATCGAGGCGAAGACTTTCTCGCACCAATGCGCAGAGCGGAGGCTCGATGGCGCCGGCGTGGTGCCCGCTTCATCGCTCAAGGTGAAAAGCCGCTAACGCGGCATGAGCCCCCTTCCGAGTCTCCGCGCCTCCGCGCGAACAAACCTTGATACCCCCGACCTTACATCGCGGCGACCGTCTTGGGTGCCGCGTCCCGGACACCCTGGTCGACGTGCTCCGCGAACTGCGCGAAATTGTCGTTGAACAGGTCGACCAGCCGGGCCGCCGCCGCGTCATAGGCCGCCTTGTCCGCCCAGGTCGCTCGCGGGTCGAGGATCGCACTGTCGACACCCGGCACCGCCACCGGTACCTTGAACCCAAAGTTCGGGTCGGTGCGGAACTCGGCATGATTGAGGCTGCCGTCCAGCGCGGCTTCGAGCAGCGCGCGGGTCGCCTTGATCGGCATGCGATGGCCCACGCCGTACTTTCCGCCGGTCCAGCCGGTGTTGACCAGCCAGCAGTCGACTCCGCCGCGTGCGATCCGCTCCTTGAGCAGGTTGCCATAGACCGATGGGTGCCGCGGCATGAACGGCGCGCCGAAACAGGTCGAGAAGGTGGCGTCGGGCTCGGTCACACCCATCTCGGTGCCCGCGACGCGCGCGGTGTAGCCGGACAGGAAGTGGTACATCGCCTGATCGGGTGTCAGCTTGGCGATCGGCGGCAGGATGCCATAGGCGTCCGCGGTCAGCATGACGATGCTGCGCGGCGTGCCGCCCATGTTGCGCTCGGACGTGTTGGGGATGAAGTCGATCGGATAGGCGCCGCGGCTGTTCTCCGCGAGCGAGTTGTCGTCGAGGTCGAGCTGGCGCGTCACCTCGTCCATCACGACGTTCTCGAGCACGGTGCCGAAGCGCTTGGTCGTGGCGAAGATCTCGGGCTCGGCCTCGGGCGAGAGCCGGATCATCTTGGCGTAGCAGCCGCCCTCAAAGTTGAAGACCGCGTCGTCGGACCAGCCGTGCTCGTCGTCGCCGATCAGCGTGCGCTTGGGGTCGGCCGACAGCGTCGTCTTGCCGGTGCCCGATAGACCGAAGAACACCGCGGTACGCCCGTCGTCGCCCATGTTGGCGGAGCAGTGCATCGGCATCACTCCGGTCGGCGGCAGCAGGTAGTTGAGGATGCCGAATACCGACTTCTTCATCTCGCCGGCATAGCGCGTGCCGCCGATCAGCACGAGCTTCTCGCTCATGTTCACCGCGATCACGGTCTCGCTCCGGCAGCCGTGGCGGGCGGGATCGGCGCGGAAGCTCGGCAGATCGATGATCGTGTAATCGGCGACGAAGCCCTTCAGCTCGCGCTCCTCCGGGCGGACGAGCATGGTGCGGATGAAGAGGTTGTGCCACGCCAGCTCGTTGATCACGCGGACGCGCACGCGATGGCCCGGCTGCGAGCCGCCGTACAGGTCCTGCACGAACAGGTCGCTCTTGGCGCGCAGCGCGGTGAGGAAATCCTGCTTGAGCGCGGCGAAGTGGTCGGGCGTCATCGCCTTGTTCGACTTGCCCCACCACACGCTCGCCTCGGTCTCGGCGTCGCGCACGATGAACTTGTCCTGCGCCGAACGGCCGGTGTGCTGCCCCGTCTCGACCACCAGTGGCCCGTCGGCGGAGAGCTTGCCCTCGTTGCGCGCCACCGCGCCCTCGACCAGCCGTGCGGTGACCAGGTTCCAGTGGAGCGTGGCGCGGGTCTCAATACCCTGCGCCTCGAGCCCGGCGTCCGGAATGCGATCGCTCAACGGTTCATCCTCTTCTTCGTGCCGCCGAGCCGTCGCCGACTGGCCTCTGCTAAACATGTTTTACACCTGACCAGCCGAGGCGTCAAACATGTTAAACACGCTGCGGTAGCGCTTCGTCGCACGCCATTGAGCGTGCGCGCGCTTTGGATTACCCCGCTGGCATGACCCGGACCTTTCGATGACGGCCACGATCGCGCTGGTCGACGACGACCGCAACATCCTCACCTCGGTGTCGATCGCGCTGCAGGCCGAGGGCTTCCTCACGCGGGTTTATTCGGACGGCGAGGCGGCGTTGAAGGCGCTCACCGACAACCCGCCCGATCTCGCCATCTTCGACATCAAGATGCCGCGGATGGACGGGCTGGAGCTGCTGCGCCGGCTGCGCGAGAAGAGTCGCGTTCCCGTGATCTTCCTCACCAGCAAGGACGACGAACTCGACGAGGCGCTCGGGCTGGCGATGGGCGCGGACGATTACATCGCCAAGCCGTTCAGCCAGCGGCTGCTGATCGCGCGCATCCGGGCCATCCTGCGCCGCACAGAGGGCATCGCCGCGACCGGCGGTGAGGATGCCGTCGCGCAGGGCCCCATCGAGCGCGGCCGGCTGGTGATGGACCCGGCGCGCCACCGCGTCAGCTGGGACGGCCACGACGTGACGCTGACCGTCACCGAGTTCCTGATCCTCGAGACGCTGGCGCAGCGCCCCGGCATCGTGAAGACGCGCAACCAGTTGATGGATGCGGCGTACCAGGACGACATCTACGTCGACGACCGCACCATCGACAGCCATATCAAGCGTGTTCGCCGCAAGTTCCGCGAGGTCGATGCCGGCTTCGACTCGATCGAGACATTGTATGGCGCCGGCTACCGCTTTTCGGAGGAGTGACGCCGCCGAGCAGGCGCGCTCCTGGTCCGGCAAGGTCTCGCTCACCCCGCGCATCCTTGCCGTCAACATTCTGGCCCTGCTCCTGCTGGCGGGCGGCTTCTTCTACCTCGACACGTTCCGCAGCCGCATCCTCGACGAGCGCGCGGCGCAGGCCTCGCGCGAGGCGCGGCTGATGGCGGAGGCGCTCACCGCCATCCCCGATGCACGACGCGACTGGCTGCTGGAGCGGCTCGCCACCGACACGGGCACGCGGCTGCGGCTGTACGACGCCGGCGGCGTCGCGATCGGCGACTCGCGCGCGCTCGGCGTCGCGAACTTCCGCCTCGACGATCCCGACGACGACTCGCTCGCCAAGCGCAGCGCGCGCTTCCTCGACGCGGCGATCGACCGCGTCGTGCGCGCCCCGCTCGCACCGGGCTATCGCGAGCGCGCCGACGGACGACGCTGGCCCGACGTGCGCGCGGTGCTCGGCGGCGCACCGAGCGCGGTGACGGTCTGGCGCGCGCCCGATCGCACCCCGGTGATCACCGCCGCCGCCACGCTGCCGGGCGGCCGCGCGTTGCTCTCCGCCGTCAACGCGCGCGACATCACCGAGCGGGTGCGGCTCGAGCGCTTCCGGCTCAGCGTGGTGCTGCTGGTGGTGGCGGCGATCTCGATCGGCCTCTCGCTGTTCCTCGCGCGCACGATCGTCGAGCCGCTGCGCCGGCTCGCGCGCGCCGCGGTACGGGTGCGGCTCGGCCGCGCGCGCGAGGTGGTGGTGCCGCGGCTGCCCGAGCGGCGCGACGAGATCGGCATGCTCGCGCGCGCGCTCAGCGACATGAGCCTCGCGCTGCGCGCGCGCATCGACGCCACCGAGGCCTTCGCCGCCGACGTCACGCACGAGCTCAAGAACCCCCTCGCCTCGCTGCGCTCCGCGGTGGACGCGCTCGGCCATGTCCGCGCGCCCGAGGCGCAGGCGCAGCTGCTCGCGATCGTCGGCGACGACGTGCACCGGCTCGACCGGCTGATCAGCGACATCTCGGACGCGTCGCGGCTCGACGCCCAGCTCAGCCGCGCGACCTTCGAGCCGGTCGACGTCGAGGCGATGCTGGCCGCGATGGTGGCGCAGCGCGAGGCGCGCGGCGTGGCGCGCGGCGTTCGCCTGAGGCTCGACGCGCGCGACCACGGCGAGCTCCACGTGCTCGGTGAGGGCGCGCGGCTGGAGCGAGTCTTCGCCAATCTCATCGACAACGCCATCTCCTTCTCGCCCGACGACGGTGTGGTCAGCGTCGCGGCACGGCGCGACCGCTCGATGCTGGAGGTGCGGGTGGAAGACGAGGGCCCGGGCGTGCCCGAAGAGGCGCGCGAGGCGATCTTCCAGCGCTTCCACTCGGTGCGGCCGACGCAGGAGGGCTTCGGCGAGCATAGCGGCCTGGGTCTCGCGATCGCGCGCACCATCGTCGACGCGCACCAGGGCGACATCGGGGTCGAGTCGCGCGACGACCGGCTGAGCGGCGCGCGTTTCGTCGTGCGGCTGCCGCTCGCCGAGCGCGGGGCGGTGGCGTGACCGCGCCGGTGACGCTCCACGCCACCGCGGTCGCGCTCGGCGGGCGCGCAGTGCTGCTCACCGGGCCGTCGGGCGCGGGCAAGTCCGACCTGGCGCTGCGGCTGATCGATCGCGGCGCCGAGCTGGTGGCGGACGATTACACGATGCTGGTGCATGACGGTGCGGACCTGGTGGCGGGATCACCCGCGACGATCGCGGGGCGGATGGAGGTGCGCGGGCTCGGCATCGTCGACCGGCCGTACCGGCGCGTCGCACCGGTCGCGCTGGTGGTGGCGCTCGGCGAAGAGGGCGAGCGCATGCCCGAGCCGCGCTGGATCGAACTCGCCGGCGTCACCCTGCCCGAGATCGTGATCGACCCGCGCTGGCCCTCGGCACCGATCAAGGTGGAATATGCGTTGGCACGGCTGAAGGAGATGCCGTCGTGACCGAGGTGCTGCTGATCACCGGCATGGCCGGGGCGGGCGTGACCACCGTGCTCAAGACGCTGGAGGACCTCGGCTGGGAGACGGTGGACAGCGTGCCGCTGTCGCTGCTCACCCGCGTCGTCGCGCTGCCGCCCGACAGCGGCGAGACACCGCGCCCGCTCGCGTTCGGCTTCGGCACGCGCACGCGCAACTTCGACCCTGCCGCGGTGCTGCGCCGCTTCGAGCAGCTGCGCGAGGAGCCGGGGGTCGAGGTCGGCATGCTGTTCCTCGACTGTTCGGAGGGGGAGCTGGCACGGCGCTTCGCCGAGACGCGGCGCCGTCACCCGCTCGCCGACGATCGTCCCGCCGCCGACGGCATCGCGCTGGAGCGGCGCCTGCTCGAGCCGCTGCGCGCGCGCGCCAACCGGCTGATCGACACGACGCGGCTGACCAGCAACCAACTGGCGCAGGAGATCCGCCGCACCTTCCGCCGCGACGGCACCGTCGGCACGACGCTGACGGTCGAGTCGTTCGGCTTCGCGCGCGGCGTGCCGGCGGGGGTCGACCTGGTCTTCGACATGCGCTTCCTGCGCAACCCGCACTGGGTGCCAGAGCTGCGCCCGCGCACCGGGCTGGACCCCGAGGTCGCCGCCTATGTCGCGGCGGATCCGGCCTATGATGAGGCAGTTGGCCGGATCGAGGAGTTGCTCCTGCTGCTCGTCCCGCGCTATCACGCCGAGGGCAAGCCCTACGTCACCGTCGCCTTCGGGTGCACCGGCGGCAAGCACCGCTCGGTGCATGTCGCCGAGCGGGTCGGTCGTCGGTTGCGCGAGGCGGGCTTTTGTCCCACCATCACGCATCGTGACCTGGCGGCGGCACCGCAGGATGCGCTCGAAGGACGACCATCGCGTCAATGAACGAAGTATCGAAGCCCATGCTCGGACCCGTGATCGGTCTGGTGCTCGTCACCCACGGTCGCCTCGCGGACGAGTTCGTGACGGCGATGGAACATGTCGTCGGTCCGCAGGGGCAGGTGCGCACCGTCGCGATCGGCCCCGACGATGACATGGAGGCGCGCCGCGCCGACATCGCCGGCGCCATCGCCGAGGTCGACTCGGGACGCGGCGTGATCGTGCTCACCGACCTGTTCGGCGGCACCCCGTCCAATCTCGCCATCTCGCTGATGGAGCGCGGGCGGATCGAGGTGATCGCCGGCATCAACCTGCCCATGCTGATCCGGCTCGAGTCGGCGCGCAAGGCGATGACCGTTACCGCCGCGGTCGCCGCGGCGCGCGAGGCGGGGCGGAAGTATATCTCGGTGGCGTCCGAAGTGCTCGGCGAGGCGGCGGCATGACCGTGTCGCGCACCGTCGAGGTGACCAACCGCCGCGGGCTGCACGCGCGCGCCAGCGCCAAGTTCGTCACGCTCGCCTCGGGCCAGCCCGCGCCGGTGAAGGTGGCCAAGGGCGATTCTGAGGTGGTGGGCACCTCGATCATGGGGCTGATGATGCTCGGCGCGGCCAAGGGCGACCAGATCACGATCAGCGCCGAGGGTGACTCGGCCGAGGACGTGGTCGCGACGATGTGCGCGCTGGTCGAGGGCAAGTTCGGCGAGGACTGAGGTCCGCGCCGCCGCCAGCCTATGCCCCGCACCGTCACCGCTTACTCCAACCCGCTCGTCAAACGGGTCCAGGGCCTGCGCGACAAGCGCCACCGCCGCGAGGAGGGGCTGTTCCTCGCCGAGGGGCTGCGCATCCTGACCGAGGCGCGCGAGACCGGGCGCGTGCCGGTCTACCTCTTCTTCGCCGCGGCGAGCGCGCGCCACCCGCTGGTGCTCGCGCTGGTCGAGGCGGTCGAGGCGCGCGGCGGCGAGGCGATCGAGACCATCCCCGACATCCTCTCCAAACTGTCGGGCAAGGACAACCCGCAGGCGGTGGTGGGCGTGTTCGAGACGTTCGAGACACCGCTCGCGGCGCTCGACCGCCACGCCGCGCCCATCTGGCTGGTGGCGGAGCGGCTGCGCGACCCGGGCAATCTCGGCACGATCCTGCGCACCGGCGACGCGGTCGGCGCCGGCGGGCTGATCCTGGTTGACGAATGCGTCGATCCGTTCTCGACCGAGGCGGTGCGCGCCAGCATGGGGGCGCTGTTCACGGTCCCGATCGCGCGCGCGCCCTGGGCGGAGTTCCTGGCGTGGCTGCGCGGCGGCGCGGGTCAATTGGTCGGGCTGAGCCTTCAGACCGAACAGGGATATCGTGACGCGCGCTATGCCGCGCCGACCTTCCTGCTCACCGGCAACGAGGCGCAGGGCCTGCCCGAGGCCTATGAGCGCGAGTGCGACCTGCTGGTGAAGCTGCCGATGCTGGGCAAGGCCGACAGTCTCAACGCCGCGGTGGCGACCGCGGTGATGGCCTATGAGGTGCTGGCGCAGCATCGCAGGTGACTGATGCGGCGTGCGCCGGCGCGCGAATGTTGCGAATGTTGAGTCGTGGGCGAGGTTCGCGACAGGGGCGAATGTCGCCAATGTTGAGTCACGGGTGCGGGTAGCGATCGGTGCCGCGACGCGCGCGCGGATCGCGCGTGGCAGACAGGAGCGGCGCGGTTGCGGCTGTGCGGTCACGCCGTCGTGATAATGCCTGAAACCTCACGTAGGACAGAACAGCTGCGCGAACCGTGGGTGCCGAAGCAGGGCGCAGCGGTGCCGAGAGAACGCTTCATTAGCGTGTTGGGCGAAGCGCCAGCGCTTTCCTGGTGCTATCCACCGCGGCGGGGCAGGAATGCGGCATAAAAAGGTATGACGCGCGCCGGCGCTTCACGTCCCGCCGTCTTCCCGGACCTGATCCATATACATCTTACCGCGAGGCCAACCGCTTATGCGTACGCGGCGCGATGGAGTGCGGGACGACGGGGCGGCACCGGGCGAGCGGAAGCTGTGCGAATTGCGATATGTGATCATCCCGGCGGCGGGGGAGGTCAAGCGTGGGCCGCGCCCACGCGCGCGTTGCTCACAGGCAGGTGACGGGGCCGCCCCTAGCCCCCTTCGACTTGGCGCAGAGCAGGATCGGATCGGTCTCGACCAGCCGCAATGATCGCACCATCCGCTCGGTCGCGCTCTTGTATCTGAGGAAGTGCGGCGAACGGATATGCGCCTCGTAAGCGGCGCGGCTGGCATAGACTTCGAGGAGGCGCACCGACGTCGGCCGCTCCACCAGCGCCACGGAGTGGAGCATCAGCACGCCGGCTTCGAGACGCACCGACGCCTCCTGTTCCTCGGCGAGAAGCCGCTTGTACGCGTCGAGTTGCGCCGGATCGATCTCGAGCTCGGCGATCCGCACGATCGGCACCGGCTCCCGCGCCGGCGACCCGGGGGTGGTGGCGACGAGCGCCATCGCTGCGAAGACCATCGAACTCATGGCGATACTCCCGTCATCCTGACGGCCGACCCGTCACTTCACTCCGCGGCATCCTCCAGCGCGACCGGCTCCGCCGCCGCCAGCTTGGTCAGCGGCCGAGCCGCCTGCTCGCCGACCGGCAGCGGATCGATCGTCTTGTTGCCGGTGTCGATGTTGAGCGCCTCGAAGCGCCGCGCGCTGGTCAGCACCTGGCTCTCCAGGCTTCCCACGAAGCTATTATAGGCGCCCATCGCGGTGTCGAGATTCTTGCCGAGCCGGGCCACGTGCGTCCCCATCGTCGCCAGCCGTGCGTACAGCTCTTTGCCGAGCGCGCCGATCTCCTGCGCCTCGCGGGCCAGTTTCTCCTGCCGCCACACCGCCGAGACGGTGCGCGCGATCGCGATCAGGTTGGTCGGCGTCGCCAGCAGCACGCGGCGGTCGAACGCAAAATCCCACAGCGTCGGATCATGCTCCAGCGCGGCGGAGAGGAAATGCTCGCCGGGCACGAACATCACGACATATTCGGGCGCGTCGGCGAACTGGGTCCAATAGGCCTTGGCGCCGAGCGCGCTGACGTGCGTGCGCATCGACTGGGCGTGCGCGGCGAGGCCGAGCTGGCGCTCCGCCTCGTCCACCGCGCCGAACGCGTCCTGATAGGCGTTGAGCGAGACCTTGGCATCCACGATCAGCGACTTGCCGCCGGGGACCCGGACGATCGCGTCGGGGCGCAGCCGGCCGCCGTCCTCGCCCGCGACGCTGACCTCCATCTGGAAGTCGGTATGCTCGGCGAGCCCGCACGACTCGAGCACGTTGCGCAGCTGCTGCTCGCCCCATCGCCCGCGCGCCTTGGGCGCGTTGCGCAGCGCGTTGACCAACTTGGCCGCCTCGCCGGAGACCCGCTCCTGCCCGGCGCGCATCGCCTCGATCTGGCCGTGCAGCTGGCCGAACGCGTCGCGCCGCTCCGCCTCGATCTTGGCGACGCCCTCCTCGTAGCGCTGGAGTCGATCATTGACCGGCTGGA
The DNA here is from genome assembly GCF_014193405.1 of Sphingomonas sp. BK069. Lineage (NCBI taxonomy): Bacteria > Pseudomonadati > Pseudomonadota > Alphaproteobacteria > Sphingomonadales > Sphingomonadaceae > Sphingomonas > Sphingomonas sp. BK069. The sequence continues at coordinate 350,348 of NZ_JACHZH010000001.1, read as the reverse complement.
GCAACGCCTTGAGGCCCTGCCCGGCCTGCTCCTCGGACTGGCGCAACCGCGCCTCGGCGCGCTCCAGGAACGCTTTCTGCGCGTCGGTGAGCACGGTCTGCGCGGCGTCGCGGAAGCGCGCGCTGAGCTCGTCCGCGGCAAGCTTGAGGTCGGCGATGCGCTGCTCGGCGGCGCGCCCCTCGGCGGTGAGCCGCGCCACCTCGAGCCGCGCCGCCTCGCGCTCGTCGCGCGCCTGGGCGAGCTCGGCGCGGAGCGGCTCGGCGGCGCGCGCGCGCTCCTCCGCGCCGGCGAGATCGGCGATGGCGCGGCGGAACAGCTCGGCCTGCGCGTCGCGCTCGGCACGCATCCGCTCGGCCGCGGCGCGGGTCAGCAGCCAGCCGGCGAGCGCACCCAGCGCGAGCGCGATCAGCGCGACGGGAAGAAGATCGGTCATCGCTGGAACATAGATCGAACGGGAGCGCGATCGCAAGCGATGGGTGCGAGAGCAGGGACATCGCCCAAGGTCGTGCCCGTGCGAACGCGAAAGTTCAGAGCGGCGAGCGCGACGCTACGGGCCTGGTTTCCCGCGTGCGCGGGATCACGGGTGACGCCAGCACTCACCCTCACCCACCAGAGGCATCATCCTGAACTCGTTTCAGGATCCACCCGTTCGCGCGTCCAGACGCCGGATGGATGCGCCGCACCGTGGGGCGGCGTTCCGGCTACTCTCCCCTCACCCGCCGCGACGGAGCTTGTCCAACTTCTTCAGCAACATGCCCCGCTTCAGCCGCGAGATATGGTCGATAAAGAGCACGCCGTTGAGATGGTCGATCTCGTGCTGCATGCAGGTCGACATCAGCCCCTCGAACTCGGCCTCGTGGCGCTCGCCCGCGGTGTCGAGCCAGGTCACGCGACAGCGCTCGGGGCGGGTCACCTCGGCATACTGCTCGGGGATCGACAGGCAGCCCTCGTTGTAGCTCGACTGCTCCTCGCTCACCCAGCTGATCTCGGGGTTGATGAACGCCTGGGGCGCGCGCGCCGCCTCGGGCGGTTCGCCCTCCTCCAGCTCGCGCTCCTGCAGGTCGATCACGACGATCCGTCGCAGGATACCGACCTGGATCGCGGCGAGCCCGATCCCGCGCGCGTCATACATCGTGTCGAACATGTCGGCGACGATGCCGCGCACCTCGTCGTTCACCTCGGCGACGGGAGCGCAGGTCTCGCGCAGCCGCGCGTCGGGTACCTCTACGATCGGAAGAATGGCCATGCGCGCGAGCTAGGGGCGCGCCGGAGAAGCGTCAAGCGAGCGCGCTCACGCCACGGGACGCCGCGCGCGCAGCGCCTGCGCCAGCGTGCCCTCGTCGAGATAGTCGAGCTCGCCCCCGACCGGCAGGCCGTGCGCCAGCTGGGTCAGCCGCACCGGGAAACGCTCCAGCCGCTCGGCGAGATAATGTGCGGTGGTCTGCCCCTCCAGCGTCGCGTTCATCGCCAGCACCACCTCGTCGACCCCGCCAGCGGCGACTCGCGCGAGCAGCGGCTCGATCGACAAATCCTCCGGCCGCACGCCCTCCAGCGCTGACAGCCGCCCGCCGAGCACGTGAAACCGCCCCGGGAACAGCCGCGACCGCTCCAGCGCCCACAGGTCAGCGACGTCCTCGACGACGCAGAGCGAGCGGTCGTCGCGGCGCGGGTCGGCGCAGATCGCGCACGGGTCGGTGGTGTCGACGTTGCCGCAGGTCGAGCAGGTCGACAGCCGCTCCTCCACCGCCACCAGCGCCGAGCGCAGCGGCGCCAGCGCGCCCTCGCGCTTCTTGACGAGGTGGAGCACCGCGCGGCGCGCCGAGCGCGGGCCGAAACCGGGGAGCCGCGCCAGCGCGTTGGTCAGCGCCTCGATCTCGGGGGATGCCATGCGGAACAAGTAGGGGGTTGCGTCGCGCCGCGCCAGCGTGTCGAGAGCTGGCGCCATGCGGATCATCTTCATGGGAACACCCGAGTTCGCGGTGCCGACGCTCGAGGCTTTGGTGGCCGCCGGACACGAGGTCGTCGCAGTGTACAGCCAGCCGCCGCGCCCCGGCGGGCGGCGCGGGCGCGAGCTGGTCGCCTCACCGGTGCAGCGCCGCGCCGAGGCGCTCGGGCTGGCGGTGCGCACGCCGGTGACGCTGCGCGACGCGGGCGCACAGGCCGAGTTCGCGGCGCTGAGTGCCGATGTCGCGGTGGTCGCCGCCTACGGCCTCATCCTGCCGCGCGCGGTGCTCGACGCGCCGCGGCTGGGCTGCCTCAACGTCCACGGTTCGCTGCTGCCGCGCTGGCGCGGCGCCGCGCCAGTGCAGCGCGCGATCCTCGCCGGCGACGCCGAGACCGGCGTGGGAATCATGCAGATGGAGGCCGGGCTCGACACCGGGCCGGTGCGGCTCGAGGGGCGCACGCCCTGCGCGGGCAAGAGCGCGGGCGAGCTCACCGCCGAGCTCGCCGCTTTGGGCGCGCGGCTGATGGTGCAGGTGCTCGCCGACCCCGCCGCCTATCCGCCACGGCCGCAGCCCGAGGAGGGCGTCACCTACGCCGCCAAGATCAGCAAGGAGGAGGCGCGTCTCGACTTCACCGCCCCCGCCGCGCAGGTTGCACGCCAGGTGCTCGCCTTCGATCCCGCGCCGGGTGCCTTCGTCGAGCACGCGGGCGAGCGGATCAAGGTGCGTGCCGCGCGCGGCGAGGACGGCAACGGCGCGCCCGGCGAGGTGCTCGACGACGCGCTGCTGGTGGCGTGCGGCAGCGGCGCGATCCGGCTGCTGCGCTTGCAGCGCGCCGGACGCGGCGAGATGGACGCGGGCGAGCTGCTGCGCGGCTTCGCGCTGCCGCCGGGCACGAGGCTGTGACGCGGTACGCGCTCACCGTCGAGTTCGACGGGCGCCCGTTCATGGGCTGGCAGCGCCAGGCGCATGGGCCGAGCGTGCAGCAGGCGATCGAGGAAGCCGCACACGCGGTCACGGGCGAGACGGTCGTGGTCCACGCCGCCGGTCGCACCGACGCCGGGGTTCACGCCACCGCGATGCGCGCGCACCTCGACGTCGCGAAGCCGCTGACCGCCTTTCGCCTCGGCGAGGCGCTCAACGCGCGGCTGCGGCCCGCGCCGGTGGCGATCATCGCGTGCGAGGCGGTGGCGGACGACTGGCACGCGCGCTTCTCCTGCCTAGGGCGCGCGTACACCTATAGGATCGTCAACCGGCGCGCGCCGCTGACGCTGGAACGCGGCCTCGCGTGGCAGGTGACGCAGCCGCTCGACGCCGCGGCGATGCACGCGGCGGCGCAGCGGCTGGTCGGGCAGCACGATTTCACCACGTTCCGCTCGGCGCACTGCCAGTCGGCGAGCCCGGTAAAGTCGCTCGACTCGATCGCGGTGATTCGCGACGGTGATCGGCTAGCGGTGGACGTGGCGGCGCGCTCGTTCCTCCACCATCAGGTGCGCTCCATAGTGGGCTGCCTCGCTTTGGTGGGGCTCGGACGGTGGAGCGCCGACGATCTGGAGGGCGCGCTGCGCGCGGCGGACCGCGCGCGGCTCGGCCTCAATGCGCCGCCGGACGGGTTATACTTTGTGAGCGCGCGCTACCCGGGGTGAGGTGTTGAGCCCGCGAACCCGGCTCGCCGGCGTCGTACGCGATCTGCCCGCGCCGATCCCGACACTCCCACCGTCATCCCTGCGACAGCAGGGATCCGAAGTGCCGACGTCAGCGACATAAGTCGCTACGGCCGCGCGTCTGGATCCCCGCCTCCGCGGGGATGACGAGAGGAACGCCTTGACGGTTGCGCCGTCGCTCACGTCGCGCGCGACAGCCGCGCCGCGAGCTCGACATGGGTCGACCAGCGGAACTGCCCGACCGGCTGCACCCAGTCGAGCCGATAGCCCGCCTCGACCATCTCCTTAGCATCCCGCGCGAAGCTACTCGGATTACACGAAATATATGCCACCACCGGCACCTTGCTCGCGGCCAACTGCGCGGCCTGCTCGCGCGCGCCGGCGCGCGGTGGGTCGAGCACCACCGCATCGAACCGGTCGAGTTCGGTCGCGGTGAGCGGGCGGCGGTACAGGTCGCGGTGTTCGGTGAAGACCGGCCGCCCGGCACGCCCCGCCGCCGCCTTGAGCGCCAGCAGCGCGTCGCGCCCGCCCTCCGCGGCGTAGACGCGCGCGGGCAGCGCCAGCGCGAAGGTACCGAGCCCCGCGAAGAGGTCCGCCACGATCCGCGGCGCACCCACCGCTTCGCGCGCCGACGCGACCAGCGCCGCCTCGCCCTCGCGCGTCGCCTGGAGGAAGGCGCCGGGTGGCAGCGGCACCGCGACGCCGCCGAGCGTCACCGTCGCGGGCTCCGGCTCCCAGCGCGTCTCCGCGCCGAGCCCGTCGTCGAACGCCACGCGCGCGACACCGTGCGCCTGGGCGAAGGCGGTGATCGAGTCGTGATGCTGCAATCCCTCCGGCGTAACGCCGGTGACGAGCACGTCCGGCCCCAGGTCAGCGAGCGCGAGATGCACGTCGAGGCGCCGCTTCGCCCTGAACGAGGCGAGCAGGCGCTTGAGTGGCTTGACCAGCGCGAACAGCTCGGGCGCGAGCACGTGGCATTCGTGCAGGTCGACGAGCTGGTGGCTCTTCTCCGCGCTGAAGCCGAGCCGCCCCGAGGGCTCGAAGTGGAGCGTCGCGCGGCGCCGCGTCCGCGGCGGCGACAGCAGCGGCGCGCGGAGCGGCGCGACGAGCCCCTGCGCCGCGAGTGCCGACTCGACCCGCTCGGTGATGAAGCCCGCCCAGCTCGGATCGTCGAGATGCTGGAGCTGGCAGCCCCCGCAGGTCGGGAAATGCCGGCACGGCGGCACCTGGTGGTGTGGACCGGGCAGGACGCTGCCGTCGTCCGCGAGCGTGTCGCCCGGCGCGGCAAACGCTGCGTAGCGGCCGTCGGCGGTGACACCGTCGCCGCGACCGGCGACCTTGACGACGAGGCTCACGCGCGCGTTTCCCGGATCACCGCGGCGAGCGCGGGGGCGAGCGCCTCGGCGAGATCGTCGGCGATGAAGCCGGCGCCGAGCCGGCGCGCCGCCGCGGCGTGCAGCCACACGCCTGCGGCCACGGCCTCGAACGCGTCGCCACCACCCGCGACTCGCGCCGCGATCGCGCCCGCGAGCACGTCGCCACTGCCCGCGGTGGAGAGCCAGCTGCTCGCCTCGCCCGCCAGCAGGGCGCGGCCGTCGGGCGCGGCGATCACCGTATCGGGGCCTTTGTAGACGACGACGGCCCCGGCACGCTCCGCCGCGGCGCGCGCGGCGGCGAGCTTGGAGCCATGGACCTCGCCGAACAGCGCGTGAAACTCGCCCGCGTGCGGCGTGAGCACGATCGTACCGCCGCGCGCGCGCAACCGCTCGGGCGTGAGGAGATGGAGCGCGTCGCCGTCGATCAGCAGCGCGCGCTCGCTCGCCAGCGCCTGCTCGAGCAGATCGCGTGCGTGATCGTCACGGCCGAGCCCGGGGCCGACCACCAGCGCGCCGATGCGCGCGTCGGCGAGCGGGTCGTCGCGCTCGAGCGAGCGGCGCACCAGCGCGTGCGGCGCCTGCGGCATGGTCGCGCCGAACAGCGATACGTAACCCGCGCCGGCGCACATCGCGGCGCGCGCGGCGAGCTCACCCGCGCCCGCCATGCGGCCTCTGATCACCGCGACCATGCCGCGGCTGAACTTGTGGCTGTCGACGGGGGGAGCCGCGAGGAGCGGCGGCGCGAGCGCGCGCGTGTCGCCGCTCAGCGCGATCCCGAGCGGCAGCACGCGCACCGCACCGCAGCGCACGGAGGCGGGCTGGAGCAGATGCGCGGGCTTGGCCGCGCCGAGCGCGAGCGTGACATGGTAGTGCGGGACCTCGCCGAGCACAGCGCCGTCGTCGCTGACGACCCCGCTGGGCAGATCGACCGCGATCGCCAGCGCCGCGCTGGCGGCGAGCCGCGCCAGCGGATCGGCCTCGTCGGTCGCGAGCGCGCGGCTGAGCCCCGTGCCGTACAGTGAATCGATCAAGACGGGCGCGGGCTTGGCCGCGGCGAGCGGCTCGACCGCCCCGCCCCAGGCCTCGCGCGCGGCGATCGCGGCGGCACCGCGCGGCGCGGCAGCGGCGGCAACGCGGACAGTGCGGCCGAGCGCGCGCAGCCGCGCCGCAGCGAGGTAACCGTCACCGCCATTGTTGCCCGGGCCGCACACCACCAAGACGGCGTGAGCGCCCGCGAGCCGGTGCACCGCGTCCCCGATCGCGCGGCCGGCGCGCTGCATCAGCGACTCGACGCTGTCCCCGGCGGCGATCGCCGCCTGCTCGGCGGCGCGCATCGCCGCGGCGTCGAGCACGATCGTGCCGTCGAGCGGCGTCATGGCGTCAGGTCCCTCATCTCACGGCGCGGGCGCGATCGGCGCGGGCGCGAGCGGCACGTCTGAGCCGCATGGCGGCGCGCGTGTCAATGCGGGGGCGGTGCTGCGCGCGGATAATGCACGCGACGTGGGAGGTTAGCGGGTGTCGCCGACCCGCTTCGATGACCTGCCGAGTCGACCGCGAGTCATCGCACAGCCAATCGTCGCCCCACGCTCTTTGTCATCCCGGACTTGGTCCGGGATCCACGGTGCCGCGCAAGCAGAGGCCATCGTGCTGGTCGAGGGCTGGATCCCGAACCAGGTCCGGGATGACGGAGAGGGGTGAGGCGATGCGCTACCACCGCCAGATCCAGCCGCCCGCGATCCTCAGCGACCAACGGAAGACACTCGCGGCGCGCGACGTGCCCCCGCTCAGATGTCCGCGAACATGTGGCGCTCCGCCTTCGCGCCGGGGTGCGTCACCGCGCCCTGATACGCCGGCCCGACGTTCCGCGCGTAGCGCCACAGCGCGCCGGCGCCGTAAGCGTTCTCGCGCCCCTGCCAGCGCTCACGCCGCTCCGCCAGCACCGCCTCGTCGACGAGCAGGTCGATCGTCCCCGCCTCGGCGTCGATGCGGATCGGGTCGCCGTCCTCGACCAGCGCGATCGGACCGCCCTCGGCCGCCTCGGGGCCGACATGGCCGATGCAGAAGCCGCGCGTGCCGCCCGAGAATCGTCCGTCGGTGATCAGCGCCACCTTCTCGCCCATGCCGAGACCGTAGAGTGCCGCGGTGGTCGACAGCATCTCGCGCATGCCGGGGCCGCCCTTCGGTCCTTCGTAGCGGATCACGATCACCTCGCCCTCGGCGATCCGGCGCGCCTCAACCGCGGCGAAGGCGTCCTCCTCGCAGTCGAAGCAGCGCGCCGGTCCCTCGAACTGGAGCCGGTGCATGCCCGCCACCTTGACGATCGCGCCGTCGGGCGCGAGCGAGCCGCGCAGGCCGACCACGCCGCCGGTCGGGGTGATCGGGGTGCGGACGTCGTAGATCACTTTCTGGTCGGGGTTCCACGTCACCTGGTCGATGTTTTCGCCGAGAGTGCGGCCGGTGACGGTCAGACAGTCGCCGTCGAGCAGCCCGCCCGCCAGCATCGTCTTCATCAGCATGTAGACGCCGCCGGCCTCGTACATGTCCTTGGCGACATACTTACCGCCCGGCTTGAGGTCAGCAATGTAAGGCGTTGTTTTAAAAGCCTCAGCGACGTCGAACAGGTCGAAGTCGATGCCCGCCTCATTGGCCATGGCGGGAAGGTGGAGCGCGGCGTTGGTCGAGCCGCCGGTCGCCGCGACGACGCGCGCCGCGTTGACGAAGGCGGCGCGCGTGCAGATGTCGCGCGGGCGCAACTGGCGGCCCACCAGCTCCATCACCTGCGCGCCAGCGGCGACGGCGATCTGCTCGCGCGTGGTATAGGGTGCGGGCACCATGTTGCTGTTGGGCAGGCTCAGTCCGATCGCCTCGCCGACACAGGCCATGGTGTTGGCGGTGAACTGCCCTCCGCACGCGCCGTGGCCCGGACAGGCGACCTTCTCGAGCTCGTGCACCTCGGACAGCGGGCAGGCGCCCGCGGCATATTTGCCGACCACCTCGAACACGTCGACGACGGTGACGTCGCGATCGTGGAAGCGGCCGGGCAGGATCGACCCGCCGTAGACGAAGATCGACGGGATGTTGAGCCGGAGCATCGCCATCATCATGCCGGGCAGCGACTTGTCGCAGCCGGCGAAGCCGACCAGCGCGTCGTAGCAATGACCGCGCACGCTGAGCTCGACCGAGTCGGCGATCACCTCGCGGCTGACCAGCGAAGCCTTCATGCCCTGGTGCCCCATCGCGATCCCGTCGGTGACGGTGATCGTGTTGAAGCGACGTGGCATGCCGCCCCCCTGCTCGACGCCGCGGCGAGCGGCGTCGGCCTGGGCGTCGAGGGTGGTGTTGCACGGCGCGCTGTCATTGCCCGCGGAGGCGAGCGCGACGAACGGGCGCGCGATTTCCTCCTCACCGAGGCCCATGGCGTAATAATAGCTTCGATGCGGCGCGCGCTCGGGACCGACCGACACGTGGCGGCTCGGCAGGCGGGACTTGTCAAAGGTCTGGGTCATATCGCGCACGCCTATGTCGCGGGAGGAGGCGTTCACGCAAGTATGTTGTGGCGGAGAATCGGCTCAGGCGGCTGGGCGTACGTTGCCGTATGCGTGATCGGCTTCTCCTGGCGTCATCCCCGCGCAGGCGGGAATCCAGACACGTAGGTGCTCGATGGAGCCGCGCCGTCAGCGGTTATGGACCCCCGCTCTCCCGGGAGTAACGAGAGCGGGGGCGATGACCAAACAACGCTTCGCGGCGAACGGCCTGGGTGACGGAGGGCGCGAGACAATTCGAGCGGACCAGGAGCATGACGCAGCCCTTCGCCGCACGCTGCCAAGACGCGCCTGTCTCACCCCAGATCGGCGAGGGCCTTCTCGACATTGTCCATCGTGAACGGCTTGGCGAGCCGCGGGCGCGCGCGATGCTCGGGCGCGATCTCGTCGCCGCCGCCGCCGGTGGCGAACACGAACGGGATGTCACGCGCGGCCAGCGCGTCGGCGACGGCGAAGCTCTTCTCGCCGCCGCGCAGGTTGACGTCGAGGATCGCGGCGTCGAAGCCGCCCGCCTCCACCATCGGCAGCGCCGCCTCCACGCTGTCGGCGGTGCCGGCGTGGCTTTTGTCGAGCGCGTCGAGGAAATCCTCGAGCATCATCGCGATCAGGGGTTCGTCTTCGACCAAAAGCACGCGCATCGTCATGCCGCGTGCCATAGCGTGCTCGCGCGCCGGCGCAACACATGGTTGGACCCGTTATGATCCGCCGCGGGCCTCCTGCGCCACCAGCGCGTCGCGCGTCGCCTCGGCGAGCTGCTGGACCGAGAAGGGCTTCGGCAGGAAGGCGACATTGTCGAGGTCGATCGAGCGGCGCAGCTGCTCCTCGGCATATCCCGACATGAACAGGATCGGGATGTTCGGGTGCGCCAGGCGCAGCTGGCGCGCCAGCGTCGGCCCGTCCATCACCGGCATCATTACGTCCGAGATCACCAGCGTCGGCCGGTCGACTCCCTGCATCAGTTCCAGCGCCGCCTCGCCGTTCTCCGCGGCGAGCACGGTATAGCCCTGGCGCGCCAGCGCGCGCTCCGCCACCGCGCGGACCATATCCTCGTCCTCGACCAGCAGGATCGTGCCGCTGCCCCACAGGTCGCCGGTGCGCTGGCGCGGCGCCGGCCTGCTCGCGGCGGGTGCCGCCCCCGCTTCCGCCGCGGCGGCGGCATAGACCGGCAGATAGATGGTGAAGGTGGCGCCCTGCCCCGGCTTGGAATCGGCGAAGATGAACCCGCCCGACTGTTTGACGATGCCGTAGACGGTCGAGAGCCCGAGTCCGGTGCCCTTGCCGACGTCCTTGGTGGTGAAGAAGGGCTCGAAGATCTTGGGCAGCACCTCGGGCGGGATGCCCGTGCCGGTGTCGGACACGTCGAGCGCGGTATAGTCACCGAGCGGCACGATGTCGCTGCCGCGGCGGCGGATCTCGGCGATCGGCACCGAGCGCGTCTGGATCGTCAGCTTGCCGCCGGTGCCCTTGCTCAGCATCGCGTCGCGCGCGTTGACCGCGAGGTTGACGACGACCTGCTCGAGCTGCCCGGGGTCGGCGCGGACCGGCCCGAGGTCGCGGCCATGCTTGACCTCCAGCGTCACCGTCTCGCCCATCAGCCGGCGCAGCAGGTTCGACACCTCTGACACGACGTCGGGCAGCTGGAGCACCTGCGGGCGCAGAGTCTGCTGGCGCGAGAAAGCGAGCAGCTGGCGCGTCAGGCTGGCCGCGCGGTTCGAGTTGGCGCGGATCTGCTGGATATCGTCATAGTCGCTGTCACCGGGCGAGTGGCGCATCAGCATCAGGTCGCAATGGCCGATGATCGCGGTGAGGATGTTGTTGAAGTCGTGCGCGACGCCGCCGGCGAGCTGACCGACCGCCTGCATCTTGGTGGCCTGCGCCACCTCGCGCTTCAGCCGGTTCTCCTCGCCATTGTCCTTGAGGCTGAGCAGCACCGCGGCGTCGCCCAGCCCGCGCGCCGCGGCGATCGAGAGCGCCACCGGCTCGTCGGGATGGTCCTTGAGCCGCACCGCCAGGTCCATCGGCCGCCCGCCCCCGCTGGCGCGGCGGATCGCGTCCGCCACGGCGGCCTTGTCCTCACGGACGACCAGATCGCCCGGGTAGGTCGGGGTCGCGCCGGGCTCGACGCTGGCGGCGCGCGCGAAGGCGCGGTTCATCTGGGTGAAGCGACCCTCGCGATCGACGAGCGCGACGCCGAACGGCATCAGCATCAGCAGCCCCTCGAGGTCCTCCGCCGCGCCGCCGGCGGCGATGCCACCGTCGACGTCGACCATCGCCACCAGGATCGGCGCGTCCGGATCGTCACCGAGCGGGATCTGGAGCAGCCGCAGCGGCGTCGCGCTCGCCCCCTCGGCGAGGAAGCGGACGGTGCCGCCGGGATCCTCGCTGAGAAAGCGCGCGAGGTCCTCGTCGACGATCGTGCCCTCGGGCGTGCCCGTGGCGCGCGTGCGCAGCACCGCGTTGGCGGACAGGACATGGCCGTTGGCGGTGATCAGTGCGGCCATCACCCCCGCGGCGCCGAGCTGCTGGCCCAGTCCGCCGTCGATCGACTCGAGCAGCCGCGCCACCTGCCCGGTCGGCGCCGCCGCGCCGAGGAAGCGCCAGATCAGGAAGTCCTGCTGCTGCCCCGTGCGCGCGATCACCGCGTCGATCGCACCCGCCGCGCCGCGCAGCGAGGCGCGCGCGGTGCCGTCGCGCCACGCCGCCCGCCCGGCGACCGCCAGCTGCCCGGCGCCGTCGCCCACCAACGGTAGCGCGGGCGGGGTCGGGAAGCCGCCGAAGAGCTGCTCGTAGCGGTCGTTGGCGCACACCAGTTTCCCGCCACGATCGGTGATCGCAACCGCGTCGTCGCTCGACTCGGCGAGCGAGCGGACGAGTTCCCAGTCATGCTCGACCGCCGGCCCGGTCGCCTCGGGTGCGCGTAGCCGCATGGCCACCACCGCGACGCCGGCGAGGACCAGCGCGGCGGCGACGAAGCCGCATGCCACCGCCATGTCGCCGATCAGCCACAGCACCAGCGCCGCCGCGAGCGCGCCGGCGAGCAGCGCGATGCCCAGCGCGCCGCGCTGGCCGCGCCACCAGCCGCGTGAGTCGAGCGAGGCGAGCGGGATCATCGTGCCGCGCTCACCCGATCGTCACGCGCTGGTCTCCGGCAAGCCCCAGCGTCTCGCCCGGTTCCGCGCCGACCGCGTGACGCCAAGGCGTCATGTCACGCGCGAAAAAGGGCTTCGCTCGAAGGGCCCCCGCGCACGGCCATGCCGCCGCTGCACCCCATCGATCTCGCGGGCGGAGCGCCGCGGCGGGGCGGAGAGCGAGGGGCGACGTCGCGGCCGCGGCGGTCAAACGCATGTACGTGGCACCCTCTCGTCTGTCACAGCTGGGCTGCGCGCTCTCTTAACCACGCGCGCCACGCCGCGCCAGCGCCGCGGCACCTTCAGTGGCAGCCGCCATGGCGGCGATGCTCGTGGCGAAGCCGCCACTTGCGCGCGATCCACAGCCGCCAGCCGAGCGCCGCCAGCGCGTAGCCGAGCACCGCGGCGACCGCCGTCAGCACCAGCAGCCCCAGCACCAGCGGCGGCCCCGCGTCCCACAGCCACTGTAGCCAGCCGGTCGCCGCCTCCGCCACGGGCTGGGCCACCGCGGGCGCGTTGGAGCGCAGCAGCCAGGCGCCGATCTGATAGGCGGCGAACAGGATGAAGGGCGTGGTGAAGGGATTGGTGATGAAGGTCACCAGCGCCGCCACCGGCACGTTGGCGCGGAACGGCAAGGCGATCAGCGCGGCGATCGCGATCTGCGCCACCGGGAAGAGGATCCCCGCAACCATGCCCAGTGCCACCCCGCGCGGCACCGAGCGGCGCGTGAAGCGCCACAGCTCGGGCGCGAGCACGCGATGCGCCACCGGGCGGAGCAGCCGGCTGCGCTCCATCGACTCGCGCGTCGGCAGGTTGCGGCGGCTCCATGCCGCGATCCGGTCCCATAAGGTGAGCGGTCGCGCCGGCACTCAGCTATGCTCACGCAGCACGCGCCCGGCCTCGCGCTTCCACTCGCGCTCCTTGATATGCTCGCGCTTGTCGTGCGCCTTGCGCCCCTTGGCGAGCGCGAGCTCGACCTTGGCGCGGCCCTTGCCGTTGAAATAGACGGTCAGCGGCACGAGCGTCATGCCGTCGCGTGCCACCGCGCCGTGCAGCTTGTTGATCTCGCGTTCGTGCAGCAGCAGCTTGCGCGGGCGCTTGGGCTCGTGGTTGAAGCGGTTGCCGTGGCTGAACTCGGGAATGTTCGAGTTGACCAGCCAGACCTCGTCGCCCTTCACCTCGGCATAGCTCTCCGCGATCGATCCCTCGCCGAAGCGCAGGCTCTTCACCTCGGTGCCGCTGAGCACGATCCCCGCCTCATAGGTGGTGTCGATCGCATAGTCGAAGCGCGCGCGGCGGTTCTCGGCGACGATCTTCTTCTTGTCGAAGGTGGCGGGCTTGGGACGCGACATGCGCGCGATGTAGGCGCAGCCGCGCGCCAGGGCAAAGGGGGACGTGCGGGCCCTTCGTGATGAGGCCGGGACGATCGGCTCTGCCGGCAGATCGTGGTGGCGCTTCCGGTCATGGTTCTCGCTGGCCGGCGGCGTCCCGACGAGACGTCGTCACCCCTGCCTCCGCCATCTTCCCTAAGCCCTCGGTCATTTAATATTCTTGTCGTCATCCCCGCGCAGGCGGGGATCCATAAACGCTAACGTGGCGGCCCGATCGAGGACCTGCGTGTCTGGATCCCCGCCTCCGCGGGGATGACGAAAGAAGGGCGTGGGAATGACCGACCGGGGAAGGCCGTCGCGCGCTTCGTGCTCGAGCAGGCCGGCACGAGTGAGTGACCGATACAATTAGACCAATGTGAGAGGACGCACTTCCTCGTGCGTCGAACCCACCGGCACATCACAATCCCGCGTGCGCCATCGCCGCGTCGACCGCCTGCCGGCTCGCCTCGCCCGGCCACGTCATCGGCAGCCGCAGCCCGGCGGGGAAGTCTGGCCGTACCCGAGTCATCGCGTACTTCACCGGTCCCGGCGACGCGTCGCTGAACAGAGCGACGTGGAGCGGGAACAGCCGGTCGTGCAGCACCAGCGCCTCCGCCGCGTCACCGGCCGCGCAGGCGCGCTGGAAGTCGGCGCTGAGCCGCGGCGCGACATTGGCGGTGACGGAAATGCACCCCGTCCCGCCCATCGCGTTGTAGCCGAGCGCAAGATCGTCGTTGCCCGAGAGCTGGCAGAAGTCCGCTCCCAGCGCCGCACGGTGCTGCGACACGCGCTGGAGCACGCCCGAGGCGTCCTTTACCGCGACGAAGGCCTGCGGGAAGGCGGTGACGATCCGCACCAGCGTGTCGGGCAGGATGTCGGTGACGGTGCGCGCGGGCACGTTGTACAGCACGATCGGCAGCGGCGCCTCCTGCGCCAGTGCCTCGAAATGGCGGAAGATCCCCTCCTGCGACGGCCGGTTGTAGTAAGGCGGGACCATCAGCGCCGCGTCGGCGCCGGCCTCCTTGGCGGCGCGCAGGTTGGCGGCGGCGACGCGGGTGTCGTTCGAGCCAGCGCCCGCGATCACCGGGACGCGCCCGCGCGCCTGGTCGACGCAGACGCGCACGATCGCGAACTGCTCCTGCTGAGTCAGCGTCGCCGCCTCGCCGGTGGTGCCGCAGGGGACGAGCGCGGACGAGCCCTCGGCGACCTGCCACTCGATCAGCTCGCGATAGGCGCGCTCGTCGAAGCCACCGGCCGGGTCGAACGGGGTCACCAGGGCGGGAATGGAACCGGAGAACATGAGGTGAATTTGCTCCTGCGACCGATTGGGGGGCGCCGTTCAGCGCAGATACGGCTAGGGTCGCTAGTCTGTCCACCGGTCGCGTCGTACAGAGAGTGAAGGCAGGTTCGTTGATCTTCGTCGTAGCAGCAGCAGGCGTCGCGGTTCTCGCGGCAAGTCAATATGGTAGCGTGTCGGTGCCGCAAGGTGCCCCGGCCCCCGCCGCGATCTCCAGCCCGGCCGCGCCGCTGCCCGGCATGGCGCAGCCGCTGGCGCAGTGGAAGGTGCTCCAGCAGACCGACGCGCTGCCGTTCGACAGCTATGTCAGCTTCCTCACCGCGCACCCCGGCTGGCCCGGCGAGGCGGCGATGCGCCGCACGGTGGAGCGCAAGGCGTCCGACCCGAACGTCGCGCCCGCCAGCGTCGCGGCCTATTGCCGTCGGTGGGCGCCGCTGACCGCCGCGGGATGGGTCGCGTGCGCGCGCGCGTACATGGCGACGGGCGCCAGCGCGCAGGCGCAGGAGGCGGCGCGCACCGCCTGGCGGCTCGGCTCGCTCTCGGCGCAGGACGAGGCGGCGGTGCTGGGCCAGTTCGGCTCGGCGCTCACCCCGGCCGACCACGATCGCCGCTTCGACGCGCTGCTATGGCAGGGCAACACTTCGGCGGCGGCGCGCGTGCTGCCCTACACCAGCGCGTCGGCGCGGCCGCTGTTCACGGCGCGGCTCGCCTTCCGCAGCGACTCGCCCGAGGCCTCGTCGTTGGCGGCGAGCGGCGACTCGATCGGAGCGCGCGACCCGGGCTATATCGCCGACAAGGCGACGTGGCTGCGCAACGCGGGCGCCTCGCCCAGCGCGCGTTCCTGGCTGGCACGAAGCCGCAGCGGCATGGCGCTGCCGGGCAATGTCGAGAAATTCTACGAGGTGCTGCTGGTCAACGCGCGCGCGGCGGCGGCGGATGGCCAGTGGCAGACCGCCTATGACATTGCGCGCCAGGTCGACGACGCCTATCCGCCCGGCACCGACGTCTCGACCAAGGGCTATGGCGAGCGCGACGATTACACGTCGCTGGCGTGGCTCGCCGGCCAGGCCGCGACCAGGCTCAACCGCCCGGCCGACGCGCGCGCCATGTTCGAGCGCTACGGTCGCGCCAGCCAGGCGCCGCAGACGCGGGCGAAAGGCTTCTACTGGGCGGCGCGTGCCGCCGAGAAGGCGCAGCAGCCCGACACCGCGGCGCTGTTCGAGCGCGCCGCCGGCTACCGCGACCAATATTACGGCCAGCTCGCGATCGAGCATCTCGGGCGCCGCCTCACCGCCCCGCCCGCGCCGCCGACGCCCGCGATCGACCCCGCCGCGCGCCAGGCCTTCTACGCGCGCGAAATCGTCCGCGCCGCGCAGTTCCTCGGGCAGACCGGCCAGTATCAGGACCAGACCGCGTTCGTGAAGCAGATCGCGGTCGTGGCGAAGGGCGACACCGACCATTATCTCGCCGACGAGCTGTCGCGCCAGCTGCGCCGCCCCGACCTGGGCGTGCTGGTCGGGCGGAGCGCGATGCAGAACGGGCTGACCGAATATAGCGCCAACGGCTTCCCCACCGTCGCCGTACCAAGCGGCTACGAGGACCAGTGGACGATGATCCACGCGGTGGCGCGGCAGGAGAGCCAGTTCGACCGCACCGCGCGCAGCCCCGTGGGCGCCTCCGGGCTGATGCAGCTGATGCCTGCCACGGCGCGCGAGCAGGCGGGCAAGCTGGGCCTGTCCTACGACGCCGGGCGGCTGGTCGACGACACGGGCTACAACATCCAGCTCGGATCGAGCTACTTCCAGCGCATCTTCGGGCTGTACGGCAGCTATCCGCTGGCGATCGCGGCCTATAACGCCGGGCCGGGCAACGTGAATAAATGGCTCCGCGCCAACGGCGACCCGCGCACCGGGGCGGTCGACATGGTCGACTGGGTCGAGGCCATCCCTTACTCCGAGACGCGCAACTACGTGCAGCGCGTGCTCGAGAACGCCGTGGTGTACGACCTGATGAACCCGCCGCGGGCGCGCAGCCGCGGGCCAAACAACCTGAGCTGGTACCTCGGGCGCAGCCGCGGCGGCTGATCTCGCGGCCGGACCCGCGGACGGCGGGGCCGATCGCGCGAGACGATCACTTCCGCTCGGCGGCGCTCCGATCGCGCGTGGCGGCGAACTCGCTGCCCGCGCTCCAACTCGGCCAGACGCCGGGGGTTGCCAGCCGGGTGCCGACGTCGCGGAACAGGTCGACGTCCATCGCCGCGCCGCGCAGGTCCCAGCCCGCGTCCCAGCTGTCGCAGGTCTTGTGGTAGCAGGCCATGTACGCGTCGAGCCACGTCTGCCCGGCGGTGCGGCCGCCCTGCGCCAGGTCCGACGCGCCGCCGAGCGCCATCAGCAGCAGCGCGGGCACGCCGCGCCGCACCGTCGAGAAATGGTCGGCGCGGTAGAACAGGCCGCGCTCGCTGAACGTCTCCGGCGTGATCGTGCGTCCCTGCGCGCGCGCCGCCACGGCGAGCAGCGGGTCGAGCGTCGACTGGCCGGGGCCGACCAACACCACGTCCTTGGCCGGACCCGCGGTCTGGAGGATGTCGAGCGTCAGGTTCGCCGCGGTGGTGGCGAGCGGCATCGTCGGGTGGGTCGCGTAATATTCGGACCCGAGCAGCCCGCGCTCCTCGCCGGTCCACAAGGCGAAGACGAGCGAGCGCTCGGGGGCCGGCCCCGCCTTGAACAGCCGCGCCAGCTCGACCACGCCCGCGGTGCCGAGCGCGTCGTCATTGGCGCCCGGGCGGAGCGTGCGCCCGCTCGAGTCGGGCGGCCCCTCGCCATAGGCATCCCAGTGCGCCGCGAACATCACCGACTCGTTCGGGCGGGTGCGACCCGGGATCTTGGCGAGCACGTTGGCGCTGGTGATCCGCTCCACCTTCACCGCCGCGGCGGCGGAGAAGCTCTTGCCCATCGCCACCGGGCGGAACGACGCCGAGCGCGCCTTCACCCGCAACGCCGCGAGGTCGAGCCCGGCGGCGACGAAGAGGCGCTCGGCGGCGTCGTGCTCGATCCAGCCCTGGAGCGGCACGCGCGGGTCGTCCGCGCCGCGGACGATGTCGTAATTCTCGCCGTTGGAGGCGTTGACGGTCGACCAGGGATAGCCCGCGCCCGCGGTGTCATGGATGATCAGCGCGGCGGCAGCGCCCTGCCGCGCTGCCTCCTCGAACTTGTAGGTCCAGCGGCCGTAATAGGTCATCCGGCGGTCGCCGAAGCGGCCCTTGGCGTCGTCGCCCGGCTGCGCCTCGAAGTCGGGATCGTTGACGAGGAAGACCAAGGTCTTGCCGCGCAGGTCCATGCCCTTGAAGTCGTCCCACTGCGCCTCGGGCGCGCGCACGCCATAGCCGACGAAGACCAACGGCGAGTCGGTGATCGCGATCGTCCCCGCGGGCCGCACGCTGGTCACCGCGATCTCCTTGCCCTGTGCCAGCGCCGCGTCGCCGACGCGCATCACGGCGTCGGGCGCGACGCGCGTATGGATCAGCGGCACCTGCTGGAGGTACTGGCCGTCCGGCCCCGCGGGCGCGAGCCCCAGCGCCTTGAACCGCGCCACCAGCCAGTCGAGCGTCCTCTTCTCCCCCGGCGTTCCCGGCGCGCGACCGCCGAAGTCGGGCGCGGCGAGCGTGCGGACGTCGTCCGAGAGCCGCTTCGGCTCGGCGTGCGACGCGCCCTGCGCGAGAGCGGGCGCCGCGATCAGCGCGAGCGCGGCGAGAGGCATGAGGCGTCGGGTCAAAAAGTCAGTCCTTCCAGCGTACGTAGACGTGGTTCTCGCGCCGATCGACGTCGATCGAGGGGATCGCATCGACCAGGTCGGAGAGCCGCTTGTAACCGTAGTTGCGCACGTCGAAGCTCGAGCGGTTGGCGGCCCGCTGGCCAAGGGCGGACAGGCCGACGAACCCGTCCCTGTCGGGCTTGAGCGAGTCGTACGCGTCGTGAAGCAGGTGGAGCAGCTCGGGATCGTCGACCGTTCCCGTGGCGCGCGCGGGCGCGGCGCTGGCAGTGCCGATCGCGGGCGGCACCGACTGGTCGAACGGCACCTCGACGCGACGCGCGCGCTTGGGCTTGGTCGTCTCGAGCAGCGCGTTGACGTCGATGAAGCGCGTGCAGGCGTTGCGAAAGCCCTCCGGCGTATTGCTGTTGCCGAAGCCGTAGACGTCGAGCCCGTCCTGCCGGATCCGCGTCGCGAGCGGCATGAAGTCGCTGTCGGACGACATGATCCCGAAGGCGTCGACGCGACCGCGGTGGAGCAGGTCCATCGCGTCGATCGTCATCTTCATGTCGGTCGCGTTCTTGCCGCGGGTGAGGTCGAACTGCTGCTGCGGCTCGATGCCGTGCTTGACGGTCATGTCGCGCCAGCCCTTGAGCGCCTCCTTCACCCAATTGCCGTAAACGCGGCGGACGTTCACGCTGCCGAATTCGGCCAGCGCGGTCAGCACTGGGTCGAGCGCGTGCCAGGAGGCATTGTCGGCGTCGATCAGCAACGCGATGTTGCGGGTGGGAAGTTCGTCGGCGGGCATGCCGCTGCATCGGCGGTGGAACGACGCAGGTCAATGTTTATGAGGACATCCCGATTGGTCGGCCAGAATCGCGCATCGACTGTGCCCAGCCACGTCGTTCGCGACGCCTATTCGGGAGCGGGAACGGTCGGGGCCGTCGTCGACGCCGTCCGCCCCCTCATTCCCCTACCCCCTGTCGCTGCGATAGGCCACGCCCGCGTCGATATCGTCCTGCTTGGTCGGTCGCACGCTGCCGTCGGGATCGTCGACCTGGCCGAGATCGGCCGCGCTGCCGACCTCGCGTGCCAGCGCATCACCGCCGCTGCTCGGCACCGCCTCACCGCCGGGGATCATGCCCTCGATCACATCCTTGTCGTCATGGTCGCGCGCGCTCTCGGTGCGCGGGTTCTCGTTCGCCATCGTCTCTCTCCTAATTGAAAGATCAACGGCTTAGCCGGCCTCACCGTTCCTCAAGCGAGTGGATAGGAAACTGCCGCGACCTCATAGTCGCGCTCGCCGGCGGGCAGGTGGACGCGGCGCAGGTCGCCTACCGCGGCGCCGCGCAGCGCGCGGGCGAGCGGCGCGTTCCAGCCGACCCGCCCCGCCCCGGCGTCGGCCTCGTCATCGCCGACGAGCGTGAGCACACGCTCTCTGTCGTCCTCGTCGACGAGGGTGACGGTGGCACCGAACCACACGCGCGTGCGGTCGGGCTGCTGGGCCGGATCAACCACCTTGGCGGCCTTCATCCGCTTCGACAGCCAGCCGAGCCGCCGGTCGATCTCGCGCAGCCGCTTGCGGCCGTAGATGTAATCGCCGTTCTCGGAGCGGTCGCCGTTGCCCGCGGCCCAGGCGATCGTCTCGACCAGCGCGGGGCGCTCGTCGGCGAAGAGCTGGTCGTACTCGGCGCGCAGCGCGGCATAGCCCGCGGGGGTGATGTAATTGGGTCGGTCCATTCGCGCAGCTACGCCAGCCGGGGCCGCGAGGGGAAGCGGTTAGCGTGGCGAAGGCGTACCGGCGCCGGGATGGGCACGATGACTCGTACCCGCCCCGACGCTCCCGTCAGCGCGTCAGCTTCTTGTACGCAAGCCGCGTCGGGCGGTCGGCGGCGTCGCCCATTCGGCGGCGCTTGTCCTCCTCGTAGCTCTCGTAATTGCCCTCGAACCACTCG
This sequence comes from Sphingomonas sp. BK069, assembly GCF_014193405.1. Taxonomy (NCBI): domain Bacteria; kingdom Pseudomonadati; phylum Pseudomonadota; class Alphaproteobacteria; order Sphingomonadales; family Sphingomonadaceae; genus Sphingomonas; species Sphingomonas sp. BK069. Next base: position 330,326 of record NZ_JACHZH010000001.1, on the reverse strand, counting down.
ACGTGGCTGTCGCCCTCGAACGCGAGGATGTGCGTGCAGAGACGATCGAGGAAGAAGCGATCGTGGCTGATCACCACCGCGCAGCCAGCGAAGGTCTCCAGCGCCTCTTCCAGCGCGCGCAGCGTCTCGACATCGAGGTCGTTGGTCGGCTCGTCGAGCAGCAGGACGTTGCCGCCCTCCTTGAGCATCTTGGCCATGTGGACTCGGTTGCGCTCACCGCCCGAGAGCTGGCCGACCTTCTTCTGCTGGTCGGGACCGCGGAAGTTGAACGCGCCGACATAGGCGCGCGTGCCCAGCTCCTGCTTGCCGAAGCGGAACACCTCGAGCTCGTCCGAGATCTCCTGCCACACGTTCTTGTTGGGATCGAGGTCGTCGCGGCTCTGGTCGACATAGCCGAGCTTGACGGTCGAGCCGACCTCGATCGTGCCCGCGTCGGGCTGCTCCTGGCCGGTGATCAGCTTGAACAGCGTCGACTTGCCGGCGCCGTTCGGCCCGATCACACCGACGATCCCGCCCGGCGGGAGCATGAAGTCGAGGTTCTCGAACAGCAATTTGTCGCCGTACGACTTGGTCAGCCCCTTGGCCTCGATCACCTTGCCGCCGAGCCGCTCGGGCAGCTGGATCAGGATCTGCGCCTTGCCGGCGACACGATTCTCCTGCTTCGCCATCAGCTCGTCGAAGGCGCGGATGCGTGCCTTGCTCTTGGTCTGGCGCGCCTTGGGGGTCTGGCGCATCCACGCCAGCTCGTCGGCGATCGCCTTCTGCTTGCCCGCCTCCTCGCGCTCCTCCTGCTCGAGACGCTTGGCCTTCTTCTCGAGATAGCCCGAGTAGTTGCTCTCATAGGTGTAGTAGCGGCCGCGATCGAGCTCGAGCACCCAGTTGACGACATTGTCGAGAAAGTAGCGGTCGTGGGTGACGAGGATGACGTTGCCGGCATATTCCTTGAGGAAGTTCTCGAGCCACGACACGCTCTCCGCGTCGAGGTGGTTGGTCGGCTCGTCGAGCAGCAGGATGTCGGGCTTCTCCAGCAGCAGCCGGCAGAGCGCGACGCGACGGCGCTCGCCGCCCGACAGCTTGGTGACGTCGGCGTCGCCCGGCGGGCAGCGCAGCGCCTCCATCGCGACCTCGAGCTGGTTGTCGAGCGTCCAGCCGTCGACCGCGTCGATCTTGCCCTGGAGCTCGCCCATTTCTTCCATCAGCGCGTCGAAGTCGGTGTCGTCCTTGGGATCGCCCATCTCGGCGGAGATCGCGTTGAAGCGATCGACCAGGTCCGCGATCGGGCGCACGCCGTCCTTGACGTTGCCGATCACGTCCTTGGTGGGATCGAGCTGCGGCTCCTGCGCGAGATAGCCCACGCGCACGCCCTCGGCGGCCCATGCCTCGCCGGTGAAGTCCGGGTCCATTCCCGCCATGATCTTCATCAGCGTCGACTTGCCGGCGCCGTTGGGGCCGATGATCGCGATCTTCGCCGAGGGGATGAACTGCAGGTGGATGTTGTTGAGCACGGGCTTGTTCGCGCCCGGGAAGGTCTTGGTCAGACCCTTCATGACATAGGTGTACTGGACGGCCATCTGGCGCGCTGCTCCATGGGCTGGGTACGACGGAAATGCGGTGGCGCGCATGTAAGCGCGCCGGCGTGCGTTGGCAAATTGGCAACGCTTGATTACGCCGCTGCGGATGAACCGCTCCCCGCTCCGGATCGCCGCGCTCGCCACCAGCGCCCTCGCCACCCTGGTCGCGCTCGCCGCGCCCGCCGCCGCGCAGCACGCGGTACCGCGCGCGCCCGCCGCGGTGGCGCCCGAGGTGGCAGCGCTGCGCGACGCCGCGCTGAAGGACGAGCTCGCCTATGAGCTGGTCGAGGGGCTGACGACCGAGATCGGCCAGCGCCTCGCCGCCACCGACGCCGAGGCGCGCGCGCGCGACTGGGCGGTGAAGAAGCTGACCGCGCTGGGTTTCAGCAACGTCCGCGCCGAGCCCTTCACCATGCCGCTGTGGCTGCGCGGCGAGGAAGAGGCCGAGATCGTCACGCCGTTCCCGCAGAAGCTGAAGCTGGTCGCGCTCGGCCACTCCGCCGCGACCCCGCCCAAGGGGATCACCGCCGAGCTGGTCGTGTTCTCGACCTATGGTGACCTTGTGGCCGCGCCGGCGGGCTTGCTCACGGGTAAGATCGCCTATGTCGGCAACAGCATGCAGCCGACGCAGGACGGCTCGGGCTACGGCGCCAACGGCGTCACGCGCTTCAACGGCCCCGGCGTCGCGGCGAGCAAGGGCGCGGCGGCGATCGTGATCCGCTCGATCGGCACCGACACCCACCGCTTGCCGCATACCGGCACGACCGACTTTCCCGACGGCGTGAAGCCGATCCCCGCCGCCGCGCTGTCGGTGCCCGACGCCACGCTGATCGAGCGCATGGCCAAGCGCGGCCAGCCGATCCGGATGCACCTGCTGCTCACCCCGCGCTCGCCCGGCCCGAGCCAGTCGGGCAACGTCATCGCCGAGGTGCCCGGCACCGACCCCAATGCGGGCGTGGTGCTGGTCGGCGGCCATCTCGACAGCTGGGACCTCGCCACCGGCGCGATCGACGACGCCAGTGGCGTGGCGATCACCGCCGCCGCGGCCAAGCGGATCCTCGACAGCGGCCATCGCCCGCGGCGCACGATCCGAGTCGTCTGGTTCGGCGCGGAGGAAGTCGGCGGCCTCGGCGGCGCGGCTTATGCCGAGCGCCATGGCAAGGAGCGCCACGCGATCGCGGCGGAGAGCGACTTCGGCGCCGACCGCGTGTGGCGCTTCGAGACCTCGTTGCCGGAGAGCGCCGCGGCGGTCGGCGACCGGCTCGCCAGCGCGCTCTCGCCGCTCGGCATCGTGCGTGGCGCGGGCAAGGCGGGCGACGGCACCGACATCGCCGCGACGATCGCCACGGGCGTCGCCGGAGTCGACCTCAACCAATCGGGCCTGCGCTATTTCGACACGCACCACACGCCCGACGACACGCTCGAGCGGGTCGATCCCGAGCAGCTGCGGCAGAATGTCGCGGCCTGGACGACGATGCTCGCCGTCGTCGCCGACGCGCCGGAGGAGATCGGGCCGGTGCCGCGGCCGTGAGCGCGAGGAGCTGCGGCAGGCGTCACCGTTCGTCGCAACCTTTCGGAGAGATGAATTTTGCTTATTGACCCCCCGCGGCGGTAGGGTATGGCGAGCGTTCGCGACGGCGTTGGGGTCGGCCGCGAATGGTTTATGATGCTTGGGAGCATTCAGATGAAGAAGATCCTGCTCGTCGCCGCCGCCGCGTCGCTGATGTCGGTCGCCGCCTGCTCGAAGTCGCCGGAGGCCGCCGCGGTCGAGAACAACGCCGACATGATGGCGGACAACATGGACGCGCTCGCGAGCAACGTCGCCGACATGTCGAACACCACCGCGAACCCGTTCGCCGAGGACAATGCCGAGGCGGTTGCCGAGAACATCCACTCGGCCGCTGACAATGTCCGCGACTCCGGCGAGGACGCCGCGCACAACATGTGATCGACCGGGTCGGGTTCGGGAGGATGAGGCGCTCGCTGCTTCCGCTGCTCGCCGCTGTCGCGCCGCTCGGCGTCACCGCGTGCGACCGCAACCCCGAACCCGCCTCGATCGGGAACAACACCGAGATGATGGCCGACGCGCTCGAGCGTCGCGCCGACAATCTCGAGGCGATGGCCGAGGCCGCCGCCAACGACAGTGCCGCGGCGATGCTCGCCGGTGCTGAGACGAACTTCGGCGACGATGCGGGCAACACCGGCAACGTCGCGGCCGAACCGGCGACGCGCTGAGCGCTGGAGCCGGTGAAGCGTCGGGATCGGCTAGGGGCACCCGCGGGTGCCCCTTCGCTTGTCCGCCCGAGCTTGCGTCGCCGCGCCGCGGCGACTAGGCCGGCAACCGCGTCGGGGAGTGGCGCAGTCTGGTAGCGCGCCTGCTTTGGGAGCAGGATGTCGCAGGTTCGAATCCTGTCTCCCCGACCACAGCCTTATCTCACCGCATCCCTCTCACCGCCGTTCGGCCGATCCGGCAGCGTACCCCCGTCCACCTTGCTGGCACAGCTATGGTGTGAGGACGTGAACCGCGCACGCCGAGCGACGACGACGACCTGTGCCACCCCGTGTGACGTCGTGCCGCGCCGCGCCAGAGGGAGAGTCAGCCGCGCGCATATCACGCCAATACACTCTCGTACCAGCTCGCATAGGGCGTGTTTCGCGCCATGCGTCTGGTGTAATTGGGGGCACCATCGTCCCACCAGAGCGGTCCGCGCTCGCCCAGCGCCACCTTCGCTGCCTGGACGCCTGCGCGTGCCGATCGCAGCGCCTCGCCGTGGCCGGCGCGCAGCGCGACGGCGACCGCGCGGCGTGCCGTCATCAACTCACCCACCAGGCGCTCCCGCTCCTGCTCGGAGAGGCGCGGATCGGAGCGCCGCCACAGCCGCCCTCGCACCACGAGGTAACGATTGTCCGGCGTGACCAGCGTCGAAGTGGGCACGCCGGGACCGCTGGATGTAGGCCCGCGCGTCAGCCGTTACCGACCGTCAACGACGCGCGGCTATCGTCGCACTTGCCGCTCAGCCCGGGAACCTCGTCGAGCTGGCGAAGGTCAGTGAAGCGGCCTCGTTCCTCGCGATAGCGGACGATCTCGAAGCCGTGCCCCCGCAGACCTGGGACCGCGTCCAACTGGTCTGCCGTCGCGGTGTTCACGTCGAGCGTATCTTGCCTGGTCATCAGCCTTCAACGCGGCAGCGCGTTCTTCGATGCGCGCTGCCGCTCGGCCGCAGCGGCTACGCGCGCCGGCGCAGGTGAAGGTAGGTCGGATCATAGCCGCACATCGCGCGCAGCCGCTCGATGTCGTGCACGCGGATCATCTTCCTGGTCACGGAAATGAGGCCCTCGGTACGCATCCGCTGGATGACCCGGTTGGTGTGCACCGTGGTGAGCGCCATGGTGTCGCCGAGCTGCTCCTGCGTGAGCGGGACCTCGAGCGCGTCGCCCGCGTCGAGGCACACTTGCCGCATCCGGTCCCACAACTCGCAGAACAGATGGGCCACGCGGTCGAAGGCGTCGCGTTGGCCGAGGTTGACCAGCCAATGTCGCAGTACCGCCTCGTCCACCAGGGTCGACCACCACAGAGCGCGCGCGATCTTGGGGCAGCAGTCGGTCAGGCGGATGATCGCCTCGCGCGAGATGAAGGCGAGGGTCGCGTCGGTCAACAGCCCGATGCTGTGGTCCATCACGTCTAGGATAAAAACGTGCGGGTCGCACAGATCACCGGGCACGAGGTAGGCGACGATCTGTCGTGACCCGTTCTCGAGCACCTTGTAGCGACACGCCCAGCCGCGCAGCAGCAGGATCACCTGCTCGGGACGATCGCCCTCGCGGATCACGTCGCTGTGGGCGTGGCCGGTCACCGGGGCGCCGAACAGCGCGTCGAGCGCCGCCACGTCGCCGTCGGCCAGATCGGTGAAGCTGCTCAGCTTCGCCGCGAGCGGATTGAACATGGCGTCTCCCGTCACCTGACGGGATACACCTGGATCAAGGTCGCGCCACAACATGCATCACGGTGTGCGGGCGTGACGCGCGCGCTGCGCCACTCATCGCTTAATCTCGTGCGCCGGCGATGGTGTCCGAAGGCGGCTCAGAGGCGCGAACGTCGAGCTGCCGGGTGGCGAGCGCCCGCGATATGTTGCTGAGATCGTTGCGATCGGGCAGCCTGCCGGCGATGTGCAACCGCTACCGTATGACCGAGGCGCAGATCGCACTGGCAACGCGCTACGGCGTCGCGGTGCCCTTCCCGCCCGACCTCGAAGTGCCGCCGCCCGAGCTCTTCCCTGACCGCCCCGCCTATGTCGTGCGCGAAACCGACGCCGGCCGCGCGCTCGACGCGATGGCCTGGGGCTTCCCGCACCAGGTGCCGGGCAAGCGCATCGACAAGGCAACCGGCAGGCCCGTGCTGCTCACCAAGAAGATCACCAACGTCCGCAACTACACCTCGCCCTTCTGGCGCTCGGCGCTGGCCAACCCGCGGCGGCGCTGCCTGGTGCCCTTCACCGCCTTCAGCGAGTATGGCCAGCACCGCGCAGCGGACGGCAAGCTCCCGCTCCACTGGTTCGACGTGCCGAGCCGCGCGATCGTCAGCTTCGCCGGCGTGTGGCGCCCGACGGAGCAGGGCGCGGTGTTCGCCTTCCTGACGTGCGCACCCAACCCGCTGGTCGCACCGATCCATCCCAAGGCGATGCCGGTGCTGCTCCACGAGGAGGACGAGGAACGCTGGCTCAGCTGTCCGTTCGAGGACGCGGTCGCGCTGGCGCAGCCGTACCCGTCGCAGCTGATGGCGGTGAACTGATCGCGGAGGTCAGCGCGGACTCCGCCCCTTGTCAGCACTCGACCACATTCACGGCCAGACCGCCGAGGCTGGTCTCCTTATACTGGCTGCGCATGTCCTCGCCGGTCTGTCGCATCGTTTCGATCACCGCGTCGAGGCTGACGACGTGACTGCCGTCGCCGCGCAGCGCGAGATAGGCGGCGTTGATCGCCTTGACCGCACCCATCGTGTTGCGCTCGATGCACGGGATCTGGACCAGCCCGGCGATCGGGTCGCAGGTGAGCCCGAGATTGTGCTCCATGCCGATCTCGGCGGCATTCTCCACCTGCCGGTCGGTGCCGCCCAGCACCGCGGCGAGCGCGCCTGCCGCCATCGAGCAGGCGACGCCGACCTCGCCCTGGCACCCCATCTCGGCGGCCGAGATCGAGGCGCGCTTCTTATACAGCATGCCGATCGCCGCGGCGGTGTAGAGGAAGTGACGCGCGCCGGCCCGCGTCGCACCCGGCACGAGTTCTTCGTAGTAGCGCAGCACCGCGGGCAGCACGCCCGCCGCGCCGTTGGTCGGCGCGGTGACGACACGGCCGCCCGCGGCATTCTCCTCGTTCACCGCGATCGCCCACAGGCTGACCCACTCGAACACCGCGGCGGGGCGATCCTCCGGGCCGCACCGCGACAGGGACTCGTGCAGCGCCCGCGCGCGGCGGCGCACCCGCAGCCCGCCCGGCAGCGTGCCTTCCTGCGCGATGCCGCGGTCGATACAGGCGCTCATCGCGTCGCGCACTGAGTCGAGGAAGGCGTCGCTCTCCGCGGGCGAGCGCCATGCCTCCTCGTTGGCGCGGACGAGCGCGCCGATGCTGAGCCGGGTCTCCTCGCAGCGCACCAGCAGCTCGGCGCTCGACGAGAAAGGATGCGCCACCGCGATATTGTGCGCGAGCGGCGGCGCGCCGAGCCGCAGGATCGCGCCCCCGCCGATCGAGAAATAGGTCTCCTCCAGCGTCGCGCCATCGTCATAGGTCGCGGTGAAGCACATGCCGTTGGGGTGCTGCGGCAGGAACGTGCGCGGGTGGAAGACGAGGTCGTCCTCCGCGTCGAACGCGATCGTCCGCGCACCGCCGAGCGAGAGCCGCTTGGTCTCCCGGACCGCGGCGACGATCGCGGGCGCGGTGTCGGGGTCGAGCCGCTCGGGCAACCAGCCCGCCAGCCCGAGCAGCGTCGCCGTGTCGGTGGCGTGGCCGCGCCCGGTCAGCGCGAGCGAGCCGTACAGCGCGCAGCTGACATGACGCGGCGCGCGCTCGCCCGCGATGGCGCGCTCGGCGAAGTCGTGCGCGGCGCGCATCGGCCCGACCGTGTGCGAGCTCGATGGGCCAACGCCGATCGTGAACAGCTCGGCCACGCTGATCGGGCGTGTCGCGCCGCGATCGAGCGGCAGCATCTGGGACTCGGTCGGCACGCGCTCTCCCCGACCGCTCGCCGCGGCCCATGCCCCTCTGTCCCTTGTGCCTGAGATCGCTATCCCGTCGGCGGACGCGTCGCCGCGCCTCTCTCCAGATGTTGGCGCCGGCGGGTCCTTTTACCTGAGAGTTTCCGGGGCGGTTGCTCCTTCGGTGCCGGATCTGCCCGGTCTCTCCCACGTCGACGCGCACGCTATCCCGCACCCTGCCGTAACGGTCAAGCCACCGCGGCACGCGCGTCTCGTCGGAGTGGGTCAGCGCCAGCCGAGCGCCGGCGCGACATGAGTCATGATCGCCTCGAGCACGTGCGCGTTATAGTCCACGCCGAGCTGGTTGGGCACGGTGAGCAGCAGCGTGTCCGCCTCGGCGATCGCCTCGTCGGCGCGCAGCTGCTCGACGAGGCGGTCCGGCTCGGCGGCGTAGGAGCGGCCGAACACCGCGCGCATGGCGTCGATCACGCCGACCTGATCGTCGCCGCCGGCCTGGCCGAAATAGGCGCGGTCCCAATCGTCGACGAGCGCGAAGATCGAGCGCGACACCGAGACGCGCGGCGCCCAGTCGTGTCCCGCCTCGGCCCAGGCCGCGCGATAGGCGCGAATCTGGCGCGCCTGCTGGACATGGAACGGCTCGCCGCTCTCGTCCTTCTTCAGCGTCGAACTCTGCAGGTTCATCCCCTGCCGCGCCGCCCAGACCGCGGTCGAGTCCGACGCCGAGCCCCACCAGATGCGTCGCCGCAGCCCCGCCGGGTGCGGCTCGAGCCGCAGCAGCCCCGGCGGGTTGGGGAACATCGGCCGCGGGTTGGGCTGGGCGAACCCCTCGCCCTTCAGCAGCTCGAGATAGACCTCGGCGTGACGGCGCCCCATGTCGGCGTCACTCTCGCCCTCGCCCGGCGCATAACCGAAGTAGCGCCACCCCTCGATCACCTGCTCGGGCGAGCCGCGGCTGATGCCGAGCTGGAGCCGCCCGCCCGCGATCAGGTCGGCCGCACCCGAATCCTCCGCCATGTAGAATGGGTTCTCGTAGCGCATGTCGATCACGCCGGTGCCGATCTCGATCCGCTTGGTGCGGGCCCCCACGGCAGCGAGCAGCGGGAACGGCGAGGCGAGCTGCCGTGCGAAATGGTGGACGCGATAGTAAGCGCCGTCGACGCCGAGCTGCTCGGCCGCCTCAGCCAGTTCGATCGACTGCAACAGCACGTCGCTGGCCGAGCGCGTCGCCGACTGCGCCGTCGGCGACCAATGGCCGAACGACAGGAAACCGATCTTCTTCATGTGCTACTCCCGCGCCGTCGGCGCCTCGCTACCGGGAGGAGGTGGCGGCGCGGGCGGACGCTGGCAAGCGCGGCGAAACGAAACGGTGCGTTACGGCGCGGCGCGTCGCACCAGCGCGGCGACCGCGTCGAACGCCTCGCGCGCGCCCTCTTCCGCGCGCTCCTCCTCCCCGGCCGACAGGGCGACCGCGTCCACCGCCGCGGTGAAGCTGCGCCAGTGGCGCGCGCGGCCGTCGGCATGGCCGGCGAGGTGGCGCGCGCCGAAGGTTGGCCCGAGGCCCAGCGTCATCGCCGCCTTGAGCAGGATCGCCGCGCCCAGGCTCGACCCCTCGGCGACATAGAGCCAGCCGATCGCGGTGCCGCGGTCCGGCGCGACTTCGGCGGCAAAGCGCGGCGGCGGCGGCGGCGCGAGCGGGACGTGGAGGTCGGCGGCATCCTGCTCCACCGCCGAGAGGCGCGCGCGGGCGGCCAGGTCGGGGATTAGCGCGGCGAGGCTCGGTGCGGCGTAGAGCGGCGCGATCAGCGCGTGGAAGTCGCGGTGGATCGCGAGCAGGCGCGCGTACCGCGAGCGATCGCCGAAAGGGTCGAGCGCCATGATCGTATCATCGAGTCGACGGTGCGCCACGTCGGTGGCGGAGCGGAGGCGCTGCGTGCGCGTCGGGAACGGCTCAGGCGATGCGGGCGATGTCGTCACCCACCGCGGCTAGCACCCGCGTGGTGACGAACGCAACGCGCGCTTGCCACCCGCGCGCTGCATCCCGCATGCGGGACGCCGGCCATGGACGAGGAGGCAGGCGTGGGCGACGGCGAACGGAACGACAGGCAGCGCTATGACGTGGTGATCGTCGGCGCCGGCCACGGCGGCGCGGCGGCCGCCGCGGCGCTGCGCCAGCGCGGCTTCGATGGCACCATCTTGCTGATCGGCGCCGAGCCCGAGCTCCCTTACGAGCGCCCGCCGCTCTCGAAGGAGTATCTGGCCGGTGAGCGCGCGTTCGAACGCATGCTCATCCGTCCTGCCACCTTCTGGCACGAGCGCGACATCACGCTGCTGCTGGGACGGGCGGTGGTCGCGGTCGACGCCTCGGCGCGGCATGTGACCCTCGGGGACGGTCGTGTGATCGACTACCATCGATTGATCTGGGCGGCGGGGGGCAGCGCGCGACGGCTCGCCTGCGAGGGCCACGACCTGGCGGGTGTCCACACCGTCCGCTGCCGCGCCGACGTCGATCGCATGATCGCCGAACTGTCGCGCGTGGAACGAGTCGCGGTGGTCGGCGGCGGCTATGTCGGGCTGGAAGCGGCGGCAGTACTGACCGCGCTGGGCCGCCAGGTCACCGTGATCGAGGCGCGCGAGCGCCTGCTCGCCCGCGTCGCCGGCGCCGCGCTCGCTGACGTCTACGCGGCCGAGCATCGCGCGCACGGAGTCGACGTGCGACTCGGCGCGGAGGTGGAGTCGGTCGTCGCGAGCGACGGTGCGTCAGCGGGCGTGCGCCTCGGCGACGGCGAACGGATCCCGGCGGAGATGGTGATCGTCGGCATCGGCCTGATCCCCGCCGTGGCACCGCTGCTCGCCGCCGGCGCCGAGGGCGGTGACGGCGTGATCGTCGACCCGCTCTGCCGTACCAGCCTCCCCGACGTCTACGCGATCGGCGATGCCGCCGCGCACCGCAACGCCTACGCTGGCGGTGCCCTGGTGCGGCTCGAGTCGGTCCAGAACGCGACCGACCAGGCCGGCACCGTGGCCAAACACCTGACCGGAACCGACGAGCCGTACGCGGCGGTGCCGTGGTTCTGGTCGAACCAATATGACCTGCGGCTTCAGACGGTCGGACTCTCCGCCGGGCACGACGAGGCGATCGTTCGTGGCGCACCGGCGAACCGCCGCTTCAGCGTGATCTATCGCCGCGCCGGCCGGGTGATCGCGCTGGATTGCGTCAATGCGGTGCGCGATTTCGCCCGCGGGAAAGCCCTGGTCAGCGCGGGCGCCCGCATCGATCCAGCGGTATTGGCAGATACCGCGATCCCACTGTGACCGCCTTCGGTACGATCAACCGACCACGATAGGCGAGCGCGCGCTTGCGCCCCTGCTCCGCTGATAGATGCCGTTGTCGTCGCAGAACGCTCGACACACCCGCCGTGACTGTTGCGCACCGGTAACTACTGTAATTTTGCCGCCACGGGCACACGTGAGCAGCGGGTCAGCGCGAGGCGATCGTCGACCCCAGACGTGACAGGCCGCGCTGTGCGAGCGCGTGCGAGGATTGCACGCTGCCATCCGCCAGGTCCATCGCGACAGGCTCCTGATCCAGCACCTGGCCATAGAGCGAGCGCGCCTGCGTGACCCGTCCGGTCCGCGCGTACACGGCGGCGAGATTGAGCATCAGCTCGGGGCGGGTCGGGAAGATCGCGCGCTCCGCGTCGATCGTCTGCTCCGCCTCAGCGAGGCTGCCGGCCGAGATCGCTTGGTAGCCGACCCGGTCCTTGGCGGCCGCGGGTCCGGCCACGAGCGCGACGAGCGTGGCGACGGCGACCCATCCCGAGGTGCGCATGATCCTATCTCCTATGTCCCCGGACAGTTGTCCCGGTTACGTTTTTGTGACAGCATCATGTCACTTTTCTGACAGCCATGCAACGGGATCTGCGCGGGGCGCCCGCCTCTTGTAATCACTGAAATGGGTAAGTGAGCGCGGTGCAAGCTGATCGACCCTCCGTGTCGCGAGTCCAGCTTAACCAAGTAACTAGAGAATGCCCGCCCTTCTTAATTATGTCACAGCCCGGACGCGATACTGAAAGGCAGGTCGCATTTTGATGGAAAATCGAAGTCATCGTTCCATAACGTCATTATCAACATGAGCTTCACAGCCATTTGCCCCAGATCGACCGGAAAGCTAGCGCGCGGAGAAAGAGACCAACCGAACGGACCCGCTCGTGACATTCTCATCCTCATCCACCGGCATGTCCCTTCCCGCAACATCACCGCACGACCGGCATCGAGACAATCTGCTGAAACGCAGCGTCACCGCCCGCCTGCTCACGCCACTCCTCGGCGCGTTGGCGCTGCTGTGGCTCTTGGCCGGCTTCACCTGGTGCGCCGCGCGACAGGTACACGACGTCAACGCTGTCGCCGCGACGACTCAGGACCGTGTGGTCCTTCTCAGTGAAATCCGGTCGCTCAGCCGCTCGCTCCAGCGCGACGCGCTCAACCTCGTCACCGAGGACGAACCGGCCGAGCTGCCGATCATCCTGCGAAAGTTCGCCTCACGATCGCGCACGATGCGGGCCGGCCTCCGGACTCTCCGACACGGCGCCGGCAACACGCTGCCGCCAGGCTATTTCGCCCTCTCCTACCGCGTGCTCGACGCACTTCAGGCGGTGGCGCGGCAGGCGCAGCGCGGCGATCGCCACGGCGCCCTCCGGCGCTTGCATCGCGAGGTTCGGCCCGCCGAGCGCGCTGCGTCCAGGGTCGCCGACGCCGAGATCGAGTCGCTCACCGCCCGCACCGGCACGCTGCGCACCGACGCGGAGGCGGTCGAGCTACGGGCCGGCCGCAGGCTGATCGCGGCAGTCTTGCTGCTCACCGGCTGTGGTTTGGTCGCCGGCCTGATCATCACGCGGCGCAGTGTTATCCTGGCGCTTGAGCATGTATGAGCTCGCTGCGGGGCACGCGCCGGTAACCGTGACAATGCTAGGCCGCTCCGACGAGATCGGCCAGATGGCGCAGTCGTTGGCCGACCTGCAGCGTCAGCTCGCGCTGGCGGAAGCGGCGAAGCGCGAACAGGCGCGCCAGATCGTCGAGCAGATCGGTCGTACACTCGCGTCACTCGCGCACGGCGATCTCAGCGCACGGGTGGATCAGGCCATGGCGGGCGAATTCGCCACGCTTGGCGGCGACCTCAACGTGGCGATGGGGGCGATTGGGGCCGCGCTGGCGACGGTACGCAGCAGCACCGCCGAGCTCGCCACCAGCGCGGACACGCTCCGCGCGGCGTCGGACGATTCTCGCGACGCACGGAGGGACAGGCCGCCTCGCTCGCCACCACCGCCGCAGCCATGCACGAGATCACCCAGACGGTGCAGGAGACCGCCGACATCGCGGGTGTGGCTAACACCATGGTCGCCGATGCACGCGTCGACGCCGAGCAGATGGGCAACACGGTGCGGCGCGCGACCGAAGCGATGATCGCGCTGGAGCAATCATCCGCCGAGATCGGCGAGATCATCAGCGTGATCGACGGCTTCGCGTTTCAGACCAGCCTGCTCGCGCTCAACGCCGGGATCGAGGCCGCACGCGCCGGCGACGCCGGGCTCGGCTTCGCAGTGGTGGCGAGCAAAGTGCGCGCCTTGGCGCAGCGATCCGCCGACGCGGCACATGACGTCAAGGCGCGGATCACCGCGTCGGTCCGCCAGGTCGATACCGGGGTCGGACTCGTCACCAAGCCGGCGACGCGCTAGCGCGGATCAAAGCGCGCGTGATCGAGGCCGCCGAGCTCGTCGCCGCTATCTCGCACGCCGCGCGCGAGCAGTCGATCGGTCTCCAGCAGGTCAATGATGCGGTCGCGCAGATGGATGGCACGACGCAGGACAATGTCGCGGTGGTTGAGGAGGCGACCGCGGCGGTGCGCCGGCTCGACGCGCTGGTACGGACGATGACCGAACAGATCGACCGCTTCTGCCTCGACGAGCCGACGCCGGCGCCGTCGCACGCGCTCACCGCGCTACGCCGCTCGGCGTGACCGTTGGTCCACTCCGCCCGCAGCGCAGGCGCTGACCGCGCCGCGATCAAACAGAAAGGGCGGCCCCGCGGGACCGCCCTGTCGCTTCACCGAACCGGAAACCGACTCAGAATTCCTTGTAGAATTGCTCGTTGCCGACGAAGCCCAGCTTCGTGATGTTCGAGCGCTTGATGTCGGCCAGCGTCTGGTCGACCACCGAATAGCGCGTCGCCGGATCGGGCTGGAACTGCAGCTCGGGCTCCGGGGTCATCGCCGCCGACTGGTCAAGATACTGGCGCAACACCGTCGAGTTCACCGGCGTGCCGTTCCAGGTGACGCTGCCCGCCGCGTCGATCGCGATCTTGTTCTTGACCGGGTCCACCGGGGGCTTGCGCTGGTTGGGATCATTGACCGGGAGGTCGACCTTCACCGCGTGCGTCGGAACCGGGAGGGTGATGATGAACATGATGAGGAGCACGAGCATGACGTCGATCAACGGCGTCGTGTTCATCTCCATCATCGGCTCGCCATCGTCGCGGCCTGCACTCATTGCCATGTCAGCTACTCCTGTCCCTCGGCCTCAGCCGGCCTCGCCGGTCTTCGGCTGCGAGATGAATCCGACCTTCGCGAAGCCGGCCATCTGCATGTTGTAGATCGTTCCGGCCACGCAGCGCCAGTCCGTGTTGACGTCGGCACGCACGTGCGCTTCCGGCAGCTCGAGGTCGGGATTGCCCGGCCCGCCCTGCCGATCGATCTCGGCCTTCAGCTTCGCGACGGCGCGATCGAGCAGCTCCTGGTGGGTCACCGGGGTAACGCCCCAATAGACCTTGCAGGCGCCGTCCGCCGCGGTGACCGACAGCGAGACGTTCTCTGGCTTGGTCGTGGTCGGATCGAACCGGACGTTGGGGAGCGTGATGCCCTTCACCGTCTGGATGGCAACCGGGACCGCGATCAGGAAGATGATGAGGAGCACCAGCATGACGTCCACGAGGGGCGTCGTGTTGATGTCCGACATCGGTTTTTCAGTAGCGGAGTCACCGCCAACGCTCATCGCCATGGATCAGGCTTTCCTATTCCTTCGTTCCGCCTCGCCCCGCTCCGTCGCGGAGCGGCAGAGCGGCGGCCGGTGATCGGCGGGGTCGCACCGAGGGGACCCCGCCTTATACCCTTGCCTTACGGGCGGGTCTGCACGCCACCGGCCTGGCCGGCGGTCGCGGTCGCCGTGGCCGGCTTCACCGGGGCCTTCGCCGGGGTGGTGCCGAGCGACGGGCGCACCGCGCCGTTCGATGCCAGGAAGCCGAGCACGTCGTTCGAGAAGGCCGACAGGTCCTCCGAGATCGACTTGTTGCGGCGCTGCAGCCAGTTGTACGCCAGCACCGCCGGCACGGCGACGACCAGGCCGAGCGCCGTCATGATGAGCGCCTCACCGACCGGACCCGCGACCTTGTCGATCGAGGGATCGCCCGACGCGCCGATCTTGATGAGCGCGCGATAGATGCCGACGACGGTCCCGAACAGACCGATGAACGGCGACGTCGCGCCCACGGTCGCCAGGAACGCCAGACCGCCGCCGAGCTTCGAGTTGATCGCGGCTTCCGAGCGCGCCAGCGAACCGTGCAGCCAGTCATGCGCCTCGATCGGATCGGTCAGCTTCGAGTGCTGCTCCTGCGCCGCCAGGCCATCATCGACCAGCTGCTTGTACGCCGAGTTCTTGTCGAGCTTGGCCGAACCCTCGCGCAGCGAGTTGCTGGTCCAGAAGTTGGAGCGCACGCGCTTCGCCTGGTTGATGATCTTCTGCTGCTCGAACAGCTTCGAGAACAGGATGTAGAACGACACCACCGACATGATCACCAGGATGGTGAACACCGACTGCGAGATGATGCCGCCTTCCTTGAGCGCCTGCTGCAGGCCGAACTGGTTCTCGGCTGCCGCGGCCCCACCCGCGGCGAGGATGTTGATGATCATTCTTCGTCTTCCTTAAGCCAAAATGTTGTCGGCAGACGCATCCGCGTCGCCACGTTCACGCGGATCAATTCTCCGGAAGCACCCAGCGCACCGGAAGGGTGTAGCTGGACGCGATCGGATTGCCGGCAGCATCTTGCGCGGGCGAGAAACGCACGCGCGACTTGGCAATGCGGCAGGTCGCCTGGTCGAGCGCCGAGGAGTTGCTCGACGTCGTCACCGAACAGTCGGTCACGCGGCCGTCCGTTCCCACGGTCAGCTTGGCGACGACACGCCCCTGCTCGCCGGCGCGGATGGCCGAGGGCGGGTAATTGTCGGCACCGAAGAACTGGCCCGGGTTACCTTTCAGACCGGCCGCCTTGCTGATCGGGTTCGGCGGCGCCGGTGGCGCGGGTGGCGCCGGCGGTGCGACGACCGGCGACGGCACATAGACCGGCGGCGGAGTCGGAACCGTCGCGACCGTCACGGGCGGCGGGTTCGGATTCTGCACGATCGGCGGCGGCGACACCACCGGCGGCGGCGTCATCGGCACGTCGGGCGGCGGGGGCGGCGGCTCGTCCGGCGGCGGGGGCGGTGGCTCCTCGACGTCGAACGTGTTCAGCTTCTCAACCTGCTTCTTGACGAAATTTGTCGCGAGGCCGGTAACGAAGGCATAGCCGAGAGCGATGTGAATCAGCGCGACGATCACCAGCGCGCCGATCTTCCCTCCGCTCATCTTCTGGTCAGAATAGGCCATTCAGCAACGAAACTCCCTCATCCTGCGGCCCTTGGGTGGCCGGAGCGGATCCGGCCTGGGTTGTTAACCGTTCCGTAGCATCCCTTGGGGCAGGCCACAGACCGTCGAGTCCTATCGCGCCCGTTTTGGGGACGCAAACGCTTTGTCGGGCGCAACAAACGTACAAACGAACGGCGACAGATTTATTTCTGTATCGTTCAGGCAGGTTCACGTACCCAGCAGCCATGATCCTACGCCAGATTCGATCCCCGAGGCGAGCCCCCTTCGCGCTGCTCGCGATCATGCTCGCTTTTTCCTCGATGGCACCGGCGTCGCTCGCCGCACAGGGAGCGCCGGCGCCCGCCACTGCACCCGCGGTGGACTATGCCTCGCTCGCCGATCTGGTGGTGCAGAGCCCGCTGATCATCGACGCGACGATTCGCTCCGCCGCCAAGATCAAGGGCGACGAGGCGGCCGGTCTCGCGCCGGGGCATACGCGCTTCTACGTCGAGGCCGACGTCGGCACGCTGGTACGCGGGACGAGTGCGATCCCGCAGCGGGTCGGCTGGGTGGTCGACGCTGCCCCGGATTGGCGGGGCCGCGCACCCAACCTGAAGAAGCGCCGCGTGCTCGCCTTCGCACGCCCGGTCGCGGGGCGGCCCGACCAGGTGCAGCTCGTCACGCCGGGAGCCCAGCGCGACTGGAGCCCGGCGACCGATTCGCTAGCGCGACAGATTGCCAAGGAGGCCAGCGCGCCCGACGCGCCGCCGATCATCACCGACATCCGCAGCGCCTTCCACGTGCCCGGCGCGCTGCCCGGCGAGGGCGAGACGCAGATCTTCCTCGTTACCGAGGACAATCGCCCCGCCGCGCTGTCGATCCTGCGGCGGCCCGGCGAGCAACCGCGCTGGTCGGTCGCGCTCACCGAGATCATCGACGATGCCGCGGCGGCGCCGGGCCGCGACACCTTGCTGTGGTATCGGCTCGCCTGCGCGTTGCCTCCGACGCTGCCCGAGCGCGCCACCGCCTCGCTCGAGCCGGACGATTCGGCCCAGGCGCAAGCCGATTATCGCTACGTGATCGAGCAGCTCGGGCCGTGCCGAAATGGGACGAACACGACCTCGATCAGCGGCGATGCCGCACGAGGGTGATGCCGATCGACTCGCCCGCCTCGGCGATGGCGAGTTTGACGATCTTGACCGTGACTCGGCGGACGCGTCGATCCTGTAGAAACAGCGTCTCGGCGATATGGTCCGCCACCGCCTCGATCAGGGTGAAGTGACCCGCCGTGGCGAGTGCGTCGGTCGCGGCGTGGCGCAGATCGAGGTAGTTCTTGGAGGCGCTCAGCGGCGTGTCGGGAGCATAGCGCGCCGGGGCATCGAGCAGCACGTTGAGCGAGATCCGCAGCGGCTGCGGCAGGTGAGTCTCTTCCGAGTAGATGCCGGTGAGCACCTGCACCACCAGGTCATGGACCTCCAGCTCCAGCGTGTCGTCGTCCATCTTCGGGCTCCCGCGCTCGGCCGCGCCGCGGCCGCTCATGCCAGCGGGCGCAGGTGGACGCGGTCGCTCTCCGAGTCCAGCGCGGCGCGGCGATGGCACGATCGTGGCGATTCGGGGGCGATCGCGGTTGCGTTCGGGCACGGTCCCGCTAAAGCGCGCGCGCCCCGCGTCCCCCGCCGGGTGCGAGGGAACATGCTGTGGCCGAGCTGGTGGCGATCGAGACGGTGACAGCGGCGGCGGTCGAGTCGCTGCTCGACCGCGCCTTCGGCCCCGATCGGCACGCCCGCACCGCCTATCGGCTGCGTGCCGGCACCGCACCGCTCTCGGAGCTGAGTTTCGCGGTCATCGAGGACAGGGCGCTGCTCGGCACGATCCAGTGCTGGCCGGTGCGCTTCCTCGGCGACGACGGCAGCGAGATACCGCTGGTGCTGGTCGGTCCCGTCGCCGTCGCTCCCGAGCGGCAGCAGGGCGGCCTCGGGCGGCGGCTGACCGCCGCCGCGCTCGCCGCCGCCGACTCGCGCGGGCTCGACCTCATGCTGATCGGGGACCCGGAATATTACGGCCGCTTCTTCGGCTTCAGCGCGGCGGCCACCGCCGACTGGCGGCTGCCGGGGCCGGTCGAGCGCCATCGGCTGCTCGCCCGCGGTGCCGGGGTGCCGCACGGCGCGGGCGAGATCGCGCCACGCGTCACCGCCGCCGCCTGAACCTTTACCGCCGGCTCCGCGCGCCCTAACTGGCGCGCATGCCGATGGCACCCCCGCCCGATTTCAGCTCCTTGTCCGTCGCCGATATCGCGCGTCTGGCCGAGAGCGACCAGCTGCCCCCGGTCGAGCGCTGGAACCCGACCCATTGCGGCGACAGCGAGATGCGCATCGCGCGCGACGGCACCTGGTACCATCAGGGCAGCCCGATCACGCGCGCCGCGATGGTGCGCGCCTTCAGCCGCATCCTGCGCCGCGAGCCCGACGGCGCTCACGTGCTGGTCACCCCCGTCGAGAAGCTCGACATCGCGGTGGAGGACGCGGCGTTCGTCGCGGTCGAGCTCAAGGCTGAGGGCGAGGGCCGCGGCTCGACCCTCGCCTTCCGGCTCAACACCGGCGACGTGGTCACCGCCTCGGCCGATCACCCGCTGCGCTTCGTCGAGCGCGACGACGGCCCTCGCCCCTATCTGCTGGTGCGCGGTGGGCTGGAGGCGCTGGTGGCGCGGCCGCTCTACTATGAGCTCGCCGAGCGCGCGCTCGCGGCGGACGACACGCCGCCGGGTGTGTGGAGCGCGGGCGCCTTCTTCGCGCTCCAGCCCCGATGACGCTGGCCGAGAAGCTCGCCGCTGCCCTGGTGTCGAACGAGGCGACCGCGCTGATCGCGGGCGACGACGGTGACCTCTCGGGCGTCGCCGCGCTGACCGAGGCGGCGGTGCTGGTCGCGGTGACCGACCGTGCGCGCCCTGGCGTGATCCTGACACAGCGGACCGAGACGTTGCGCCGTCACGCCGGCCAGGTCGCCTTCCCGGGCGGCCGGCTGGATCCCGGCGAGGATGCGGTCACCGCCGCGCTGCGCGAGGCCGAGGAGGAGATCGCGCTGCCGCGGGAAGCGGTAGAAGTGATCGGCGCGTCCGACCGCTATCGCACCGGCACCGGCTTCTGCGTCACGCCGGTGGTCGGGGTGGTACCACCCGATCTGCCGCTGGTGGCGAGCGAGGCCGAGGTAGCGGCGGTGTTCGAGGTGCCTCTCGACTTCCTGCTCGATGCCGCGAATCACAACGCGCGCACCGCCACCTTCCAGGGACGCGAGCGCGCCTACGTCGAGCTGTTATGGGGCGAGCGCCGCATCTGGGGCGCCACCGCGGGGATGATCGTCAACCTGTCGCGGCGGCTGCGATGGGCGGCGTGACGCTGCCGGACGCGCCGTGGCGCACCCGCCCGGGTCTCGCGGCGCTGGAGCGCGCGCTCGACGCCGCCGGCGGTCACGCGCGCTACGTCGGCGGGGCGGTGCGCGATACCTTGCTGGGGCTCGACGTCGCCGACATCGACCTCGCCACTCCCTTCGTACCGGGAGAGGTGGTGCGCCGGCTCGAGGGCGCCGGGATCCGCTCGGTGCCGACCGGGATCGCGCACGGCACGATCACCGCGGTCAGCGAGGGCTCGGTCGTCGAGGTGACGACGCTGCGGCGCGACGTCGCCACCGACGGGCGCCACGCGGTCGTCGCCTTCGCCAACGACTGGCGTGAGGACGCGGCGCGGCGCGACTTCACGATCAACGCGCTCTACGCCGACCCGGTCAGCGGCGCGGTCCACGACTATTTCGGTGGGCTCGACGACCTTGCCGCGCGGCGGGTCCGCTTCATCGGTGACCCGCATCGCCGGATCGCCGAGGATCATCTGCGCATCCTGCGCTTCTTCCGTTTCCACGCGCGCTTCGGCGATACGATCGACGCCGACGGACTCGCCGCCTGCGTCGCGCGCGCCAACGACCTGATGGCACTGAGCCGCGAGCGCGTCGCCGCCGAGCTGCTCAAGCTGCTCGTCGCTCCCGGCGCGGTCGCGGCGGTGCGGCTGATGCACGACAGCGGCATCTTCCGGCCGGTCCTGCCCGAGATCGACCGCGACGGCGTGGCGCGGCTCGGCGCCGTGGCCGAGCGCGAGCATGCCGCCGGGGTCGCGCCCGATCCGATCCGCCGCCTCGCCGCGCTGCTCCCGTCCGACGCCGCCGAGGGAGTGGGTGCGCGGCTGAAGCTCTCGAACGCCGACCGCAAGCGGCTGGTGCAGGCGAGCGCGGGTGCCGGTGACGAGGGTGCGCGCGCGCTCGGCTACCGCGTCGGCACCGCGAGCGCGCTCGACCGGCTGCTGCTCGCCGGGGCCGACCCCGCCCCGCTCCGCGACTGGACGCCCCCCACCCTGCCGATCGGCGGCGGCGCGTTGGTAGCACGCGGGCTGACGCGCGGGCCCGAGGTGGCGCACGTGCTCAGACGGGTCGAGGATCGTTGGGTCGCCGAGGGCTTCCCCGACGCCGCCCGCGCCGAGGCGATCGCCGACGGGGAAGTCGCTCAGGTGTTGCGCGCGACCAGGAAGGCATAGGCCGCCTCGGCGTCGAGCGGACGGGCATAGGCATAGCCCTGGCCGAAGGTGCAGCCGAGCGCGCCGAGCGTCTGCCCCAGCTCCACCGTCTCGATCCCCTCCGCCACCGTGTCCATCCCCAGCGCCTTGGACAGACCGAGGATCGCGCGCACGATGGCGAGCTGGTCCCGGTCGGTCAGCATGCCGGTGACGAAGCTGCGATCGATCTTCAGCAGGTCGATCGGCAGCGTGTGGAGCGACGCGAGGTTGGAGAAGCCGGTACCGAAATCGTCCATCGCGATCACGGTGCCGAGCTCCTTGAGCGCCATCAGCACGCCCGCGATCCGATCGGGATCGGCGATGATCGCGCTCTCGGTCAGCTCGAGCTTCAGCCGCCCACCGCCGAGCCCCGCCCCGCCGAGCGCGCGCTCGACCATGCCGGGGATCGAATCGCGCTGCAGCTGGATCGGCGAGACGTTGACCGCCACTGCCGCGCCGCACTCGCCGCCCCAGCGCCGGTCCCAGCCGGCGAGCGTCTGCATCGCGGTGTCGACGGCCCAGCGGCCCAGCGGGATGATCAGCCCCGATTCCTCGGCCACGGGGATGAAGCGCACCGGCGGCACGTTGGTGCCCTGTTCGTCGGTCCAGCGCGCCAACGCCTCGAATCCGCTGACCTTGCCCGAGGTGAGATCGAGGATGGGCTGATAGACGAGATGGAGCTGCTCGTTCTCGATCGCGCGACGCAGCGCGGTCTCCATCGCGAACTCCTCGCGCGCGCTGTCGAGCGCGCGGGTCTGGTAGGCCTCGGCGCTCTTCGTCGCCTTGGATCGTTTCATCGCCACCTGCGCGTGGCGGATCACGTCCTCGGCGTCGTCGGTGGCCGAGTCGCCGAAGGCAATGCCGATGGCGCAGGAGACGCGCAGCTCGAAGTCGCTCAGCCGGAACGGCGTGGCCAGTGCCTCGCGGATGCGGCGCGCGACATGGTCGGCCTCGTAATCGTCCTGGTCGATCGTGAGCAGCACGCCGAACTCGTCGCCACCGGTGCGCGCCAGCACGTCGCGGCTGCGCAGCGCGCCCTTGATCCGCCGCGCCACCGTGATCAGCAGCTCGTCGCCGGTGAGCGAGCCGAGGCAGGCGTTGAAGCGGCTGAATCGCGCCAGGTCGATCATCAGCACCGCCCAGCGCGCCGCGCCTTCCTCGATCATCGCCTCAAGCGAGTCGGTGAAGCCGCCGCGGTTAGGCAGACCAGTGAGACTGTCGGTCGCCATCTCGCGACGCAGCGTCTCCTCGGTGCGCACCTCGGCGGTCTGGTCGACGAAGGAGACCACCGCGGTGGGCTCGGGCCGATCAGGGATCAGCGCGAAGCTGAGGCGATAATGGCGCCGTTCCACCGTCTCGCCGGTCGACCAGTTGATCTCGGCCTGGTCATGGCCCGTCCGCAGGAACGAGGCGATCAGCGGGTCGATCGCGCGTTCCTGTTGCAGACCCGCGCGCACGAAGGCGGGGTTGCTGTTCTCATAATCGACTCGCCCGGCGCGCAGGCGCGCGATCACCAGCGGGATCGGCACGAGCTCGAGCGAGCCGTTCGCCGCGGACAGGCCCAAGCCGGGTGCAACCGCGGCGCGGTCGTGCACGGCGGGATTCGAGTCGGCCGATGCCGTCACCAGCAGGGGAGAGCGCGTTGCCATCACGATCTGTCCTAGATCGCAACGGTTAAGGCCGGCTTACGGAAAGCAAGTTGGGCCGTATCGGTTGTATTTAGCTGTCATCCGTCAACGTGCCGGGATGGGACGCTTCGCCGACCCGCCGAGGGCGGAGGTCAGAAGCGATTGTCGCGCGGAAAGCCGTTGGGCGGCATCCGGCCGGCCGCGCCGCGCGCGGTCCGCCACGCCGACAGGTCGGGCTCGGTGCGCACGCGCCCGCTGCCCCCGCCCATCGCCCAGCTCAGGCCCTCGGCGAACACCAGGGTGCGCGCGTCGGCGAGCCCACCCTCGCGGTAGCGCTGCAGCTGAACCCCCTGCCCGCGCGTCATCTCGGGCAGGTCGACCATCGGGAACAGCGCGAGCTTGCGATTGTCGCCGATCACCGCGACGAAGTCGTCCCCCGGCGCCACGGGACGGACCACGATGAGCCGGGCCCCAGGCTTGGGAGTCATCACCGTCTTGCCCTTGCGGGTCTCGGCGATCACCTCGGCGCTCGGCACGAGGAAGCCGCGCCCGTCGCTCGCCGCCACCAGCAGCCGCTCGGCCGCGCCGGCACGCAGCAGCGCCACGATCGGCACGCTGCCGTCGAGGTCGATCGAGGCGCGCACCGGCTCGCCGAAGCCGCGGCCGCCGGGCAATTTATCCGCCGCCAGCGTGAAGAAGCGCCCGTTGCCCGCGGCCAGCAGCAGCTTGTCGGTGGTGTGCGCGTGGAAGGCGAAGGCGGGGCCGTCGCCTTCCTTGAACTTCATCGTCTCGGGTGCGGAGAGGTCGACATGTCCCTTCATCGCGCGGATCCAGCCGCGCTCTGACAGGATGACCGAGATCGGTTCGCGCTCGATCATCGCCTCCAGCGGGATCTCGCGCGCGGCGGCCTGTTCCTCGATCGTGGTGCGGCGCGCGCCGAGCTTGGTCTCGCTGCCGTAGCGGTCGCGTACCTTGGCGAAGTCGCGCTTGAGCCGGGTCCGCTGGCGCGCCTCCGAGCCGAGCAGCTGGGTGAGCGTGTCCTGCTCCTTGGTCAGCGCGTCGCGCTCGCGGCGCAGCTCCATCTCCTCCAGCCGGCGCAGCGAGCGCAGCCGCATGTTGAGGATCGCCTCGGCCTGGCGATCGGTGAGCGCGAACTCGGCCATCATCACCGCCTTGGGCTCGTCCTCGGTGCGAATGATCTCGATGACGCGGTCGAGGTTGAGGAAGGCGATGATATAGCCGCCGAGCAGCTCGAGCCGGTCGGCGATCTTGCCGAGCCGGTGCTCCGTACGCCGGCGCAGCACCACGAATTGATGCTCGACCCAGGCTGCCAGCGCCTCGCGCAGCGACATCACGCGCGGCGTGCGGTCCTTGTCGAGCACGTTGAGGTTGAGCGGGATGCGCGTCTCCAGGTCGGAGAGGCGGAACAGCCCGTCCATCAGCACCTGCGGATCGACGGTGCGGCTGCGCGGCTCGAGCACCAGCCGGATCTCGGCGTCGCTCTCGTCGCGCACGTCGGCGAGGATCGGCAGCTTGCGGTCGTTGATCAGCGCGGCGATCTGCTCGATCAGCTTGCCCTTCTGCACGCCGTACGGGATCTCGCTGACGACGATCGTCCAGCCGCCGCCCTTCTCGCGCTCGACCGCCCAGCGTGCGCGCACGCGGAACGCACCGCGTCCGGTGGCATAGGCCTCGGCGATGATCGCGGGCGCGTCGACGAGCAGGCCGCCGGTGGGAAAGTCGGGGCCACTGACATGCTGCAGGATCGCGGCATCGTCGGCATCCGGCTTGTCGACCAGCAGGATGGCGGCCTCGAGCAGCTCGGCGGCGTTGTGCGGCGGCACGCTGGTCGCCATGCCGACCGCGATCCCGGCCGCGCCGTTGGCGAGCAGATTGGGGAAGGCGCCGGGGAAGAGCTCGGGCTCCTGCTCCTCGCCGTTGTAGGTCGGGCGGAACTCGGCGGCGTCCTCGTCGAGCCCGTCCATCAGGTCGATCGCGACCTGGGTCAGCCGCGCCTCGGTGTAGCGATAGGCCGCGGCGTTATCGCCGTCGATGTTGCCGAAATTGCCCTGGCCGTCGACCAGCGGATAGCGCAGCGCGAAATCCTGCGCGAGCCGCACCATCGCGTCATAGACCGACTGGTCGCCGTGCGGATGGTACTTGCCGATCACGTCGCCGACGACGCGCGCGCACTTCTTGTAGCCGGCCGCGGGATCGAGCCGCAGCAGCCGCATCGCCCACAGCAACCGGCGGTGGACCGGCTTGAGCCCGTCGCGCACGTCGGGCAGCGAGCGCGCGGTGATCGTCGAGAGCGCGTAGACGAGGTATCGTTCGGACAGCGCGCTGTCGAAAGGCGCGTCGAGCACGCCGACGGGCGGGTTGTCGGGGGGAAGAGCGGTCGCGTCGGTCGCCATGGCTCAGGCTGCTAGCAGCGCACGCCCCTGTTCCACAACCGTTCCGCGGCCGTGGCGGGTCGGCTCAGCCGCCAGCGGCGGCACGGTCGCGGTCCAGCGCCTCGATCAGCCACTCGCGGAACCGCCGGATCTTGAGCACTTTCGCGCGCGCCTCCGGGTAGACCAGCCAATAGGCCTCCCCCATCGACGAGAGCTGCGCGAAGGGTCGCACCAACCGCCCGGCGACGAGGTCGTTGTGCCAGAAGAAGGGCGTCAGCATCGCCACCCCCTGCCCAGCGATCGCGGCGTGCCCCTCATGCGCCTGCGAGTCGAGTCGCATGCCGGTCCGCCGCGCCTGGACCACGTCGAGCCCGGCCTCGCGCAGCCACTGCGCCCACCACGGATCCTGCGCGCTGATCAGCGGCAGCTGGAGCAGGTCGACGGGATCGAGCCGCCCGCCCTGC
Source organism: Sphingomonas sp. BK069 (assembly GCF_014193405.1). Taxonomy (NCBI): domain Bacteria; kingdom Pseudomonadati; phylum Pseudomonadota; class Alphaproteobacteria; order Sphingomonadales; family Sphingomonadaceae; genus Sphingomonas; species Sphingomonas sp. BK069. Next base: position 304,800 of record NZ_JACHZH010000001.1, on the reverse strand, counting down.
TCGGCGAGGAAGCCGGGCGAGCACATCGGCGTGAAGTCGAGCGGCAGCAGTTCGTGCTGCGCCAGCCCCGGCCAGCCGCCCGGCCCGGAGCGGATCGCGACGTCCACCTCATCGGCCGCGAAGTCGGCGAGCGCGTTGCTGGTCCACAGCCGCACCGCGGTCGACGGATGCGCGAGGTGGAAGCCGCCGAGCCGCCACGCCAGCCAGGTGTTGGCGAAGGTGTTGGTGACCGAGACGGTCAGCACCGCCTCGTCCTCGGCGCGCAGCCCGGCGAAGGCGGCGTCGATCGAATCGAACGCCGCGGCGAGCTGCGCGCCGGCACGACGCCCCGCCTCGGTGAGCGTGACGCGGCGGCGCTCGCGGCGGAACAGGGGCACCCCGAGTCGCTGCTCGAGCAGCCGGATCTGATAGCTCACGGCTGCCTGGGTCATCCCCAGCTCGCCCGCGGCGGCGGTGAAATTCTCGTGACGCGCCGCGGCCTCGAACACGCGGACGGCGGCGAGCGGCGGGAGCTCGCGCATGTTTGTAGCATAAGCGTCACTTATCAACGCGGGCCAGCTCTTTGTTGGCATGCTGCACCTGCGAAGTGTATACGAGAGGCTCCAGCGATGGAGGACGGTCATGAACATGGATTTCGAGAGCGAAGCCTTTGCCCGCCATCACGAGACGCTGTCCGGCGGTGTCCATACGTTCGTCGAATCACTGATCGCGGGGATCGCTGCCTTGCAGCGCCGACGCTTCGCCGCGCCCTGGCGAGCGGCCCCGAAGCGCGCGCGCTGAGCGATCACCGCCGCGCTTTCCGGGACGAGCGGAGGCGCGGCGGGATCGATCGGCGCGGATCGTGCGCTACACGCGGGTGCGCCGGTGCGCCTCGGGCCGCCGCGCACCCACGCCGCGCACGGGAGCCGCTGTTTGCCACGTTACGGATTGATCGACGGCCTGCGCGGTTTCTTCCTCGTCTTCATGCTGATCAACCATCTCGTCTTCCAGGGCGAGCTGTGGTTGCAGCGGATCAATCACAATCAATTCGCCTATGTCGAGGACGCACAGGGCTTCGTCTTCCTGTCCGGGCTGATGATCGGGCTGGTGTATGGCCGCAAGATGCTCAAGCTCGGCGCGCCCGCGGCGAGCCGGCTGGTCTGGGCGCGTGCCTTCGAGCTGTATCGCTACGCCATGGGGATCGTTATCGCGGTGCTGCTCGCGCGGCTGGTGCTGCCCGACGCGGCGCGGCTGTGGGGCAATTGGCTTGGCCATACCAGCCTCACCGGCGAGCCGTTGCGGCTGTTCGCGATCGCCACTTTCGTGTTCCAACCGACGGTGATGGACATCCTACCGCAATATGTCCTCTACATGCTGGTGGCACCGCCGATCCTGAAATTGTGCCTCGATGGGCGGGTCGCGCTGGTGGCGACCGTCTCGGGATTGCTGTGGCTGGCCGGGCAGCTCGGCTTCCAGCACGCGCTGACGGATCCGCTCGGCCGGTGGTTCACCGCCTCGGACGGTCAGGGGCTGCGCGCCGGCTTCAACCTGCTTGGCTGGCAGATCGTGTTCTTCTCCGGGATGATCGCGGGCGCACTGACCGCCTCGGGCCGGATCGAGTGGCACCGGCTGTTCCGCCCGGACGCCAGCGGCGTCGCCAAGATCGCGCTGGCGGTGTGCCTGTTCTTCCTGCCGATTCGGCTGCTCACCGCCCGCGGCATCCTGTCCGACACGGTGATCAAGCGGATTGAGCTGCTCGAGGTGCGCGCCGACTTCAGCCTGGTCTATCTCATCAATTTCGCCGCGGTAGCGATCGGGCTGGCGTGGCTGACGATCGCCGGCCCGCAGCACGCGCGTGCCTGGGTGCGGCAAGTCGCCGGAGTCGTGCGCGGGCTGTTCTCGATGCCCTTCCTGCGGCTGCTCGGCCGGCACTCGCTCTACGTCTATGTGTGGCACGTCGCGATCGTCTACGGCGTGTACTACGTCGACCAGCGCTACGGCCCCTTCCCGGTCTGGGCGCGGACGCTCTGCGCGGTGGCGGGCGTGGCGCTGCTGACCTTGCCCGCGCTGTGGCGCGAGCGTGGCAAGCGCCCCGCCCCCGCGCCGACCCGCACCCCGAGCGAGGCCTCGTCGTGACGCGCGTGGGGCTTGCCGCCGCGCTGCTGCTCGCGTCATGCTCCGCGCCGATGACCGCCCCGATCGCGCCGCACCGACCGCTCACCTGGGCCGACCTGACCGGGCGCTCGCGCCCGTCGCCCGACCGGACGCTCTCCTATGGCGAAGACGCGATGCAGAAGGTGGACGTGTGGCTGCCCAGCGGCGGCGCGCGGCCGTATCGCACCGTGCTGATGGTCCACGGCGGCTGCTGGCAGACCGGGATCGCCGACCGGCGCCTGATGGACTGGGTCGCCGACGACCTGCGCCGCGCCGGCTATGCGGTGTGGAACATCGACTATCGCGGCGTCGATCGCGCCGGCGGCGGCTATCCCGGCACGTTCGCCGACGCCGCCTCGGCGGCCGACCTGCTGCGTGCCGAAGAACCGGCGCTCGGGCTCGACCTGCGCCGCATCGTCGCGGTCGGTCATTCCGCCGGCGGCCATCTCGCGCTGTGGCTGGCGGGACGAACCCGCCTTCCCGCGAACAGCCCGCTGCGCCGCGCGGCCCCGCTGCCGATCGCGCATGTCATCAGCCTCGGCGGCCTGCCCGACCTGGAGGCGACCGCCGCCAGCCCCGACAATGGCTGCGGCACCGAGGTGATCGCGCGGTTGGTCGGCAGTGGCCGCGGCGATCCTTTTGCCGACACGTCGGTGCCGCGGCTGCTGCCGCTCGGTGTAGCGCAGGACCTCGTCAATGGCCGCGAGGATCGTATCATCCCCTATCGCCTCGCCACCGACTATGTCGCCCGCGCCGAGGCAGCGGGAGACGACGTCACGCTCCACACCGTACCCGCGACGGGTCATGTCGAACTGGTCGCGCCTGACACCCCCGCCTGGGCCGAGACCAAGCGACTGCTCGCGCGCGCCTTCGCCCGCTAAGGCGATTTGCAGCCACCCCGCCCTTCCCCTATAGGCCGCATGATTCCCGCCCCGGCCGCGCGACCTGCTCCGCCGGGGCGCTCCTTTTCCGAGGGTGAGCGATGGCACGGCGGCGGCAGATCTACGAGGGCAAGGCGAAGATCCTCTACGAGGGTCCCGAGCCCGGCACGCTGATCCAATATTTCAAGGACGACGCCACCGCCTTCAACGCCCAGAAAAAGGGCACGATCAACGGCAAGGGCGTGCTCAACAACCGCATCAGCGAGCATATCTTCACGCTGCTCGACCATATCGGCGTGCCGACCCACTTCATCCGCCGCCTCAACATGCGCGAGCAGCTGATCCGCCAGGTCGAGATCGTCCCGATCGAGGTCGTGGTGCGCAACGTCGCCGCGGGTTCGCTGTCGAAGCGGCTCGGGATCGAGGAAGGCGTCAAGCTGCCCCGCACGATCCTCGAATATTATTACAAGGACGACGCGCTCGGCGACCCGATGATCTCGGACGAGCATATCGCGGCGTTCGGCTGGGCCAGCCAGGACGAGATGCACGACATCGCCGACTTGGCGATCCGGGTGAACGACTTCCTCAGCGGCCTGTTCGCCGGGGTCGGCATCCGGCTGGTCGACTTCAAGCTCGAGTTCGGCCGCATCTGGGACAATGACTATAGCCGCATCATCCTCGCGGACGAGATCAGCCCCGACGGCTGCCGGCTGTGGGACATGGAGTCGAACGAGAAGCTCGACAAGGATCGCTTCCGTCGCGATCTGGGCGGCGAGGTCGAGGCGTATCAGGAGGTCGCGCGCCGGCTCGGCCTATTTCCCGAGGGCGGCGAGACCGCGGTGCTCGACATGGAGAGCCATCGCAAGCGCCGCGGCAAGTGATCGTGGCCGCGCCGCGGTGGGAGGTTGCCCCGCACGGCGCGGCGCGGCATAGCGCGCAGCCATGAAACTGCGCATCTATGTCACGCTCAAGCCCGGCGTGCTCGACCCTCAGGGCAAAGCGATCGAGCACGCGCTCGCGGGTCTCGGCTTCCAGGGCGTCGCCGGCGCGCGCGTCGGCAAGCTGATCGAGCTCGACGTCGCCGAGGGCACGTCCGACGCCGACGTCGATTCGATGTGCCGCCAGCTGCTCGCCAACACGGTTATCGAGAACTACCGGATCGAGCGCGCGTGAAGACCGCGGTCATCGTCTTCCCGGGATCGAACTGCGATCGCGACATCGCGGTCGCGCTCGAGCGGGTGACCGGGCGCGTGCCGGTGATGGTGTGGCATCGCGACACCGAGCTGCCCGAGGGCGTCGGGCTGGTCGCGGTGCCCGGCGGCTTCTCCTACGGCGATTATCTGCGCTCGGGCGCGATGGCGGCGCGGTCGCCGATCATGCGGGCGGTGGCGAGCGGCGCCCAGCGCGGCCTGCCCGTGCTGGGCGTGTGCAACGGCTTCCAGGTGCTGACCGAGGCGGGGCTGCTGCCGGGCGCGCTGATGCGCAACGCCGGGCTCAACTTCGTCTGCCGCGACGTCGGCCTGACGGTCGACAACGCGCAGAGCGCCTTCACCAGCCGCTATGCCGCGGGCGAGCGGGTCGTCTTCCCAGTGGCGCATCATGACGGCAACTACGTCGCCGACGCGGACACGCTCGACCGGCTCGAGGGCGAGGGCCGGGTCGCCTTTCGCTACGCCGAGCCGGTCAACGGCAGCGCGCGCGACATCGCGGGCGTGCTGAGCGCGCAGGGCAACGTGCTCGGCCTGATGCCGCACCCGGAGCGTCGGGTCGAGCCGGCGCATGGCGGTGATGACGGGCGCCGGTTGTTCGAGGGACTGCTGGAGACGGTGGGCGCCTGAGCGGCCTCGCTCGGTGAAGCGTCCCCCGGCTCACAGCCGCGCGCGGAATGGCGTGAAGTTCGTGTCGCGATCATACACGTCGACGCCCTCGACCCGCTTGAGCCAGCCGACCACTAGATAGGTCAGCGGCGTCAGGGCCGCCTCCCAGCCGGTCTTGAGCGCCCATTGCGTGAACAGCACGACCACCGCCAGGTGCGGCGTCCAGCCCGGCGCGCCGAGGAAAGCGAGCGGGTAGAAGATCAGGCTGTCCACCCCCTGCCCCGCGATGGTCGAGCCGATCGTGCGCATCCAGAGGTGGCGCCCCTCGGTCATCACCTTCATCCGCGCGAGCACGTAGGAATTGACGAACTCGCCCGCCCAGAAGGCGCACATGCTCGCGAAGACGATCCGCGGCACCTGGCCGAACACCGCCTCATAGGCGGCCTGGTTGCCCCAGTCGGGCGCGGGCGGCAGCGCCACCACCACCCAGGCCATCGCCGCCATGAAGACGGTGGCCGCGAAGCCGACCCAGATCACGCGTCGCGCGTGCGCATAGCCGTACACCTCGGTGAGCACGTCGCCGATGATATAGCTGACCGGGAAGAACAGGATCCCCGCGCCGAACGGCCAGTCGCCGATCCCGGGCAGCGCCACCCGCGCGACCTTGCCCGCGCCGAGCACGTTCGACAGCAGCAGGATCGCGACGAACGCCGCCATCACCAGGTCATAGTAGCGGAAATGCGCCGCGACGACGCGCGCGGCGTCGGTCGGCGGCGGGGTATGCGGGGGCTCGGCCATGCGCGCGATCATGCCGGCCATTCCTTTCGGCTTCAATCCGCGCTAGGCGCATCGGCGGGCGCCCGTAGCTCAGCTGGATAGAGCAAGGAGCTTCTACCTCCTTGGTCGGGGGTTCAAGTCCCTCCGGGCGCGCCACCTCTCGGTTTCTTGATCAACCTTAGTGAGTTGTCGTCGTTACCTGCAGATTCACTAATCTGGACACTTGCCAGCTTCAGCCTGGATCAAGACTTACCTGAGTTCCTACGCATTTCCTGAAAAACCGCCGAGAACCCGGTCGACGCGGTCACTTTGGGTCAGCTCGGACCATCTATCCTTATTCTGGCACATCGCCTTCTTCTTGCTCGTCGCGCCTGCGTTCTATGCAGCAGAACATTTACCTAAGTTTAGTTGATTCGGTATACCGGCAGCTTGGAGAAGGTGGTCCGCCACGCGGTCCGACCCGGGAAGGTGGGAAGGAAGCCCTATGATTCATTGGTTCAAGGCGCAGGCGCCGATCCGGACGAAATTCACCGCGCTGCTGCTCGCCTTCGGCGCGCTGGCCGCCGTCCCCGTGGCAACCACGGCGTGGGCGACGGCGGACGCGCGCCTGCTCGGTGTCGCGGGCGGCGCCTGGGCCGCGATCGTGTTCGTGACGCTGGTCGCGCGCAAACTGATCTGTGATCCGTACGTCGACACGGTCGTGCGCATGGAGGGACTCGCCAAGGGCGACTTCACGACGCCGATCCGCTACACCGATCACGGCGACTGTGTCGGCCGCATGACCAAGGCGATGGACGTGTTCCGCCGCAATGGCGTCGCGCTGGAGGAATCCTCGGCGGCGCAACGGGTCGTCGTCACTTCGCTCGGCACGGGGCTCGAGCGGCTCGCCGCGAACGATCTGACCTATCGTATCGAGACCGCCTTCTACGCCGACTACGATCGTCTGCGCCTCGACTACAATCGCGCGATGGAGGCGATGTCGGACGTTCTCGGCGCGGTGACCGCGGCCAGCCAGGGCATCGACAATGGCGCGGCGGACATTCGCAGCGCGTCGGACGAGCTCTCGCAGCGGACCGAGCAGCAGGCCGCCAGCCTGGAAGAGACCGCCGCGGCGATGGAGCAGATCACCTCCACCGTGCGCGAGACCGCCGATGGCGCCGATCGCGCGCACCGTGCCGTCACCGGCGCCCGCGAGGAGGCCGAGCATTCCGGCGGCGTCGTCCGTCGCGCGGTCGAGGCGATGGGGGGGATCGAGCGCGCCTCCAACGAAATCAGCGAGATCATCAGCGTCATCGACGGCATCGCCTTCCAGACCAATCTGCTGGCGCTCAACGCGGGCGTCGAGGCGGCGCGCGCGGGCGACGCGGGCAAGGGCTTCGCGGTGGTGGCAAGCGAGGTGCGCGCGCTGGCACAGCGCTCGGCCGACGCCGCCCGCGACGTCAAGGCCAAGATCACCGCCTCGACCGAGCAGGTCGACGCGGGAGTCGGCCTCGTCAGCGAGACCGGCAGCGCGCTGGAGCGGATCATCGCCCGGATCGCCGAGATCAGCACGCTGGTGGCGACGATCGCCAATTCGGCCAAGCACCAGGCCACCGGGCTGCAGCAGATCAACACGGCGGTCAGCGAGATGGATGGGGTGACACAGCAGAATGCCGCCATGGTCGAGGAGGCTACTGCGGCGGCGCGTAGCCTGGCCGACGAAGCCACCCAGCTGGCGGCGCAGGTGGCACGCTTTCGCCTGACCAAGAGCCGACCCGCGACCGCGATCGTTCCCGCGGCCTCGCCGGTCCACGAGCTGCAGTCGCGCGCGGCCAGCGCCGGCCGCGAGATCGCGCGCGGCGCGCGCCAGCGCAGCGTGACCGGCACCAACGGTACCGCGCTCGCGGTGGCGCAGGACGATTGGTCGGAATTCTGATCCGACGTCAGTCGAACACTGTACTCAAACGATCGTTAACCTGAAATCGATAGGAATGGACAGCAGACTTCCACGGGGGCCCGATGTCCGTTCCTATCTTCTCCGACAAGCTCGCGCGTTTCGGCTTCACGCGCGCCCACTATCGCCTCTTCCCCGCGATCCGGCGCGCGATCGACGCGCACGCCCCCGCCGCCTTGGATCAGCTGTACGACAGGATCCGCGCCGAGCCGGCCGCCGCCGCGATGTTCGGCTCGCAGGCCATGATGGACCACGCCCGCGCCAAGCAGCTGGAGCATTGGCAGGCGCTGTTCGGCGGCGAGCCCGATACGCATTATGAGGCGCGCGCCACGCAGATCGGCCATGTCCACGCGCGGATCGGCCTCTCGCCGACCTGGTACATCAGCAGCTACGCCCGCGTGCTCGATCACCTGCTGCCACGGTTGCTGCGCTGGTCACCGCTGCGCCCGTTGGCACGGCGCCGCGCCGCCGCGGCGCTGCTGGTGCGCACCGCCTTGCTCGACATGGACGTCGCACTCGCCGCCTATTTCCAGGCCGAGCAGGCCGCGCGCAAGGACGTGACCGACAAGCTCGGCCGCGCGCTCGACTCGCTGGCGCGCGGCGATTTCGCCACCCCGCTGGCCGCGCTCCCCGGCGACTATCAGGCACTCGCGAGCGACTTCGAGGCGATGCGGCGGCGCGTCTGCGCCACGCTGGCGGAGGTGACCGGCGCGGCGGGTCGCATCGCCATCGGTTCGGGTGAGATCAATCTCGCGTCGGACGACCTGTCGCGCCGCACCGAGCAGCAGGCGGCCAGCCTTGAGGAGACCGCCGCGGCGATGGAGCAGATCACTGCCACCGTGCGCGAGACCGCGAGCGGCGCGACCCGCGCCAACACGGTGGTACGCGACACGCGCGCCGAGGCCGAGCAGTCGGGCGACGTGGTGCGCCGCGCGGTCGAGGCGATGGGCGGGATCGAGCGCGCCTCGCACGAGATCAGCGACATCATCAGCGTGATCGACGGAATCGCCTTCCAGACCAACCTGCTCGCCCTCAACGCGGGCGTCGAGGCGGCGCGCGCGGGCGACGCGGGCAAGGGCTTCGCCGTGGTCGCTTCCGAGGTCCGCGCGCTCGCACAGCGCTCGGCGGACGCGGCGCGCGACGTCAAGACCAAGATCACCGCCTCCACCGATCAGGTCGACGCCGGTGTCGGGCTCGTCAGCGAGACCGGTCAGGCGCTCGAGCGAATCATCGCGCGGATCGCCGAGATCAGCGCGTTGGTCGGCGCGATCGCGACCTCGGCCGACCATCAGGCGACCGGGTTGCAACAGGTCAACACGGCCGTCGCCGAGATGGACGGTGTGACCCAGCAGAACGCCGCGATGGTCGAGCAGGCGACCGCCGCCGCGCGCGGGCTGGCGGAGGAGGCCGAAGCACTGACCCGTCGCGTCTCCACCTTCCGGCTGGACGAGGGCGCCCCTGCCGCCGTCGAACGGCAGCCGCAGCCCGCGACGACCCAGCGCCGCGCGGCCTGACCGCGGGTCGGCGTCGCGCCGGCAGGCGCGGTCGCGGTGCCGCTCGGCCACCCCGGCGTGTCGGTCACGGGACGATGATCGCGTTGAGGTGACGTGCGAGCGTCGGGTGGCGCAGCGGCGGTCGATAGCGATGGTCGAAGCCGACTCTCACCATCCACCTGGTTCGACCACCGGCGGTGCGCTTCGCCACGGCGATCCATCACCTCGCCGGCACGGTTGGCCGGCAGCATCGCGCATGCGAGCGCGAGCCGCAGGGTGACGCCGCCAACGCCGACGCGATCGTGGTCGCCGCGAGTGCGCCAATCGTCACGTTTCACAGATGTTGGCGCCGCTGACCGACAAGACGTCGGCACGCGGAAATCACCGCACCGTCCGCCCCGCGTTCGATCCTGACGGAGTGACAATCCGGCGAGCGCGACCAGTGACGATCTGCCTCAGCCCGCTCGTCACCATCATCGAGCGAGCGGCGTCCCGTCTCCGAGCATTCGTGCGTGCGCCCGACCAGGGACGGTCCCGCGCTTCGAAAGAACCATTCAGCGAAGGGTTATCGGCAGCTTGGCTTGCCGGACGGGGACGCACTGACGCGCGAGCCGCGTGCGGCTCCTCACATGCCGCGGCGCACAGCTTCGCATCGCGCTCGCGTGCGGCGGACACCGCGGCGCACCAACCGAGACGGCGCTCGCGCGTCGGGCTGAGGCGATCGCGCTCAGAAGGACGACCAATCGTCCTCCTTGGACACCGGCCCACCCTTGGCCACCAGGCGGATCGGACCGCGTGCCGGCCGCGCCACCGCGACCGGACGCGACCCGCGCACCGGTGCGGTCGCCGTCCGCGCGACTCGCGTCGCCTCCGGCGCGGTCGCCTGCTCGATCGTGAAGATCGCGACCGCGCCTGCCAACTGCTCGGCCTCGTGCGCGAGCATCTGCGACGCCGCGGTCGATTCCTCTACCATGGCGGCATTCTGCTGGGTCACCGAGTCCATCTCGCCGATCGCGATATTGACGTGGCCGAGGCTCTGCGCCTGGTCGTCCGCCGAGCGCGCGATCGTTCCCATGATCGTGCTGACGCTGACCACACGCTCAATGATCCGATCGAGCGCCTTGCCGGTGGCGTCGACCAGTTCGACACCCGACTGGACGTGCTCGATTGCCGAGAGGATGCGCGACTTCACGTCCGAGGCGGCGTCGGCGGATCGCTGTGCCAGCGCGCGAACCTCGGACGCGACGACCGCGAAACCCCGGCCCGCGTCGCCCGCGCGCGCCGCCTCGACTCCCGCGTTGAGCGCCAGCAGATTGGTCTGGAAGGCGATGCCGTCAATCACGCTGATGATGTCGGCGATCTCGCGGCTGGCCTGATCGATCCCGTTCATCGCCTGCACCGACCGGCGCACCACCGCCCCACCCTGCTCCGCCTCGCTGCGCGCCTCGGCCATCGCGCTGTTCGCGTTGGCGGCGTTGGTCGCACCCGTGCGCACGGTCGCGGTGATCTCGTCCATCGCCGCGGCAGTCTCGCGCAGGCTGGCGGCCTGCTGCTCGCTCCGCCCGGAGAGCGCACGCGCCGCCTGGCTGATCTCGTCGGCGTTGCGCTTGATCGTGTGGACGCTGCCGCGCACGTTCTTGGTAAGGTCGGACAGCTTGCCGACCGCGTCGTTGAAGTCGTGCGCGATCTGCTCGAACGAGCGCGGCACGTCCGTGAGCCGCGCGGTCAGGTCGGCGTCGGCGAGCCGGCGCAGACCGTCCCCGATCGCGGTCATCGCCTGCTCCCGCTCGGTGTCAGCGGTCAGCTTGGCACGCGCCGCGTCGCGGAAGACGATCACGGCACGCGCCATGTCACCCAGCTCATCGCGCCGATCGGCCGGCACGCTGATGTCGAGTTTGCCGTTCGCCAGATCGGCCATCCGTCTGGTCAGCGAACTGATCGGGCGCGCGATGCTGCGGCTGAGCATCACTGCCAGCACCACCGCCACCGCGATCAACACCAGTCCGCCGATCACCAGCGCGACCGTCGCGCGGGCGAGCGCGTTCGCCTGCCGCGCGGCGTTGCGCTGCATCGCCTCGGTTTCGCGATCTCGCACGTCGCGCAGCGGCAGGATCGCGGCGCTGGTGAGTACCGCCTTGCCGGCGTCGCGCACCACCTGTTCGGCCGCCTCGCGCTGCCCGGCCTTGACCATCGCGACCAGCCGGTCGCTCCAGTCACGCCGCCATTTCATCGCCTCGCCGCGCCCGGTCTCGAACAGGCGGTGCTCGGTCGGATCGGTCAGGAGCGTGTCGAGCTCCGCCGCGGCGCGGTCATATTCCGTGCGCGCCTCGTCGTAGGATTTCAGATAGCTCTTGTCGCCGGTGACGAGATAGCCGCGCAGCTGGCTGTTCTCGCGCAACAGCGAGGTCTCGAGCGTCAGCGCCTTGGCGTAGATCGTCTGCGCGCGATTATTGTCCTCGGTCGCGTCGCGGATCATCCAGACGTTGGCGAAGAACACCGCGAGCATCACCGCCGCGGTGCCGATGATGACGAAGAACGACATCGCCAGCTTGCGGGGGATGCTCATTCCCCTGATCATCATAGGATCCCTTCGTCCGCTCGGCCGTGCTGCCTCACTCGGTCGTCCCCTTTTATGATGCGAGGCGGGGGCCATCCCGCGCGTGACGGCGGGATGACCCAAATTGGTTAAAAATCGAGACGCACAGTCGCCGAAATCGTCCGTCCGGTCAGCGGACGCGCCCCGACCAAGGGGGTACCCTCCACGCCCTGGCTGTCCGCGGATGGTGACGACGGCGCGTCGAGACCGCCCAGCGCGACGGTATCGAAGAGGTTGCTGGCATTGACGATCACGCGCAGTCGATCGGCCGGCCGCACCTCCAGGAACGCGCTGGTGGTGATGAAGGCCGGTATGATCAGCCGGTTCTCCTCCTGCGCGAAGCTCCTCGTCGCACCGATGAACGTGGCGCCGAACGCGACTCGCGAGAGGTCGATCTCGGGCGAGGCCTGGAAGAGCAACTTGGGCTGTGCGCGCGGCGCGTGGCCGTCCAAACTGGAGTTAAGATAGTCCTTGTCGATCTTGGCATCGGTATAGGTCGCTCCACCGCGAAGACCGAAGAGGCCCACGCGCAATGAACCCTCCAGTTCGAGCCCCTTCGCCACATAGTCGCGCTGGATCGGACGGTCCCGTACCTGGTCGTAATTGTCGTCGAAGGTGGTCGCCCAAAAGCCGGTGAGATTGAGCACGAAGGTCTCGCTACGATATTTCGCGCCCGCCTCGGCTTGACGGACACTGTTCACCGCGGCCGATCGGTCGCGAAGTGAGCCGTGGGCGTCGAGTTCGCCGTGGAACAGAAGGCGCGTAGCGGGTGTGCGCGCGCCAAGGCTGTAGCGCGCGAACACGGCCAAAGGCTCGATCACGCGATAGGTGATACCGCTCGAATAGGAGAGGTAATGGTAGCGATAGTTGACCGGCGCCGGCGCCAGGAAATCGGTCGCTTGCACTCTGGTTTCCGGCGTCGACAAGCTGCCGTCACGGTTTATGTCGAGTGGGATCTCAGGCAAGCGTCCGGCGCCATTCGGACCCCACGTTCGCCCGACTGCACTTCCTTGATCGTAACGGACGCTGCCGCCGATTGAGATTTTGCCGACGTGATAGTTGAGCGAGGCGAACGGGGCACTGATCGCATTGTCCGTCTGCACGGAGCGGCGCAGCGGCGGATCGAAGGCGTTCAGGTACAGGAGCACGCCACGATCGGTGAGAAGCCTCCCGCTGTTCGCTACGACGTCGGTCAGCGCCGAGTTGCCGTGGCCGCTCAGATCAGTGAGCATCGTGACCCACGACGAATCACGATCGATCGTCTGACGTGCGGTGTAGAGGCCCGCCGTCACCGTCAGTTCGCCGGCACCGACGTCCAAGAGCCGGCTGATACGCACTTCGTTCGTCACGTCGTCGTAGCTGTGGATCGGCAGGTGCAGCATGACGACGGCGGCGCTAAGCCCGTTGCCGTTCAGGGGATTAGCGCGACTGGAGACGATCGTCCGGCCGCTGAGCGGACCCGAGGCATAGACCGCCCTGCCTCCGAGCGATCGATCGAAGGTGTCGGTGATCTCGTCGACCCCATCGTTGACCTCGCTATAGGCGCTGGTGAACGGCACCGTGACGACGCCGTCCACGCCCGAGTAGCGCAGCCGCTCCTGCACCAGCCAGCCGCCGAGATCGAACTGCGCCTCCACACCGACCACGCGCTCGCGCAGGTGCTGCCCGTCGCGCAGGTCGGCGGATATCACGTTATTGCGTCGGTCCAGCAGCAGGAAATCCCGCAGGTAGCGCGACGCGAGCGCGTCGTGCAGCGCGTCGAAGCCTTTGATCCGGGTCAGCTTCGGCCGGTCCTCCGTGCCGCCGTAGAAGAAGGGCACGACGTCGTAGAAGGGCGTACGATCGTTCAGATATTTGCCATAGAGGCGCACGTAACCGCTGCCCAGATCGTGGGTGACGTTGAACTTGAGCTGCCCCCCTCTCTGCGCATCATAGCCGGTGCGGCGCGGTCCTTGGCCCTGGCGGAAGAAGCCGCCTGCCTGGAAGCGCCAGCCGTCACCGAGCGGACCGCCATAGGTGACGTCCGCACGCGACGAGCGATAGTCGAGCCCGCTGCCGAGCGCGACCGCGCCGCCCTGCACCTCGCCCGTCTTCGAGATGAAATTGATCACGCCGCCGGGCGAGTTCGACGCGAAGGTGGACGCCGAGCCGCCACGGATCACCTCGACCTGCGACAGGGTCAGATCGGTTCGCACGAGATCGACACCCGCGGCGCCGAAGATGTCACCGAACTCCAGGACGGGAAGGCCGTCCTCCTGTACCTGGATGAACTTGGCGCCGCTCGAGGCGGCGGGCAGGCCGCGTACCGTCAGCGTCCCATTGCCCTCGCCGCCGGACGCGTCGGAGCGCAGGCCAGGCACGTCGCGGAGCAGGTCGCCCACGCCACGCGCGCCGAGCCGCTCGACGTCCTCCTCGTGGAGCACGCTGGTCGAGGTGGCGCTGTCCAGCGGGTCCCGCGCGCGCGCCACGCCGGTGCTCACCGTATCGTTGCTGGGCGCGCTCGGCGGCGCCTCGGCGGTCACCACCGTCGGCACCATCAGCGCCGAAGCCGCTGTTGTGAGAAATAAAAACCGAATGATCCTCACTATCTCTTCTCCCTGAACCGCAGCACCGCGGCGCTTCGCGCATCGGCAGCGACAAAGGAGAGATAGACGGAAGTCCGATTCGCATCTTGTATTGACCGGGAGCAACTTACCCGTTTCGCCTAGGTTACGCGACTTTACTATGCGATTTCATCGTGATGCGTCGCAGCACGTGCTTAACGAGCAACTTAACGACCGAGCCACGTGATCGCGGCGCCATAGGGGTGACACTCCGCCAGCACCTGCGCCTCACCGCCCGGGAAGCTGGTGAGCGTCAGCAACACCGCGGCACGGTCCGCGGTCCACTCGAAGCCGATGCGCACCAGCGGTCGCTCGCGCGTCGCCGCCGCACCGGCGGCGGCGATCACCGCGTCGAGCTCGGCGCGCGCGGGCGCGCCCAGATATTGCGTCACCATCGAGTGGACGATCGCGCGACAGCGGCCCGGCGGCGCCGGCTCGACGAGCCGGTCGCCCAGCCATGCCACGGCGTCGCCGCGCTCCACCCGCGGCGGCCACCGTCGTGCCAGCGCCAACGCGCTCTCGAGGCGCCGCGACCGTGCCGACTGATCGACGAAGACGAAGGCCATCAGCCGCTCGCACGTGGCGGCATCCGCCGCATCGAGCGGCGCCAGGTCAACGCCGCGCGCCGCGACCAGCTCGACCGCGGCATCGGGCGGCGGCGGACCCCGCCAGTCGGGCGCGATCCGGACGGGCGAGGCGGGGTCGCCCGCCGCGACTCCGCCGAGGTCGTAGGCGTAGCGATGCAAGTTGAGGTTGAGGCCGGCGCTGGCGCCGATCTCGAGCAGCTCGACCGGCAGGTCGAAGCGCGCGCGCACGACCTTGAGCGCGGCGAGGATCGCCGCCGCGCGCCCGACCTCGTTGGTCTGCGGCGTATGCTGCATCCACTCGGCGATGAAGGCATCATGCGCGGCGAGCGCCTCGCCGATCGCGCCGTCGACGTCGCGGTGCTCGCCGCGGTACAGCGCGCCGAGCCGTGCCGGCGTGTCGCGCCGCGCCAGCGCGTGCAGCGCGGCGTTGAAGCGCATCGCCAGCGCCGCGGCGGCACGGTCGCCCGGCCAGCGCGCGAACACCGCCGCGGTGAGCGGCGCCCGCGCCA
Organism: Sphingomonas sp. BK069; assembly: GCF_014193405.1. Classification (NCBI taxonomy): domain Bacteria; kingdom Pseudomonadati; phylum Pseudomonadota; class Alphaproteobacteria; order Sphingomonadales; family Sphingomonadaceae; genus Sphingomonas; species Sphingomonas sp. BK069. The sequence goes on along the minus strand of NZ_JACHZH010000001.1, from coordinate 289,471 downwards.
GCTGGCGCGCGCCCGATTCGAGTACCGCCGCGACGACGGGCGAACCGATCGTCCGCGCCACCTGGGCCTGACGCCGCAATTCTCCAGCGTCGGGCTCGAAATCAAGAAGTTGCTCAAACACCCGTCAGTCTATCCACTGGAGCGACAGCGCCGCGCGCGGAGCCAAACAGTGCTGGAAAGTGCTTTCCATCCACTTAACCGCACCGATCTCTTGCTCGACCGCTCCCGGCCGTGCCAGCTCGGCCCCGTCCGTGCAATCATTCTCGCCGAAACCGTGTTTAACGTCATTTTAGGACGGCACGTCCATGAGGAAGTCGGCGCAGCGGCACCGCCCGGGACCAACCCGGTCGCCCAACGCGCTATATTGGGGGATGGGACAGGTGTCGGCTGGTCCTCGCCGCGGCGAGCGATGCTTCCGACGCGACCTCCCGCCCGACTGACCAGGATTTCGCCATGGCGTACGTGCTGCCTCCCCGTCTCGACACCGCGGCCGCGCCGCCGCTCCGCGTCGCGCTGAAGAAGCTGGTCGAGCAGGCGCAGCCGCTCACGATCGACGGCAGCGCGGTGGAGCAGATCGGACAGGCCTGCCTGCAGGTCCTGATCGCCGCGCGCGCTGCCGCGGTCGCGCAGGGGCAAAGCTTCGCGCTGACCGCGGTCAGCATCCCCTTCGCCGACGCCGCCGCGCTCGCCGCGGTCGACCTCTCCGCCGCCTAAGCGCGCGCCGCCCGGTTCACAGGAGCAGACGTCTTGGATCTCGACGCAATCCAGCAGATCTTCTTCCAGGAGTGCGAGGAAGGCCTGGCCGGCATGGAAAGCGCGTTCGCCGCGCTGCGTGCCGAAAATTATGACGCCGAGACGATCAACGGCATCTTCCGAGCGGTCCACTCGATCAAGGGCGGCGCGGGCGCGTTCGGGCACGAACGGCTCCAGGCCTATACGCATCAATATGAGACGCTGCTCGACCTGCTCCGCAGCGGCGCGCTGACGCTCACTCCGGCGCTCACCAACCTGATCGTCGCCGCCTTCGACATGCTCGCGGACCATGTCGCCGCGGCGCGCGACTCGGGCGAGGCGCCCGATGACGCGGTGATGCTGGCGCGGCTGATCGCGGCCGCGAGCGGCGACGAGGCCGCCGAGATCGCCGCACCCGCGGCCGCCGTGGCGCCGACAGCGGCCGAGGACGAGATCGCCTTCACCCCCGCTCCCATCAGCCTGGGCGACGACTTCGACGACCTCATGGCGATGCTGGGCGATGTCGCTCCCGCCGAGGAGCCGTATGCTGCCGACGCTCCGGCGGCGGCCGGGCCGCAGGACTGGCTGGTCACCTTCAAGCCCACCCCCAACGCGCTCGACAACGGCGGCGAGCCGCTGCTGCTGCTGCGCGAGCTCGTCCGCATGGGCGGGCGCGTGCTGTCGTGCGACGTGTCGGCGCTGCCGCCGCTCGCCTCGATCGATCCCGAGGTCTCCTATCTCGCCTGGTCGATCGCGGTTCCGGCGAACGTGGACGAGGACGACATCCGCTCGGTGTTCGAGTTCACCGACGGCTGCGCGGTGACGCTGTCGCGCGGCACCGCCGCGCCCGTGGTAGCGGACGAGCCTGAGACGCCCGCTGCCGCCCCCGCCGCAGCCGCCGCCCCCGCGCCGACCGCGACGGCCGCGCCGGCGCCCTCGCCTGCCCCTACGGCGGCGCCGGTGACCGCGGCACCCGCGCCCAAGCCGGCGCCGCCCGCGCCTGTGGTCGCCTCGGTCGTGGCGCCCGCGCCGACCGCGGTGGCACAGACGATCCGGGTCGACCTCGACAAGCTGGACCGGCTCGTCAACCTGGTCGGCGAGCTGGTGATCACTCAGGCGATGCTGGCGCAGCGTTTGTCCGAGAACAACATGGCGGGCATCTCCGAGCTCACCGACCTCGATCACCTGACGCGCGAGCTGCAGGAATCCACCATGGCGATCCGCGCGCAGCCGATGAAGACCGTGTTCAGCCGCGTGCCGCGCATCATCCGCGAGCTCGAGGGCGAGACCGGTAAGCGCGTCCGCCTCGATATCGAGGGTGAGATGACCGAGGTCGACAAGACCGTGGTCGAGCGGATCGGCGAGCCGCTGACGCACCTTATCCGCAATGCGGTCGACCACGGGCTGGAGACGCCGGAGGAGCGGATCGCGGCGGGCAAGCCGGCCGAGGGCGTGGTCACGCTGTCCGCGGCGCACCACTCGGGTCGGATCGTCATCACCGTCAGCGACGACGGCCGCGGCATCGACCGCGCGCGCGTCCGGGCCAAGGCGATCGAGCGCGGCATCATCCTGCCCGACGCGGTGCTGAGCGACGAGGAGGTCGACAACCTGATCTTCGCGCCGGGCTTCTCCACCGCGGCGACCGTCTCGAATATCTCGGGGCGCGGCGTAGGCATGGACGTGGTGCGCAAGAACGTCCAGGCGCTCGGCGGACGTATCGGGATCCAGTCGAAGTTCGGCGCGGGGTCGAGCTTCTCGCTCAGCCTGCCGCTGACGCTCGCGGTGGTGGACGGCATGATCGTCACCGTCGGCGACCAGACCTTCGTGATTCCGCTAAGCCATATCGTCGAGAGCCTGCGCCCGACAGACGGCGCCGTGACGGCGATCGGCGTGGACGGCGCGGTGCTCGACGTGCGCGGCTCCTACGTGCCGATCTACCCGGTGGCCGAGCAGCTCGGCCTCGGCGGCGGCGAGCGCGACCCCGCCAACGCGGTGCTGATCGTGGTCGAGGCCGACCACGGCCAGGCCGCGCTGCTGGTCGACTCGATCCAGGACCAGCGCCAGGTGGTGGTGAAGAGCCTCGAGGCCAATTACCAGGCGATCGACGGCCTAGCCGGCGCGACGATCCTCGGCGACGGCCGGGTCGCGCTGATCATCGACGTCGACGCGCTGACGGCGCACCGCGTCCGCACGCCGCGACCGGTGCTGGCGCACGCGGCATGATCCCCGCGATCGCCCTGCCCAGCGAGTCGTCGCTCAAGCGCGAGTTCCACTTCGTGCCGGCGGACCATCAGGCGATCTCGCGGATGGTCTATGACGAGCTCGGCATCCTGCTGCCCGATGGCAAGGCGCAGCTGGTGTACGGGCGTGTCGCGCCGCGCGTGCGGGCGTGCGGGCTCGACAGCGTCGGCGCCTACATCAAGCTGATCGAGCAGGACGCCGACGAGCGGCTGCGCATGTTCGACGCGATCACCACGAACCACACCGCCTTCTTCCGGGAGGCGCATCACTTCGAGGACTTCGTCGAGCGGCTGTGGCCCAAGCTGTCGCAGCGCGTTCTCGGCGGGGGGCGCGTGCGGCTGTGGTCGGCGGCCTGCTCCAGCGGCGAGGAACCGTACAGCTGGCTGATGGCGAGCTTCGGCACCGACCGCGGGCTGGCGCAGCGCGTGCTGCGCGCCGACTTCAAGCTGCTCGCCACCGATGTGTCACCGAGCGTGCTCGCCACCGCGCGCGCCGGCACCTACCCGGCGGCGACGCTGCGCACCGTGCCACCGGCGCTGCGCAGCACTTGGCTGAGCGGTCCGAGCGAGCGCCAGACGGTCGATCCGATGCTGCGCGACGCGATCGCGTTCCGCCCGCTCAACCTGCTCGGCAAATGGCCGATGCGCGGCCGCTTCGACGCGATCTGCTGCCGCAACGTGATGATCTACTTCGACGAACCAACGAAAGCGCGGCTGCAAGCACGGCTCGCTGACCATCTGGAGACGGGCGGCATGCTCTACATCGGCCATTCCGAGCGGCTCGCCGACGAGGTCGCGCACCGCTTCGAGAGCGTCGGGCGCACCGCTTATCTGAAGGTGGCGGCATGAGCGTCCGTACCCTCGTCGTCGACGACTCGCTCACGATGCAGGCGCTGATCCGGCGCACGCTGTCGGTGGATCCGGCGATCGAGGTCGTCGGCACTGCCGCGAGCGCGGAGGAGGCGCGCGCCAAGATCAAGGAGCTCGATCCCGACGTCGTCACGCTCGACATCGAGATGCCGGGCATGAACGGGCTCGACTTTCTCGAGCGGTTGATGCGGCTGCGCCCGACCCCGGTGGTGATGCTGTCGACCCTCACCTCGGACGGAGCGGAGGCTAGCATCGCCGCGCTCGAGCTCGGCGCCTTCGAGTGTTTCGACAAGCTGGCGCTGCGCCGTGAGAATGAGGCGATCCGCCTGCCCGCACTGGTCCGCGCCGCCTCGGGCACGCGCCGCCGGCTCGCGCCGCTGCCGCCCAAGAGCGAACCGATCGACGGCGACTATCGGCCGCGCGACAATGCGCTGATCGCGGTGGGCGCATCGACCGGCGGGGTCGAGGCGCTGATCGAGCTGCTCACCGGCTTTCCCGCCAACTGCCCGCCGACGGTGATCGTCCAGCACATGCCGGCGAGCTTCACCGCCAGCTTCGCCGCGCGGCTCGACCGGCTGTGCCGCCCGAGCGTGGAGGAGGCGCGCGCGGGCGCGCCGCTTCAGGTCGGCAAGGTGTATCTCGCGCCGGGAGGTGACCGTCATCTCGAAGTGGCGGGCAGCGGCGGCAAGCGCCACTGCCGCCTGCTTCAGGGCCCCAAGGTGAGCGGGCATCAGCCCTCGGTCGACACCTTGTTCCACTCGGTCGCGCGCTGCGCTGGGGCGGACGCGGTAGGTGCGCTGCTCACCGGCATGGGGGCCGACGGGGCCGAGGGCATGCTGGCGATGCGCACGACCGGCTCGGTCACGATCGGGCAGGACGAGGCCACCAGCGTCGTCTACGGCATGCCGGCGGTGGCGCATCGGATCGGCGCGGTGGTACAGCAGCTGCCGCTGCGCCGCATCGCGCCGCGGCTGTTGCAAGAGTGCCGCGCATGAACAGCATCACGCTCCGCGACGGCTTCCGTCGCCTCACCGTGGCGCAGGGCGAGACCAAGGTCAGCGACCGCGAGGACGTGGTGCTGACCACCGTTCTGGGTAGCTGCGTCGCCGCCTGCTTCTACGATCCGGTCGCGAAGGTGGGAGGCCTTAACCATTACCTGTTAGCCGAGGGGAATGTGTCCGATCCCGCCTCGATGCAGCGCTACGGTGTCTACGCCATGGAAGTGCTGATCAACGCCATGCTCTCGATGGGCGCGGTACGGTCGCGCATGAAGGCGCGCATCTTCGGCGGCGCGACGATGCGCTCCGGCTTCCGCGACATCGGCGGCGACAATATCGCCTTCGCTCGGCGTTTCCTGCGTGACGAGAAGATCCCGCTGGTCGGCGAGGACGTCGGCGGCAATGGCGCGCGACGGGTCGAGTTCCGCGCCGCACTGGGTCTCGCGCGCTGTCGCGTCGTCACCGAGGGCGCGCCGCCGCCGCTGCTGCGCGTCGCCCCTGCCCCCGTTTCCGCGATCGCCCATGTCGGCGACGTCGAGTTCTTCTGATTTTCCGAATTGCCCAGGAGCCCTTTCCCGTGACCAAGACGATCATGACCGTGGACGACTCGCCCAGCATGCGGATGCTGCTGCGAGCGGCGCTGACCGATCTCGGCTACAATGTCGTCGAGGCCGAGGACGGGGTGCACGCGCTCGAGACGCTGCAGAATTTCGAGCCCGAGGAGGAGCCCGATCTGCTCATCACCGACATCAACATGCCGCGCATGGACGGTTTCGGGCTGATCGAGCAGGTCCGCGCCGACGGTCGCCGCTCGCTGCCGATCCTGGTGCTCACCACCGAGAGCTCGGAGGAGAAGAAGCAGCGCGCGCGCGACGCCGGCGCCACCGGCTGGATCGTCAAGCCCTTCCACCCCGAGAAGCTCGCCGCCGCGATCCGGCGCGTGCTGCACTGATCTGATCTCCAGCGTATCCGAGGAGCCACCCATGTCCCGTCAGCTCATCACCTTCCAGCTCGGCGACCAGCATCTGGGCGTCGACATCATGGCGATCCGCGAGATCCGCGCCTGGTCGCCCGCCACGCCGCTGCCCAACGTGCCCAGCCACGTGCGCGGCGTCGTCAACCTGCGCGGCGTGGTGCTGCCGGTGCTCGACCTGCGTCACCGGCTCGGCTGGGGCGTCACCGACCCGACCGCGCGCCACGTCATCATCGTCGTGCGGATCGGCGAGCAGCTCCAGGGCATCATCGTTGACGCGGTGAACGACATCGTCACGGTGCAGACCGAGGACATGCAGCCGCTGCCCGACATGGGCGACGCCGCGGCGGCGCAGTTCCTCGACGGCCTGGCGACGATCGACCAGCGGCTGATCCTGGTGCTCGCGCTGGAGCGGCTGGTGGAGCGCAGCGTGATGGCGGACGCTGCCTGATCTACGTGATAAAAGTTACGTTTACGCTTTTCGCCTAGGACGAGGTCATGGCTGGAACGAAAGTATTGGTGGTCGACGATTCGTTGACCATGCGCGCGCTGATCTCGGGCGCGCTGGAGCGGATCCCGGGCGTGGAGGTGGTCGGCATGGCCGACGGCGCGGCCGAGGCGCGCGCGCTGGTCGCCTCGACCTGGCCCGACGTGATGACGCTCGACGTCGAGATGCCGGGCATGAGTGGGCTCGAGTATCTCGCCGAGATCATGGACACCAAGCCGATGCCGGTGATCATGTTCTCGACCCGCACCCAGGACGGCGCCGCCGAGTCGATCGAGGCGCTGCGGCTCGGCGCGATCGACTGTTTCCCCAAGCCGCGCGTCGCCGCCCCGGCCGAGCTGGACGCGATCATCGCGAAGCTCGCCAAGCGACTCAAGGCCGCGAAGAAGGCCGACATCAAGCCCAAGGCGCCGCCCAGGACCGCCAAGGCGCCTCCGATCGACTGGAACGGCCGCCTGCTGCTGGTCGGCGGCGACGCGTCGAGCACGAAGTCGATCTTCGATCTCTTCTCGACCTTCCCGGCTAACTGCCCACCGACCGTGGTGGTGCAGCATCTTGGCCCTGGGCTGGTCGAGAGCATGGCGGAGAAGCTCGCCGAGCAGGTCGCGCCCAAGGTCGTGGTCGCGGCGGACGGGATGAAGCCAGAGCAGGGCACGATCTATCTCGCCCCGCACGGCGACGCGCATCTGGTGATCGACAGCTGGCCCAACGGCACGCTGCGGCTGCTGCCGCGCGACCCGGTCGCCGGCGAGCGCCCCTCGATCTCGCTCTTGTTCGCCTCGGCCGCCAAGGCCGCGGCGAGCAACGCGGTGGGCGTGCTGCTGCTCGACTCCAACGAGGACGGTGCGGGCGGGCTCAAGGCGCTGAGCGCGGCGGGCGGCTATGCCTTCTCGCCGTCGGACGAGGGCGGCTACACGCTGGCGCGCGGGATGGTGTCGCAGCCGGTCGCGACGGACGCGCTGGTCACGAGCGTGCTCAAGATGTGCTCGAAATGAGCGCGGGGGCGATCTCGCGACCGCTCGCGCTGGCGCTGGCCGAAGAGCTGGTGTTCGCCTCGAACGAACTCAACGAGCTCGCTTACGATCTCGGCAGCAACGGCGAGACGCTGCGCCGCCACATGGCGAGCATCCAGCGGATCGACTATGTCACGCAGATCCAGCTCGCGGTCGCCACACTGCTCCGCGTCGAGGGCGCGTCGGACGCCGACCTCGGCGCGGTGACCCTGCAGGACATGGTCGACCGCCTCCGCTCGACCCTGGCGACGCTCGAGCAGCAAGCGGCCGCGGCCTGACGCGAGCGGCGGAATCGGGTCCTAACCGATCGCGATCACGCGATCGCCGAGCCGCTCGGCCTCACTTCGGTCGTGCGTGACCATCAGGATCGGCACCGCGCGCGTGTCGCGCACCCGCTCGATCGCGCGCGCCGCTTCCTCCCGCCTCACCGGATCGAGCGACGACAGAGGCTCGTCGAGCAGCAGGAAGGCGGCATCGCTCAGCAGCGCGCGTCCGATCGCCACCCGGCGTGCCTCCCCGCCCGATAGCGTGCGCGGCCAGCGGTCGAGCAGATGGCTCACGTCGAGCATCGCCGCCACCTCGGCCAGCCGCGCTCCGTCGCGGCCGCCGTACAGCAGGTTGGCGCGCACCCGCCGGTGCGGGAACAGCCGCATGTCCTGAAAGACATAGCCGACGCGACGCCGCTCCGGCGGGAGGTCGATCCCGGCCACGGAGTCATGCAGCGTCCGCCCGTTTACCCGAACATGCCCACGGACCGGCCGCAGCAGCCCGGCGATCATGTCCAGCACGCTGGTCTTGCCCACGCCCGACGGACCGACAAGCATGGTGAGCCCCTCGCCCACCGCGAAGCGCGCGCCGACAAGGGTTTCACCCCTTGTCGCGACAACGTCGACGTCAAAGGACACGGACGCCCCGCCCCGCGCGCCGCACCAGCCACTCCGCCGCCACCAACGCGGCGAGCGACAGCGCGACCGAGGCGGCGGCGAGCCGCCATACCGCCGCCTCGCCGCCCGGCGTCTGCAGCGCCGCGTAGATCGCGAGCGGTAAGGTTTGCGTCTCGCCCGGCACGTTGGAGACGAAGGTGATGGTGGCGCCGAACTCGCCGATCGAGCGCGCGAAGCCCAGCACCGCCCCCGCCGCGATCCCCGGCGCGGCGAGCGGCAGGGTCACCGTCACATAGCTGCGCCACCGCCCCGCGCCGAGCGTGCGGGCGGCCTGTTCGAGCCGCCGGTCGACCGCCTCGAGCGACAGCCGGATCGCACGCACCATCAGCGGCAACGCCATCACCCCCGCCGCGATTGCCGCGCCGCTCCAACGGAACAGCACCGAGACCCCGAACCAGCGGTCGAGCGCACCGCCGATCGCGCCGGTGGGCGCGAACGCGAGCAGCAGCAGCCAGCCGGTCACCACCGGCGGCACCACCAGCGGCAGATGGATCAGCCCGTCCAGCAGCACCTTACCCGGGAAGTGCCAGCGCGCCAGTACCCAGGCGAGCGCGAAGGCGAGCGGCAGCGTCGCCAGCGTCGCAGTCCCACCGACCAGCAAGGTCAGCCGCACGATCGCGGCGAGTTCGCTCACCGCGGCGCGAAGCCGCGGCGCGCCAGGATCGCCTGACCCGCGCCCGACAGCAGGAAGCGGCGGAACGCCTCAGCCTCGCGCGGCGCCGGGCCCTCGGTGAGGCGCGCCACGGGGTAGACGATCGCCGGGTGGCTCGCCGCCGGGAAGACGCCCGCGATGCGCACCGCGGTCGCCGCACGGGCGTCGGTCGCGTAGACGATGCCGTAAGGTGCCGCCCCGCGCTCCACCAGCGCCAGCGCGGCGCGGACGTTCTCGGCACGAACGATGCGCCCGCTCACCGCGTCCCAGGCGCCGAGCGTGCGCAGCGCGGCCTCGCCGTACTTGCCCGCTGGCACCGCGGTCGGATCGGCCATCGCCAGCGGCGCCGCACCGAGCCGACGCGCTAGCGCGGCACCACGGGTCGCGCTCACGTCGGGCGTGCCGGGACGTGCCACCACCACGAGCCGGTTGCGCGCGAGCACCGCGCGCGTGCCGGGCACGACCCGGCCGCGGCGCTCGACCTCGTCCATCCAGTCGGTGTCGGCCGAGGCGAACAGGTCGGCGCGGCCGCCAGCGGTGATCTGCCGCGCCAGTGCGGAGGAAGCAGCGAAGGAGAGCACCGGCCGCGGGTGCCCCTGCGCGCTCCAGGCGTCGGCGGCGTCGTTCAGCGCCTCCTGCAGGCTGGCGGCGGCGAGAACGAGCGGCGCAGCACGCTCCTGCGCCCATGCGGGGCCGGCGAGCAGCAGCAGGACGAGCGAGAGCAGGACACGCATGGAGACGCCATCGCACCGTATCCGTGCGGATACAATAAGCGGACGAGCCTCGTCGCGTTGTCGACTCAGCTCGCCGCGATCGACGGAACGACCCCGCGCGCCTGACGCTCTCGCTCGATGCACGCGCACCGCCCCGTCTCGTCACTGATCGAGCACCTCGTCTACGATGAGGCGGCGCGGACGCTCCTCGTCACCTTTCGCGCGGGCCGCCGCTATCTGTACCGCGACGTCCCGCACGCGACCTATGACGCGCTGGTCGCCGCACCGTCGGTGGGCAGCTATTTCAACGCGGCAGTTCGCGACCGGTTCGAGTGCGCGCCCGCGGACGGGCGCCGGCGCTACCCGCTCGACGAGCGCGCCGCCTGAGCCTCAGCCCTCGTCGCCCATGCGCAGTGCCGCGATGAAGGCTTCCTGCGGGATGCTGACGCTGCCGTACTCGCGCATCTTCAGCTTGCCCTTCTTCTGCTTCTCCAGCAGCTTGCGCTTACGCGTCGCGTCGCCGCCATAGCATTTGGCGGTGACGTCCTTGCGCATGGCGCTGATCGTCTCGCGCGCGATCACCTTGCCGCCGATCGCCGCCTGGATCGGGATCTTGAACAGGTGGCGCGGGATGAGTTCCTTGAGCCGCTCGCACATGCCGCGTCCGCGCACCTCGGCGGTGCCGCGGTGGACGATCATGCTGAGCGCGTCGACCGGCTCCTCGTTGACCAAAATCGACATCTTGACGAGGTCGCCCTCGCGGTAGCCGATCTGGTGATAGTCGAAGCTGGCATAGCCCTTCGACAGCGACTTCAGCCGGTCGTAGAAGTCGAATACCACCTCGTTGAGCGGCAGCTCGTACGTCGCCTGCGCGCGCCCGCCGACATAGGTGAGGTTCTTCTGGATACCGCGGCGGTCCTGGCACAGTTTCAGGATCGAGCCGAGATATTCGTCGGGGACGTAGATCACCGCCTCGATCCACGGCTCGCTGATGCTCTCGATCTTGTTGGGGTCGGGCATGTCCGCCGGGTTGTGCAGCTCGATGTGCCCGCCGCCGTGGGTCAGCTCGATCTGATAGACCACCGAGGGCGCGGTGGTGATCAGGTCGAGGTCGTACTCGCGCGTCAGCCGCTCCTGGATGATCTCGAGGTGCAGCAGCCCGAGGAACCCGCAGCGGAAGCCGAAGCCGAGCGCGGCGCTGGTCTCCATCTCGAAGCTGAACGAGGCGTCGTTGAGCCGCAGCTTGGAGATGCTCTCGCGCAGTTTCTCGAAGTCGTTGGCGTCGACCGGGAACAGCCCGCAGAAGACGACCGGCTGAACTTCCTTGAAGCCCGGCAGCGCCTCCGCCGCGGGCCGCTTGGCGTCGGTCAGCGTGTCGCCGACGCGCGCCATCGCGACGTCCTTGATCTGCGCGGTGATGAAGCCGATCTCGCCCGGACCGAGGTCGGTCAGCTGCTCGATCTTGGGGCGGAAGCAGCCGACGCGGTCGACCAGATGCTGCGTCCCCGCCTGCATGAAAGTGACCTGCTGACCCTTGCGCAGCGTGCCGTCGATCACGCGCACGAGGATGACGACGCCGAGATAGGGGTCGTACCAGCTGTCGACCAGCATCGCCTTGAGCGGTGCGTCGGCGTCCCCCTTGGGCGGCGGGATCTTGCGGACGATGGCCTCGAGGATGTCGGCAATGCCGATCCCCGACTTGGCGCTGGCGAGCACCGCCTCGGAGGCGTCGAGGCCGATCACGTCCTCGATCTCGGCCCGCACCTTCTCGGGCTCGGCGGCGGGCAGGTCGATCTTGTTGATCACGGGCACGATCTCATGGTCGTGCTCGATCGACTGGTAGACGTTGGCGAGCGTCTGCGCCTCGACCCCCTGCGCCGCGTCGACCACCAGCAGCGCGCCCTCGCAGGCGGCGAGGCTGCGGCTGACCTCATACGCGAAGTCGACGTGGCCCGGCGTGTCCATCAGGTTGAGCGTGTAGGTCGCGCCGTCCTGCGCCTTGTACGACAGGCGCACGGTCTGCGCCTTGATCGTGATCCCGCGCTCCTTCTCGATCTCCATGTTGTCGAGCACCTGCTCGCTCATCTCCCGGTCGGAGAGGCCGCCGGTGGCCTGGATCAGCCGGTCGGCGAGCGTCGACTTGCCGTGGTCGATATGGGCGATGATCGAGAAATTGCGGATCGTGTCGAGCGGGGTGGCCATGATCCGCGGGTGCCTAGCGCAGCGTGACCGGCCGCGCCAGCCATTCGGCGGACATGGCCCGTCTCACCCCGCGGCATGATGGATCGCGTCGAGCGCGTTGAGGTAGCGGCGGCTCCCCTCGCCGCTCACCAGCGCCCAGCGCACGCCGCGGCGCTCCAGCTCGCGTTTCGACAGGTCGAAGAAGCGCTGCCGCGCCGCGCGATTGCCGAACAGCCGCGTGCCGTCGGGCTGCCACGGCAGGTCGATGTCGAACAGCAGGTACAAGTCCGCCACATTGTCCCAGCGCGCGAACCAGGGATCGCGGCGGCCGAACATCATGTCGGCCCAGACCGCGCTCATCAGCGGATCGGTGTCGAGGATCACCGGGTGCGCGCCCGAGTCGACCGCCTTGCGCGCCTTCATGTCCTGCGTGTGCGCGATCACCACCAGGTCGGCCATGGTGAGGTCCGTGCCGTAGCGCTCGCAATAGGTCCGGCCGAACTCGGCGACGCAGACCGAGTCGAACTGCTTGGCGAGCCGGGGCGCCATCGTCGACTTGCCCGTGCTCTCGGGCCCGTGGAGGCAGACCGTCCGCAGCGTCACGCCGGAACCGCCAGCGCGCGCGCGGGGTGGCGTGCGCGGCGCCACTCGGCCAGCCCGATCACCGCGAGCGCGAGATATACCAGGTAGAGCGCGGCGAAGAGGTACAGCTGCTTGGCGAGGTAGAGCGGAACCGAGGCGAGATCGACCGCGATCCACAGCCACCAATTCTCGATCTTGCGCCGCGCCATCAGCAGCTGTGCCGCGACGCTGGCGGCGGCGATCGCCGCGTCCCACCAGGGATAGCTCGCATCGGTGAGCCGGTGCATCGCCGCGCCCCACAACAGCGCCGCGGCGACGCTCGCGCCCGCCCAGCCGAGCCGCGCCGGTGCGCCGAGCCGCTCCACCGTCACCTCGCCCGTGCGCCGTCGCTCGCGCCGCCACGTCGCCCAGCCGTACAGGTTGGCGAGGACGAAGAAGCCCTGGAGCAGCGCGTCGGAGTAGAGCCGCTGTTCGAACACCACCGCGCCCAGCAGCGTCACCGAGCCGATCGCGGTCGGGAAGGTCCACACGCTGCGCCGTGCCGCGAGCGCGACACAGGCGATTCCCAGCAGCGTGGCGATCCACTCGATCAGCGACATGGCGCGGTCTTTCCACGCCAGCGCGGCGCCGCCAAGAGGCTTGCACACCTTCACGCGCCGCAATCGTCGCTGGCGTGCGAATAGCCGCTTGCGCGCCGACGAACCGCTGATATAAGCCGCGCCCTGTCGCCGGCTCTGGCCGGACGGCACCCTGGTCGGGGAATAGCTCAGCCTGGTAGAGCACTGTGTTCGGGACGCAGGGGCCGGAGGTTCGAATCCTCTTTCCCCGACCAATTATCTCCTTGTGAGATCAGCTAAAATCCAGCTCTACGGTTGGATCGCGCAATCTTGGCGCGGCTCGCGACGTTTTCCGGTGCCGAGCGTTCTCCCCGCATACGCAGGAGGACAGCGATGGACGACCGCCGCCAGGCAGAGCCGCAGCCGACCGACATGAACCCACCCGGCGCCCGCTCCGACGACGCGTCGGACGACATGGTACCGGTAGAGCGCTCGGCCGACGCACAGGAAGCGGAGGCGCATCCGAGCTGAGCGATGGCGCCACGCCACGCTCAGGGACTGGCGGCGATGGGAACAAAGCGGGGCCGACCCGGTTGTGCTCCCCACGACGAGCGACAGATGCCCTGTCCCGTTATGAGGTTAGCCATGAAGAGCACGACGCTGAGCCTGTTCCGCACCAAGCCCGCTGCCAACACCACCAAGCGCATCAACGACGATCCGCGTGCCGGTCTGACACCAGTCGAGGCGGCGATGCTGGAGCGTGCGGTCAGCGCGCGCGCCTGAGCGTCCCTTCGCCATATCGTCGCGTCCGCGTCATCCCAGGGGGTGGCGCGGCCGTGTCGGATCAGGCGAAGGCGCGCGCGGGACGGCGTCGCATCCGCCAGCAGGTGCGCGCCACCGCCGTGAGCGTGAAGCCGAAACCGATCGCATAGCCGGCGGCAATGATCATCTCGAGTCCCTCCGTCGCACCCGAGTGCGTCGACACAGTTAATCCCACGTCAGGGTAAATATTCTCTCACCGCGTCACGCGGCACCGACGCCCCGCTGGTGCGTATCCTTCCCTCACCCATGGAGGAGCCTCGCGTGAGCGGACCCAAGTTATTCGAACCATTCGAGGTCGGCGGCCTGTCACTGGCCAATCGGATCGTCATCGCGCCGATGTGTCAATATTCGGCCGAGGACGGTTGCATGACCGACTGGCACCTGATCCACCTCGGCCAGCTCGCACTGTCCGGTGCGGCGCTGCTGACGATCGAGGCCACGGCGGTCGAGCCCGAAGGTCGCATCACCTACGCCGACGTCGGTCTGTGGGACGACGCCACCGAGGCGGCGATGGCGCGCGTGCTCGAGTCGGTGCGGCGCCACTCGGACATGCCGATCGCCCTCCAGCTGGCGCATGCCGGTCGCAAGGCGTCCACCGACCTGCCGTGGCACGGCGGCAAGCAGCTCGCGCCCGACCATGCCAACGGCTGGCAGACGGTCGCCCCCTCCCCGTTGGCCTTCGCCGAGGGCGAGAACCCGCCCGCCGCGCTCGACCGAGACGGACTGACGCGGGTGCGCGACGCCTTCGTCGCGGCGGCGCATCGCGCGGCCCGGCTCGGTATCGACGCGGTGCAGCTGCACGGCGCTCATGGCTATCTGCTCCACCAGTTCCTCTCGCCGCTGTCGAACCGTCGTGACGACGAATATGGCGGCAGCCTGGAGAACCGGCTGCGCTTCCCGCTCGAGGTGTTCGACGCGGTGCGCGCCGCTTTTCCGGCCGATCGCGCGGTGACGATGCGGGTCTCGGGCAGCGACTGGGTCGAGGGCGGTTGGGACGCCGAGCAGACGATCGCCTTCGCCCAGGCGCTGGAGACGCGCGGCTGCGCGGCGATCCACGTCTCCGGCGGCGGGCTCGACCCGCGCCAGGAGATCCCGGTCGGGCCGAGCTACCAGGTGCCGCTGGCGCGCGCGGTGAAGCAGGCGGTATCGCTGCCGGTCGTCGCGGTCGGGCTGATCACCGATTATGAGCAGGCCGAGGCGATCGTCGGCACCGGCGACGCCGACCTGATCGCGCTGGCCCGGACGATCCTCTACGACCCGCGCTGGCCGTGGCACGCCGCGGCGCACCTCGGCGGGCGCGTCAAAGCGCCCGACCAGTATCTGCGCTCGCAGCCGCGCCAGTATCGCTCGCTGTTCGATGTCGAGGGTAGCGCGGAGAGCTGAACGGCGTGCGGGGCGGTCGCGTCCGCCCCGCTACGCGCCCCGCGCCCGCGCGTAGATCGAGTCGAGCAGCGCGGCGGTACGCACGAACCGCTCCGCGCCCTCGTCGAAGCGTGCGCCCGCCGCGAGCCGCTCGGCCCAGTCGACCGCGGCGCGCCCGCCCCAGTCGTCGGGCGGAAGCGCGAGCGTCTCGCGCGCGGTGCCGCGGAAATGCTCCGCGGTGAAGTCGTAGAAGGAGCCGCCGATGTTGCGCAGCGCCGCGCCGCCGGCCGCGCCGTAGAAGGCCGCCTCGATCACCGCGTCCTGCCCGGCGTGGAGCCGCCAGGAACAGGCCAGCCGAAGCGTCACACCGTCGCCGAGCCGCACCGTAGCGACCGCATAATCCTCTACGGCGCCCTGACCCAACGGTGCGCCGCCGGCATAGAGCGCGGCGTCGGTCACCTCGGCCTCCGGGAAGCCGGTGAGCCACAATGCCAAATCGGCGAGATGAATGCCGAGGTCCATCACGCAGCCGCCGCCCGCCTGGGCCTTGTCATAGAACCACGGCTTGTCCGGGCCGTAAGCGTTGTGGAAGGTGAGATCGATCGCGAAAAGCCGGCCGAGCGCGTCGCGCGACAGCAACTCGCCGATCTGGCGCACGCCTTCGGTGTAGCGGTACGACAGGTCGAGCCCGAGCAGCCGGTCGGCCGCGCGCGCCGCCGCGACCACCGCCGCCGCCTCGTCCGCGTCGCGCCCGAGCGGCTTCTGGCAGAACACGGCCGCGCCCGCCTCCAGCGCCCGGATCGACTGGTCGGCGTGGAGCGCGCTCGGCGTCGCGATCACCACGCCGTCGAGATCGAGCGCGAGCAGCTCGTCCAGCGTCGCCACCGCGCGCAGTCCCGGCGCGAGCGCCAGCGCCTCGCGCAGATTGTCCGCGCCGGGCTCGCACACCGCGACCGGCTCGATGCAGTCGCTCGCGATCATCGCCGCCATGCGATGGCGGCCGATCCAGCCGGTCCCGAGGAAGCCGACGCGGGGCTTGGCCGCCCTACCCAAGGTCGATCACCGCCTTGACGAAGCCGTGCGGCTTGTCGCGCGTCGCCGCGATCGCGGCATCGAGCTCGCTCAGCGGGAAATGATGCGTCAGCAGCGGCGCGAGGTCGATCCGCCCGCTCGCGACCGCCTCGACCGCTTCCTCCAGGCCGCGCCGGTTGACGCGCGGGTCGCGCTCGTGCGCGTTGATCACGTCGATCCCCTTCCAGTTCCAGTCCTGCATGTTGACCTGGCGCGGCCCGTCCTGATGATAGCCCGCCACGATCAGGCGCCCGCCGAAGCCGGTGATCGCCGAGGCGAGGTCGAGCGGCCATTGCTTGCCGACCGCCTCGATCACGCGCGCGCACAGCGCGTCGCCGGTGAGCTGCCTGACGCGCTCGATGATCGCCCAGTGATCGTCCATCGCGATCGTCTCGGCAGCGCCGTAGCGGGTCGCCAGCGCGAGCGACTCAGGCCGGCGCGAGATCGCGATCACCCGCGCGCCCGCGTCGCTCGCCAGCTTCGTCAGCACCGCGCCGAGGAAGCCGATCCCCACGATCGCCACGGTCTGGCCGGGCTCGATCGCGCTGCGACGGAAGATGTTCATCGCGCATGCCAGCGGCTCGCCCGGGAAGGCGCGCCCGTCGAGCCCGGCGGGGAGCCGCACCAGCTGGTCGACCGCCGCCACGTCATAAGAGGCGAAGCTATGCCCCGACAGCATCGTCACCCGCTCGCCGAGCGCGACATCGCTGACGCCCTCGCCCACCGCATCGACGACGCCCCAGCCCTCATGCCCCATCCCGCCGGCTTCGCTGGGATAGGTCGACCACGGCTGCCCCTCCCATGGCTCGACGTTCGACGCGCACACGCCGCAGCCCTCAAGCCGCACGCGCACCTCGCCCACGCCCGGCTCCGGCAGCGGTGCCTCGCGCAGCTCGAACCGTCGCGGCGCCACCAGCACCGCAGCGGGCATCATGCTTCCATTATCGTGCGACAATCGTTCGACTTTCCATGAATGAACCGCGTGATCTCAACGGCGCGCTCGCCGACAACATCCACCGCCTCGCCGAGCGGCAACGCCGTGTCGAGGCCGCGGCGCCGTGGTCGGATCGGCTGGCGGGACGGATCACCGCCTTCACCGGATCGATGATCTTCGTCGCGCTGCACCTGACCTTCTTCGGAGGCTGGATCGCGTGGAACCTGTGCTTGTCGCCCAAGTTCGACCCGACCTTCGTCGTGTTGGCGATGATCGCGTCGGTGGAGGCGATCTTCCTGTCCACCTTCGTCCTCATCAGCCAGAACCGCATGGCCGCACAGGCGCAGGCGCGCGCCGACCTCGACCTCCACATCAACCTCCTCGCCGAGCACGAACTGTCGCGGCTCACCGGCTTGGTCCGCCAGATCGCCGAGCGGGTCGGGGTCAAGCCGCCGGACGATACCGCCGAGATCGAGCGCGACGTGCGCGCCGAGGACGTGCTCGACACGCTCGACCAGGCTACGCCAGCGCCGCCTGGCGCGTGACATCGGCGGGCGCGTAGCGGTCGATCATCCACGCGCAGAAATCGGCGAAGGCCTGCGGGTCGCGCGCCGCACTGGTGTGGTGCGGCTGAATGCCGAGATGTTCGGGCGTGAAGCAGAAGGTGACCGTCGTGTCGAAGTCGGCGAGCGCCTCCATCTGACGGTCGAACCAGTCGACCGCGTTGGGGCGGAAACTGTCGGCCCAGCTCAGCCCGGTGCGCAGCTTCTTCGTCCCCAGCCGCTTCATCCACTCGACGGCATCATCGATCCGCGGGTCCTCGAAATGAAACCACTGCATCAGCCCCATCTCGCTCGCCACCTTGGCGTAGCTGTCGAGCGAGGGCTTGGGCGTGCCGTCGGCGCGGATCAGCCCCATGTAGAAGTGGCGATAGTAGCTCGACCCCTCGGCCTCGCGGTGGCGCGTGGTGGCGCCCCATTCCTGCGGCAGGTCGAACAGCGAGTACCAATAGATCCGCGGCACGCGCCCGATCAGCAGCTCGGCGGTCTTCTCGACGCCGAACACCTGCACCTCTTCCGCGCCGAACGAACCAACGCCCACCTCGGTGACCCACACCGGCTTGTCGGTGACCGCCTCGATCTCGGCCACCTTGGCGGGCCAGTCGTGAATCGACCACAGATTCCAATCGAGCGGGAAGCCGTGCACGGCGAGCACGTCGACCGCGTCGAGGCAACCGTGCGCCTCCAGCCGTTTGACCCACAGGGGATCGATCGGCGACATGCCGCCGAGCACGCGGGTCACGTCGGGGTTGACCGACGCGATCGCCGCGCCGGCGCGCGACACGGTGTCGGCGAAGAGGCTCCAGTCGGGATCGACCTCCGGGTCCCAGTGCGACTTGTTGTTGGGCTCGTTCCAGATCATCGCGGCTTCGATCACGCGCTCATTCCCCTCACGCTCGTGGCTGCCTTATGCACGTGGCTGGGCCGGATAGACGGCGGCGGGCCCATGCTGCGCATAGGGCACGTCGGCGACGCGGCAGAGATAGACGTCGTCCTGCGGGTGCGCCACCACGGTGAAGCCCGAGGCGCGCAGCATCGCCTCCGAGCAGGCACGGTTGGGCGCCCACCAGTTGGTCCAGTCGCCCGCGAACTTCCGCTCGATGAAGTGCATCTTCGGATAGGCCGGATCGTCGAAATAGAGTGGCGGCGTGAAAGTGCCGGGCAGGAAGAAAGGATGGTCTTCCGGCACGTCGCTGAGGCCGGTAGACCCCTGCTGCATCGTCTGAAACAGCATCAGATCGCGCGCGACATGCTCGCGGATCAGGTCCAGCGCGAGCAGCGGGTGGCGCAGGTGGTAAAGCACGCCCATGAAGATCACCAGGTCGAAGCGCTCGCCCAGCGTTGCCACGTCATAGACCGACAACTGACGGAACTCGACGCTGTCGCCGAATCCCAGCGACTCGGTGGCGAGCCGCGCCTGGGCGAGATAACGCTCGTCCCAGTCGATCCCGACGACGCGCGTCGCACCGCGCCGCTTCATTTCGACCGAGTAGAAGCCGGCGTTGCAGCCGATGTCGAGCACCGACTTGCCGGTGAGATCATCGGGCACGCAGCTGGCGAACGCGGCGAACTTCTCGCGCGGATAGTCGCCGAGGAAATGATCGGGCGCGGTGGTCAGCCCGCCGCCGAGATCGATGTTGTGAAACCATGGCGCGAGCGCGTCGACCCGCTCGCGCAGCCCCTCCCCGGCAGATGGCATTCGTTCCCCTTCACCCGTTCGTTACGCCAACGAACGATTATAGAAGGTGTTCCATCTACTTAGCCGCGAGGCGCGATCCCGCTCGCCACGGTGCCGGCCGATCGCCCGCGGCGAGCCGCACGAAGCAATGACCGCCGCGCGCGCGATAGCCGCGGCACAGCTGGATCGCGTCGCCGCGCGCGACGCCGCCGACCGACAGCCGGTACAGCGAGCTGCTCCGGTCCGCGGCGATGCCGGTAGGGCGCAGCCGGCCGAGCACCGGCCAGCGCCGCAGCGCGCCGCGCCAGCCGTCGCGCGCCACCGCGGCATTCTCGTAGGCGCCGAGCTGGAGATAATAGCCGCCGGGCGTGAGCGTCCGCGGGCGCGGCGCGACAGCTGGCCGTGCGGACGGAACGAGCGCGGCGGGCGGTACCGGACGCGACACCAGCGGGGGCGCCGCCGGCGGGACGATCTGCGACACGAAGGCGGGCGGCGGAGGGGCGGCGACCGCGATCGGCGTCGCCACCGGGGCAGGCGCGACGAGCGCGAGCGCCACGGGGAGCCCAGGGTCGCTCGCCGGCGTGATGCTGAGCAAGGCGGCGACCTGATCCGACGCCGCGCGCGGCTGGGCCAGCGCCGCCCAGGTGGCGAGCCGGCGGTCGACCGCGTCGGCGGGCAGGTCAAAAGCGGCGAGCGCGCGGGCCTGCGGCCACTGGCCCGACAGCGCGAGCGTGAAGGCTAGGTTCTGCCGTGTCTTGGCATCCGCCTCGGGCAGCCGCGCGGCGGGCATCAGCACCTGGAGCGCCCCCGGCAGGTCCCCCGCGAGCGCGAGCGCCAGCCCGCGATCTGGCGCCGCGATCCCGCCGGCATGCGCGGCGAGCGTGGCGCGCGCGCGGTCCCACTGGCCGAGCGCGACCTGGGTGAGCGCGAGGTCGAGTGCGGCGGCGTGATCGTCGTGACGGAGCGTCAGCGCGTCCTCGAACGCGCGCGCCGCCGAGGCGAAGCGGCCCGCGCGCAGATAGACGACGCCGAGCAGCCGACGATGCTCGCCGTCCGCGGGGGCGTCGGCCACCGCGATCTCGCCCTCGCGCACCGCGCGGTCCCAGCGGCGCTTGACGAGCGCCTTGCGCGCGCGCTCGGCGTGACGCGCCGCGTCAGCGACGCGCGCGCGGCCGTCGCTCGTCGCCGCCGCGGGCACCACCACCTCCGCCAAGCCGGCGCAGAGCAGCGCCGAGCTGAGTACGCCGATCACCGTGACGCGCCTCATGCCGCGTCCGCCGCGAGCCGGTCGAGCGCCGTGGTGAGCAGCGCCTGCGCCGAGACGCCGCGCGCCGCCGCTGCCTGGCGCAACCACTGGTGGCGCTCGCCGTCGAGCCGGAGCGTGAAGGCCACTCGTTTGCCCGGCGACGGCGCCGTCGCACGCGCGTGCGGTGGGGTCCCGAGCTCCGCCGCCAGCCGCTCGCGCGCGGCGAGCACCGGCGGCAGTGCGGCAGGCGCCCCCTCCCCCATGTCGTTCCAGCCGAGGTCGTCGCCCGCGCGCGCCAGCGCGGTGAATGTGTCGGCGCGACGCATCGCCGGGCGCGCCTGGCCCTTGCGCGCGAGCAGCCCGACGCTGAGCGCGGCCATCGGCTTGGTCCCGATCATCAGGCCACCACGCGGCGGCCGAAGCCCGCCCCTTGCGGCCGCGCCGGCGTCGTGCCCGGCTTGGGTGCGGCGAAGACGGTGCGTCTGAAATTCTTCTCGAGCCGGTCGGAGACATAGCTCCACAATTCGGCGATCTCGGCGGCGGAGCGCCCCTTCGGATCGACCTCCATCACGGTACGCCCGTCGATCATCGAGGCGGCAAAGTCGGTGCGCTGGTGCACCGTGATCGGCGCCACCGTGCCGTGCTGCGACAGCGCGATCGTGGCGTCGGAGGTGATCCGCGCCTTAGGGGTGGCGGCATTGACGACGAAGAGCAGCGGCTTGCCCGAGCGCTCGCAGAGATCGACGGTGGCGCCGACCGCGCGCAGGTCGTGCGGGCTCGGCCGAGTCGGGATCACGATCAGCTCGGCGATCTGGACGACGCTCTGGATCGCCATGGTGATCGCGGGCGGCGTGTCGATCACCGCCAGCTTGAATCCCTGTGCGCGCAGCGCGTCGAGGTCGGCGGCAAGGCGCGAGACGCTGGTCTGCGCGAAGGCGGGAAACTCGTTCTCCCGCTCGTTCCACCAGTCCGCCAGCGAGCCCTGCGGATCGATGTCGATCAGCACGACCGGTCCGGCGCCGACGAGCTGCGCCTGCACCGCCAGATGCCCCGAGAGCGTGGTCTTGCCCGATCCGCCCTTCTGCGATGCCATCGCGAGTACGCGCATGTCGCCGCCGTGTCCCCCGTTGTTCCGTCGCAGGGCATGCCAGCGCGGGGTGGACGAAGCGTTAATGATGACCCCGAACTATTGGCGCGGCATGATCCTTCCCGCTCGCGGGGAGGATCCACTTACCCCTTCGGCTCGTCGCCGTAGTAGAGCTCACCGATGCGGATCTCCTCGCGACCCTGCGAGACGCGGTGCGCGTTCGTGTCGCGCAGCGAGTAGACGCAGCCGCAATATTCCTGCTGGTAGAAATGCTCGCGCTTGGAAATCTCGATCATTCGCGCCGCACCGCCGCCCTTGCGCCAGTTGAACGTCCAATAGCTGATGCCCGGGTAATGCGCCGCCGCGCGCTCGCCGCAATCGTTGATCTGCGCCATGTTCTTCCAGCGCGAGATGCCGAGCGAGGAGGTGATCACCGGGAAGCCGTGCTCGTGCGCGTACAGCGCGGTGCGTTCGAAGCGCATGTCGAAGCACATCGTGCAGCGGATGCCGCGCTCGGGCTCCTGCTCCATCCCGCGCGCGCGCTTGAACCAATTGGCGGTGTCATAATCGGCGTCGACGAAGGGCACGTCATGCGCCTCGGCGAAGCGGATATTCTCCTCCTTGCGGAGCAAATATTCCTCCTTAGGGTGGATGTTGGGATTGTAGAAGAAGATCGTATAGTCGATCCCGCTCGCGTTCATCGCCTCCATCACCTCGCCCGAGCAGGGCGCGCAGCACGAGTGGAGCAACACCTTCTGGGCACCGTCGGGAGGCGTGAGGATGGGTCGTTGGAGGTCGCTGGTCATGCCGCGCGCTCTAGCCGATCGCCGCGCGAAAGTCATCGCATCGCGGCCACCTGCGACCCTATATCGCGCGCGTGAGCGCACCCGCGACCCGCAAGATCATCCATATCGACATGGACGCCTTCTACGCGTCGGTCGAGCAGCGCGACGCGCCCGAGCTGCGCGGGCGCCCGGTCGCGGTCGGCGGCGCACGTGCGCGCGGCGTCGTGGCGGCGGCGAGCTACGAGGCGCGCGCCTTCGGGGTGCGCTCGGCGATGCCCTCGGTTACCGCGCTGCGGCGCTGCCCCGAGCTGGTGTTCGTACCGCCACGCTTCGACGTCTATCGCGCAGTGAGCCAGCAGATCCACGCGATCTTCGCCGATTACACCGAGCTGATCGAGCCGCTCTCGCTCGACGAAGCCTATCTCGACGTCACCGAGGACGTGCGCGGGCTCGGCTCGGCCAGCGCGATCGCGGAGCAGATCCGCGCGCGGATCGCCGCCGAGACCCGGCTCACCGCCTCCGCCGGGGTGAGCTACAACAAGTTCATCGCCAAGCTCGCCTCCGACCACAACAAGCCGAACGGCCTCTGTGTCATCCCCCCGGGGCGGGGCGCGGCCTTCGTCGCCTCGCTGCCGGTCAAGCGCTTTCACGGCGTCGGCCCGGTGACCGCGGCCAAGATGGCGCGGCTGGGGATCGAGACCGGCGCGGACCTGCGCGACCGCGACATTGCCTTTCTGCGCGCGCATTTCGGCAGCCATGCCGATTACCTCCACGGCGCCGCGCGCGGGATCGACGAGCGACCGGTGCGCGCCCATCGTGAGGCCAAGTCGGTCGGTGCCGAGCGCACCTTCGAGACGAACCTGGCGGAGAGGACCGCGATCGAGGAGGCGCTCGAGCGCGTCGCCGACGCCGCCTGGGCCCGGATCGAGCGCGCCGCGGCGCGCGGCCGTACCGTGACGCTCAAGCTTCGCCGCGCCGACTTCGCCACGATCACGCGCGCGCGCTCGCTGACGACGCCGATCGAAGATCGCGCGCAGATGGTGGCGATCGGCCGCGCGCTGCTGGCGCCGCTGCTGCCGGTCGAGGGCGGGATCAGGCTGCTGGGGCTGACGCTCTCGGGGTTGCAGCGCGACGAAGCGCCCGCGCAGGCGGCGCTGCCGCTGCTGTGACCGATCATGCGGTGGCGCCACTCGGACGAGGGCTTGGAGCTTCGCCGTGCGGCTGAGGAAGCAGAAGTCGAAGTTCCCGCGCGTCGCCCCCCGCGGCGCTGGGCTCCTGCGTTCGCAGGAGCACGTTTCGCGCCTCCGCGTGCCCCACCGCCTCGCGTCATCGCGTCATCGCGTCATCGCGTGAGGGTGGCCCGCGCAGCACGCCACGATTGGGCCACCCGCCAAGCATCGGCTATCGCGCCCGGCAGACGAGGAGAATCATCGATGAAGCCACCGATCGGCCCGACCACCCGCCTGTGCATGTCGCTCGCCGCCCGCCCGGGCACCTTCGGCTCGCGCTTCCATAACCATCTCTACGAGGCGCTCGGCCTCGACTACGTCTACAAGGCGTTCACCACAACGGACCTAGCAGGCGCGGTGCGCGGCATTCGCGCGCTCGGCATCCGCGGCTGTGCGGTGTCGATGCCTTTCAAGGAGGACGTGATCCAACTGCTCGACGGATTGCGCGACTCCGCCGCGGCGATCGACAGCGTCAACACCATCCTCAACGAGGACGGCACGCTGCTCGGCTATAACACCGATTACAGCGCGGTACGCACCCTGGTGGAGCCGCTCGCGCGCGCGCCGTTCCTGCTGCGCGGCAGCGGCGGCATGGCCAAGGCGACCGCCACCGCGCTGGTCGACGCCGGCTTCGTCGAGGGCGTGATCGTCGCGCGCAACGTGGCGAAAGGGCGCACCTTGGCGACGGCGCTGGGCTGCGACTGGCAGGCCGAGGCCGAGGAGCTAATGGCACCGGTGCTGGTCAACGTCACCCCGCTTGGCATGACCGGCGCCGACGCCGAGACGCTCGCCTTCACGCACGCGCAGGTCGAGGCCGCCGAGGTGGTGATCGACGTCGTGGCCAAGCCGGTCGAGACGCCGCTGCTGCGGCTGGCGCGCGCGCTCGGCACGCCCGTGGTGACCGGCGCCGAGATCGCCAAGCTTCAGGCGCTCGAGCAATTCATACTCTACACCGGGGTGCGCCCGACCGAGGCGCAGGTCGCGGCGGCGGAGGCCTTTGCGCTGGGAACGTGACGCTGTCCGTATCGGAGGCATAGCCGCGCGGCCGAAGAGGCGCGCAGAAGCCCTTACACGGAACGGAGCAGCGGCGAGGACCCGGTGGGGCCGACGATCATATCAGCCTCCAACCGCGCTGACCGGCTTACCAACCGCGTAGGTACGCGACCGCCCGCCCTGACATCGAACATCCGGCGACGCGCGCTCCTCCACCGAACGTCCGCGATGCTGCCGGACCGTTCCCGCCCATGCGCGTTCGCCCGACGCACCGCTCAGGTCAGGTCAGGTTGGCGCGCGTGATCACGGTTCGCGAGACCACCTCCGCTCCATAGGTCTTCAGCGCTGCGGCATGGACGAGTTCACGCAGCACCTGCAGCTGCGGCACATAGCCCTCGGCCGGGCCGGCGATCGGCGCGGCGAAGCTGGTGCGATTGACCGCGTCGGCGAGCACCGGCAGGCCCGAGCGTATCTCGCGCTCGCGCCGCACCGGCACCTCGATCTGCGCGTCAAAGCTGAGATAGCCGAGCAGATGACCGTCCGACCCGACGAGGGGGGCGGTCAGCGTGCCGATCGGCACGAACTCGCGTCGCGGCGCGGCGGCGAAGATATTGTCACCCCCGACGAGGTGGCTGACCTCGAGGGCGCTCAGGCTGCCGACGGCGACGCCGCAGAGCAGGACGAGCAGACGACGCGCGAAGGGTGGCACCGCGATGATCCTTGAAGCTCAGAAACGAAGGCTGCCGTCGCGCGGCAGCACGGAAGGTTCGGACAGTACGATGATCGCTATCCGGCGGTTCTCGGCGCGGCTCGGCTGGTCCGGATAGACCGGCTGCGTGCCAGCGCGCGCGACGATCTGCGCGAAGCGATCGGGCGAGAGCCCGTCCGCCACCAGGGTGTCCCGCGCGGCCTCGGCGCGGGCGCCCGAGAGCCGCCAGTTCGCCGCGCTCTGCGCACCACCCTCGGCGCTGGTATGCCCCTCGATCGCCAGCTGCGCCTCGACATGCTGGAGCCGGCGCGCGACCTGCGCGAGGAGCGCGCGGCCGTAAGCGTTCAACTCGGCCGTAGGGCCGGCGAAGATGCTCTGCTGCGCGGTGTCCATCAGCGTGATCCGAACGCCGTCATGCTCCCGCTCGACCTGCACCGAGCGCGGGCCCTGCGTCGCATTGGGCGCGAGTTCGAGCGCGACACGCAGCTCGTCGGCGAGCGCGCGGCGGCTGGCCGCCGGGATGTTCGCGGTCCCGCCGCGCGACGCGCCGGCGGTACCGGCCTCGGCGCTGAGGATGCCGAAGGCTTGCATCTGGTCGCCCTGCGCGCGTCGTAGCCGACCGCCGGTGCCCGGCTCCAGCTCAGGCTGGTCGGTCTGCGCCGCCGGTGCCATCGTCGTCACCGAGGTGGAGAAATATTGAGCGAGACCTTTGAGCCTTCCCTTGTCGGGCGTCGCGATCAACCACATCAGCATGAAGAACGCCATCATCGCGGTCACGAAGTCCGCGTAAGCTACTTTCCAGGCACCGGTATGTCGGGCCGACGCGCCTCGCCGCGAGCGCCGACGTCGGATCACGATCGTCGGAGCCGCATCCTCGCCGGCCGCGCTCATGCTCGCTTCTCCTGCTCGCCGTCGCGCGGCTGAGTGACGCCGCCGGTCACCTCGTCGGGGTGCGTCGCTGGCTCGCCGAGACGCGCCAACGCGTCCGCCGCGCTGCCCCGCGTCTTCTGCCGTGGCGGCTCACCGCGGGCCGTGCCGAGCAGCGCCGCGCGCGCGGCGTCGTACATGGCGCCTGGACCGTCCGATCGATCGTCCTCACCCGTGCTCATGCGAGCGCTCCGAAGACATGCTCGATCTTCTCGCGCAACGTCGCCGGAGTGAAGGGCTTGACCACGTAATTGTTGACCCCCAGCGCGGCCGCGCGCTCGACCACCGCGCGGTCCGATGAACCCGTCAGCATGATGAAGCCAGTCTTGCCGATATCCGGATCGTTCCGCACCGCCTCCAGGAAGGCGAGCCCGTCCATCTCGGGCATGTTATAGTCCGAGATGACCAGATGCACCCGATCGGCGCGGATCGCGTCGAGCGCCTGCGCGGCGCCGGGGCAATCGCGCACGTCGCGGAAGCCGAAATCCTGCAGCGCGCGGCAGATCATCGCCCGCATGCTGGTCTGGTCGTCGACGACCATCACCTTGATCGCTGAAGCTTGTACCATAAGCGCTTTCCAGCTCCTCCTGGGATTATACCGAGCTGCGCGCGGGTCAGGCCGCCTGGGCGAGGTTGAAGCGCTGCTGCGCATCGTCGAGCGATGCTTCCAGCTCGGCGAAGCTGGGCGCGGCCTCCGAGGGCGTCATACGACGGGCCAATTCGATCGAGAGCTGCGTCGGCATGCCCTGCGCGTGCGCGACGATCGCCGCCTTGACGATCGAATAGGCCTTGCAGTCCTCGTCCACCACCTGCGCGAGCTTGGCGCCCAGCGGCCCGACGAAACAATAGGACAACAGCACGCCGAGGAAGGTGCCGACCAGCGCGCCGCCGATCATCGCACCCAGGATGTCGGTCGGCTGATCGATCGAGCTCATCGTCTTGATCACGCCGAGCACCGCCGCGACGATGCCGAGCGCGGGAAGGCCGTCCGCCATCGTCTGCAGCGCGTGCACCGGCTGCGCCTCCTCGGCGTGATGGCGATCGATATCGCTCTCCATCGCCTCCGCCAGTTGGTGGGGGTCATCGAGGTTGACCGTCATCGCGCGCAGATAGTCGCAGATGAACTCGATCAGCCCGGCATCCGCCAGCAGCCTGGGGTAGGCCGCGAAGATGCTGCTGTTCTCCGGATCGTCGATATGGTTCTCGATCTTCGCGGCGCCTCCCTTGCGGAACAGCAGCAGCAGCGAGAAGAGCAGCGCCAGCAGGTCGCGATAATCGGCGGTGCGCCAGTGCGGCCCGCGGAAGGCGCGCGCCACACCGTTCAACGTGCGCCTCGCGATCGACACCGAATTTCCCAGCATGAACGCACCGACCGCCGCGCCCGACACCGCCAGCAGCTCATAGGGCATCGCATGAAGCACCACCGCCAACTTGCCGCCCGACAGCACGAAGCTGCCGAAGACGCAGACCAGCACCACCACGATTCCGATACTGTTGAACATCGCCATCCTGCCCAGAGCGCGGCTGAGGCCGCTGCCTGTTTATAGGAGGATCGATCCGTGCGGCGGCCTCCAGCGCAGAATTTCAATGCGCTCGCCGTGTCGTTCCGGGCCCTTCGCGCCGCCTCCACGCGACCGGCGACTATAATGAAGCGTCAATCCGTTATGAGGAGATCACCGTGTCCGTCCAAGCCTATGTCAAGGCGCGTGCCTATGCCGAGACGCCGCGCATGAGCGAGCTGCGCCTGATCGCGGAGGTGACGCACGAGCTGGTCTCCGCCGCGGAGCAGCGGCTCACCGGCGGGGCGCTGATGGCGCCGCTTCACCGCAATCGCGAGATGTGGGCGCTGTTCGCGACGATGTGTGCCGACGATGCCAATCAGCTGCCGCCCGAGCTGCGCGCGCGGATCGTCTCGCTCGGTCTCTGGGTTGATCGCCATACCAGCGCGGTGATGCGGGGTGAGGAGAACATCGACTCACTGATCGACGTGAACCGCACGATCATGGAAGGACTCACCGATCAGCCGGGCGGACCCGCTCAGCCCGGCTGACGGCGCCCACGCTTCTCGAGAGCGCGGCCGCACAACCCCCGCTCGGCGCGGCTCAGCCGAAGCTCTTCACCAGCGAACCGGCGACGAGCGCCCAGCCGTCCACCAGCACGAAGAAGATGATCTTGAGCGGCAGCGAGATCGATGCCGGTGGCAGCATCATCATGCCCATCGCCATCAGCACCGCAGACACCGCCAGATCGATCACGAAGAAAGGCAGCAGCAGCAGGAAACCGATCTCGAAGGCTCGGCGCAGCTCGGAGATCATGAAGGCGGGCATCAATGTCGTGAGCGGCACCGCCGCGCGCGACGGCGGCCGATGGCCGGACAGCTGGACGAACAGCGCCAGATCCTCCCGCCGCACGTGCGCCAGCATGAACTGCTTGAACGGTGCGCTGGTCTGCTCGAACGCCTGGGTCTCGCTGATCTTGCCCGCGCTGTAGGGCGCCACGCCCTTCTGCCAGGCGGTGTCGAAGGTCGGCGCCATGACGAAGAAGGAGAGGAACAGCGCCAGGCTGATGATCACCGGGTTGGGCGGCACGCCCGGCGCGCCGATGCCGCTGCGCAGCAGCGACAGCGCCACCACGATGCGGGTGAAGGCGGTCACCGTCATCAGCAGCCCGGGCGCGAGGCTCAGCACCGTCATCGCCAGGACGAGCTGCATGGCATGGCCCGACAGCGAGTTCGCCACGCCCTGCGGCAGCACCGCCTCGGCATGGGCGGCGACGGGACAGGCGAGCGCGGCGGCCGCGCCGAGCGCGATCACGACGGGGCGCGCGCGCCGCCGCAGCGATTGATCACGCATGCGCCGCCTCCTCGACCCGCACGACGGAAGCGACGCGCCGCTCACCTGACGGGTCGGTGTCGAGCCGTAGCGCCTGGTCACCCGACAAGAAGATCAGGTGCTCGCGCGAGTCATGCCGTACGAGCAGCAGCGCGCGGCGCTGGTCGAGCGCGAGCCGCTCCACGACATGCAGCCGTCGCTCGTCCGCTCCGGCGGCACCGCGTGGCAGCGCCAGCCGCAACGCGCCTGCCCCGTAGCGCCGCACACCCCAGGCGCCGGCGGCGAGCAGGCCGAGGACGAGCGCGAGCGCGCCGAGCGACCTCAGCAAGGCGATCGGGTCCATCGCTCAGGCGGCCGGTCGCACGATGCGGGTCACCTCGAACGAGAGCGCCTCGCCGCTGAGTACGACACGCCCCTCGGCGATCACGGAGTCGCCGACCTGGATCTGGCTCGGATCAGCGTGGCCGCAGTCGAGCGTGACCATCGTGCCGCGGCTCAGTTTCAATACCTGGCGGATCGGCAGGTCGACCGATCCGAGTACGACCGATAGTTCCACGACGATCCCGTCGAGCGCGCTCATGCATGTCCTCCTGTGTTCGCCGAATTGTAGGAAGAATTCCGCGTCGGACGGCGGTTGCGGCGAAATTTGCCTATAACAGGAGCGACAACGGACAGCGGGAGCAGCCGATGAGCTTCAGGAATGCGGTCGAGATCTCGGCCACTGGTCTACACGCGCAGTCGCTGCGCATGCGCGTGATCGCGGAGAACCTCGCCAATAGTGACTCGCTCGCCACCACGCCCGGCGGCAAGCCCTATCAGCGCCGCGTCGCCACCTTCCAGACCGCACTGGATCGCGCCACCGGCGCCCAGGGCGTGCGCATCCGCTCGATCACCGCCGACAAGGCGCCCTTCTCGCGCGTCTACGCACCCGGCACCCCGGCGGCGGACTCGGCCGGCTACGTGCTGCGCCCCAACGTCGACGGCCTGATCGAGGCGGCCGACATGAAGGCGGCGCAGCGCGCCTACGAGGCCAATCTCAACGCGATCGAGGCGGCGCGCGGCATGGCGGCGCGCACGCTCGACGTGCTGCGCTGAACCTTTTTCTCAGGAGATAAACGATGTCGATCCAGGCGCTCGACGCGCTCAACGCTTACGGGCGCACCGCACGCTCGATCATCGCGGGTCTCGGCGCGGCGGCGCCCGTGGCGACGCCGACCGAGAGCGAGAGCGGCGGCGGTTTCGCCGCCTATGTCACCCCGCTGATCGAGCAGACCGGCGCCGCCCTGCGCACCGCCGAGACCGCCAGCGCGCGCCACGTCGTCGGCCAGGGCGATATCATCGACGTGGTGACCGCGATCGGCGCGGCCGAGACCGCGCTCAACACGATGGTCGCGGTGCGCGATCGCGTGGTGAACGCCTACAATGAAATCATGCGGATGCAGATCTGAGGTCGGCGCGATGACCGGGACCGAGGCGATCGAGATCACGCGTGCCGCGATGATGCTGCTGCTGACGCTCGCGGGGCCGCTGCTGATCGCCTCGCTGATCGTCGGCGCGGCGATCGGCCTGCTCCAGGCGCTCACTCAGATCCAGGAGATGACGCTCACCTTCGTGCCGAAGATGATCGTGCTCGCGCTGGTGCTGCTGGTGACGCTGCCGCTGATGGGCCAGTCTATGGCGCGCTTCATGGATCGGATCGTCGACCTGATCGTCGCCGGTCACTGATGCTCGACGCGCCGCTCGAGTTCACCGCCTGGCTCATCGTGTTCGCGCGCGTCGGCGCGATGGCGATGGTGCTGCCGGGCTTCTCGGAGGACGCGCTGCCCGGCCGCGTGCGGCTGCTGCTCGGCATCGGGCTCAGCATCGGGGTCGCCGGCATGGTGCACGCGCGCGCGGTAGCGACGGCACGCGGCGACGCCGGGCTGATCGCGGTGCTGCTGGCCGAGCTGCTCACCGGGCTCGCACTCGGGCTGATCGTCCGGCTGCTCTACCAGGCTATCAATTTATTCGGCGGCATCGCCAGCATGCAGGTCGGGCTCGGCTCGACGCTCGTCGTCGATCCCGCGCAGGGCGGGCAGGTGCCGCTGCTCGGCCGCATCGCCGCGCTGGCGGCACTGATCACCTGTTTCGCGGCACAGCTGCACCATCTCTGGATCGGCGCGCTGCTCCACTCCTACGTGACTTTCCCGATCGGGGGGACGCCGCCGCCGGCCGATCTCGCGCGACTGGCGGTGAGCTGCGCGGGCGCGACGATGCGGATCGCGCTGAGCCTCAGCGCACCGCTGCTGCTGTACGGCATCGCCTTCAACGTCGCGCTCGGACTCGCCGGGCGGATGGCGCCGATGCTGCAGCTCTTCTTCATCACGCAACCGCTCAACCTGCTGCTCGGGCTCGCTCTGTTCGCGACGACCAGCGGTGTGGTGATCACCGGCTTCACCGCAGCGATGGGTGGCGCACTGCGTGGCAGCGGTCTGATCTGAGCCATGGCCGACGCCGAGCAGAGCCAGAAGACCGAGGAGCCGACCGATCGCCGGCTCGACGAGGCGCGCCGTCGCGGCGAGCGCGCGGTCGCGGGCGAGGTGCGCCACGCCGCGATCGTCGCGGCCGCGCTCGCGCTGACCGGCACGCTCGGCGCCATGGTGGCGATGCACCTGGCGCGGCTCTTCGTCCGCCTGTGGGGCGCCGCGCAGGATTACGCGCTGGAGCCACGCGACGCGCCCGCCTTCGCGCGCGGCTTCCTCGCCGAGATAGGCTGGGCGCTGGCGCCGATCGCGGCGGTGCTGGTGGTGGCGGCGCTGCTCGCGGCGGTGATCCAGGCGCGTCCCAGTCTCTCTTGGACGCGCGTCGCGCCGCGTTGGTCCAAGGTCTCGCCCGGCGCCGGGCTCAAGCGCATGCTCGGCCCGCGCGGGCTCATCGAGTTCCTCAAGACGCTGGCGAAGAGCTGCTTCGTCGCGGTGATCGCCTTCGCCGGACTGTGGCCGCACGTGGTCGCGTTCGACCAGCTGGTCGGCGCCGCGCCTGACGCGCTGATGCACGCCGCGGTCGGCCTGGTGGCGGCGCTGCTGCGCTGGACCACCATCGCGCTGGTGGTGCTGGCGCTCGCCGACGCGGTCTATCAGCGCCGCGCCTTCCTGCGCGGCCTGCGCATGACGCGGCAGGAGGTGATGGACGAGCACAAGGACAGCGAGGGCGACCCTCGGCTCAAGGCGCGCCGACGCGCGATCGCGCTGCAGCGCGCGCGCCGCCGCATGCTCGCCGCGGTCAAACAATCGACCGTGGTGGTCACCAACCCGACGCATTATGCGATCGCGCTCAAATATGAGGTCGGCGACCAGCACGCGCCGCTCGTGGTCGCCAAGGGCGTCGACTCGCTCGCGCAGCGCATCCGCGAGGCGGCGCAGGAAGCGGGCGTGCCGATCGTCGAGAGCCCGCCGCTGGCGCGCGCGCTCTTCGCCAGCACCGAACTCGACCGGCCTATCCCCGTCGACCATTATGCCGCCGTCGCCGAGATCATCGCTTACGTCGTTCGCTTGAGCCGCAGCCGCCGCAGCGTCGAGAAAAGCGCCTATCAGCACCCGGCGGGCGGCGGCCGCATCCTATAAACCGTGTGATGCGACTGACCCTGCTTCTCCGCCCGCGCGACCGCCGATCGATCGGCCGCCGCGCGCCGTCGGCCCTGGCGGCCATGACGCTGCTGCTCGCGCTCAGCCCCTGTCCGGCGGCCGCGCGCACCGTCGCGCGGATCAAGGACGTGGTCGACGTCGAAGACGTCCGCCCCAACCAGCTGGTCGGTTACGGCCTGGTGGTCGGTCTGGCGGGCACGGGCGATCGTACGCGCAACGCGCCCTTCACCGAAGAGTCAATGCTGTCGATGCTGGAGCGGCTCGGGGTCAACATCCGCGGCACGCAGATGCGCACGCAGAACGTCGCCGCGGTCTCAGTCACCGCGACGATGCCGCCGTTCGCGCGCGCGGGCAGCCGGATCGACGTGCAGGTCTCCTCTCTCGGCGACGCCACGAGCCTGCAGGGCGGCACGTTGGTAGTGACCTCGCTGCGCGGCCTCGACGGGCAGATCTACGCGGTCGCGCAGGGGCCCCTCGCGGTATCGGGGTTTCGCGCGCAGGGCGTCGCGGCGAGTGTGACGCGCGGCGTCGCCACCTCGGGCCGGATCGCGGGCGGCGCGATCATCGAGCGCGAGGTGCCGTTCGATCTGCGCAGCGCACGCCAGCTCAAGTTGGCGCTCAAGAACGCCGATTTCACCACCGCCTATCGCATCGCCAACGCGATCAACGCGGCGCTGCCCGGCACCGCCGCGGTGCTCGACTCGGCGACGGTGCAGGTGGCCTCGCAGTCGGCGCCGGAGGCGGCGATGGCACTCGTCGCGCGGATCGAGAACCTGCCGGTGGAGATCGACCAGCCCGCGCGCGTGGTGATCAACGAGGCGTCGGGTACGGTGGTGATGGGGGCGGATGTACGGATCAGCCCGGTCGCGATCGCACAGGGCGGCCTGACGATCAGTGTCGCCGAGACGCCGCTGGTCTCGCAGCCCGGGCCCTTCTCCAACGGCGACACCGCGGTGGTTCCGCGCACCAGCATCACGGTCAACGACGGCGCCGGCAAGGGGTTGGCGATCGTCGACGGCAGCAGCTCGCTGCGCGCGCTCGTGGCCGGTCTCAACCGCCTCGGGGTGAGCCCGCGCGACCTGATCTCGATCCTCCAGGCGCTTCGCCAGGCGGGTGCACTGCAGGCCGACATCGAGGTACAATGACGGAGTATCGGTGATGGACCCTATCACTCCCCTGCCCGCTCGACCGCTGCCCGACGCGGCAGCGGTCGAGCGCCGTGGCGCGGCACAGGAGTTCGAGGCAGTGTTCCTCGGCGAGATGACCAGGTTCATGCTCGAACAGGTGCAGCAGGGCGATCTCGACGGCGGCCACGGCGAGGAGATTTTCCGCGGCGTTCTGGCGGAGAAGATCGGCAGCGCCATGGCGGACCGCGGCGGGATCGGTCTGGCCGCCGATGTCGAGGCGCAGCTGCGCCGACTGGACGGAGAGCGACCGTGATCACCGAGGATCTGCTCGATCAGGTCATCTCGCTGACCTTGATCGCCGAGGAAGAGACGCAGCGCTTGCGTGAGATGCGCGGGGGCAAAGGCCTGTCGGAGCTGGTCGCGGCGAAGACGCGGCTCGTCGGTCAATTAGAGGCTGAGATCGCGCGGCTCGATCGCGCCGATCCGCACTGGACCGAGCATTTGCCCGACGACGAGCATGAGACGCTCGATCGCGCGCTCGACACGCTGCGCACGGCGATGCTGACCAACGCCGATGTCGTGGCGCGGAATCTCGAGGTCACCTCGGAGCTGCTCGACGTGATCGGCGATGAAGCGCGGCGGCTCGCGTCGCGCCGTGCCTCGACCTACACCGCAGGGGGCGAACTACCCGAGCGCGACGCGGTGCCGATCACGATCGACACCCGGCTATGATCGTCGCGGCCGCCGCTGACGTGCGGCGGCCTGTTCGGCGTGATCGCTTTGCCACGCGTGATGTTCGAGGAAAGCCGGAACGAGGTCGAGTGCTACGGCATCTGCTGGCCGAGGCTTATCGTAGCGAGTTAACAAGCAAGCGCCCGCGCCAGTACGCGCTGCCTGCCTGAACAGTCGTGCACCACCGAAAATCGCTCGACGGGCGCAGTAGAGAGTAGCGACGCGTGCTGATCAGGTCGTCCGCCCGATCCCGAAAATAGGAAGGTGCAGACCAGGTCTTCGCTGCATCTCTGCGCCAGCACTGCCTCGCCCAGCACCGCGCGGCCGCATGCGCGGCGGTCGCACGCCAGTGGAGCGCTGCGCCGGCGCGCGCGGCGTTACCCTACGATGCGCGCTGACGCGCCGCCTCGGCGAGGCTCCCGCCACGCCAGATGGTTGTCGGCGGACAGGCGTCGCCGACGCGCTGGTCGGCTTCGTCGCCGAGCGCAGGTCGATCGAGCTTACCTAAATGACGCGATCAACGCGACGATCTGCAACGCTGCTCGATCGGACAGCTCGAGCCCGTGCTGCGGCTAGGCTGGCATCGGGCAAGTGCCTTCCAGGCCCTCCGCTTCAGCAGCGATCCTGATCGGCATCATGAACCACATCCAAGGTCGCGCTGATATGACGTTGACGACGAGCTGCATGGACGAGACCCTGAGCCATCATGCCGCTCGAAGGGACGCGAATGGATCACACCGCGGTCGTAAGGTGTCACCGCTCTACTCCGCGACAGCGGAACGATCGCGCCGCCCGCACGCACCGACGCGGGGCCTACGGCTATAGCGCCGGCGACGAAGCGCCGCGACCGCCGGTCTGCCTCAATGAACCACGCGGGTGGGATCATGCTGATCGGCCGGGATCGGCTGGCGCTCGCCGCGATCGGGCATAATCGGCTGGACGCGCGGCGGACGTGCCGGGGTCGGCGCGATCGGAGCGCCGGCGCTACCATCGAGCCGTTTGCCACCAGCGACCTCGCGCATCACCGCGAAGCGGGGATCCTTGGCGACCAGTTCCGCCATGGTCTGCACCGCACGCTTGGTGATCTGGCGCACGCGCTCCTTGGTGATGCTCGGATCGTCGAGCAGATGACCCGCAGCGGGCAGGTCGAAGAGACGATGCTCCACCAGCGCGCGGTTGCGCGCGATCCGCTGCTCCAGATCGCTGACCTCGGCCGGATCCAGCGCGTTGATCTTGAGCCGGGGTCGATCGTCGGGCGCGAAGACGCGATCGCGCCGCACCCGGGTGCGTCGGCTCAGCTGCTGGAGACCGACCGCGCGCAGATGCGCTACGTAACCGTCGAGCAGCGCATCGATCGCCGAGCCGGCGAGATAGTTGCTCGCCGAGGCCTCGGTGAGCGGCAGTGCGCTCTCCTCCTCGATCGCCACCTCCATTTCAGTCTCGTCCTCGCCGTTGCCCACTAGTGCGTGGAGCGACACGGTGGTTGCCGAGACCTTGCGCGCCGACGGCCGCTGGTCGGTCATCAGACGGAAGCGCAGCCCCTGCAACTCGCCGCGGATCATCCAATTGATGAAGGTCGTGAATTGCGCCTTGGCCGGATCATAGGTCTGTAGCGCTCGATGCACCGCGATGGCGCACACTTGCTCCGCATCTTCCCAGTGAGCGGTGAGTCCATACTGGCGGATGAAGTGGCGGATCCGCGGTGCGATCAGCGTGAGGATCCGAGCGTATCCGCGATCCAGTTCGCGGCGCTGACGCGCGGTCGGTTCCTCACCCTCTGCCGGCCTCTGCACAAGAACAGCTTGTACTGCTTTCTCGATAGCTTCGGTTGTCTTTGACATTGATTACCCCGTCCCCGGCGAACCGCTACGTCGTACGCAGCATCGCGTTCTACTCGGAAAGAGTTGCCGCCGAGATGTTAACGGGGTGTTACTTCGAGTAGATGCTTACTTTATTCTCCTTTTTGGCGATTTCAGATGCTAACCATTGGTTCTCTAAGAAATTTGCCGGGGCTTGACAGCGCGCGCGATGAAGCCCGTCAGCCATGATCGATGCGCGACCGCGGCATCAACGCTGCGCCCGATGCGATCAGCCGCCGCGTTAACGCCAATCTGGGCCACCAGCAGCCGGGCGGCGCGCGCGGGATCGAGCGCGCCGCGAAGAAAACGGATCGCGTCGCCGATCCCGAGATGATGAGCGACGTAAGCGGTGCGCGTTAGCGCCTCGAGGCTCTCGCTCGCGCTCGCACCGGCGGTGCGTAGCTGCTCGAGATTATGGCGCGCATGATCGGCCACGGTCTCGATCGCCGCGCGCGCGTCGTATCGCAGCGCCAGCAGGGCCGACTGCGCCTCGCGCCGCACCCGTCCCTGCGGATTAAGCCACCCGTTTGCCGACGCGAGCTGATGTAGCCAGGTCCCGGCGCGCTCTGCCTCGCCGATCCACGTGCGAGCGAGAAATTGCCCCAGCCCCGCGGCGCTCGACCGCGGATTGCGCGAGAGCGGCAGCCAACGCCCGTCATGCGCTTTCGCCGCCTCGGCGCCGACGATCGCGGCGATCGCCGGCCCGGGCACGCCGGTCCGATCCGCAGCGGCGCGGAGCCAGGGCGCATAGGCCTGATTGGGTCCTAACGGGGCGGCGGTCGGGGGCACCGCGGCGTTCTGGATCGAGCGCGAGGGCGCGCGGCGCCCGGAGGCGTCGGGATGGGCCGCGGCCGCGTCCAGCGAGACGGTCGTGCCGCCAGGCGTAGGGTCTGCGCGGAAGATGGTCGCCATCGCGCCATCGAACGCGATCGATGCGGTGGCATTACCCTCGGCGACGCTCGCGCGACGCTGGACCGGAGCGACATCGACTCGATCCCCCAGCATCGCTTCCCACAGCCGCGTCGCCGCCCCGGCGTGCGCCTCGCCGTAGATCAGCCGCGCGCGTGCCGCTGGGGACAAGCGCTGCGGTGCCGCGGGCGCGGTTCGCGCGAGTGCCGGGATCGCGCCCGGCGGCGCGGGAGCGTGGCTCATCGCAGCGTCCGCAGCGCTGCGAAGCGATCGTCGATCCCGCGCTGCTCGGCCGTGCTCCGCCGCCGCGCCTCCTTCAGCCGATGCGTCGCGGCGAGCTGACCGATCGCCTGCAGTTCGGCGGCGACGCTTCCGGCGCTGTCCTGCAACTGCTCCATCTCAGCCGCGACCTCGATACGCCGTCGCTCGATCGAGCGTCGACGCATCGCGGCTTGCGCGAGATAGCGCGACGTGTCGAGCAGCGGGTCGCGGATCTGATCCGCGCGCGCGCGCTGCGCGTCTTCACCGAGCGCGCGCGAGCGGCGCACCAAAGCTTCGTCCTCGCTCGCCGCTTGCGCGATCTCGAGCCGTAGCGAGTTGAGCGCGCGCGCATTCTGGCGCATCGCTGCATCATAAGGTGTGGTCATGTACCTCCCTCGTACCGTCCTCGGCGGCGAACAGCCCGCGCAGCGCGGCGAAAAGTGCGTCGGGTCGCGCGGCGTGGCGCTTGTGTTGCGTGATCAGCTGCTCGATCGCGGGCGCCAGTCGGATCGCACGATCGACCACCGGGTTCGCGCCCGATTTGTACGCGCCCAGCCGGATCAGCTCCTCCATCTCGGCGTAAGCGGCGAGCTCGCGCCGCGCGGCGAGCCGCAGCGTTTCCTGCTCGGGCGTGTGCGCCTCGGGCAAGGTGCGCGACAGCGATCGCAGCACGTCGATAGCGGGATAGCGCCCGCGCTCGGCGATGCGGCGGCTGATCACCACATGTCCGTCGAGGATGCCGCGTACCGCGTCGGCGACCGGCTCGTCGTGATCGTCGCCGTCGACCAGAACGGTGAACACCGCGGTGATCGTCCCCGCCCCCGCCAGGCCCGGCCCGGCGCGCTCGAGCAGCCGCGGCAGCTCCGCGAAGACGGTCGGCGTGTAGCCTTTGGTCGCGGGCGGTTCGCCGCTCGCCAGTCCGATCTCGCGCTGCGCCATGGCGAAGCGGGTCACCGAGTCGAGGAGGCAGAGTACGCGCAGCCCCTGGTCGCGGAAATGCTCCGCCACGGCGAGCGTGGTCCAGGCTGCCTGACGACGCATCAGCGCCGGCGCGTCGGACGTTGCCGCGACGATCACGCTGTGCGCCAGCGCGTCGCCAAGGTCGTCCTCGATGAACTCCTTCACCTCGCGCCCGCGCTCGCCGACCAGACCGATCACGACGACGTCGCAGGCGGTCCAACGCGCGAACATCGCGAGCAGCGTCGACTTGCCCACACCCGAGCCGGAGAAGAGTCCTAGTCGCTGCCCCTCGCACAAGGGCGCGAACAGATCGATGGCGGCGATACCCGTGTCGAGCTTGGCGCCGACCCGCGCGCGCTCGGCCGCCGGCGGCGGCGCGGCGCGGACCAGCCGCGCGGTCGCGCCAGCCTCAAGCGGCCCCTTGCCATCGATCGGGCGACCGAGTCCGTCGAGCGTCCGCCCCAGCCAGGCTCTGCCGGGCTTGATCGTCAAGGCCGCGGCGGCGAGATCCGCACGCGCACCCGCCGCGATCCCCTGCGGATCGGCGAAGGTGAGGCAATGCGCGATCTCGCCGTCCAGCCCGGTGACCTCGGCCTCGATCGCGCCGTGGTCACCGTCAATCGTCAGCCGCGCGCCGATCCGCGCCGCGCCGCGCAGCCCCCCCACCTCGACCAGCGCGCCCCGCACGGCGGTGACACGGCCATAGCGGCGATCGGGCGCCACCTCGCGCAGCGCCTGCGCGATCACCTGGAGGCGACGCATCGCTCAGTCCTGGGCGACGGCGACGAGCGGGATCGCGTCGTCCTCAAGCCGGATCAGGGCGCGACAGAGCCCCAGCGCCTGGTAGAGCCGCTGTTCGGCGACGCGATCGATCAGCTCGGCACAGAGCGCCTGCGCCTCCTCGCTGCCGATCGCGGCGAACGCGTCGGCGGCGTGCGCCACCGCCGCGTTGCCGTGCGCGTCGGCGGCGTCCGGATCGATATAGGCCAGCATGCAGGCGAGATAGGCGCGGCGCGCCGGCGTGGTCGCCTCGTCCGGATGCATGATGTCGCGCCCGCGCAGCACCGCGCTCTCATTCTCGACACATAGGGCGACGCGGCCGCTCGCGCGCAGCACCGCCCCGTTGATCACGACCTGCTCGCCGTCGCGCAAATTGATGTGCAGCACGTTCCCTCCGCCTCTCGTCGAGCAACATTATAGGAACGTCACGGCGCCATGCGGCAGCTAGGCAAAATTTGCCGACGTTTGGGGGACGCGAGGCCGCATCTATAAATTGACTGGAGTCCGCGTCGCGGGCTGCGCGAACACCTCTGGGGAACGAACATGAGCCTTTATTCTGCGATGAGTGCAGGAGTCTCGGCGCTCGGCGCGCAGGGCGCCGCGATGGCGACTGTGGCCGACAACATCGGCAACGTGAACACGGTCGGCTACAAGGGCACCCGCGCCGATTTCAACAGCATGGTCGCCACGGTCGGGCGCGGCGCGAGCTATGTCGCGGGCGGCGTCTCGGTGGTGCCGCGCGCGATGGTGTCGGTGGCGGGGGCCATCAACTCGGGCGCGCGCAGCACCGATCTCGCGATCAGCGGCAGCGGCTTCTTCGTGGTGAAGACCAGTGCGACGGGCAACCAGGTCGCGTACACGCGCGCCGGCGGGTTCGCGGTCGATCGCGAAGGCTATCTGCAAAATAGCGCGGGGCTCTATCTGCAGGGCTGGCAGCTTGACAAGAAGGGTAACCTCAAGGGCGGCGGCAGCCTCGACTCGCTCGAGACGGTGCGGCCGAACCTGCTCTCCGGCGAAGCCGAGGCGAGCACCAAGCTCGACCTGCAGATGAACCTGGATTCACGGACCACGGCCTATACCGGCACCTATGCCGACGGCGATCTTGCCGCCGGGACCATCCCGTCGAGCTACACGCGCCCGGTCACCGTGTATGACGCGCAGGGCAACGGCCATATCGTCAACTTCAGCTACCTCAAGACCGACGCCAACACCTGGAAGGTCGAGGTCTATGTGAATCCGAAGAGCGACGTCGACGGCGGCGTAGCCAAGCTCGCCTCGGGTGAGATCAAATTCGATGGCACCGGCGCG
The DNA here is from genome assembly GCF_014193405.1 of Sphingomonas sp. BK069. NCBI lineage: Bacteria > Pseudomonadati > Pseudomonadota > Alphaproteobacteria > Sphingomonadales > Sphingomonadaceae > Sphingomonas > Sphingomonas sp. BK069. The sequence goes on along the minus strand of NZ_JACHZH010000001.1, from coordinate 248,718 downwards.
TTCGACAGCACGACATTGCCCGCCAGCGTGACGCCGAAGTGGGCCAACAAGGCGGGCAGCAACCCGATCCAGCTGTCGCTCGGCACCAAGGGCAATCGCGACGGCATCATGCAGCTGGCGCAGGATTTCACCGCCTACACCAATCAGGCCGACGGCGGACTGCTCGGTGACTATCAGAGCGTCGAGGTGTCGAAGACCGGCGTCGTCACGGCGATCTTCGCCAATGGCGCTCGCCGCGACATCTATCAGCTGCCGCTCGCCAGCTTCCGCAATCCCGACGGGCTGGCGCGGATCAGCGGCACCGCCTTCCAGGCCTCGCAGGAGTCGGGGTCGCCGTCGATCAACGTCGCCAGTGCCAATGGCAACCAAGTGTGGGGCGGCCGTCTGGAGGGGTCCACCACCGATCTTGCGCAGGAGTTCAGCGACATGATCCGCTTCCAGCGTGCCTATAGCGCCTCGTCCAAGATCATCACCACGGTCGACGAGATGCTCCAGGAAGTGAGCAACCTGAAGCGCTGAGCCAGCGACGGCAGCGCAGCGCTGCCGCCGCGCCGATGGGAAGAGAGTGAACCATGTCGATCAACAGCATCCTCGACGCGGCGGTCAGCGGCCTCAACGCGTCGCAGACGGCGCTGCGCACCACGTCGCAGAATATCGCCAACGCCAACACGCCAGGCTACGCGCGGCAACGGCACAATCAGCAGGCGACCCCGTGGGACGTCGAGGTTCAGGAGCCGACACGCATCGCCGATCGCTTCCTCGAGCGCGCCGTCTTCGCGCGCTCGGGTGAGTCGGAGCGCGCGTCGATCACCGCATCCTATCTCGATCGCGTACAGAATCTGTTCGGCACGCCGGAAGGAAGCAGCGACACCGCTTCCGCTAATGAAGCGAACCTGTCCGCTCGGGTGAGCGCGGTGCTCGCGGCAGCGACGAAATTGACCGGCGGAGCGGACCCGACGCTCGCCGTCGCCGGCTTCGTCGCGCAGGCGCAGGACACCCTCCACGGTCTGCAAGACATCAACAAGCAGGTGCGCTCGATCCGGGGCGAAGTCGACGTCGACATCAAGAACACGGTCGATCGCATCAACCCGCTGCTCCAGCGGATCGACTCGCTCAACAAGGAGATCGTTCGTCTCACCGCGCTTAAGCAGAACGTCTCCGGCCCCGCCGATCAGCGCGCGGTAGCGCTGCAGGAATTGAGCGGGCTGATCAACGTGAATGCGCGCGAGCAGAAGGACAGTCGGATCGCGATCGAGACGTCCAAGGGCATCCCCCTGCTCGATCAGCAGCTGCGCCAGCTCGACTACCGCGGAGGTGTCGGCGACGAACAGGGAAGCGCGGCCGATATCACGGTGCGCTTCACCAATCGTGATGGCTCGATGGGCGCACTCACCGGCGATACGCTAGGCGGCGGTTGGGTCGGCGGTAAGCTGGGCGGCCTGCTCCAGCTGCGCGACGAGCAGCTGATCCGAGTCGAGCGCAATATCAACAATATCTTCAACGCTTACGCCGAGTCGTTGAACGGCGCTGCCAATTCCGCGACCAGCTACCCTCCGCCCGCCGAGCTCGACGGGCGTCAGACCGGGTTGGTGAAGACCGACAAGCTCAACTTCACCGGCGCCGCGACGGTCGCGGTGATGAAAGCTCCCGGCATCCTCGTCGCCAAGGCAAAGCTCGATTTCAGCGCGCTGGGAGCCGGCGCGACGATCGCCGACGCGGTGTCGTCGATCAATAGTCAGCTCGGCGGCAAGGCGACCGCGACCTTCGCGAACGGAAAGCTGACAATCACGGCGGCGGATAGCAGCCAGGGCATCGCGATCGCGCAGGACGCGACCGCGCCGGCGCAACGCGCAGGACTGGGTTTCTCCCAATTCTTCGGCTTGAACGACCTGATCCGAAGCGACGCGCCGATCGCGCCGATCGGCCTGAGCGCCGGCGACTCGCACGGCATCGCGACGGGGCAGAGCGTCGGCCTCGTCGTTCGCGACGGCAGCGGCCAGATCGTCGCGCACTATACGGCGACCGGCAGCCATGCCGCGACCGTCGGCGATCTGATCACCGAACTCAACGCGAGCCCGCTCGGCGCCCAGGGCACCTTCGCGCTCGACTCGCGCGGGCGAGTCCGCTTCACTGCGGCGGCGACGAGCGAGGGCGCCACGGTCGACGTCGTGAGCGACACCAGCGACCGCCTGGGCACCGGGGTAAGCTTCTCGCAATGGTCCGGCCTGGGTCGCGGCGTCAACGGTCTGCGTAGCGCCGACGTGGCGCCCGAGATGATCGCCAGCGCGAAGCGGCTGCCGCTCTCGCGCTTCGACCCGACCGCGTCGATCGGCGACAAGGCGCTGACGCCGGCCGATCCCACCACGGCGTCGACCTATATCGATCACCTCACCGCCAAGATCGACCTCGGCGGCATCAATCCCATGGCGCTAAGCCGTACCACCAACGAGGCGATTAACGAGATCGGCAATCGCGCTGCGGTCGCCGACGATGCGCGCAGCGCGACCAGCGACCGGCTCACTGACGCGGTCACGCGCCGCGACAATTTTTCCGCCGTCAACGTCGACGAGGAGATGGCGCAGTTGGTCGTATTGCAGAATAGCTATGCCGCGTCGGCGCGCGTGATCAGCGCGGTCAACAATCTCTACGACTCGCTTCTCAGCATCGTTCGATAGGAGGATCTCCCGTGACTCGCATCAGCACTTACGCTTCCTATCAGCTCGCGCAGCACGAGATGCTGCATACGCGGGAGGAAGCGGACAAGATCTTTCACCAGACGCAGAACTTCAAGCGCGCCTCAACCTTCAGCGACCTCGGCGTCGACACCGGTCGGGCGCTCAATGCGCATACGCTGATCGACCAGATCACGTCGCAGCGGTGGGTCAACAACACCGTCAAGACGGGAGTTGATCTCTACGCCAATCGGCTCGCTGACCTCGACATGACGATGGAGAGCTTCCGTATCGAACTGCTCAAGGCGGCGAGCACCGGCGATGCGCCGACGGTGAACCAGGAGATCAGCGACGCCTTCAACTCGCTCCGAACGGCACTTAATTCCGAGGATGACGGCAAGAAGATGTTCGCTGGCGCGAACACCGACGAAGATGCGTTCATCCCCAAGAGCCTCGACGGATTAGCGAGCTTGGGCGATGCCGATCTGGGAAAGGCGTTCGGTAACGATCAGGTACGACGCTCGGGCCGCGTCAATGATGACTCCAACTTCACCTATGGAATACTGGCGTCCGATATCGGAACGGATTTCCTCAAGGCGCTGAAGGATCTTCACGGCTTGGGCGATCTGCCGGCGAGATTGTCCAACGCGCAAGTCGAGCAGCTCAAGGACATCGCAGGCCGCGTTCGCAAGGGACTCGATCAGTTGCGGCTGGTTGAGGCCGCCAACGGCGTGCGGCAGAATCACGTCGACGCGATCGAGACGCGTGCCGCCGATCGTGCTCGCATCATCACAGGAGTAGTCAGCAATCTCGAGGATGCTGACGTCGCGCAGGCGAGCACCGCGTTGGTGGCGCACCAGACCATGATGCAGATCAGCATGGCGGCATATAAGGATTGGAGCCAGCTGTCGCTGGCCACCTTTCTCCGGTAATATTGTGAGCCACGGCAGCCGCGGAGCTGTCGTGGCCATCGCCATCTTGGCGATGCTTATCGTCACGGCCCTGCTGATGTTCGTAAAATAAAATGTTCGGGGACCAAGGTCGTGGGACAGAACGCTTCTAGAAAAGAAACACGAGAGGTATCTCTCGTTGGTGGTCGGCACACCGGCCCGGATCGGTTGAACCGGTCTGAACGTCTAGAAGGATCTATCATGACGTATTCAGTGAACACGAACATCGGCGCGCTGGTCGCGCTGCAGAACCTCACTGCTTCGCAGAAGGAGCTGCAGCAGACGCAGAACCGCGTCAACACCGGCCTGAAGGTGGCTTCGGCGAAGGACGACAGCTCGACCTATGTCGTCGCTCAGAAGCTCCGCGGCGACGTGGACGGCTACGGCGTCGTGACCCGTTCGATCACCAACGCCAAGAGCGTGGTCGACACCGCGCTGGCGGCGGCCGAGGTCATCAGCCAGAACCTCTCGGACCTCAAGCTGAAGGCGCTCGAGGCCAAGGATCTGAGCCGTTCGACGCAGGACCGTGAGAACATCCAGAAGGACGTTCAGCAGTATTGGGATCAGATCAAGACCGCGATCCAGTCGGCCGAGTTCAACGGCGTCAACCTATTCAAGGGCGACTCCGTGACGGCGATGACCTCGATCAAGACCGTCTTCGACGCCTATACCGCCGGTGATCGCAGCCCCACGAACGCGCTGGCCGACGGCTCGATCCAGATCGACGCGAATTACAATTACACGGTCCTGCCGGTCACCATCCCGGCTTCGACGACCTCCGGAACGACCGTCACGCCGGGCGTTCCGACGCACTCGGGCACTGGCACCACCGCGGCGGCGACGCCCGCCCCGGTCATCAAGATGCTGGATGCGTTCCTGACCACGGGCACCACTGCCTGGTCGCCCACCGCGGTCTTCGTCTCGACGACGAACGTGCGTTCGGTTCGCGACGACAACCTCGCAGCGGAAGCGGCGCCGGTTGCCTTCACCACGCCGAAGGGTCAGAACGCCGCGATCGCGTTCGACTATTTCGACCAGGCGACCAAGGCCTTCTCGAACGTCGTCAGCCGCCTCGGCGCCGCCGCGCGTCGCATGGACCTGCAGCTGACCTTCACCAGCAAGCTGACCGACTCGCTCAAGGCCGGCGTGGGCAACCTCGTCGACGCCGATCTGGCGACCGAGTCGACCAACCTCCAGGCGCTGCAGGTCAAGCAGCAGCTCGGTATCCAGGCGCTCAGCATCGCCAACCAGCAGCCGCAGGTTCTGCAGCAGCTGTTCCGCTCGTAAGCGGATTGCCCTCCCCTGCTCAATCGGGGATCGGCGAAGTGGGGGGGCGGAGCGAGACATCGCTCCGGCCCTTCACTTTTTCCGGTTGACCTTAGGCCGTCGACTGCACTGACGAACGGCGCGACACGATGAGCCGCTCTCGTGCCAACCGGGGTCGCGGCCATCCCTCATCGGAACTCAGCGCGCGCCGCAAGGGAACGGTCAGGAACTGTACCTCGCGCCTCGGCGGATGGGTGGCGATTCTACACTGAGGTGAGCGAATGAAGCTGCTTGAGAAACGGGCGCGCAGACCGTGTCAAAGATGCGCCACGCTCTCCGGCTCTGTTGATCTTTACGCGCCACTCAAGCCCTCCGAATAAGCGTAGGGCGCGTGCTCATCCAATCGAGCGGGCGGTGACGTGAGATGGCACGACCGGGGCCACGTCGAAGATCGCGTCATCCTTCAGCTGGAATCTGCTGATCCGGGGTAATCAGCTCGCGCGAAGCCGCTGACTTGGCCTAATGACGATCTTACGCCCATACCGATGGTCTGACATGGCAGTAGCGCGAAGAGAGATGCTGCTCGCGCGCGGAAAACGGGGCGGTAGCGAGGCCAAGTCCGACCTCGTGAGAGCACGCGGAATGATGTCATGGGGCGACGAATAAGCCGAGCGAGCCGATCTGCAGATGAGGTCGGCGCTCGATGAAAAACGCGGGAGCTGGCCGGCTGCTCGTAATCGTGCGGGCGGCTCCTCCGGAACCATGCCAACGGTGGCGTTCGCAGTGACACTATCCCTTCAAGGACGACGCCACCGGAACCGGACATCACTGACGACCCAGCGCCATGTTCAATAGCGCCATTTGCTTACGATAGATGTTCGTCAAGGCAGTATAATCCGCCTGAACCTGACCGAGCTTTAGCAACTGATCTTCTAACGAGACGTTGTTACCATCGGGCTTCGTCTCGCTGACGCTCTCGTCCCGTATGAGACGCGTATCCTGCGGTGGAGTGGCCCCCATCGCTAGCATGCGCGACGATGCGGTGATCGCCGGATGGACGATACGGAGCGCGCGCACTCCCTCGAGCTGCTGTGCCAGCAATCCGGAGAAATCGGGCGCGACGATCTCCTGCGCCTGGTAATGGGGCGTATCGTTGTTGGCAACGTTGCCGGCGATGACCCGCTGCCGCGCAGCAAGGTGGTGAAGCGATCGCGTAATTGCTTCAATAAGCGGCGGGGTCGTGGTCATAGCAGGCTGGCCATCGAGGACGTGCCGCTTCCCGCCGTCAGGCGGGCGAGCGCAGACTTATAACTCGCCAGTTTGGCGAGATCGTATGCGCTGCTCCCCCCTGTACCGGTTCGCTTGCCATCATTGTCCGCCATCTTGGCTTTCGCCTCGGTCCAGAACAACGACGCATAAGCGTTCTTGAGCGCGCTACTCGCGCTGGCCAGTTGCTCCGCCGCGCGGGTGGCGCTGTCCTTCGTGTCGATCGACAGCGTGTCGTCGAGCTTCAGGCCGAACGTGCCGCCCGGCTTGAGCCTTTGCTCGACCGAGTTCGCGGGAGACGCGTAGACGCCGGCGGTGAAACCGAGCTTGGCGAGCGCGTCACCTCCGTCGCGATTCTTCTTCCCCTCGATCAAGGTGATCTTCTCACCTGCCATCACGCTGATCCTGAGCGTGGCGGCGTCACCGCCCGCGGACGATACCGAGACGATCGCCGACTTGCCGACGATCTTCTTCAGCTTGTCACGCAGCGTCGCGAGCGTGTCGTTAGCATCGATCGGGACGGTCTCGATCTTGCCCTTGCCGACCTGGATCCGGAACGTGTCGCCGACGGAGTTCCTCAGCGCGGAGACGATATCGCCCGATGGCCTCGCCACGATCCCCGTCTGGCCTACGATCTTCGCGCTCTCGCGCTGACCCAATTCGCCCGCGGCCAGGCCCAGCACGCTGAGATGACCGCCGCCGCCCCGCGCGAGGTCCACTTGGACCGATCCCACATCATCATCTTCGCGTCCGAACTGTGAGATTGCGCCGATCTGACCGTCGGAGAGCGCCACGCGCGCCACAAAACCATCCCTGCGGCCGCGGCGAGCCCCGTCGAGCGCGCCGTACGTCCGACCGCCGACATAGATCGAACCGTCGGCGATGGTGAGACTATCGGCCGTGTCGTCGTCGGCGCTGGCGATATAGGTCGTTCGAGCCGAGGAAAGATCCGTCGACAGGATCGTGACGAAGGCGTCGCGATTCTCGGCGCGTGTATTGACCTGATCTCCCGGAATTTGCGCATCCGCACCACCGACCACCGCTAGTCGGCCATCGCTGGCGACCGCGACCGCGTTGGCCAGCACGTCGGCGCCCAGGTCAAAGTGAGCCCCGGCGTCCAGCGCCGCGCTGTATCGCCGCACCACCGAGTGACCATCCTCGCGCGTGAGCGCGACGATGTCTCCGTTGCGGTCGGTCGCGAGCGAGTGCACCTCGGTCGCGGCGTCGACCTTCACCCGCTGCAACACGTCGCCGCTCGCGTCGAGCTTGACGAGCAGGCCGCCCTCGCTCCCGGAGCCGCCGATGATGATGTTGCCGGCGCTGTCGGCAGTGATGGCTTTGGCGGCGTCGTTGCCCCAATTGTCGACCTTGGTGTTGAGCAGCTGGTCGCCGGAACTGCTGAAACGCGCCACGACCATATCGGCGTCATGCCCGCTGACGAGGCCCGCGCTTGACGTCGCGGCCACCGAGCCAGCAACGCTCACGTTGCCATTCGCATCGACCGCGACTGCCGCGCCTTCGACATCGCTTGCCGCACCGATGGCACGCCGCCACAGGATGCGCCCACCACTGTCGAGCTTGGTCAGGAACAGCGACTTCGTCCCGTTCCCCCGCACCGCACCATAATCCCCCGACGCCGTACCTACCACATAACTGTTACCGTCCGCGTCGCTCGTGCTCGCATTGACATGGAGACCCGCGTTGACGGTAGGATCGGGCTTCACATAGTCCTTACCCTTCTTCTCGGCTTCCGCATCGATCTTCGCCGCGGCGCGCGCCGTCGCCACACGGTCGATTGAGACATCCTTGCCGGCGTCCGCGACGGCCGTGAGATCCGACCCCGACGCGGTGTAGCGCCGGAGCTCTAGCGCATCGGCTTCAGATTTGCCGTGACGCGCCTCCGCCACCATCAGCGCGTCACCCGCACCGACCTCCTTGATCGACGCCAGCTCACCGTAACCGAGATCATAGCCGATGGCGTATTTGTGCTCACCGAGTTCCCGCACGGCGAAGCGCGTTTCCCAGCGCGGCCGTGGCGCACCGCTCTCGTCAGTGATGATATCGCCCGATGCGTCGCGATCCGGGATCGAGGCAATGGCGGCGTTGATCGCATCCACTACATTCTTCAACGTCGGATGACTCGGACCGGTCGATAGATCAACCGTCACTTTGTCACGCGTGCCCCCCGGAATACCGATCGCCACCTCGAATTTCTCGGTGCCCGTCAGCCCCTCGACGACGGTGTCGGGACTCGCCACCACCACATTGCCGGTGAAGGTCGCGCTTCCACGCGGCATGCTCAGCACCGACGATTCCGCACGCGAGCTGTTCGCCCCGAAGGTCAGAGACAATTTGTCGGTCGCGGTCGAGCCGATATACTGCCGCAACTGCGTCATCCCGCGCTGGAACGCGCGCTCGAGCTGGGCGCGATCCGCCGCCGAGATGTCCGTCTTCGCGGCCGCCTGCGCCAGCACCTGCAGCCGATCCACCGCGCGAAAGGCGGTGAACACGGCGGCGAAGTCCGAATCCGTCTGCGTGCGATCACCCGGCGCCGGTTGCGTGAACGAGCTGAGGACGCGCACCGCCGCCAGAGCACTCGCGTCAGCGGGCGTGAACCCCTTCTGCTCCCACGGGGCAGGTACTTTGAGCGCGGTATACTGCTTGTGCGCCTTCCGCGCCTTCGGACCCTCGATCAGAGGCGCGTCGGAGCCACCATTCCCCGCACCGCTCGGATCGGAAGCGCCGCCGGCCGCTCCCCCACTCAATATGCTTAGCGCGATCATGCTGCTCGACAAATTCATGACGTCCTCGCGTTCGGTCCGTTTGCTACTCCTATAAGTAGACGAGACATGCGCCCCGCGGGTGCCAGCCACCGTCTTTTTGGAGACCTGCCCGATGACCGCCACTGCCCAGCTCGCCGAGCCAGCGAGCGTGAGCCGCTATACCGGCCCGCAGCGTGCCGCGGCGCTGATGCTGGCCCTCGGGCAGGAACATGGCGGCCCGATCTGGGAGCAGCTGAGCACCGACGAGATCAAGGAGCTGTCGAGCGAGATCGCGCAACTCGGCCGCGTTCCGGCGAGCGTGATCGAGCACCTGCTGCGGGTCTTCCTCGCCGAGGTCTCTGGCATGGCCACGATGCACGGCTCGTTCGAGAGCGTGGAGCGGCTGCTGCGCGGCGTGCTGCCGGCGGATCAGCTCAACGAGATCATGGAGGACATTCGCGGCCCGGCGGGGCGGACGATGTGGGACAAGCTGTCCAACGTCAGCGAGACGGTGCTCGCCTCCTATCTCAAGAACGAATATCCGCAGACGGTCGCGGTGATCCTGCACAAGCTGCGGCCGGACCATGCCGCGCGCGTGCTCGGCACGCTGCCGCCCGACTTCGCCACCGACGTCGTCATGCGCATGCTGCGGATGGAGAATGTTCAGAAGGACGTGATCCAGCAGGTCGAACAGACGCTGCGCGGCGAGTTCATGTCCAACCTGGCGCGCGCGCAGCGGCGCGATCCGCACGAGGCGATGGCCGAGGTGTTCAACGCGCTCGATCGCAGCACCGAGGAGCGGCTCCTCGCCGAGCTCGACGAACGTGCACCGGAATCGGCCGAGCGGATCCGCGAACTCATGTTCACCTTCGAGGATCTCGCGCGGCTGCTGCCAGAGGCGGTGCAGGTGCTGGTACGCGAGAGCAACAAGCGCGACCTCGCGCTGGCGCTCAAGGCCGCACCCGAGACGATGCGCTATATCTTCTACGCCGCGCTCAGCCTGCGCGCCGCCAAGATGCTGCAGGAGGACATACTAGCGATGGGGCCAGTGCGCGCGCGCGACTGCGAGAAGGCCCAAGCCAATCTCGTCCGCCTCGCCAAGTCCCTCGCCGATCGCGGGGAGATCGTGCTGTTCGACGCCAAGAGCGACGACACGGTGATCTACTGACCTGACCGCAGGAAACAGAGCGATGAACATCCAGCCGTTCGATTTCGGCCCGCGATTCGACGCGATCGTCGCGCCGCCCTCGATCGACGCGCTGCTGGAGCGGGTGGCCGCGCTGGAGGCGGAACTTGCCGCCCAAGCCACCGCGCATGACGCTGAACTCGCGGAAGCGCGCGAGGCCGCGCTCGACCGCGGGCGAGACGAGGGCCGCGGCGAAGCCTCGGCGGCGCTGCAAGCCGCGCTGGACGTGCTCCACTATCAGCTCGAGACGATCGAGCACCGGCTCGACGAGCGCGTCGCCGAACTGACGCACGATGCGGCCGAGCTCGCACTCGAAGCGGCGGACGTGCTCGCCGGACGGATCGCGGTGAGCTGGCCTCAGGCAGCGGTGACGACCGCAGTCGAACGCGTGCTCCGCGACACCGAGCGCGCCGCCGAGTTGGCGATTTGCGTGCATCCCTCGCTCGCGCCGGCGCTCGATCTCTGGCTGGCGGAGCGTCCCCGCGCGCTGACGCGGCAGCTCGCCATCGAGATCGTCCCCGACGACGAGCTGCTGCCGGGTGACGGGAACGTCGACTGGCGCCGCGGCGGGTTGGCGATCGACGCAGCCGCGCGCCGCGCTGCGGTCCGCGCCGCGCTGGCGCCGGCGCTCGACGCGATCGCGCTGCCCAGGCCCGATGCTGCGGCGGCGGCGTATCCGGTCAAAGAAGACGACGCCCACGGCCAGGCGCTCAGCTGACCGCCTATAATGCGGACGACCTCTCCCGCGGGCGAGGTGACACTGACCTTCCGTTCCCAGCCATGAGGCTCGCCTGCCCCGATGAAAGAGCTACGTTCTCTGGTCGCGCAACTCGGTTCGCGACGCATGATGCTGATGGGCGCAGTCGCCGCCGCGCTGCTCCTCACGCTGGCGGTGCTGGCCGTACGCGGGTCGCACGGCCCGATGGGGTTCCTCTATACCGACCTGGATCCCAGTGCCGCGGCTGCCATCTCGGACAAGCTCAAGGCGCAGAACGTGCCGTTCGAACTCTCGTCGGACGGGCGCGCGATCCTCGCGCCCGTCGACCGCCTGCCCGACCTGCGCATGTCGCTCGCGTCCGAGCGGCTCGGCGGCAAGATCGGCTATGAGGTGCTCGATACGGAGGAGCCATTCGGCGTCTCGTCGTCGCGCGCTAAGATCAACGAGACTCGTGCGATCGAGGGTGAACTCGCCAAGTCGATCCAGAGCCTCGATCATATCAGCGCGGCGCGCGTGCATTTGGTGATGCCCGAGCGTGAACTCTTCTCGACCCAGGAGCGCAAGGCGAGCGCGGCGGTGACGCTGCATACGGCCGGGCGCCTGCCGAGCGAGGCGGTCCAGTCGATCCGTTATCTGGTGGCGTCGTCGGTGCCGGAGCTGGCCCCAGCCTCCGTATCGGTGATCGACCAGACCGGCGCGCTGCTCGCGCGCGCCGGCGAGGAAGGCAGCGGCGCAGCGGGTGACCTCGATGGGCAGCAGCAGGCACTGGAAACGCGCCTGCGCGGCCAGATCGAGGCGCTGCTCGAGCCGATCGTCGGACACGGCAAGGTCCGCGCCGAGGTGGCGGCGACGCTCGACCGCGACCAGAAGCGCGAGGAGGCCGAGCGCTACGACCCCGACACGCAGGTGGTGCAGCGTCAGGTCACGGTCGAGACCAACGACCAGAGCAACGCGGTGACCGCGGGCGCCGAGGGCGCGACGGTGTCGGCGCAGCTGCCCGACAGCCAGGCGCCGATCAACGGCAGCGGCAGCGAGACGCAGCGCGCCGCCAAGGCGGAGAATTCGGAAGACACCACCTACCAGAACAGCCGGACGCAGACCGTGAGCGTCACCACGCCGGGCAAGGTCGAGCGCCTGTCGGTGGCGGTGATGGTCGACGGCGGCGCCAAGGGGATGAACGCCGGCCAGGTGCAGCGATTGACGCGACTGGTCGAGAATGCGGTGGGCTATGACGCCGGCCGCGGCGACAGCGTGGTGGTCGAGAACATGGCCTTCGCCGCCGATGGGCAGGACGACGGCACGGGTGACGGCCGCACCCTTGGCCTCACCAATGGTCAGTGGCTGGATCTCGGCAAGTGGCTGATCATCGGCGCGGCGCTGCTCGGCGCAGCGTGGCTGCTGCGGCGGCAGCTGCGCGCAACGCCGGAGCGCGAGGTGGCGATCCTGCCGCCGCAGCCGGTCACCGCCACCCAGCCGGCGCTCGCCGGCGAGACCGCGGCAACGCCGCAGCTCGAGGGGCCCGAAGGCGAGGAGCCGAGCGAGCTCGCGCTACTCGACCAGGAGATCGCGCTCGCCCAGGTCGACGGCAAGATCCGGCTCTCGGCGCTGCAGCGGATCGGCGCGGCGATCGCGGCCAGTCCGGCGGAATCGGCCGCGGTGGTGCGGCAGTGGATGAACGCGTGAGGAAGTGACGATGGACAGTACGATGGAACAGCCAGCCGCCGGCGCCGAGACCAGCGCCGCACCGCTTCCCGCCCCCGCTCATGCCGAGGTCGACACGCCGGTCAACGCGGAGAGCCTGCAGGCCGTAATGAACGTGCCGGTCAAGCTCCGCGCGGTGCTCGGGCGCTCGCGCATGGAGCTGCACCGGTTGCTGCGGCTGCGTCCCGGCGACGTGATCCCCCTCGATCGCCGCGCCGGCGAGCCGGTCGACCTGTTCGTCAACAATCGGCTCGTCGCGCGCGGCGAGGTGGTTCTGGTGGACAACGCGCTGGGCGTGACGCTGACCGAGATCGTCCGACAGGACAGCTGATGGACGTGGGGCGAGACAATGGCGACGAGCTGTTCCTGCTCGGCGGGCGGCGAGCGGTGCTGCGGCTGGCGCGCTCGCTGACGCGCACGCAGCGTGCCCATTACTCGCTGCGGCGGGTCGACGGCGCGCTGCTCGCGCAGATCGCGCACCATTCTCCGATGCTGATCGCGCTCCGTCCGACCGCCGACGCCGAGGCCGCCAACACCATCGATGGTGCCGACGCGTCCAGTGCGGCTGCGGCGGGCGAGATCCTGCCGCTGGTCGGGCGTCGTCTCGCCGAGGTGGAGCGTGAGCTGCTGCTCGGCACGCTCGGCTTTTGTCGAGGCAATCGCACCTATGCCGCACAGATGCTCGGCATCTCCGTGCGCACCATGCGCAACAAATTACGCGCGCTGATCGACGAGGGTGTTGCCGTGACTCCTCCTGCCCCGGCTCCCGCGCAGCGGGCGTGCCTGTGAACCGGCTGCGTCAGCTGCTCGGCGGCATCGCCGAGACCCGCGACCTGGGCCTCGCGCTCGGCGTCGCCGCGATCATCGCGATGCTGGTGCTGCCGATGCCGGCGTGGCTGCTCGATTTCGGGCTCGCCACCTCGATCACGGTCTCGGTGCTGATCCTGATGACGGCGCTGTTCATCGACAACCCGCTCCAGCTGTCGAGTTTCCCGACGATCCTCTTGATCGTGACGATGCTGCGGCTCGGCCTCAATCTCGCCTCGACGCGCCTGATCCTGGGCCACGGTCACGAGGGGCATCGTGCCGCGGGCGGCGTGATCGGCGCCTTCGGCGAGTTCCTGATGGGCGGCGAGACGATCATCGGCCTCACCATCTTCCTCATCCTCATCGTCATCAACTTCGTCGTCATCACCAAGGGCGCGGGTCGCATCGCCGAGGTCGGCGCACGCTTCAGCCTGGACGCGATGCCCGGCAAGCAGATGGCGATCGACGCCGATCTGTCCGCCGGCATGATCACCGAGGATCAGGCGCGCGCCAAACGTGCCGAGCTCGAGGCCGAGAGCGGCTTCTACGGTGCGATGGACGGCGCCTCCAAGTTCGTGAAGGGCGACGCGATCGCAAGCGTCGTGATCACCGGGATCAACATCCTGGTCGGGCTGACGATCGGCGTGGTGCTGCACGGGCTACCCTTCGGCGAGGCGTTCCGCACCTATACCATCCTCACCGCGGGCGAGGGTCTGGTCAGCCAGATCCCCGCTTTGATCGTCTCCACCGCGGCGGGTCTGCTCGTCTCCAAGGGCGGCGCGCGCGGCAAGACCGGGATGGCGCTGAGCGAGCAGCTCGGGCGCTATCCCCAGGCCTTCGCGATCGTCGGCGCGCTGCTCGCCGCGCTCGCGCTCGCGCCGGGCCTGCCGTTCCTGCCGTTCGCGCTGCTAGCGGCGGGCTGCGGATGGCTCAGCTGGTCGCTCGGCCAGACCGCCGCCCGTCGACGCGCCGACGAACTCGCGGTCTCGATCATCGAGGCGGAGAAGAGCGCGGCCGAGGCCGCCGAGCCGATCGCCGAGACGCTCGCGATCGACGCGGTGCGAATCGAGCTCGGCTATGCGCTGCTGCCGCTGATCAATGATTCTAATAGCGAGCCGCGGCTGGATGATCAGGTCCGCGCGCTGCGCCGCCAGCTCGCCGCGGATTACGGCTTCGTGCTGCCCGCGGTTCGCATCCTCGACAATATGACGCTGCCGCCGCACCAGTATCTCGTCTTCGTGCGCGGCACCGAGGCGGCGCGTGGCGAGATCCGCATCGACAAGCTGCTGGTGATCAACCCGGGCGGTGCACCGCTGGGTCTCGCGGGCGAGACGGCGCGCGAGCCGGTGTTCGGGCTGCCCGCGCTGTGGATCGATCGCAGCCTGCGCGACGAGGCGGCGCTGCGCGGCCTCACCACGGTGACCTGCGGCACGGTGGTGACGACCCATCTCACCGAGGTGGTCAAGGCCAACCTGCCCGACCTGCTCACCTATACCGAGACGCAGAAGCTGCTCACCGAGGTACACCGCGACGTCGAGAAGCTGGTGGCGGAGATCATCCCGTCCAAGATCACAGTGTCGGCGGTGCAGCGCGTGCTGCAGACGCTGCTGGCAGAGGAGATCTCGATCCGCGACATACCGACGATCCTCGAGGGGATCGCGGAGGCGGTGAGCTTCACCCAGTCGATCCGCTTCATCGCCGAGCACGTGCGCGCGCGCCTGGCTCGCCAGATTTCGGCTCAGCACACGCGCGACGGCGTGATCCCCGTCCTGCTGCTCGGAGCGCGCTGGGACGAGGCCTTCTCCGAAGCGATCGTCGGCCAAGGCGACGAGCGGCAGCTCGCGATGGCGCCCGACCTGGTACAGCGCTTCATCGACACCGTCGCGCGCACGCTCGATCGCTGGGCCGAGCGCGGCGAGATACCCTGCCTGCTCACCAACCCGGCGCTGCGCCCCTTCGTTCGCTCGGTCATCGAGCGCGCGCGTCCTGCCACGGTGGTGCTGTCGCAGAGCGAGATTCACCCGCGCGTGCGGGTGCGCGCCCTGGGCACGCTCGACGATGATTCCGCGACGGCCGCCGCTGCCTGAGCGAGCGGCATCCTATGAAGATACGACGTGAACCTTGGATAGTGGAGCGAGCGTGCCGGTGATCGACGTCCATTCCGCCGCGACCAGCGGCCAGCGCGCGCCTTCCTTCAAGGCATCCAGGGAGGATGACGGCTCGACCACGAGTTGCTTCGATCATCTGCTAGCGAGTGAGATCTCCGGCGAGGGCGAAGCACCGGCTGCCCGCGACAAGGCGACCGCGGAGATGGCGTCCGCCCGTGCCCAGGCCACCCCGGGCGCGAGCGGTGTTCAGTCCGGCAGCGACGCTCCCCGGCTCGGTTCACCCTTCGCAACGCTTCTTGTCACCGAGCGAGCGGTGGCGACCGTTCCAGCGACCGTGAGTGCGGCCGATGACGCGATTGCTACGCTCAGCGCGAACGGTGACACGGCCGTCGCGACCTCTACCGAGCATGCGCAGCCGGCTGCCGTCCACGCCACCGCCTCGAACACGACGATATCTCCGCACACGACGACCTCGGCTGCCACGATCAGCCTCGGCGGCGGTCCGGTCCTCGGCGCGCCGGTAACCGACGGGCTGACGCTTGTCGCCGACGAGGACGCGCCTGCACCAGCGAGCGGCGGCGGCACGAGTGTGTCCAGACGCAACTTAGCGGCTGAGGGTGAGGACACGGTTGCCGCCGATCTCGACGGGTCGATCGCAGACGAAGCGGGCGTCGTGGATCCGGCTGGAACCGCAACAGCAGCGCTGGTCTCCGCGACACATGCGGGCAAGGTGGTCGGCTCGATGCAGCCGGAGACGAGCGTCACGGCCGGCAAGCTGGTCTCCGCATCGCCGGTGGCAAGCGCGCCCGCCCGAGCCTGCGATCTGATCGAAGCGGCAGATGCGCTCCACGAGGAAGCAGGACAAGCGAGAGGCGAACTGGGTAACAGGACGCCATCGTTCGACGTATCGGCCACCATGCCGGCGAGTGTGGGCGCGCACCGCTCCGCTTCTTCGTTTCCCTTCGACGCTCCTCCACCTGACATCACCCCAGCAGCGGTCGGCGCCACGCCTCTGTCCGCCGCCGTCGCCCGATCCGGCGTGGCGGCGGAGACGGATGCCGCCGCTCTACGCCACGTCGAGCGGCTGTACGCACCGCATGACGGCCGGTCACCGAGCGGAAGCGCCGCTGCGTTCGCTCGCCTCGGCACGATCGGGCAGGACACCGGCGTGGCGCTCGCGCGCGGAGTCGCGGACGGGCGTGACCATGTCGCGATCCGCCTAGACCCGCCCGACCTCGGCCGGATCGACGTGCAGTTGAGCTTCGGCCAGGACGGCGGGCTTCGCGCCGTCGTCGCGAGCGACAATCGCGCCGCTCTCGACCTGCTGCGTGGTGACCTCGACCAATTGCAGCGCGCGCTCGCCGACGCGGGCGTGCGCGCCGACGCGCAGTCGTTCCATTTTTCCGAGCGGCAATCGGGGGGCAGTCAGCGGTGGGACGCGCCGGTCGCGCGCGACCAACGTTATGCCGCGCTCACCGATACCGCCGCCGAGCGACCCAGCACCGCTCCCCCCCCTCGCCGGCTGCGTTCGAGCGGCCTGATCGACGTCTTCGCCTGAGGAGTTGCCACCATGACCGCCCCGATCAGCACGTCCGACGCGAGCAGCGTCGCCGAGAAAGTCGCCGCTCAGAAAGCCGCCGCACAGAAGGCAGCGGCCGACCGCGCCGCGCTCGACAAGAACGACGACGCGACGGCCGCACCTGAGAGCAAGCCGGTGATCAGCGCCGACTTCAACATGTTTCTGAAGCTGCTGACGTCACAGATCCAGAACCAGAATCCGCTCAGCCCGATGGACACGGCGCAATTCACCAACCAGCTGGTTCAGTTCGCGCAGACCGAGCAGTCGATCCAGCAGAACAGCACGCTGAAGACGATCCTCGCCAAGCTGACCTCGCAGGAGCTGGCGCAGGCGTCTTCCTACATCGGGCGCGAGGCGCGGTTCGACACGCAGGTCGCGGGACTGACAGCGGACAAGCCGGCGAACTGGTCGTACCAATATAGCCAGATGCCGGCGACGCTGCTGGCGGAGATCAAGGACAGCAAAGGCTCGGTCATGAAGACGATCGCGCTGAGCCCCGCCACCAAGGGCAAGATCGTATGGGACGGCACGAGCGCGCTCGGCGGCAAGGCGCCCGAGGGCAATTACACGCTCTCGCTCGTCGCCAAGGACGTCAACGGCGCGACGATCAACGGCGCGGTCACCGCGGCCGGTACGATCACGTCGGCGATGATGCTCGACGGCCGGGCCATCGTCACGGTCAACGGCGCCAATTACCCGCTCGATGCGCTGCTCTCGATCGACACTGCCGGCGCCGCCACCATCACTGCATGAAGAGGATTTTTCGGCGAGACTTTCTCGTCATCCCGGACCGTTCGATACGCTCAGGAGAGCGATGTCAGCGGTCTACTGTGCCGCCGCACCTTCAAGGCGTAGGTTTCGCGGAAAGGTGTGTCCGGACCCAAAAGGCGGCTTGCACCTCCGGCCGTCTGATCTCCCGCCGCTTTTCACGGGTGATACGATGCGATAAGGGAGATTGCTTCTCGTCCCTCGCCGTCATCCCGGCCCCGGCGGCGTCGCTCGGGACAGGCTTGAGCCGAGATCCATCCCGTCGCGACAGCAAGGCCGGGGGTTCTCGGGGCACCATGGATCCGGGGTCGAGCCCGGGCTGACCGAGGTAGGCCGCTCCCGCGACGATGAGCATCTTGAGCGCGGACTCGTGGATCGCGGAATAGATCCAGGATGGCGAAAGGTGGGAAATGTTCCGTGGGTGTCGCGGGAAGGTCCTGAACGACGAGCACCGTCTCGTTCACGGACGATCGACCATGGTCCGTACACGATCGTGTATCTGCGCCGCGCGCTTGAGAACGGCACAGCCCGGTTCGGCAGCGTAGCGTCCTGCCGCGCCGCCGATCTGGATGGGTCAGCCTCGCTCGCTTACGTCCGCCCGCAGGACTCAATGCGCTCATCCGCGACCGCGACCCGCGTTGCCGAGCACGAGGGCGGCAAGCAGCCGGCCGGTATAGCGCAGGCACAATTCCTGGTGGATCGCCGCGGCGGCGTCGCTGCTGGCGACGATGGCGCGAACCGCTTCAGCGCGGGCGCGCGCGGCGTGATAATCGGCGTCGTGGTCATGGTACATGCGCGATCTCCTCGCGCTCTCCTTGGCCCCCCCGCCTCTCGCCGGCATGTCGACGATGTTGCGCCGGCGTCATCATTGTCGCGCGGCTGAGCATTTGTCGCGGCACGCGCGTGACGAAAGGTTGCGCGACGGAACCCATCGCCTCGCGCGTCATTGGAGCGGGCATCCCACAGCACAGGAAGTTGATCCATGCGTAAGATCCTCCTCTCCACCCTGCTCGTCGCCGGCGCGGTGAGCATGTCAGCCTGTTCGACGCTGCGCGGCGCGGCGATCGGCGGCGCGGGCGGCGCCGGTGTCGCGGCGGCGACGGGCAAGAGCGTCGAGAAGGGCGCGGCGGTTGGTGGCGTCGGCGGCGCGGTCGTCGGCACCGTGGTCGACTGAGACCGATCCATACGGTGAGAACGGGGAGATGTCAGCCGCGGGCATCGTGTTGATGTTCGAGCTGAACGTCTCCCCATCTCGCGATGATGAGGCGGACGATCGCGCGGCCAGGTCGCGAAGCAGGTCGGCCCGAACACGATCCTTCGGTCGACCGAACAGGTCGAACATCGCTTCCAACTCCGATAGCTGGGGCACGTGAACGCTGCCGACCGACTGCCGCGTGACCGGTCGCACGGCTATCCATTCCCCCGCCGAGCAGACGCGGAGCCCCGCCTTCAGCTCGATCGGCAGCGTGGCACCTTCCAGTCGAGCGAACGGGCACGAGCGGAAGCGTTCGCCGGGCGCACCGATCACCACGTTACCGCGCCACGCCGCGATCACGTCATGTGCGTCCCGCGGGCTGAGCAGCACGTCGATGTCGGCCACCGACGTCGCGGCCCTGTGCAACCATGCCGCCGCGCTGCCGATCACCCACCAGGGATCGCGCGCGCCGCGTAGCGTCGTCGCCACCTCGTCCAGCGCGGCGGCGAGCGGCGACATGCGCCTCAGTCGCCGGTCAAGATGCGATCGACCAGCTGCTGCACCGTCGGCACGAAGCCGTTCGAGTAGAAGGGATCACGCTTGAAATTATAAGCGGCGTGGCCGGCGAACATCAGGTTCTGGTCAGTGT
This sequence comes from Sphingomonas sp. BK069, assembly GCF_014193405.1. Lineage (NCBI taxonomy): Bacteria > Pseudomonadati > Pseudomonadota > Alphaproteobacteria > Sphingomonadales > Sphingomonadaceae > Sphingomonas > Sphingomonas sp. BK069. Next base: position 229,091 of record NZ_JACHZH010000001.1, on the reverse strand, counting down.
CGCCGCCATGCGCGATGTCCTGCAGCGTCTTCTGGATGCAGAAGCTGCGCGGGTCGGCGAGGCGGCCGGTCGAGTTGGTCTCGGTGTCGGCCCAGCTCGAGAACAGGCACTGGCTGAGACAGCCCATGCAATCGGCCTGATCCTTGCGGATATCGGCCTTCTCCCCGGGCGAGACGAAGACGAGCGTGTTATCGGGGGTCTTGAGCGCGTCGGTGTAGCCTTCGCCGAACCACTGCCGCGCACGCAGCAGATCGTTCCGCGTCACCCAGAAGTTCTTGCCCTTCACGCCGACGTCGAGCTGGAAGACGTGGTCGCCCGCCTCCTGCGTCGAGAAGGCGATCTGGCGCTCCGACCGCGCCTCGAGCGAGCGCAGGAAGGGGTTGCGTACGGCCGACGAGTAGAAGCCGGTCGGTGAGAAGCGGTGTAGCAGCACCTCGCCCTCCTCGATCTCCAGCAGCTTGGCCTTCCAAGCCTCGGGGATCGGGCTCTCGCGCGTCAGCAGCGGGCGCGTGCCGTATTGAAAAGCGATCGCGCCGAGCTCGGGATTGTCGATCCAGTCGTTCCAGTCGCGCAGGTACCAGACGCCACCCGCCATGACGATCGGCGTGCTGTCGGGGATGCCGCCCTCGCGCATCGTCTCACGCAACGCCTTCACGCGCGGATACGGATCTTCCGGCTTGAGCGGGTCCTCGGCGTTGGACAGGCCATTGTGGCCACCGGCGAGCCAGGGATCCTCGTAGACCACCGCGGCGAGCCACTCGCTGGCCTTGGAATAGGCGCGCTTCCACAAAGCGCGGAAGGCACGGCCCGAGCTGACGATCGGCAGGTAGCTGACGTTGTAGGACGCGGCGATCTCGCTGAGCTTGTACGGCATGCCCGCGCCGCAGGTGACGCCGGCGACCAGCCCGCGGGTGCGCTCCAGCACCCCGTGGAGCACGCGCGGCGCGCCGCCCATCTCCCACAGCACGTTGATGTTGATCGCGCCCTTACCGCCCGCGATCTCCCAGGCGCGCTGCACCTGCTGCACCGCGCCCTCGATCGCATAGGCGATCAGTTCCTCGTGGCGTTCGCGCCGGGTGAGTGCGCGATAGACCTGCGGGATGATCTTGCCGTCCGGATCGTAGCTGTCAGCGTTGACCGCGGAGACGGTACCGATCCCGCCCGCCGCGGCCCAAGCCCCGGCCGAGGCGTGGTTGGTCGCGGCGACGCCCTTGCCACCTTCCACCAGCGGCCACACCTCGCGGCCTCCATAGACGATCGGCTTCAGCCCCTTGAACACGCTCTTCCCACTTCCATCACTGACGTAGCGCGCGTCCGTATAAAGCAATCGGGCGGGAGCGCGACAAAATTGCGACTCAACCGAGACAAGTGGGTCGCCCCGCGACCTCGGCGTAGAGCGCGGCGTAGCGGGCGATCATGTCGATTTCGTCGAACTCGGCGCGAGCCTTGGCACGGTTCGCGGCGCCGATGCGCTCGCGCAGCGCGGGATCGCCGGCGAGCGTCTGGATCGCGTCGCGCAGGCGCACCTCGCCGGGGTGCTCGGTGACGAAGGGCAGGTTCTCGGGCGCGACCATCTCGGCGACGTCGCCGACTGGCGGGCTCACCACCGGCAGCCCCGCCGCCATCGCCTCGACCACGCTGGTCGGCGACTGCTCGCTCGTCGACGACAAGGCGAGCAGGTCGAACAGCCCCATGTACCGGTACGGTCGCTCGACCGCGCCGGTGAGCACGACCCGATCGTCGATGCCCATCGCCAGCGCCGCGCGCTCGACCGCGGCGCGTTCGGGCCCGTCGCCGACGATGACGAGGCGAAAGCGGGCCGACAGACCGCCCACCGCGCGCACCAGCGCGGGCAGGTCCTTGTGCGGCAGCAGCGCGCCGACCGCGCCGATCGCGAGCTCGCGCTCGTGGCGGACGAAGCCGGGAAGCGCGCGCGGGTCGGGTCGCTCGGCATAGAGCGCGGTGGCGACGCCGTTGCCGATGCGATGGATCCGCGCGCGCGGCTGCTTCCACGTCTCGAGCGCGATGCGCTCCAGCGCGCGGCTCGGCACCACCAGCGCGTGCGCGGCGGACAGCGCGAGGCGGCGGTAGATCGTGCGGTCGCGGCGCAGCCCGCCGGCCTCGGCGCCGACGAAGCCGTCCTCATGGTGGATCACCGGCGGAAGCCCGCGCGCGAACACCCGCCGCGCCATCACCGCGTCGATCGCGGTCCAGTCGTAGGTGAGAACGAGATCGTGGCCGCGCATCAGCTTCGCCAGCGCCTCGTAGCGCCCGAGCGAGGGTTTGCCGGCGAGCGGCAGCACCTCCTGCGCTATCTCGTATCGAACACCTTTGCCGATACGATGCCGCGCCGTCAGCCGCGTGGCGTCAGCGACCATCAGTCGATGCCGCGCTCGATCGCCGAACGCGGTCATCAACCGCGCCACGCGCGCACCACGTGCGTCGAGATCGAAGCTCGGCAGGACATGCAGAAACGAGAGCGGCTGTGGCATGGTGGCCACATAGCGGCGCGAAAGCACGCGCGCATCATCTTGGCGGCGATTTTCACGCGATTCTCGTGCTTAAGGTAAATGGCGAGAGACCTGGCCCGTGCCGTCGCTCGCGGAACCAAGGGAGTTCTTTCTATGCTGAAGTCGATCATCGCCGCCGGCAGCGCGCTCGCGCTCACCGCGACCCCGGCGCTCGCCGCCGCCAACCCCGCCGCCTCGCTGTCGGTCGCCAAGTCGGCCCGCGCGTCGTCCGCTGGCAAGGGCAAGAGCGAGCTCGCCGGCCCCGGTGCGATCGTCGGCCTGGTGCTGGCCGCCGCGGTCGTGGTCGCCGGCGTGATCATCGCGGTCGATGACGGCGACGATTCGGACAGCAACTGAGCCGTCTGCCGGCACCGCCCCGCGCGGTGCCGGCCACGTCGGCGCGGTCAGCCGATCGCCCGCTTCGGCACGTGCGTGATCCGGCACGCCAGGTCCGCTTCCCCGCTCGCCACCACCCAGTGATCGCCGCCGTCGGCGATGCCCGTGGTGAAGACGACATTGTCCAGGTACATCTGCTCTTTCAGTGGCTCGGTCAGCGCCGGCGCCGGCTCCAGCAGCGCGTCATCGCTGGTGGCGAGCGTGCGCGACGGGTCGTCGCGATCCAGCAGCGTCCAATAGGTGCGGTAGATACCGACGACGCCCGAGGGCTCGACGCCGTGCCACAAGGTCAGCCAGCCCTCCTGACCGTTGACCGTCGTCAGCACCGGCGGCGCCCCTCCCCCCATGCGCGCGGTCGCCATCGTCTTGGCGTGCGGCCGGATACCGGGAGCGTCGAGCGGCTTCCAGTGGAGCGCGTCGGGCGACGTGGCGAGGTTGATCGACGGCCCCGCGCGCCACTCGCTGTCGGGCGGATAAGCGAAGTACAAATCGCCGAGTGGCCGCGTCTGCGCCCAAAACGCACCGCGCACCTTTCCCTCGAAGATCAGCATGTCCTTGTTCTGATGGTCGAGCACGATGCCCTCGAGCTTCCAGTCGAGCGCGTCGTCGCTGGTGTAGAGCGTGGTGCAGTGGCGCTCCGGACTGACCGAGCAGCTCGTCATGTAATAGCGCCCGTCGATGCGGCTGATCCGCGCGTCCTCGACGCCGTAGCATTGGTAGGCGGCGCGCGGCGCGATCGCCCGGTCGTAGTGGACCGTCTGCACGCGCGTGCCGTTCGCGTCGAGCTCGACCGGCAGCAGCCAGGAGAGCGAGGTCAGCGCCATCACCTTCCAGCCGCCGCCGCGCATCATGAACTTGCGCGGGTCGGAGGTGTCGACCAGCGACAGCGGCCAGGCGTCGAGCACGTAGCGGTCGCCGTCCCAGCGGATGGCGTGGATCTGCTGGTCGCGCACGGGATGACGCAGCGCCTCGGCGACTCGCACCATCAGCAGCAGATTGCCGTTGGCCAGCCGCGTCATGCCGGGGTTGAAGGCGCCGAGCACATAGGTCTCGGCGTCGAGATGCCCGGCCAGCGGGGAACGCGACAGGTCAACGTCGCCGGGGCCGAACACCAGGGAGTCGTGAGAGAAGTCGGTGGCCATGGCGGTCAGTCTCCATCCTGCACGCGCGGGCTGATCGTCAGCCGCTGGACCACCGCGCGGCGCGGCTGAGTGAGCAGGTAGTGCACGCCCACCGCGATGTCCTCGGCGCGCAGCATCTTCTCCTCGCCGATCATCTCCCGCTGCTTCTCAGGCGGGATGTCGGGCAGCTGCATGTCCGAGCCGGTGAGGCCCGGCTCGACCAGCGCGACGCGCACGCCCCTGGGTCCGAGCTCGCGCCGCAGCGCGATCGAGAAGCCTTGCAGCCCGCTCTTGATCCCGGCGTAAACGGTGGAGTGCGGCCCGAGCACATAGGCGCTGGTCGAGCCGATCATCACCACGTCGCCCTCCGTCATGTCGCGCGCGGCGCGCTGGGTCAGCAGCAGATAGTGCGTGAAGTTGAGCGCGATCGCGTGTTGCAGCGCGGCCTCGTCCATCTCGGTCACGCCGCTCGCGGCCTCGGCGGCGTTGGCCACGACCAGGTCATAGCCGCCGAGCGCCAGACTCGCGGCGTCCACGGCGCCGCCGACCTGGTCGGGACGACTGAGATCGAACAGGCCGCCGTCGCCCGCGCCGACCTCGCGCACGCGCGCCAGCGCGTCGTCGAGGTGCGCCTGATCGGTGCCGACGAGGTAAACGTGCGCGCCCTCCGCGGCGAGCAGCACGGCAATCGCTCGGCCGATCCCGGTGGTGCCGCCGGTGACGATCGCACGCCGCCCCTTGAGCGTCGTCTGCGCGCAATGCGCGTCACTGATCCCGGTCATGCTGGTCCTCTCGCTCACCCCGACCGAGCGAGACGAACCGCTAGCGCGCGGGTTCCGCGGTCGCGGCGAGCAGTCGATCGATCGCGGGCATGAGCCCCGGCTCGTCGAGCAGCGGGGCGTGTCCCACGCCCGGCACCGTCACCAGCTCGGCGCGCGGCAGCGCCGAGACCATGCGGCGCGCGGTGGCGTCGCTCAGGATGTCGCTGCGCTCCCCGCGCGCGACCACCACGGGTACGTCGCCCAGCGTCGCCCAGGCGCGCCACAGGTCGGGCCCAGCCTCGCCGCCGGGCAGCCGGAACGGCTCGGCGATCTTGAGGTCATAGTCGAGCACGATCCGCCCCGCGCTGTTGAGCCGATAGAGCCGCTTGGCCATTGCCAGCCACTGGTCGATGCGCCAGCCGGGATAGACATCGGCGTTCGCCTCCTGCAGCCCGCGCGCGGCGTGGAGCCAGGTGGGATAAACGCTGGGCCTGCCGACATAGCCGCGGATGCGCGCCAGCCCGCCGGGCTCGATCGCCGGCCCGATGTCGTTGAGCAGCGCGCCGGCGATGCGCCCCGGCAGCATGCCCGCGAGCAGCGTCGTCACGATGCCACCGAGCGACGTTCCCACGGCGACGACGCGCTCCAGCTGCTGGTCGGCGAGCAGCGCCACCACGTCCTGCGCGTAGGTCAGGGGCACATAGGTCATCGGGTCCTTGGCGTAGCCGCTCTCGCCGCGGCCGCGGAACTCGACCGCGAGCACGCGCCGCCGCCCGCCCAGCGCGGCGACCAGCGGCTCGAAGTCGCGGACGTTGCGGGTCAGGCCCGGCAGGCACAGCAGCGGCGGGGCGGCGTCGAACGCCGGGCCGGGATAGTCGCGCGCGTGCAGCCGCAGTCCGTCAGCGGACCACCAGTAGACGTCGCGAAATCCTACCATGCTTGCTTCCCCGCTTCCGCGCCCCCCATATCCACGCATGCCCTTCGACCCGCAAGCATATCGCCCCGAGCGCCGGATCCTGTCGCTCGGCGAGCCCTTCTACGATCCCGTCCGAGCCGCGAATTTCCCGGAGACTCGGCTGCGCTTCCGCAACGATCGCGCCGCGGCCGAAGTCGGGCTAGACGGCCTCGACGACGATGAGTGGATCGCGCATCTCGGCCGCTTCGCGCCGCTGCCGGACAACCTGGAGCAGCCGCTGGCGCTACGCTACCACGGGCACCAGTTCCGCGCGTACAACCCCGATCTCGGCGACGGTCGCGGCTTCACCTTCGCCCAGCTGCGCGACCGCGACGGGCGGCTGCTCGATCTCGGCACCAAGGGATCGGGGCAGACGCCGTGGAGCCGTTTCGGCGACGGCCGGCTGACGCTCAAGGGCGGGGTGCGCGAGGTGCTCGCGAGCGAGATGCTCGAGGCGCTCGGCGTGCCGACGTCGCGCAGCTTCTCGCTGATCGAGACGGGCGAGGCGCTGGAGCGCAACGACGAACCTTCGCCGACGCGCGCGGCGGTGCTGGTGCGGTTGAGCCATGGACATATCCGCATCGGTACCTTCCAGCGGCTCGCCTACCACCACGAGGAGGACGCCATGCGGCGGCTCGTGCGGTACGTGCTGACCGAGCTGTACGATGAATCCGGCGATGACCCTGTGCGGCTGCTCGAACTGGTGGTGGCACGCACCGCGGTGCTGGCGGCGCGCTACATGGCGGCGGGGTTCGTCCACGGCGTGCTCAATTCGGACAACATCAACGTCACCGGCGAGAGCTTCGATTATGGCCCGTGGCGCTTCGCGCCGACGTGGGACCCGGGCTTCACCGCGGCCTATTTCGACCATGGCGGTCTATACGCCTTCGGTCGTCAGCCCGAGGCGATCCTGTGGGACGTGATGCAGCTTGCCTCCTCACTGCGGCTGATCGCGGAGAGCGATCCGCTGGTGGCGGCGCTCGACCTGTTCGCGGAGGCGTATCAGCCCGCGGTGGCGGAGGCGCTGCTGTGGCGGATGGGGCGCGCGCCGCTCGGTCCGGCGAGCGACCGCGCGCTGGTGCAGGCGGTCGAGCGCGCGCTGCGCGCGAGCGGCGTCGGGCTCGACCGCTTCTTCTTCGACGTGTTCGCGCAGGAGCTGCCGGAAAGCTACGGCGCCGAGTGGGACGCGGTGCGCGCGGCGCTGGCGGACCACGCGCCACGCACGTCGCGCGACCATGCGTACTGGCGTGGGGAGCAGTGCGCGGTGCTGATCGACGAGGTCGAGGCGATCTGGGCACCGATCGCCGAGCGCGACGACTGGGGCGCGTTCGCGGCCAAGCTGGCGGCGATACGGCAGATGGCCGAGGCGCTGGGGTGAGACTAGGCGTGGGCGTCGCTTAGTGCTCCCGCATGCGCAGAAACATCGGCCGTACAAGCCCGCCCCGTCCTCGAGCGTCGTCCTGAACTCGTCTCGGAATCCACCAAGCCGCGAACACCGCGTCGTCCGTCCCGGCCGCTCGTGGATTCGGAGACGAGCTCGGGATGACGGCGGCAGAGCAGGGCGTGCGCCTTCCCCGCACCCGATTGGCAAGATACGCAAAGTGCGCGAAGAGAGCGGCATGGCAGAACTGATCTCGTACGAGCCCGCCACCGGCGCCGAGCTCTGGCGCGGCCCGACGAGCGACGTCGATCAGGAGGTCGCCGCGGCGCGCGACGGCTTCGTGCCCTGGGCGGCGCGCTCGCTCTCCTTCCGCATCGAGACGCTCCGCCGCTTCGCCAACGTGGTGCGCCAGCGCGCCGACACCTTCACCGAGGTGATCGCGCGCGAGACCGGCAAGCCTTTGTGGGAGGCGCGTACCGAGGTCGACAGCGTCGTCGCCAAGGTCGACATCTCGGTCACCGCCTACGCCGAGCGCACCGCGCAGCGCCGCATGGACGCGCCGATGAACAGCCGCATGGCGCTGCGCCACAAGCCGCTCGGCGTGCTCGCGGTGCTGGGCCCGTACAATTTCCCGGCGCACCTGCCGAACGGCCACATCGTCCCGGCACTGATCGCGGGCAATGCGGTCGTTTTCAAACCGTCCGAGAAGACCCCGGCGACGGGCCTGTTCCTGATCGAGTGCCTGCACGCCGCGGGCGTGCCGACGGAGACGATGCGCCTGGTGATCGGCGGGCCGGCCGAGGGGCGCGCACTCGCGGCGCATCCCGACATCGACGGGCTGCTGTTCACCGGCTCGGCGCGCACCGGCATCGCGCTTAACCGCGCCTTCGCCGAGAAGCCCGAGAAGATCCTCGCGCTCGAGATGGGCGGCAACAACCCGATCTTGGTGTGGGACACCCCCGACCTGCACACCGCCGCGGTGTTGGTCGCGCAGTCGGCCTTCACCACCGCGGGACAGCGCTGTACCGCGGCACGGCGGCTGATCGTGCAGGACACTCTGTACGACGGCCTGCTCGCGGAGCTGACCAAACTGACCAACCGACTGATCGTCGGCGCGCCGCACGACGAGCCGCAGCCCTTCATGGGCCCCGTGATCGACAATGACACCGCCGATGGGCTGAGCGAGAGTTTCCTCGCGCTGATGATGAAGGGCGGTCGCCCGGTCCGCCATATGGCACGCCCCGATCCCGAGCGACCGTTCCTCACCCCCGGCATCATCGACGTCACCGACGTGGCCGAGCGGCCCGACATGGAGCTGTTCGGCCCGCTGCTCCAGGTCGTCCGCGTCGACGATTTTGACGCCGCGATCGCCGAGGCCAATGCCACGCGTTACGGCCTGTCCGCCTCGCTGATCAGCCAGACGCCTGCACTGTTCGACCGCTTCTGGGCCGGCGCGCGCGCCGGCATCGTCAACTGGAACAAGCCCACCAACGGCGCCTCCTCCTCGGCGCCGTTCGGCGGCATCGGCTGGTCGGGCAACCATCGACCGAGCGCCTATTACGCAGCGGATTACTGCGCCTATCCGGTGGTCTCGAACGAGGCCGAGGCGGCGCGCGCCTCGATCGGCATCGGCCTCGCCGACGGCTGAGCACCCGCCGGCCCTCGACAGTCCCGGGCGCGCCGGGCATCAGCGCGCGCGAACAGGGAGATAGATGATGCCCAGCGGATTGGTCGCGTTGCTCGACGACGTGGCGGGCCTGACCCGGCTCGCCGCCGCCTCGCTCGATGACGTCGGCGCCGCCGCCGCCAAGGCCGGCACCAAGGCGGCGGGCGTGGTCGTCGACGATACCGCGGTGACGCCGCGTTACGTCACCGGCCTGTCCCCGCAGCGCGAGCTGCCGATCATCGGCAAGATCGCGCTGGGGTCCTTGCGCAACAAGATCGTCTTCCTGCTGCCGATCGCGATCGGGCTGAGCGCCTGGGCGCCCTGGGCAATCACGCCGCTGCTGATGCTGGGCGGCGGCTACCTGTGCTTCGAGGGCGCCGAGAAAGTCATCGAGGCGCTCTCGGGCCAGCACCATGACGACACCGCCGACGCCGCGACGGACCCGGCGGAACTCGAGCGTCAGAAGGTCTCGGGCGCGATCCGCACCGACTTCATCCTCTCCGCCGAGATCATGGCGATCGCACTCGGCGAAGTCTCCGACACGCCCCTGCTGACGCAGGCGATCACGCTGGCGGTGGTGGCGGTGGCAATCACCGCCGGCGTCTACGGCGTGGTGGCGCTGATCGTGAAGGCGGACGACGTAGGATTGCACCTCGCTAAGAGCGCGTCCTCGCCGCTGCGCGCGATCGGGCGCGGGCTGGTCAAGGGCGTGCCGGTGCTGATGCGCTGGCTCGCGGTGATCGGCACCGCGGCGATGTTGTGGGTCGGCGGCGGCATCCTGCTCCATGGCGCGGAGACGCTCGGGTGGCGCGCGCCGCAGCACCTCGTCCACCTTCTCGCCGAGCGGGTCGAGCACGGCGCGCCGGCGCTGGGGGCGGTGCTCGGCTGGCTGCTCACCGCGACGCTGTCGGGCGTGGTCGGGCTCGCGGTCGGCGGCGCGATCGCGGGACTGCTCCATCTCTTCCATCGCGGCGACCCGGCGGCGCACTGAGCCGCGCGCGCCGACGCCGACGCCGGCGCTTCACCGTTTCGCCCGGTCGCGCTAAGGCGACCGGCATGACCGACCCCAGCACCCTCCCCTATCGGCCCTGCGCGGGCGTGATGCTGCTTAACCGCGACGGCAACGTGTTCGTCGGGCAGCGGCTCGATAACGTGCTGGAGGCCTGGCAGATGCCGCAAGGCGGGATCGATCCGGGCGAGGACGCGCAGGCCGCGGCGACGCGCGAACTGTGGGAGGAGACCGGCGTCACCGCGGACAAGGTGACGCTGATCGCCGAGGCGCCGCAGGAATTCTATTACGACCTGCCGCCGGAGATGATCGGGAAGGTGTGGAAGGGAAAGTATCGCGGCCAGCGCCAGCGCTGGTTCCTGTTCCGCTTCGACGGCACCGACTCCGACATCCGCATCGACACGCCGCATCCCGAGTTCCGCGCCTGGCGCTGGGCCGAGCCGGCGGACCTGCCGTCGCTCATCGTGCCGTTCAAGCAGCAGCTGTACCGCGACGTGCTGCACGCCTTCGCGGCCCACCTCAATCTGCCGGGCTGACGCCCGGCTGGCCTCGCGCCGCCGACCCCGCTAGGCTGCCCGCCATGGGGGAACTCACGAGAGGGGAGAGCGGCGCGGTCGAGCGGCTCGACGCGGCGCGGATGCTGGCACGGGTCGAGCGCTGGTGCGCGATCAACAGCGGCACGCGCAACCTGGCGGGGTGCTCCGCGATGGCCGAGGCGCTCGCCGACGCCTTCGCCGCGCTGCCGGGCGAGGTGACGCTGGTCGAGCCCGGCGCGGCGGAGAGCGTCGGCGCCGACGGCAGCGTCGCTGCGCTGGCGCACGGCCACCACCTGCGCGCGACGGTGCGACCCGAGGCACCGGTGCGGCTGCTCCTCACTGGCCATCTCGACACCGTCTATCCGGTGGATCATCCGTTTCAGACACTGACCTGGCGCGAGCCGGGCGTGCTCAACGGCCCCGGCGTGGCCGACATGAAGGGCGGCCTCGCGCTGATGCTCGAGGCGCTGCTCGCGGTGGAGGCGGAAGGAGCGCGCTTCGGCTATGACGTGGTGATCAACTCTGACGAGGAGACCGGCTCCTTCTCCTCGGCGGCGCTGCTCGCCGAGGCGGCGCGCGGCAAGGTCGCCGCGCTCACCTACGAGCCGGCGCTGCCCGACGGCACGCTGGCGGGCGCGCGCGGCGGCACCGGCAATTTCTCGATCGTGGTGCGCGGTCGCGCGGCGCACGCCGGACGCAACCCGGCCGACGGGCGCAACGCCGTGGTGGCGGCGAGTGCGCTGGCGCTGCGGCTCCATGCCGAGCGCTCGCCGCGGCTGGCGGTCAACCCGGCGCGGATCGACGGCGGTGGGCCGAACAACGTCGTGCCCGATCTCGCCGTACTGCGCGTCAACTTCCGCCCCGCCGACGCGGGCGAGATCGCGCGCGCGCAGGCGCTGGTCGAGCGGGCCGCGGCGGAGGTGGCGGCGGTGCACGAGGTGTCGGTGGAGGTGCACGGCGGCTTCAACCGTCCGCCCAAGCCGATCGACGCGGGTGCGGCCCGGCTGTTCGAGCTGGTGCGCGCGAGCGGCGCCGACCTCGGCCAGGCGATCGCCTGGCGCGATACCGGCGGCGTGTGCGACGGCAACAACATCGCCGCCTGCGGCGTCCCCGTGGTCGACACGATGGGCGCGCGCGGCGGCGCGATCCACTCGGCGGAGGAATATCTGATCGTCGACAGCCTGAGCGAGCGCGCCGCGCTGTCCGCGGTGACGATGCTGCGGATCGCCGAGGGAGCGCTGGCATGACCTTCGTGATCCGCGCCGCGCAGCCGGGCGACCTACCCCACCTGTACGAGATGGCGAAGCTGACCGGCGGCGGCTTCACCAACCTGCCCCCCGACCGCACCGCGCTGGGCGCCAAGCTGACGCGCTGCGCCGAGGCGTTCGGGCGCGACGATGCGACGCTGCGCGACGAACTGTTCGTCCTGATGCTGGAGAACACCGCCACCGGCGACGTGCGCGGGACGTGCCAGCTGATCACGCACGTCGGGCAGAAGCATCCCTTCTACAGCTATCGCATCGGCACGCTGACGCAGCACAGCCGCGAGCTGGAGCGTACCTTCCGCGCCGAGATGCTGACGCTCACCACCGACCTGGAGGGGGCGAGCGAAGTCGGCGGCCTGTTCCTCCATCCCGGCGAGCGCGCCGGCGGGCTCGGGCTGCTGCTCGCGCGCAGCCGCTACCTCTTCATTCGCGCGCACCGGCAGCGCTTCGCCGAGCGGACGTTGGCCGAGCTGCGCGGCGTGATCGACGAGGCGGGCGGATCGCCGTTCTGGGACGGGCTGGCCGGGCGCTTCTTCGGCATGAGCTTCCAGCAGGCCGACGAGTTCAACGCGATCAACGGCCACCAGTTCATCGCCGACCTGATGCCCAAGCACCCGATCTACACCGCGATGCTGACCGACGGCGCGCGTGCCGCCATCGGCCTGCCCCACCCGTCCGGTCGCGCCGCGATGCGGATGCTCGAGCACGAGGGGTTCGCCTTCGAGAATTACGTCGACATCTTCGACGGCGGGCCGACCATGACGGCGCGTACCGACCAGATCCGCACCGTCCGTGATGCGCGCGACGCCGAACTGGTGACGATCGACGGAGCTGGCGACTCGGCCGCGAGCGGGACGGAGGCGCTGGTCGCGACCGGGCGGCTCGGAGCGTTCCGCTGCGCCTACGGCGCGGTCCGGGAGGTCGAGGGCGGGGTCGCGCTCGATCGCGCATGTGCCGCCGCGCTGGCGATCGAGCCGGGCGCGACGGTGAGCTGGATCGGACGGATATGACGGTGCTGCGCGAGATCAACTTCGACGGCATCGTCGGGCCGAGCCACAATTACGCCGGGCTCAGCCCCGGCAACCTCGCCGCCACCGCCAATGCGGGCGCGGTGGCGCACCCGCGCGCCGCGGCGCTGCAGGGCGTGGCGAAGATGCGCGCCAATCTCGCGCTCGGGCTCATACAGGGCGTGCTGCTGCCGCACCCCCGCCCCGATCACGACTGGCTCGCCGCGCTCCACACCGATTACGCCGCGGCGGCGCCGTTCCTGCGCGCGCGCGCGCTGTCCGCCTCGGCGATGTGGGCCGCCAATGCCGCGACCGTCTCGCCGGCGGCCGACACCGGCGACGGTCGCTGCCATCTCACCGTCGCCAACCTGGTGACGATGCCGCATCGCAGCCACGAGTGGCCCGCGACGCTGGCACAGCTGCGGCTCGCCTTCGCGCACCCGGCCTTCGCGGTGCACGCGCCGATCCCGGCGCCCTTCGGGGACGAGGGCGCCGCCAATCACATGCGGCTGTGCGCCCACCATGGGGCGCCCGGCGTCGAGCTGTTCGTCTACGGCGCCACGGGCGGCCCCTTCCCCGCGCGCCAACACCTGGAGGCGAGCCGCGCGGTGGCGCGCGCGCACCGGCTCGACCCCGCGCGCACCCTGTTCGTCGAGCAGGCCGAGGCGGCGATCGCGGCCGGCGCCTTCCACAACGACGTCGTCGCGGTGGCGAACGAGCGCGTGCTACTGGCGCACGAGCAGGCCTTCGCCGATCGCGCCGGTGTGCAGCGGGCGCTCACCGCGCTGCTGCCCGAGGCGGAGATCGTCGAAGTGCCCGCCGCCGAGGTGACGCTGGAGGACGCGATCGGCTCCTACCTGTTCAACGCGCAGCTGGTGACGCCTCCCGACGGCGCGACGACGCTGGTCGTGCCCGAGGAAGCGCGCGCCAACCCGCGCGTCTGGGGCTGGGTGCAGCGCCATCTCGCCGGCAATGGCGCGATCCGCCGCGTCGAGGTGGTCGACGTCCGCGAGTCGATGGCGAACGGCGGCGGGCCGGCGTGCCTGCGGCTGCGCGTCGCGTGCGATCCAGCGACGGTCGACCCGCGCTTCCTCGTCGACTCGGACCGGCTCGACACGGTCGCGGCGGTGATCGAGCGTTGCTGGCCCGAGTCGATCGCGCCCGACTCGATCGGGGACCCGCGGCTGATCGCGCAGGTCGAGACGGCGCGGCGCGCGTTGCTGGAGGTGCTGGGGCTGGAGGAGCTGGAGTGAGGTGGCCGCCACTCGGCATGCTGCTTGCGCCGTGCCCGGCGACGGCCGGGGCCGAGTCGGGTGGCACCCGTGAGCTTCACCGCCGCCTTGCTAGCTGGGCCCCGACCTTCGCCGGCGCACGATCAGCATATAGGCTATGCACCTTGTCGCCTCATCTTTGCGCTTGATTGACCTTCGACCTTTATGAGCCACGCGTGACCCGCCGCACACCGCCACGATCCCGAAGCGCACCCGCCCGCCCCTCCCTGTGGCGCCGCTTCAAGCGCCTGTTCGCGGTCAAGACCAAGTTCGAAGCCTTTCTCGTGATCTACGCGCTCGCCACCGGGGCGGTAGAGCGCGGCTTCGGCTATGTTCATCGCCTGCCTGGCGCGCGCGGCTGGCTGATGTTTGCCGCTTGCACCGGGGTGGTCTTCATCGCCGGCGGCAAGATACTCGATGCGGTGGAACGCGACGAGCACGACCGCGAAGCCGGTCTTGATATGTTGTAACATTGCGCTAGAGGGGTGGTTATAGTCGGAGTCGTTCATGAAGAAGATCCTCCTCGCCGCGGTCGCGCTTTCGCCGCTCGCCTCTCCCGCCGCCGCTCAGACCAACCCCTTGCCTGCCGCCCCGAGCGAGGCCGATGCGAGCGGCGGTGCCGGTACCACCCGCCAGCGCGATCCGCACCGCTCCGACGACGTGATCGTCACCGCGCCGATCCGCCAGAGCGAGTCGGACGTGCTGCAAGGCACCTCGGTCTTGACCGGCAGGGAGCTGACCCGCGAGCTTCGCCCGACGATCGGCGAGACACTCGCGCGCCTTCCCGGCGTCTCCGCCACCTCCTTCGGCCCGAGCGCCTCGCGCCCGATCCTTCGCGGCTTCCAGGGTGACCGCATCCGCGTGCTGACCGACGGCATCGGCTCGATCGACGTCTCGAACACTTCGGTCGACCATGCCGTTGTGATCGATCCGCTGCTGGCCGAGCGGGTCGAGGTGCTGCGTGGCCCCTCGGCCTTGCTGTACGGCTCGTCGGCGATCGGCGGCGTAGTCAACGTCGTGGACCGTCGCATCCCGCGCGCCATCCCCGAGAACGGCTATCGCGCCGACGCGATTGGCAGCTACGGCAGCGCCGCCGACGAGCGCTCGGTCGGCGCCGCGGCGGACGCGCAGGTCGCCGGGCCGCTCGTGCTCCACGTCGACGGCTCCTACCTGAAGAGCGACGACCTGCGTACCGGGCGCGGCTATCTGCTGTCGCCCCAGGCCCGCGCCGCTGCGCTGAGCCAGGTCGGTCTGCCGCAGGACAGCGACGAGCCGATCGACTTCGCCGCCTCGGCCGGGCTGCGTGACCGGCTCCCCAACTCGGCCGCGGAGACCTGGACCACAGGGGTCGGCGCCTCGATCATCACCGACACGGGCAACTTGGGCGTGTCCTACAGCCACTATGACAGCCTGTACGGCGTGCCGATCCGCTATGCCACCGAGGTCGGCCAGGAGCAGGAGGCGCCGCGGCTCAG
The DNA here is from genome assembly GCF_014193405.1 of Sphingomonas sp. BK069. Classification (NCBI taxonomy): domain Bacteria; kingdom Pseudomonadati; phylum Pseudomonadota; class Alphaproteobacteria; order Sphingomonadales; family Sphingomonadaceae; genus Sphingomonas; species Sphingomonas sp. BK069. The sequence goes on along the minus strand of NZ_JACHZH010000001.1, from coordinate 213,738 downwards.
CGTCGTCCAGAACCGGGTCGACCTGCGCGGCGAGGTGCAGACCGGCGGCGGCTTCCTCGATCGCATCCGCGTCCGCGTCGGCCACGCCACCTATCGCCACTTCGAGCTGGAGGAGGACGGCAGCGTCGGCACCGCCTTCTACAACAACGGCCTCGAGGGCCGGCTCGAGCTGGTGCAGGCCAATCGCGGCGGCTGGCAAGGCGCCAGCGGCGTGCAGTTTTTCAACCGCCAGTTCAACGTGGCGGGTGATGAGGCCTTCCTGCCGCGCAACGAGACCAACCAGGTCGGCCTCTTCACGCTGCAGCAGGTGTCGCTCGGCGGCTTCCGCGCCGAGGGCGGCCTGCGTTACGAGGCCACCGACCTTGCCGCGCGCGCGCCCGGCGTGGACACGCGCTTCTTCAACGGCACCCGCTCGTTCGACGCGCTGTCCGGGTCGCTCGGCGCCTCCTACGAGGTCGCGCCCGACGTGCGCATCGGGCTCAACGGCTCGCACACCGAGCGCGCCCCCTCCGCCGAGGAGCTGTTCGCCAACGGGCCGCACGCCGGCACCCAGGCCTATGAGCTCGGCAGTCCCGACTTCAGGCTGGAGAAATCCTGGGGCCTGGAGGCGACGCTGCACGCGCACGGCGACGGCTTCAGCCTCGACGCCTCGGCCTATTACAACTGGTTCAGCAACTATATCTCGGAGAACCAGGTCGACCAGTCGGTCTGTCTGGCCCGCTCGGACGATGTCGACCTGCCCTGCTTCCAATATCAGCAGCAGGACGCGCGCTATTACGGCTTCGAGGCGGATGCTTCGCTGCGGCTGGCGCAGGTGGGCGGCTATACAATCAACGCCGACCTGCTCGGCGACTATGTCCGCGCCAATATCGTCGACCAGGGGCCGGTGCCGCGCATCCCGCCCGCGCGCGTGCTCGGCGGCGTCGAGGCGCAGGGCGAGCGGCTCGGCGGACGGGTCGAGGTGGAGCATGTCTTCCCGCAGAACCGCACCGCCGCGTTCGAGACGCGCACCGACGATTACACGATGACGAACGCGTCGCTGTCCTTCCATCCCTTCGGCAGCGCCAGCGACCGCACCAGCATCCTGCTGTCGGCGAACAACATCTTCGACGTACTCGCGCGGCGCCACCCGAGCTTCCTCAAGGACTTCGCCCCGCTCGCCGGACGCGACGTGCGGGTGACGCTCAAGGTCGGGATCTGAGTCGGCGGGCGCGCCGGCGTGCCCCTGCGAAGCCGGGAGCCCAGCGCCACGAGCAACCCGCTTGTGGCCCTGGGCCCCGGCCCGCGTCGATCAACGGGGAAGATCGTCGCGCGGTCGCTCGTTGAGCGCGACCAGTGTCGCGCCGCCGCGCTCGTCGAGTGCCAGCGTCGTCACCGAGCCCGGATCGCAGCCGAGCTGGAACATTCGCTCGAACCCTAGCCCGAGCCAGTGCGCCACCACGCCGCGAATGATGTCGCAGTGGGTGACGCACAGCGTCGTCCCCTCGCCGACAGCGGCGAGGAAACCGGTCGCGCGCGCCACTGCCTCGCCCATCGTCTCGCCGCCGGGGCAACGCGCGCTGCCGCGCTCCGCGTTCCACTGCTGCCAGTCGGGATCGTCTGCCAGCGAGGCGAAGTCACGGCCGGTGAAAGCACCGAAGTCGATCTCGTCGAGCGACGGAGCATGGACCACGTCGATCCCGTGAGACTGCGCCACCGCCGCCGCGGTCTCGACCGTACGTCGGCGCGGGCTGGCGCGAATCGCGCTCACGTCGACGCCAGCGAGGTGACGCGCGAGCGCGGCCGCTTCATCATGTCCGCGCGTGCTCAGCGCGATCTCCGATCGGCCGCTGAGCACATGGCCGACCTCGGCATGGCTACCGTGGCGGGCGAGCAGCAGAAGGCGTGTCATGCCGCACGTCTACCACGACTCGCGCAAACCATAGGAAAATTTCGGTTGCGCAATAAGTTAGGGAACCAAGCTAAGTAGAAGATGTTCCTCTCCCTGTAACCAAGCGGCAACGTGGCCGCTTGTCGTTGATCTCGATCAGTCGGTCCGGGGCGGCCCCGATGATCGAGCGAGTGGGAGGGTGGAAATGGAGACGGTTCTCATCACCGGCGGCGCCGGGTTCATCGGTCGCTTCGTCGCCGACGAACTGCTCGCTCGCGGCAACAAGGTGCGCGTGCTCGACAGCCTGATCGAGCAGGTGCACGGCGATGTCGAACGCCCCCCGCTCCTCAACGACGAGGTCGAGCTGATCCGCGGCGACGTGCGCAACGGCGACGTCGTGACCAAGGCGCTCGACGGGGTCGACAGCGTCATCCATCTCGCCGCCGAGGTGGGCGTCGGCCAGTCGATGTACGAGGTCGAGCGCTATACCTCGACCAACGACGTCGGCACCGCGGTGCTGTTCGAGAAGCTGATCGACCGGCCGGTACGCCGCGTCGTCACGGCGTCGTCGATGTCGATCTACGGCGAGGGGCTGTACCGCGACGCCGACGGTGCGCTGGTGCAGGACGCCGAGCGCAAGGGATTGCGCGACGGGCTCAGCAACTGGGAGCCGGTCGACGCGCAGGGGCGCCCGCTCGCCCCCGTCGCCACCCCCGAGTGGAAGCAGCCGAATCTCGCCTCGATCTACGCGCTCAACAAATACGTCCAGGAGCGCACCACGCACATCATGGCAGCGCCCTACGGCATCGAGGGCGTCTGCCTGCGGCTGTTCAACGTCTACGGCCCCGGTCAGGCGCTCTCCAATCCCTATACCGGCGTGCTCGCGATCTTCGCCTCGCGCCTGCTCAACGGTCAGAAGCCGATGATCTTCGAGGACGGCGAGCAGCGCCGCGACTTCGTCCATGTTTCCGACGTGGCGCGCGCCTTCGCCGACGCGCTGGTGCTGCCACAGGCGGTGGGCGGCACGTTCAACATCGGCTCCGGCCACGACCGCTCGGTCACCGAGGTCGCCACCGAACTGGCACGCGCGATGGGCAAGAACGATCTCACCCCCGAGATCGTCGGCAAGGCGCGCATCGGCGACATTCGACATTGCTTCTGCGACACGTCGCTGGCGCAGGACAAGCTGGGCTTCGCGGCGACGCAGGACTTCACCCAGGGTCTCGCCGAGCTGGCCGAATGGGTCGCGCAACAGACCGCGGTCGACAAGGTCGCGACGATGCGCGCCGAGCTCGAGAAGCGCGGGCTGGTGGCATGACGACGCCGATCCTCGTCACCGGCGGGGCCGGCTTCATCGGCTCCAACCTCGTCGACCGGCTCGCCGACGACGGGCATGACGTCACCGTCTATGACGCACTCGCGCGCGCTGGGGTCGAGCGCAATCTGGCCTGGCTCCAAGAGCGCCACGGCCAGCGCGTCCGCTTCGTCCACGCCGACGTGCGCGACACCGCGCGCCTCGCCGACGAGGTGGCGCGGTCGCGCGCCGTCTTCCATTTCGCGGCGCAGGTGGCGGTGACGACCAGCCTCCACGACCCGGCGGACGATTTCTCGACCAACATCACCGCCACCTTCCAGCTGCTCGAGGCGCTGCGCACGCGAGCGCCGCACGTGCCGCTGATCTTCGCCTCGACCAACAAGGTGTACGGCGATCTCGCCGACCTCGACTTCGCACTCGAGGACCGCGCCTATGTCCCGACCGACGCCGACGTGCGCGCGCACGGCATCGGCGAGGCGCGCGCGCTCGACTTTCATACGCCCTACGGCGTGTCCAAGGGCGCGGCGGACCAATATGTGCTCGATTACGCCCGCAGCTTCGGGCTGAAGACCTGTGTCTTCCGGATGAGCTGCATCTACGGCCAGCGCCAGATGGGCACCGAGGACCAGGGCTGGGTCGCGCATTTCCTGATTCGCGCGCTCAATGGCCAATCGATCACGCTCTATGGCGACGGCCATCAGGTGCGCGACATCCTCGACGTGCGCGACGCGGTGAACGCCTATGTCGCGGCGTGGCAGCGGATCGATCAGGTCGCGGGGCGCGCGTTCAACCTCGGCGGTGGTCCCGCCAACGCGGTCAGTCTGCGCCGGCTGCTCGACCATATCGCCGCGCTGATCGGCCGCCCGGTCGACCTGCGCCTGTCCGACTGGCGGGCGGGCGACCAGCGCTATTTCGTCGCCGACGCGCGCGCCGCGATCGGCGCGCTCGATCTGCCGGCACGGCGCGACTGGCGCGACGGCGTGGCGGCGCTGGCCGACTGGCTCCAGGCGCAGCGCGACGAGAGCGGCGCCAGCGCGCAGCGGATCGAGGTCGCGGCGTGACACGACGATTGCTGATGACCGCGGACGCGGTCGGCGGCGTGTGGCAATATGCGATCGAGCTGGTGCGCGGGCTGGTGCGCGACGGCTGGGCGGTCGACCTTGCCTCGCTCGGGCCGGCCGCGTCGCGCGCGCAGCGGCTCGAGGCCGATCAGGCGGGCGTCACGCTGCTCGACACCGGCCTGCCGCTCGACTGGCTCGCGACCGACGCGCGCGAGGTGATCGCCGCCGCCGACGCGATGGCGCAGCTGGCGCGCGAGCGCGGCGCGGATCTGGTCCAGCTCAACCAGCCGGCGCTGGGCGTGGCGAGCTTCGCCATGCCGGTCATCGCGGTGGTGCACAGCTGCGTCGCGAGCTGGTGGGAGGCGGCGGGCAACGGGCCGCTGCCGCCGAGCCTCCGCTGGCAGACCGATCTGGTCGCACGCGGGCTGGCACGCGCCGACGCCGTCGTGGCGCCGAGCACCGCGCTCGCCGCGACCGTCTACCGCCTCTATCCCGAGGTGCCGATCCCGCTGGCCATCCACAACGGCCGCTCGCTGCCGCCTGCGAGCGGGCCGATGCACGACTTCGCCTTCACCGCCGGCCGTCTGTGGGACCGCGGCAAGAACGTCGCCACGCTCGATCGCGCCGCGGCGCGGCTGGGCATCCCGTTCAAGGCTGCGGGCGCGACCACCGGACCGCACGGCGAGCACGCCCGCGTCGAGCATCTCCACCTGCTCGGCCATGTCGGCGATGAGGTGATCGCGGGGTGCCTCTCGGCGCGCCCGGTGTTCGCATCGGCCGCGGTGTACGAGCCGTTCGGGCTGGCGGTGCTCGAGGCGGCGCTGGCGGGCTGCCCGCTGGTGCTCTCCGACATCCCGACCTTCCGCGAGCTGTGGCAAGGTGTCGCCACCTTCGTGCCGGCGGACGACGCGCTCGGCTTCGCCGCGGCGATCGAGGAGCTGGCCGGCGACGTGCCGCTGCGGGTCGCGCGCGGGGCGCTGGCGCGCCGCCGCGCGCTGACCTACACGCCCGAGCGCAATCGCCGCGCCATGGCGACGCTGTACGACCGGCTGATCGACGGCGGCTCCAAGGTCGCGGCATGAGAATCGTCTACCTCACGCACAGCCTCGACTCCTGCTGGAACCACGGCAACGCGCACTTCCTGCGCGGGGTGCTCTCCGAGCTGATCGCGCGCGGGCACGACGTCCGCGTTCACGAGCCCGCCGACAGCTGGAGTCGCGCCAACCTGGTCGGCGACCATGGCGAGGAGGCGCTCGCCGCCTATCGCACCGCTTATCCGGAACTCTCGTCGTCGCGCTACGCGGCGGAGGTCGACCCCGCCGCGCTGGTCGACGGCGCCGACGTGGTGATCGTCCACGAGTGGAACGACCATGGCTTGGTCGCGGCGCTCGGCAACCTCCGCAAGGCCGGAGCGAGGTACACGCTGCTGTTCCACGACACGCACCACCGCGCGGTCAGCGCGCCCGAGGAGATGCGCGCCTACGACCTGTCCGGCTACGACGGGGTGCTCGCCTTCGGCGAGGCGCTGTCGCGCGTCTATCGCGACTGGGGCTGGGGCGAGCGCGTCTGGACCTGGCACGAGGCCGCCGACACCCGCCGCTTCTTCCCGGTCGAGGGCGAGCGGTCCGGCCTGGTGTGGATCGGAAACTGGGGCGACGGCGAGCGCACCGCCGAGATCGAGCAGTTCCTGCTCGCTCCGGCGCGCGACGCCGCGCTGCCGCTCGATATCTACGGCGTGCGCTACCCCGACGAGGGCAAGGCGATGCTGGCGCGCTACGGCGCGCGCTATCACGGCTGGGCGCCCAACGCCGCCGCGCCCGCCATCTTCGCGCGCGCGCTGGCAACGGTGCATGTGCCGCGGCGCTATTACACCACGATCCTGCCAGGCATCCCGACGATCCGCGTGTTCGAGGCGCTCGCCTGCGGCATCCCGCTCGTCTCCGCGCCGTGGGACGACGCCGAGCATCTGTTCCGCCCCGGCGAGGACTTCCTGTTCGCCGCCGATGGCGCCGCGATGACACGCATGCTGACCGTCCTGCGCGACGATCCCGACCTGCGGGCCGCGCTGGCGCGTTCGGGGCTCGAGACCATCCTCGCCCGCCACACCTGCGCGCACCGCGTCGACGAGCTGCTCGCCATCCTCGATCGCCTCGATGCCCCCTCCCTTTCCGCTGCCCGGAGCACCGCCGCGTGAAGATCGCTTTCTACGGTTCCAGCCTCGTGTCGTCCTATTGGAACGGCGCCGCGACCTATTATCGCGGCATCCTGCGCGCGCTCGCCGAACGCGGCTATGACATCACCTTCTACGAACCCGACGCGTTCGAGCGCCAGCAGCACCGCGACATCGATCCACCGCCCTACGCCAAGTCGGTCGTCTATCCCGCGACGGTCGAGGCGATGCGCGCGGTGGTCGCCGAGGCGGCGGAGGCGGACATCGTCGTGAAGGCGAATGGCGTCGGCGTGTTCGACCGCGAGCTGCTCGAGGGCGTCACCGCCGCGGCGCGGCCGGGCGCGCTGAAGATCTTCTGGGACGTCGACGCCGCCGCGACGCTCGACGAGATGCGCGCCGACGCCGACCATCCGGTGCGCGCCGCGCTGCCGTCGATCGACATGGTGCTCACCTATGGCGGCGGTGCGCCGGTGGTCGACGCCTATCGCGGCTTCGGCGCGGCCGAGTGCGTGCCGGTCTACAACGCGCTCGATCCCACCACGCACCACCCGGTCCCGCGGGACGAACGCTTCGCCTGCGACCTCGCTTTCCTCGGCAACCGCCTGCCAGATCGCGAGGCGCGCGTGGAAGAATTCTTCCTGCGCCCCGCGGCGGCACTGCCCGATCAAAGCTTCCTGATCGGCGGCAACGGCTGGGACAGCAAGGCAATGCCCGCCAACGTGCGTCACCGCGGCCATGTCTTTACCGCGGAGCACAACGCCTTCAATTGCACGCCGCGGGCGGTGCTTAACGTCGCGCGCGACTCGATGGCGCATGTCGGCTTCTCCCCTGCGACGCGGGTGTTCGAGGCGGCGGGGGCGGCAGCGTGCCTGATCACCGACGCGTGGGAGGGGATCGAGCTGTTCCTCGCACCCGACCGCGAGGTGCTGGTGGCGCGGGACGGGCAGGACGTCGCCGACCATCTCGCCGCGCTCACGCCCGATCGCGCCCGCGCGATCGGCAATGCCGCGCTGGAGCGCGTGCTCGCCGAGCACACCTATGACCTGCGCGGCGCCCAGGTCGACGCGCTCTTCCAGGCGCATGCCGCGCGCGAGCGGGTGGCGGCATGAGGCTCGTCGTCCTCGGCCTGTCGCTCAGCTCCTCCTGGGGCAACGGCCACGCCACCACCTTCCGCGCGCTGCTCCAGGCCTATGCCGCGCGCGGCCACCAGATTCTGTTTCTCGAGCGCGACATGCCCTGGTACGCGTCGCACCGGGACGAGCCCGCGCCCGATTACTGCCGGTTGGAGCTGTACGACTCGCTCGAGGCGCTCGCCGACTGGCGCGACGTCATCGCCGAGGCGGACGCGGTGATGGTCGGTTCTTACGTGCCCGACGGCATCGCGGTCGCGCGGCTGGTGCAGGATTGGGCGACCGGTGTCACCGCCTTCTACGACATCGATACGCCGGTGACGCTCGCCAAGGTCGAGGCTGGCACGTGCGACTATGTCTCGCCCGAAGTGATCCCGGGCTATGACGTCTATTGCTCCTTCACCGGCGGTCCGACGCTGCGGCTGATCGAGCACCGCTACGGCAGCCCGGCGGCGCGCGCGCTCTACTGCTCGGTCGACGCCGAGCGCTACCGCCCGACCGGCGCGGCGACGCGGTGGGACCTCTCCTATCTCGGCACCTACAGCATCGATCGCCAGCCGACGCTCGACCGGCTGCTGCTGGAGCCGGCGCGGCGCCACCCGGACATGCGCTTCGTCGTCGCGGGGCCGCAATATCCCGACGACATCGACTGGCCCGCCAACGTCGAGCGGATCGAGCATCTGCCCCCCGCCGACCACCCCAACTTCTACTCGGCGAGCCGCGCCACGCTCAACGTGACCCGCGCCGACATGATCGCGGCGGGCTGGTCGCCCTCGGTGCGGCTGTTCGAGGCGACCGCCTGCGGCACGCCGATCGTCTCGGACCGATGGAAGGGGATCGAGGAGCTGCTGACGCCCGGGCGCGAGATCGTGCTGGCGGACACGCCCGAGGACGTCGAGGCGATGCTGGCACGCGACGATCTCGCCGCAATGGGCGCCGCCGGGCGCGAGCGCGTGCTTGCGGAGCATACCGCGGTCCACCGCGCGGCCGAGCTGGAGGCGCATCTGGAAGAGGCGATGGCGGCGAAGCGGGAGGCGGTCGCGGCGTGATCCCGTGCACTCCTGCGGACGCAGGAGCACGGCCGCGCTCAAGGACGAGGGAGAACCAGCGTCATCCGGCTCGAGGCGACCTTCGGAATGTCGCGGATCGTTCCTCCCCCTCTACCGTCATCCCGAGCTTGTTCCGAGATCCACCGTCCCGCGAACTCATCGGCCGTCATGTGCGCGGAAAAGTGGATCCCGGAACGAGTCCGGAATGACGGAGGGTCGGAAAGTCCCGCTCAGGGCGGGAATGACCGAGAAATCCGCTCCTACGCCACCCACTCCGCCTTTGGCACGCCCTGCGCCCAGAGCAGCGCGGCGAGGTCGCCATGCTCCACCCGCGCCGCCGCGGCCGCGGCGACGATCGGCTTGGCGCGATAGGCGACGCCCAGCCCCGCCACCTCGATCATCGCGAGATCGTTGGCGCCGTCGCCCACCGCCAGCGTCGCGCTATCCGCCAGCCCCAGTGCGGCGCGAGTCTCCAGCAGCGTCGTCCGCTTGGTCGCCGCGCCCACGATCGGGCGGGCCACCGTCCCGGTCAGCACGCCATCCTCCAGCTCGAGCACGTTGGCGATCGCGCGGTGGAAGCCGATCGCGTTCGCCACCGGCTCGGCGAAGCGCGTGAACCCGCCCGACACCAGGACCGCCGTCGCCCCCCACGCGCGCATCGTCCGCACCAGCGTGGTCGCGCCGGGCATCAGCCGCACGCGCTCGTCGAGGCATTCCTGGATCACGCTGCCGCGCAGTCCCTTGAGCAGCCCGACGCGCGCGTCGAGCGCCGCCTCGAAGTCCAGCTCGCCGCGCATCGCGCGCTCGGTGATCGCGGCGATCTGCGGTTTGAGCCCGGCATAATCGGCGAGCTCGTCGATGCACTCGACCGTGATCATGGTCGAGTCCATGTCCGCGACGAGCAGCATCTTGCGCCGGGTCTCGCGCGGCTGGACCACCACGTCGACCGCCTCGAAAAGCCCCTCCAGCCCCGCGCGCGCGTCGGCGGGGGCGAGCTCGAAGTGAAGGTCCGCGGCGTCGCCCTCGTCGATCCAGCCGAGCGTCGTCGGCGCGCAGCCCGCCGCGGCGAGCCGCTCCTGCGCCGCGGCGACGATATTGGGCGTCAGCCGCCCGGCTGCTATCAGCGTCGCCGTGAACATGGGTTCTTCCCCTGAGACTTGTCGGAAACCGCGGGTCGCGCTCATCGCAGGGCCGACCGCGAGCGGCAAGAGCGCGCTGGCGATCGAGCTCGCGGAGCGCGTCGGCGGCGTGGTGATCAACGCCGACGCCAGCCAGGTCTATCGCGACCTGCGGCTGCTCTCCGCCCGGCCGTCCGAGGCGGACGAGGCGCGCGTGCCGCATCGGCTGTTCGGCTATGTCGACGGGGCGGAGGCCTGCTCGGCCGCGCGCTGGGCGGAAGACGCCCGAGCCGCGATCGCCGCTGCGCACGCGGAAGGCCGGCTCCCGGTGCTGGTCGGTGGTACCGGCCTCTACCTGCGCACGCTGCTCGACGGGATCGCACCGGTGCCCGAGATCGACCCGGTCGTTCGCGGCGCGGTTCGCTCGCTGCCAGTGACCGAGGCCCACGCCGCGCTCGGGCGAGAGGACGCGCCCGCCGCCGCTCGGCTCGCGCCGGGCGATTCCGCACGGGTGGCGCGCGCGCTCGAGGTGGTGCGCTCGACCGGCCGCCCGCTCGCCGACTGGCAGCGCGAGCGGACCGGCGGTATCGTCGCCACGATCGATCTCAGCGCGCTGGTGCTGCTGCCGGAGCGCGAGCGACTGGTCGCGCGCTGCGACGCCCGTCTGGAGACGATGTTCGCCGCGGGCGCGATCGACGAGGTGGCCGCGCTGCTTGGGCGCGCCGACGTGCCCGAGGACGCGCCCGTACGGCGCGCGATCGGCGCGCCGGAGATCGCGGCTTACCTGGCCGGGGCGATCACCCGCGACGAGGCGCTCGCCCGTGCGCAGCTCGCAACCAGGCGCTACGCCAAGCGTCAATACACCTGGTTCCGCCATCAGCCACCCGCCCACTGGAACCGAAGCGAAAGCGCTACTTTGGAATTTTATTTCTCGAAAGCGTGTTGACGGGCAACTTTCGATGCCGTAGCGCGCCCCGACTTCAACTGAGGAGACGTGACGTGACCACCGAGAAGAGCGGAGCCGATATCCTCGTCGAGGCGCTGTGCGATCTCGGCGTGGAGGTCGTGTTCGGCTATCCGGGCGGCGCCGTCCTGCCGATCTACGACGCCTTGTTCCGCTCGCAGCGGATTAAGCACATCCTCGTCCGGCACGAGCAGGCCGCGACGCACGCCGCCGAGGGCTATGCGCGCTCGACCGGCAAGCCCGGCGTGGTCCTCGTCACCTCAGGCCCGGGCGCCACCAACGCGGTGACCGGCATCACCGACGCGCTGCTCGACTCGATCCCGATGGTGGTGATCACCGGCCAGGTGCCGACCAACCTGATCGGCAGCGACGCCTTCCAGGAGGCCGACACGGTCGGCATCACGCGCCACTGCACCAAGCACAATTATCTGGTGAAGGACCCGGCGCGGCTCGGCCCGGTGATCCACGAGGCGTTCCACATCGCCACCTCGGGCCGCCCCGGCCCGGTCGTGGTCGACATCCCCAAGAACGTCCAGGTCGCCACCGCCGCCTACGGCGCGCCCGGCCCGATTCAGCACAAGACCTACCGCCCCGCGCTCGCCGCTGACCCGGCGCTGATCGAGCAGGTGGTCGACATGCTCGCCGCCGCCGAGCGCCCGGTGTTCTACACTGGCGGCGGCGTCATCAACGCCGGCCCGCGCGCGTCCGAGCTGCTGGTCGAGCTGGCGCATCTCACCGGCGCGCCGGTGACCTCGACGCTGATGGGCCTGGGCGCCTATCCCGCGACCGGACCGCAGTGGCTCGGCATGCTCGGCATGCACGGCACCTACGAGGCCAATATGGCGATGAACCAGGCCGACCTGGTAGTGAACGTCGGCGCGCGCTTCGACGATCGCGTCACCGGGCGGCTCGACGCCTTCTCGCCCAACAGCCGCAAGGTCCACATCGACATCGACCGGTCGAGCATCAACAAGACCGTGCGGATCGACCTGGCGATCGTCGCCGACGCCGGCCACGCGCTCGCCGACATGGTGCGCGTGTGGCGCGAGCGGCAGCACCCGCGCCCCGATCTCGCCGACTGGTGGCAGCGGGTCGAGTCGTGGCGCGCCAAGAAGTCGCTCAGCTTTCCCGAGAGCCGCAGCGAGATCATGCCGCAGCGCGCCGTCCGCGCGCTGTGGGAGGCGACGCACGCGCGTGCCCCGATCATCACCACCGAGGTCGGCCAGCACCAGATGTGGGCGGCGCAGCATTTCGGCTTCGAGGCGCCGAACAAATGGCTCACCTCGGGCGGGCTCGGCACGATGGGCTACGGCCTGCCCGCGGCGATCGGCGCGCAACTCGGCAATCCCGACGCTTTGGTGATCGACATCGCCGGCGAGGCGTCGATCCAGATGAACATCCAGGAGCTCGCCACCGCCACGCAATATCGCCTGCCGGTCAAGGTCTTCATCCTCAACAACGAATATATGGGGATGGTGCGCCAGTGGCAGGAGCTCACCTATGAGAGCCGCTACTCGGAAAGCTATTCCGACTCGCTGCCCGATTTCGTCAAGCTGGCCGAGGCCTATGGCTGGAAGGGGATCCGTATCGAGCATCCCGATCAGCTCGAGCAGGGCATCGCCGACATGCTCGCGCACGACGGGCCGGTGATGGTCGACTGCATGGTCGCCAAGCTGGCCAACTGCTTCCCGATGATCCCATCGGGCGCGGCGCACACCGACATGATCCTCCAGGCCAACGAGGTCTCGGGGACGATGGACGACGAGGCCAAGGCGCTGGTGTAAACCCTTTCACTCCTCCCCGGAACGGGGAGGGGGACCATGCGGAGCATGGTGGAGGGGGTGCCACGCGAACGCAGCGCTTGTGGAGGCCCCCCTCCACCAGCCTGCGGCTGGTCCCCCTCCCTGTTCCGGGGAGGACTGATGCAGATACGAGAAGAGAAGGCCGAGCGGCACACGCTGGCGGTGATCGTCGACAACGAACCCGGCATCCTCGCACGGATCGCCGGCCTGTTTACCGCCCGCGGCTACAATATCGAGAGCCTCACCGTCAGCGAGATCACGCTCGACAAGGCGGTGAGCCGGATCACCATCGTCACCTCCGCCAGCCCGGCGACGCTCGAGCAGATCGTCGCGCAGCTCGAGCGGCTGGTGCCGGTCCACCAAGTCACCGACCTCACCGCGCGCGGCGCGCACGTCGAGCGTGAGCTGGCGCTGGTGAAGGTGGCAGGCAGCGGCGACCACCGGATCGAGGCCCTGCGCCTCGCCGAGGTGTATCGCGCGCGCGTCGTCGACGCGACGATCGCCTCCTTCGTGTTCGAGGTCACCGGCACGATCGAGAAGATCGACAAGTTCGTCGAGCTGATGGGCGAGGTCGGTCTGGTCGAGGTGGCGCGCACCGGCATCGTCGCGATCGCGCGCGGCGCCGAGGCGGCGTAAGCTATTTTGAACCGTCGCCCCGGCGTAGGCCGGGGCCCAGGTCCACACGCGCCGCCGTCCGCGGTCCTGGATCCCGGCCTGCGCCGGGATGACGACGAGCAGAGGGAAGAAAAGAAATGAAGGTCTACTACGATCGCGACGCCGATCTGAACCTGATCACCGGCAAGAAGATCGCGATCCTCGGCTATGGCTCGCAGGGCCACGCGCACGCGCAGAACCTGCGCGATTCGGGCGTGACGGATATCGCGATCGCGCTCCGCCCGGGCAGCGCGTCGGCGAAGAAGGCGGAGGACGCCGGCTTCAAGGTGCTTGCCAACAAGGAGGCCGCGGCCTGGGCCGACGTGCTGATGATCCTCGCCCCCGACGAGCACCAGGCCGCGATCTGGGAGAGCGACCTCAAGGGCAACATGAAGCCCGGCAGCGCGCTCGCCTTCGCGCACGGGCTTAACGTGCATTTCGGCCTGATCGAGCCGCCCGCTGACATCGACGTCATCATGATCGCGCCCAAGGGCCCGGGCCACACCGTCCGCTCCGAATATGTCCGCGGCGGCGGCGTCCCCTGCCTTATCGCAATCCACCAGGACGCCAGCGGCAACGCGCATGACGTCGCTTTGGCCTATGCCTCGGGCGTGGGCGGCGGCCGCTCGGGCATCATCGAGACCAACTTCCGCGAGGAGTGCGAGACCGATCTGTTCGGCGAGCAGGCGGTGCTGTGCGGCGGCGCGACCGCGCTGGTCCAGGCCGGGTTCGAGACGCTGGTCGAGGCCGGCTACGCCCCCGAGATGGCCTATTTCGAGTGCCTGCACGAGCTCAAGCTGATCGTCGACCTGATGTACGAGGGCGGCATCGCCAACATGCGCTACTCGATCTCGAACACCGCCGAGTACGGCGACATCAAGACCGGCCCGCGCATCATCACCGACGAGACCAAGAAGGAGATGAAGCGAGTGCTGGCCGACATCCAGTCGGGCCGCTTCGTGCGCGACTTCGTGCTCGACAATCGCGCCGGCCAGCCCGAGCTGAAGGCCAGCCGCATCGCCGCCAAGCGCCATCAGATCGAGCAGGTCGGCAGCGAGCTGCGCGCGATGATGCCGTGGATCGGCGCCAACAAGCTGGTCGACAAGGAGCGCAACTGACGCTCGGAGCGCGCGCGGCGGATTGAAGCCGCGCGCGCGCTCCTGTAGGCGCGCGCGATGCGGACGGCGACGTACCGAGACTCGTCGTATCGCACGCGCGCCGACTCCGGCAGCCGCGCCGTCTCCTGGGCGCTCGCGCTCGGCATCGCCGCGCTGCTGCTCTACGCGCTGCTGCGCATGGGCGGCGTGGTGCGCGGCGACTTCGGCGACCATCGCCCCCTCAGCACCTTCGACGTGAGCGCGCAGGGCCAGCGCGCCGAGACCGCCGCGACCAAGCGGACCGAGCGCGCGCGCCAGTCGGGCCGTCAGCGCACCGCCCCGGCCGCGCGCGAGCGCCCGGTCGAGCGCGCTGCCGAGGCGCCGCCCCCGCCGCTGTCCGAGCTGAAGCTACCCGGCGTGATGATCCTCAGCCGCAGCGACTATGCCGCCTCCGACGTCGGCAAGATCAAGGGTACCGCGCCCGCCCCCGGCTCGGGCGCGGAGGGGCAGCAGAGCGCCAGCGCGGGGGCGGGCGACGACACCCCCTCGGTCGGCGCCGGCCCCGGCGGCGAGCCGTTGTATGCCGCGGAATGGTACCGCAGGCCGACGCGCGCGGAGACGAGCCCGTACATGCCGCGCGGTCGCGCCGGCTGGGGCATGATCGCCTGCCGCACCGCGCCGCGCTTCCACGTCGAGGATTGTCGCGAGCTCGGCGAGTCGCCCGGCTCCGGGATCGCGCGTGGGCTGCGCCAGGCGGGATGGCAGTTCCTGGTGCGGCCGCCGCGTCGCGGTGGCCAGCCGCTGATCGGCGCCTGGGTCCGCATCCGCTTCGACATCACCGTCGAGCGCGCGCCGGGCGAAACGTCGCCCGACTCGTCCGGCGGCGAATGAGCGCGCCGAAAACCTCTGTTTCGCCGCGGCCCCTAGCCGCCCGCGCGATACTATGGTGCAAGAGGCGCTTCACAGGAGGAAGCAACATGCGTCATCTTCTCGTCGCCGGCCTGGTCGCCGCGCTCGCCGTTCCCGCCGCCGCGCAGCTCGCCACCGCACCGGGCCAGCCCGGCCAGCCGAGCGCCGCGCGCGTCGCAGCGGGCACCTATCAGGTCGATCCCGCGCACACGCAGGTGACCTGGGAGGTGAACCACCTCGGTTTCTCGATGCTGCAGGGCCAGTTCGGCGCCGCGGGCGGCTCGATCACGATCGATCCCAAGAAGCCCGCCGCTACCAAGGTGGAGGTCACCTTCGCGGTCGATCAGCTCTCGGTCACCTCGCCGCAGTTCGCCAATCACCTCAAGTCGAAGGACTTCTTCGACGCGGCCAACAATCCGACGGCGCGCTTCGTCTCGACGTCGGTGACGCCGCGCGGCGCGAACAAGGCGGTGGTCGCCGGCGAGCTGACGATCAAGGGCAACACCAAGCCGGTCACGCTCGACGTCACCTTCGTCGGCGCGGGCGACAATCCGATGAGCAAGAAGGCGAACTTCGGCTTCGTCGGCACGGGCACGATCAAGCGCAGCGACTTCGGCCTCGGCTATGCCGCGCCGGCAGTGTCGGACACGGTGAAGCTCAACGTCAACGCCGCCTTCACCGCGTAGACGGGGTCCTCTCTCCAACCCTGGCGTCATCCTGAGCTCGTCTCAGGATCCACTGTGCCGCTCATGCTGTTGTTGCGGCACCTGCGGGACGGTGGATCCTGAAACAAGTTCAGGATGACGCCGGAAGTGGGCCGAAAGTGGCTATCACGCCGCGCGCTGCAGCCGCGCGAAGCTGTCGAAGGTCGCGCGCACCGCGGGCGACGCGTTGGCGACGAGGGTAGCGACGCGGCGCGTGAACGCCTCGCCGTCCGAGCCGGGGACGCGCTCGGCCATCGCCCAGTCGCCGAACTCGCGCTGGGCCACCTCCCGCCGCGACAGCACGACCAACGCGCGGTGGCGCGGGTCGGCGCCGATGCGCGCGAAGGCGCGCTCCACCATCGCCGGCTCGCCCTCCAGCGCCTGGAGGAAGCGCCTTCCGTCGCTGAACAGCAGGCCCGAGATCCGATCACGCGTGTTGTTGGCGCGCGATTCCGCCAGGATCGACGCGGTGGCGACGTGACCGACGGCGGTGCTGATATAGACCAGCTGCAACATGATGAACTCCCTCGTACGGCTCCTCTCTCGCCCACAAAGGTTTCTTTTCACTCAAGATATCCCGCGCAGATCGCCGCGCTGGACAAGCCCCGGCGGCGCGCGCTACTCAGGCCAGCGATGACCATGGCCCGCGGCTTCGCCCTGCTGCTTCGACTTACGCGCCCTTAGGCGCGTCACCGCTCGCGCGCCCGTCGCGCCGCGCCTAAGGGCTGGACCGTCTCCCCTTCCGCTCCTGTCGAGAGAGCCACCGTCATGCTGCGCGACCCCGCGACCAAATACCGCCCCTTCCCTCCCGTCGACCTGCCCGACCGGCGCTGGCCATCCGCGACGATCACGCGCGCGCCGCGCTGGCTCTCCACCGACCTGCGCGACGGCAACCAGGCGCTGATCGACCCGATGGACGCCGAGAAGAAGACGCGCTTCTTCGACCTGCTGGTGAAGGTGGGACTGAAGGAGATCGAGGTCGGCTTTCCCTCCGCCGGCGCGACCGAGTTCGACTTTATCTCGGGCCTGATCCGCGACGATCGCGTGCCCGAGGACGTGCAGATCCAGGTGCTCACCCAGTCGCGCCGCGACCTGATCGAGCGCAGCTTCGCCAGCCTGGAGGGCGCGCACAGCGCGATCGTCCACCTCTACAACGCGGTCAGCCCGGCGTGGCGCAAGATCGTCTTCGGCATGTCGCGCGACGAGGTGAAAAGGATCGCGGTCGACGGCGCCAAGGTGCTGCGCGACGAGGCCGCCAAGCGCCCGAACACGCGCTGGCAGTTCGAATATTCGCCCGAGACCTTCTCCACCGCCGAGCTCGATTTCTCGCTCGAGGTCTGCGAGGCGGTCGCCGAGGTGCTGGCGCCGACACCCGAGGCGCCGATCATCTTCAACCTGCCCGCCACGGTGGAGTGCGCGACGCCCAACGTCTATGCCGACCAGATCGAATGGTTCGCGCGCCACCTGCGTCAGCGCGACGCCGCGGTGATCTCGCTCCACACCCACAATGACCGCGGCACCGGCGTCGCCGCGGCGGAGCTCGGCATCATGGCCGGCGCCGACCGGGTCGAGGGCTGCCTGCTCGGCAACGGCGAGCGCACCGGCAACTGCGACCTCGTGACGGTCGCGCTCAACATGTACACACAGGGCGTCGACCCGCGGCTCGACCTCTCCGACATCGACGCGATCGTGAAGACGGTGGAATATGCCACCAACATCCCGGTCCACCCGCGCACGCCCTATGCCGGCGATCTCGTCTTCACCGCTTTCTCGGGCTCGCACCAGGACGCGATCAAGAAGGGCTTCGCCGCACAGGGCGCGCGCAACGACGGGCTGTGGGAAGTCCCCTATCTGCCGATCGACCCGGCCGACCTCGGGCGCAGCTACGAGGCGGTGATCCGCGTCAACTCGCAGTCGGGCAAGGGCGGTGTCGCTTGGGTGATCGAGCAGGACAAGGGGCTGCGTTTGCCCAAGCGGCTCCAGGCCGACTTCAGCCGCCAAGTCCAAGCGCTGGCGGACGAGACCAGCCGCGAGCTCAACGCCGCCGATATCTGGGGCGCGTTCGAGCGCGCCTATCTGCCCGGCGAGAGCGACCGCTTCGTACTGCGCGACTATGACGAGAGCGGCGCCGCGGGCGAGCGCGTCTTCGTCGGCCGCATCGCTATCGACGGCGAGGAGCGCTCGCTGTCGGGCCGCGGCAACGGTCTGATCTCGGGCGTGATCGCCGCGCTGGCCGACAGCACCGGGCCGACGCTCGACGTGGTCGACTATGCCGAGCACGCGATCGGCCACGGTGCCGGTGCGCAGGCGGCGGCCTATCTCGAGTGTCGCACCTCCGACGGACGCACCGTCTGGGGCGTCGGCATCGATAGCGACATCGCCACCGCGAGCGTCCGCGCCGTGCTCTCCGCGGCGAACCGCGCGTGACGCGCCGCTACGCCGCCTTCCTGTTCGACATGGACGGGACGCTGATCAACTCGATCCCCTCGGCGGTGCGCGCTTGGACCGCTTGGGCCGAGCGCCACCGCGTCGACGTCCACGAGCTGATGCGCGTGATGCACGGCGTGAAGGCGATCGAGACGATCCGCCGCTTCGCCCCGCCCGGGGTCGACCCGCAGCGCGAGTTCGAGCTGCTGCTCCAGGCAGAGATCGACGATGTCGCCGACGTGGTCGAGATCGCCGGCGCTGCAGCCTTCACCGCGGCGCTGCCGCCCGAGCGCTGGGCGATCGTCACCTCCGCGCCGCGCTCGCTCGCCGAGGTCCGGCTACGGGCCGCCGGCGTGACCGCGCCGGCGGTGATGGTCACGGCCGACGACGTGGAGCGCGGCAAACCGGCGCCGGACTGCTTCCTGCTCGCCGCCGAGCGGCTCGGAGTCGACGCGCGCGAGTGCCTCGTCTGGGAGGACGCACCCGCGGGTATCGCCGCGGCCGAGGCGGCGGGTGCCGACGTGATGGTGATCTCGGCGACCCACCACGAACCGCTCGACACACGCTGGCGCCAGGTCGGCGGCTATGACGCGCTCACCGCCGCGCTGGAACAGGATCGGCTGGTGCTCGACGGGTTCTGAGGGCGTCCACGCTCAGCGCCCGGGCGTAGCATAAGAAGGCGGGTCGCTCGCTGGAAAGGACTCGTCCGATCCCTCGTCGACCCTGTCCCAGCCGGGCGGCCCGGCATCGGCCATGCTCCCCGGCCCGGCGTCGCGCACCGGCGGCGGCGCGAGTCGGGTTGGCGATGCCACGCCTCGTGGTCGCGTCGCACGGCGGCCCAACAGGAAGCCGAGTGTGCCAGCGAGCAGGAGCGTGCCCCAACCCGGTCCCGCGCTCCGCACCGGCTCCGCCGCGCTCGCGCGTTCGCCCGCGCGGCCGCTCGCCTCGACGAAGCTGACACCCGACTGCTCGTCCAGCGTGAGCACGCGGCCGTCGCTCGACGTCATCTCATGGGTGAGCGATTCATCGCTGCCCTCGGGGATCGCGTTTCCTTCGCCGCGCATCCCGCCTGCCGGCGGCGTCTGGTTGTTCTCGGGATCGGCGGTGCCGTAGAGCCGGAAGCCGTCGCCACCCATCACCCTCGCTCCCGACAGTCGCGGACCACCGCGACGGCGCAACCGATCGCACCGCCGACCAGCGCGAACACCAGCACGTTGTCCGGCCCGCTCGCCGGCGCGACCCGCCATTTGACCGCATAGACGAGGAGCGCGACCAGAACGCCGATGGCGAAGAGCATGGCGGCCCCGCGTGGCTTACCTTCGATCGACTCGATCGGCATGACCTGACCTCCTTCGACACGCACCGTGGAGCACGTGAGCGGGTCAACGTCGCGGCTCGATAAGCGTTCAAAAACAAACGGCTGAAATGGATCACCCCGACGACTGATCTGGCTCATGTGACCGCGCGATGACAGGGTCTCGCCGCGCTGGTAGACAGGGCCGCGACGGTATCAACCGGGCTTGGGGGCAAACGACAGATGGGGTGAGCCCTCGGATCATGGACCGGCTGCCGTATGGCAGCGGGAGAGGGCTCGTCGGCTTGGTGGGCGCGGTGACGCTCTCGCTGGCCGCAGCCGGACTGCGCCTCGCACTCGACGATCTTTTCCCACCCGGCTTTCCCTATCTGACCTTCTTCCCAGCGGTAATCCTCTCGTCGTTCCTCTTCGGCGCGCGCGCGGGGGCGATCGCCGGGCTGCTGTGCGGGCTGCTGGCCTGGTATTATTTCATCCCACCGTATCGCAGCTTCGCCCTCCAGGGCGGGACGTGGGTCGCGCTGTTATTCTATGCCGCCGTGGTTGGGCTGGACGTGCTGCTGATCCTCTGGCTTCAGCGTGCCAATCGTCGCCTGCGCGCCGAGCGCGAGCGCAACGAGGCGCTGGCGGACCGCAGCGAGCTTCTCTTCCGCGAGTTGCAGCATCGCGTCGCCAACAACCTGCAGATGGTCGGCGCCGTGCTCCACCATCACGCGCGGGATGTGAGCGATGCGCTCGCCCGCGCCCCCTTGAGTGAGGCGGCCCACAAGCTCGAGCTGATCGGGCGGATACAGCGCCAGCTCTATGGCAGCGATGGCAGCCCGGTCGCGCTCGATAGCTTCCTCGCCCAGCTGGTGGACGACGTCATGGCCGCGGGCGGCAAGCCGGGGGTTCGCCACCTGTTGCGCGTCGCCCCCGGGATCGTCCTCGCGCCCGACGTGGCCATACCGCTCGCGCTGATCCTCGCCGAGGGGATCGCCAACGCGGTCGAGCACGGCTTCGACGGTCGGACGAGCGGATGCATCGCGGTGACGGTGACCCGCGAGGCGGGTGCGATTGCCCTCGTCATCGCCGACGACGGAGAAGGCCTACCGCCCGATTTCGCGCTCGATGCCGCCTCCAGCCTCGGCCTGCGCGTATCACGCACCTTGGCGCGACAGATCGGTGGCACGCTCAGCCTCTGTGAGCGACCGGGCGGTGCCGCGCTGCGATTGGTGATCCCCGATCGCGTGGGACAGGGGCTCAGTTGACCTGATCGGGGGGCGCCACGGGAAAGAGCAGCGGTGCGATCGGAACTCCCTCCTCCACCAGCTCGCTGACCTCGGCCGCACTCGCCTGACCGTGGATCGCGCGTTCGGGCCGCTCGCCCTCGTGCATCGCGCGCGCCTCGGCGGCGAAGTCGCCGCCGACCCAACGCGACCGGCGCAGCAGCTCGGCCTGAAGCGCCACCAGCTTGCGGAGCGCCTCGGCCTGCGACGCCGGCGGCGCCTCGGCGCGACCGCGATTGCTCTTGGCGCCGACGTTGGGCGCCATCACGGCTTTCTCTACCCCGGTCTCACCGCAGGTCGGACAGGCGACGAGGCGACGCGCGCGCTGCTCTTCATAGGCCGAGGTAGAGGCGAACCACGCCTCGAACACATGCGCCCGCGCGCAGCGAAGGTCGAAGACGATCACGTGCCGCTCAGGCGGCGAGCATCGCGTCGAGCTTGCCCGCGCGCTCCAGCGCGGCGAGATCGTCGGAGCCGCCGACATGGACGCCGTCGATGAAGATCTGCGGCACCGTCGAGCGACCTGACGCGCGCCCGATCATCTCGGCGCGCTTGTCGCGTTGTACCCCAATGTCGGTCTCCTCGACCGACACGCCCTTGCGCGCGAGCAGGTTCATCGCGCGCGAACAATAAGGGCAGAACGCCTTGGTGTAGATCTCGACCCGTGCCATGCCACCTAATTGTGGTCGCGCCCCCGCGCTGTCAATCGGTTCGCGGCAGCACGCGGGCCCAGACCAGCACCGTCACCCGTGCCGCACCGGCGGCGAGCAGCGTCGCGGTACAGGCGTCGGCGGTGGCGCCACTGGTGTAGACGTCGTCGACCAGCACGACATGTGCGCCAGCGACCCGCGCGCGGCGACGCTCGGGCACGCGGAAGGCACCCGCTACGGCGCGATGCCGCTCGCCCGCGCCACGCTCGCGCAGCATCGGCGTGGCGCGGTGGCGCTCGAGCAGTCGCGGATGCCATGCCACGCCGCTAACCCGCGAGACGGCGGCGGCGATCAGCGCGGCCTGGTTGTAGCCGCGTGACCACATCCGCCAGCGATGCAGCGGCACCGGCACCAGCACCGTGGCGTCCGCCGGCACCCAGCGCGCCATCAGCCGCGCCGCGGTGACGGCGTAAGCGGCGCGGCCGCCGTGCTTCAGCCGCAGCGCGAGCGTGCGCGCCACCTCACCATAAGCGACGGCTGCGCGGACCCCGGCATGGCGCGGCGGTGCGGCGCGGCAGTCGTCGCAGCGCGCGCCGGCCCCCGCCGCGGCGGCGAGCGGCAGGTGACACGTCACGCACCAGGGCGGCCCGAGGAAGTGGAGCGTTGCCCAGCACTCGGCGCAGAAGCGCCCCTGCGCCGAGACGATAGCGCCGCAGCCGGGGCAGCGCGGCGGCAGCACCTGATCGATCAGCCGCGTGAGCACGTCGCGCTTGTGGGCGCCGCCGCGAGCGGGCACAAGCCGTCGGGCGACCCATGCAGCCTCCCGAGATCTTCGACCGCGCCGCGCGCCGCCGGCACCGCGACCGTGCCGCCGCCGACTTCGGCGCGCACGATTTCCTCCGTGCCGCGATGCTCGACGGCATCGCCGACCGGCTCGACGCGGTGAAGCGCGACTTCGCCGACGTGCTCGATCTCGGCTGCTTCCGCGGCGATTATACGCCGCCGCCAGGCGCCCGCGTGGCGCGGGTCGATCCCGGCTTCGCCTTCGCGCGCGACGCGGGCGGCGTGCAGGGCGACGAGGACCGCCTGCCCTTCGCCGACGAGTCGTTCGACCTCGTCGTCGCTGCCGGCACGCTCGACGGCGTCAGCGACCTGCCCGGCGCGCTCGCGCTGGCGCGTCGCTCGCTCCGCCCTGACGGGCTGTTCCTCGGCGCCTTCGTCGGCGGGGGCAGCCTGGCGCAGCTACGGGCGGCCTTTCGCGGCGCGGAGGAGCCAGCGGTGGCGCGGCTCCATCCGCTCGTCGACGTGCGTTCGGCAGGCGACCTGCTGATGCGGGCGGGGTTCGCGCTGCCGGTCGCCGACGTCGAGACACTGAGCGTCGGCTATGGCGGGCTCGGCCGGCTGCTCGAGGATCTGCGCGGTATGGCGTCGAGCAACGCGCTGGTCGATCGCCACCCGCTGCGCCGCGACACGCTGGCCCGCGCCGCCGGTGCCTTCGCGGCGCGCGCCGACGTCGACGGCCGCGTGCGCGAGCGTTTCGACCTGGTCTTTCTCACCGGCTGGGCGCCATCACCCGACCAGCCCAAGCCGGCGCGGCGCGGCAGCGCGAGCGCGTCATTGGCTGCGGCGCTGCGCGGTGGTGGCGAACGCGCGCCGGGGGCGTGAGCCGTTCCACTGCTCTCAGGAGCTTCACAAGGATCGCCCAGCTCCTGCCCTAGGCAAGTGGCCGTCGCAGTCGCAGGCGTGTCGCGACGACCGCCTCAGATCAGCTCGTCGTCATCGTCCTCGGCGAGCAGCCGACCCATCGAATCGAACAGGGCGTCCATCGCGACCGGCTTGAAGATCACGTCGTCCGCGCCCGCCTCCAGGCAGCGCTGACGCAGGTCGACGGCGGTGTCCGCGGTGACGACGATGATCGGCAGCCGCGCCTTTATATCATGACGCGCGCGGATGTGGCGGATCGCGGTGATGCCGTCCATGCCCGGCATGCGCAGATCGACCAGGATCACGTCGAAATCGTCGCGGTCGATCAGCTCGAGCCCGAGTTCCGCGCTCTCCGCCTCGACCATGGCGACGCCCGCGACGTCGAGCATGTCGCGCACGACGCGGCGGTTCATCCGGTCGTCCTCGATGAACAAAGCCGTCAGTGCGGTCACTTCCGGATCCCCCTCCCCCTTTGGCAACGCGACCCGGCTTCTCTCACTTGTTGATCCCTATCACATCATGCGGCGTCGCGCACCGTCGCGCGAGGCATCGCCAGCACTGCCGCGACCAGGCTTTTCTTGGCTACCGGTTTCTCGATAACTTGGGTGATTGACGCGGCCCATTCCACGCGCCGCGCGGCGATCTCGGCGGTGGCGAGCAGCGCTATCGGCGCCCCGTCGGCGGCGGCGGCGATCGCGGCCAGCTGCTCGCCCAGATGGCCGGGCGCGAGTGAGGCGGCGTCCACCAGCACGCGTTCCGGGCGCGCCTGCGCCACTGCCGCGGCGGCCGCGTCAGCGTGGCCCTCGGCGAACAGGATAGCACCGCGCCCCTCGAACAGGCTCTTGTACATGGCGCGCGTGATCGGGTTGCGCTCGACGATCACCAGCGCGATCGCCTCGACCGGCTCCTCGACCCCCGCGGCGGCGATACAGGGCAGATCGAGCACGAAGGTCGCCCCGGCATCCAGCGCGCTCGTCACCGTGACGTCGCCGCCCATGGCGCGGGCCAGGTTGCGACAGATCGCGAGCCCGAGGCCGGTGCCCCCGAACTGACGCGTCGTCCCAGCGTCGGCCTGGCGGAACGACTCGAAGATCAGCTCCTGTGCCCCGGCGGCGATGCCGATGCCGCTGTCCGCCACCGTCACGCGCAGCCGCCCGCCCTCGACCGCGACGCGCAGTGCCACATGCCCCGCCGGGGTGAACTTCACCGCGTTGGAGAGCAGGTTGAAGATGATCTGCCGCAGGCGCGCGGGATCTCCCATGATCCAATGCGGCGCGGCGTCGGCGTCGACGTCGAACGCGAGCCCCTTGGCGCGCGCCGGGTCGCGCCACAACCGAGTCGATTCGGCGAGCACCGCGCGCAGGTCGAGCGGCACGGTCTCGATCGTCATCCGACCCGTCTCGATCTTGGCGACGTCGAGGATATCGTCGACCAGCGCGCGCATCGTCACGCCGGCGCCATGCACGATGCCGAGCCGGTCGCGTGTTAGCGGGTCGAGCGTCGCGTCGGCGATCATGACCTGGGTCATGCCGAGGATGCCGTTGAGCGGGGTACGGATCTCGTGGCTGGTGGTGGCAAGGAACTCGGTCTTGGCCCGCAGCGCCTTGGCGAGCTCGCTGTTGCTCGCGGCAAGGTCGGCGTTGGCGGCGCGCACCTCGTTGCGGCTGCGCCGGATCGTGAACAGGCCGATCGCGAGCAGCGCGATGATCAGCAGCGTACCCGCGACGGTGCCGTAGAGCAGCAGCCGCTGGGTGTGCGCGGTCTGGCGCTCGAACGCCACCGACCTGGCGAGATCGGCCGCCTTGAGCCGCGCGATCCGCAGCTCCTGGTTGGCATAATCGAAGCGCGCGGCGGCGAGCGCGGCGCTGTTCGAGCGGGCGATCTCGGTCGCCTGGTCGTCGAGCCGCTTGACCGCGCGCAGCTGCGTCAGCGCGGCGGCGGGATCACCGCTCGCGACGTAGATGCGATAGGCGATGTCGTGCACGTCGCGATCGGCGATCAACGTGCTCTCGGGATCGACGCCGGCGAAGCGCTCCATGATCAGATCGCGCGCACGTGGGAGGTCGCGGGCCTCCAATGCGGCCTCGGCGGCGAGCGCGACGAACTGCGGCCGCTGCACCTCGGCACCGTCCTGCCGGGTCAGCGCGAGCCCGCGCTCGATCGTCTGACGCGCTCGCTCGATCCGCCCCTGCCGCAGCTCGGCCTCGGCGACACCACTGAGCGCCTGCGCGAGCGCGAGCGGACTGCGGAGCGCCGTCGCCGCCCCGACCGTTCGCCGAAACGCCGCCTCCGCCTCCGCATACCGCCCGAGCGCCGTCAGCGATTGGCCGCGGCCATTCTCGACCGCGACGGTCAGCCCCGGATCGTCGGAATAGCGCTCAGACGCTTCGGAGAAGTAGCGCAGCGCCGTGGCATGGTCGTTGGCGCTGCGGTAGAGAAGCGCGATATAGGTCAAAGCCTTGGCCTGGCTTCGCTGATCGTGCAGTTCGACGTAGCGATCGTGCGCGTGTTGCAGCGCCCCGAGTGCCTCGGTGATTTG
Organism: Sphingomonas sp. BK069; assembly: GCF_014193405.1. Taxonomy (NCBI): domain Bacteria; kingdom Pseudomonadati; phylum Pseudomonadota; class Alphaproteobacteria; order Sphingomonadales; family Sphingomonadaceae; genus Sphingomonas; species Sphingomonas sp. BK069. The sequence continues at coordinate 187,995 of NZ_JACHZH010000001.1, read as the reverse complement.
CCCCGAATCGGTCAGCGCCCCACCCTGCGAGAGCAGGATATCCGCGGCGAGATGCGCGCCGTGATCGGCCTTCTCGACTTGGCGCTGTGCCACCGCGAGCAGCTGCAACGCGCGGCGCGGCTGATCGATTCGCGTATACGCCTCGGCCTCAAGCCAGTTGAGCGTCGCCGAGCGCGTGTAGTCGGCGCGGGTCGCCGCCGACCCGAGCGGTTGCCGCGCCTGCTCCACCAACGCGATCGCACCGCGCGGGTCGACCAGCATCTGCTGCTGGACACGCGCGACGAGCGGGTCCTGGCCGGACGCCGCCGCCGCCCCCGTGACGAGGGCGAACGCCACCGTGACCGCGGCGACGAGCCGCCTCAGGCGCGCTTCCACGTCGCGCTCAGTCGCGTGAACGAGGCGCGCGTGTCGGCCGAGGCGCGGTGATGACGCTCCTCCGCGAGGAAACCCGCGAGCGTCTCCAGCTCGACGGGACGGCTGAGCACATAGCCCTGCACCATGTCACACCCCATCACCGAGAGCAGCGCCAGCGCCGCGTGCGTCTCGACCCCCTCGGCGACCACTTCCATGTCGAGCGCGTGCGCGAGGTCGATAGTGGAGCGGACGATCAGCGGGTCGCGATGCGAGCTGGTGATGCCCGTGATGAACAATTTGTCGATCTTCAGCTCTCGCGCGGGCAGCTGCTTCAGATAGGCCAGGCTCGACAGGCCGGCGCCGTAATCGTCGATCGACACGGTGATGCCGATCGCGGCGAAGCGCTGGAGATTTGTGATCGCGCCCTCGGGGTCGCGGATCACCGCGGTCTCGGTGATCTCGAAGCCCAACCGCGCGTCCGGCGCCGCGGCGAGATAGTGGCACACCGCCTCGGCGAAGGCCGAGTCGGCCAGCACCTGCCCCGATATATTAATGAAGATGCGCACGTCGTGGCCGAGCCGCCGCAGCCGGCGCTGGTCCTGGATCGCGCGGCGCACCGTCCATAACGTGAGCGGGCCGACGCGGCGGCGCTCCTCCGCCAAGGGGATGAAATCGGCGGGCGGGATCAGCCCGCGTGTCGGGTGACGCCAGCGGATCAGTGCCTCTGCGCTCTTGATCACCTGCTGGCGTACGTGGAGCTTGGGCTGGTAGAACAGCTCCATCTCGTCCTCGGCGAGCGCGCGATCGAGCTCGCTGGCCAGATCCTGGCCGGCGACCAGCGCCGCGCCGGCAGACTCGCTCTCGAGGGACGCCAGCGCCTGCACCAAAGCCGCCTCGCTGGTCTCGGCGAGCGTCACGTCGTCGACTTCGGGCGCGGCGATCGCGCTGCCCACCGCCCAGCCGAGACGCGCGGCATCGTCGCACCGCTCGTCCGCCGGATCGAAGAAGGCCCGCACTGCCGCTGAAACATGCTCCACCTCGTCGAGCGCGCCACCGCACCTCACACGTATCACATCTTGCCCTACTGCGAGGACTTGCGCCAGCGGCAGCGTGGCGGCCAGCCGCGCCGCCGCGTCGGACACCAACTCGCCCGCCGCACCCGCCCCGAGCGACCGCCGGACGACGGCGAAGTCACGCAGTCGCGCCAGCAGTTCCCCACGGTGGCGAGCGGTCACCGGCTGACTCCCGGGCGCGGCGCCGTCCGGTACCGACGGCTCAGAGAGGCAAGGCATATCCATTTCGGAGCCACCCTAGGCCTGCCAGCTTAATGAATAGCTTAAGTACGTCCCACTTTGGGTTAACCGCTGGTTAATGCCGTTGAGACGTGGTGAAAAAAGCGTTACCTGCGCGTTACCCTTCGGGGGGGTTGAGCAATAAATAGGGAGAAGACCCATGTTCGCATTCGTTCTCGCGCTGATCGGTTTCGTCGGCACCACCATTCGCCCCTGGTAATCGGGAGTAGATCGATGCTCGCTTTCGTTCTCGCGCTGGTCGGCTTCGTCGGCACCACCATCCGTCCCTGGTAATCGGAGACTCGTGATGTTCGCTTTCATTCTCGCGCTGGTCGGCCTTGTCGGCACCACCATCCGCCCCTGGTAACCGGAGAAGTACGATGCTCGCTTTCGTTCTCGCGCTGGTCGGCTTCGTCGGTACGACGATCCGTCCCTGGTAAGCAGATCATAGGCCCGGCGCGCGCCGCGACTTGGTCGCCGCCACCGGGCCTAAGTATTCGATGACGTGAAATCTATGCCCGGGCGCCGGTATCGGCCGCGGCTAACTCGATTTCCTCGGCAACCGAGCCGAAGCGTAGCGCCAGCACGTCGAGCGCATAATTCTGGTTGAGCCGCCATGGCCTACGGTGCCCCTGGCGCGGCAGCGACGACAGCGCGCGCTGGATATAAGCCGAGCTCAGATCCGCGAACGGCACTTCGGTGACGCTGCCGACCCGCACCCGCGGCGTCGCACTCGCCGCCCCGCGCCGCTGCATCGCGCGGAGCAGCCGGCAGAGATAAGCGGCGACGAGGTCCGCCTTCAGCGTCCACGAGGCGTTGGTATAGCCGAAGGCAAAGCTGAAGTTCGGCACGGCGGACAGCATCATCCCCTTGTACTGAAGCGACCCGGCCGGATCGATGATCGTCCCGTCTCGGGACAAAACGAGCCCGCCGAGTAGCAAAATCTCGAGGCCGGTAGCGGTCACGATGATCTCAGCCGCGATACGGGTGCCGTCGACCAGCAGCAGACCGTCCGGGGTGAGACGCTCGATGGTTCCGGTGGCGACGCTGGCGCGCCCCTCGCGCAGCGCGACGAAGAGATCACCGTCGGGTACGAGGCAGAGCCGCTGATCCCAGGGATCATAGCGCGGGGTGAAATGGGTCGCGACGTCATAGTCCGCGCCGAGTTCCTGACGCACCATCGCGATGAGCCGCCGCGCGACTCCACGCGGCCGCCTTCTCGCCAGCCGATAGAAGAACTGGCCGAGCAGCACGTTCTTCCAGCGCGTCAGGGCATAAGCGGCGCGTTCCGGGAGCAACTTCCGCAGACGGTCGGCGACGCGGTCGCGCGCCGGCCTCGACACGACGTAGCTGGGTGAACGCTGTACCATCGTGACATGCGCCGCCGTCCGCGCCAGCGCGGGCACGAGCGTCACCGCGGTCGCGCCGCTGCCGATCACCGCGACGCGGCGGCCGGCATAGTCGAGCCGCTCGGGCCAGAATTGCGGGTGGACGATCGTGCCCGCGAACTCATCCTCTCCGGCGAATGCGGGTCGATGCGCACGGTCGTAGGCGTAATAGCCGGTGCAGGCGTGGAGCCAGTCGCAGGCTAGCGCGAGCGTCAGCGGCGGTGCGCCCTCCCGCTCGACCGTGAGCGTCCAGCGCGACTCGGCGCTCGACCAATCCGCCGCGGTGACGCGATGACCGAAGCGGATGTGCTCGGCGACGCCCTCCTCGCGCGCGGTGTCCTCGATATAGGTACGGATTGCGGGACCGTCCGCGATCGCCTCGGCGGCGCGCCAGGGGCGAAATGCATAGCCGAGCGTGTGCATGTCCGAATCCGAGCGGATGCCGGGATAGCGGAACAGGTCCCAGGTGCCGCCGATCGCGTGTCGCGCCTCGAGGATCAGGAAACGCCGGTCGGGCAGCCGCCGCCGCAACTGGCAGGCCGCGCCCACCCCCGAGAGGCCGGCGCCGATGATGATGACGTCGTACCGCTCCACCGCGCCTCTCCCGCCCTCTGGCGTCATCCTGAACTCGTTTCAGGATCCCCCGTCTCGCAGGTGTCGCCGCTCCTGCGTGTGCGGCACGGTGGATCCCGAACCAAGTTCGGCGTGGCGGCGGTGAGGGGAGCGGGCGCCCTTTCGAGCCACGCCGCCCGGCCCCACTCGCGCGCGCTAGAAATCGCGCGAGTAGCGCAGCTGCACATTCGACCCGCCGAACGATCCCGCCTGCGACAGCACGCTGATCGCCCGCGTCAGCGCGATGGTCAGCTGCGTCGCGGTGAAGCCGCGCGCGTCGGTGACGATCTCGACGTAAATGTCGTCGGTCAGATACTTGCCCGCGGCCAGCGCCGAGCCGCGCCCACTCGCCTCGTCCGCGCCGAGGATGCGCAGACGGTCGAAGCCGGTGGCCGAGCGCAGCTTGCCGAGCGGGTTGAGCCCGCCGCCCGAGCCGCGCAGCGAGTTGAGCGCGCTGGCCAGCTGGATCGCCTCGGTCGCCGACAGATTCTCCGGGTTGGTCCCGAACAGCAGGCGGCTCAGCACCTCGTCCTGCGGCAGCGAGGGCGTCGAGGTAAAGGCGATCTGCGGGCGTTGGCCGGTGCCGGTGATGGCGATGTTGAAGGTGACATTGTCGTTGGTGGTGGTCGCCAGGATGTTGATGTCCGGGTCGGTCAGCGCGCCGCCGCGGAAGCGCACCTGCCCACGCTCCACCTCGAAGCGCTTGCCCGCGAAGGAGTAGGTACCGCGCACCAGGTCGAGCCCGCCGTTGATCACCGGCGCCGCCGAGGTGCCGCCGACGCGCATGTCCATCTGCCACTCGCTCTCCAGCCCCATCCCCGAGACGTAGAGCTGGTTATCGGCGCGGAGGCGCAGGTCGAGCTTGAACAGGCCCGGCGGTGAGGCGGGAGCGGGCGGCTGGCCAGCCGCCTTCGCCGCGGCCGCGGCGGCCTGCTGGGCGAGGACCTCGCTCTTCTTGCGCACGCCGGTGAGCTCTGGCACTTCTGCGGCGCCCTGACGGATGATCTCGTAACGCGCGTTGGGCACGTTGATCTGGCCGCTGATCAGCCCGCCACTCGCGCTGTTCTGGATGCGAATGTCGCCGCTGGCGGTGGCGCCGAGCGCGTCGGAGCGCGCCAGCTGGGCGTCGCGCATCGCTACGCGCACGTCGAGCGGGAACCCCTGCGCCGCGGCGAGCCCGACGTTGCCCGACGCCTGCACCGTTCCTTGCCCCGCGCGCGCCTGCATCTGCTGCAGTTCGAGCCGGTCGTTGTTGAAGCGCGCCGCGATCTTCATATTGGTCAGGCGCGTGCCATAGGCCTCGTTGTCGTAGGTGAGGTTGTCGGCGCGGATCAGCCCGACCACGCGCGGCGCCGACACGGTGCCGCCGAAGTCCGCCGCGATCGCCATCGGCCCGGTCAGCTGTTGCTGCGCCAGGCCCGCGAAGCTGAACAGCACCCCCGCGGGCCCGTTGTAGCGGATGCCGCCGCCGAGCGGCCCCTGCATCAGCCGGGTCGTCCAGCTGCCGCCGCCGGTGGGGGTGAGCGTCGCCACCAGCCGCCCGACCGGGGTGCCGGCCCGCTTGATCAACGCGCGCCCCTCGCCCGCCGCGCTCGACAGCCGTCCCTGGAAGACGACGTCGACCGGCTCGGACACCGCGACCAGGCTCGATCGGGTGAAGTTGGTGACGTTGAGCCGTGCGTCCGCGCGCGGGAACGCCTCACCCTTGTCCTGGACATAGTCGAGGCTACCGGTCGCCTGACCGTTGACGCCGAGATTGGGCACGAGCGCGCTGATCAGCGACAGGTCGAGCCGGTCGAGCCGCATCTGCGCCTGCGTGGCGCCGCCGCCGAACCGACCGGCGAGCCGCACCGAGCCCTTGTCGAAGTCGAGCCGCGCCGGCTCGAGCCGGTAGCCGCCGCCCGCGGGCACGATCCGTGCCGGCTGCGCGGTGCGGAACGCGACGTTGTTCGCTGCGCCGCTCAGCGCGACGAGATAGAGGCTGGGGGACAGGCGCGAGTTAACCGCGAGGCGGAAGGGCACGCCGTTGGAGCCGGTGAACAGCGCCTGCGCGGTGCCCGCGCCGTCGCGATAGTTCACCTTGACGCGTCCGGTCTGGAGCAGCGTCGCGCCGTAGCGAAGGTTGGCGACCTGCGCGTCGGCGACAATCTGCGGCTTGTCGTAGAGCACCGCGTCGGCGGTGACGATCGCGCGGCCGATGCTGAAGCCGGCCATGCCCGGGATCGTCGCGCCAGCGGCGCGCGCGTCGACGCTGGCGCGCTGATACTTGCCCTGCGCGCCGAGCGCGACATTGCCGTTGAGCCCGTTGCCGGCGAAGCGCACCTGCCCCGCGAATGGCCCGGCGGCGGTCTGGACGACGCGGCCGGCGAAGTCGATGCCGGCGAACAGCACGCGGCGGATGTCGACCGCGAGCTGGTTGCCCGGCGTCACCAGCACGTCGGCGGTGAAGGCGCCGTAGTTGGTGCCGCCGCTGGCGTTGACCTGATAGGCGCCGCCGCGCCCGACCACGCGCGCATCGAGGTTGGCAAGGCCGATCCCCACGCCCGGCCGCGGCGCACGCAGCCGCACGACCGGCGCGGTCGAGGAGCCGGTCACGCGCGCGTAGAGCGGGCCGTACTGGGTCGAGTAGGCGTCGGCGTCGACCAGCAGCGCGCCGTTGGCGGGATCGAAGCGTCCCTGCCCGCGGGTGACGCGGAACTGCGGCGCGTTGAGCGACAGGCTCTGGAACGTCACCACGCCCGTCGGCGAGTAACCGAAGCGCGTGCTCATCACCGCGTTGCCGCCGAGGAAGTTGCGGACGCCGGCGTTGAACAGCTGCTTGGTCTGGAGCGCGACCTTGCCGGTGATGCCGAACCCGCCGTTCGGTCCGGGCACGAGCTTGGCGTCGGTCTGGACGTTGATCACGCCGACGCTGTCGACGCGGAAGTTGTTGACCCGCCCCTGCAAGCCGCCGGTGTAGCGGCCGGTGGCGGTGTTGGCGGCGATGATCGCGGTGGCGTCGATCGTATCCGAACGGATGCGCAGGTTGTCGGACAGGATGTTGGGCATGGCGATCGCGAGGTCGCCGTCGATCCGCGCGTTGGTGGTCAGCCCGCCGAGCGCGGCGTTGAGCCCCGCGATGCGGCGCGCGCGCGCGTGGACGGGCACCAGGATGCGATCGCTGTTCACGCGCGCCAGCCCCTCGGCGTACAGGTCCTGCACCGAGGTCTGCTGGAAGCCGAGCGCGGCGGCGCGGATCTTATAGTCGACCGTCGGGGTCGCGAAGGCGCCGTTGAGCACAACGCGCGCGAGCACATCGCGCCCGCTCACGCCCGGCATGATCGCGCCCGGGGTCAAAAGCTTGGCGTCGACTGCGAAATTGCCGAAGCGGCTGTTGGCGAGATCGAGCAGCCCGCCCGCATCGACCGCGAGCGCCTGAGAGGTGAGCTTGATCCGCGTGTCCGCGCGACGCTCGGCGAGCGTGACGTCGGCGGCGACGGTGAGCGCCGGCGCGGTCAGCCGCTCCACCGGTCCCTCGATATAGAGGCCCGGCCGGGTCGGGCCGCGCACCTCGATATGGCCGTCGCGCGCGGAGATCGCGAGGTTGGCGAGCTCGCCGCCGCCCAGGTTGGCGAGCAGGCGCCCCTGCCACGCTTTCCAGCTGCCTTTGCCGCCGAGCGTGGCGGTGAGCGGCGCCTTCAGGCCGGCGAGCTGCGCCACCGCGCCGTTGGCGGGCGCGGTGAGCCGCACGTCGAGGTCGAGCTTGTCGTCGTCGGGCACCGCGTCGAGCCGCACCCGCGCGACGTCGCCGCCCGCGACGCCGGGGGCGCGCAGCGTCGCGGCGTCGACGACGAGCTGCGCGCGGCGGTCGGCGATGTGCGCCTGCCCATCGAAGCGCGCGACGTGGCGCGCGCCGGCGACCGGCGGCTCCATCACGAAACGGCCGACGTGGAGCCGGTCGATGTCGATGTCGAGATCGGGCAGCAGCGGCGCGTTCTCGTCCTCGGGCGTGGTCGGCGTCGGCTTGAGTTCGGGGTTGCGCCGTAGCGTGATCAGGTCGGCGGAGACGCTGCGCACGTCGACGTGGTTGCGCGCGAAGGCGAACGGCCGCCAGTCGAGGTCGAGCCGCGGCGAAGTCAGGAACACGCCCTTGGGATCGCTGACCCGCACGTCGCTGAGCCGGAGCTGGCCGTACAGCGAGCCGTCGATCCGCCCGACCTTGATGTTGAGGCCCGAGGCGGTGGTGTAGCCGCCGATCTTGTCGGCGACGAAGCGACGGCCGGGATCCGTGTTGATCCCCAGCACGATCGCGACCACGAGCAGCACCAGCGCGGCGAGCGCGATGCCGACCCACTTCAGCACGCGCTGCCAGAGAGGGCGGTGGACGACGACGGTCTCGCCGGCGGTCGGGAGCGTGTCCTCGGCCATCAGAATGCCTGCCCGATCGAGATATAGAGCGCGATCTTGCCGTCCCCTTCGCGCGGGTTGAGCGGGGTCGCGACATCGACGCGCAGCGGCCCGAAATTGGTGTAGAAGCGGCCGCCGATGCCGGCGCCGATGCGCAGGTCGCTGCCCTTGGGCAGGCTGCTCTCATAGGCGTTGCCCGCATCGACGAAGGGCACGATCCCGAAATTGCCGAAGCGGTAGCGCGCCTCGAGCGCGAACTCGTTGATGCTGCGGCCGCCGAGCGGGCGCAGGTCGGCGCGATCGACGTTGCCGCTCGAGTCCGGGGTGAGCGAGGCGACCGGCTCGAGCGGCCCGAGCCGCTGGAAGCCATAGCCGCGCACCGAGCCGCCGCCACCGCCATAATAGCGCCGCGACGGGGCTATGTCGTCACGCGCGATGCCGAAGATGCTGCCCGCGCGCGCGCGGCCCGCGATTACCAGGCTGTCGCTCACGGGATAATAGGCCGTGCCCTCGATCAGCGTGCGCGCATAGGGCTTGGTCTGCCCCGAGACCGACACTTCGGGGCTGACGTTGAGCTTCAGGCGATAGCCGCGGGTGGGATTGAGCAGATCGTCCGAGGTGTCGAACAGCACCTGCCCGGGCAGCGCGAAGACCCCGTAGGTGCGCCGGTCGCGGTCGAACTTGTCGAAGTCGAACACGCTCTCGTTGGTGCCGACCAGCTCGAAGCCATAGGCATAGGTGAATTTCTTCTGCCAGATCGGCGTCGAGTCATAGCTCACCCGGCCCGACAGCGTGCCGGTGAAGGCGTCGAACGCGTCGTAGCTGGAGTGGTTGGCGCTCGCGAGCAGGCTGACGGTGCGGTCGCGCTTGCCTGCGTTCTGGCGGCGCAGCCCGACCGACAGGCCCTGCTGCTGCGTGCCCGCGATCACGCCGAGGATCAGCGCGCCCTCGGGCGGGAAGCGGTTGCGATTGGTGAAATTGGCCTCCGCCTTGACGCCCTCGCCGGTGTTGTAGCCGACCGAGCCCGACAGGCTCTTCGCCGGCCCGCGCGTCTGCCGCACCAGCAGGTCGACCTGCTCGGTGCCGTCCGCCGCGGTGACGCCGGTGCGCACCGGCTCGACCCCGACGCCGTTGAACAGCCCGGTCGCGACCAGCGCCTCGCGCAGGTCGTCGGTAAGGCGCGCGTCGTAGAGCTGCCCCTGGTCGAAGCGCGGGAAGACGTTGAGGTGCTTGAGATCGAACACCGGGTCGCCCTCGGTGCGCAGTACGCCGAAGGAGGAGCGCGGGCCGGTGTCGACCGGCAGCGTGTAGTCGCCCTTGCCGGTCTGCTCGTCGAGCAGCACGTCGCGCTCGCCGACCTTGACGAAGGGATAGCCCTGCTGCGGCAGGCGCAGGCTGACATTGGCCTCGGCACCTTGAATTCGCGCCGCCTCGATCGGGTCGCCAACCTTGAGCGGCAGCTCGCGGCGAACGAGCTCGGGCGGCTGGGTGGCGTCGGCCTTCACCGTGACGCTGCCGAGCTTGTACTGCTGGCCCGGCGAGGCGGTGACCAGCGCGCGCAGTCTCGCCGGCGTGCCCGCGACGGTCTCCACCGTCGCCACCGCGGTGCCGTCATAATAGCCGAGCGACTTCATCAGCCGCAGCGCGAGCTGCTCGTCCTCGCGCGCGCGCGCCGAGACCTGGGTGGCATTGTCCGCCTTGCCGCCGCCCTTCTTGAGCGCGGAGAGCGAGTCGAACTCATCCTTGAGACCGAGCGGGTCGAGCCCCTGCACCTCGCTGGCGTAGCGGACGTCGGGCTGATCGCCGCTCGCCGGGTCGGCGACGGCCTGCAGCGGCGCGGTGTTGAAGGTGGAGAGCGGCTCGAGCGGCTGGGCGAGCTGCGGGTCCTGCGGTGGCGCGGGAGGCAACGTGCCGGGCGTGATCGGCTGCTGCGCCGCCGCCTGAGCGGGAGCCTGAGCGGGGTCGGTCGTGGTCGGCGCCGGCGGGGCAGCGGTGTCGGCGGGCATGGGTTCGAGCGGGGCGTTCAGGTCGCCAGACACCGGCGGCAGCGCGGCGTCGAACTCCGCTTCGGGGACGATCGGTGTGCTGTCGGGAGCCGGCGCGGTGTCGGCCGGCTTGGGCGAGTCGGGACCCTGCGCGGGCGCCGTGCCGGGCTTCTGCATCTGTGCCGGCGCGGCGGCACAGCCCAGCGCCATACCCGCGGTGGCGAGCAGGAGGCGTGAGCGACGAACGGAAAAAGACAAGTACTACGCCCCTTTAGCCGAGGCATGCGGCGTTCCGCTGAGCCCCCGTCACCCTGCAACGAGCCAGCGCGGGATCGGTTTCATAACGCTGCCGCCTCGACCGCTCTCTGATCACCAAAGCCGGTCGGCGGCGTGAAAATTCTGGCACCCTTGCGAAACATTTGCGACAAATTGCGGTTAGGCGCCGGGGCAGCCCGAAGTCTCTCGCGGGGATAAGACTGAGAATGCGTATCGAGGTTCGGCCGGGCCGCCAGGTCATCGGTGGCGCGGCGGCGTCTGCGCTGCTCGCGCTCGCCGCCTGCGGCGGTGGCGGGGGTGACGCGGCCAAGGCCAAGGAGAAGGGCGGCGCGCCGGGCCAGTCGGGCCCGGTCACGGTCGGCTATGTCGTCGTCCAGCCGACGTCGGTGCCGACCACCAGCGAGCTTCCCGGCCGTACCGTCGCCTATCAGAGCTCGGAGGTACGTCCCCAGGTCTCTGGCGTGATCCAGCGCCGCTTCTTCACCGAGGGCGCGATCGTCAAGCGCGGCCAACCGCTCTACCAGATCGATCCCTCGCTCTATCGCGCCAGCGCCAACCAGGCGAGCGCCAACGTCGCCAACGCCCAGGCGACCTACGAGGCCGCCAAGATCCGCGCCGACCGCTACAAGCCGCTCGCGCAGATGGAGGCGATCAGCGCGCAGGATTATACCGACGCGGTGGCGACGCAGCGCCAGGCGGCGGCGACGATCGCGGTCAACCGCGCGCAGCTCGACACCGCGCGCGTGAACCTGCGCTTCACCACCGTGCCCGCGCCGATCACCGGCCGCATCGGCCGCTCGCTCTTCACCGTCGGCGCGCTGGTCAGCTCGACCCAGACTGACCCGCTCGCGACGATCCAGCAGCTCGACCCGATGTTCGTCGACATTCAGCAGTCGAGCGCCAACCTGCTCGCCCTCCGCCGCAGCCTCGCCTCGGGCGGCGCGGTGCCCGCCCGCGCCGAGGTGACGCTGAAGCTCGAGGACGGAAGCGACTATGGCATCAAGGGCGCGGTCGAGTTCGCCGAGGTGGTGGTCGATCCCAGCACCGGCACGGTGACGCTGCGCGCGCGCTTCCCCAACCCCAACGGTCTGCTGCTGCCGGGCATGTTCGTCCGCGCGGTCTTCTCGCAGTCGATCCAGCAGAACGCCTTCCTCGTACCGCAGACGGCGATCACCCGCGATCCCAAGGGCAACGCGACCCTCTACGTCGTCGGCGCGAACAACCGCGCCGAGCAGCGCACCATCACCGCCGAGCGGACGCAGGGCGCCTATTGGGTCGTGATCGACGGGCTCAAGGCCGGCGACAAGGTCATCACCCAGGGCCTCGCTAACGTGAAGCCCAAGACGCCGCTCCAGCCGGTGCCGGCCGACACGCCGCAGAAGGTACAGGCGCCCTCCCCCGAGCAGATGGACAAGATGTCGTCGGCCAAAGGCAAGGCCGGCTAACCGCTCATGTCCCGCATTTTCATCGATCGGCCGATCTTCGCCTGGGTGCTCGCCATCATCGTGATGCTGGCGGGCGTCGGCGCGATCCTGTCGCTGCCGATCGCGCAATATCCAGACGTGGCGCCGCCGCAGGTATCGATCCGCGCGACCTTCCCCGGCGCCAACGCGCAGACGCTGCAGAACAGCGTCACCCAGGTGATCGAGCAGCAGCTCACCGGCATCGACGGGCTGCTCTACTTCCAGTCGAGCTCGTCGAGCCGCGGCTCGGTGACGATCACCGCGACGTTCAACAAGGGCACCGATCCGGACATCGCGCAGGTCCAGGTGCAGAACCAGGTCCAGCAGTCGCTCAGCCGGCTGCCGCAGCAGGTGCAGCAGCAGGGCTTGGTGGTGCGCAAGTCCAACCCGGACTTCCTGCTGATCGTCGGCGTCTATGACGTCACCGACAAGCTGACCAACCAGGACGTCTCGGACTATCTCGTCTCGAACCTCCAGGACCCGCTCGGCCGTATCCAGGGCGTCGGCGACACCAACGTGTTCGGCTCGCAATATGCGATGCGGGTGTGGCTCGATCCGGAGAAGCTCAACAGCTACCAGCTGATGCCCGGCGACGTCGTCACCGCCATCACCAACCAGAACACCGAGGTCGCGGCCGGCGAGATCGGCGGCCAGCCGATGCCGTCGACGCAGATGCTCAACGCGATCGTCACCGCCCAGTCGCGGCTCCAGACGCCCGCCGAGTTCGCCAACATCATCCTTAAGACGCAGAGCAGCGGCGCCACGGTGCGGCTCGCCGACGTGGCGCGGATCGAGCTGGGCGCGGAGAGCTACAACGCGTTCAGCCGCGTCAACCGCCACCCCGGCGCGGGCATCGCGGTGCTGCTCGCCCCCGGCGCTGACGCGCTCAAGACCGCCGAGCTGGTCAAGGCGCAGGTCGCCGCCGCCGCCAAGGGCTTCCCGCCTGGGCTCGAGTACGCCTTCGCCAACGACACCACCGACTTCATCAAGCTGTCGATCGAGGAGGTGGTGAAGACGCTGATCGAGGCGATCATCCTCGTCGTCATCGTCATGTTCGTCTTCCTGCAGAGCTGGCGCGCCACGCTGGTGCCGGCGATCGCGGTGCCGGTGGTGCTTCTGGGCACCTTCGCGGTCTTCTACGTCGCGGGCTTCTCGATCAACACGCTGACGCTGTTCGGCCTCGTCCTCGCGATCGGCCTGCTGGTCGACGACGCGATCGTCGTGGTCGAGAACGTCGAGCGGTTGATGGACGAGAATCCCGGCATGACGCCGCGCGAGGCGACGATCGAGTCGATGAAGGAGATCACCGTCGCGCTGGTCGCAATCGCGCTGGTCCTGTCCGCGGTGTTCATGCCGATGGCCTTCTTCGGCGGCTCGACCGGCGTGATCTATCGCCAGTTCTCGCTGACGATCGTGTCGGCGATGGTGCTCTCGGTGCTGGTCGCGGTGATCCTCTCGCCCGCGCTCACCGCGACCCTGCTCAAGCAGAGCCACGACGAGAACGGCGACCCGATCGAGCAGAGCTGGCTCGGCCGCAAGTTCCCCAAGGTGGCGCACTTCCTCGAGCGCGCGCGCGACAAGTTCAACGACACGTTCGACCGAGGCGTCGCCCGCTACGTCGCCGGCGTGCGCCGGGTGATCGATCGCAAGTGGATCTTCCTGCTGGTCTATGCCGCCACCGTGGCGCTGCTGGCGATCCTGTTCCTGCGCCTGCCGACGGGCTTCCTGCCGACCGAGGACCAGGGCAGCGCACTGGTGCAGTTCCAGCTTCCCGCCGGCGCGACACGCGCGCGCACCGAGGAGGTGCAGCACCGCGTCGAGGACTATCTCGCCGGCAGCGAGGGCAAGAACGTCACCACCATGTTCACCGTCAGTGGCGGCGGCGGCGGCGGCGTCAGCGGGCAGAACACGGGCCAGGGCTTCGTCAACCTGACGAACTGGGACGACCGCAAGGGCAAGGAGAATACCGCCGACGCGATCGTGGCGCGCGCCTCGGCGGCGTTCCGGGGCCTGCGCGACGCGCGCGTCTTCGCGCTGGTGCCGCCCGCGATCCGCGGCCTCGGCCAGTCGAACGGCTTCACCATGGAGCTGCAGAACACCAGCGGGATGACCGCGGAGAAGTTCAACGACGCCAAGGACCGACTGCTCGCACTCGCCAACGCCGACCCCGCGCTCACCTCGGTGCGCCTGACCGAGCTCCCCGACGTCGGCACCCTCAAGATCGACATCGACCAGCAGAAGCTCGCCGCCTTCGGGCTGAGCCAGGCCGACGTCAACACGACGCTGTCGACCGCCTGGGGCGGCCGCTACGTCAACGACTTCGTCGACCGCGGCCGGGTCAAGCGCGTCTACGTCCAGGGCGACGCGCCGTACCGCGCCGCCCCGACCGACCTCAACCAATGGTTCGTGCGCGGCAGTGGCGGGCAGATGGTGCCCTTCTCCGCCTTCGCGCGGATCGGCTGGAGCCAGGCGCCGGTGATCCTGTCACGCTTCAACGGCGTGCCCTCGTTCGAATTCCAGGGCTCGGCCGCGGCCGGCAAGAGCTCGGGCGACGCGATGACGCGGATCCAGGAGCTCGCCGGGCAGATACCGGGCACGAGCGTCTCCTGGGCCGGGCTGTCCTACCAGGAGCGGCTGTCCTCCGGGCAGGCGCCGCTGCTCTACGGCCTGTCGATCCTCGTCGTCTTCCTCTGCCTCGCGGCGCTGTACGAGAGCTGGTCGATCCCCTTCGCGGTGCTGCTGATCATCCCGCTCGGTCTGGTCGGCGCGATCCTGTTCACCACGCTGCGCGGGCTGATCAACGACGTGTACCTCCAGATTGGCCTGCTGACGACGATGGGGCTGGCGGCGAAGAACGCGATCCTGATGATCGAGTTCGCAGAGCAGGAGGAGAAGAAGGGCAAGCGCGTGATCGACGCCGCGCTCTCCGCCGCGCGCATCCGGCTCCGTCCGATCATCATGACCAGCCTCGCCTTCATCTTCGGCGTGCTGCCGCTGGCGATCTCCACCGGCGCGGGGGCGAACAGCCGGATCGCGATCGGCACCTCGGTGATCGGCGGCATGCTGACTGCGACGGTGCTGGCGATCTTCTACATCCCGCTGTTCTTCGTTCTGGTGCGGCGCGGTTTCCGCGACGGCCTCAAGGGCCTTCGCCGCGGCGCCGACCCGAGCCCGGACGAGGGCGAGGACGGGGGCGGCGGTGGTGACGGCCACGGCGGCGGTGGGGCACCCGGCGGCGAGCGCCCGCCGCAGCTGCCGCGCCCGATCGACCACCCCGCGCTGCCCGCGCCGGAGCCTGCCCGATGACCCGCCTCCCCGCGCTCGCCGCGCTCGCCGCCGGCACCGCGCTGGCGGGCTGCTCGCTCGCGCCGACCTACGTCCGCCCTGCCGCGCCGGTGCCGACCTCCTGGCCCGCGGGCGACGCCTATCTCCGCCAGTCCGAGGCGCGGCTGCCGAGCGTCACCTATCGCGACATCTTCCGCGACCCTCGCTTGCAGGCGATCATCGACCAGGCGCTCGCCAACAACCGCGACCTGCGTGTCGCGGTCGCGAACATCGAGGCGACCCGCGCGCAATACCGGATTCAGCGCGCCGACCTCTTTCCCCAGGTCAACGCCACCGGCGCCTACAGCTATCGCGACAGCGGCAGCAGCGGCGTGGTCACCGGTACCAACAGCGGCGGCACCGGGACGGGCGGCACCGGCACCGGCACCGGCGCGGGCGGTACCGGCACTGGGACGGGCGGCACGGGAACGGGCACCGGCGTGACCACCGTCTCCTCGGCGCGGAGTACGTTCCAGGCGCAGCTCGGCGTCACCGCCTTCGAGATCGACCTGTTCGGCCGGGTCCGCTCGCTCACCAGCGCGGCGCTGTCGCGCTATTTCGCGCAGGAGGCGGCGGCGCGTGCCACGCGGCTGACTTTGGTGGGCGACATCGCCAACGCCTGGCTCACCTACGCCGCCGACCGCAGCCTGCTCGCCGTCGCGCAGCAGACCGCCGAGGCGGCGCGCGCGAGCGTGAAGCTGACCGACGCGCGCCTGCGCGGCGGCGTGGCGCCGCGCACCGACCTGCGCCAGGCGCAGCAGATCCTCGCCACCGCCGAGGCCGATCTCGCGCAGCAGACAACGCTGCTCGCACAGGACGTCAATGCGCTCCAGCTGCTCGTCGGCGCGCCGGTCGACCCGGCACTGCTGCCGGGCTCGATCGAGCAGGCGGCGGCGACGATCGGTGAGCTGCCCGCCGGGATCGACTCCGGCGTGCTGCTGCGCCGCCCCGACGTGGTGCAGGCGGAATATGCGCTGCGCGCCTACAACGCCGAGATCGGCGCGGCGCGCGCCGAGCTGTTCCCGCGCATCTCGCTCACCGGGCTGGTCGGCTTCGCCAGCACCGCGCTGCGCACGCTCTTCAACAGCGGCTCGTTCAACTATTCGGTCGCGCCCAACGCGAGCTATCCGATCTTCCGCGCGGGTGCAGGGCGCGCCGGGGTCGCCTATAGCGTGGCGCAGCGCGACGCCGCGCTGGCGAGCTATGAGCAGACGATCCAGACCGCCTTCCAGGAAGTGTCGGACGCGCTGGCGCGGCGCGGCACGATCACCGAGCAGCTCGCCGCCAACCGCCGCTTCTTCGAGGCGGCGCAGGACACGCTCAACCTTACCAACGCGCGCTACCGCGGCGGCATCGATACCTTCCTCTCGTCGCTCGACGCGCAGCGGCAGCTCTATTCCGCGCAGCAGATCCTGGTGCAGACCCAGCTGACCCGCGCGACCAACCTGGTGACGCTGTACCGCACCCTCGGCGGCGACTCGCTGCTCGACGCCACACCGCAGGGCCCGGTCACCGCGACGGGCGGCGAGGCGGATGCGGCCGGCGTCCGCGCGCCGGCCGCGGCGCGGTAGGGATTAGAACCGCACGCCACGCTGGGCCGCGCTCCACTACTCCTCCCGCTTCGGCTCTTCGCTCTTCTCGGCCGGCCGGATGGCCTCACGGCCGAACTGCATGATCAGTTGCCCGATCTCGCGCGCCTGTTCCATCGAGCGCTGGCCCTGTTCGCGAAGGTACTCGCCCTGGATCCGCATCACCTCGGTGAGGTCGCGCGCGCCCGCGGCGGAACGCAGCGCGGCGAAGGCCTCGCGCGCGTTCGCCTCCGCCTGGTCGATGATCGTCGTTCCCAGCGCCGAGCCGTTCTGCGCGACCCGCTCGCCCGAGGCGCGCATCGCCTCGCCCGCACGTCGGGCCGGATCGACGACATGCTCGTTGAAGGCGTCGCGCATCCGCTCGGCACCGCGCCATGCCGCGTCGGGCGAGCCTCCGCCGAGCGAACCGGTGCCGCCCTCGCCTGCTTTGCCCGCGCCGTCCTCGCTCGAGTCGCTCATGCTCGCTCTCCTGTGCCGGCGGCCTCGTACGAGCGTGATCGCACCGTCTCGGGTCGCCTCAATGGCTCAACGCTGGACTCGTGGGCTGGATGCGCGGGCAGCGGGAGCGTAGAGGGAGGCTTCCAATGGAGCCTAGAATGTCCACTGTCTCGCTGCTGATTCCCCTGCTCGTTGCTGCGGCGCCGATCGCGCAGGCGCCAGGGGCGGAGCCGAACACCGATCAGCGCTGCACCGTGACTCGGCCGCCGCTCCCCGCCGGCATGACCGGTTGGGCACGCCGCGCGCCGCTCGCCGCCGGGACGAGTACGCGCAGCGCGCCGGTGATCGTGGTCGGCCACGGCGCCGACCTGCGGCTCGCCCCGGTCGAGCAGGTCACCCCGGCGGTGGCGCCGCAGCGCGAGCCCGACATGGGCGAGACCGCCGGCCTCGCCTTGTTCCAGGTCGCGCGCCCCGGCACCTATCGTGTCGCGCTGGGTGACGCCGCATGGATCGACGTGGTGCGTGCCGGCCGCGCGCTGGCGGCGAGCGCCCACGGGCACGGCCCGGCCTGTTCGGGCATCCGCAAGATGGTCGATTTCCAGCTCGAGCCGGGCCGCTATGTCCTCCAGCTGAGCGGGACCAAGGCGTCATCGCTGCCCGTGATGATCGCGCGCGCGCCGCGGGTGGCGGCATGATCGCCGCGCTGGCGCTGCTGCTCGCCGCGCAGGCCGCGCCGACGACGTCAGCCGGCGCTCCGCCGCAGTCGCCTGCCGCCCCCGCGACGCAGGCGCCTGCTCCGATTCCTGCTCCCGATGCCGCCGCGCTCACCCGCGTGCGCCTCAGCACCGAGGCCGGCGATATCCTCGTCGGCGTCGACACCCAGGCCGCGCCGATCACCGCCGGCAATTTCCTGCGCTACGTCGACCAGCACAAGCTCGACGGCATCGGCTTCTACCGCGCGGTCAAGGTGGCGGACGGCTACGGCCTCGCGCAGTTCGGCACGCGCAACGATCCCAAGCGCACGCTGCCGCCGATCAAGCACGAGCCGACCACGCTCACCAAGCTGAGCCACCGCGACGGCACGCTGTCGATGGCGATGGCCACGCCCGGCACCGCCGCGGGCGACTTCTTCATCACCGTCGGCGACCTGAGCTCGATGGACGCCACCGCCGATAATCCCGGCTTCGCCGCCTTCGGCCGCGTGCTGGAGGGGATGGACGTGGTGCGCCGCATCCTCGTCGCGCCAACCTCGCCGACGCTGGGCGAGGGCGTGATGAAGGGGCAGATGCTCGCGCCCGTGATCAAGATCACCGCGGCGCGACGCGTCGACTAGCGCCGCTCGAGGGACTACATCGGGGCGAGAAGGAGTGTTTCCGATGTCCCCACCGCTCGACTCGCCCACCGACTGGTCCGCGCTCGGCACCGAGCAGCTCGCCGACGTCATCGCGCTGCGCCGTGCCATCCATGCCGAGCCCGAGATGGGGCTGCACTGCCCGCTGACGACCGCCAAGGCC
The DNA here is from genome assembly GCF_014193405.1 of Sphingomonas sp. BK069. Classification (NCBI taxonomy): domain Bacteria; kingdom Pseudomonadati; phylum Pseudomonadota; class Alphaproteobacteria; order Sphingomonadales; family Sphingomonadaceae; genus Sphingomonas; species Sphingomonas sp. BK069. The sequence goes on along the minus strand of NZ_JACHZH010000001.1, from coordinate 169,374 downwards.
AAGGCGGCGCTCGCCGGCCTGCCGCTCGAGATCCACGACAGCACGCGGACCACCGGCTTCGTCGCGATCCTGCGCGGCGGCCGGAGCGACGGTGGCGCCGGCTCGAACGCGCGCACGGTGCTGCTGCGCGGCGACATGGACGCGCTGCCGATCAGCGAGGAGACCGGCCTGCCCTTCGCCTCGACGCTGCCGGGCACGATGCACGCCTGCGGCCATGACGCGCATACCGCGATGCTGGTCGGCGCCGCCAAGGCGCTGTCGGCGCGACGCGACCAGCTCGTCGGCACGGTCGTCTTCATGTTCCAGCCCGGCGAGGAGGGGCATCACGGCGCGCGCGAGATGATCGCCGATGGGCTGCTCGACCGCGCCCGGCCCGACGCCGCCTTCGCGCTCCACGTCCTGCCCAACGCGCCCGCCGGCGTGTTCATCGGGCGCGAGGGAGCGCTGCTCGCCTCCACCGACACGGTGCGCGCCACGGTCCGCGGCCGCGGCGGCCATGCCGCCATGCCGCACGACGCGATCGACCCGATCCCGGTCGCCTGCGCGATCGTCATCGCGCTCCAGCAGCATGTCGCGCGGCGCGTGCCCGTCGCCGACCCCGCGGTGCTGACGATCACGCAGATCCACGCCGGCGCGTCGCACAACATCATCCCCGACGAGGTCCAGCTCGCCGGCACGCTGCGGACGCTGTCGACGGGCACGCGCGAGGCGATGCGCGCCGCCTTCCACCAGGTCGCGCGCGGCGTGGCGGAGGCACACGGCTGCACCGTCGAGTCGAGCATCGACGAGGGCTATCCCGTGACGATGAACGACCCGCGCGCCACGCGGCTGATGCGCACGCTGGCGCAGGAGATCGGTGGCACGGCCGGCTGGGCGACGATGCCCGCGCCGATCATGGGCGGCGAGGACTTCAGCTACGTGCTGCGCGAGCTACCCGGCGCCATCGCTTTCGTCGGCGCGGCGGCGCCGGGCTCCACGCCCGAGACCAACCCGCCGCTCCACAACCCGCGGATGACGATCGACGAGCAGGTCTTCGCCACCGGCGTGGCGATGCACTGCGCGCTGGCGGAGCGCTTCCTGGAGCGCGGCTTCGACTAGACGGGGTCGACTCTCACGAACTGCTTGTCGTCCTTCTCAGCGAGGGGAGATGGCGGCCCGGAAGGCTGGCGGAGGAGTGTCACAGGTCGCCACTCGAGCTGCCATCGCCGCTGGCGAAACCCTTCGTCGCGCCACGCGCGCCACCTTGCCGCGCAACGGAGGATCGATTGAGTCGATCCAGCCGCCATGCCTTACCTCGCTCTCGGCGTGTCTACATGCCTACAAGGTGGGTAGAGGCACAGTAAGCAAGAGTGAGCGCGTACCCCCTCCCGCTCGACCACCCGGCGACAGGCGGAGCGGCCGGTCAGAGCCAGTCTGGCCTGGGCCGCAGCGGCTGGAGCACGATGTCGGCCAACGCCGAGCTACCGACCTGAAACGCGCGCTGGTAGTCGGGATCGTCGACCATCGCCTTGAAGGCGGCGCGGCGCGGATACTCCACCAGCAGCGCCGCGTCCCATCCGGTGACGTCACCGGTGGTGAGCACGGGCAGTCCCTCGCCACCGACGAGGATCCGCGCGCCAAAGCGCGCCAGGATCGGACGCGCCAGCTCCAGATACGCGGCATAGCGCTCGCGACCACCGTCGGCGGCGAAGCGCAGGAGGTTCAGCATGACGACGGGCGAGTCGTCCTCGTCGGCCAGGAAATGCGCGAACGTGTCGGGGGAGAAGGCTACCATCTGGACTGTCGCTCCGATCGCGCCACCCGATACGGGCGGCCGGTGCGACGGTCCTAAGCAGGCGATGCGTCAGAAATTGTCAGCAGTGAGCGCCAGTCACGGTCCTGTTCGCGCCACCGCGTGAACAAGGCGTGGCGGCGGCCAGGATAGCGCTCTTCCAGTACCGCGCGCACCTCGACCCGGTCGACACGAAAATGGCGGAAGCCGGAGCGCCGCTCGCACCAGGCCGCCAGCACGCGCACCTCGTCAAAATAGACGATGGCGATCGGCCAGATCACACGCTCGGTCGGCTTGCCCTCGGCGTCGCGGTAGGCGATCGCCACCTTGCGCTGACGGCGGATCGCGTGCCGCAGCACCGCCACCTGCTCGGCATCGGCTCGTCGCGACAGCGAGGCCGCGGCGAGCAGCGCGGGCGAGGCGCCGTCCGGCATCGCGCCGCCGCCGCGCGCCCCGTCGATCTTGGCGAGCGCGCTCTCACCGGAGCGGACCAGATCGGGGTCGCCGCGCTGGCGCACCCAGCCGAGGCCGAGCGCCAGCACGTCCAGCTCCTCCTGCGTGAAGGCGAGCTGGGGCAGGAAGAAGCCGGCGCCGAGGCGGTACCCCACGCCCGCCTGCCCCTCCACCGGCGCGCCGAGCGCGCGTAGCGTCTCGATGTCGCGGTAGATGCTGCGCGGCGACACGCCCAGTTCGGCCGAGAGCTCCAGCGCGGTCACCGGCAGCCGTCGCGCGCGCAGCACGCCGATCAGCTCGAACAATCGGCTCGTCCGCGACATCGCCTCCCTCCCGCAAGGGCAGCGCCGCAGCGGCGCTCAGTCGCCTTCGATCGGCGCGGTGAGCAGCGCGCGCGTGCCGGGATCATTGGCCTGGAACTCGACCGTGCCGCCGATGCGCTGCACCACCGCGGTCATCATCCGGCTGCCGAAGCCGCCATCGCCGCCAGCGACCTTGCCGACTCCGCGATCCGCCACGATCAACCGCAGCAGGTGGCCGTGCTGCTCCAGCACCACGTCGATGGCGCCGCCGTTCTGCGCCGGGTAGGCGTATTTGGTCGCGTTGATCACGAGCTCGGCCGCGATCAGCCCGACGCTGACGGCGCGGTCGGTCGGGATCAGCACCGGCGCGAGGTCGAGTGTGAGATGACGTCCCCATTCCTCGCCGAGCGAGGAGCGCAGGTCTTGCATCAGCTCGCCGATGTAGCGGCTGAGATCGATGACCTCGATCTGGTCGTCGCGGTAGAGGCGACGGTGCACCAGCGCCACCGCCGAGAGCCGCGAGCGCGCCTCGAGAAGCTGATCCGCCACTGCGCCCGCACCCGCGTCGCGCGCCTGGATCGCGAGGAAGGACGAGACCAACTGCAGGCTGTTCTGCACCCGGTGATCGACCTCGCGCATCAGCAGGTCCTTCTGCGCGAGCAGCGAGTCCTTCTCCGCGCCGGTGCGCTCCAGCTCGCGGTTGAGCCGGCGCAGCTCGGCCGCGGCACGCGCCTCGCCGAGCAGCCGGCGCAGCCGCGCCGCGCCGTCGACCTGCTCCAGCGTCCAGCGCCGCGCGCGCCCGCGCACCTGCTCGCGCCACGATTCGAACGAGGCGCGCGGACGGAGCGTCGCCTGTGGGTCGTGCGGTACCGCCTTGTGCGGGTTGCCGGCCCACTCAATCTCCTCGATCCGCTCGGCCCGCAGCCACAGCAAGGCGTCACCGTCGCCGAGCGCGAAACCGAGCACGCCGGCGATCGGCGCGACCCGCGCGGCCTCGGCCCAGTCCTTGCCCAGCTCGCGGGTCGCGAGCGGCGCGGTGTCGTCACGTGTGCCGAGCCACCGCGCCAACGCCACCAGCGCGGCCTCGTCGGGCGCGATCCCGACCGTCGTCGCGCGACCGCCGCGCACCAGCGCCAGCCCATCGGCGCCGAAGGCGTGGCGGACGTCCTCGGCGCGTGCCTGCACCACGTCGACCGGCGAGTCGCTGGTGAGCAGCAGGCCGCGCAGCGAGTCCTCCTCGCCGCGCAGCGCCAGCCGCTCGCGATAGGCCTCGGCCTCCTCCTTGGCGCGGAGCTGGCGCGCCAGCCCGCCGGCGAGCGCGGCAGCGGCGGCGCGGGTGGCGCGCGGCAGCAGTCGCGGCGTCGCATGGTGGCATGCCACCAAGCCCCACAGCAGCCCGTCCTTGACGATCGAGATCGACGCCGAGGCGGACACGCCCATGTTGCGGAGATACTCGACGTGGATCGGCGAGACGCTGCGGATCGCGACGTCGCTCAGGTCGGTCAGCTCCAAGCCGGCCGGACGCAGCGGCGCGGGGACATAGTCGATGTCGGGGATCACGCGGGTGCGGTTGCGCACGTACAGCGCGCGCGCCTGGCGCGGAATGTCGCTCGCCGGGAAATGATGGTGGAGGAAGGTGTCGAGTCCCGGCGCGCGATCCTCGGCGACGACGCAGCCCGATTCGTCGTCGAGGAAGCGATAGATCATCACCCGGTCGAAGCCGGTCAGCGCGCGGAACGCCACCGCGGCACGCTCGCACAGCGCCACGAAGGTGGTGGTGCGCTCGAACCCCGCCGCCATGGCGTCAAGCCAGCCAAGCGTCTCGGCCACGCTGCCACCGGCAGTCTCGCCCATCGGCTCCAGCTCGGCGAGCAGCCACTGACCGGTGCGATGAAGCGCGACGTCGTGGCCGTGCACCGGCGCGGCCAGGATCGTCCCGCCCGGGCCGATCGGCACCGCCTCGGCCAGCGCGTTGACGTCCTGCGCCAGCAGATGATCGAGCTGCGCGCCGAGCCAGTCGTCGCCGAACAGCGCCTCGATCGCTCCCGCGCCGGCGACCACCTCGAGCGAGAGCGCGTCCGCGACGAGCAGCAGGCCGTGCGGCATCACCGCGCCGGGAACATGGATCGGCTCGCGGTCGCAGGCCGTCAGGTTGAGCGACTCCGCGGTCGGGTCGCGTTGAACGATGGGACCTGCCATCGCGCGCTTATGGCAGTATTCGCGTGCCAGGCAACTAATCGGCGGCTATTTTATAGCGTTTCTGCGCGATCCCGAGACAGTCGACACGAAGGACTTGCCCCCGCGGCGAGACGATGGAATCGGGTAGCAACCCGTTAGGATACCGGACCTAGAGCTGCCCGCATGTCGACCCCTCCCCGCGAACCGCGCAGCAGCGTGATCCTCTATGCTCTGGTCGACACGGGCACCCAGGCGGTCGAGTGCCGCGTCCGCAACCTCTCGGTCACGGGCGCCTGCGTCGACAACAGTGCCGGGCTGACGCAGGGTGACGAGGTCCGCGTGACGATGGGGACGCTCGAGCAGCTCGCCGCGCGTGTGATGTGGGCCAAGGCGACGCTGGCCGGACTTCACTTCGAGGCGCAGGTCGACATCGCCGCGGCGCGCCGCCCGCGCACGCGCAACACCAGCGTTCAGCCCAGCGCCGGCTGGATGCAGCACATCCGCGACGCCTATCGCGAGCGCGGATGACGCGGCTGACCGTCAACAACGAGGCGATCGAATACCGCCTCCCGGCCGAGACGCCGCTGCTCTGGGCGCTGCGCGACGCGTCCAACCTGACCGGCACCAAATACGGCTGCGGCACGGGCAGCTGCGGCGCCTGCACCGTCGACGTCGACGGGCGCGCGGTGCGCTCGTGCCAGATGACGCTCGCCGCGGCGGAGGGGACCTTCGTCACGACGATCGAGGGCTTGTCGCGCGATCGTACCCACCCCATCCAGCTCGCACTGCTCGCGGAGAATGTGTCGCAATGCGGCTTCTGCATCCCGGGCATCGTCATGGCCGCGGCGGTACTGCTGCGGCGCGACCCGATGCCGTCGGAGGAGGCGATCGCGGCGGCGATCACCAACGTCTGCCGCTGCGGCATCTACCCGCGCCTCACCGCCGCGATCCAGCGCGCCGGTCGCGCGATCCGCGGGGAGGAACGACTGCCCACCGGCGCGCGGCCCGGGATCGAACCCGCCGGCGCCGCGCGACAAGTGCCCGCGCTCGACCCGCGCCAGCGCTGAGGGCGGCTCAGCCCGCGGGCAGCGCCAGCGTGAAGCGCGCGCCCCCGCCGGGGGCGCTGTCAACGGTGAGCGCGCCGCCCATCGCCTCGGCGAGCCGCCGCGCGATATACAGACCGAGCCCGCTGCCGCCCGGCTCGCCGGGATCGACGCGCTCGAACTTGCCGAAGATGCGCGCCTGGTCGGCCGCCGCGATCCCCTTGCCGGCGTCCGCCACGGTCAGCAGCGCGCGCGCGCCCTCGCGCCGAAGCGAGAGCACGATCGCACTGCCGCGCGGCGCATAGCGGACCGCGTTGGCAATCAGATTGACCGCAACCTGCAACATCCGCCGGAACTCGCCGAGTGCGACCAGCTCGCGTCCACACCCCGAGCGGTCGATCGTCACGCCCGCCTCCGCCGCGCGCGTGGCCAGCAGCGCGGCGGCGCGGCGCGCCACGTCGGCGAGGTCGACCGGCCCGCGCTCGGTGGCGAAATCGTCGCGCTCGATCGCCTCCAGGTCGACGAGATCGTCAATCAGCCCGAGCAGGTGACGCCCTGCACCGGCGATGTCGGCGGCATAATCCGCGTAGTGGCTGTCGAGCGGTCCGTCGCCGGCGGCGCTGATCCCGTCGGCGTTGGCGATGATCCGCGCCAGCGCCCCGCGCAACAGCGAGTCGAGCCGGTGGTCGAGCGGGCGGAGCTGCGGGGCAGCGGATGGGGGTGCGGCGGCATAGGCGCCACCGACGAAGCCGCCGAAGCCGCTCCCGGTGTCGAGCCGGACGTGCCCGGCGAGCGTCACGCGCGCGCCGCTGCCGTACAGCCGCGCGGGCTGGTCGGCGAAGTCGCGTCGCTCGGTGAGCGCGTCGAGCAGCGGCATCGCGCCGTCGCGATCGGGTTCGAGCACGAACAGCCGGCTGAGCGGGCGACCCAGCGCGGCTGCCGGATCGAGCCCGAGCCGCGCCGCGGTGTCGGGCGACAGCCGCGTGACGCGCAGCTCCGAGTCGACCTCCCAGGTCCAGTCGGCGTCCTCGGGCGCGATCACCTCCGTTAGCGTGGCGGCGCCGGCGCGGGCGTGCCCGGCGGCACGCTCGCGGAGCAGTGACACGGTCAGCGCCACCCCGGTCTCGTCGGGCGCGGCCTTGACCCAGCAGTCGAGGTCGCGGTCGCCGTCGGCGATCGTCACCGCGCGCGATACCAGGATACGCAGCCGCCGCGCCAGCCGCACCAGCACGGCGACCTGGGGAATGGCAAGCAGCGCGCCGTGGCGCCCGCCCGCGCGCGCGTTGAGCGCGGCGAAAGCGTCATCGGCGCGGGCGAGCCGGTCGTGGCGGTCGACCGCCGCGTGCAGCGTCGCCAGCGCGGTCACGCGCGCGGGCTGCGGGCGAGCGCGCGCACGGCGGCGCGAAAATCGCGGTGCAACGTCAGCGGCGCCACCGCGCGCGCGGCGGTCTCGGGCGCCAGCGTGGCGACCCGGTCGAGCGACTCGGGCAAGGTCTCCACGTCGCGCGCACGATCGGCCTCGCACAGGACGAAGCCGACCTGTGCGATCAGGTGGCGCTCGATCCCGAGCGCGCGCAGCGCCAGCCACAGCCGGTCGCTGTCGGCGTCGAGCGTGAGCCCGCGCGCCTCGGAGAACTCGATCCCGAGAGCGTGCGCCAGCAGCGCGACGAACAGACTGGTGCGCGCCTCGCCGAGCGAGTCGATCATCAGCTGCGGCAGCGTCCCCGCGACGGGGTCGATCGCGGCGACGAGCTGCGCCGCGGCGGCCTCGACCCGCTCGCCGTCGTCATGCGCCGCGATGCTGCGCTGGCTCGCCTCGGACAAGGCGCGGTCGACCTCGGGCGGGACGCCGTGGCCGAGCCGCTCACGCAGCGCCGCCGCCACCCACCAGGCGAGCCGCTCGTGCAGCGCGTCTGGCAGTTCGGCGCGGCGATCGGCGTGCGCCATGCGCCGCCGACTGTCCGCCACCAGATAGGCCACCGCACGGGCACGCACCACGCCGTCGGCGCTCTCCGCGAGCGCGGCGAGCAGCATCGCGGTGCTGCCGGGAGCGCGCTGTGCCGCCAGCGCCTCGTCGATCAGGCCGACCCGCGCCTGCGCGATCATCTCGCCCATCACCCCCGGGTCGCGCATCAGCCCCGACTCGATCAGCCGCGGCAGCGTCATCGCGCGATTGCCGGCGAGCAGCGCGGCGGCGTCGGGAAAGCCGCGCGCCTCGAGCAGCCGCGCGGCGTGACCGGCGATGTCGCGCTCGATCGCGGCGACGGTCGCCTCGGCGAGGCGGTTGATCGCCATCCGGGTGCGCTCGTCGAGCCGGTCGCGCTCGTCGGCGAAGACATCGGCGATCGCGGCGCTCAGCCGTGCCCCCGCGCGGCCGTCGGCCGACGCCGCCTGCGCCGCGAGTCGCGCGGCCAGGTCCGAATCGATCGCCTGAGAGGGTTGGGCGGGCATCTCCCCACCCCTTAGCGAGCGATCCTTAACCACGCTCTAAGTCACTCGCCGCAGCCACTCGACCGCGACCACCAGCGTCAGCGCGGCGTAGACCGCGACCAGGCCGAGGCCGAGGGTCGGCCAGCCGAGCAGTGTCGCCGCGGCCAGGATCGCGAGATAGCCCGGCGCGGTACCCCACCAGACCCGGCGCGGCGCGGCGCCGGCGGCGCGTTCGCCTACGCCGGCCGCGACCAGCGCCCCGATGGCGAGCAGCCGCGCGCTCGCGGTCGCCGCCTCGCGATCGACGACATGCGCCAGCAGCAGCGCCGCGACCGCGGGCACCGCCAGGATCAGCGCGCGGCTGGCGCGCAGCAGCGCGGGCTCGTCGCGGAACAGCGCCAGCGCGGCCGCGATCTCGGCCAGCAGCACCGCCGCGAGAGCCACCAGGATGCCCAGCCCTGGCGCGCCGAGCGCGATCGCGGCGCCGCCGACCAGTCCCGCCGCCCCCGCCGCGACAGTGCAGGTGCCGGTACCGATCGCGCGGCGCGCGATCACCGGGATCACCGCGCGCGCGAGCGGGCGCAGCACCAGCCGCTCGAACCAGCTCGGCCGCACCGCCATCGACGCCGACAGCACCGCGCGGCCGCGCTCCTCCAGTGCGCTGGCCCGCCGCTCGATGCCGTGGCCCAGCTCCATGTCGTCGAGCCGCAGCGAGATGTGGCGAGCGCCCGCCTGGTCGGCGGCGCGCAGCAGCGTCGACTGGAGATCATAGTCATCGGGCAGCCGCGCCGCCTCCGCGATGCGCCGTGCGTCGAGCCGCGCCACGCCCGCCCAGGCCGCGCCGGCGCCGACGCGCTCGAACAGCGGCGAGGCCTGCGCGCCGGGCACCACCAGCAGCGCGTCGCCACCCTCGCCCGCCAGCGCGTGGACGACGCCCTCGGTGGTGACCAGCCCGTCCGCCATCATCACCACGCGCGCGAGCGGGTGCAGCTTGGCCAGCGCCTCCGCGGCGGTGCGGACCACGTCGACCGCGACGCCGCGCCGCCCGATCCGCGCCAGCGCGCCCATCAGCTCGGACGTCTCGCGCGACACCACGACGACGATCTGCGCGGCGTCGCACGCCACCAGCAGCCGCGCCTGATATTCGATCAGCGAGGCCGCGGCGAAGGGCAGCGTGGCCGCGAGCGTCCCCGGTCGGTCCTCTGCCTCATGGATCGCAAACAGGAGCCCGGCCAGCATGGCATGGCTGTTACGGGGTGCCGTGCACCGCGGCAATATCCGTGACGCGGCGCAGCGACGCGGCGGACCGAGCGACTGTGCCCCTCCGAGACGGCTTCCCGATGCGGGCAAACGTGTTAGATGGAGCAGATGACCGGGGGGCCGACTTCACTATCCGATGCACGTGCGACCGAGCCTGGCGCGCGCTGGCCCGATCATTGGCCCGAGAGCTGGCCCGATCCCGCCTCCCTTCCGTCTGCGGAGCCCGCCCCGACCGTGACCGACCCGTTCTTCTCCGACGACGCCCCCGACCGCCCCGCGCTGGGCGGCCCGCGGCCGCTGCTCGGCTGGGTCGCGATCGTTATCGCGGTGCTGTGGGTCGCGGCACTGCTGTGGCTCGCGCGTGACTCGCTCGGCGCGATGACGCCGCTGGCGCTGGCGCAGTTCGGCGCCGCGCTGGCGACCGTGCCGGCGCTCGCCGGCGTGATCTGGCTCGCGACGCTGCGCACCTCCACCGCCGAGGCGCAGCGCTTCGGCGCGACCGCGCGCGCGATGCGCGGCGAGGCGGTGGCGCTGGAGAACACGGTGGCGGTGCTCGGCACCACGATCGAGGAGCAGCGCACGCAGATGGCGGAGCAGGTGCGCCTGCTCACCGCACTGGGCGACGCCGCGACCGCGCGGCTCGCCGATATCGCGGGTACGCTCTCGGGCGAGGTCCAGCGCGTCGACGCGCAAACCGGCGCGCTCTCCGCCACCGCCGGTGCCGCGCACGAGCGGCTCGACGCGCTGCTCGCGGCGCTGCCGCGCGCCGCGGAGGAGACGCGCTCGCTGACCGAGACGATCGATCAGGCCGGGCTGGTCGCCTATGAGCACAGCGCCGGGCTCGACGCGCAGGTCGCGGCGCTGGTGGCGCGTGGGCGCGACGCCGAGGCGATCGCGGGCGGCGCGGCGGAGAAGCTCGCCGCCTACATGCAGCGGATGGAATCGACCAGCCACACCGCCGGGGCGCGGCTCGAGGCGGTCACCTCTGCGGCGGCGGGTGCGGTCGACGCGCTGCTCGACCGCACCGCGCGCGCGATCGACGAGTCGCGCAAGGCGATCGCGGCGCAGGGCGACGCGATGCTGGCGATGGTCAGCACCAACCAGACTGCGCTCGACCATGCCGCGCGCGAGAGCGCCGAGGCACTGGCCGAGCGGATCGGGCTGATCGAGGTGGTGATCGAGCGGATCGCGGCGAGGCTCGATGCGCAGCAGGGCGCAGGGCGCCAGCTGTTCGACTCGCTCGACGACGCGATCCTGCGCGTCGACCAGCGTTTCGTCGCGCTCCATCGCGATGGCAGTGAGCGCACCCAGCAGCTCGCCGCGTCGGTGAGCGCGCTCCACGCCTCGGCCGAGGCGCTGGCGCGCGCGATGGACGCGGGCCACGCCTCGGCGCAGCACACGATCTCGACCACCGAGCACCTGCTTGTCGCGCTTGACGCCGCCGCGCGGGAGATGGACGAGACCATGCCCGAGGCGATCTCGCGGCTGGAGAGCCGCGTCGCCTCGACCAAGCAGGTGATCACCGCGGCGAAGCCCGAGCTGCTCGCGCTCGTCACCGCCGCCGAGAGCACGCATGACGCCATCGAGGCGGTGGCGCAGGTCGTCGCCGAGCAGCGCCAGACGGTGGAGTCGCTCACCAGCCGACTCCACGATGGGCTGGCGCGCGGGCGCAGCCAGGCCGACGAGATCGGCGAGGCGATGGGCGACGCCTCGCGCCAGATCGACGACATGACCGAACAGGCCGCGCCGCGGCTGGTCGAGGCGCTGCTGCGCGTGCGCGAGACTGCCTCGGCCGCGGCCGACCACGCGCGCGAGGCGATCGCGCGCGTCATCCCAGAGGCCGCCGACGCGCTGGAGAGCGCGGGCGCCGCCGCGCTCAGCCGCGCGGTGGAGAGCGGCGTGCAGGGCCAGGTTCGCCAGGTCGCGCAGGTCGCCGAGGCGGCGGTCGCGGCGACCAATCGCGCGGGCGAGCGGCTCCAGCAGCAGCTCGACGGCATCGAGGCGACGATCGCGCTGATCGACCAGCGGCTGGAGGAAGCGCGCGCAGCGGGTGAGGAGAACGAGCGCGACAGCTTCGCGCGGCGCGCCTCGCTGCTGATCGAGTCGCTCAACTCGGCCTCGATCGACCTGACCCGCACCTTCGCGCCCGAGATCTCGGACAGCGCGTGGGCGGCCTATCTGAAGGGTGACCGCGGGGTGTTCACGCGCCGCGCGGTGCGGCTGCTCGACGGCGGCGAGCAGCGCGACGTCGCGCGGCTCTACGACGACGACGGTAATTTCCGCGAGCAGGTCAACCGCTACATCCACGATTTCGAGGCGATGCTGCGCACGATCCTGGCGCAGCGCGACGGCTCGCCGCTGGGGGTGACGTTGCTCTCGTCGGACATGGGCAAGCTGTACGTGGCGCTGGCGCAGGCGATCGAGCGGCTGCGCTAGGGCGAGCCACCGGCCTGTCACACCATTTCATCCGTCATCCGAAGTCCGGGCCGCTGGCTTGAAAGATGGCGACGGCACGATCGAGCATCGTGACGTCGGCAGGGGGTATGACGGCACCTCTGGCCTCATTTCGACTTCGGTCTAAGCGGCGCACCCTCACCAGCTCACCTAACTCTCGGTTAACCAGCGTCTGGCCTGTGGTGCCGCATGCGCGCGCCGTCCCGCTCCCCCGCCCCGCTCTCGCGCTGGCTCCTTCGCTCCCTCGCCGCGCTGCTCGCGTTCGTCACCGCTCCAGCGCTCGCCTGCACGATGCCCGCCAACGCGGCGGTGACGGTCGGTAGCTACTCGCCCGCCGCGATCAAGGCAGGCGCGGTGCCCTATGCGCAGACCGCGTCGGGGTTCGAGTGCACCACGCTCACGGTGCTGACGCTGCTCAGCGCCAATTACCTCAGCGCAACGATCGCCTCGGGCGCGACGCTCAAGCTCACCTCGACCAGCAACGCCGCCGACACGCTGGCCTATCAGCTCTTCGCCAACGCCAGCAGCAGCTATGAGATCAAGCCGGGCACCACGACCTATTACATGAAGAGCGGGCTGGTCACGCTGCTCACCGTCGGCAGCCAGGGCGCCAACGTACCGCTGTTCTTCAAGCTCGCGAGCGGCACGGCGCCCGCGCCCGGCACCTACAAGGGATCGATCACGATCCGCTGGGACTGGAACTTCTGCAACGGCGTCGCGGTGGGCAGCCTGTGCGCGCTCGGCGCTACCGACAGCGGTAGCCAGACGGTAACGCTCGCGGTCACGCTCTACGTCGCGCGGAAGCCGCCGACGGTGGCGCTGGCGCTCGGCGCGGTCACCTGGGACCCGGTCAACGGCACGCTCAACCCCAAGGCCATACCGGGCAGCAAGCGCCGCATGGTGATGACGCTGAGCAACCCCGACCTGGTCGCGACCGAGCTGGACGCGACCACCCTCGTGGTTCCCACCGCGGCGCGCATGGCGATCGCGCTCGACGGCGACGGTACCGGCAGCGGCGCGGTGGTGCAGGTGACCGAGGGGTCCCCGCCGTCCGGCGCGACGATCGCCTACGCCTCACCCGCGAGCACCACCGACCAGATCGACTTCTCGAGCGACGGCGGCGCGACCTGGACCTACGTGCCGGTCCCCGGCGACGCGACCAGCCAGGCGGCGGTGACGAGCGTGCGGATCAAGCCCAAGTCGAGCATGGCGGCGGGCTCGTCGATCAGCGTGTCGGTGCCGTACTCGGTGCGGTGAGCGCTCCCGCGCCAGTCCGATAGCGCGGCTGGCTCTCCCCTCCCCGTCAGGGGACGGGTCGGGGGTGGGGCGCCGCCGCGATCGCGACGCGTGTGGAAGCGCCCCGCCCTACACCGCGTTCGCCGGATCCGCGAAGTCGAGCATCCCCGCGGTCACCCAGCCGAACTCGTAATTCGCCACGAACAGCCCGAACAGCAGGGTCGCGACGATCGTGGTGCGCACCAGCACGCGCTTGAGCGAGAAGCTGTGTGGCGAGCTCTCGGCGGTGCCGGGGACGTGCTCGGCGCCCATCTCGGCCGAGGTGCGCACCCCCCAGGGCAGCACCAGGAACACCGAGAAGGCCCAGAACAGGATGTAGATCGCCAGCAGCGACGTCCAGCGCATCCGCCCCTCCTCAGACCTGGACGATCACCACGTCGATCACCGGCTTCTTGCCGGTCCAGCGCGTGGCGACCTTGCGCACCGCGAGCCGCACGTCCTCGCGCAGCCGCTCGCGGTCGCGCACGCGGCCCTTCATCGCGTCCGCCGCGGCCTCGGCCGCCTCGGCGAGGAAGGGCTCGCGCTCCTCCTCCACCGGCACGCCCTGGATGCGGACCTCGGGGGTGCCGCCGGCGCGGCCGTTGCGGTCCACCGCGATGCCCACCGAGATCTGGCCGTTGACCGCGATGCGGCGCCGGTCGTTGATCGTCCCGCCGTCCGACGGCAGGATCACGTCGCCGTCGAGCACCAGCCGCCCGACCGGCACGTCGCCGATCTTCCTGGGCGCTCCCGGTGCGAGCCGGACGAGATCGCCGTTGCTCTGCACCAGCACGTCGCGGATGCCCTGCGTCTGGCCGTAGCGCGCATGCTCCATCAGATGGCGCATCTCGCCGTGCACCGGCAGCAGCGCGCCGGGGCGGATCCAACCATACATCTGAGCGAGCTCGGGCCGGCCCGGGTGGCCCGAGACGTGGACGTGCGCCTGCTTCTCGGTGACCATCTCGACGCCCTTGGCGGCGAGCTGGTTCTGGATGCGGCCCACCGCCACCTCGTTGCCGGGGATCTGCTTGGCGGAGAAGATCACCATGTCCCCCATGTCGAGCCGCACTGGGTGCGAGCCGTCGGCGATGCGCGCCAGCGCGGCACGCGGCTCGCCCTGGCCGCCGGTGGCGATGATCAGCACCTTGTTGCGCGGCATCCGCATCGCGGCGTCGACGTCGATCGTCTCCGGAAAGTCCTTGAGATAACCGGTGGCCTTGGCGACGCGGATGATCCGGTCGAGCGAGCGGCCGGTGACGCACAGGCGTCGCCCACTCTCCTTGGCGACCTCGGCCAGCGTGTGCAGCCGCGCCGCGTTCGAGGCGAAGGTCGTGACCACCACGCGGCCGCGCGCGCGCGCGACGCTCTCGCTGAGCCCCTGGCGCACGCTCGCCTCGCTGCCCGAGGCCTCGCTGTTGAAGACGTTGGTCGAGTCGCACACCAGCACGTCGATGCCCTGCTCGCCGATCGCGGCGAGCTCGTCGGGGGTGGAGGGCTTGCCGATCACCGGGGTGGGATCGAGCTTCCAGTCGCCGGTGTGGAAGACGCGACCCGCGGGCGTGTCGATCAGCAGCGCGTTGGCCTCCGGGATGGAGTGCGACAGCGGCACCACCTCCACCGAGAAGGGGCCGACCTTGAAAGGCTTGCGCGCGTGGACCAGGCGCACCTTGACGCGTTCCTCGATCCGCTCCTCCTCCAGCTTGCCGCGCACCAGCCCGGCGGTGAACGGCGTCGCGTAGATCGGCACGCCGAGATCCTCGGCGAGATAGGGCAGCGAGCCGATGTGGTCCTCGTGCCCGTGCGTCAGCACGATGCCGACGAGCGAGTCGAGCCGCTCCTCGATGAAGCGCAGATCGGGCAGGATCACGTCGATCCCGGGATAGTGCGAGTCAGCGAAGGTGACGCCGCAGTCGACCATCAGCCATTTGCCGGCATGGCCGTAGAGCGTGACGTTCATGCCGATCTCGCCCGAGCCGCCGAGCGCGCAGAAGAGCAGTTCCTTGTTGTTGGGAGTCATCGAAGTCCTTTGTTGTCCCGCGTGGGGCGCCGGATGCGCCGATGAAGCGGGAGGAAGAGAGATGGGCCGGACTGCGCGCCGGCCTGGCGTTCACTTGGATATATGGGCGCGTTCGTACATGATCGCCAGCCCTTGGATGGTGAGATCGGGCTCGATCGCGTCGAACACGTCGGTGTGACGCTCGAACAAGGTGGCGAGGCCGCCGGTGGCGATCACCTTGACCGGACGCGCGATCTCGCGCCGCATCCGGGCGACCAGCCCCTCGATCATCGCGATATAGCCCCAGTAGATGCCGATGTTCATCTGATCGACGGTGTTGCGCCCGATCACGCTGTCGCTCGCGGGCGCCTCGATCGCGATGCGCGGCAGCTTGGCCGCGGCCATCACCAAAGCGTCGAGCGAGAGGTTGATGCCCGGCGCGATGATCCCGCCCTTGTAGGCGCCGGTATAGTCCGAATGGTCGAAGGTGGTGGCGGTACCGAAGTCGATCACGATCAGGTCGCCGGCGTGGAGCGCGTGCGCCGCGATCGTGTTGACCGCTCGGTCGGCGCCGAGGCTCTTCGGCTCGTCGACGTCGATCGCGATGCCCCAGTCGAGCGGCGCGCGCCCCGCGATCAGCGCGTCGCTGCGAAAATACTTGGCCGCGAGCACCTCGAGATTGTGCAGCGCGCGCGGCACCACGGTGGAGACGATCACCGCGGCGACATCGTCGCGGCTGTAACCCTCGAGCGCGAGCAGCTGGCTCAGCCACACCGCATATTCGTCGGCGGTGCGGCGCGGGTCGGTGGCGATGCGCCAGCGGGCGCGGATCGCGCGGGTCGCGGTATCGACCAGCGCGAAGACCACGTTGGTGTTGCCGGCGTCGACCGCGAGCAGCATCGCACCCTCTCTCACAGCAGGAATATATCGCCCGCGTGCATGACACGCGCGCTCCCGTCCGCCAAGCGCAGGACGAGCGCGCCGCCGGGGTCGAGCGTCTCGTAGCGCCCGTGCCACTCGCTGCCATCGGGCAGGCGCGCGCGCAGCTCGGTGCCGGGCGAGTGCGCGCGCTCGCGCCAGCGCTCGGTGACGGGGCCGAGGCCCTCCGCCTGCCAACGCGCGTGCCACTGCGCCAGCGTCGCGGCGAGCTCGCCCTGGAGCGCGGCGGCGTCGATCGTCGCTCCGGCGGCGCGGAGGCTGGTGGTGGCGCGATCGGCGAGGTCCGGATGGTACGTCACGTTGACGCCGAAGCCGATCACCACCCATTCCCCGACGCGCTCGAGCAGGATCCCCGAGAGCTTGGCCCCGTCCAGCAGCAGGTCGTTAGGCCATTTGATCCGCAGCGCCCCGGCGTTGGGCAGCACCGCGCGCACCGTCTCCTCGAGCGCCACCGCGGCGACCAGCGCGAGCGTCGGCGCGGGCGGGTCACCCGCGGCGAGGCGGACGAGCGTGCTGGCGTAGAGGTTGCCGACCGGCGAGTCCCACGCCCTGCCCTCGCGCCCACGCCCGGCGGTCTGGCGGTCGGCGCGGAGCCAGAGGCCGTGCTCGCCATAGCCGTCGCGCGTGAAGGAGCGCAGGTCGGCGTTGGTCGAGCCGGTCTCGGGTACGTGGAGCGTGCGCGTCAGAACAGGCTCGCGGCCGCCGCCAGCGTCCAGGCCGATAGCGCCGGGATGGCGAGATAGCCGAGCGGCGAGACGATCACCGCCGCCGCGGCGATCAGCCCGCCCTCGAGCCGGTCACCCTCGCCGAACACGCCGACCGGCTCGTCGAAGTACATCGTCTTGACCAGCCGCAGGTAATAATAAGCGCCGATCACGCTGAACACGACGCCGACCACCGCCAGCGGGAACAGCCCCGCCTGCACCGCGGCGTAGAACACCGCGAACTTGGCGTAGAAGCCGAACAGCGGCGGGATGCCGGCGAGCGAGAACATGAAGATCGCCAGCGCCGCGGCGAGGCCGGGCCGCGTGCGCGACAGGCCGGCGAGGCTGGCGATCGTCTCGATCGGCTGCCCGTCGGGGTCGCGCATCTGCAGCACGACAAGGAAGCTGCCGAGCGTCATCGCGATATAGATCGCCATATAGGTCAGCACCGCGGCAACGCCCTCCTGCGTGCCGGCGGCGAGACCGATCAGCGCGAACCCGACGTTGTTGATCGACGAATAAGCGAGCAGCCGCTTGATGTTCTGCTGGCCGATCGCGGCGACCGCGCCGAGCAGGATCGAGGCGAGCGCGGCGAAGATCACGATCTGGCGCCACTGCCCCTCGGCGGGGCCCATCGCCTCGACAGCGACGCGCACGCCCAGCCCGATCGCCGCCACCTTGGGCGCCGAGGCGAAGAAGGCGGTCACCGGCGTCGGCGCGCCCTCGTACACGTCGGGCGTCCACATGTGGAACGGCACCGCCGAGATCTTGAAGGCGATTCCCGCGAACACGAACACCAGCCCGAAGAGCAGGCCGGTCGACTTGGCGTCGCCGGTCAGCGGCGCGGCGGCATAGGCGCCCGCGATCTCGTCGAACAAGGTCGAGCCGGTGAAGCCATAGACCAAGCTGATGCCGTAGAGCAGGATACCGCTCGCCAGCGCGCCGAGGACGAAATACTTGAGCCCCGCCTCGGCCGAGCGCTGGTCCTGCCGCATGAAGCTCGCCAGCACATAAGCGGCGAGGCTCTGCAGCTCGAGGCCGACGTAGAGCGTCAGCAGGTCGGCGGCGGAGACCATCATGCCCATGCCCGCCGCGGAGAGCAGGATCAGCACCGGATATTCCGGGCGGAGGTTGTCGCCCGCGGTGCGGCGGAAGAAGTCGGGCGCCATCACGATCGCTACCGCGGCGGCGATGTAGATCAGCACCTTGGAGAAAGCGGCGAAGCTGTCGGCGCGGTACAGGCCATAGAAGGCCTGGCCGCCCGACGAGGCCGGGCCGATCAGCGCGACACAGGCGCCGGCGAGCACCGCCACCGCGGTCCAGGACACCGCCTTGGTCGAGCCCGGTCCGCCCCAGGCGGCCACCAGCATCAGCGCGATCGCGCCCAGCCCGAGCACCACCTCGGGCAGCGTCATCGCGAGATTAGCGGCATAGTCCATTAGTGCGCGCTCCCTTGCGCGTGAGTTTCGGCATGAGCGGCGGGCACGATTCCCGTCCCCTTGGTCGGCAGCGAGTCACCCGCCGGGCGCGCGCGATCGATCCGCGCGAGCAGGATCTGCGTGTCCTTGCGCATCGGCGCGAGGAAGCTCTCCGGATAGACGCCCATCCACAGCACCGCCGCGGCGATCGGCGCGAGCAGCCACAGCTCGCGCGGGCTGAGGTCCGACATGGCGCGAACCTCCTCCGACTTGATCTCGCCGAACACGACGCGGCGGTACAGGTACAGCATGTACGCCGCGCCGAGGATGATCCCGGTGGTGCACAGCAGAGCGACCGTGGTCGACACCTGATAGGTACCCATCAGGCTGAGGATCTCGCCGACGAAGTTGCTCGTGCCCGGCAGGCCGATCGAGGCCATGGTGAACAGCAGGAAGAGCAGCGCGTAGCGCGGCATGTTGATCGCCAGCCCGCCGTAGCGGCTGATCTCGCGGGTGTGGAGCCGGTCGTAGATCACGCCGACGCACAGGAACAGCGCGCCCGACACCAGGCCGTGGCCCAGCATCACCATCATCGCGCCCTCGATCCCCTGCGCGTTGAACGCGAACAGCCCGATCGTCACGATCGCCATGTGCGCGACCGAGGAATAAGCGATCAGCTTCTTCATGTCCGACTGCACCAGCGCGACCAGGCTGGTGTAGATCACAGCCACCGCGCTCAGCCCGAACACCAGCCACACCAGCTGCGCCGACGCCTCGGGGAACATCGGCAGGCTGAAGCGCAGGAAGCCGTAGCCGCCGAGCTTGAGCAGCACGCCCGCCAGGATCACCGAACCAGCGGTCGGCGCCTGGACGTGCGCGTCGGGCAACCAGGTATGGACCGGCCACATCGGCATCTTCACCGCGAACGAGGCGAAGAAGGCCAGCCACAGCCAGGTCTGCACCTGCGGCGGGAAGTCGTAGTTCATCAGCGCCGGGATGCTGGTCGTCGCCGCGGTAATGCTCATGTAGAGCATCGCGATGAACATCAGCAGCGAGCCGAGCAACGTGTACAGGAAGAACTTGTACGAGGCGTAGATCCGGTTCGCGCCGCCCCAGATGCCGATGATCAGGAACATCGGGATCAGGCCGGCCTCGAAGAAGATGTAGAAGAGGAACAGGTCCTGCGCCGCGAAGGTGCCGATCATCAGCACCTCGGTGAACAGGAACGCGCTCATGTACTCCGGCACGCGCTTCTCGATCGCCTGCCAGCTGGCGCCGATGCAGATCGGCATCAGGAACACCGACAGCACGATCAGCAGCAGCGCATAGCCGTCAATGCCGAGCGCCCAGCCGAAGCGGCCGAACAGCGGCGCATATTCGACGAACTGCCATTGCGCGCCGCCGATATCGTACGACAGCCACAGCACCACACCGAGCGCCAGATTCACCAGCGTCGCCGTCAGCGCGGTCCAGCGCGCCGTCGAGGCGGAGAGGAAGAGGCACGCGACCGCCGCGGCGGCCGGGATCGCGAGCATCAGCGAGAGGATCGGGAACGACACGTGATGGAGCCCCTCAGCCCGCGATCGCCCAGGTGATCGCGGCGGTGAGCCCGATCAGCATGACGAACGCGTAGGTATAGACATAGCCGGTCTGGAGCCGCCCGGCGGCGCGACTGCCGAGTTGCACCACCCAGGCCGAGCCGTTCGGCCCGAAGCGGTCGATCGTCCCCTCGTCGCCGCGGTGCCACAGCAGGCGACCGATCGCGAAGGCTGGGCGGACGAACAGGAAATGGTACAGCTCGTCGAAATACCATTTCCGCAGCAGGAACTGGTAGAGCGGCTGGAAGGTGTCGGCGAATTTCGCCGGCAGCTCGGGCGATCGGATGTACGTCAGGTACGCGATCACGAACCCGCTGATCATCACGATCGTCGCGGCCAGCTGCACCAGCAGCGGTACCTGGTGCATCGCGTGCATGAGATGCTCGTTGAAGTAGAGTGCGCCCTTCCAGAAGCCGCCGGCCGTCTCCGGATCGATGAACCAGTGATGGAAGACGAAGCCCGCCGCGACCGCGCCGATCGACAGCACGATCAGCGGGATCAGCATCGGCAGCGGGCTCTCGTGCGGGTGATAGCCGCCGGTGCCCTTCGGGATTTCGTTGAACCCGCGTGACTCCACCGCCGGCGCGTGGCCCGAATCCTCGCCCGCGGGATCGGGGTGGTGCGCGTCGTCATGGCCGTGCGCGTGCGCGCTGCCGTGCTCGGCCGCGTGCGCCTCATGCCCGTGCGCGTCCTGCGCATGGTCGTGGTGCGCGTCATGCGCATGGTCGTGGCCGTGCGCGTCGTGGAGCGCGTGCTGGATATGCTCGGAGGCGGCCCAGCGCGGCTCACCCCAGAAGGTGAGGAACATCAGGCGCCACGAGTAGAAGCTCGTCAGCAGCGCGGCGAACACGCCCACCATCGACGCCACCGGCGAACCGGCCGCCCAGGCCACCTCGATGATCGCGTCCTTGGAGTGATAGCCCGCGAAGCCCCCGATCCCGTAGAGGCCGACCCCGGTGATCGCCAGCGTGCCGAGCAGCATGCCCCAGAAGGTGATCGGGATCGCCTTCCGCAATCCGCCGTAATAGCGCATGTCCTGCTCGTGGTGCATCGCGTGGATCACCGAGCCCGCGCCGAGGAACAGCAGCGCCTTGAAGAAGGCGTGCGTGAACAGGTGGAACATCGCCGCGCCATAGGCGCCGACGCCCGCGGCGAAGAACATGTAGCCCAGCTGCGAGCAGGTCGAATAGGCGATCACGCGCTTGATGTCGGTCTGCGTCGTGCCGACGGTCGCGGCGAACAGGCAGGTCGCGGCGCCAATGAAGGTCACGAAGCCCATCGCGGTCGGCGAGGTCTGGAACATGGGCGACAGGCGGCACACCATGAACACGCCCGCGGTCACCATCGTCGCGGCGTGGATCAGCGCCGACACCGGGGTCGGGCCCTCCATCGCGTCGGGGAGCCAGGTGTGCAGGCCGAGCTGCGCCGACTTGCCCATCGCGCCGACGAACAGCAGCAGGCACAGCACCGTCATCGTGTCGGCGCGGAACCACAGGAAGCCGATCGTCGAGCCCGCCATCGACGGCGCCGCGGCGAGGATTGCGGGGATCGAGACGGTGTTGAAGACCAGATAGGTGCCGAAGATGCCGAGCATGAAGCCGAGGTCGCCGACGCGGTTGACGACGAACGCCTTGATCGCCGCGGCATTGGCGCTCGGCTTGCGGAACCAGAAGCCGATCAGCAGGTAGCTCGCGAGGCCCACGCCCTCCCAGCCGAAGAACATCTGGATGAGGTTGTCCGCGGTCACCAGCATCAGCATCGCGAAGGTGAACAGCGACAGATAGGCGAAGAAGCGCGGCTGGTCCGGGTCCTCCGCCATATAGCCCCAGCTATACAGGTGCACGAGTGCCGAGACGCTGGTGATCACCACCAGCATCACCGCGGTCAGCGCGTCGACGCGCAGCGCCCAGGACACGTCGAACGTGCCCGAATGGATGAAGTGCAGCACCGGCGTCACCGTCGCTTCGTTCGCGCCGGTGAGGAAGCCGATGAAGATCGGCCACGACAAGGCGCTCGCGAGGAACAGCCCGCCCGTGGTGATCGCCTTGGGCAGCGTCGCGCCGAACGACTTGTTGGCGAAGCCGGCGACGATCGCCGCGACCAGCGGCACGAAGACGATGAAGAGGATCGACGTCACGGGCGGATTACCCCTTCATCCGGCTGGGATCGTCGACCGAGATCGAGCCGCGGCCGCGGAAGAAGATCACGAGGATGGCGAGACCGATCGCGGCCTCGCCCGCCGCGACGGTCAGCACGAACATCGCGAACACCTGGCCGACCAGGTCGCTGAGCGCCGCCGAGAAAGCGACGAGGTTGATGTTCACCGCCAGCAGGATCAGCTCGATCGCCATCAGGATGACGATGATGTTCTTGCGGTTCAGGAAGATGCCCAGCACCCCCATGGTGAACAGCAGCGCCGCCACCACCAGATAGTGGATCAGGCCGACCCCGCCCGACATGGCTCCGCTCACAGCTGTACCCCCTGGCCGATCTCCGGCCGCATGTTGCGCGTCGCGTCCTGCGGACGCCGCGCGTTCTGGCGCGCGATATTCTGGTAGCGCGAGCCCGAGCGCTCGCGATGGGTCAGCACGATCGCGCCGATCATCGCCACCAGCAGGACCAGCCCTGCGCCCTCGAAGATGAAGAGGTAGCGCGTGTACAGCAGCTCGCCGATCTGGACGATGTTCGACTTGGCCGCGACGGTCGGCGCCGCGCGCCGCGCGAGATCGATCCCGCCCGCGCTCCACGCGCCGACGCCGATCAGGATCTCCGCCACCAGCGCCACCGCCAGCACCAGCCCGATGCCGAAATAGCGCACGAAGCCCGCGCGCAGCTCGGCGAAATCGATATCGAGCATCATGACCACGAAGAGGAACAGCACCGCGACCGCGCCGACGTAGACGATCACCAACAGCATCGCGATGAACTCGGCGCCGACCAGCACCATCAGCCCCGCGGCGTTGAAGAAGGCGAGGATCAGCCACAGCACCGAGTGGACCGGGTTGCGCGACGAGATCGTCATCGCGCCCGAGACCAGCACGACGATAGCGAAGAGATAGAAGGCGATGGCCTGGATCATCTCACGCTGCCCCCAATTCGGCACCGCGGCGGCGCGCGGTCGAGAAAACCGCGGCCGTGGCCGCGGTGGTGTCCGTCAGAATCATGTCGACCCCTGAAATCACGCGAGCGCCTACCGGTACGGCGCGTCGGCGGCAAGGTTGGCCGCGATCGCGCGCTCCCAGCGGTCGCCGTTGTCGAGCAGCTTGGCCTTGTCGTAGATCAGCTCCTCGCGCGTCTCGGTGGCGAACTCGAAGTTCGGCCCCTCGACCACCGCGTCGACCGGGCACGCCTCGGCGCACAGGCCGCAGTAGATGCACTTGGTCATGTCGATGTCGTAGCGCGTGGTGCGGCGGCTGCCGTCGTCGCGCGGCTCGGCCTCGATCGTGATCGCCTGCGCCGGGCACACCGCCTCGCACAGCTTGCACGCGATGCAGCGCTCCTCGCCGTTGGGATAGCGGCGCAGCGCGTGCTCGCCGCGGAAGCGCGGCGACAGCGGGTTCTTCTCGAAGGGATAGTTGATCGTCGCCTTCGGCTTGAAGAAATACTTCAGCGTCAGCGCGTGCGCCTTCACGAACTCGTAGAGCGTGAACGCCTTGATCGTCTGCGCGATACCCATCTCAAACTCCCACGCGCATGAACATCAGCACGCCCGACACCAGGAACACCCAGAACAGCGACAGCGGCAGGAACACCTTCCACCCCAGCCGCATCAGCTGGTCGTAGCGGTAGCGCGGCACCGTCGCCTTGATCCACGAGAACACGAAGAAGAAGAACAGGATCTTGGCGAACAGCCAGATGATCCCCGGCACCGCGTAGAGTGGCGCCCAGTCGAGCGGCGGCAGGTAGCCGCCCCAGAACAGCGTCGCGTTCAGCGTGCACATCAGCAGCACGTTGGCGTACTCGCCGAGCCAGTAGAGCGCGAACGCCATCGAGCTATATTCGGTCTGGTAGCCCGCGACGAGCTCGCTTTCCGCCTCGGTGAGATCGAACGGCGCGCGTTGCGTCTCCGCCAGCGACGAGATCAGGAACACGACGCTCATCGGGAACAGCAGCGGGTTGAACCCGAAGCCGTTGATGAAGCCGTACAGCCCCTTCTGCGCCTCGACGATCGCGGTCAGGTTGAACGACCCTGCCCACATCACCACCGAGATCAGCACGAAGCCGATCGCGACCTCGTAGCTCACCATCTGCGCCGCGGCGCGGATCGCCGAGAAGAACGGATATTTCGAGTTGGACGACCAGCCCGCGAGGATGATGCCGTACACGCCCAGCGACGAGGCCGCGAGCACGTAGAGCAGCCCGACGTTGATGTCGGCGAGCACCACGCTCGGCTGGAACGGCACCACCGCCCAGACGATCAGCGCGACCGTGAAGGTGATGATCGGCGCGAGCAGGAACAGCCCCCGGTTCGCCGCCGAGGGGACGATCGTCTCCTGCAGGAACACCTTGAGCCCGTCCGCGAACGACTGAAGCAGCCCGAACGGGCCGACCACGTTGGGACCGCGGCGCAGCGCCATCGCCGCCCAGATCTTGCGATCGGCGTAGATGATCATCGCCACCGACAGCATCAGCGGCAGCGCGATCGCGAGGATGCCCACGATCGTCGCCAGGAACCACGCCCAGCCATAGGGCAGGCCCAGCGAATTGTTGAAGAAGCTGGTCACTCCGCCGCCTCCGCGAAACTCTCACCATGGACCAGTTCGGCCGAGCAGCGCTGCATCGTCGGCGACGCGCGGCAGATCGCATTGGTGAGGTAGAAGTCCTTGATCGGATAGCCGTCGAGCACGCCCTCGGCGGTGCCGCCGAGCGCCGGCGGGTTCCACGCGAAGGTCTTGAGACCCAGCGTCGCCAGCTCGGGGCAGTCGAGCGCCATCGCCGCGCGCAGCTCGTCGATCGTGTCGAACGGCAGCGTCTGGCCCAGCCGCTCGCTCAACGCGCGGAAGATCGTCCAGTCCTCGCGCGCGTCGCCGGGCGGGAACACCGCGCGCTCGCCGCGCTGCACGCGCCCCTCGAGATTGACGTAGGTGCCCGACTTTTCGGCATAGCTCGCCGCCGGCAGGATCACGTCGGCGTGGTGCGCGCCGCGGTCGCCGTGATGACCGACATAGACCTTGAAGCCGGTGAAGCGCGCGTGATCGCACTCGTCGGCGCCGAGGAAGAAGCTCAACTTGGCGTCGTACAGCGCTGAGATGCCGGCCCTCTGCGCGTAGCCGAGCATCAGCCCGCCCATCCGGCTGGCGGCCATGTGGACGACGTTGAAGCCGTTCCAGCCCTCTTTGACGAGGCCCAGCGTCTCGACCAGCCCGAGCGCCGCGCCGTGCGCGCCCTTGAGCGCCGCACCGCCGACGATCACCATCGGCTTGGCCGCCTTGCCGAACGCCTCGGTGACGCGCTCCGGCAGGCGGCCGAGCACCGCCAGGTCGGCGCCGAGCCACTCCACCTTGTAGGTCAGCTCGGTCTCGGGGCCGATCGCGAAGACCTTGGCGCCCTTCTTGATCGCCTTGCGGATGCGCGTGTTCACCAGCGGCGCTTCCCAGCGCAGGTTGGTGCCCACCAGCAGGATCGCGTCCGCCTCCTCGGTGCCCGCGATCGTGGTGTTGAAGTTCACCGCGGCGAGGCTCGACGTGTCATAGTCCATGCCGGTCTGCCGCCCCTCGAGCAGCGACGAGCCGAGCTCCTTGAGCAGCGCCTTGGCCGCGAACATCGTCTCGCAGTCGACCAGGTCACCCGCGACCGCCGCGACCGAGCCGCCGTGGTCGACCGAAGCGATCGCGGCGAACGCCTCGTCCCAGGTCACCGGATGGAGCTTGCCGTCGCGCCGCACATAGGGGCGATCGAGCCGCTTGCGCACCAAGCCGTCGACGGCGTGGCGCGTCTTGTCGGTCGCCCACTCCTCGTTGACCTCGTCGTTGACGCGCGGCACACAGCGCAGCACCTGCCGCCCGCGGCTGTCGAGCCGGATGTTGGTGCCGACCGCGTCCATCACGTCGATGGTCAGCGTCTTGCGCAGCTCCCACGGGCGCGCCTCGAAGGCGTAGGGCTTGCTGGTCAGCGCGCCGACCGGGCAGAGGTCGACGACGTTGCCCGACAGCTCGCTCGACACCGCCTCCTCGAGATAGGAGGTGATCTGCATGTTTTCGCCGCGGTAGATCGCGCCGATCTCCTCGACCCCGGCGACCTCCTCGGCGAAGCGGACGCAGCGCGTGCACTGGATGCAGCGGGTCATGATCGTCTTGACGATCGGGCCCATATACTTCTCGGTCACCGCGCGCTTGTTCTCGGCATAGCGCGAGTGGCCGCGGCCGTAGGCGACCGACTGGTCCTGCAGGTCGCACTCGCCGCCCTGATCGCAGATCGGGCAGTCGAGCGGGTGGTTGATCAGCAGGAATTCCATGATGCCCTCGCGGGCATGCTTCACCATCGGCGTGGTGGTGAAGATCTCCTGGTTCTCCGCGGCGGGCAGCGCGCACGAGGCCTGCGGCTTGGGCGGCCCCGGCTTCACCTCGACGAGGCACATCCGGCAGTTGCCCGCGATCGACAGCCGCTCGTGATAGCAGAAGCGCGGGATCTCCTTGCCGGCGAGCTCGCACGCCTGCAGCACGGTGGCGCCCTGCGGCACCTCGATCTCGACTCCGTCGACTTTGACCTTTGGCATTACTCGGCAGCTTCCTGCATCGGGGCCAGGTCGCCCCCGTTTCCGTTGCGGTCGTTGATGCGGCGTTCCAGCTCGGGGCGGAAGTGGCGGATCAGCCCCTGGATCGGCCAGGCCGCGGCGTCGCCGAGCGCGCAGATCGAGTGGCCCTCGACTTGCTTGGTGACCTGCTGGAGCATGTCGATCTCGGAGATGTCGGCGTCGCCGGTGCGCAGCCGCTCCATCACGCGCCACATCCAGCCGGTGCCCTCGCGGCACGGCGTGCACTGGCCGCAGCTCTCGTGCTTGTAGAAGTAGGACAGCCGGCTGATCGCGCGGACCACGTCGGTCGACTTGTCCATCACGATCACCGCCGCGGTGCCGAGCCCGGAGCCGACCGCCTTGAGGCCGTCGAAGTCCATCGGCGCGTCCATGATGTCCTTGGCGGGCACCAAAGGCACCGACGAGCCGCCCGGGATCACCGCGAGGAGGTTGTCCCAGCCGCCGCGGATGCCGCCGCAATGCTTCTCGATCAGTTCGCGGAACGGGATGCTCATCGCTTCCTCAACCACGCACGGCGTGTTCACGTGGCCCGAGATCTGGAAGAGCTTGGTGCCGCGGTTGTTCTCCGCGCCGAAGCTGGAGAACCACTCGGCGCCGCGGCGCAGGATCGTCGGCGCTACCGCGATCGACTCGACGTTGTTCACCGTCGTGGGGCAACCGTACAGGCCCGCACCCGCCGGGAACGGCGGCTTGAGCCGCGGCTGGCCCTTCTTGCCCTCGAGGCTCTCGAGCATCGCGGTTTCTTCGCCGCAGATATAGGCGCCCGCGCCGCGGTGGACGAAGACGTCGAAGTCGTAGCCCGACCCGCAAGCGTTCTTGCCGACCAGCCCCTTGTCATAGGCCTCGGCGACCGCTGCGAAGAGCGTCTCGGCCTCGCGGATATATTCCCCGCGGATGTAGATGTACGCCGCCCGCGCGCGCATCGCGAAGCCCGCGACCAGCGCGCCCTCGATCAGCTTGTGCGGATCGTGGCGGATGATCTCGCGGTCCTTACACGAGCCCGGCTCGGACTCGTCGGCGTTGATCACCAGGAAGTTCGGCCGGTCGGGCTTGGGCTCCTTGGGCATGAACGACCATTTGGTGCCGGTCGGGAACCCTGCCCCGCCGCGCCCGCGCAGCCCCGACGCCTTGATGACGTCGATGATCTTGTCCTGCCCCAGTTCGAGCAGCGCCTTGGTATTGTCCCAGTCGCCGCGCGCCATCGCGGCGTCGAGCCGCCACGACTGATAGCCGTAGACGTTGGTGAAGATGCGGTCCTTGTCGGCGAGCATCAGCGTGCATCCGTCAGATCGAGGCGGCGTTCGACCCGGCCGAGGCGCTCCTCGACGCGGTCGAGCCGCGAGTTAAGTCCTGCGACCGACATCATGATGCCGCCCAGATGCTCGTCGATCGACGACAGACGCATCTTGGTCTCGACATCCTCGACGTCCTTCCTGTCGAAGCGTGCGTTCAGCCGGCGGAACTGCTCGCCGATGAAGTTGAGGATGTCCGCTTCCGCAGCCATCACGCCCACTCCCCACGATAATCGTGGTTCTCGGTCACCATTGCGGTCAGCGAGGTAGGACCGCCCTTGGGCTCCACCGTGTGGCGGCCGGGCTCCTGCGTGCCGGGCTTGGGCGTCTGGCCGTGGGCGAGCGCCTCGATGATCGCGACGGTGCGGTCGTAGTCGAGGTCCTCGTAATTGTCGTCGTTGATCTGGACCATCGGCGCCGAGGCGCAATTGCCCATACATTCCACCTCGGTCAGCGTGAACAGGCCGTCGGGCGTGGTCTTGCCCTTGATCAACCCCTTGTTCTTGCATGCCGCGAGCACGTCGTCCGAGCCGCGCAGCATGCACGGCGTGGTGCCGCACACCTGGACGTGGAAGCGGCCGACCGGCGCGAGGTTGAACATCGTGTAGAAGGTCGCGACCTCGTACACGCGCATATACGGCACGCCGATCTCGCGCGCGACGAACTCGATGACGGGCACGGGCAGCCAGCCCTGCGTCTGCGTCTCGGCGCCGACCTGGCGCTGCGCGAGGTCGAGCAGCGGGATCGACGCCGACTGCTCGCGGCCCTTGGGATAGCGCGCGAGGATCGCGTCGCGCTTGGCGCGGCTGTCGTCGTTCCACTGGAACGCGCCCCAGCGCGCGCGGGTCTCGGCCTCGTCGGGAATGGTAGGTGCGTCGGCCATTACTCTCCACCCCGCAGGTCCATGCGACGCTCGACGCGGGTCAGCCCCTCGTCGAAGCGATCCATGCGCGCGTTCAACCCCGAAATCGACAACACCATATTGCCCAGATGCTCCTCGACGACCGTCACGCGCAGCTTCAGATCGCGCACGTCGCCCTCGATATTCGACAATCGGTCATCGATGTGGCGCAGCCGCTCGAGGATCAGATTCTCGACGTTTTCCGTCACCGATCGCACTCGCCGAACACGATATCCATCGCGCCCAGGATCGCGGTGGTGTCCGCGAGCATGTGGCCGCGGCTCATGAAGTCCATCGCCTGGAGGTGCGAGAAAGCGGTCGGGCGGATCTTGCAGCGATAGGGCTTGTTCGAGCCGTCGCTCACCAGATACACGCCGAACTCGCCCTTGGGGCTCTCGGTCGCGACATAGACCTCGCCCGCGGGGACGTGATAGCCCTCGGTGTAGAGCTTGAAGTGGTGGATCAGCGCCTCCATCGAGCGCTTCATCTCGGCGCGCTTGGGCGGCACCACCTTTCGGTCGGTCGAGGCGATCGGCCCCTCCGGCATCTCGGCGAGGCACTGTTTCATGATCCGCGCCGACTGGCGGACCTCCTCGACGCGCACCATGAAGCGGTCGTAGCAGTCGCCGCGCGTGCCCACCGGCACGTCGAAGTCCATGCGGTCGTAGACGTCATAGGGCTGCGACTTGCGCAGGTCCCAAGGGATGCCTGCGGCGCGGATCATCGGCCCCGAGAAGCCCCAGCGGATCGCGTCCTCGCGGCTCACCGTCGCGATGTCGACGTTGCGCTGCTTGAAGATGCGATTGTCCGCAACCAGGCTGATCGCGTCCTCGAACAGCCGCGGCAGCCGCGTGTCGAGCCAGTCGGCGATGTCGGTCAGCAGCTTGAGCGGCACGTCCTGATGGACACCGCCCGGCCGGAAGTAATTATGGTGCATCCGCGCGCCGGTGGCGCGCTCGAGGAAGCCGTAGCAATCCTCGCGGATCTCGAACAGCCACAGGTTCGGCGTCATCGCGCCGACGTCCATGACGTGCGAGCCGAGGTTCAGCATGTGGTTCGAGATGCGCGTCAGCTCGGCGAAGAACACGCGGAGGTATTGCGCACGGAGTGGCACCTCGAGATCGAGCAGTTTCTCGATCGCGAGCACGAAGGTGTGCTCCATGCACGCGGGCGAACAGTAATCGAGCCGGTCAAAATAAGGGATCGCCTGCGCGTACGTCTTGTACTCGATCAGCTTCTCGGTGCCGCGGTGGAGCAGCCCGACGTGCGGGTCGATCCGCTCGATGATCTCGCCGTCCAACTCCATCACGAGACGGAGCACGCCGTGCGCCGCCGGATGCTGCGGGCCGAAGTTGATCGTGTAGTTCTGGATCGCGACGTCACCCTCGCTCGGGTGCGAGGCGTCGGTGGCGTGAAGGATCTTCTCCAGCGCGGGATCGACCTCGCGGTCGACCGCCTGATCCTTCTCGACGAGCATGTCGGTCATTGGTTCTGCCCTCCGCCCTTCGTCGGCACGACGTCAGGTTCGGCCGGCTTGGGCGCGCCGGCGGATTCGCTCCGACCCGCGCCCGTCTCGGCGGTGCTGGTCGCGTCCTTCTTGGCGTACGGCTCGCTCGAGCCGCCGCCAGCCTGCTTCGGCGTCTCGGTCGCGCCGGCCTTCTGGATCTCGGTCGCGGTCGCCGGCGTCTGCGCGCCCTTGGCCTCGGGCAGCTTCGCCTTCTCGTCGCCCGGGAGCACGTACTCGGCACCCTCCCACGGGCTCATGAAGTCGAAGGTCCGGAAGTCCTGCGCGAGCTTCACCGGCTCGTACACGACGCGCTTCTGCTCCTCGGAATAGCGCATCTCGACGAAGCCGCTGAGCGGGAAGTCCTTGCGGAACGGGTGGCCGCGGAAACCGTAGTCGGTGAGGATACGGCGGAGGTCGCGATTGCCCGCGAACAGCACGCCGAACATGTCGTACACCTCGCGCTCGAGCCACCCCGCGACCGGCCACAGCTCGGTCACCGACGGCACCGGCGTGTCCTCGGTCGCGCCGACATGGACGTGCAGCCGATGGTTGCGCGTCAGCGACAGCAGGCAATAGACCACCTCGAACCGCTCCGCGCGATCCGGATAGTCGACCCCCGCGATCTCCATCAGCTGCTGATACTCGAGCCCGGGCGTGTCGCGCAGCGCGGTCAGCGCGGGCACCAGTGCCTCGCGCGTGACGTGCAGCTGCACCTCGCCCGCGATCTCGACCGCGTCGAGCAGGCCGGCGCCGATCGCACCGCGCGCGGCCTCGATCGTCGCGTCGTTCAGATTGGCCGCGTAAGCGGGAGCGGGCGCCCTCACCGTTCGATGCTCCCGGCGCGACGGATCTTCCGCTGCAGCTGCATCACGCCGTACAGCAGTGCCTCCGCCGTGGGCGGGCAGCCGGGCACGTAGATGTCGACCGGCACGACCCGGTCGCAGCCGCGCACGACGCTGTAGCTATAGTGATAATAGCCCCCGCCGTTGGCGCAGGAGCCCATCGAGATGACGTACTTGGGCTCCGACATCTGATCGTAGACCTTGCGCAGCGCCGGCGCCATCTTGTTGCACAGCGTGCCCGCGACGATCATCACGTCCGACTGGCGCGGCGACGCGCGCGGCGCCGCGCCGAAGCGCTCCATGTCGTAGCGCGGCATGTTGACGTGGATCATCTCCACCGCGCAGCACGCCAGCCCGAAGGTCATCCACCAGAGCGAGCCGGTGCGCGCCCATTGAAACAGCTCCTCGGTCGAGGTGACCAGGAAGCCCTTGTCGTTGAGCTCGCCGTTGAGGCCGTCGAAGAAGCCCTGGTCGGGCGCGACGAGGCCGCCGGCGGGCTCGGGATTGTTGACGAGCCCGATCGGCCCGGAATGCGCCTCTACTCCCACTCCAGCGCTCCCTTCTTCCATGCGTATACCAGGCCGAGAGCGAGTTCGGCGATGAAGATCATCATCGAGATCCATGCGGTCCATCCGAGCGAGAAAACGCTTACCGCCCAAGGATATAGGAACGCCGCCTCGAGATCGAAGATGATGAACAGGATGGCAACGAGATAAAAACGAACATCGAACTGCGAGCGGCTGTCCTCGAACGCGGGGAAACCGCACTCATATTCGGACAGCTTCTCGGGCGTCGGCTTGGCGGTGCCGGTCAGCTTGGCGACCGCCATCGGCAGGAACACGAACGCGCTCGACAGCAGGAGCGCCACTCCCAGGAATAGGAGGATCGGCAGATATTGCGACAGATCGACCACTATGTCTCTCTCGCCTCTCTCGCAGGTGCGAATGGAATGCGGACGCTCTAGACCCCTGCCCCAAGAGGGGCAAGGCCACGGGCGCTGAGAATGAATCGCAGGTGAACTGGCGGCGCGCCGGTGCACGGCGCGCGCGTCCGGCGGCTCAGCGCAGCGCCTGCGCCACCATCTTGTGGAGCTTGGAGTGCAGCCCGTCGTTGGCGGCGAGGAACTCGTTGCGCTCGATCGGCTTGTCGCCGCCGCGGAAGTCGGTGACGAAGCCGCCCGCCTCCTTCACCAGCAGCATGCCGGCGGCGACGTCCCACAGCTTGAGGTCGCTCTCCCAATAGGCGTCGAACCGTCCCGCGGCGACCCAGGCGAGGTCGAGCGCGGCGGCACCGAGCCGGCGGATGCCCGCGACCTGCGGCGCCACCGCGCCGAAGATCCGCGTCCATTGCACGAAGTCGCCGTGACCCATGAAGGGGATGCCGGTCGCGATCAGCGCCTCGGACGGTTCGCGCCGCGACGACACGCGCAGCCGCTGGTCCTGCAGCCAGGCGCCGCGGCCCTTCTCGGCCCAGAAGCTCTCGTCGGTGAGCGGCTGGTAGACCAGCGCCGTGGTGATCTCGCGCTTGCCGTTGGCGAGCGGCTCCTCGACCGCGATCGAGATACAGAAATGCGGCACGCCGTGAAGGAAGTTGCTGGTGCCGTCGAGCGGATCGATGATGAAGCGCGGCTTGCTCGGATCGCCCTCGATCGTGCCGCCCTCCTCCATCACGAAGCCCCAGTCGGGCCGCGCCTTGGAGAGTTCGTCGTACAGCGTCCGCTCGGCGCGCTGGTCGGCCTGGCTCACGAAGTCGGCGGGGCCCTTGCGGCTCACCTGGAGGTGCTGGACCTCGTTGAAGTCGCGCCGCAGCCGCGGCGCCGCCTTGCGCGCGGCGCGCTCGATGACCGTGAACAGGCCGGAATGGGAAGGCATGCGATCATTCTCCGCCCCCTGCCCCGGAGAGGATGCCGGGCCGGAGGAACATGGGGCGGTACTAGCTGGGGCCGCCCCCCACCCCGCCCGCCCTCATCGAGAGCGGAACGTCGCACCTCAATCGGCGCGGCGGACGTAGGTCTGTTCGTAGACGTCGACAACGATGCGCGTGCCGCTGCTGATGTGCGGCGGCACCATCACGCGCACGCCATTGTCGAGGATCGCGGGCTTGTAGCTCGACGAGGCGGTCTGCCCCTTCACCACCGCGTCGGCCTCGACGATTGTCGCCTCGATCGTGTCGGGCAGCTGCACGCTGATCGGCTCCTCGTCATAGAGCTCCATCACCACGTCCATCCCGTCCTGCAGGAAGGCGGCGGCGTCGCCGAGCAGGTCGCGCGGCAGCGTCACCTGATCGTAGGTGTCCTTGTCCATGAACACCAGCCCCTCGCCCTCGGCGAAGAGGAACTGGAAATCCTTGGTGTCGAGGCGGACGCGCTCCACCGTCTCGGCCGAGCGGAAGCGGACGTTGTTCTTGCGGCCGTCGCGCAGGTTCTTGAGCTCGACCTGCATGTACGCCCCGCCCTTGCCGGGCTGGGTGTGCTGGATCTTGACCGCGCGCCAGATGCCGCCTTCGTACTCGATGATATTGCCGGGACGGATGTCCACGCCGCTGATCTTCATGGGGCTGTGCCTATGTCAACAGAATCGGGGCACCGCCGCTGGTCAGCGGGGCGCCGGAAGGCGCGGCTCTAGCGGCTGGCGGGGCTTACGGCAAGGTAAGGATAGGGATCGAGCGGCTCGCCCTGCCACCAGCGCGCGCCCGCGGGCATCCGGCTGAGGCCGAAATGCAGGTGGTAATTGCCCGGCCCAGCGTCGCCGGTGTCGCCGACGAACGCGATCACCTGGCCGGCGCGCACCGCCTGCCCCTCGGCCAGCCCGGGGGCGTAGCCGGAGAGATGCGCGTAATAGAATTCCCACCTGCCGTCCGCGGAGCGCTGGTAGACTGTGGTGCCGCCGAGCCCACTCTGGAACAGCTTCTCGACGCGCCCGTCCGCCGCGGCGAGCACCGGCGTGCCGGCGGGCGCCATGATGTCGAGCCCCTGATGCCCGCGCGTGCCGCCGCCGCGCGCGTCGCCCCAGGAGGAGTGCAGCGCCGCGCGCGCCATCCCCGCGACGGGGACGAGCAACTTGCCCGGCACCGCCGCCACCGGCGTCGGCGCCGCGGTGGGCGTGGCGGAGACCGCCGGCGCTCCGCCGCCGCCACTCGCCCGCCCGGGCCGATGCGGCTCGAGCAGCGACACGAACCCCGCGACCGCGACGACGATCAGCGCCAAGATGCCCCAGCCGAGCTTCGTCACGCGCGCCTCACGCCTGGAACACCGCCTTGGCGCCGTTGCCGATCATCAGCGTCAGCCGCGCCACGTCCCAATTCGCCATGCGGATGCAGCCGTGGCTCTCGCTGCGCCCGATCGTCGACGGCTCGGGCGTACCGTGGATGCCGTAATGCGGCTTGGAGAGATCGATCCACACCACCCCGACAGGCCCGTTCGGCCCCGGCGGCAGCATCGCCTTCTGGTCGTTCTTCTTGGCATCCCAGAACAGCGCCGGATTGTAGTGGAACTTGGGGTTATAGTCCTTGCCCTGGATCTTCCACGTGCCGAGCGGCAGCGGGTCGTGCTGGCTGCCGGTCGTCACCGGGAATTGCGCGATCAGCTTGCCCGCCTTGTCGAGCACGCGCAGCGACCCTTCCGACTTGTCGACGACGATGCTGTCGCCCTGCGGCGAGGCGGCGTCGACGTTGAGCATGGTCAGCGTCTGGCGCCACTCCGGCTTGAGGTCGCCGGGGTAGTTGCGCGAGGTCGGCAGCGCGTTGGGGAAGGTCACCGTCGCGCCCTGCGCGATCCGCGTCGCGGGCGAGTTGAGCGCCATCAGCACCGCGGGGGTGGTATGGAACATCTCGGCCAGCTTCTCCATCGGCGAGCGGTAACCGAGCGTCGGCAGCTCGGCCTGCTTATTATAGTCGTGCGGGATCGCGCCGAGGAACGGACCGCGCACCATATCGGGGGTCAGCTTGATCGTGACGGTCGGGCGCGCGGCACGATAGGGATAGAGCGCCCGCATCGTCGCGGCGTCGGGCTTGCCCGTCTTGGGCAGACCGCGGCTCTCCTGGAACCCGCGCAGCGCGAGCTCGAGCGACTGCCCGCCGCGCCCGTCGAGGATGCCCGGGGCGAAGCCGAGATGGTCGAGGATCACCTGGACGTGGAGGATGTTGCGGTCGAGCGGCGACGCGGCAGTGGGCGCCTGCGCGGCGGCCGCGACCGGAAGGAGGGCCGCGGCCGCGGCGATCAGAAGGAACTTGGAACGCATCGGCACCACCTCTCACGGAACGTGTGAGAGGCGTAACGACTCAGCGGCTTCCCGGCTCCAGTACCGCGGCGAAGGCGCGCACCGCCGCCGCCTCGTCGCCGCTCCACACCGCGCCCGACACCGCGAGGAAGTCGGCGCCCGCGGCGACCAGCGGCGCGGCGTTGGCGGGCGTGATCCCGCCGATCGCCACCGCCGGCAGCTCGAACACCGCCGACCACCACGACAGGATCACCGGCTCGGGGCGGTGCTTCACCTCCTTGGTGGTGGTGGGATAGAAGCTGCCGAACGCGACATAATCAGCCCCCGCCTCGCCCGCCTCCATCGCGAGGTGGCGGCTGTCGTGGCAGGTCACGCCGATCTGGACCGAGGGGCCGAGGATCGCGCGCGCCTCGCGCGGGTCGCCATCCTCCTGCCCGAGATGGACACCGTCGGCGCCGAGCCGCTTGGCGAGGCTGACGCTGTCGTTGACGATGAAGGCGACGTCGCGCTCGGCGCAGAGGCGCTGGAGCGGCTCGGCCAGCCGCGCCGCCTGGTGCTGGTCCACGTCCTTGACGCGGAACTGGAAGGCCGCGACCGGGCCGGCGTCGAGCGCGCGCGCGAGCCGGTCGGGGAAGCCACCGGTCACGTCGAGCGGGGAGATCAGGTAGAGCTGGCACGGCGGCCGGCGATCGTCGCGCTGGAAGTTGACGGCGAAATCAGGGTCGAGCGGGCCGAGCGGGTCGTCTGTCATGTGCGTCGGTTAGCGGGTCGGCGTGGCGGGGGGAAGGTCAGAGATCCACCAAGCACCGTGTTCGCGCATCGAGAGGCGATACGAGCGTAGATAAGAGTTATCTTCTTCACGGAGCCTGAAGCAAGATCCGACTCGCCAGAAGCACAGATCAATTTTTCCTTGCGAGAACAAGCTCCAACGCAATATTCATAAAGAGGAAGATGAGGATCGTTGCAACAACAGCCGCAACGTTTGCCCTGCCGCGATTGATAATAAGTGTTCCAGCCACGCCGACAACCGAAAACACAGCCACTCGGACGGCGACGCGGCTCACCCGCCGTCCAATGGTCACATTGGTTCGTTCAGTCGACATAGACGTGCAGATGCTGGCCGACATAGTCGGCTAAGCCGCCACCTAGAGCGCCAAGGCCGGCGCCGGCCCAGCCACCGCCCGCCCCGGCGATCGCTCCGCCGACCGTCCATGCTCCGACCTCACCCCAATTCGTGGGCTCGTGGCTCCAATATCCGTGTATTCCACCTGCAACCATACTGATTTCAGACGGCGTTAAAGCGATAACCGGGCCATTCAGACACTTGTTCATGCCAAACTTACCCTTTGAGCAGACTCGCCACGCGGTATAGCGAGCTTCTCTAGCAAGCAAGGCTAGGTCAAGAGAGGCAGATCGTCACTCACATCTAAGCGAGCATTAGTAAACCAGCCATTTAAACGAGCGATTGACATAGCTTAGGCGGAATAGGATTGCGGGCCCCTCTCGCACATTCCCCCAACACGGGTCGTCAGTACGTTCGTGCGACTGATCCTGAATGATGCGACGGAACAACATTCAGCTCATCTGCTCGAATCTGTGATCGCTCGCGTGTCGCCAGCAGCAGCAGTCGATGGACCGGGGCTAGTGGCGAGAAGCGAATCTCAACATTCCTTTACCTCACCCCTCACCCCTCGCCGCGGTAGATCGACACCAGCCTCTCGAGCATCGCCAGCGCCTCGCCGCGCTCGCGCTGGAAGGTGTTGCGCCCGATGATCGAGCCGTTGCCGCCACCGGCGAGGATGTCGCGCGCGTCCTGATAAACCGCGTCGATCCCCTTCGCCGCGCCGCCCGAGAACACCACGATGCGCCGCCCCGCGAAGCTCGACTGGACGACGTGGCGGACGCGATCGGCCTGGTTCGACCAGTCGGTCCCCTCATAGACCTTCTGCGCCTCGGGCTGCTCGATATGCGCGGTCGGCAGCTTGACCTTGATGATGTGCGCGCCGAGCAGCGCCGCCATGTGCGCGGCATAGGCGCTGACGTCGAGCGCCAGCTCGCCGTCCTTGCTCAGCTTGCCGCCGCGCGGGTAGCTCCAGATCACGGTCGCGAGGCCCGCCGCGGCGGCCTCTTCGCGCAGCCCGCGGATCTGCTCCATCGACTCGAAGATGTCGTCCGAGCCGGGATAGATGGTGAAGCCGATCGCGGCGCAGCCGAGCCGCAGCGCGTCCTCGACGCTGCCGGTCTGCGCCTGCGCGTTGCGGGTGGCCCAGCTGTTCGAGCTGTTGAGCTTGAGGATAGTCGGGATGCGCCCGGCGAACGTGTCCGCGCCGGCCTCGAGCGAGCCCAACGGCGCGGCATAGGCCGACAGGCCGGCGTCGATCGCGAGCTGATAGTGATAGTGCGGGTCGTACGCCGGCGGATTGACGGCGAAGCTGCGCGCCGGGCCGTGCTCGAAGCCCTGATCGACCGGCAGGATGATCAATTTGCCCGTGCCGCCCAGCTTGCCGTGCATCAGGATGCGCGCGAGATTGGCCTTGATCGCCGGGCTGGTGGCCTCGTACTTGTCGAGGATGGACTTCACGATCGGGGTCATATTCCGTCCCTATCCAGTTGTACTTAAAGCGCTAACCAGCGGCGCAATGCCTGATCGACCTGCTCCATGCGGGTCGCCGAGGCATGGCCGATCACCTTGACGATGCGATGACGCCGCACCGAGGTGATGCGGTCCACCTGCACCTCGCACTCGACCGTCAGGCCGGTATGCTCCTGCGGCGAGATCGCCACGCGGAACAGCGACTCCCCGCCCACCACCGCGGTGAGCGGACACAGCGTGACGGTGGCGTGGGTCTCGTTGAACAGATCGGCCTGGACCACGACGCACACGCGCGGGCCGCCGGTCGCCGCCTCGGGTGCGGCGAGCTCGACGATGGCGCCGTGCGTGATCGCGGGCACGGTGTCGGCCGCGCCGGTCGCCTGCTCAGCCGGCGTCACCGCCATGCCGAGTCCTCCGCCTCGATCGTCTCCCAGAAGGCATAGTCCTGCTGCGTGTCGCGGCGCGACGCGCGCTGCGACTGGCGCCGCGCCTCGCGCCGGAACGCCTCGTCGTGCAGCTCGACATAGCGCCGCACCGCCTCGCGCGCGATGTCGCTCTTGCTACGGCCCTGCGTACGCGCGACCGCGGCGAGCCGCTCCTCCAGTTCCGTGTCGAGCCTGACGCCGAGCAACCGCACCTCCGTTTAACGCGTTAAACGATAGGGCGTGGATGAGCGCTTGGCAAGTCTCGTCTGTCCTATGCGGCGAGACCATGCGAGGATCGCGCCGCTTTTTCTCACCGTCGATATAGCGGACGCGTGCGTCTGATCGCGGCGATGTTGAGCCATGCTGCGCCGGTGACTCAACTTTCTCAACATTCGCGCGGCATGGGGAGCGGAATGCGTGAAAGCGCAACGGGTTGCGACTGGCAGGTCCACGGCGACACACGGGCGCCAGATCCTCCACGCTCGTGGGGAGGAACTAGGATTGCCTCACCCTCTGCCCCAGATACCGCACCAGCGCCGCCACATCCGGCAGGTCCGCCACCAGCAGCGCCTCCCGCTCCACCTCACGGAACAGCCCGAGCCGCGCCGCCGCGTCGAGCGCCACGTCCTCCACCTCTCCCCGGTCGAGCTTGAGGAAGCGACGCAGCGTGTCCTCCGGCCGCGGCTCCACGCCCACGCCATAAAGCGGCGCCAACGCATCCCGCACCGCCGGCGCGACGCGCGGGTCGAGCTCAGGGAAACAGGCGTCGAAGTCCGCCGCTGTCCAGACCGCGCGCGCCGCCACCGCGCCGCGCACCCGGCGCACCATCAGCCAATTGGCCCAGAGCGCGCCGATCACGTACAGCGCGGTGAGCGCGCCGACCTTCTCCCAGCCGGTCACGCCCGCGTCAGGCGCGCGCGATCGCGCCCGCCTCGTTGTAGCGCAGCGCGGTCAGCACGGTGCGCACGATCGCGTCGGCATCGAGCCCCGCCTCGGCATATTGCACGTCGGGCTTGTCCTGGTCCTGGAACAGGTCGGGCAGCCGCATCGTGCGGATGCGCAGGCCGGCGTCGGTCAGCCCCTCGTCGGAGGCCAGCGTCAGCACGTGCGCGCCGAGCCCGCCGATCGCGCCCTCCTCGATCGTCACCGCCACCTCGTGCGACGTGAGCAGGCGGCGGATCAGCGCCTCGTCGAGCGGCTTGGCGAAGCGCAGGTCCGCCACCGTGGTCGATAGCCCCTTGGCGTCGAGCGCGTCGGCCGCCTTGAGCGCCTCGCCCAGCCGCGTGCCGAGCGACAGGATCGTCACCTTCTTGCCCTCGCGCACGATCCGGCCCTTGCCGATCTCGAGCGCCTTCGGCTCGGCGGGTATTGCCACGCCGGTACCGTTGCCGCGCGGGTAGCGCACCGCGATCGGCCCAGAATCATGCTCGACGCAGGTCTGCACCATATGCGCCAGCTCGGCCTCGTCCGCCGCCGCCATCACCACCATGTTGGGCAAGGTGGCGAGATACGTGACGTCGAAGCTGCCCGCGTGGGTGGCGCCGTCGGCGCCGACCAGCCCGGCGCGGTCGATCGCGAAGCGCACCGGCAGGTTCTGGATCGCGACGTCGTGCACCACCTGGTCGTAGGCGCGCTGCAGGAAGGTCGAGTAGATCGCGCAGAACGGCCGCATTCCCTGCGCCGCGAGCCCGGCGGCGAAGGTCACCGCGTGCTGCTCGGCGATGCCGACGTCGAAGAAACGCTCCGGATGCGCGTTGGCGAACAGGTCGAGCCCGGTACCCGAGGGCATCGCCGCGGTGATCGCGCAGATTCGCTGGTCCTTGTCCGCCGCGGCGCTGAGCACCTGGCCGAAGACGTTCTGATAGGCCGGCGGCCCCGGCGGCGCCTTGGCCTGGGTGCCGGTGATCACGTCGAACTTCTGCACGCCGTGGTATTTGTCCGCGGCATTCTCGGCGGGCGCGTAGCCCTTGCCCTTCTTGGTGACGACGTGGACGAGGATCGGCCCCTCCGCCGCGTCGCGCACGTTCTCCAGCACGGGGATGAGATGGTCGAGATTGTGGCCGTCGATCGGCCCGACATAGTAGAAGCCCAGCTCCTCGAACAGCGTGCCGCCCATCGTCATGCCGCGGGCATATTCGTCGGTCTTGCGCAGCGAGGTGTGGAACGGCCGCGGCAGCCGGCGCGCGAGCCGCTTGGCCAGCTCGCGCACGCTGAGGAACTCGCGGCTCGACACCATGCGCGACAGATAGGCCGACAGTCCGCCGACCGGCGGCGCGATCGACATGTCATTGTCGTTGAGGATCACCACCAGCCGGTTGCCCGCGGTCTCGGCGTTGTTCATCGCCTCATAGGCCATGCCCGCGGACATCGCGCCGTCGCCGATCACCGCGATCGCCTTGCCGGGCGCGCCGCTCAGCTTGTTGGCGGTGGCGAAGCCAAGCGCGGCCGAGATCGAGGTGGAACTGTGCGCCGCGCCGAACGGATCATATTCGCTCTCGCTGCGCCTGGTAAAGCCCGAAAGCCCGCCGCCCTGCCGCAGCGTGCGGATACGATCGCGCCGCCCGGTCAGGATCTTGTGCGGATAGCATTGGTGACCGACGTCCCAGATCAACCGGTCGCGCGGGGTGTCGAAGACATAGTGGATCGCCACGGTCAGCTCGACCACGCCCAGGCCGGAGCCGAGGTGGCCGCCAGTGTGGCCCACGGCGGAGATCGTCTCCTGGCGCAGCTCGTCGGCGAGCTGGCGGAGCTGGTCGGGCTTCAGGGTGCGGAGCGCGTCGGGCGTCTCGACCGTGTCGAGCAGCGGGGTATCGGGGGCATCAGCCATCTACGCGGAATAGCTGAGCGACATCAGCCTGTCGATTACCGGAATCGGCGGTTCAGTGCGTGGCGGCGGCACAGTCGCGGCAGCGCCCGCGCAGCTCGATCACCGGCCGCTCGGCGGCGAAGCCCGAGGCCGCGGCGGCGTCGCGCAGCCCGCGCGTGAGCGAGTCGTCGTCGAGGTGGGTGGTGGTGCCGCAACCGTCGCATACCAGGAAGATACAGTCGTGGCGGCAGCCCGGATGCGCGTTGGCGACGTAGGCGTTGGCGCTCTCGACTCGCTGCGCCAGGTTGGCGGTGACGAACAGGTCGAGGATGCGGTACACGCTATTGGCCGCGATCCGCCGCCCCTGGCTGCGCGACACTTCCTCCGCGATATCATAGGCAGAGGCGGGCTTGGCGAAGCCGCTCAGCGCCGCGTAGACGCTCTCGCGCATCGCGGTCCACTGCTCACCCGATCGCTCGAGCGTGCTGCGCGCGGCGGCCAGCAGGTCCGCGCCCTCGGGTTCGTGGTGACGATGCGACATGGTCGATCCAAATTAAGCGCGCTATGGCCGCGCAGCAAGCGCCGGCTCAGCCGTGGGCGCGGCGATTGACCGTATGCCCCGCCGCCAGCAGCACGACCCCGGCGATGGTCAGCAACGACTCGACCACGTGCGAGTCCCCGTGCGGCACGACGATCGCCGCCGCCATCAGCGCCAGCCCGCCGCCGCCGAGCACGATCGGCAGTAGTCGCCGGTGCGCCAGCACGCCGCGCCCGAAGGCGAGCAGTCCGAGCGCGAGCGCGAGTACCAGCCCGACCTCGTGGATCAGCGGACTGCCGAGCAGCCCGCCCGCGGTCGACAGCAGCGCCACCGCGGCGGTGGTGGCGAGGCAATGGACGACGCACGCCGCCGACAGCCAGATCGCCCAGCGATCGATCCGACCGGGGTGTTCGCTGCTAGGGACGGGCGAGGACGACATGCGGCGTCAATTAGGTGATGCGTCACGATGTTACAATGTTTCATCCGCGAATTTTCTTACCTGCTTCGCGGCGCGTGACTTGCCCCTGCGGCGTGCGGTAGGAGCTTCGCGATGCGTCACGTACTCGATGTCGAGCGCTCGATCCTGGGCCAGCCCTGGCACTGGCGCGCGCTGGCGGCCGACCAGCGCGAGCGGTTCGTGCCTGACGACCTCCTCACCCAGTTGCTGCTCGCGCGCGGTTGCCCGCGCGACGGGCTCGAGGCGCACAAGGCGCCGTCGATCCGCGGCTTCATGCCCGACCCCTCGATCTTCCGCGACATGGATGCCGCCGCCGAGCGGCTCGCCGACGCGGTGGTGGCGGGCGAGCAGGTTGCGGTGTTCGGCGACTATGACGTCGACGGCGCGACCTCATCGGCGCTGCTGGCGCGGCTGCTTGGCGCGCTCGGGCGCGACCCCCGCGTCTACATCCCCGACCGGCTGACCGAAGGCTATGGGCCCAGCGTGGCGGCGATGGAGCGGCTCGCTGCCGAGGGCGCGACGCTGATCGTGACGGTCGACTGCGGCGCACAGGCGTTCGAGGCGCTCGCCGCGGCGCGCGCCGACGTCATCGTGGTCGATCACCACCAATGCGCCACCGAGCTGCCGCGCGCGCACGCCGTGGTGAACCCTAACCGGCGCGACGAGACCGACGGCGCCGCGCACGGCCATCTCGCCGCGGTGGGGGTCGCCTTCCTGCTCGGCGCGGCGCTGCTGCGCGTGCTGCGCGTGCGCGGTCATTTCGCCGCGCGCACCGAGCCCAAGCTGCTCGAGCTGCTCGACCTCGTCGCGCTCGGCACCGTCGCCGACGTGGCGCAGCTGCGCGGGCTCAACCGCGCCTTCGTCGCGCAAGGCCTCAAGGTGATGGCGCAGCGCCGCAACATCGGCCTAGCGGCGCTGGCCGACGCGGCACGGCTGACGCGCGCGCCGACCGCGACCGATCTCGGCTTCGCGCTGGGACCGCGGATCAACGCCGGCGGCCGCGTGGGCCGCGCCGACCTCGGCGTACGGCTGCTGACCACGAGCGACCCGGTCGAGGCGCGCGCGCTCGCCGCCGAACTCGACCGCCTCAACGAGGAACGCCGCGCGATCGAGGCGATGGTGCAGGAGGCCGCCGAGGCGCTGCTCCACCAGGACCGTGCGGTCGGCGTCGTCGCCGGCAGCGGCTGGCACCCCGGCGTGATCGGGATCGTCGCGGGCCGGCTCAAGGAGAAGACCGGCCGCCCCGCGATCGTCATCGCGCTCGACGAGAGCGGCGTCGGCAAGGGCTCGGGCCGCTCGATCACCGGCGTCGACCTCGGCGCCGCGGTGCTGGCCGCGCGCGAGCAGGGGCTGCTGCTGGCCGGAGGTGGCCACGCGATGGCGGCGGGGCTGACGATCGCCGTCGATCAGGTCCCCGCCTTCGCCGACTGGATCGAGGCCCGGCTGGCCGACACCGTCGCCACGGCACAGGCCGGCCGTGCGCTGCTGGTCGACTCGGTCTTGGCGCCGGGCGGGGTCACCGCGGCGCTGGTCGAGACGCTCGAGGCCGGCGGCCCGTACGGCAGCGGCTGGCCGGCGCCGCGCGTCGCGGTCGGGCCGGTGCGCACGATCAAGGTCGACGTGGTCGGCAGCGGCCATGTCCGCGCGATCGTCGCGGGCGACGACGGGCGCAGCCTCAAGGCGATGGCGTTCCGCGCCGCCGACACCGCACTAGGACAGGCACTGCTCGCCGCGGGCCCGTCACGCCGGCTGTGGCTGGCCGGGCGCGCGCGGATCGACGAGTGGAGCGGCCGCGGTGCCGCCGAGCTCCACCTCGACGATGCTGCCTGGGCAGTGTGAGGCGCACGGCGGCGAACCGGCTTGACCGCCCCGCGCTTTGCCCGTAACCGACCAGCCGCCCTAGTGGCCCCTTCGTCTAGTGGTTAGGACGCGGCCCTTTCACGGCTGAAACACGGGTTCGAGCCCCGTAGGGGTCACCATCGCAGAAAACCGCGGTCACAGGGTCAGCGAAGTGTCGGCGGCACCTCCGGCCAATGGGCCGGATCACCTGCCCTACCTACGACTGCTACAACGGGCTAGGCTGGTCGCTCCCTCATAGAGGCTTGGCCTAGACATCAGCTCGAGGACCTCCTCACTTCAGAGTATAGAGGTAAGCGGTGATATCACGCGCGTCGCTCCTCGTTACGCCCTGCTCGGGCATGCCGTTCCGCGGCGTGACGGCCTGCGGATGGCGCAGCCAGAGCGCCATCGCCTCCGCATCGTTCGGCAGGCGCCCTGCGATGGACGCCCGCACCGCCACTTTCGCCAGCGACGGGCCGACCGAACCGCTCGCGCCCGCGACGCCGGGAATGGCGTGACAGCTGCCGCAGCCATAGCGCGCGATCGCGGCGCGGCCCGCCGTGACCGTCCAGCCGCTCACCTGCTCCGCCATCACGCGGGTACGCGCGCGCGTCTCGGCGTACATCACCGCGCCGGCCGCCATCGCCGCCAGGACACTGGCCGCGAGCAGCAGCGCGAGCCACTTCAGGCTAGCCGGCATGGCGTGCTTTCGGTGCAGCGTCAGTGAGCAGCCGCCGCATCAGCACCAGCGCGGCACCGGCATGGACCAGCCCGCCCGGCACCCACATCAGCAACCCGGCGAGCTGCTGATCTTCCGCCGGGGTCAGACCGAACGGCGCCATGCCGAGGCTGGCGTAGCCGACGTACCAGGGGGTGGTGGCGAAGGCCATCAGCGCGCCGAGCGCGCCCGACACGATCGCGGTGACGACGAGGCACAGCGCCGCCATGCCGCCCGGTGTGCGCCGGTGCAGCATCGCGGTCCAGAACAGCAG
The DNA here is from genome assembly GCF_014193405.1 of Sphingomonas sp. BK069. Taxonomy (NCBI): domain Bacteria; kingdom Pseudomonadati; phylum Pseudomonadota; class Alphaproteobacteria; order Sphingomonadales; family Sphingomonadaceae; genus Sphingomonas; species Sphingomonas sp. BK069. Next base: position 124,390 of record NZ_JACHZH010000001.1, on the reverse strand, counting down.
CGCGGTGACGAGGAAGGAAAGATGCTGCGCCACATGCCAGCCCTCGCTCGCCAGCGCGCGATCGAACAGGACGGGAGCGTGCCACAGCCACAGGGCAACGGCCTGGAGCCGCTCTGTGGCGGGGTCGGCGACAGAGGTTCTGGAGATAGAGCAGGCTGCGGAAGTCGGGCGTGTCGAAGCGCAGGTACAGCAGTCCGCCGTTGACCCCGCGCTGCGCCGCCTCGACCCTACCCTTGGCGTCCAGCGGATCGTCGTCGCCGTCGAGCACGTAGAGATCGCGCGGGTGGAACGGCACCAGCAGCGGCACGCGCCCGGTGAGCCACGCCTGGAGCTGGAGCCGGTGCAGGTCGGCATGGGTCAGCCGTAGCGCGACGACATGGCGGCCGATCACGCTCTCCGCCCCAACCGCAGCGCCGCACCCGGCTCGGGCGTGACGAGCCACGCGTCGAAGCCGCCGTCCGCTGCGTAAGCGGCACGGAGCGCGACGCCGCCGCGGACCTTGCCGCGTCGTACCCGCAGCCAGATCGAGTTCTTGCCCTCGAGCAGCTCGACCGCGCCGGTTAACGGAAGACGCTTCGATCACGCTGCGGGAGCGGGCGCGGCGAGCCGATCGAGATACTGCTGATGCGTCGGTAGCGCGGCCACCTGCCGCGTCACGTCGCGGCCGAGTTCGGCGAGCGTCGCGGCGAGCCGCCCCGGCGGCATCAGGCGCGCGACCCGATTGTGCGCTTCGGGCAAGAGCCGCTGGCCGAGCAGCACCTGGACCCAGGAGGTGACGGTGAACAGCTCGTCGCTGGCCTGGAAGGCCTGGGCGCCCTCTCGGAACAGCGCCAGCCGCGCCGCCAGGCTGTCCGGCAGCGACATGTCGCGCAGCCGCTGCCAGAACGGCTCGTCGCGCTGGTTGACGTGATAATGGAGGATGATGAAGTCGCGCACGCCCTCGATCTCGCGACGCGCCATGTCGTTGAAGCGCGCCGCCAAGGACTCGGTCACCCCGTCATAGGGGAAGAGCTGGAGCAACCGCGTCAGCGCGATCATGATCAGGTGGATGCTGGTCGACTCGAGCGGCTCGACGAAGCCGCCGGCGAGGCTCAGCGCGACGCAGTTGCGCTCCCACGCGCGCTCACGCCGCCCGGTACGGAAACGGATCAGCCGCGGCTCGATCAGCACCTCGCCCTCGATCGTGCCGAGCAGCCGCGCGCGCGCCGCGTCGTCGGAGAGGTAGGCGCTGCTGTAGACGATGCCGTTGCCGATGCGGTGCTGCAGCGGGATGCGCCACTGCCAGCCGGCGTCGTGCGCGATCGCGCGGGTAAACGGCACCGCCGGTCCGACCGCGGCGGTCTGCACCGCGATGGCGCGGTCAGTCGGCAGCCAGTCGGTCCAGTCCTCGTAGCCGACCCCGAGCGTCTCGCCGATGAGCAGCGCGCGGAAGCCGGTGCAGTCGAGGAAGAAGTCACCCTCCACCCGACGACCGTCGGCCATCACCAGCGCGGCGATGTCACCGCTGGCGTCGCGCTCGGCGCGCTCGATCCGTCCCTCGACGCGGAGGAGGCCGTCGCTCTCGCAACGCTCGCGCAGATAGCGGGCATAACGCGCGGCATCGAAGTGGAAGGCGTAATTGAGCGAGGCCGCGGGCGGCCCGGCGAAGCGCCCGGCACGCGCCGCCTCATGCTCGACGCAATAGGCGCCGATCTCCTCGGCGACGCCCTGCGCGCGCGCCTCGAGCCAGAAATGGTGGAAGTCCGCCATCCAGGTCGACCGGCCCAGCGTGCCGAACGAGTGGAGGTAGCGCTCGTCGGGCCGCGACCAGCCCTCGAACGAGATGCCGAGCTTGTAGCTGGCGCCGGTGGCGAGGACGAAATCCTGCTCGTCGATGCCGATCAGCTGGTGGAAGGCGCGCACCGTCGGGATCGTCGATTCGCCAACGCCGACCGTGCCGATCTCCTCCGATTCGACCAACGTGACCTCGATCAGCGCGCCGAGCTGGCGCGTCAGGATCGCGGCGGCGAGCCAGCCCGCGGTGCCGCCCCCGGCAATGACGACACGGCGCACCGGCCTCACCGGTTGAGCTTCCGCAGCAGCTCGGCGCGGAGCCGCCGCGCGCCGAGCTCGTCGAGCCGCGCCAGCGCGCCGCGCGCGTGCGCGGGCAGATGCGCCGCGGGTCGCTCGGCATCGCCGAACACGTAATAGTCGAACATCGCGCGCCAGGCCGCCTTCTCGCCGGCGGGGCGATCGCGCAGGCTGAGCAAAGCATGGAGCAGCGTGTTCATGGGCGTGTCCATGAAGCCCGGCGCCTCGTTCCACCAGTAGTTGACGAGGACGTTGAACGAGTCGAGCGCCTCGACCTGGTGCCACCACAGCGCGGGATAGACCACGGCGTCGCCCGGCTCGAGCTCGGCCACCTGCGCCGCCGCGACCGCCTCGGCGAAGCGCGGGTAGCGATCGAGGTCGGGGTCGCGGAAGTCGACCATCGAGACCACCTGCCCGCCCGGCGTGGGCGCGAGCGGGCCGGGGTAGAGGTTGGCGACCTGGTCGGGCGGAAAGAGCGTGAAGCGGCGGCGCCCGGCGCCGACCACCGCGACGTTGTTCGACATGTCGTGGTGCGCCACCGCGGTGGTGCGGTTGCCGATCCAGATGCTCCGCAGCGCGCGGTCGAACCCCGCCTCGGGCAGCGGGTTGGCCTCGGCGAGACCGGGGAAGAACAGGTCCAGGTCGGTCGAGCCGACGTAGAAGGACTCGGCGTCCTCGCGGTCACGCGCGACGAGCAGGCGCGCGAGATAGTCGTCGAGGCGGATGCGCTCGCCCTCGAAGTCGAGCCGGGTCAGCTCGGCGTCGTAGAAGTAGCGGCCGCCCAGCTCGGCACGCGCGGTATAGCCCACCACCGGATGGCCGTTGTAGAAGTCGAGCAGATAGTCGGCCACCGCGCGCGGCCCCTTCCGCCCCGCCGCAACCAGCGGCCAGTCCGCGACGAGCCCGCGCACCACCACCGGCTCGCCCGCCGCGACCAGCGCGGCGAGGTCGTGTGCCGCGGGATCGTCCGCCGCGATCTCGCGCGCGCGCCGATCGGTGATCGGCGTCGCGGTCACGCCGCCGCCCGCCGCTTGTTCTTGAGCTCGATGAGCCGCGACACGTTCGCCAGCGACGCCGCCGCCATGGTCGCGAGCCGCAGCAATCCGGCGCGGTGGAGCCGCACCACGTCGGCGTCGGGCAGTGCGGCGAGCGCGCCCTCATCGACCGCGAGCACGCCCGGCACGTTGTAGCCGCCCTCCTCGCCGAGATCGATCTCGAGCACGACATCGCGCAGCAGCCCCGCCGTGGCGAGCTGAGCGTTGATCGCGCGCGCCTGCTGCGCGCCCTCGTAGATGGTGCGCAGCGCCGCCGAGACATGCTGGAGGTACGGCGCATCGCCGCCGTGCGGCAGGAAGAGCGGCAGGCCGGCGTCGTCGCCGACGCGCGGGTCATCGAGGTCGACGTGGACCATCGGCTCGCCCGTCTCGTCGCCACCCGCGTCGTGCGCCAGCGCGATCGAGAAGGGGCCGCGACGCTGGATGGCCGGGACGTAACGGCTGGTCCAGCCCTGCTCACCGAGGAAGAGGTTCTCGTCCGAGTCGAGGCCGAGCAACACGATCGCGTCGATCGAGTCACCGTCGCGGCGGAACAGGATCGGGAAGTCGCGCTGTGCCTGTTCGAACTCGGCAGGATAGATCGGGAGCTGGTTGGCGCGGTCACCGAACTCGGCACCGACGCGCGGCGCCACGCGCAGCTCGGCGTGATCGACGTTGTTGAGCAGGACTCGATTCATGCGATTCTCTCGACGCGGCGACGCCGCTCTCTCCCGGGCCGTTGTGCACCAGCGCATTTCAGCACGAAAGCGACGATTTGCACCGTCGTACCGACGTAGAAACGGCCGTCATCCCGAACTCGTCTCGGGATCCACCGTGCCGCCCACTCGAACGGTGAGGCTCTCGTATCACGGTGGATCCTGGAACAAGTCCAGGATGACGGAAGACAGAGGAAGGCGGTCGCTTCCCAAGAAAGAGAAGGGGACCGCCACGGGCGGCGGCCCCTCCCCTCACCGTCAGAACTTGTAGCGCGCGCCCAGAAGGAAGCGCGGCTTCAGCTCTTGCGCCAGCACCAGGTTGCGCTCGGTACGGCCATAGGTCTTGACGCTCTCGCTGGTCAGATTGATCCCCTCCAGCGTCACCGCGATCGTGTCGTTGACGTCGTAGCTGATGTTGACGTCGAGCGTGCCGAACGGCGCCACGAACAGCGGGTTGCGGTTGCCGCCCTGGTTGGTCGCGGCGAGGTACTTGTCGCGCCAGTTATAGGCGAGACGCGCCGAGATGCCGTTCTTGTCGTAGATCGCAGTGGCGTTGGCACTGTTGCCCAGGCCGGTCAGCGCGAAGATGTTGACGGTCGGGTCGGCATAAGGATCGACGTTCACGTCCCCGCTCACCTTGGTGAACGAACCGGCGAAGCCGAAGCCCGTGTTGCCGAAGAAGTTGGTCCACGCCAGCTCGAAGCCGTGGATCTTGCCCTCGCGATTGTTGATCGGCTGCGACACCGAGAAGTTGAACAGCGGATCGTTCGCGTCGGACGAGATGTCGATCTGCGACAGCACCTGGTCGACAAAGGTCTGCTGCAGGCCGCGGCCGGCGACATAATTGGCGTTGAACTGCGTGGTCGCCGCCGTCTGGTTGCCGCCGTTCTGCACGAGCAGCGCGGTGTAGGTGAACAGGTTGACGTCGCTCAGGTCATAGCCGCTGGAACGGAGGAACGCCGCCGCGGTGCCCGACCGCGAACCCGCCGCGCCCGAGCTGGGATCGCGCAGACCGAACAGGTTCTGATTGATCACGCCGGTGCCGAGGAAGTTGGCGACGCGCTTGTCGAAGAAGCCGACCGACACGAAGCTCGACGGCTTGTAATACCATTCCAGCGACACGTCGAAGTTGTCCGACAGCAGCGGCAGCAGGTTGGCGTTGCCGGTGCTGCCGGTCGGAATACCGCCGAGCAGCGTCGGGCGACCCGGCGCGCCCGCCGAGGCGGTGGCGAACAGGTTGCCGTAATCGGGCCGCGCCAGCGTCCGACTGAACGAGACACGCGCCTTGACGTTCGTGATCGGCTCGATGCTGAAGTCGACCGCGGGCAGCAGGTTCTCGTACTTGCCGCGCTGCCGAATCGCGGTGAACACGCCGCTGGCATCGCCACGGAAGTCGTTATCCGCGGTCCAGACGATGTTGTTGTACGTCTGCACCGCGTCAGAGACGACGCGGGTCTGCTCGTAGCGCGCGCCGATCACGAGGTTGGCGGGACGGTTGGCGACCTCGCCATTCCAGGTGAACTGGCCGAACACCGCCCAGATCTTCTCCTGTACCGTGTCGTCCGCGGGCGCCGAGGGCGCCGGCGGCTGGCCGAGACCCGTATAATAGGGGCTCAGCACGTTATAGAGGTCGATGGCGTTGCCGCGGAAGGCGATCAGCGACGAGCCTTCGGACGCCGGGTTGAAGTGGTCGAACTTGCAGGTCAGGCAATATTGCTGGACCAGATCGGGCGCCAGCTGCTGGATGATGCCCGGGTTCTGCAGGCCCCAGTCGCCCAGCGTCTGCTGGGTCTGTGTCTGCGTCGAGTGCATCTTCGAGTCGGTGTACGACGCGCCCGCGTCGAAGCGGCTGCCGCCGCCGAGATCCCAGCCCAGCCGCGCCTGGATCTGGTCGATCCGCTGCGTCTGGCGCGAGATGATCGTGCGCGCCGGCGCCGCGCCGAGATCGCCGATGTCGAGCACGCCGTTGCAATTGCCCTTCGGCGCGTCGGCCGGGGTGGCGCGGTAGCAGTCGTTGATTATCTGCGCCTGCTGCGGGAAGCCGGTGCTGAAGTCGAGCGAGTGACCCGCGATCACCGGCGCGCCGAGCGCGACCGTGGTGGCAGTGGTGCCGTTGGGATTGTCCGGCGACGACTTAGACTCGGAGTGATGCCCGTCGAGCGTCAGCGTGAAGTTGGGCGCGAAGTCCCACTTCACGTTGAGACCGACTGAGGCCAGCCGCGCCTTGGTAGCCGCCTGCTGCTGCTCGAAGCCCTCGTCCTTCGGGCTGGTGGGCAGATAGTCGCGCAGGAAGATCGCGGTCGCCATGTTCGGGTTGTCGTCGAAGCGGACCTCGCTGAACGGGCGGTTGAACCAGTTGGTCTGCTCGCTGCGCTGCTCGCGCAGGCGGTTCTGCGCGAACAGGCTGTCGACCGTGAACTCGAGTGTGTCGGTCGGGCGGAATTGCAGCACGCCCTGAAAGTTGATGCGCTCGCGGCGGTTCTCGGAGAACTGGTAGCGGCTGTCGTTGGGCACCAGCACGTACGGCGCCGTCGGCTTGTTGCCGTCGAGCACCGTGGTCGAGTTGATGAACGTGCCCGGGTTGAAGAAGTCCGCGGTCGGAATGACGTTCCAATAGTTCGGATTCGACTGCGCCGATGCCGAGTAGCGCAGCTGGTAGCTGCCGAACACCGCGGCGCCGAACGTGCCCTCCTCGTTCTTGTAGTTGAGCACGCCCGAGACCTCGGGCGTGACGCGGTGCTTGTCGCCGACCGCCTTCTCCACCGAGGTGTCGTACAGCGCCTTGGCGCCGATCGAGCCGGTGACGCCGGTCTCGCGTGAGTCGAGCGGCTTGCGCGTGTTGATGTTGATCGTCGCGCCGATGCCGCCGGTCGGCACCGCGGCGCGGCCGGTCTTATAGACCTCCAGCCCGCTTACGCCTTCCGACGCGATGTTCTGGAAGTCGAACGAGCGGCCCGCGCCGCGCGCGAACAGATTGCCGCCGCTGGTGTCGATGTTGGTCGCGGGCAGCTGACGGCCGTTGATCGTCACGAGGTTGAAGCCGCCCGAGAAGCCGCGGACCGAGACCTGCGAGCCCTCACCGTTGACGCGGTTGATCGACACGCCCGTGATACGCTGGAGCGACTCCGCGAGGTTGGTGTCAGGGAATTTGCCGATGTCCTCGGCCGAGATCGCGTCGACGACACCCGGCGAGTCGCGCTTGATCGCGATCGCGCGATCGAGGCTGGCACGGACGCCGGTGACGACGATGTCGTCGACCGCGCCATTCTCCTGATCCGCGACGGTGCCCGACCGCGCGGTGTCGCTGTCAACGGCCTGGCCCCCGCCAGGCTGGGCGTTGGTCGCCGACGGCTCACCGCCGGTGGCCTGCGCGAATGCGGGCGCGGCGGCGATCGCCAGCGCCCCCAGCGACGTGGACAGAGCAAGCTTCGAAAAGACGTTAAGGCGCTTCATCATCCCCCCCTGGTGCGCTGCTGCGGAACCTTCCGCAGGCACGGCCGGTGCCCCTGTGAGGTCACCAGATGTGATAACGCTATCAAGTAGAACCGCGCTGTCAACTCGGCCTGCGGTATAATCTCATCGCCGATTGATCAGACAATCTCCTCCGACAAAGCGATTTAATTCAATCATTTTCTTTATTCTTCTGCACTGCTGCTTTCTGTTTTTACCGGCCCCGGGCTGTGAACCGTAGGTATTCAAGCCACTTGCGCCTACGAGACAGGGCGTCGCTTGTAGGATAACGCGAGAACGCGCCCGCTCTTTCGAGCAGACGCGTCCACAGGCGGCGGCATTGCGGGTCAGACGAGCGCGGGCAGCTGCGACAGATGTTTGTCGAGTGTGACCGGATAGTCACGCACGCGGACACCGGTGGCGTTGTAGATCGCGTTCGCCACCGCGGCGCCGACCCCGCACAGGCCGAGTTCGCCGACTCCCTTCGCCTTCATCGGGTTGGCCTTGTCGTCGGCCTCGTCGAGGAAGACGACCTCCTGGTGCGGGATGTCGGCGTGGACCGGCACCTCATAGGTGGCGAGGTCGTGATTGATGAACAGACCGAATCGCGTGTCGACCGCCAGTTCCTCCATTAGCGCCGAGCCGACGCCCATCGTCATCGCGCCGATCACCTGGCTGCGCGCCGACTTGGGATTGATGATCCGCCCGGCGGCGCACACCGCCAGCATGCGCCGCAGCCGCGTCGCGCCGGTATAGGCATCGACACCCACCTCGACGAAATGCGCGCCGAAGGTGGAGAGCTGCCAACTCTTGTCGAGCCCGCCATATTCGATCTTGTCCTCGCCGGTCAGCTCGCCCTGCGCCGCCGCCTCTGCGAGCGGCACGGAGTGATTGCCTGAGAACACCTTGCCGTCCGCGAAGCGCGCGTCTGCGGAGTTCACCCCGACGCGCTGCGCCACCGCCTCGCGCAGCTTCACACAGGCGGCGTAGACCCCGGCGGTGGCATTGGCGGCGCCGAACTGGCCACCCGATCCGGCGGAGACCGGGAAAGCGGAATCGCCCAGCTTCACGCTGACATGCTCGATCGGCACGCCCATCATCTCGGCCGCGGTTTGGGCGATGATCGTGTAGCTGCCGGTGCCGATGTCGGTCATGTCGGTCTCAACCGTCACGCGACCGTCGCGCCCGAGCCGCACGCGCGCGCCCGAGGGATAGTTGATGTGGTTGCGGAAGGCCGAGGCCACGCCCATCCCCACCAGCCAGCGGCCGTCGCGCACCTGCGCCGGCGTGGCCTCGCGCCGCGACCAGCCGAAGCGCTGGGCGCCCTCGCGCAGGCAGCGCACCAGCTGACGCTCGGAGAAGCGCCGCTCGGGCTTCTCGGGATCGACCATCGTGTCGTTGCGGACGCGGAAGTCGACGGGGTCGAGCTTGAGCTGCTCGGCCATCTCGTCGATCGCGATCTCCAGCGCCATCATGCCCGGCGCCTCTCCCGGCGCGCGCATCGCATTGCCCTCGGGCAGGTCGAGCACCGCCAGCCGCATCGCCGTCAGCCGGTTCTTGCCGGCGTACAGCAGCTTGGTCTGGTTGACAGCGGTCTCGGGGCCGCCGCCGGGTTGGTCGCCCGAGCCGCTCTCGTGCGCGATCGCGGTGATCGTGCCGTCCGGCGTGGCGCCGATGCGGATGCGCTGGCGCGTCGCGGGGCGGTGGGTGGCGTTGTTCGCCATCTGCGGGCGGGTGAGCGCGACCTTGACCGGCCGCCCCGCCGCGCGCGCGCCGAGCGCCGCCAGCACCGCGTCGGCGCGCAGGAACAGCTTACCGCCGAACCCGCCGCCGACATAGGGCGAGATCAGCCGCACCTTCTCCTTGGGCATGTTGAGCGTGGTCGCGAGATCGCCGCGGCCCCAGTCGATCATCTGGTTGGAGGTGAATACCGTCAGCTCATCGCCCGCCCACATCGCCAGTGAGGCGAAGGGCTCCATCATGGCGTGGCTGTGATCCGGCGTGGTGTAGCGCTGGTCGAGCTTGACCGGCGCCGCGGCGAAGGCCTGCTCGAACGCGCCGGTGCGATCGACCGGCGGGGCGCCGCTGCCCTCATCGCTGTCGCCGCCGGTGAGCGGCGCGGTCTTGAGCGCGCTGTCGAGGTCGAAGCGACCTTTGGTGCGCGCGTAATCGACCCGCACCAGCGCGGCGGCGGCGCGCGCCTGCTCGAACGTCTCGGCCACCACCAGCGCGATCGCCTGATGATAATGGTCGACGTCGGGGCCGCCGAACAGCTTGACCGTGTTGTACTTGCCCTTGCCGAGCTTGCCCGCGTCGGCGGCAGTCACCACCGCGATCACGCCCGGCGCCGCCTTAGCGGCGGCGGTGTCGAGCGTGCGGATCCGGCCCTTTGCCACCGCCGCGCCGACGACATAACCATAGGCTTGATTGGCGGCGACCTCGTGATGCTCATAGGCATAGGGGGCACGGCCACTCGTCTTGAGCGGGCCGTCGATGCGATCGTGCGCGCGGCCCACCACCTTCATCGCGTCGATCGGGTTGGTGCCGGCTGGCGTGTCGAACTTCATGGCCTCAACCCTTCTTCTGCGCGGGCGTGCTCGCCTGGGCGAGCACCGCGGCGAGCGCGCGCGTCGCCAGCGGCAGCTTGAACGCATTGTCCTTCGTCGGCGTGGCGCCCTGGAAGGCGCGTGCGGTCACCGCCGCGGCGCCCTGTGGGAGCAGCGCCTCCGCTTCCTCCACACGCCACGGCTTGGGCGCGACGCCGCCGAACGCGACCCGGCCGCTGCCGTCACGCTGGATCACCGCCGCGACCGACACCAGCGCGTAGGCGTAGGAGGCACGATCGCGCACCTTCTCGTAGAAATGCTCCCCGCCGAGTGGCTTGGGCAGCACCACCGCGGTGATCAGCTCGCCGGCGCGCAACGTCGTATCTTGTTCGGGATGATCGCCCCACAGACGGTGGAAGTCGGCGATGGGGATGCTTCTGCGCTGGCCGTTCGCGTCGACCGTCTCCACCACCGCGTCGAGCACGCGCATCGCCACCGCCATGTCGCCGGGGAAGGTGGCGATGCACGACGAGCTCACCCCGATCACGCCGAGCTGGCGCGAATAGCCGCCGATCGCAGCGCAGCCGTCGCCGGGCTTGCGCTTGTTGCACGCCATGTTGGTGTCGTAAAAGTACGGGCAGCGCGTGCGCTGGAGCAGGTTGCCCGCGGTCGAAGCCTTGTTGCGCAGCTGGCCCGAGGCCCCCGCGAGGATCGCGCGGCTGAGCACGCCATAGTCGCGTCGCACGCGCGCGTCGGCGGCGAGGTCGGTGTTGGTCACCAGCGCGCCGATGCGCAGACCGCCGTCACCGATCTTTTCGATCTTGTCGAAACCGAGGTCCTGCACGTCGACGAGATGCGTCGGCGTCTCGATCTCCAGCTTCATCAGATCGAGCAGGTTGGTGCCGCCGGCCAGGAACTTGGCGCCGGGCCGCTGCGCCACCGCGCGCGCCGCGGCGACGGCGTCCGTGGCGCGCTCGTACGTGAAGCTCCTCATGCGCGCTCTCCCGCCGCCTCGGCCACCGCCTCGGCGATATTAGAATAGGCACCACAGCGGCAGATGTTGCCGCTCATCCGCTCGCGCAGCTCCATGTTGCTGAAGCGCGCCCTGGCGGTGAGGTCGCCCTGGACATGGCTGGGCACGTCGCGCTTGATCTCGTCGAGCACCGCCACCGCCGAGCAGATCTGCCCGGGCGTGCAATAGCCGCACTGGAAGCCGTCGTGCTTCACGAAGGCGGCCTGCATCGGGTGGAGCTTGTCGGGTGTTCCCAGCCCCTCGATGGTGGTGATCTCGTCGCCGTCGTGCTGGAGCGCGAGGCTGAGGCACGAGTTGATGCGCCGGCCCTGTACGATCACCGTGCAGGCGCCGCACTGGCCATGGTCGCAGCCCTTCTTGGTGCCGGTGAGGTGGAGATGCTCGCGCAGCGCGTCGAGGAGCGTCGTGCGCGGGTCGAGCGCCAGCTCGCGCTTCTCCCCGTTGACGGTGAGGCGCACCGGCATGGTTGGGGTAGCGCTCGCGGGCGTCCGCTGCGGCGCGGCGCCGGCGGGCGCGGCGGCGGCGACCGCGCTGGCAGCGCTCCCGGCGAGCACCCCGCGACGCGAGAGCGCGAAATCTGCTGTGTCCGACATCGCCGGCATCCCTCTTCCTGCCCTCCCGGGCGCAGCGTCCAAGTCCCTGTCGACTCAACGTGATCCTAACGCGCGTTGGATCGATGTGGAGCAATCGCTTCGTTCAGGAAGGTGATGAGCCGCGCTCAGCGTCGCGGCTCATAATTCGCGTAGTGCCGCCGCGGGTCGCGCGCGCAGCACCGGCAGGCTGCCGGCCACACCGATCGCCACGGTCGTCGCCACGCCCACCAGCAGCGTCGCCGCTACCGCGCCCCAGTCGGGCAGCCACTCGAAGCCGAACAGCCGGGTGACGACATACCAGCCGCCCGCGACACCGAGCAGCAGCGCCACCGCCGCCGCCACCAGCGCAAGCAGCGCATATTCGAGCAGCTGCATCACCAGTACCTGCCGCCGCGTCGCGCCGAGCACCTTGAGCACCACCGCGTCATAGGTCCGAGTCGCGCGCGCCGCGGCGATCGCGCCGACCAGCACCGCCACGCCGGCGAGCACCGCCACGCCTGCCGCGGCGGCAATCGCGGTCGCCATCTGGCGCACCACCGTCTGCACCTGCGCGAGCACGCCGCCCACCTCGATCACCGACAGCGAGGGGAATCGCGGCAGCAGCGCGCGCGTCACCGCGCCGGTTCGCGCCGCGGGCATGTCGATCGTGGCGGCGAGATTGTGCGGCACGTCGGCCAGCGCACCGGGCGAGAACACCAGCACGAAGTTGAAGCCCAACGTGTCCCAAGCGATACGGCGGAACGAGGCGATCGTGGCGGTGCGCTCCAGCCCCAGCACCGAAACCGTCAGCGGGTCGCCGACCTTGAGCCCGAGCGACTGCGCCAGCCGCTCGTCGACCGACACCAGCGGGCGTCGCGCCTCCGCCGTGCTCCACCAATGGCCGGCGCTGAGGGTACTCCCCGCGGGCAGCGCCGCGGCGAAGGTCAGCCCGCGCTCGCCGCGCAGAGCCCAGGCGCCTTCCGGTATCTCGGCGAGATCGGCGACGCGCGTCTTGGCATAGCCGGTAATCGTGCCGCGCATCAGCGGCACGGTCGCGATCGTCGCCTTCGGCGATGCCGCGACGACGGTGGCGCGGAAGTCGCGCTCGCGCTCGGGCGGCACGTCGAGCACGAACAAGGCCGGCGCGCGCTCGGGCACGCTGCGGGTGATATTGCCGTCGAGGCTGGTGCGGATCGTCGCGAGCAGCACGAACAGCGTCAGACCAAGCCCGAGCGCGACCACCAACGCGACAGTGCGCGCTCCCGGGCGATGAAGCGCGGCGAGCGCGAGCCGCGGCAGCGGTCGGCGCGGCGGCGGCACGCGCGCCGCGAGCCAGCGCACCGCATGACCGAGCGCGACGAGCAACAGCAGCGTCGCCGCGGCGGCGCCGAGGAAGCCGGCGGCGAACAGCGGCCGCTCGCTCGTCGCGAGCACCAGCGCCACCAGCGCGGTGCCCGCCGCCGCCATCCAGGCGGCGGCGACGCGCCCGCCGCGCGCCCGCCGATCATGGACGCCGCGCAGCAGCGCCGCGGCGGGCACGCGCCCCGCCGCCACCAGCGCGGGCGCACAGAAGGCGAGCGCGATCAGCAGGCCGTACAGCGCCGCCAGCGCGAGCGGCAGCGGCGCCACCACGAAGCCGGGTGCCACCGGCAGCACCGCGCCGGCGAGCGCGCCGACCAACGGCACCGCGACCAGCCCGGCGACGAGCCCCAGCGCGATCCCCACCCCCGCCACCGCGAGCACCTGGATGAGGTACACGCGAGTCACCGTCGCCGAGGTCGCGCCGAGCACCTTGAGCATCGCCACGCTCGCGCGCCGCTGCTCGAGATAGGAAGAGACGCCGTTGCCGACGCCGATCCCCGCGATCACCAGCGCGGCGAGCCCGACGAGCGTGAGGAACTCGCCCATGCGCGCGATGAAGCGGCTCGCGCCGGGCGAGGCGCGGTCGCGCGTGCGCGTCTCCCATCCCGCCGCGGCGAAGCGCCTGGCGAAGCTCGCCACCGTCGCCGCGGGATCGCGCGCGCCGATCGCGACGCGGTACTTGGTCTCGTAGAGGCTGCCCGGCTGCACCAGCCCAGTGCGCGCCAGCCCGGCGCTCGACACCAGCACGACCGGGCCGAAGCTGAAGCCCTCGCTCAACCGGTCGGGCTCGTCCGCGATCACGCCGGCGACTCGGAAGGTCGCCGCGCCGAGCCGCAGCGGGTCGCCGACGCGCAGCCGTAGCCGCTCGACCAGTGCGGGCGCGACATAAGCAGTGTCGGCGCCGGTCACGCGCACGGCTCGTTCCGAGGCGAGCGTGAGCCGACCGTAGAGCGGATAGGCCGGGTCGACCGCCTTGAGCTGCACCGGTGCGGTGGCCCCGTCGCGAGCCACCGCCATCGACTGCATCCGCACCGTCTCGGACACGCGCCCGAGCCGCGTGATCGCGGCGCGCTCGTCGGCATCGGCGGCGCGCTGCGAGATCGCGAGCTCGACGTCGCCGCCCAGCAGCACGCGGCCGCGTGCCGCCAGCTCGCCGGTGATCGCCTGCGTCAGGCTCCCGATCGCGGCGAGCGCGCCGACGCCGAGGAAGAGGCACAGCAGCAGCAGGCGCAGGCCCTTGAAGCGGAGCGACAGCTCGCGCCGAGCGAGCCGCCAGGCCAGCGCCCAGCCGCTCATCGGAGCCGCCCGTTGGCGAGCTCGACGATTCGGTCGCAGCGCCGCGCCAGCGCCGCGTCGTGCGTGATGATGACGAGGCTGGCGTCAGTGGCGCGACGCCGCTCGAACAGCAGGTCGACGATACGCGCGCCGGTCGCGGCGTCGAGGTTGCCGGTCGGCTCGTCGGCGAACACCAGCGAAGGGCGCGGCGCCAGCGCGCGCGCGATCGCGACGCGCTGCTGCTCGCCGCCCGAGAGCTGCGCGGGATAATGATCGAGCCGGTGACCGAGCCCGACCGCGGTCAGCTCGGCCTCTGCCCGCTCGCGCACGTCATCGGCGCCCTGCAGCTCGAGCGGCACCATCACGTTCTCGCGCGCGGTCATCGTCGGCAGCAGGTGAAAGGCTTGGAGCACGATGCCGATCCGCCCGCGCCGCGCCACCGCCAACGCGTCCTCGTCGAGCGCGGCGAAGTCGAGCCCCGTCACCTCGACTTTGCCCGACGTCGCGCGCTCCAACCCGGCGAGCACCGCCATCAGCGACGACTTGCCCGACCCCGAGGCGCCGAGCAGCGCCACGCTCTCGCCCGCGGCCACCGCGAGATCGACCCCGCGCAGGATCTCCACCGGCTCGGCGCCGCCAAGCGTGAGCCTTACATCGCGCGCGGCGATGACCATATGCGGCGACGACATTCAGCGGAGCCGGGGCGTAAGTGACGCGATCATATCTGACATATGCGGCGCCGGCGGCGCTTCTCCAAGCCGCGCTGATGGTGGCGGGCTGTTCGCCGCGGGACGAGAGCGCTCCCGATGGGCCGCGGGTCAGCGGCAACGACAGCGAGGCGGTGCCCGCGCCGGTCGCGACCGTGCCGCTTAGCGGACCCGAGCGAGTCGTGCTCGCGCTCGGAGACAGCCTCTACGCCGGCTACGGGCTGAGCCGCGGCCAGAGTCTGCCCGACGCGATCCAGGCGCGGCTGCGCGCCGGCGGGATCAACGCGCGGCTGGTCAATGCCGGGGTCTCGGGCGACACCACCGCCGACGGCCGACGCAGGCTCGCCTACACGCTCGATCGGCTGGGCAAGAGACCCGACCTGGTGCTGCTCGGGCTCGGCGGCAACGACGTGTTGCGCCAGCTCGATCCCAAGGTAACGCGCGACAACCTGGCCGCGATGCTCGACGTGTTGCAGGAGCGGGGCATCCCGGTGGTGCTGACCGGCATGCTCGCGCCGCCCAACCTCGGGCCGGATTACGCGGGGAGGTTCAACGCCATCTATCCGGAGCTGGCGAAGCAGCATCATGCGCCGCTGTACCCGTTCATTCTCGACGGCGTGCTCGGCGACCGGACGCTGATGCTGCCCGATGGCGTTCACCCGAATGCGCGCGGTGTGGCGCGGATCGCTGATCGGGTGACGCCGGTAGTGCGAGAGGCGCTGGCGGAGACGATCGAGGGCTGAGGGAAGGTTGAGCCGTCAGCGCCTTCCGTTGCGGCGGCTCTTGCCGTCATACTCCCCGCTCCTTCGTCCGCCCCGCTTCGTCAGGATTACCGTTCCGGCACCCTCATTCTTTTCGTCATCCCAACGGAGGCCGGGATCCATCGTTCCGCATCGGCACCGGCCAGCAGGTGCACGGACGGGCGGATCCCGGCCTTCGCCAGTATGGCGGACAGCTGTGAAAGATGCGTGCGACACAAGCCTGCTCGCCACCTCTCCACCGTGCGCCTTACGCCTTACGCCTTACGCCTTCTTCAGCTCGTCCGGCTTGTGAACCGCTTCCTTGCCCGACTTGTCGCTCTTGACGCGATATTGCGGGTCGTCCTTGCTCGCCTTGGCAGTGTGGCCGCCGGCCTTGGTGGTCTTGGTCTCCTTCTTGACCACCTTGCCGCTGGTCTGGCCCTGCGGCGTGTCCCACTTCACCTTGTCGCCGGCCTTGAGGGTCTTCGTCATGGCTGCTCTCCTGTGGCTCGGCGGACTAAAGTGGGTTAACTCGACACTTGTTCCCTCGCCTTGAGGATGCGGCGATTTCCTCACTCGCGTGTTGGAGGACGCGGTTCCGAGGAGATAGCGATGAGTGAGAGCGAGAAGATCACCACCGGCGCCAACGACCGCGCGGTCGACGAGCCGCTGGCGAGCGGCGCGCCCGGTATCCCCGACGACGCGCTGCTGCCCAGCGAAGACCTGCCCGATCCGCCCAGCGACGAGGAAGTAGCGCGCGTCGCCCGCCAGCTCGGCGCACCGCTGCCCGACGCCTGAGCGGCATGCGGAGCCCAGGGCCGCGAGGATAGCGTACGTGGCACTGGGCTTCTGCATGCGCGGGAGCACGCGCGTGTGTGACAGACGTCTCCTAGAACCGCGCCCGCATCGCCCCCGCCAGGGTGCGCGGATCGGCGGGCGTGTGGAGCCGCTGCGTGCCGTCGAACCAGACATATTCGTGCCGGTCATTCGCGAGGTTGCGCAACTGGATCGACAGCTCCACCGCGCGGGTGAGCTGATAGCCCGCCTCGGCAGTGAGCTGGACATAGCGGCCGTAGCGCCCCTGCGCGTTGGCGGGGGTGAGCTCGTAAGACGACTGCCCATTGCCCCACAGCGACCCGCGCCATCGGCCACCGCGCGGCGCCCATTCCAGCCCGGCCGTGTAGACGTCGCGCGGGACGTGGTCGATCTCGTTGCCCGCCTGCGACGGTGTCGCCGGATCGGGTACGCGGATCACGGCTCGCTGGTGCGACCAGCTCGCCCAGGCCGACCAGCCACCGCCCGGCTGGACGCTCGCCTCAAGGTCGAAACCGCGCCGCCGGGTCGCGCCGAGATTGTCGAACTCGCCAGCGGGATCGTTGAGCCGGCGGCGCAGCTCGCCGCTCGCGGTCTGCTGCCACAGCGCCGCGCGCGCGGTGAGCCAGCGGCCGCGTGACAGCCGCACGCCGGCCTCATAGCCCTCGTTGATCGAAGGGGCGACGTCGCGCATGCGCGGCGGCACGATGAACGCGCCCGTGCCGGCGCCGATCTGGAAGGTACGGCCGTAATTGCCGTAGGCCGTCACTCCCGCGATCGGCTCGACCGCCACCGACAGCTTGGGCTGGCTGATCGTGCCATAATCGTTGACTGGATAGGCGCGGCCGTCGAGCCGGTTGACATAGTCGCCGCCGACCCGATCGAGCCGCCACGCCGGCGTCACGCGCAGCCAGCGCAGCGGCGTCAATACCGCCTGGACGTAACCGCCGCCGACGGTCAAGTCGATGTCCTGGTCGCGCGTCGCCGCGACGACGCGACGATTGTCCGTCGTCCAGCGCTGGCTGACATTATGCTGCCACTGCACGTCGCCGCCCGCCTCGGCCATCAGCCAGGACGCGACGTGCCAGTGGAGCGCCCCGACGACACCATATTGCTGCTCCTCGGTGAGCCGCTGCTGCTGCGGCACGCCCGCGGAGAAGCGGACGTAGCGATTGTCGTCGATCGTGTTGGCATAGCCGCTCAGCGAGAGCGCCACATGCTCGCTAGGCGCAGCGTCGAGCGTCACCGCATATTGGCCGAGCTCGCGCGTGCCGCCGTCGCTCGCCGACACCGAATAGGATAGCCGCCGGTCAGTGTAGGCATCGCCGTCGGTGAGATAGCCCGGTTCGTCGGCGGCGGCGCGGCTGTGGCGCGCGATCAGACCGAGCTGCGCGTCGCCGAGATCGAGTCGCCACTTGCCGGAGAGCGTCAGCCGGTCGAACCCGGCATGGTCGCGATAGCCATCCGAGCGGCGGTAGCCGAGCGCGAGATTCTGGCTCAGCCGCCCGGTCTCGGCGCCGGCGGCGAGCTGCGCCTCGGCGGTACCGAACGCGCCCGCGCTCACGCGCGTATCGAGATAGGTGCCGCCGCTGCGCGTGACGATATTAGCGCTGCCCGCGATGGCGTGGAGCCCCCAGCGCGGATCGGAGGTGCCGCGCACGAGCTCGACCGAGCCGATCGCGAGCGGCGACACCAGGTCGATGAAGTCCATGCGCCCCGCGTTGTCGTTCGAAGGGATGCCGTCGATCAGCAGCTTGACCGCGTTGATCTCGCCCTCGCCGTTGAAGCCGCGGATCGAGAAGCGCCCCGAGGTGGTGCCCTGGCCGAAGTCGGTCAGCACCACACCGGGGAGCCGCGCGAACAGCTCCCAGGCGTTATCGACGTTCTGCCGTTGCGCGACGTCGCCGCCGAGCACGTCGACCGAGGTGAGCACCTCGCTGGTGGCGCGCGTCATCGACCGCGCGGTGACGACCACCTCGCCGATGGTGACGCCGGTCGTAGCGGCCGGGTCGGGCGCGTCCTGCGCGCGCGCCACGGCGGGAAGACAGGCGAGCGCGACCGCGCTCGCGGAGAGAAGATGACGGGACATAAAGATTCCGATCGCTCGCGCGCCGAGGGCACGCCGCCGCTGAAAGGCCCGTACGCCGCCGGGCGCCGGGCGTGATGGTGGGAGATCAGGCGAGCGCGGGCGGCGCGTGGCTCGGCGGGCGGAGGCGGTCGGCCGCGGCGATCCGGAGCGCGCGGACGAGCGGCGTCGCGGCGAGCGCGACCGCATCGGTAGGCGGCGATAGCGGCGGCAGGTCGCCCGCGGCGAGCGTGGGGAGGCCTAGGCCGGCGAAGGCGCAGGGCGGTTCGGCGTGGCGATGCGGCTCGCCATGGTCGGTGCCCTGATGCGCCGCGTGATGCGCCGCCATCGCCGGCGTCGCGCCCCACTCGGGACAGGCGACCAGCGTGATCCCGTGCGCCGAGGCGGCCGGCATGAAGCCCGCGGGCACGACCAGCCGCAGCGCGAGGGCGAGCAGCAGCAGCCAGGCCGTCATCGCCGATCGTCGCGCGATCAGGTGCCGCAATCGCGCCATCGCCGCTCAGCTTCCGGACGCGCGCGAGCCGCCACCACGACGGGGGCGGGTCGGGTCAGGGCGTGCGGCGCGTTCTTTCACCATCGGCTAACCATCCTACGCGCCTAGTCGTAAATGCCCGGTTTAAACAACGATCCACGCTAAGAGATTAGAAACGCATCGGCCCTATCTACATCTCACCACCGTGAGGTCCGTTCCATGAAGAACATGAAGATCAGCGCCAAGCTGCTTACCGCCTTCGGCATCCTCGCCGCCGCTCTCGTCGTCATGGCCGTCATGTCGGTCAGCGCGCAGAGCAAGTTGAACGATGCCGCCGAGACGCTCGGCCGCAGCCGGCGGGAGAAGCTGGTGGCGATCGCGACAATCAACACCGGCACGTCCGATTACCGCGTTGCCGAGGCGACCAGCATACTCTCGACCGAGCCCGACAAGATCGCCGAGGCCGAGAAGGAGGCAGCGGATACCAACGCGCTGATCGATCAGAACATCGCCTATCTCGACAGGAGTCTGAGCAACCCGAAGGCGATCGAGGCCTTCCGCGTCTTCCGGCAGCACTGGGCCACGTACATCGCACAGTCGCGCGCGACGCTGCAGCTCTCGCACGCCAATCAGAACGAGCAGGCGTTAGCTTCCTACCGCCGCAGCAAGCCGCTCTTTGACCGTGGGAACGACGACGCTGCCGAGATGCAGCGCGTTCAGGTCAAGTTGATGGAGACCGAGATGGACGCGGCAAGCGCGCTGTATTTCTGGTCGCGCGATGTCACGATCGCGCTCAGCCTCGCCGCCCTGGCGCTGACCATCGTCCTCCTGATCTCGCTGATCCGCGGCATCGCCACGCCGCTGACGGCGATGACCGCGACGATGCGCCGGCTCGGCGCGGGCGACCTCAACGCCGAGGTCGCGGTCGATCCGCGCCGCGACGAGGTGGGTGAACTCGCCGGCTCGATGGTGGCGTTCCGCGATCAGCTCGTCGCCGCCGAGCGCGCCAAGCAGGAGCAGACCCGCCTGATCGTCGACAGCGTCGGCAGCGGGCTCGACTCGCTCGCGCGCGGCGACCTCACCGCGCGGATCGACGCCGAGCTGACCGGTCCGTTCGCCAAGCTCAAGGACGACTTCAACAACGCGATGCAGTCGGTCGCGGGCACGCTCACCGCGGTCAACGCCAGTGCCGAGGGAATCACCAACGGTGCCAGCGACATCCGCCAGGCGTCGGACGATCTGTCGCGCCGTACCGAGCAGCAGGCCGCCAGCCTGGAAGAGACCGCGGCGGCGATGCACGAGATCACCACCACGGTGCGCGACACCGCCGCCAACGCCACCAAGGTCAACGGCGTGGTGACCGAGACCCGCCGCGACGCCGAACAGTCGGGCGACGTGGTGCGCCGCGCGGTCGAGGCGATGAACGGGATCGAGCGCTCGTCCAACGAGATCAGCGACATCATCGCGGTGATCGACGGGATCGCGTTCCAGACCAACCTGCTCGCGCTCAACGCGGGCGTCGAGGCGGCGCGTGCGGGTGACGCCGGCAAGGGCTTTGCGGTGGTCGCCTCCGAGGTGCGCGCGCTGGCGCAGCGCTCGGCCGACGCCGCCAAGGACGTGAAGAGCAAGATCACCGCCTCGACCGAGCAGGTCGATGCCGGCGTCACGCTGGTGGCGCAGGCGGGCGAGGCGCTGAGCCGCATCACCGGGCGGATCGGCGACATCAGCGCTCTGGTCTCGGACATCGCGTCCGCCGCCGAGCAGCAGGCGACCGGACTCCAGCAGGTCAATACCGCCGTCAGCGAGATGGACGGTGTCACCCAACAGAACGCCGCGATGGTCGAGGAGGCCACCGCCGCGGCGCGCAGCCTGGCCGAGGAGACCGAGAATATGGCGCGCCAGGTCAGCCGCTTCCGGCTGGGCGACCGCCCCGTTCAGGCGAGCGCCTCGCGGCGGGAGGCGGCCGCCTCGCCGGTTCACCAGCTCCAGTCCCGCGCCGCGAACGCGGGCGCTCGAATCGCCGCGGGCGCACGCGCGAACCGCGGCAGCGCCGCGGTGGCGGTGGCGCAGGACGACTGGTCGGAGTTCTGAGCGGCTCCTGATCTTGATCCAGCGGCGTCATCTTGAACCGAGTTCAGGATGACGCCGATCTCGCACTGGTGTGCTCGTCGACGGCTCGTCCCGCGACCTCCCGCCTCACCGCTCCCGCTCCCAATCTCCGGAACACCCCCGCCCCCCGTTCGTCCAACCGCGGAGCGACGGGAGACAGCGGATGGGCAAGAGCGAGCCGACACGGGTGGTCATCACCGGGGCGTCGAGCGGGATCGGTGCCGCCACCGCGATCGCCTTCGCCCGCCGCGGCGCGCGGCTCGTGCTCGCTGCGCGCGGCGAGACCGGGCTCGCCGACATCGCCGAACGCTGCCGCCACGCCGGCGGCTGGGTCGAGACGCGCGTGGTCGACGTCACCGATGCCGTCGCGGTACAAACACTGGCCGAGGAGGCGCACACCCTGCTTGGCGCGATCGACCTATGGTTCAGCTGCGTCGGCGTCGGCGTCGTCGGCCGCTACCATGAGGTGCCGCTGGCCGACCACGGGCGCGTCATCCAGGCCAATCTGCAGTCGCACATGAACGAGGCGCACGCGGTGGTGCCGATCTTCCTCGCCCAGGATCGCGGCACCTGGGTCAACATGATCTCGGTCGGCGGCTTCGTGGCGACCCCCTATGCCGCCGCCTATGCCGCGAGCAAATTCGGCCTGCGCGGCTTCAGCGAGGCGCTGCGCGGCGAGCTGTCGCGCCACCCGAACGTGCACGTCTGCGACGTGTACCCCACCTTCGTCGATACGCCAGGGATCGACCACGCCGGCAACTATTCGGGCGCGCGGCTGACGCTGCCGCCGGGCGCGCTCGCCCCCGAGACCGTGGCGAAGGCGGTGGTGCGGCTCGCCCGCCACCCGCGCGACACGACCGTCGTCGGCGCGCCAGCATTCTTGTTGAAGCTGGGGCAGTTCGCCGCGCCCAATCTGATGGCCGCGGTGATGAACGGCTTCATGGACAGCTGGTCGACGCGTGCGCCGCGCGGCGAGGACACGCCGGGCGCGATCCACGAACCGCCCGCGGGCGCGAGCGGCCCCGACGGCCACCGCCGCGACCCGCACCGCGGACGCAAGGCCGCTGCCGCCGGTGCGGTCGCGCTCGCCGCGCTGGCGGGCGTCGCACTGTGGCGCGGACGCACCAAGTGAGGACCGTGCGGCTGCGCGACGGCGCCACCGTCCCCGCGCTCGGTCAGGGCAGCTGGATGATGGGCGAGCGCGCCGACCGCCGCGACGAGGAGATCGCCGCGCTGCGTACCGGAATCGACCTCGGCATGACGCTGATCGACACCGCCGAGATGTACGCCGACGGCGAGTCCGAGCGGGTGGTCGGGGCAGCGGTCGAAGGGCGCCGCGACGACGTCTTCCTCGTCAGCAAGGCCTATCCGCAGAACACCTCGCGCACGCGACTGACCGGCGCATGCGAGGCGAGCCTCGAGCGGCTCGGCACCGACAGGCTCGACCTGTACCTGCTCCACTGGCGCGGCGGCGTGCCGCTCGGCGAGACGGTCGAGGCGATGGATGCGCTGGTCGCGGCGGGCAAGATCCTGCGCTGGGGCGTCAGCAACCTCGACCGTGCCGACATGGAGGAGCTCGTCGCCGCGGCCGGCGGCGACTGCGCGACCGATCAGATACTCTACAATCTGACGCGCCGCGGGCCCGAGCTCGAGCTGCTGCCATGGCTGGTCGCGCATGACATGCCCGTGATGGCGTATAGCCCGGTCGAGCAGGGCCGCCTGCTCGGCCATCCCGCGCTCGCCCGCGTCGCCGCGGCACGCGGGGCCACCGCCGCGCAGGTGGCGCTGGCGTGGCTGCTCGCGGGCGAGGGCGTGATCGTCATTCCCAAGGCCGGGCGCGCCGAGCACGTCCGTGAGAATCGCGCGGCGGCGGACCTGATCCTCACGCCGGAGGAGCTGACCGAACTCGACCGCGCCTTCCCGCGCCCGAGAACAGCCATGCCGCTCGAGATGCTGTAAGCGGAACGCAGAGGCTCGCCTACTTCGGCGCGGGCGCGGTCACTCCCGCCACCGTCTGCACCACGGGGCGCATCGTCCCGTCCGGATTGTAGCGCAGGTATTCCACCGTCACGGCGCGGCGCCCGATCGCGCCGTTGAGGTCGCCGATCGCCAGCGTCGCGTTGTGGAGGAAGAGGTACCAGTGCTTCTTGAACTCGACGATGCCGGGATGGATCGTGAAGCTGTACTTGCCCGATCTGGTCAGCTCGCCGCGATACGTCCACGGTCCGCGGATCGTCGGCGCGGTGGCATAGGACACCTTCTCGTCGCGGTGCCTGCTGCGGTCGAGCGAGGCGTAGGTGAGGTAATAGAGCTTGCCGCGCTTGTGCAGCCACGGCCCTTCCTCGAAGTGCGGCGGCGTGATCTCGGTGATCGGCCCGTCGAGCTCGATCATGTTGGGCTTCAGCTTGGCGATATAGCATTGCCGGTTGCCCCACGCGATCCAGGTCGTGCCGTCGTCGTCGGTCAACACGGTCGGGTCAATGTCCTCCCAGCTGTGCGTGCCCTTGGGTGTCATCTCGTTGGTTATGAGTGCCGAGCCCTTGGCGTCGACGAACGGACCGGTGGGCTTGTCCGCCACCGCCACCGCGATCGCCTTGCCGGGGTGGGTCGAGTCATGCTCGACCGCGGCGTAGAACCAGTATCTGCCATTCTTGCGGATCGCCTGCGAGGCCCAGGCGTCCTGCTTGGCCCACTTGAAATCCTTCACGTTCATGATCGGGCCGTGCGCGGTCCAGTGGCGCATGTCGGTGGTAGAATAGACCAGCCACTCCTTCATGTTGAACATCTCGTCGCGCTGCGCCTCGTCGTGCCCGACGTAGAGATACAGCCGGTCGCCGACGACCAGCGGCGCCGGATCGGCCGTGAACCTGTCGTGGAAGAGCGGGTTGGAACCCGGCACCGGCGCGCTCGCCGCCATCGTACCGCTCGCCAGCAGCGCCAGCGCGCCCAGGCCGACCCCTCGCCATCCCATCCCGCGCTCCCCGTTTACCTCGTTCGCAGAGCAGCTTAGCTCACGGACGCGGGGCGGCAAGCCCGGTCTAGGCTGACGGCAGCGTCAGCCGCACCGCGAGGCCGCCGCCGCTCGCCTCCTCCAGCGCCAGCGTGCCGCCGTAGAGCGCGACCAGCTCGAACGCGATCGCCAGCCCAAAGCCGTGGCCGTCGCCGCGCTCGTCGAGCCGGGTGCCGGGGCGCGCGACCCGGTCGCGCTCGGCTGCGGGGATGCCCGGCCCGTCGTCGCTCACCACCACCGTGACCCAGCGCCCCTCGCGCGCGGCGCGCAGCGCGACGTGGCCGGCGGCGTGACGCGCGGCATTGTCGAGCAGATTGCCGAGCATCTCATCGAGATCCTGCGGGTCGACCGCGACCGCCAGATCGGCGGGCACGTCGAGGCTGATCCGCGCATCACGGTGCAGCGCTCCCACCGCGGCGACCAGCCCCTCGGCCGCGGGGCGCAGCGCGGTCGCGGCGCGGCGGTCGATCGCGGCGGCGCGCGCGCGCGCGAGATGGTGGCGGATGGTTCGATCGATCCGCTCGACCTGTGCTGCCTGCTCGGGCCGGTCGCGCAGGTCGAGCGCCAGCGCCGCGACCGGGGTCTTGAGCGCGTGCGCGAGATTGGACGCGGCGCCGCGCGCGGCCGCGAGCGCGGCCGCATTGTCGGCGGCGAGCGCGTTGAGCTCGGCGGCGAGCGGGCGCAGCTCGGCGGGCTGGTCCTCCTCGACCCGCTCGCGCGCGCCGCCGCGGATCGCCGCCACCTGGTCGCGCAGCCGTCGCAGCGGCGCCAGACCGACGCGCAGCTGCACCAGCAGTGCTGCGGTCAGCACGGCCGCCACGGCGGCGAGCGCGCCGAGCAGCGGCCATAACGCCCCCTCGATCGGGCGCCGCAGCACCGACTGGGGCGCCGCCGCGCTGAGCGTGACGTCGCCCCGGCCGGTCGCGATCACCAGCTCGCGCGCGTGCACCGCCCCCTTTGTCCCGGCCGCACCCTCGCGCGGGCGCGGACCCCGCGGCGCGATCGGCCCGGCCGGGGGTGCCGGGTCGAGCGGCGGGAAGTCGGCCGAGCCGAGCGTCCCGTCGGGGCCGGCGATGCGCCACTGCCACTCGGGGCCGGCGTCGAGCGCGCCGCGCACCCGCTCGAGCCGCGCGCGATCGAGCCGCCCGTCGGCGTCCACCGCGCTGGCCAGCAACGTCAGCTCGGCGTCGAGCCGCCGGTCGAGCCCCTCCACCACGAAGCGCCCCAGCAGCGCCGCCATCGCCGCGCCGGCGAGCGCGAGCGCGACCGCGGTGGCGAGCGCGGACACGATCAGCATCCGCGCCTGGATCGAGCGCGGCGCGCGGGCTGTCACTCGCCCACCAGGCGATAACCGCGCCCGCGCACCGTCTCGATCAGCGCGGCGCCGATCTTCTTGCGCAGGCGACCGACGATCACCTCGAGGCTGTTCGAGTCGGTGTCGGCGTCACCCTCATAGACCTTCTCGAGCAGATCGAGCCGTTCGATCACCACACCCTTGCGCAGCATCAGCTGCGACAGCACGCGCCATTCCAGCGCGGTGAGCTTGAGCGGCAGGCCGTCGAGCTCGAAGGCGCCGGTCGGCGCGTCGAACGAGAGCGGACCGGCGCGCAGCAGCGGCTGGGCGTGGCCGGCGGCGCGGCGCACCAGCGCGCGCAACCGCATCACCAGCTCCTCGACGCGGAACGGCTTGACGAGATAGTCGTCGGCGCCGGCCTTGAAGCCCGCCACCTTGTCGGACCAGCCGTCGCGCGCGGTGAGCACCAGCACCGGCAGGTCGCGCCCAGCGGCACGCCACGCGCGCAGCACCGCGACCCCGTCGATGCCGGGCAGCCCGAGATCGAGCACCGCGGCGTCATATTGTTCCGTCTCGCCGAGGTGCGCGGCGTCGATGCCGTCGTCGACGAGATCGACCGCGCAGCGCTCCTCGCGCAGCGCGCGCGCGATACGGGGACCCAGGTCACGGTCGTCCTCGACGAGCAGGATACGCATGGGGCGGCGCTATACACCCGGCTTAAACCGAAACTGAACCACCCGGTTCAGCGCGGGTGGCGGGGGGTGGGCGTAGAGACGGTGCATCGCAAGCAGAGGAGCTGATCGATGACCCTTCTACCCCATATCACTGCCCCGCGCCGCGTCGCTTTGGCGGGTGCGGCGCTACTGGCGATCGGCGCCGCGGGCGGCGCCGGCGCGATGGCGCTGACTCGTCCCGCGGTCGAGATGGCGCCGACCGTGCCGACCGCGGTCGCCAAGCTGCCCCAGTCGAGCGGTGTGGTCACGGTGCGCGGCCGCGTCGCCGCGGTGTACGGCGACCGCTTCGTCGTCGAGGATTCGACCGGGCGCGCGCTGGTCGACGCCGGGCGCGGCTCGGCGCCGAACGCGGGCGCGCCGGTGCTGGTGCAGGGCCGGTACGGTGACGGCCAGCTGCGCGCGCGCTTCCTGGTCGACAGCGCCGGCGCGCGCGAGGTCGGCCCGCCGCCGCGCGGGCCGGGTGCGCCGCCGCCGCCCCCCGCGCCGGGTGCCGGAGCGCCGCCGCCCCCGCCGGGCGCTGGTGCGCCCCCGCCTCCACCGCCGCCCCCGGGTGCCGGGGCGCCGCCTCCCCCAGGCGCGGGCGCTCCGCCGCCGCCGCCGCCGCCGGCCGCGGGGACCGCGCCAGCGCCCGCCGGGAGCGCACCGCCGCCTCCGCCACCGGCCGACACCGGGGCGACTCCGCGCTGAGCGCACCGGCGTGAAGGAGGGGCCCCGGAGCGATCCGGGGCCTCGCTGCCGTTCAAAGGAAGGCGATGCTCTCGCTGCTGCTCGCGCGCCGCAACCGCCGGTCATGGCGGCGCCGCCGCGTCTCACCGAGGAGGACTCGCTGACTGGCTGGGGCGGCAGGATTCGAACCTGCGAATGCCGGTACCAAAAACCGGTGCCTTACCGCTTGGCGACGCCCCAACAGGCCCGCGCGCTTAGCCGCGCGCGGCGCACAACTCAACCGATACGTCGCAGCCAGCCGTGCGGGTCGGGCGCGCGCCCGCGTTGCACCGCGCTCAGCCGGTCGAGGAAGCGTGCGGTCAGCTGGCCGGTCGCGCCGCTGCCGATCGTGAACTCATAGTCCGGGCCGGCGGCGCGGCCGATCGGGGTCACCACCGCGGCGGTGCCGCAGGCGAAGCTCTCCACCAGCCGGCCGCTCGCCGCATCCGCGCGCCACTGCTCGATCGCATAGGGTTCCTCGCGCACCACCAGTCCCTCGTCGCGCGCGAGCTGGAGGATCGAATCGCGCGTGATGCCGGGCAGGATCGTGCCCGTCAGCGGCGGGGTCTGGAGCGAACCGTCCTCGAACACAAAGAAGATGTTCATGCCGCCCAGCTCCTCGATCCAGCGCCGCTCGGCGGCGTCGAGGAACACGACCTGGTCGAAGCCGCGGCGAATCGCCTCCTGCTGCGCGATCAGGCTGGTGGCATAATTGCCGCCGCACTTGGCGGCCCCGGTGCCGCCGGGCGCGGCGCGCGTATACTCGTGGCTGACCCACAGCGACACCGCGCGCGCGCCGCCCTTCCAATAGGCGCCGACCGACGAGGCAAGCACCATGTAGAGATACTCGGCCGACGGCTTGACGCCGAGGAACGCCTCCGAGGCGATCATGAACGGGCGCAGGTAGAGCGAGCCGCCCTCCACCGAGGGCATCCAGTCGCGCTCGGTCTGCACCAGCCGCTCGCACGATTCGAGGAACAGCTCTTCGGGCAGCTCGGGCATCGCCATGCGCCGCGCGGAGGCGTTGAAGCGCCGCGCGTTGGCCTCGGGGCGGAACAGCGCCAGCCCGCCGTCCTCGAGCCGATACGCCTTGAGGCCCTCGAAAATCTCCTGCGCGTAATGGAGCACCGACGAGGCCGGATCCATCGTCAGCGGCACGCGCTCGCCGATCCGCCCATCGTGCCAGCCGCGCCCTTCCGAATAGTGGAGGATCGCCATGTGGTCGGTGAAGACGCGACCGAAGCCCGGGTCTACCAGCCGCGCGGCGCGCTCGTTGGCGGGGACGGGCGACGGATGCGGCTCGAACGCGAAGTTCACGGAAATCAGCTCCCAGGGACCAGGGTCGGCGATGGCCGGGCGTCGCGACAAGAGATCGCATTGCCGGGTTGCGGTGGCCTAGGGCCGATGGCAAAGCCGGTCAACATGGCTGCCTCAACCCAATCCGCCTCGCCGCTTTTCCTGCGCGAGACCGAGATCCGCCGCGGGATCGAGCTGCTCTATTTCGGCAACAGCCACATCACGCGCTCGATCGATCGCGGGCTCGCCAAGCAGGGCCTCGGCCGCGCGCATCACCGCGCGCTCTATTTCATCGCGCGCAAGCCCGACATGCCGGTGAGCGAGCTGCTGGCGCTGCTCGCGATCACCAAACAGTCGCTCGGGCGCGTCCTTAACGAGCTGATCGAGCGCAACATGGTCGAGACCCGCCCGGGCGAGCGCGACCGTCGCCAGCGGCTGCTGCGGCTCACCGCGGAGGGCACCGCGCTCGAGAGCGAGCTGTACGACTCGCTGCGCGAGAAACTGTCGGCGGCCTATTCGCGCGCTGGCCAGGGCGCGGTGACCGGCTTCTGGGCGGTGCTCGAGGGGCTGATCCCGCCCGAGGAGATGGGGCGGGTCGAGGCGCTGCGCGGCTGAAGCGGATCGCGATGGGGCGCGGCGCGTCCGCTGCGCCGCGCCCGGAGTGCCGTGTCCCCGCTTGGTCGAACCGGGCTCGGTTGGCGAGTCGCCGTTCCACATACACGTCGGCGATAGAGTGTGCGGCGCGGTGGATCCCGGACCAAGTCCGGGATGACGGATGTGAGGAAGGTACGCCGGCAACAGTGCAACGCTACGCGCGCCGAAAGTCTTCTCTCACACGGCCCCGTCTCTCACCCCGCCCCGTATAGCCGCAGGGCGTCGGCCTTGAACGAGGCGCCGCTATCGTTGCGCGAGTAGAACATATGCCCGCCCGGGTAGACGCGTAGCTGCACCCGCTCGGCCGCGCCGAAGGCCGGCATCTGGTCGACGATCAACCGCGACGCGAAGAACGGGCAGGACAGATCGTCCCAGCCGTGCACGATCATCACCTTCATCTTGGGATCGTTGGCGATCGCCTTGCGCAGGTCGGTCACCGGCGTGTCCGCCGGCTTGCCCCGGTCCCATGCCTCGTTCACCTTGTACGACAGCGCGTTGTAGCGCGCGTCTGTCTTCCAGCCGACCTCGCGCGTAACGAAATCGACCATCGCGCTGGTGGTCGGCGCGATCAGCGCGTCGAGGATTGGGTCGTTCGACTGCTGCTGCGCCGACCAGGGGAAGGGATCGAAGGCGGTGACGTTGGAATCGTAGACGCTGCCGATCGTCCCCTCGGCGCGATGAACCTCGCGCAGATAGGTGCGGCTATCGACCCGCCCGCCGAGCTTCTGCACCAGCGCCGGGTCGAGCCCGGTGAGCTGGGTGACTCGGCCTACGACCCGCCCGGTCGCCTCCGGGTCGGAGCGGCCACGCAGCAGGTCGCGCGCGAAGTCGCCGCGGGTATAGGCCTCGACCTCGGCCATCGCGGCGGGGGTCAGCTTGCCCTCGCGCTCGAGGTTCGCCGCCGCCATCGAGGGCAGGTCGATCATCCACGGCAGCGGCGACAGCGCGGTGGCGTCGTCGCCCGAGGCGGGATCGAGGTACGGCGAGACCATGATCAGGCCGTTGATCCCGACGCCGATCTGCGACTGCAGCTCATAGGCGATGCGCGGCGCGCGATAGCCGCCGTAGCTCTCGCCCATGACATATTTGGGCGAGCGCAGCCGCTCCTCCTTTACCAGCCAGTCATACACGACCTTGGAGAGGTACCGGATATCGGGATCGTTGGCGTAGAAGGCCTTCTTGGTCGCGTCGGCGTCGACCAGGCTGCGGCTGAAGCCGGTGCCGATCGGATCGATGAAGACCAGGTCGGTGAAGTCGAGCCAGCTGTTGGGATTGTCGCGCGCGACCGGCGCGTCGGACGGTGAGTCGCCCTGCGCCCCGAACTGGACCCGCTTGGGCCCGACCGCGCCCATGTTGAGGTACACCGAGGCGGCTCCCGGACCGCCGTTGAAGGCGAACGTCACCGGCCGCGACGGATCGCGCCCCGGCACGACATAAGCGGTGTAGACGACCTGGCCGATCTCCTTGCCGCTGTCGTCGCGCACCGCGATCGTGCCGACCGTCGCCTTGTAGCTGATCGCACGGCCGTTGATCCGCGCGCTCTGCGTGATCGTCTTGTCGGCCGGGAGCGGCGGCAGCTTGAGCGCCTCCTCCTCCTTCTTGCTCTCGACCTTCGTGATGGTCTTGTCGGTCTTGTCGGACTGGGCGTGGGTGAGGCCGCTGGTGCCGAAGAGCAAGGTGGCGAGCAGCAGGCGGAACGGTCTGGCCAAGATGTACGATCCCTGTGTGGCCGCGATTGCGCCGCGGCTCATGTCGCTGACGGTGTAGTCCCCCACGCGCGGCTGGCAAGCCGCGCGAGAGCCGAGGTGGCGCGTCGCGGCGCCGAGAGCAAGGCCACTCTCCTCACTATATGTCGGCGCTATGCGTTTGGCCCCTTTCGACCTGGCATTCCTATGCCGGGTCCGCCAGATCGTGCCGGTGCGCAGGCGTCCGAAGCAACCGCGTCGGGCGGCAAGGTCTCCCTGCCCTCCGACCGTCGCGCCGCGACGATCCTGCTCCCGCTCCCGCGCATTCTGGTCTATCTCAACGCGATGAACGAGGTCGCGCCGTCGTCATCCCTCCCGGCGCGCGGCGCCGGCGCGCCTATGGGAGGCGGCTGATGGCGCCGGGCAGCGATCGCCCTGATCCGGACGCGCTGCTGCGCGCCGCCGCGCAGGAGGGCCGCGGCCGGCTGAAGATCTTCCTCGGCGCCGCGCCCGGGGTCGGCAAGACCTATGAGATGCTGTCCGAAGGTGCGGCGCGGCGGCGTGACGGCGTCGACGTCGTCGTCGCCGTGGTCGAGACCCACGGGCGCGTCGAGACCGAGGCGCTGGTGCGCGGCCAGGAGGTCGTGCCGCGCCGCGCCATCGCCTATGAGGGGCGCACGCTGCACGAGATGGACCTGGACGCGGTGCTCGCGCGCGCGCCTCGCCTCGCGCTGGTCGATGAGCTGGCGCACAGCAACGCGCCCGGCAGTCGCCACCCCAAACGCTATCAGGACGTGGAGGAGCTGCTCGCCGCCGGGATCGACGTGTACAGCACCGTCAACATCCAGCACGTCGAGAGCCTCAACGACGTCGTCGCCAGCTTCACCCGCGTTCGAGTGCGCGAGACCGTGCCAGACCGCATCCTGGAGGCGGCCGAGATCGAGGTGGTCGATATTCCGCCCGACGAGCTGATCGAGCGGCTGAAGGCGGGCAAGGTCTACCTGCCCCAGGAGGCGACGCGCGCGCTGTCGCATTTCTTCTCCAAGTCGAACCTGTCGGCGCTGCGCGAGCTGGCGCTGCGCCGCGCCGCACAGGCGGTAGACGCGCAGATGCTCGACGACGTGCGCGCGCTCGGGCTCGGCGGCACCTGGGCGGGCGGGGAGCGGATCGTCGTGGCGATCAACGAACTGCCCGGCGCCGACGGGCTGGTGCGCGCCGCCAAGCGCGTCGCCGACGGGCTGCGCGGGCCGTGGACCGCTCTGTTCATCGAGACGCCGCGCGCCGCCGGCTTCACCCCGGCACAGCACCAGCGGCTCGCCGCGACGATGACGCTCGCGACGCAGCTGGGCGCGGCGGTGGCCACGGTACCCGCGCCCGACGTCGTCGACGGTATCCAGCGCTTCCTCGCCGACGCGCGCGCGACCCAACTGGTGATGGGCAAGTCGCAGCGCTCGCGCTGGTTCGAGCTGCGCCACGGTTCGGTGGTCGATCGGCTGATCCGCGACACGCCCGGTGTCACCGTCCACGTCCTCCCCGTCCCCGCCGCCGCCGGGCGGGAGCCGTGGACGCGCGCCGCACCGACCCCGGGGACCACCGCGGGTTATGCGAGCGCCGCGGCGATGGTCGCGGGCGTCACCGCGGCGGGCAGCGCGCTGGTGCACGTCATCGACCTCGGCAACATCGCGCTGCTCTACCTCCTGCCGGTGATGGCGGCGGCGAGCCTGTTCGGCCTGCGCTGCGGATTGTTCGCCGGCGTGGCCTCGACGCTCGCCTATAATTTCTTCTTCCTCCCGCCGGTCGGCACGCTGAGCATCAGCAACCCCGAGAACGTGATCTCGGCGATCGTGCTGCTCGGCGTCGCTGTGGCGACCAGCCATCTCGCGGCGCGGGTGCGCGCGCAGGCCGATCTCGCCGCGGCGAGCGCGCGCACCAACGCCACGCTGGCGGGCTTCCTGCGCGAGATCAGCGGCGTGACCGACCGTGACCGCGCCGCGCAGATGATCTGCGACGACGTGCGCCGACTGCTCGACGTCCAGGTGGTGCTGCTCACCCGCTCGCCCGCGGCGGGGCTCGACATCCTCGCCGCGAGCGATCCCGGCTACCGGCTGGAGACGATGGACAGCGCCGCGGCAGGCTGGGCGTTCGACACCGGCGCCACCGCGGGCAAGGGCTCGGGCACGCTGGCGGCGTCGGAATGGCTGTTCGTGCCGCTCAAGGCGGGCGAGCGGGTGCTGGCGGTGCTCGGCGTCGCGCGCGCCGCCGGCGGTGACCCGGTCCGCGCCGACCAGCTGCCGCTGCTCGCCAGCCTGGTCGATCAGGCCGCGCTGGTGCTCGAGCGGCTGCGGCTCGCCACCGAGATGCGCGACGTCGAGGAGGTGCGCACGCGCGACCGGCTGCGCGCGGCGCTGCTCTCCTCGGTCAGCCACGACCTGCGCACCCCGCTCACCGCGGTGATGGCCGCCGCGGCGCAACTTCACCACGGTGCCACGCCCGAGCTGATCGGCACGATCGAGAGCGAGGCGGAGCGACTCAACCGCTTCGTCGCCAACCTGCTCGACATGGCGCGGGTCGAGGCGGGCGCGCTGCGGCTGCGGGTCGACGCGGTCGACCTCAGCGACGCGGTGACCGGCGCGGCACACGACGCGCGCCGCGCGCTGGAGGGCCATGCCGTTCGGCTCGACGTGCCGCCCGACCTGCCCTTGGTGCGCGCCGACCCGCAGCTGCTCCATCACTGCTTGCTCAACCTGCTCGACAACGCCGGCCGCTATGGTGACCCGGGCAGCGCGGTGGTGATCGAGGGACGTCACCGCTTCGGCGAGCTGCGCCTCGCCGTGCTCGACGAGGGGCCGGGGCTGCCCGCCGGGAGCGAGGTCGAGGTGTTCGAGACGTTTCGCCGGCTGGAAGGCTCGGATCGTGCCACGGGGGGCACTGGGCTGGGCCTCGCGATCGTCAAGGCATTCGCCGAGGCGATGGGGATGACCGTCACCGCCGCCAACCGCGAGGACGCGTGCGGCGCCGTCTTCGCTTTGGTCTTCCCGCCCGCGCTGATCGTGCGTCCCTCGACCGGCGAGGCGGCGTGATGGCGCGCGTGCTGGTGATCGACGACGAGCCCGCGATCCGGCGGCTGCTGCGCAACACGCTGACCCGCGCCGGTTATGACGTGGTCGAGGCGGGCAACGCGCGTGACGCCTTGCAGCAGCGCGCGACGACGCACCCCGACGCGATGCTGCTCGACCTCGGCCTTCCCGATCGCGACGGGCTGAGCCTGATCCCGCTGCTGCGTGACCACAGCGACGCGGTGGTGCTGGTCGTCTCGGCGCGCGACGCGGTGGAGGAGAAGGTGAGCGCGCTCGATCTCGGCGCGGACGACTACGTCACCAAACCGTTCGACAGCGAGGAGCTGCTCGCCCGTCTCCGCGTCGCGTTGCGCCACCGTGCTGCCGGTGCGGCCGCGCCGCGCGAGATCCGCCGCGGCGACCTCGCCATCGATCTCGACCGCCGCGAGGTACGGCGCGGCGGCGCCGAGGTGCATCT
Source organism: Sphingomonas sp. BK069 (assembly GCF_014193405.1). Classification (NCBI taxonomy): domain Bacteria; kingdom Pseudomonadati; phylum Pseudomonadota; class Alphaproteobacteria; order Sphingomonadales; family Sphingomonadaceae; genus Sphingomonas; species Sphingomonas sp. BK069. The sequence continues at coordinate 90,493 of NZ_JACHZH010000001.1, read as the reverse complement.
CACCCGCAAGGAATATGACGTGCTCGCCGAGCTGGCGCGTCACCTTGGCAAGGTCGTCACCCACCAGCGCGTGCTCGCCGCTGCCTGGGGCGGCGACGAGGAGGCGCGGATCGAATATCTGCGCATCGTCATCCGCAACCTGCGGCAGAAGCTGGAGGCGCCGGCCGAGGTGGGCAGCGTGATCGCCAACGAGCTCGGCGTGGGCTATCGCCTGCGCGGGGATGGCTGAACGGCTATTCCTGAGCTTTATCAAAAGCTTTCGATCAAGAAGCCAAGCATCCTTTTCTAACCTGCTTCGTATCTGAGGTCGGCGCTCGGAACGACGGGCGCCCGGCGCCCCGCTGATCATCGGGGCAGGAGAGAGATCTATGCCCGGGAGTGAGCATCTCATCGATGCCCTGGAGGCGCGCGTCGAGCGTCGTCACCAGCGGCGCGACTTCTTCAAGACCGCGATCGCTGGTGTCGCGATGGGCACCGCCGGGCTCGCGCTCGCCGGCCGCGCCGAGGCACAGTCCGCGCCGAGTGACACCGATATCCTCAACTTCGCGCTCAATCTCGAGTATCTCGAGGCGCAGTTCTACAGCTACGCCTATAGTGGCGAAGGCCTGCCCGCGGCGCAGCTGACCGGCACGCAGACGCAGGGCGCGGTGACCGGTGCGCGCAAGGCCAATCTGACCGACCGCGCGGTGATCCAATATGCGCGCGAGATCGCGGCCGACGAGGTGGCGCACGTCGCCTCGCTGCGCCAGGCGCTGACCTCGGCAGCGGTGGCCCAGCCGGCGATCGACCTGTCGGCGACGGTCTTCACCGCCGCCGCCGTCGCCGCCGGGGTCGATCTCAGCGCCAGCGGCGGCGTCTTCGACCCTTATGCCAATGACGACAACTTCCTGATCGCCGCCTATATCTTCGAGGACGTCGGCGTCACCGCCTACAAGGGCGGGTCGCCGCTGCTCAGCAACCCCGATATCGTCGACGCCGCCGCCGGCATCCTCGCCGCCGAGGCGTTCCACGCCGGCATCATCCGCGGCGCACTCTATCGCCGCGGCGTCGACGTGCCGGCCGTCTGGACCATCACCGAGCAGATCTCGGGCGCGCGCGACCTGCTCGACGGCGCCGCCGTCTCGGCTGGTCCGCCGCAGCGCGTCACCGACGACGACCAGGGCGTCACGCCGGTGCAGAACCAGTTCGGCCTCGCCGCCAACATCGTGCCGACGGACGAGAACGGCATCGTGTTCAGCCGCACTGCCGAGCAGGTCCACAACATCGCCTATCTGACGCGCCAGGCCGCCACGTCGGGCGGCTTCTTTCCCAACGGCACCAACAACCCCAACGCGGCGCTGCGGCGCTCCGGCGCGAACTGAGGAGGCGGCGATGAGCGACCAGACCGAGTTTCTCGACCTCATGGAGCGCGCCGAGCATCAGCGTCGTGCGCGCCGCAACTTCATCCGGCTGTGCGGCGGCGCGGCGGCGATGACCGGCGGCCTCGCGCTGCTGTCGGGCTGTAACGACGATGATGACGGCGAACCCGCACCCACCGTCTCACCCACGCCGACGCCGACCGTGAGCGACGCCGATGTGCTCAATTTCGCGCTCCAGCTGGAGTATCTCGAGGGCAATTATTATTCGTACGCGGTCTCGGGCCAGGGCATCGCAGCAAACCTGCAGACCGGCGCCGGCGCGCAGGGTGCGGTGGTGACGGGCAGCGGCGACGGGGCCGCGCGCGCGGTGACCTTCACCGACCCCGTCGTGCAGCAATATGCGCGCGAGATCGCCTTCGACGAGCTCGGCCATATCGGCTTCCTGCGCGCCAATCTCGGCAGCGCCGCGGTGGCGCAGCCGGCGATCAACCTGTCGGGCAGCGCGAGCGTGACGATCGCGGGCGCGACCGCAGTCGGCGCCTTCACTGCCGCCGCGCGCGCCGCCGGCGTGATCGGCGCGACCGACATCTTCGACCCGTTTCTCAACGACGAGAACTTCCTGATCGGCTCCTACCTGCTCACCGACGTCGGCGTGACGGCCTACCGCGGCGCGGCACGGCTGATCAGCAACAAGACCTTCTTGGAAGCATCGGCGGGGATCCTCGCGACCGAATGCTATCACGACGGCGTGATCCGCTCCGAACTGTGGCGCCGTGGCCTGACGGTGCCGAGCATCTACACCCGTATCACGCAGATCTCGAACACGCGCGACGGGCTCGACGGCTCCACCGAGAATGACCAAGACATCGGTGACGCCACCACCGCCAACCTCGTGCCGACCAACGACGGCGGGCTGGTGCTCGGCCGCAACGCCGCGCAGGTGCTGAACGTCGTCTACCAGAACAAGGCGGCGGTCTCGTCGGGCGGCTTCTTCCCCGCCGGACTGAACGGCACGATCAAGACCAGTCAGGCCAACGCCTGACATGCCCGCTCACCGCACTCTCGCGAGCGAGGGTGCGGTGAGCGGCGAGGCGCTCAATCAGGCGGGCCAGAGTCCACTCGGCCAGGGCTCGAGGTCGTAGCGCTCCTCGATCGACCAGGCCTCGTCGGAGAGGCGCTCGCCACGCATCCAGTGGCGATCCTGGTCGTCGCCGGGTGGCAGGTCGCGCGCGAGCGCTTTCTCGCGCTCCTCCTCGGCGTGTAGCGCCCTCACCTTCTGCTCGGCAGCTTCGCGATTGGTCATGGTGAAACTCCTCGGCAAAGGCAGAACGAACCATGCACGATTTCCGCCGCGCCGAATCGCCCTGATCTCTGTCAGTCGGCGCGCGCGGATCGATGAGGCGACGCGAAGGCTAGGAGGTTGCGCGCGGACGCGTTACCAACGGCGCGGATGCGAACCGCATTGCGATCGGGAGTATCGAAGAGGATGCGAGCTATGAAGGGTATCGTGCTGGGCGTCGGGCTGTCGCTCGCCTCGTCCGCGGTGATGGCGCAGGGGCAGCAAGGTGATCCCAAGGCGACCGAGCAATGGTCGCCCGCGGTGCCGGTGGTGACGCCGGGCGCCTTCGCCGGCTGGACCGCGCCCGCCGACGCGGTGGTGCTGTTCGACGGCAAGGGGCTGGACCGCTGGGCTTCGGTGAAGACCGGCGGCGCCGCCGGCTGGACCGTCGCCGACGGCGCGGTGACGGTGAAGAAGGGCACCGGCAACATCCAGACCAAGCAGTCGTTCGGCAGCTACCAGCTGCATCTGGAGTATCGCATTCCCGCCAACATCACGGGTGAGGGCCAGGCGCGCGGCAACAGCGGGCTGTTCCTCGCCTCCACCGGGCCGGGCGACGACGGCTACGAGTTTCAGATCATGGACAGCTACAACAACCCGACCTACGTCAACGGGCAGCTCGGCGCGATCTACAAGCAGACGCCGCCGCTCGCCAATCCGGCGCGCCGGCCGGGCGAGTGGCAGACGATCGACGTCACGTGGGAGGCGCCGCGCTTCGGCGCCGACGGCGCGGTGACCCGGCCCGCCTTCGTGACCGGCTATGTCAACGGCGTGCTGGTGCAGGATCATACCGAGGTGCGCGGCGGCACGGTCTACATCGGCAAGCCCAGCTACAAGCCGCACGGCAAGGCGCCGATCAAGCTGCAGGACCACGGCGACCCCAGCCAGCCGATCAGCTTCCGCAACATCTGGGTGCGCGAGCTGCCCGAGCGGGGGTGAGGCCACGAGGGTTGGGGGTTGGAAGGGGCGTCGTACCCCCTTCCCTTCAGGGGATCATCGCATAGATGTGTTTGCGCTCCCCACCCTCGTTATCCCGGCCTTTGAGCCGGGATCCATGGTTCCGCAGGAGCAACGACATCGTCGTGCGCGGCGCGATGGATCTCGGATCAAGTCCGAGATGACGAAAACTTCGCAACGATCCCTGTCAGGGCAAAAGGTCTCGGCGCCGATCAGGCCGACATCATCACTCTTGGAGGTCACGAATCACGTCCGGCATGACGGTGAGCGGCATGGGGAAGGCCTGAACCACGCCGAGACCAGCCGCCGATGTGGCGCGGCCGAGCTCAGCGCGCATCGTCACTCGCCCGGGCCGGCGTCAGCACCAGCAGCGACACCCCCTGGCGCGGCAGCGTGAAGGCGATCTCGCCCGCTCCCCGCCGCACCACTACACGCTCCGCCGGCGCGATCGCGTCGAGCGCCGCCGCCTGCTTCAGCGCGGTGCGCTGCGCATCGCTCGGGGCCAGCGGCGAACCCATTTTCTGCCATGCGGCGAAGCTGTTCGCGTGACTCTCGTCGACGCGATATTGAGTCAGCGTCGCGCCGCCGCCATAAGCGCGCGGCAGGTCGCGCAGCCGGAGGCGCACCGTTGCCGCGGGACCGGCGATGTCGTCGTCGTGGTAATGCCACACCAACACCGCCACGCGGGTGCCGTCGCGCGTCGCGACGGTGCCGACGTCGGCGTCACCGCGCACGCCGTCGCTCAGCGCCGAGTCCAGCGACACCTGATGGTCCGACCGGGCGCTCACGTAGCGCCCGCTCATCTTGGCGAAGAGCTTGAACGTGTTGATTACCGGCAGGTCGATCCCGCCCGAGTTGAGCTGACGGAAGCCGGCGAACGGCGCCTGATCCTCGAATTCGAACGCCCAGGTCAGCACGCCTTCCAATGTGAGCCCGCGCCGTCGCGCCAACGCGCGCAGCCGCGGGAAAGAGGCGGCGGTGTAGCTCGAATACATCGTACCGTTGCGGTAGGCGTTCGCCGGCCCCTGGCAGGCGGCGCAGCCCTCCGGATCCGACTCGCCGATCACGATCGGCTTGGTGCGGAAGACCGGGTCGGCCGCGATCGCGGCGAACTCGTGGTCGGCGGCTTTCAGGTGGGTGTTGAGCCCCATGCGGACATGGCTGCCCCCCGCCCCCTCGACCACCTTGGGCTGGCCCTTGGCGTGGAACGAGAGGAAATCGGTCGGCGTGCCCGCGGCGCGCGCGTGCGCCATGAAGGCCGCCAGGAAATCGTCGCCCGCGCCCGCGCTGTCCGGCCCGCCCACGCGCGCCTCCGGCAATGCGCGCCGCACCCCGCGTACCGCGGCGTCGTGCAGGCGGAAGAACTCCTCGCGCGTGCCGCCCCAGTAATATTGCGGCAGGTTGGCCTCGTTCCACGTCTCGAAATACCAGCTCGCCACCTCGGATCGGCCATAGCGCTCCACGCAGTGACGCACCCACTGATGGATCAGCTCCTCCCAGCGCGCATAGTCGCGCGGCGGATAGGCCCAGCCGGTGCGCAGCTCGCCGCTGCCCGGCCGCCAGTCGTGCTGGTAGGGCTGTGGCCTGGTGGACAAGGCTTCCGGCATGAAGCCGAGCTCGACATAGGGCTTCACCCCGCGCGCGCGATAGGTGTCGAAGATGCGGTCGACGATCGTCCAGGTATAGATCGGGCGCCCCTGCGCGTCCTCGCGATAGACGCCGGTCGAGCCCCATTTCAGCGCGGGCGTGCCGTCGCCCGAGGTGAGCAGGTTGTGCGCGCGAAAATAGACCCGGTCGGGCGCGAGCGCGCCGAGCGTCGCCAACGTGGTGCGACCGTCCTTCATCGTCGCATAGTTGGGCTCGTCGGCGCCGAAGAAGCGCCACTCCTGCACCACCGGTCCCTCGTCCCGCCCGGCGTCGACGTCGATCGTGACCGCGAAGGGCGCGTCGTCGGGCGCCGCTCCGGCGGGCGCGGCGCCGGCCACCGCTGCGATCACCAGGCCCTGTCTCCACATGCGCATCGCTTTGCTCCCCTTTTACAGGATGATGCGAGCGCACGCGCGACCGCGCAAGCGCGTCGGGCGCGCTGGTGCCCCCGGCGAGATTCGAACTCACGACCTGCGGTTTAGGAAACCGTCGCTCTATCCTGCTGAGCTACGGGGGCGCCGCTCGCCCCCGTAGGTTCTCGCGCGGAGAGGGTCAATCACTCACCAGCTCACCCCGGCTCGGACATACAGGTAGCGCCCGTTGAAGCCGAACGGCGAGTAATAGGGGAAGCCGATCACCCCGGTCGAGTTGTTCGCGGGGACGGTGCGATCGGGATAGACGTCGAACAGGTTGCTCACGCCGAGCGCGACCTGGCCGCCGGGCAGCGCCTGATAACGCAGCTCGAGGTCGGTCACGGCGTGACGCCCCGTGCGCACGTCGGCGGCGGGAGTCGTGCCCGGCTGGTTGACGTCGCCGTAGTAGGTCACGCGGGCGAGCGCGCCGAGCTGGTCGAGCGACCAGTCGATCGTGCCCGTCACCTTCTCGCCGGGCGTACCCTGCTCGACCGTCAGCACGCGGCTGCGCGCGAACAACGTCGGCGCCGGATCGAGCACCGCGGTCGAGGTCGGCACGTCGGTCACCTCCACCTTGTTGACGTTGCCCGCCACGGTGAGATCGAACGCGCCCGCCCGCTCGGTGCGCAGGCGGTAATGCGCGACCGCGTCGATCCCCTTGGTGGTCGAGCGCACACCGTTGATGAAGAAGCGAGCCGCGGTCACGCCATAGGGCGACAGCAGCGAAGCGACCGCGGGACTGAACGAGGCGTTGATGTTCTCGGAGAGCGCGAGCTGGTCGCGCAGCTTGATGTAATAGCCGTCGACCGAGAGATCGAAGCCGCCGAAGCGGATCACCGTACCCGCCGAGAAGTTGGTCGACTTCTCCGGGTCGAGCGCGACACCGCCGAGCGCGGCGCCGAGCCCGCTGGTCGAGGGCGTCGTCGCGGTGAGGAAGGGAACGCCGTTCTGCACCACCGAGGCGGTGGAGGTGAAATATTGCTGCTGCAGCGACGGCGCGCGGAAGCCGGTCGAGACCGTGCCGCGCAGCGCCAGCCACTCGGCGATGTCGTAGCGCAGCGATGCCTTGCCATTGGCGGTCGAGCCGAAGTCCGAGTAATCCTCGAAGCGCCCGGCGAGACCGAGCAGCAGCGCGTCGGTGAGCTGCGCCTCGACGTCGAGATAGGCGCTGCCGTTGCGGCGCGAGCGCTCGAGCGCGTTGGCCTGGGTCAGCGCCGGGAAGCCCTGCGCGCCCGCCGACACGCCCGATACCGGCTGGCCCGCCGCCTCGCCCGCCTCGATCTTATAGCCCTCGCGCCGGCCCTCGAGCCCGAAGGCGATGTTGAGCGACTGGAACACGTCGAACTTGCGCGTCACGTCGAGCCCGGCGACCCACTGGTCGTAGATCAGCCGCCCGTCGTAGAACGCGGTCGGCGAGGCGTTGCTCGCGGCGAAATTGGCGGTGCCCAGCGTGCGGAACGACAGGCGGTTGCGGCCATAGCTCAGGTTGAGATCGACGTTCCATCCCGCGACTTCGCCGCGCACGCCCAACGCCGAGTTGAGGTCGGTCGACTTGGTGTTGATGATCGGCAGGAATCCGTCGGGATACAGCTCGTTGACGGTGTAGCCGCTGGTTACGCCCGGCAGCCGCGGGAAGGCGGCGCCGCGCACGTCACGGTCCTGATAGCCGACCCAGCCGTAGACGCTCCACCTGTCGGTGAGCGAGGTGCCCGCGTTGGCGAAGAGCGTATATTGCTCGAGCGCCGGATCGCCGAAGCGCCCGGTGAGACGCGTGGGCGAGACGCGCGGGTCGAAGTCGGCGCGGTTGGTGGGCTGGCGGCGGTTATACTCGCCCGAGAGCGTCAGGAAACCGTCGCTGCCGAAGCCGATCCCCTGCCACGCCGAGGCGGTGACGTTGTTCTCGCCGGTGACGTGCCGGCTGCCGCGCGCGGTGTCGACCTGAGTGTCGTAGAAGCCGTAGGTCACGGTCGCGCCGCCGCCCGAGCGCGCCTCGCGCAGCCGCAGGTTGACCACGCCCGCGATCGCGTCCGAGCCATATTGCGCGGCGGCACCGTCGCGCAGCACCTCGACCCGGTCGAGCGCCGCCACGGGGATGGTGTTGAGATCGACCGCGGACGAGCCGCGCCCGACCGAGCCGTTGGTGTTGAGCTGCGCCGAGGCGTGGCCGCGCACGCCGTTGATCAGCACCAGCGTCTGATCGGGCGAGAGGCCCCGCAGCGTCGCCGGGCGCACGGCGTCGGTAGCGTCGGTCGCGGCGGCGCGCGGGAAGTTGACCGAAGGTGCGACAGCGGCGAGCGCCGCGGCCACCTCGGTGGTGCCCTGGCGCTGGAGGCTCGCGCCGCTCAGCACGTCGACCGGCGCGGGGCTGTCGAGTCGGGTACGCCCCGCGGCGCGCGTGCCGGTCACGACGATGTCGTCGCTCTCCGCGGGCAGCGCGGCGCTGTCCTGCGTCGGCGCGGCCTGCGCCTCGGTCGCGGGCTGCGCCTGCGGCAGCTCGCCCTGCGGCTGCAGCTGCTGCGCGAGCGCGGCGGGCGCGACCATGGTCAGCGCGCTGGTGACGAGGAGGCTGGCGGCGAGGCGATGCATGGCGAGGATCCCTGTTCTACCGCGCCCGCACGTTGGCGCGCGGCGCGTTGGTTGGGATCGCTTTACGCCGGTTCGGCGCGCCGCGGCTCAAATCTGCATTGTGAACGGCCAAGCATTTCTACCGAAGATCCACCAGGCCGATGTGGATTGCGGCGCGAGCGGACGGGGACGGGCGCGGCGCCCGTCCCCGTGAGGCTCAGTGCTTCACCTCGCGCCAGACGTTCTGGTACGCGCCCCAGGTCAGGTAGATGAAGATCATCAGGAAGATCACCGCCGCCAGCCCGGCGGCGTGGCGCGCCTCGAGGTTGGGCTCGGCGGTCCAGGTGAGGAAGGCCGCCACGTCGCGCGCCATCTGGTCGCGCGTCGCCTTGGTGCCGTCCGAATAGGTCACCTGCCCGTCCGACGTCAGCGGCGGCGGCATCGCGATGTTGAGGTTCGCGAAATACGGGTTGTAGTGCAGCCCCTCGGGCGTCTTGGCGTCGGGGAACTTCTTGAGCAGCTCGGCCGGCTGGTCGCGGTAGCCCGTGATCAGCGCGTGCACATAGTTGCTGCCGTCCTCGCGCGCCTTGGTCATGAGCGAGAGATCGGGCGGCAGCGCGTTCGCGTTGGCGGCGCGCGCCGCGACCTCGTTCGCGAACGGCGACGGGAAGTGATCCGACGGCAGGTTCTTGCGCGTCGCCGCCTCACCCGTCTCCGGGTTCACGCTGGGCTGCTCGATCACCCACTGGTTGGCGATCGCCTTCACCTCGGCCTCGGAATAGCCGATCTTCTGCAGGTCGCGGAACGCGACATACTTCAGCGAGTGGCAGGCCGCGCAGACCTCCTTGTACACCTGGAAGCCGCGCTGCACCTGCTGGCGGTCGAACTTGCCGAACCAGCCGGCGGACGACAGCTTGATGTCCTCCGGATGCAGGTGGAACTCATGCTCGGCGGTGTGCGGCGCCGGATTCTGGATCGCGTCCTTCGCGGTGAAGAACAGCGCCAGTGCGAGCACGAAGACGAACCCCGCACCGATCACCAGTGAAATGAGACGAACCATTGCCTGTCAGATCCCCTCTTCGTCTCGTTCTCAACCCGCCAGCGCGGTCTTGGTGGGCGCGGTGCCGCCGTGCTTCGCCAGCACCGCCTCGGTGATCGAGTTGGGCAGCGGCCGCGGCCGCTCCGCCGCCGACACCAGCGGCAGGATGATCAGGAAGTGCGCGAAATAATAAGCCGCGGCGATCTGCCCCATCATCACGTTGCGCGCGGTCGCCTCGGCGCCGCCGACATAGCCGAGCACCAGCACGTCGACCACCAGCACGATCAGGAACCAGCGGTAGGTCGGCCGGTAGTTGGCCGAGCGCACCGGCGAGCTGTCCAGCCAGGGCAGGAAGAACAGCAGCAGGATCGAGCCGAACATCGCCAGAACGCCCCACAGCTTCGCCGGCAGGATGAAGTCGGCGGTGAAGCTCTTCAGGATCGCGTAGAACGGCAGGAAATACCATTCGGGCACGATGTGCGCCGGCGTCGAGAGCGGGTTCGCCTCGATGTAATTGTCCGGATGTCCCAGCAGGTTGGGCGAGAAGAACACGAAGGTGGCGAAGATCAGGAAGAAGACCGCCACGCCCACGCCGTCCTTGGCGGTGTAATAAGGGTGGAACGGCACCGTGTCCTGCTCGCCCTTCACGTCCACGCCGGTCGGGTTGTTCGAGCCCGGGATATGCAGCGCCCAGATGTGCAGGATGATCACGCCCGCGATCACGAACGGCAGCAGATAGTGGAGCGAGAAGAAGCGGTTCAGCGCGGCGTTGTCGGGCGCGAATCCGCCCAGCAGCCAGATGCGGATGGTGTCGCCCACCAGCGGGATCGCCGAGAAGAAGCCGGTGATCACCTGCGCGCCCCAGAAGCTCATCTGCCCCCAGGGGAGCACATAGCCCATGAAGGCGGTGGCCATCATCAGCAGGAAGATGACCACGCCGAGCAGCCACACCATCTCGCGCGGCGCCTTGTACGAGCCGTAATACAGCCCGCGACCGATATGGATGTACACCACGGCGAGGAACATCGACGCGCCGTTGGCGTGCGCGTAGCGCAGGAACCAGCCCGCGTTGACGTCGCGCATGATGCTCTCGACCGAGCCGAACGCGACCGTGCCGTTGGCGGCGTAATGCATCGCCAGCACCACGCCGGTGACGATCTGGATCACCAGCGCCGCCCCGGCGAGCACGCCGAAGTTCCAGAAATAGTTGAGGTTGCGCGGCACCGGATAGCCCGCACCGATGGCATTGTAGGCGAGACGCGGCAACGGCAGCTTCTCGTCCAGCCAGCGCATCAGCGGCTGCTTCGGCTCATAATGCTTGGCCCAGGGAAAGCTCATCTCTCGTTCTCCCTCAGCCGACCGTCACGACGGTGTCGGACGTGAAATTGTAATCGGGCACGTGCAGGTTCTGCGGCGCCGGTCCCTGGCGGATGCGGCCGGCGGTGTCATAGGCCGAGCCGTGGCACGGGCAGAAATAGCCGCCGAACGGGCCCTTGTTCTCGCCCTCGCCCGCGCCCAGCGGCACGCAGCCGAGATGGGTGCAGACGCCCAGCGTGATCAGCCAGTTTTCCTTGCCCGGCTTGGTGCGCTCGGCGAGCGTCTGCGGGTCGCGCAGCGAGCCGACGTCGACCGCATTGGCCTCGCCGATCTCCTTGGGCGTCAGATTGCGCACGAACAACGGCTGCTTGCGGAACGACGCCTTGATCGCCTGACCCGGCGCGATCTTCGAGATGTCGATCTCGGTGGTCGACAGCGCGAGCACGTCCGCGGACGGGTTCATCTGGTTGATCAGCGGCAGCACGATCGCGACCGCGCCGACGCCCGCGAAGGACACGGCGGCGATGTTGATGAAGTCGCGGCGGCGCGGGTCGTGGGCAGTCTCGTGATAGGGCGCGGGGTCCTCGCCCGGCGGAATATTGTTCTCGACCGTCGCCATTCGCGTCAAACCTCTACCCGTTTCATTCTCCCGCCGGGTCGATCCGATGCCGTCGCGACATGCCGCCTCCCCGCGCGACCTGCCCGTCCCCGAGGCGGTCTGGCGGGGTGATAGCCGCGGGCCCCGCGCTTTGCCAATCCCATTTTGCGGTCGCGCAACAACCTGCGTAGAGCGGCGGCGATGCGGATCGCGCTGTTCCAACCCGATATCGCCGGCAATGTCGGCACGCTGCTGCGGCTCGGCGCCTGCCTCGACGTCGCGGTCGACCTGATCGAGCCGATGGGCTTCCCGTTCGGCGAGCGCGGGCTGGCGCGCGCCGCGATGGACTATGCCGCGCACGTTGAAGTGAAACGCCACGCCGACTGGGACGCTTTCCTCGCCACGGTCGCCGGCCGCGTCGTGCTCGCCACCACCGCGGGCGCGGTGCCGCTGCCGCAGGCGCGCTTCGCCGCGGACGACGTGCTGCTGCTCGGCAGCGAGGGCGCGGGAGTGCCGGCGCACGTCCACGATCGCGTCGACCTGCGCGTGCGCGTGCCGATGCGCGCCGGGCTGCGCTCGCTCAACGTCGCGGTCGCGGGCGCGCTGATCCTCGGCGAGGCGCTGCGCCAGACCGGCGGGTGGGACAGATTGACCGATTGACCCGGGCCCTCCCCGCGGGCGAGAGCACATCTCCATGATATTGGACGAACAGCAGACCGCCGCCCGGACCTGGTTCGAGCAGCTGCGCGACCTGATCTGCGCCGAGTTCGAGGCGATCGAGCGCGAGGCCGGCTCCGACGCGCGCTTCGACTATCTCGCCTGGGACCGCGCCGATCCCAGCGGCGCGCCCGGCGGCGGCGGGGTGCGCGGCGTGATGAAGGGTGGCGTGTTCGAGAAGGTCGGAGTCAACGTCTCCACCGTCGGCGGCACGTTCGAGGGCGATTTCGCGCGGACGATCCACGGCGCGAGTGACGACCCGCGCTTCTTCGCCACCGGGATCAGCCTGGTCGCGCACATGGCCAACCCGCACGTCCCCGCGGTGCACATGAACACGCGCTTCCTCGCCACCACCAAGCGTTGGTTCGGCGGCGGCGCCGATCTCAACCCGCCGCTGCCGGTCGCGGAGGACACCGAGGATTTCCACGCCACGCTGCGCGATGCCTGCGACCGCCACGATCCGGCGCACTACCCGCGCTTCAAGCAATGGGCGGACGAGTATTTCTACATCCCGCACCGCGGCGTGCACCGCGGCGTCGGCGGCATCTTCTACGACCACCTCGAGCGCGATTTCGCCGCCGATCTCGCCTTCACCCAGGATGTCGGCCGCGCCTTCCTCGACGCGTACCCGCGGATCGTGCGGCGCCGAATGCACCTGCCCTTCACCGACGCGGACGTGGCGCAGCAGCGCGAATGGCGCGGGCGCTACGCCGAGTTCAACCTCGTCTACGATCGCGGGACCCTGTTCGGGCTGAAGACCGGCGGCAACGTCGACGCGATCCTGATGAGCCTGCCGCCGGTGGCGACATGGGGCTGACCCACCTTCCCGCCGACCAGATCGCCGCGGTCGTGACCTCGCTGGAGATGCGCCGTCGTCCGCCGCTCCGTCCGATACCCGACTCGCCGCTGCGGCTGGTGCGCTGGGCACGGCCGGAGCCGGAGAAATATCGCGCGCTGTTCCGCCGCGTCGGCGCGCGCTGGCTGTGGTTCTCGCGGCTCGTCATGGACGATGCCGCGCTCACCGCGATCATCCACGACACGCAGGTGCAGGTGTTCGCCGCGCTCGACCGGGCCGGCGTCGAGGTCGGCATGGTCGAGCTCGACTTCCGCTCGGCCGGAACCTGCGAGGTCGGCTATTTCGCGCTGGTGCCCGAGCTGACCGGGCAGGGCCACGGCCGCTGGCTGATGGCGGAGACGCTCGCGCGCGCCTGGGTGGCGGGGGTCAACCGCGTGTGGCTCCACACCTGCACGCTCGACCATCCCTCGGCGCTGGGCTTCTACCGCGCGCAGGGCTTCACCCCGGTGCGTCGCACGATCGAGACCTTCACCGACCCGCGCGTGACCGGCGCGCTGCCCGCCGACGTCGCGCCTCAGCTGCCCCTGCTCGCCCCGACGCGGTAGACCACCACGCCCATCAGCAGCACCGCGATGGCATAGGCCGCGGGCACCGCGGCGAGCAGCGCGTCCACCAGCGCGAGCAGCACCGGGTCGCCGCTGCCGGGCGCGCGCAGCGCCTCGTCCGCGCTCAGCAGCGGCGACACGACGACCCATTGCGCCAGGAACAGCGTGACGAGCGCGCCCGTGATCGCCCAGTCCTGCCCCTTCGTCAGCCTCCAGCTCAGCCGCAGCGCCGGCCCCGCGCGCAGCGCCGGGTGCCGCGCCAGGGCGGGCACCGCCGCGATCAGTCGCGCCTGGACGTAGAGCCCGGGCAGGACGAGCAGCCACAGGCCGAGTCCGACCGGCACCGCCACCGCCACGCTCACCAGCACGAACGACCACAGCCGCGCCAGCGCCTGACCCAGCGCCTGCCCCACCGTCAGCCGGTCGGGATCGAGCAGCAGCAGCGCGATCGCCGCCACGCCGTACGCGGCGAGCAGGTCCGCGAGCACGTAGAACAAGGCGTTGCCCTGCCCCCACTCACTCACCGCGGCGAGCCAGGCGCGCATCATCAGCTCGTCGCGCGGCGCGGGCGGCAACGGCGGCAGCGGGTCGCACAACAGCAGCGCGGCGAAGGCGGGCAGGAAGACGAACAGCGCGGCGAGCCGCAGCACCAGCGCGCGGTCGCGCCGGAACAGCCGCCACGCGACCGAGAGCAGGCCGGCGAAGGTCAGGCTCATGCGAACGGCGCCGCCTCGTCGCGCTCGCGCGCGGCGGCGTAATATTGCGCGTAGAAGGCGTTCTGCACCACCGTGGCGCCCGCGCTGACGATCGCCAGCGCCACCGAAGTGCCGAACAGCACCGCAGCGTCGCTGTCGAGCAGCAGCCGCAGCACGACGCCGACGACCGAGCGCACCGCGACGCTGAGCACCGTCACCAGCACGGCGTAGAGGATCAGCACCGCGATCAGCCGCGCCGCGGCACCGCGCGTCAGCGCGAAGGCGCGGCGGATCGCGCCGAGTCCGAGGCGCTCGTTGACCACCACCGCGAACAGCGGCGCGAGCCGCGCGCCCAGCCACAGCAGCAGCGCGGCAGCGACGAGGATCAGCCCGGCCGAGAGCGCGAGCGGACCGGCCGCGGCGCGCTGCATCTCCACCATGCCCGTCGCGGTGACGGTCGCGCCCGCCGCGATCAGCGCGAGCGTGCCCGGCACGAAGGTGAGCGACAGCGCGATGACCAGCACCAGCGTGACGCCGACCGCGGCGGGAAGCCGGTTCGCGGCGAGCCGATAGGCCGCGCCGCGATCGACGCGCGGGTCGCTCGCCACCGCGGTGATCGCGAGCATGCCGAACAGCATCAGCACAGCCGAGACCAGGCTGGCCAGCAGCCGCGCCGCCTGGACGTCACCGACGAAGCTCGTCACCGCCGCGCTCAACACCGTGGGCAGGAACAGCGTGGCGAAGGCGATGCCGGCGAGGATCGCGGCGCGCCCGCGCAGCACGTCGACCGTGCGCTCCCACACCGTGGCCATCCTGATCATCGCGTCGTCCCCTTCCCGCGCCGGCCTAGCGATCCGCCGACGGCTTGCCAACCGCGCCGAGGGAGCACATCTGGCCAGGATGCAGCAGCGCGCGACGATGATCGAGGACGTGGAGTGGCGCGTGTCGCCGGGGCTCACCGACTATGCCGCCGCGCTGCAGGCGATGGAGGCGCGCGCCGCCGCGATCGCCGCGGGCGAGGCGCGCGAGCTGGTGTGGCTGCTCGAGCACCCGCCGGTCTACACCGCGGGCACCAGCGCCGACCCGCGCGAACTGGTCGACCCGCGCTTCCCCGTCGTGCCGGCGGGGCGCGGAGGGCGCTACACCTATCACGGCCCGGGTCAGCGCGTCGGCTACCTCATGCTCGATCTCAATCGGCGCGGCCGCGACGTGCGGTGCTTCGTCCACGCGCTGGAGGGCTGGCTGATCGCGGCGCTGGCCGAGCTGGACATCGCGGCGTTTCGCGCGCCCGGCCGGATCGGCATCTGGACGCGCGACCGCGCCGGCGCCGAGGCCAAGATCGGCGCGATCGGCATCCGCGTGCGCCGCTGGGTGACGCTGCACGGCTTCTCGGTCAATCTCGCGCCCGACCTCGCGCATTTCGGCGGCATCGTGCCGTGCGGTCTCGCCGACTATCCGGTCACCAGCGCCGCTGCGCTCGGTTCACCGCACGAATTTGCAACTTTCGACGCAGCGTTGACGTTGACCGCCGACGCCTTTCTGCAAAGCCTGACTTGCGTCGGTGAAAACGAGGCTTGAGAGGGCGGTCATCTGCGATTAATGTCTACGCCGGTTTGGGATAAAAAACGGCCGGGTGGTCGCCAAATCCACAGTCTAGGGAGCAAATTCATGCGTGCAGTCATCACCAAGATCCTCGGCGGTTCGGCGCTCGCGGCAGCCGCTCTCGCCGTCTCGGCGTGCGGTTCGAAGACCGAGACCAGCGAGAACACCATGATCACCGACATGAACGCCACCGAGGGCATGGACACCATGACCGACAACATGACCGCCGTTGACGGCGCGATGAACGGCGGCATGATGGCGAATGACACCATGGGCAACGACATGATGATGTCGAACATGTCGAACGCGATGTAATCTGCCGCACACCGGCGATTGTGTTGACGGGGCCGCGCGGGAAACCGGGCGGCCTCTTCTTTTGTCTTCCGAAGGCGCATGTCGTTACGCGAGGTCAACAAGCAACCTCGTGGCGGCGACGCCACACGCCGGAATGAATTATTTGCGCGACAGAATGTTCTTGGGCCATTTACCCAGTCTGACGTAAAAGGACGGCGCGGCCGTAGCCGTGACGAGGAGTGTTGGGGAATGCTGAAGGTGGGGATCGTCGGAGCCTGGGTGGCGCTGGCGGCTGGGGTGCTGGCGACGACGCCGGCTTCTGCGCAATTCTTCTTCAAATCGAAGGATTTGCGCGGCGAACCGATCATCGGGAACGAGGACGGCATGGGGCATCCGCTGCCCGGCGCCACGCCCGCGGAACTGCGCGCCGGCGTGGTGTGGAACATGCGCGCCGCGCTCAACGTCGCCGCGCTGCAATGCCAGTTCGAGCCGACGCTGCTGACGGTCCAGAATTACAACGCGATCCTGGCCGACCATCGCGTCGAGCTGCAGAATTCGTTCGACACGCTGGGCAAATATTTCACCCGGATCGCCAAGACCAAGAAGGATGGTCAGACCGCACTCGACCAGTTCGGTACGCGCACCTATTCGGGCTTCGCCACGGTCGCGGCGCAATTCAACTTCTGCGCCACCGCGGCCAGCATCGGCCGCGACGCGCTCTACGCGCCGCGCGGCGGCTTCGGTGACGTCGCGATGGCGCGCATGCGCGAGCTGCGCAGCAGCCTCAAGCCGTACGGCGAGCAGCAATTCCCCTCGCTCCAGGTGTTGCCCGCGACGCTGCCGCGCTTCGATGAGGCGTGCTGGAAGAAGGGGCTGTTCGTCGAGCAGAAGTGCGGCGCGCCGCTGACCCCGGTGGTCTACGCCGCGCGCTGATCCACGAGGGCGCCGGCGCGGCGCCCTCCCCTTCCGCACGGTCCGCTCGGAAGGCCAGGTCCAGGCGCAGCTTCTCAACGAGCGGACGATCCATCGCAGGCGAGGCGCTGGCGTGCTCCTGCACAAGCAGGAGCCAAGAGCCACGAGCGCCTTTCCCGCGGCCCTGAACTCCGGCGTTCGCCGGAGCACGCTTCGGTGTCGACGGATCGGACCTTGGGAGCGCCTGCCACCGTCGCGCCGGGAATGACACCGGCGCCGACTTTGTTGACGGCGCGGCTGCCATCCGCCGACACCCGGCGTCTTAGCTGGCGTCGCCGCACCTCGATCGCGATGTCAGCGGCGGCCGGGAAGCCGAACTCGTCGCTTCAGCAAGAAAACTATGCAAGAGATGCTGCCTGACGCCGGCAAGTGCCGGCTGACCAACACTGCAGGCAAATGGGCGTAACAACCTAACGCGTAAAGGTTTTTCCGGCGGCCCCCACTTGCTGGTGACGTTCCCATCCGGAAAGGCCGGCGTGTCCACCGGCATCGGCAGCGATCATGTCATCTGGGGCACGCCCCAGACGGGCTACAAGGCGAACGCGCTGAGCTTTCAGTCGAATACACCCCTCTACGCGCTGCTCGGCGAGCAGTCCAAGGTCGGCTCGATCTCCTATTATAATGGCACGATCCTCGACGGCACCGAGCTGACCGGGCTGATGCTCAACCTCGGGCTCAACTTCGCCAACCCCGCGATCGGCTTGTTGGCGAAGAGTTTCGCGCTCGGGCTGTACAGCACGCCCAACACCGGCAGCGCGGACGCGAACGCCGATTATGTCTATCTGCCCTCGCTGCAGAGCAGCAACAATTTCGTGGTCGACGGGCAAGCGTATCAGTTCGAGCTGCGCGGTTTCGACAATGTCCGCGGCGACGGCTACCTCAACTCCTCGGTGAGCGAGTTCCACGTCCGCGAGGGCTAGAGCGCGACCGCCGACGTGTTCGGCGTGCTCAGTGCCGTGCCCGAGCCCGGCACCTGGGCGATGATGCTGATCGGCTTCGCGATGATCGGCGTCGCGATGCGCTCGCGCCGGCGCGACATGCCGGCGGCCTTGGTCTGATCGACGATTAGCGGCGCGCGGGTCGTCGGGTTGCACCGAGGACCCGCGTTCCGCGCTGTCAGCGCAGCCCCAGCAGCTTGTGCGTCTGGAGCGACAAGCGCCAGCGCGGACGCGCCATCACCAGCGCCATCGCCGCCGCGACGTTCGCCTCCCCCGCGGCGTCGTCGAGCGGCTGGAGCAGGAAGTGGCGGAAAGCCCAGCCCTCCACCGTGTCCAGGTTGGTGCCGGGCTGCGGCCAGACGAGCTTCAGCTCGTCGCCCGAGCGCTGCACCGTCTCGCTACCGGCTTTGGGGCTGATGCACACCCAGTCGATCCCGGGATGGACCGGCAGCGTGCCGTTGCTCTCGATCGCGATCTCGAACCCGGCTGCGTGGAGCGCGTCGACGAGGGCATCGTCGACCTGGAGCATCGGCTCGCCCCCGGTCAGCACCACGAAGCGACGCTCACGCTCCGGCCCCCAAAAGCCCGCCGCTGCCGCGACCAGCGCCGCGGCATCGGCGAAGCGCCCACCGCCCGCGCCGTCGACACCGACGAAATCGGTGTCGCAGAAGCGGCACACCGCGGTCGCACGGTCCTGCTCGCGCCCGCTCCACAGATTGCAGCCGGCGAAGCGCACGAACACCGCGCGCCGCCCCGCCTGCACGCCCTCACCCTGGAGCGTCAGGAACATCTCCTTGACCGCGTAGCTCATCTCAATCGACCGGCGGGGTCACCGCATAGCCGGTCGGGTCGGGCACGCCGGACTCGACGAAGCCTTTGTGACGCAGGCGGCAGCTGTCGCAGCGCCCGCAGTGCAGCCCGCCCGGCGCGGGATCGTAGCATGACCAGCTCATCCCCATGTCGAGCCCGAGCCGCGCGCCCTCGCGCACGATATCGGCCTTGGTCATGTGCTGGAGCGGCGCCTGGAAGCGGAACGGCTGGCCCTCGACGCCCGCCTTGGTGGCGAGCTCGGCGAGCCGCTCGTACGCCGCGATGAACTCGGGGCGGCAGTCGGGATAACCGGAGTAATCGAGCGCGTTGACGCCGAGATAGATGTCGCGGGCACCCGCCGCCTCGGCCCAGCCGAGCGCCAGGCTGAGGAAGATCGTGTTGCGCGCAGGCACGTAGGTGACCGGGATGGAGCCATCGACGCCGTCCTTGGGAACGTCGATGTCGCGATCGGTCAGCGCCGAACCGCCGAAGGCCGAGAGGTCGATCGGCAGCACGACGTGGCGCGTCGCGCCGAGCGCGTGCGCGATGCGGCGCGCGGCGGCGAGCTCGACCTGGTGGCGCTGGTTATAGTCGATCGAGAGCGCGAGCAGCGGGTGCCCCGCCTCGCGCGCGAGCGCGGCGGACACCAGCGAGTCGAGCCCGCCCGAGACGAGCGCGACGGCGGGGGTCAAATGGGTCATGATGCGGCGCCAGCTAGGCCTTCGCGCGCACGAGCGCAAGAAAAAGGGCCGCCCGAGGGCGGCCCGTGAGGAGCTTGAGCGGTCAAGCTAGGGAGAGAGCGTGCCGCATGAACAGCACGAGGTCGCTTATGGGGGAAGAAGGTTAAGATCAGGATAACGGTGTGAGCTGCCTGAAGTCGCGGATCGCGACGTGCGTGGCAGCGCTTCGAGACGAGGCTTCGACAGGCTCAGCCTCTCCTCAGCACGAGAACGGGGTGAAAAAGGAGATGCCGTTCGTGCTGAGGAGGCACTGAGCTTGTCGAAGGGCCGTCTCGAAGCATGCCCCGCTCCACAAGGCTCACGCACGCCGCACCCCCCTCACCCCACCAGTTCGTCCGCGCGCACCGGGAAGCTGGTCGAGCAGAAGGCGCAGTCGACCGCGATCACGCCGCTCTCGTCCGCCATCGCCAGCCGCTCCTCGAGTGGGAAGCGCGCCAGCACCGAGCGGATATAGTCGACGTCGCAGCGGCACCCCTTCACCAGCGCCTGGCCCGCGAGCACGCGCACCTCGGCCTCCTCGTTGAACAGCCGCCACACCAAGGTCTCGAGCGGCACGGCCGGGTCGGCGAGTTCGTCCTCCCCCATCGTCCGGCCGAGCGCCTCGACATGCTCCCACTCGGGATGATCGAGCTTGGTATGGAGCCGCTCGCGGCCTTCCTCGCCCTCGGGCAGGTGCTGGAGCAGCAGACCGCCCGCGACGCAGCGCCCGTCCGCGCTCTTGCGCAGGCCGACGCGCACCAGCGTCGGGATCTGCTCCGACTGGTAGAAATAGCTCTGTGCCGCCTCGCTCAGCGTGTCGCCGTCGAGCGGGACGATTCCCTGGTAGCGCTCGCCGGTGGTGGCGAGATCGAAAGTGATCGCGAGATACCCCTTGCCGAACAGCGCGAACAGTGACGGCTCCGCGGGTGCCTGCGCCAGCCGCTCGGCGTCATACTGGATATAGCCGCGCACCTCGCCGCCGCGATAGTCGCACACCAGCAAGGTGACGACCCCGGCCTCGGTCTGCGTCTGCATGGTGAGCTGGCCCTGCGGGTCCTTGAGCGTGCTGCCGATCAGCGCGGTGAGCGTCAGCGCCTCGGCGAGCAGCTTCTCGATCGCGGGCGGATAGGCGTGCGCGGCGAGGATGGTGTCGAGCGTCGGCCCGAGCCGCACCACGCGCCCGCGCGCGTGCTGCGCGGGGATGGTGAAGCCGAGCGCGCGGTCGAGGTCGGGGGCGTTGGTATCGGTCAAGGCTGCCTCGTGCTGGCGAACGGTGGGACCGGCTCACCACCCTCCCGCGTCGCCCCGGACGTGTTCCGGGGTCCATCGTTCCGCGAACGCTGCGGCCGGTCGCGCGTGCGGCACCATGGATGCCAGGTCGAGTCTGGCATGACGGAGAGAGAAGAGGCGGCGGTCGAGTTCCGATTATCTGGGAAGCCGCGCCGCGCCGATCAACCGATCTGGCCGAAGCACCAGCGCAGCACCGATTTCTGCGCGTGAAGCCGGTTCTCCGCCTCCTGCCAGATCAGCGATTGCGGGCCGTCGATCACCTCGGGCGTGACCTCCTCGCCGCGGTGCGCGGGGAGGCAGTGGAGGAAGGCGGCGCCGGGCTTGGCCGCCGCCATCAGCGCGGCGTCGACCTGATAGGGCATCATCGCGCGCAGCTTGGTCTCGGCCTGCGCCTGGCCCATCGAAATCCAGGTGTCGGTGACGACGACGTCGGCATCGGCGACCGCCTCGCGCGGGTCGGCGACGACGCGCGCGCGACCCGAGGCGCGGACGATCGCCTCCTCCTCGGGCTGGAACCCCTGCGGGCAGGCCGCGACCACGTCGAAATGAAGCAGCGCCGCCGCCTCGACGATCGAGGCGAGCACGTTGTTGCCGTCGCCGAGCCACGCCACCTTGAGCCCCGGCAGCTGCCGCCCGCTCTCCACGATGGTGAGCAGGTCGGCCATGATCTGGCACGGGTGCGACTCATCGGTGAGGCCGTTGATCACGGGCACGCTGGCGTGCGCCGCCATCTCCTCCAGCTTGGCGTGGTCGTCGGTGCGGATCATGATCGCGTCGACATAGCCCGAGAGCACGCGCGCGGTGTCCGCCACCGTCTCGCCGCGGCCGAGCTGCATCTGCCCTGCCTCCATCACGATCGATTGGCCGCCGAGCTGGCGGATCGCCATGTCGAAGCTGACGCGGGTGCGGGTCGAGTTCTTCTCGAAGATCATCGCCAGCACGCGGCCGGCGAGCGGCGCGTCGGCGTCGGCGCGGCCCTTGGGCCAGCCCGCGCGCGCCTGTTTGCGCTCCAGCGCGTCGGCCAGCATGGCGGCGATCGCGTCGCCACCGGCGTCGCTGAGGCTCAGGAAATGGCGCACTTAAATCCTCCCCGAATGGAGTGGCAGGGCGACGTGCCCCCGGCAAGTCGAGATCATGCCGGGGGCATGATCGACCTGCCACGGGGGACCGCTCGCGTAGCGAGTGGTGGAGGGGGCCTCCACACAGAGCAGCGTTCGCGGAGGTCCCCCTCCACCACCGCGCTGACGCGCGGCGGTCCCCCTCCCCGCGAGCGGGGAGCAGCTTACATCACTCGTCGGCCACCGGCACGTAGACCCGCGCGGCCTCGCTCAGCTTCTCGACGCACTCGGCGATATGGCTCTCGTCGATCACCAGCGGCGGCAGCACGCGGACGACATTCTCACCCGCCGCGACCAGCAGCAGCCCGTGCTGGTCGCGGCAGTGCGCGACGAAGCGGCGACTGTCGCTCTTCAGCTTGATGCCGAGCATCAGCCCGTGGCCGCGGACGTGATCGAACAGGTGATCGTGGTTGGGGATCAGCTGCTCGAGCGAGGCGCGCAGCCGCTCGCCCATCCGTGCCACCTGGTCGAGGAAGCCGTCCTCCAGGATCACGTCGAGCACGGCCTCGCCCGCCGCCATCGCCAGCGGGTTGCCGCCATAGGTCGAGCCGTGCGTGCCGAACACCATGCCCTTGGCCGCCTCGGCGGTGGCAAGGCATGCGCCGAGCGGGAAGCCGCCGCCGATCCCCTTGGCCACCGCCATGATGTCGGGCGTGATGCCATACAGCTCGTGCGCGAAGAACTTGCCGGTACGGCCATAGCCCGCCTGCACCTCGTCGAGCACCAGCAGCAGCCCGTGCTCGTCGCACGCGGCGCGCAGGCCGCGGAGGAACTCCTCCGACGCCGGGCGGATGCCGCCCTCGCCCTGGATCGGCTCGACCAGGAAACCGGCGGTATGGTCGTCGATCAGCGCGAGCGCGCCCGCGAGGTCGTTGAACGTGGCATACTTGAAGCCGGGCAGCAGCGGCTCGAAGCCGTCGCGCATCTTGGCCTGGTTGGTCGCCGAGATCGCGCCGAGCGTGCGGCCGTGAAAGGCCGTATCGAAGGTGATCAGGTCGTGCCGCTGCGGGTTGCCGTTGGCATAGTGATAGCGCCGCGCGGTCTTGATCGCGCACTCCACCGCCTCGGCGCCCGAGTTGGTGAAGAACACCGTGTCGGCGAAGGTGTGATCGACCAGCCGCTGCGCGAGATGCTCGCCCTGCGGGCTGCCGTAGAGGTTGCTGGTGTGCATCAGCGTCGCGGCCTGGTCCGCGATCGCCTTGACTAGCTTCGGGTGCCCGTGGCCCAGCGCGTTGACCGCGATGCCGCTGGCGAAGTCGAGGTACTGCTCGCCGTCCTCGCCGTAGAGATAGACGCCCTCGCCTCGCACCGGGCGCACGCCGCACCGCGGATAGACGGGCATCAGCGCAGGGGTGGACGACACGGGGCCTTCTCCTCGGAAAGAACAAGGGCGGCCCGACCGGACCGCCCCGGCCCGTCTTCTACGGTGGCCCGCCGCAGCGGGTCAACACCGCGCGCGAGAGCGCTTGCGCCGACGCGGCGATTGCGCTCGTGCCTCGACTATCCCACATAGGGAAGTAATACACCATTCGGGGAATCCATGGCCGATCCATATGCGACGCTGGGCGTGGCGCGCGGCGCCAGCGAGGCGGACATCAAGAAAGCCTATCGCAAGCTCGCCAAGGAGCTGCATCCCGACCGCAACCAGGGCAATTCCAAGGCGGCGGAGCGGTTCGGCCAGGTGACCTCGGCCTATGACCTGCTGACCGACAAGGACAAGCGCGCGCGATACGACCGCGGCGAGATCGACGGCGACGGCAATCCCACCGCGCCGTTCGGCTACGGTGCCGGCGGCGCGCGGCCGGGCGGCGCGGGAGGCTTCCGCTCTCAGCAGTTCGACATGGGCGGCGGCGAGGCGCCGGACATGTCCGATATCTTCGAGGGGCTGTTCGGCGGCCGGGGCGGCGGCGGTGGCGGCTTCGCCAGCGGTTTCGGCCGGCGCAACGCCGGTCCCCCGCCCAAGGGCGGCAATGTCGCCTACCGCCTCCAAGTGCCCTTCGCCGACGCCGCCGCGCTCGCGCCGCAGCGCGTGACCCTGGCCGACGGCAGCACGATCGACCTCAAGCTGCCCGCCGGGGTCGACACCGGCACGCAGATGCGCCTCTCCGGCAAGGGCGATCCGGGCGCCGGCGGCCCCGGCGACGCGATCGTGACGATCGAGATCCAGCCGCACCGCTTCTTCACGCGCGAGGGCGACGACGTCCGGCTCGACCTGCCCGTCTCGCTCAAGGAAGCCGTCGAGGGCGGCGCGGTCAAGGTGCCGACCGTCGACAAGCCGGTGATGCTCACGGTGCCGCCCGGCTCCACCTCGGGCAAGACGCTGCGACTCAAGGGCAAGGGCTTCCACCGCAAGGCTGGCGGTCGGGGTGACCAGCTCGTCCGCCTGGTGATCGACGTGCCCGCCGACGACGCCGCACTGAAGTCGTTCGTGGCGGGCTGGACCGGCGGGGGGAACCCGCGCGCGAACATGGGAGTCTGATGTGGGTGAAGGACGCCCCTCCCACGCTCACGCCTGAGGATCGCGCGCGCCATCACGGTGCCGCGCGACGGCGCCTCGACCGCCAACTCTCGCACGTCCGGCCCGGCAGCTACAGCTGGACGGTGGTGAAGCGCGCTGTCGTCGGCGTCTACACCGACGGCTTCATCCACGCCGGCAACCTCGCCTATCTCGCGCTGATGACGGTGTTCCCGTTCTTCATTGTCGCTGCCGCGGTCGCCTCGCTGTTCGGCCAGACCGACGAGGTGCAGCGCGGGGTCGCCAGCTTCCTGTCGGTGCTGCCGCGCGATGTCGGCGCGATCCTGCGCGAGCCGATCCGCAACGTGCTCCAGGCGCGCACCGGCTCGCTTCTGTGGTTCGGCGCGCTGGTGGGATTGTGGACGGTCGGCAGCTTCGCCGAGACGATCCGCGACATCTTCCGCCGCGCCTATGGCACGCGCTCGTCGCAGTCGCTGTGGCGCGCCCGGCTCGGCCTTAGCCTCGCGATCGTGGGCTCGATCGTGATCGCGCTCTTCTCCTTCCTGGTTCAGGGTCTGCTGATCGCGGCCGAGCAGTTCATCTACCGCCTGCTGCCGGTCGCGCAGCATGTCGCGGAGTGGCTCAACCTCGCGCGGCTGGTGCCGGCGGTGGTCATGTTCGGCGCGCTGTACATGCTGTTCTACTCGGTCACGCCCGGCCGCTATCGCCGCAGCGAGAGCAAGAAATGGCCCGGCGCGCTGTTCACGACATTGTGGTGGGTGAGCATGACCGCCGGCCTGCCCTGGGTGCTGTCGCAGCTCGGCGGCTATGATCTCACCTATGGTAGCCTCGCCGGGGTGGTGGTGATGCTGCTGTTCTTCTATCTGATCGGCCTTGGCCTGGTGTTCGGCGCTCACCTGAACGCGGCACTGGCGGAGCCGCCCGCAGCCGTTGTAGAGGGGCCCGACGATAATGATGAACAATGATGGTGGCTTCGTGAACGGACTGATGGGGGGCAAGCGCGGGCTGATCATGGGGCTCGCCAATGACAAGTCGCTGGCCTGGGGGATCGCCAAGCAGCTCAGCGAGGCCGGCGCCGAGCTGGCCTTCTCCTACCAGGGCGCGGCGATGGAGAAGCGCGTGCGCCCGCTCGCCGAGCAGCTCGGCGTGGCGCGGCTGTTCGACTGCGACGTCTCCGACATGGCCGCTTTGGACGACACCTTCGCCGCGCTGGCACAGGAATGGCCGACGATCGATTTCGTCGTCCACGCCATCGGCTTCTCCGACAAGTCGCAGCTGCGCGGGCGCTATTACGACACCACGCTCGACAATTTCCTGATGACGATGAACGTCTCGGCCTATTCGCTGGTCGCGGTGGCGCAGCGTGCGCGCCGCATGATGCCCAACGGCGGCGCGATCCTGACGCTGACCTACTACGGCGCCGAGAAGGTGATCCCGCACTACAACGTGATGGGTGTCGCCAAGGCCGCGCTGGAGACGAGCGTCAAATATCTCGCGGTCGATCTCGGGCCCGAGAACATCCGCATCAACGCGATCTCGGCAGGACCGATCCAGACGCTGGCGGCGCGCGGCATCGGCGACTTCAACTACATCCTCAAGTGGAACGAACTCAACGCGCCGCTGCGTCGCACCGTCTCGATCGACGAGGTCGGCGGCGCGGGTCTGTACCTGCTCAGCCAGCTCGCCAGCGGCGTCACCGGCGAGATCCACCATGTCGACGCGGGCTACAACGTCATCGGCATGAAGGCGGAGGACGCGCCGGACATCGCGCTTGCCTGAGGCGGGCGCCCCGGCCGAGCTGATCGTCCGCCCCGCGCGCGGGGAAGACGTGGCGGGGATCGACTCGCTGCTGCGCACCTGTTTCGCGCGGGCCGACGAGGCCGATCTGGTGCGGCGGCTGTGCGTCGACGGCGCGATGGTGCTGATGATGGCGGCGGTCGACGGCGCCACCGGCGCGATCGTCGGCGCGGTGGCGTTCAGCCGCATGGCGGTGACGGTGAACGATCGCGCCGTTCCCGCGGTGGCGCTCGCGCCGCTCGCGGTGGCGCCGGCCTATCGCCGCCGCGGCGTCGGCGAGGCGCTGGTCCAGGCCGGACTCGAGCGGCTCGAGGCCGAGCGCGTGGTGCTGTGCTTCGTGCTGGGCGAGGCGGCCTACTATCGGCGCTTCGGCTTTCACGAGGATTACGCGGCCAACTTCGTCTCGCCCTATGCCGGCGAGCATCTGCTCGCGCTGCCGTTGCAGGGTGGGCTGATGCCGTGCGGAGTCCGCGGCGACGCGCGCCACGCCGACGCCTTCGCGGTGCTCGGCGGAGGGTGAGCGGACACCACGCTGCCTGTTGCCGTTCCCCGGCGAAGGCCGGGGCCCAGGTGGGAAAGCCGCGGCGGCTCTCACCAGCCTCCCCCAACTGGGCCCGGCCTTCACGGAAAACAGCTGCATTAAGCCCCTACCTTCGCCCCCTGTCCTAACCCGCGTGCTTCTGGCACAGCGCGCGCCATGTCCCATGCTGGCCGCCCGCGAACGTTGAGTCCCGACGCGCCAGCGACTCAACATTCGCAACATTCGGACCTCCGCGCATGAGCTACAACACCTTCGGCCGCGTGTTCCGCTTCACCACCTGGGGCGAGAGCCACGGGCCGGCGCTGGGCGCGGTGGTGGACGGCTGCCCGCCGGGGATCGCGCTGAGCGAGGACGACATCCAGCCTTGGCTCGACCGGCGCCGCCCTGGCCAGTCGCGCTTCACCACGCAGCGGCGCGAGCCCGATCAGGTGCGCATCCTCTCGGGCGTGTTCGAGGGGCGTACCACCGGCACGCCGATCAGCCTGATGATCGAGAACGTCGACCAGCGCTCCAAGGACTATTCCGACGTCGCGCTCGCCTATCGACCCGGCCACGCCGACTACGCCTATGACGCGAAATACGGCTTCCGCGATTATCGCGGCGGCGGCCGCTCGTCCGCGCGCGAGACCGCCGCGCGCGTCGCCGCCGGCGCGGTGGCGCGGCTGGTGGTGCCGCAGGTGCGCGTGCGCGCCTGGGTCGAGGCGATCGGCGGCGATGCGATCGACCCGGCGGCGTTCGACGACGCCGCGATCGACACCAACCCCTTCTTCTGCCCCGACCCCGCCGCGGCGGCGCGCTGGGAAGAGACTGTCGACGCCGCGCGCAAGGCCGGTTCCTCGCTCGGCGCGGTGGTGGTGTGCGAGGCGACCGGTGTCCCCGCGGGCTGGGGCGCGCCGCTTTACGCCAAGCTCGACAGCGAGCTCGCCGCGGCGTGCATGTCGATCAACGCGGTCAAGGGCGTCGAGATCGGTGACGGCTTCGCCGCGGCGGCGCTCTCGGGCGAGCAGAACGCCGATGCGATGCGCCCCGGCGCGGACGGCCCTGCCTTCCTCGCCAATCACGCCGGAGGGATCGCCGGCGGGATCGCGACCGGCCAGCCGGTCCGCGTTCGCGTCGCGTTCAAGCCGACCAGTTCGATCCTCACCCCGGTCGAGACCGTCACGCGGGAGGGCGAGGCGACCGAGATCGCGACCAAGGGCCGGCACGACCCCTGTGTCGGCATCCGCGGCGTGCCGGTGGTGGAGGCGATGGTCGCGCTGGTGCTCGCCGACCAGGCCTTGCTCCACCGCGCCCAATGCGGATAAGTTGGTTAATTTAGGCAAGAAATGACTGGAACACCTGCTTCGTGCGCTTCGTTCGGACCGCACACACAAGGAGAGGTTCTCATGCGCATTCTCGTGATCGCGGCCGCGGCCGCACTCGCTTTGCCCGCCGTCGCCTCGGCACAGACGACCGGCGGCACGGGCGGCAGCACCGGCGGCGGCATGGGCACCGGCATGGGCCAGTCGAGCACCGGCATGGGTCAGTCGGGCACCGGCATGGACCAGGGCACGATGGGCACGACGCAGCAGCCCGGTTCGACCGGCACCACCACCCAGAGCACGCGGTCGGACACAATGTCGACGACGTCGCCGCGCTCTACCCGTGAGTCGCGCCGCTCGTCGCGTAACCGCTCGACCATGAGCCAGCCGAGCACGAGCACGACACCGGATCCCTCGACCCAGACGATGAACCCGGACCCGACGGTCGCGCCAATGTCGCAGAACAACCCGCGCACCACCGGCGCCGACCCGATGGCGACGACGCCGCAGTCGCCGCAGTAACCTCGCCGATGCCGACCCCCGTGCGATCGCACGGGGGTCGTGCCGCGATCAGTCGGCGAAGGGGTCGCGCACCAGGATGGTGTCCTCACGCTCCGGGCTGGTCGACACCAGCGCGACGGGGCAACGGATCAATTCCTCGACGCGACGGATATATTTGATTGCCTGCGCTGGCAGATCGGCCCAGCTCCGCGCGCCCGCGGTCGACTCCTGCCAGCCCTCGATCGTCTCATAGACGGGCTCGACCAGCGCCTGGTCCGCCGCGTGGGACGGAAAATAGTCGATCACCTCGCCGCGCAGACGATAGCCGGTGCAGATTCGCACCTCGTCCAACCCGTCGAGCACGTCGATCTTGGTCAGCGCGATCCCCGTGATGCCGCCAACCGCCGCCGACTGGCGCACCAGCACCGCATCGAACCAGCCGCAGCGCCGCTTGCGCCCCGTTACCGTGCCGAACTCGTGCCCGCGCGTGCCGAGCCGCTCGCCGGTCGAGTCCTCGAGCTCGGTCGGAAAGGGCCCGGAGCCGACCCGCGTGGTATAGGCCTTGGCGATCCCCAGTACGAACCCCACCGCCGCCGGGCCGAGCCCCGAGCCGCCCGCCGCAGTGCCCGCGATCGTGTTCGACGAGGTGACGAACGGGTAGGTACCGTGGTCGATGTCGAGCAGCACGCCCTGCGCACCCTCGAACAGGATGCGCTTGCCCGCCTCCTTGGCGGCATTGAGGTCGCGCCACACCGGCTTGGCGAAGGGCAGCACGAAGTCGGCGATGGCGCGCAGCTCGGCGACCAGCGCGTCGCGGTCGATCGGCGCCTCGCCGAAGCCGGCGCGCAGCGCGTCATGATGCGCGGTGAGCCGGTCGAGCTGCGGCCCGAGATCGTCGAGGTGCGCGAGGTCACAGACGCGCAGCGCGCGGCGGCCAACCTTGTCCTCATAGGCGGGGCCGATGCCGCGCCGTGTCGTGCCGATCTTGCCGGCGCCGCTGGCATCCTCGCGCATACCGTCGAGGTCGCGGTGGAACGGCAGGATCAGCGCGCAATTGTCCGCGATCCGCAGCGTCTCGGGTGTGGCGACCACGCCCTGCGCGGCGAGCCGCTCGATCTCGGCCTTGAGCGCCCAGGGATCGAGCACCACGCCGTTGCCGATCACCGACGGCGTGCCACGCACGATGCCGGAGGGCAGCAGCGAGAGCTTGTAGACCGACTCACCGACGACGAGTGTGTGCCCGGCATTATGCCCGCCCTGGAAGCGCACGACGACGTCGGCGCGCTCCGCGAGCCAGTCGACGATCTTGCCCTTGCCCTCGTCGCCCCATTGCGCGCCGATGACTGCTACGTTGGCCATGGATACAGGTCTCCGCCTGCCGGGCGAACCCGCGCGCCCTTCGACAGGACTCGGCACGCGAGTGGTTCAGCGATGTCGGTGGGGCGGGTAGCGGCGGGGCAGCGGCAGGTCAACCGGCAGAGCCCGCGGCGAAGACTGCGTCATCATGGGCCAGCTCCCGGCTTGACCGCCGCCGCAGCGCCGCATCACTCTTCGGCCTCGGGGGGACCGAACGACGATGCGACACCTCGTCCTATATGCGCTCGCGAGCGCGCTGATCACGGCGCCCGCCGCCGCGCGCGAGCTCAAGGTCGGCCAGCCGGCGCCGCCGATCGAGCTCACGCTGGTCGACGGCAGCAAGACCACCCTGGCCGAGCACCGCGGCGAAGTGGTGCTGCTCAACTTCTGGGCGACCTGGAGTGTCCCGTGTCGCGCCGAGCTGCCGCTGCTCGACGGCTATTATCGTCATACCAGGCAGCACGGGCTCAGCGTCTTCGCGGTGGCAACCGACGGGTCGGCGCCGCTTCACCAGCTCAAGCCGCTGTTCGCCGCCATGGCGATCCCGGCGGTGCGCCGGATCAAGGGTATAGACGCAGAGATGCCCGCCGTGCCGACCAACTACATCATCGATCGTGCCGGCGTGGTCCGCTATGCCAAGGCCGCGGCGCTGGATCTGGACGACCTTAATCGCGAGCTGATCCCGCTGCTCAACGAACCCGCGCCGAAAGGCTGAAGCGCGCCGCGGCGGAACGGTGCCGCAGCGCGCGAGTTGAGCGAAGATGAAGTCTTTCGCGCTCGCCGCTGTCGTTCTGCTGCTGCTCTCCGGCTGCGGCGACCGGACTCGGGAGCCTGAAGGGGAAGACGCCACCGGGGCTGCGGCCAACGCAACCGCCGCCCCGGATGGCTCAGCGAACATCGTCAGCGCCACTCCCTCGCCGGTCGCTAGCACCACCCCGTCGCTCGATCGCGCGCGTTATCTCGGGCGCTGGCGGGGGGTGGAAGGGCTGAACCTCGTCGTCTCCCCCCGCGCGGACGCCGACACCTTGGTGTCGCTGGCGATGCAGTGGAGCCTCGACGACAAAGGCACCTACGACGGCGAGGTCACCGCCGAGGGTATCGCCTTCCAGCGCGCGGGCGCGCGCGAACTGCTGCGCCCGACCGACGGCGCCGCGACGGGGCTCAAGTATCTCGACGGCAAGAGGGAGTGCCTCACCGTCAAGCCCGGCGAAGGTTACTGCCGCGACTGAACCGCACGATCGAGCGCGATGAGCCGGTGCGCCTCGGTGAGGTGAAGCCGCTCCACCATCTCGCCCTCGACCCGGATCGCGCCCAGCGCCGCATGCTCGGGCAAGGCGAAAGCAGCGACTATCCGCTCGGCGCGGGCGACCGCCTCCGCCGATGGCGCGAAAGCGCGGTTCGCGGTCTCGATCTGCGCCGGGTGGATCAGCGTCTTGCCGTCGAATCCCCAGCGCGCGCCCTGCGCACAGGCGCGCTCGATCGCGGCGGCGTCGTCGATCGCGTTGGTGACGCCATCGAGCGCGACGATGCCGGCGAGCCGCGCCGCGAGCACCACCTCGGTGAGGATCGGCCACAGCGGTGCGCGATCCTCGCCCAGGATGCAGCGCAGCTCGCGCGCGAGGTCATTGGGCCCGACCACCAGCGCGGCGAGCCCGGTCTCGCGCGCCACCGCTACGATCGAGCGCAGCGCCGTGACGCCGGCGCAGGTCTCGATCATCGCCCAGAGCGCGGGCCCCTCGCCCAGCGCGGCCCGCGCGGCGCGGAGCGTATCGGCGCCGTCCACCTTGGGGAGCAGCACCGCGTCGAGCGGCGCATCGCGCAGCGCGGCGAGGTCGTCGGCGCCCCATCCAGTGTCGGCGCCGTTGACTCGCACGATGCGTTCCCGCGCGCCCCAGCCGCCCGCGGTGAGGCGGGCGAGTGCGGCGTCGCGCGCGTCGCACTTCACCGCGGGCGCGACCGAATCCTCGAGGTCGAGAATTACCGCGTCGCAGTCGAGCGTCGCCGCCTTGGCGAGCGCGCGCTGGTTCGACGCGGGAAGGAACAGTGCGCTGCGACGCGGGCGCGCCGCCACCGCACTCACTTGCCCGCGAACCCCGTCGGCGCGGGCGAGACCGCCACCGCGCCTCCGGCGCGCAGCTCCTTCACCTCAAGCGCGCGCTCGGCGACGCCGTCGCGGCCGAAGCGGAACGCGCCGTCGATCCCGGCGAAGCCGTCGGCATCGCGCAGCCGCGGCTCGGGGAAGGCGGTGCCCGGCTTCCAGTCGCGCGCGATCCGCACCACCAGCAGCACCGAATCATAACCGAGGCTCGACAGCCGGTACGGCGCGGCGTTGAAGCGGGTGCGGTAGTTGCGCGCATATTGGCGATACAGATCGTCGGGCACGCTGGCGAACCATGAGCCGCTCAGCGCGGGCGCACTCGCGCCTTTGTCGGCGTTCCACAATTCGGTGCCGAGGATCTGCGCCGAGGGGCTGTTGCGACGGAGCAGCGGCACTGCCGCCGTGGCGGAGCCGGCGCTGTCGGCGATCAGGATCGCGTCGAACGGCGCGTCCTTGACCATGCGCTGCACCGCCGCACTGAGCGCACCGGGGCCGCGGTCATAGGTCTGCAACGAGACCACGCGCCCGCCGGCCTGCTCGACCGCGCGCAGGAAGGCGGTAGAGGCGCGGCTGCCGTACAGCGCGTTGGGCACCAGCCCGCCGAAGTTGTTCATGCCGCGCGCGCGCGCGAAGCCGACCACTCGCTCGATCGACTGCGCCGGCGCATAGCCCAGCACGTACGTGCCGTTGCCCGCGACGCCGGTGTCGTTGGAGAAGGACAGGACCGGCACCTGGGCGGCGTGCGCGATCGGGGCGACCGCGCGCACGTCCTCGGCCAGCAGCGGCCCGAGGATCAGCTGCGCGCCGTCGGCGATCGCGCGCGAGGCGGCCTGCGCGGCGCCGGTGGCGGTGTCATAGCTGGTGATTCGTACCTGGGCGTTGCGCGTGTCGAGCAGCGCCAGCTGGGTGGCGTTGGCGAGGCTGCGCCCCACGCCGGCGTTGCTGCCCGACAGCGGCACCAGCAGCGCGACGCGGTGCCGCTCCGTGTCGCGCGGCAGGCCGCTGACCACCTCGGGCGCGGTATCACGCGGCGGCGGCGCCTGGGTCTGCGCGCGCGGTGCCTCGACGGGGGCGCGCGGCACCACCGTCGAACAGGCCGCGAGCAGCAGCGCGCCGGTGACCGCGACCAATCGGCCCCATGCGTTCGACCATTGCGGCCGCCCGATCGCCTCTGCCATGACAACTCCCGTGAACTCTCTACTTCCCGGGCTCTACATCGTCGCCACCCCGATCGGCAATCTCGGCGATCTCTCTCCGCGTGCGGCGGAGGTGCTCGCCGCCGCCGACGTCATCGCGGTGGAGGACTCGCGCGTCACCGCCGGGCTGCTCCGCCACATCGGCACGAAGCGACCGATGACTCCCTATCACGACCACAATGCCGCCGAGGTACGCCCACGCCTGATCGAGCGGATGGCGACCCAGGTGGTCGCGCTCGTCTCCGACGCGGGCACGCCGCTGATCTCCGATCCGGGCTATAAGCTGGTGCGCGAGGCGCGCGCGGCCGGGCGCCACGTCGTCACCGTCCCGGGCGCCTGCGCCGCGGTCGCCGCGCTGACGCTCGCCGGACTGCCGACCGATCGCTTCCTCTTCCTCGGCTTCCTCCCTCCCAAGGAGCAGGCGCGCGCCGAGGCGATCCGCGAGGTGGCGGCGGTGCGCGCCACGCTGGTGCTGTACGAATCGGGGCCGCGGCTGGCCGCCTGCCTCGCCGCGCTGGCGCAGCTGCTGGGCGAGCGCGAGGCGGCGGTGTGCCGCGAGATCACCAAGAAGTTCGAGGAAGCCGTGACCGGCACGCTCGGCGCCCTGGCGGCGCGCTACGCCGAGGCGCCGCCAAGGGGCGAGATCGTCGTCGTGGTCGCGCCGCCTGCCCCGCCCGCCCCGGCCAGCGCGGACGACGCCGACGCTGCGCTCGCCGAGGCGCTCACCCGCCTGCCCGCATCCAAGGCGGCAGGCGAGGTGGCCAAGGCGCTCGGTCTCGACCGCCGCGAGCTGTACGCGCGCGCGCTGGCGCTCAAGGGGTAGCGGGCGCGCTGGCCCCGTTCTCGCGCGCGATCGCCCCGGCCATGCGACCGCGCTGGGTGTAGGCGAAGGCGTTGGCCCCGCCCGTGTACAGGCCGCGCAGATAGCCTCGGTCGAACGCGGTGAGCTGCGCGGGCGACGCCGCCTTGCCGCCGAACAGCGCCAGCATCGTATCGAGACCTCCGCCGGGCAGCTCGCGCGCGCCGGCGAAGAGGCGTAGAGCGGCGTAGTCGGCGAGCTGACGCGAGGTCTTGCCCGCCACCGCCTTGCGCTCGACGATCAGCACCGCGGTGACCACGTCCTGCCGCACCGGCTGGACGACGCGCGAGGCGACCGCGACGTTGAAGGTCGGCGGCCCGTCCCCGGGCAGGCTCGTCTCACCGTCGCGCGTGCGTATCTCGGTGAGCCGCCACGCGAACGCCGGCCCCTCGCTCTTGAGCAGCGCGCGGCGCGCGTTCAAGCCGACGCCCAGCAGCGCGCGATGGTTGGACTTCGCCATCTTCGCCACCTCGGCGTGCGCGTCGTCGACGAACAGCACCATCGTGTTGGGCCGACAGTGATCGCCGGCGAGCGTGATGCCCACCGAGTCGGCGTCGTCGAGCATGCGCTGCGCGATCTCGCTCGACACCTTGTTCGAGAGCCCTCCGACCGCGACGCAGACGGGGTCTTGGAAGCGCGCGATCGGCACGTTCTGCGACACCGGGCCGGTGGCCGCGCGCACCTGGTTGCCGATGACCTTGCGGGTAGGCGCGGCAACGATGATGTCGCCGTTGTCGCCGAGCCGCTGATCCGCGGCGGGTACGGGCGCGGACTCCGTGACGCTGGCCGCCGTGTCTTCCGGCGCCGACTGGGGAGCCGCCGCGCTCGGCACCGGGGCGGGAAGCTGCAACGCGGCGATGACCAACGCTGCCAGATATGGGCCGACCATCGCCTTCTCTCCCGTCGTGCGGCGGACAGTTTAGGCGTGCCACCCTCCCATGCCCACGCCCTTTCTGATCCGGATCGAGCGAGGAGTGGCGATCGCGTGGCGCCGGGTAGGACGATCTGTCCCATCGAACCCGCGCGCCGGCGCGCCTACATCGCCGCGCATGGAACCGACGCCCCCCGCCCCCCCCGCCGCCGCGCCGAACGGCCGCGACCGATTCTGGTGGATCATTCGCTCGGGCTGGCGCGGCCGCTGCCCGCGCTGCGGCGAAGGCAGAATGTTCGCCTCCTGGCTCAAGGTGGTACCGCGCTGTGATCATTGCGGGCTCGACTATCGCTTCGCGGCACCCGACGACGGCCCCGCCTTCTTCTCGCTGTGCATCATCGCGCTGCCGCTGACCGCCTTCGTCGTCTGGCTCCAGGTCGCGTTCGACCCGCCTGCCTGGGTTCATCTCATCACCTCGGTGCCGGTGATGGCGCTCGGCACGCTGCTGCCGCTGCGGCCGATCAAGGGCTGGTTGGTCGCGTCGCAATACGTCAACCGCGCGCAGGAGGCGGGAACACGCGGGCTCTGGTCCGACCTGCACGGGACCTCCGGCGCGAGCGACTTCGACCAGTGAGCGCACGGCGCGTCACGCTCGCCGCGGCGACGCTGGCGCTGCTCGCCGCCTGCGGCGACGGCGACGTGGCGGCCCGCCGCAGGGCGCTGGGCGCGAACCCGACGCTGGCGGCGCGGCTCGCCGCCGCCGACGCAGGTCGCGGCGCACGGCTGTTCGGCCAGTGTGCCGCCTGCCACACGATCGGCGCGGGTGCGGGCGACCGCAACGGGCCCAACCTGCGCGGGGTGATGGGCGCGCCCGTCGCCGGGGTGAGCCCGCGCTTCGGCTACACCGCCGCCCTGCGCGGGCACGGAGGCAGGTGGACCGACGCGGCGATGGACGCCTGGCTTGCCGACCCGACCGCGGTCGCGCCCGGCACTGCGATGCGCTTCGCCGGCATGCGCGACCCGCTCGATCGCGCCGACCTGATCGCCTATCTGCACCGGCAGGGCGACGCGGCTCGCTGAGCCGGGCCAGCACCTGCTTGCCGCAGCCGCGGGGCTCGGGCACCGCCGCGATCATGCGCCGCCCCCGCTCCCTGCTCGACCGCCGTGACGCCGAAGCGGCCGGCCGCCGCGGCGAGCGGCTCGCCGCCTGGTGGCTGCGGCTCCAGGGCTGGCAGATCCTCGATCGGCGCGTGCGGACGCCGGCGGGCGAGGTCGATCTGGTGGCGCGGCGCGGTGCGCTGGTCGCCTTCGTCGAGGTGAAGGCGCGGCGCACCGCCGCCGAGCTCGACGTCGCGATCGACGAACGCCGGCTCGCGCGCGTGGCCGCCGCCGCCGAGCTGCTGATGCCCCGCTACGCGCTGCCGGGCGACGACATCCGCGTCGACGTGCTGCTGCTCGCCCCCGGCACGCGCCCGCGCCATATCGAGAACGCCTGGATCGGCTGAGCTCCGGCGTCGGCCCGCCCAAGCCGGCGCGACCGTGCGTGACATTGGCTCTGCGCCACCCTACCTGCCGCCGCATCGCTCTGCCGGAAAGGGACAGTCCATGGCGCTCACCGTCGCGGTCCAGATGGACCCGCTCGATCAGATCAACGTCGCCGGTGACTCGACCTTCGCGCTGATGCTGTCGGCGCAGCAGCGCGGGCATCGCCTGTTCCACTACACCGCCGACCAGCTCAACTGGTCGAACGGCAGGCTATGGACCAGCGCGCACCCGGTGACGGTGCAGCGCGTCGCGGGCGAACACTTCCGCTTCGGAGAGCCGGTCGCACTCGATCTCGGCGACGAGGCCGACGTCGTGCTCATGCGCCAGGACCCGCCGTTCGATCTCGGCTATATCACCGCCACGCACCTGCTCGAGCGGGTCGCCGATCGCACCCTGGTGGTCAACGATCCCGCCAGCGTGCGCAACGCGCCCGAGAAGGTGTTCGTGCTCGATTATGCGCGCTTCATGCCGCCGACGCTGGTGACCCGCTCGCTCGACGAGGCGCGCGCGTTCCTGCGCCAGCACGGCGCGATCGTGGTCAAGCCGCTTCACGGCAACGGCGGCAAGGCGATCTTCCGCGTCGGACCGGAAGGTGAGAATCTGTCCGCGCTGATCGAGGTGTTCAACCAGACCTGGCGCGAGCCGCACATGGTCCAAGCCTTCCTCCCGGACGTCGCCAAGGGCGACAAGCGCATCGTGCTGGTCGACGGCGAGGTCGCGGGCGCGATCAACCGGCTGCCGGGCGAGGGCGAGATCCGCAGCAACCTCGCGGTCGGTGGGTCGGCCGAGAAGACCGAGCTGACCCCGCGCGAGCGCGAGATCTGCGCCGCGCTCGGGCCCGAGCTGAAGCGGCGCGGGCTGATCTTCGTCGGCATCGACGTGATCGGCGGCGAGTGGCTGACCGAGATCAACGTCACCTCGCCGACGGGCATCGTCGCGATCGAGCGGTTCGATGGCACCGACGTCGCCGGTCTCATCTGGGACGCGATCGAGCGCCGCCACGCGGAACGCACGCGCTGACCGCACCGTTGGCGAGAGCGTGACCGAGTTCATCGTCAGCTGGATCGTCAAAGGCGGCTATCTCGGGATCTTCCTGCTGATGGCGCTGGAGAATGTCGTCCCGCCCATCCCGTCCGAGGTGATCATGGGTCTGGGCGGGATCGCGGTGGCGCGCGGGCAGATGGAGCTCGTACCGCTGCTGCTCTGGGGCACCGCCGGCACCACCGCGGGCAACGTCTTCTGGTACGTGATCGGGCGACGTGTCGGCTATGCGCGCTTCCGCCCCTTCGTCGAGCGCCACGGCCGCTGGTTGACGATGGAGTGGAGCGACGTCGAGCGCGTGCAGCACTTTTTCCATCACCACGGCGGCTGGGTCATCTTCGTCTTTCGGTTCATGCCGACCTTCCGCACGATGATCTCGCTGCCCGCGGGCATGGCGGCGATGCCGATGTGGCGTTTTCTCGTCATGACCTTCCTTGGCAGCATCATCTGGAACGCGGTGCTGGCGGGCGCGGGCTTCTATCTCGGCAGCCGCTTCAGCGAGCTCGATCGCTACGTCGGACCGGTCGGGATCGTGCTGACGGTGATGGCGCTGGGCTATTACGTCTACCGCGTCGTCACCTGGTCGCCGCGCGCCGGGTAGCGGGCAGCTCCTCCCCGCCCTGGGGAGGGGCATCGCATTACCCCCGCGGGTGCGCCGCGCGATAGACGTCGAGCAGGTGCGCCGCGTCGACCGCGGTATAGACCTGCGTCGAGCTCAGGCTGGCATGGCCGAGCAGTTCCTGCAACGCGCGCAGGTCGGCGCCGCGGCCGAGCAGGTGAGTCGCGAAACTGTGGCGCAGCGCGTGCGGCGTGGTGCGCTCGCCCAACCCTAGCCGCGCGCGCGCGCCGCGCACCTTGAGCCGCACCACGCCGGGCGAAAGCCCGCCGCCCTTCACCCCGCGGAACAGCGGCGCGTCCGCCGCGAGCGGCCACGGGCACAGTGCGGCGTAGCGCTCGATCGCGGCGCGCACCTCGGCGAGCAGCGGC
The DNA here is from genome assembly GCF_014193405.1 of Sphingomonas sp. BK069. Taxonomy (NCBI): domain Bacteria; kingdom Pseudomonadati; phylum Pseudomonadota; class Alphaproteobacteria; order Sphingomonadales; family Sphingomonadaceae; genus Sphingomonas; species Sphingomonas sp. BK069. The sequence continues at coordinate 52,135 of NZ_JACHZH010000001.1, read as the reverse complement.
ACGACGCGCGTCTTGGCGCGCTTGCCGGTGACGCGCAGCGTCTCGCCGAGCGGCAATACCGCGCCCGGCAGCATCACCGCCTCGCCGATGCGCAGACCGGCGCCGTACAGCAGCAGCAGCACCGCCCAGTCGCGTGCCGCCACCCAGGGCTCGTCGCTGTCCTCCGCCACGTCGGTGGCGAGCGCGACCGCCTCGTGCGGCGCGATCGGGCGCGGGACGCCCTTGCGCACGCGCGGCCCGCGCAGCCGCGGCGCCGCCCCGGTGCCGCCCGCCCATTCGAGAAAGCCGCGTACCGCTGAGAGCTCGCGTGCGGCCGAAGCGTTGCCCAGCCCGGCGCCGCCACCCGTCGCAGCGCCGCGCCGGTGCGCGAGATAGGCGCGCAGGTCGGCCGCGTCGACGCGTGCCAGCCGCGTGCGATCGGTCTCCTCGCCCCAGTGCTCCGACAGGAAGGCCAGCAGCCGCGTGGCGGTGGCGCGATAGGCACGCACCGTATGCTCCGAGCGGCGGCGGTCGCGCGCGAGATGGATCGCATAATGGTCGGCGAGCGTCAGCGGCACGTCCAGCATCGCGGGTCGAACTTCTCCTTTCGTCGCATTTTGCGTGCTTACGCGCGGGTGGAAAAGGTAAATTAACGTTAGGCAACCATAAGGTCGGCGATGGCACCTTCCCCTTCTCTCATGGCCCATGCGGTCGAGTCGAGCCGGCTCGCCGCGCTGAACGCGCTCGCGCTGCTCGACAGCGAGCCCGAGAGGGAATTCGACGCGCTGGTGGCGCTCGCGGCGCAGCTGCTCGGCTGCCCCACCGCGCTGCTCAACCTCGTTGACCGCGACCGGCTGTGGATCAAGGCCAGCGCACGACCGACCGAGACGCGCGAGCTCCAGCGCGACATCGCCTTCTGCAACCGTACCGTCAGCGAGCGCGACATGGTGGTGATCGAGGACCTCGCCGCCGACCCGCGTTTCGGCACCAGCCCGCTTGTGGTGGAGAACGGCCTGCGCTTCTACGCCGGCGCGCCGGTCAACGTGCTCGGCCAGGACGGCGCGCGCCACACCGTGGGGACGATCTGTGCGGTCGACATCGCACCGCGGACGCTCGACGAGGCGGCACGCGCCGCGCTGCGTCACCTTGCCGCGCTGGCCGAGGCGCTGCTCGACGCGCGCCGCACCGCGCTGAAGGCGATCCATATCGCCACCACGGGCGAGCTGCTGGTTACAAGACTCGCGCGCCAGGATCATATCTTCCGCCAGGCCGAGCAGATCGCGATGATCGGCTCGTGGCGGCTGTCGATCGCGGACCAGTCGCTGGAATGGTCGGACAACGTCTACCGCATCCACGGCCTGCCGCTGGGCGAGAAACCCGATCTGTCGCGCGCGCTCGCCTTCTACCCTGCCGCCGTGCGCGACGGCGTCGCCGCTACGATCGAGGCTGCGATTCGCGAGGGCAGACCCTTCGACTTCGAAAGCGACTTCGTCACCGCCGATGGCCGCACGCTACGCGTTCGCTCGATGGGCGATCCCGAGGTCGTCGACGGCCGGGTCGTCGGCATGGTCGGCGTGTTCCAGGACATCACCGAGCGCCACGCGCTCGAGGTGCAGCTGCGTCACGCCGCCGACACCGATGCACTCACCGGCCTGGCCAACCGCGCCGCGTTCGACCGCGCGCTCGACTATGCGATGGCGCGCGCGCGACGCGACCGTACGCCCCTGCACCTCGTGCTGATCGACCTCGACGGCTTCAAGGCGATCAACGACACGCTGGGCCACGGCGCGGGCGACGACGTCCTGCGGCTCACCGGCGCGGCGCTGTCCGAGCCGTGGCTGAGCGGCACGCTCGCGGCACGGATCGGCGGCGACGAGTTCGCGCTCATCGTCGAGGACCCGGCGCTGATCGCCGACCTTGACTCGCTGCGCGAGCGGATCGAGGCGGCGCTGCGAGTCGCGGTCGAGGCGAACGGCGTGACGATGACGAGCGCGGGCTCGGTCGGCATCGCCGCCTTCGACGACGACTGCCACTCGTTGCGCGACCTGGCGCGCCGCGCCGACGTGTTGCTGTACCAGGCCAAGCGCGCGCGCGTCGGCCAGCGCCGCTTCGCGCCGCCGCGCCGGGTGGCGTAGCGGGGCTTTCGCTCCGACTCAGCCGCCGCGAGCCACCTGAAATCCGGCGAAGGACTGGCTCACCGGCATCAGCTCGAGCCGGTTGACGTTGAGATGCGGCGGCAGCGTCGCGATCCACAGCACGGTCGCGGCGATGTCCTCTGCGGTCATCGGCTCGGCCCCGGCGTAGAGCGTGTCGGAAGCAGCCTGGTCACCGCCCGTGCGCACGAGAGTGAACTCGGTCTCGACCATGCCGGGATCGATCGCACTGACCCGAACGCCGGTACCGTGCAGGTCCGACCGCAGCATCAGCGTGAGCTGCTGCACGAAGGCCTTGGTGCCGCCGTACACGTTGCCGCCCGTGTAAGGGTAGCTGCCCGCGACGGAGGCGAGATTGATGATCGCGCCCTTGCGCTCGATCAGGCCAGGCAGCAGCCGGTGGGTGATCGCCACCAGCGCGGTGACGTTGGTGTCGATCATCGTCTTCCACTGCGCCAAATCGGCGTGCTGCGCGGGGCCGGTCCCCAGCGCAAGCCCGGCATTGTTGACGAGCAGGTCGATGCCGCGGAAGCGTTCGGGAAGCGCGTCCAGCGCCGAAGCGACCGCGGCCTCGTCGCGCACGTCGAACACAACGGGCAGCAGGGCCTCGCCGAGCTCGGCCCGCAGCGCGTCGAGTCGGTCGCCGCGGCGACCGGTCGCGATCACCTGCCAGCCCGCCCCCGCCAGCGCGCGCGCGGTAGCGGCGCCGATCCCCGAGGTAGCGCCCGTCACGATCGCGGTCTTGACTGTCATGAACGTACCCATCCTCTTCCCGGACCGATGCGGCGGCCACCGCCGTCTCTCATACGACGGTTGCGCGCGGGGTCTAGCGCCCCGAGCGCCGTCACGCCGACGCCGCGGCGCACAACGACCGGCATCGCACCTCGGCGAGGCTAAGACATCTCCGAGAGAAGGTTATTGGAGGTAGCGGGAAACGATACGTGTGTGGCTCGCCGCCATAGTATGGCGCCACCCGCTCGCCGCATCGCCGCTCGCCGCCGGACGAAAGCGGCGGCGGCGCACCCGTCGCCGCCGCTCCCGGGTCAGGCGAGGCGGTTCTGTCGCAGGCCCGTGCGATCGGACGGCCGATAAGGCGTGAACCAGCGGCCGTGCTCGGCCGTATCGTTCACCGGATTCACGAAGAGCTGCAGCAGCGACGCCCGCGAGGTCGTGACCGACGACGTCGGCGTGATCGCTCGCAGCCCGCGGGCCAGCGTCGTCGCGGCCGAGTCCGGCGCCGCGACCGACGGCCCCGTCACCGTTGCCGTCTCGTCAGCGTTCAGTTCGACCGTGGGTCCATCGTTGCCGTGAACCACCGGATGCGGGTGCGCGAGCCATTCCACCTCGGCCGCGGCGCGTTGCTCTCGGTCGGCGTACCACTCGTCGAAACTTCTGTACGGCTGAGCGTAACCGTGGAAGCAATTGGGTCGATTGTGAGTGGTCGTGAAATATATCTTCTTCTCTTCCTCGGACAGGCTGTTTATGAAATTCAACTCGTTTACACAACCACCTCTATCAATCCCGCCGTTGTAATTCCACGATCTTATATAAAGATCCTTTCCGAGTTTCTCGATCTCGCTATCGTCGAACGACTGATAGAGACTTCTCGCCTGAAGCGACTCTTTCGAGCTATCAGTGAACGACCCATCTATCTGGCGTCTAAACGCTTGCGACCATGCACTTAGCTTTTGATCTAACGAATAGGCACCTGTCTTATCGTTGATTATTTTGATGTATTTATCAAATTCTTCCAGCAGTTTCTTCTTGTCCGACCCAGCTGGCGATATGGACTTGATCTCGTCCGATGCCGGTCTTGTCTCGACCCGCGCCTCCGGACGCGCCACCTGCAACGTATTCGCGTTCGATGCGATCGCGCTCGTATTGATCGTTGTCATCACTTTCTCCTCGCATGATAACGGCCATGGACGCTGCCGGCGCGGAACAATCGTCCACCGGCATCGCGCAACGACGTCATTCGGATGCCGCCTTGTTGATCACTGGATAAGCGGTAAACCGGCCCGTTTGTTCGTTTACATCTGCCGTGATCGCGCAATCGTACACCTTCTCTGCCGATTCAGATCCGTCCTGCTGTTTGGCGACGAAATCAAAGACGTATTTACCCTTCGCGTTCCACCAGAAAACGTGGCTTGAGAAATAGCACCCATAATTGGTGTCATCGGCCCAGGTTGTTGTCCCACTGAAATTTTGCCCGACGGGCGCGTAGGCGTGTCCCTCGCTAGTCCCACCGCCGGGAGAAATTTCATCCGGCAGAGATTTTTCGTAGCTCGAAGAGAATCAGTCTCCCTTGGATATAAGCTTTTTATCGCCGTTGTTGGTGAAGTGATATTCTCCACCGAGCCCGCCGTCACTCTTCCCGGCGAGAGCCGGTGCGGCGAGCGCGACGCAGACCGCCGCGAACACGGCGCGCGAACTTGATCGAAACTTCATGAACCCTCCTTTCATCGAACGAGGCTCTCTTATTGTAGCCAGAGCGACCGCCCGCCCGCGCACCGCTCCGCCGCGTACGCGCACCCGGCCGTGAGAATCCTTTGCACGGAGGGTGATAGAGTTACCCGGATCGGCGATACGGCCCTGCTTCCCACGGCACCGCGCGCTACAAAGGGCGGTTGCCCGCCACCGCCCCGTCATGCACCGCTCTTCCCGCCGACTCCGCCCTGCCCCATATGGCGCGCATGTCTTCCCGCGCGCGCGTCCTCGTCCTCAACTCCGCGCTCGGTCCGCTCGACTATCGCGTGCCGCGCGAGCTGGCGGTCGAGCCGGGCTCGATCGTGATCGCGCCGCTCGGGCCGCGCCAGCTGCTCGGCGTCGTGTGGGAGCCCGAGCGGATGCCGTCGGACGCCGAGGTCGGCGACAATCGCCTGCGCAACCTGCTCGCGGTCGCCGACGTTCCGCCGCTGCGCGCGCCGCTGCGCCGGCTGATCGAGTGGACCGCGGACTATTATCTCGCCCCCCCGGCGGCGGTGGCACGGATGACGCTGTCGTCGAGCGCGGCGCTGGAGGGCGCGCGCAGCGCGGTCGAGTATCGCGCCACCGGCGCGGTACCCGACCGGCTCACCCCGCAGCGCGCGCAGGCGCTCGAGCGGATCGGCGACCGCCAGGGATTGATCCGCGAGCTGGCGACGATCGCCGAGGTGAGCGACGCGGTGATCCGCGGGCTGGTCAAGAGCGGCGCGATCGAGCCGATCGAGGTCGGGATCGACAGCCCCTATCCTTCCCCCGACCCCGACCACGCACCGCCCGCGCTCTCACCGGAACAGGGCGAAGCGGCCGCGACGCTGATCGGCGCGGTCGAGGCCGCCGCGTTCCAGCCGATCCTGCTCGACGGCGTCACCGGGTCGGGCAAGACCGAGGTCTATTTCGAGGCGGTCGCGGCGGCGCTGCGCGCGGGCCGACAGGTGCTGGTGCTGCTCCCCGAGATCGCGCTGACCGAGCCCTTCCTTAAGCGCTTCCACGATCGCTTCGGCTGCGAGCCGGTGGCGTGGCACTCGGGGCTGCGCGCGACGCAGCGGCGGCGCGCCTGGCGCGCGGTGGCGAGCGGCGAGGCCAAGGTGACGGTGGGAGCGCGCTCGGCGCTGTTCCTGCCCTACGCCGAGCTCGGGCTGATCGTGGTCGACGAGGCGCACGAGACCAGCTTCAAGCAGGAGGACGGCGTCCACTATCACGCGCGCGACGTGGCGGTGATGCGCGGGCTGTTCGAGCGCTGCCCGGTGATCCTCGCCTCCGCCACGCCCGCGATCGAGACGCGCCACCAGGTCGCGCTCGGCACCTATGCCGAGGTCAAGCTGCCGGGCCGCTACGGCGTCGCCGAGCTGCCCGCGATCGCCGCGATCGACCTGATCGAGGAGCCGCCCGAGCGCGGCCGCTGGCTCAGCCCGCGACTGGTCGAGGCACTGCGCGACACGCTCGCGCGCGGCGAGCAGTCGCTGCTTTTCCTCAACCGCCGCGGCTACGCGCCGCTGACGCTCTGCCGCACCTGCGGGCACCGCTTCCAATGCCCGAACTGCACCGCCTGGATGGTCGAGCACCGGCTGACGCGCCGGCTCGCCTGCCACCATTGCGGGCATGTCGAACCGGTGCCGCGGCTCTGCCCCGAGTGCAGCAACGAGGACACGTTGGTGGCGTGCGGCCCCGGGGTCGAACGGATCGCGGACGAGGTCGCGGCGCTATTCCCGGAGGCGCGCGCGGCGGTGGTGACGTCCGACACGATCTGGTCGCCGGCCAAGGCGGCGGAGTTCGTCGCCCGCATGGAAGAAGGTGCGATCGACATCGTCGTCGGCACGCAGCTGGTGACCAAGGGCTATCATTTCCCCAACCTGACGTTGGTCGGGGTGGTCGACGCCGACCTCGGGCTGGACGGCGGCGACCTGCGCGCGGCCGAGCGCACCTTCCAGCAGATCCGCCAGGTCTCCGGACGCGCGGGGCGCGGTGCGAAGAAAGGGCGGGTCTTCATCCAGACGCACAGTCCCAAGGCGCAGGTGATGCAGGCGCTGGTGACCGGCGACGCCGATGCCTTCTACGCCGCCGAGACCGAAGCGCGGCAGGACGCCGGAGCGCCGCCGTACGGCCGCTACGCCGCGATCATCGTGTCGAGCGAGGAACAGGCCGCCGCGCACGAGGTGGCGCGACTGATCGGGCGACACGCGCCCGAGGTCGAGGGAATGGCGGTGTACGGCCCCGCCCCGGCGCCGCTGGCGATGCTGCGCGGACGGCACCGTTTCCGCCTGCTGGTCCACGCACGGCGCGCGCTCGACGTGCAGGACGTGATCCGCGCCTGGCTGGGTACGCTCGACTGGCCGGCGAAGGTGCGTGTCGCGGTGGACGTCGACCCGTACAGCTTCCTCTGATCCGCGTCGGCGAGCAGCCTCAGCCGGCGTGTTCGGCGAGCACCGTCAGCCCCTTGGCGTTGACCTCCGCGAAGCCGCCGCGGATCGCGATCGTCTCGGGCGCGGCGCCGGGTGCCTTCTGCACGAGCACGTCGCCGTTGCGGATCGTCGACATGAAGGGCGCGTGCCCCTCGAGCACGGCGAAGTCGCCGTCGGTGCCGGGCACCGTGACCATATGCACCTCGTCGGAGCGGACGAGGCGTTCGGGAGTGACGAGTTCGAAGTGCAGCATGGGTCTGATATCCTGGACGGCGTGGAAGAGATAAGGCTGAGGCGTGCGGGCGACGTCGCACGGGCGCCGACGCGGGGCTAGCTTATCACAGCTTCAGTACTGCGATCAGCACGCCCGTGGCGGTGAAGATCGCGCCGACGAGCCAGGTGAGCAGCTGCGTCTTGGCCGACTCGATCCGGGCGGTCATGCGCTCCTCGACCAGGCGAAGATCGGTGGCGAACTGAGCGAAGCGGGCGTCGACCTTGACGTCCGCTTCATCGAGCCGCGCCTCGATATGATCGAACCGCGCGTCGACCTGGGCGAAGCGCATCGACACGGGCTGCCTCTCGATCGAACTGACCATCGACACGAGCAGCCTCCCGCTCGAAGCGAGCATCAATCCGCTCGCCCAGACGATCCAGATCCGCCTTCGTCGCCGCGCCTTCGCTCATCGCGCCACCGATCGCGGCGGCGATGGCCTCGGCCTGGTCCTGCGGCCGCGCCGCCGCGCGCAGGTCCTTCGCGATCGAGAGCGTGTCGATGCCCATACCACCGTAAAGTAGCCGGGCACCGACCCCGAGTCGATCAGGCGTCCTGCGCCAGCTTCTCCGCTTTGGCGACCGCCTCGTCGATGCCGCCCACCATGTAGAAGGCGGCCTCAGGCAGATGGTCATACTCGCCGTTCACCACGGCCTTGAACGAGCGGATCGTGTCGTCGAGCTGGACGAACTTGCCCGGGATGTTGGTGAACACCTCAGCGACGTGGAACGGCTGCGACAGGAAGCGCTGGATCTTGCGCGCGCGGCTGACCGTCAGCTTATCCTCCTCGGACAGCTCGTCCATGCCGAGGATCGCGATGATGTCCTGCAGCGACTTGTACTTCTGCAGGATCGACTGCACCGCGCGCGCCGTCTCGTAATGATCCTGGCCGACGGTCCGCGGCTCCAGCACGCGGCTGGTCGAGTCGAGCGGGTCCACCGCCGGGTAGATGCCCAACTCGGAGATCGCGCGGCTCAGCACGGTCGTGGCGTCGAGGTGCGCGAACGAGGTCGCCGGGGCCGGGTCGGTGAGGTCGTCCGCGGGGACGTACACCGCCTGCACCGAGGTGATCGACCCCTTGTTGGTCGAGGTGATGCGCTCCTGCAGCGCGCCCATGTCGGTCGACAGCGTCGGCTGATAGCCCACTGCCGAGGGGATGCGGCCGAGCAGCGCCGACACTTCCGCACCCGCCTGGGTGAAGCGGAAGATGTTGTCGACGAAGAACAGCACGTCCTGCCCTTCCTGATCGCGGAAGTATTCCGCGATGGCGAGCCCCGACAGCGCGACGCGCGCGCGCGCGCCCGGCGGCTCGTTCATCTGGCCGTAGACCAGCGCGACCTTCGAGCCCTCGCTGATCGCGTTGCCCTCGGCGTCCTTGGCGATCACGCCCGCGTCGAGGAACTCGTGATAGAGGTCGTTGCCCTCGCGGGTGCGCTCGCCCACGCCGGCGAACACCGAGGTGCCGCCATGGCCCTTGGCGATGTTGTTGATCAGCTCCTGGATCAGCACGGTCTTGCCGACGCCGGCGCCGCCGAACAGGCCGATCTTGCCGCCCTTGGCGTACGGCGCGAGCAGGTCGATGACCTTGATGCCGGTGACCAGGATCGCGCTCTCGGTCGACTGGTCGACGAACTCGGGCGCCTTGGCGTGGATCGGCGCGCGCAGCTCGGTCTGCACCGGGCCGCGCTCGTCGATCGGCTCGCCGACCACGTTCATGATGCGGCCGAGCGTCGCCGGACCGACCGGCACCTGGATCTGGCTGCCGGTGTCCGTCACGGTCTGGCCGCGGGTCAGCCCCTCGGTCGAGTCCATCGCGATCGTGCGGACGGTGTTCTCGCCGAGATGCTGCGCGACCTCGAGCACCAGCCGCTGGCCGTTGTTGCTCGTCTCCAGCGCCGACAAGATCGCGGGCAGGTTGTTGTCGAAATGGACATCGACCACCGCGCCGATCACCTGGCTGACGCGGCCGACGTTGTTGCTGCCCGATCCGGTGCTCCCGCTGGTCGGGCGAATGTCTTCGGCGAGGGTTGCCATCACATCTTTCCTTGGTTCGTCTGCCCCGATGTAGGCGCGGAGCGGGTGAAGGTCACGGCCAACAGCCGCTCCTTGGGGGTGGTGGTGCGCGTCACCGCGTAATCGGCGCCGCCTTTGAGTTGTCCGGTGGCGCGCCGAGTGCCATGGATCGCGGCGAGCGCGCTGTCGCCGCCGCTCACGCCGAGCTGTTGGAGCGACTGGGCGAGCCATTTGTCGAACGAGTCGCGCGCGAGCTGGTCGTTCGCCGAGGCCGGCTCGACGAGGCGATATTCGATCGTCTCGAGCCGGTCGGCCGCGCCGCTGGCGGTGAAATGCGCCACCACCGGGTGCTTGCCCTGCGGGTCCGACATCGGCGTCGGCGCCGCCTCGGAACGCCAGACGCTGCCGCGCTTCTCATAGGCGCCCGGCCGCAGCCCGATCCGCCCGAAGCGGTCGAGCGCGACACCCGGATCGGTGAACACGCCGTCCCAGCTGCCGCCGGCGAGATTGGGCCCGCTCGGTTCCGCCGCCGAGGCGGTGTCGTTGGCCGGCGCCTGGTCGGCGGCGGGCTTCGAGCAGCCTGCCACCGCCAGCGTCGCCGCCAGCAGCAGGATGCCCGCCCGGATCACAGCGCCTCGGCGCCCGAGATGATCTCCACCAGCTCGGTGGTGATCGCCGCCTGCCGCGCGCGGTTGTACTGAATGCTCAGCCGCTTGATCATGTCACCCGCATTGCGCGTGGCATTGTCCATCGCGGTCATGCGGCTGCCCTGCTCGGACGCGGCATTCTCCAGCATGGCGCGGAAGATCTGGATGGCGACGTTGCGCGGCAGCAGGTCGGCGAGGATCGCTTCCTCGCTGGGCTCATATTCGACCGTCGCGTCACCGGCGTTCGCCAGCCTGGGCTCGCCGCGATCGGAGATGGCAACCGGGATGATCTGCTGGCCCACCGGCTGCTGCACCAGCGCCGACTGGAACTTGGCGTAGAACAGATGCGCGACGTCGAACTCGCCGGCGGTGTAGCGCGCGATCAGGTCGTCCGCGATCGCCTTGGCGTCGTCGAACGCCACGGTCTTCACCGTGGACAGATCGTGGTCGACCTTGATCGCCTGCGGGTAGAAGCGACGCAGCACGCGCCCCTTCTTGCCGGCGAGATAGAAGATCACGGTCTTGCCCGCCGCCTCCAGCTCCTCGGCCTTGCGGCGCGCGGCGCGGACGATGTTGGTGTTGAACGCGCCCGCGAGACCGCGCTCCGAGGTGGCGACCACCAGCAGATGCACCTGGTCCTTGCCCGTTCCCGCCAGCAGCGGCGAGGCGCCGACGCCGACGTTGCGCGCCAGGCTGGCGAGGACGCCCTCGAGCCGCTCGGCATAGGGGCGGCCGGCGATCGCGGCCTCCTGCGCGCGGCGCAGCTTGGCGGCGGCGACCATCTTCATCGCCTTGGTGATCTTCTGCGTCGACTTGACCGAGCCGATGCGGATCTTGAGGGCCTTGAGTGACGCCATTCTATCCTCTTGCCGTCATCCCGGCGAAGGCCGGGATCCAGTTTCCACCGTCGGACTGGACCCCGGCCTGCGCCGGGGTGACGGTCATGCGTGTGTCAGCGATCAGGCGAAGGTCTTCGCGAACTGGTCGAGCGCGCCCTTGAGCTTGCTCTCGGTGTCCTTGCCCAGCTCACGCGTGTCGCGGATCGCGCCCAGCACGTCGGCATGGTCGTTGCGCAGGAACGCCAGCATCGCTGACTCGTAGCGGGTGACGTCGGCGACCGGCACCTTGTCCAGATAGCCGTTGGTGCCGGCGTAGATCGACGCGGTCTGCTCCTCGAACGGCATCGGCGAGAACTGCGGCTGCTTGAGCAACTCGGTCAGTCGCGCGCCGCGGTTGAGCAGCTTCTGCGTCGAGGCATCGAGGTCCGAGCCGAACTGCGCGAACGCCGCCATCTCGCGATACTGCGCCAGCTCCAGCTTGATCGATCCCGACACCTTCTTCATCGCCTTGGTCTGCGCCGCGCCGCCGACGCGGCTGACCGACAGGCCGACGTTGATCGCGGGGCGGATGCCCGCGAAGAACAGGTCGGTCTCGAGGAAGATCTGGCCGTCGGTGATCGAGATCACGTTGGTCGGGATGTACGCCGACACGTCGCCCGCCTGGGTCTCGATGATCGGCAGCGCGGTGAGCGACCCGTTGCCGTTGGCGTCGTTCATCTTCGCCGCGCGCTCGAGCAGGCGCGAGTGGAGATAGAAGACGTCGCCCGGATAGGCCTCGCGGCCCGGCGGACGGCGCAGCAGCAGCGACATCTGACGATAGGCCACCGCCTGCTTCGACAGATCGTCGAACACGATCACCGCATGCATCCCGTTGTCACGGAAATACTCGCCCATCGCGGTGCCGGTGTAGGGCGCGAGGAACTGCAGCGGCGCGGGGTCCGACGCGGTCGCGGCGACGACGATGGAATAGTCCATCGCGCCATTCTCCTCGAGCGTGCGGACCAGCTGCGCCACGGTCGAGCGCTTCTGGCCGACCGCGACATAGACGCAGTACAGCTTCTTCGACTCGTCGGTGCCCGCGTTGGCGGTCTTCTGGTTGATGAAGGTGTCGATCGCGATCGCCGACTTGCCGGTCTGGCGGTCGCCGATGATCAGCTCGCGCTGGCCGCGGCCGACCGGCACCAGCGCGTCGATCGCCTTGAGCCCGGTCTGCACCGGCTCGTGCACCGACTTGCGCGGGATGATGCCGGGCGCCTTGACCTCGACGCGGCTGCGCTGCTCGGCGACGATCGGCCCCTTGCCGTCGATCGGGTTGCCGAGACCGTCGACGACGCGGCCGAGCAGGCCCTTGCCCACTGGCACGTCGACGATGGTGCCGGTGCGGCGGACGACGTCGCCTTCCTTGATCTCCGAGTCCGAGCCGAAGATCACGACGCCGACATTGTCGGCCTCGAGGTTGAGCGCCATGCCTTGCACGCCGTTCGAGAATTCGACCATCTCGCCGGCCTGGACGTTGTCGAGCCCGTAGATGCGCGCGATGCCGTCACCGACGCTCAGCACCTGGCCGGTCTCGGACACCTGGGCCTCGGTGCCGAAATTGGCGATCTGGTCCTTGATGACCTTCGAGATTTCTGCGGCGCGGATATCCATGTGGTTAGCCCTTCATCGCGCTGGCGAGCGCATTCAAACGGGTACGGATCGAGGAGTCGATCATCTGGGAGCCGATGCGGACGACGAGCCCACCGAGGATCGCCGGATCGACCTCGAGGTCGACCGACACCTCGCGACCGACGCGGCGGCGCAGCTGCTGCTTGAGCTCGTCGACCTGCTCGGCCGAGAGCGGGTGCGCGCTGGTCACCTCGGCGGTGGTCTCGCCGCGGTGGCGCGCCGCGAAGGTGCGGAACGCGCGGATAATCTGCGGCAGCTGCGACAGCCGGCGATTCTCCGCGAGCACGCCGAGGAAGCTGCGCGTGGTGGCGTCGACGCCGATCGCGTCGGCCGCGGCGACCACCGCGCGCACCGCGTCGCGCCGCGCCACCACGGGCGAGGCGATCAGCGCGCGAAAGTCGGCCGATTCGGCGAGCGCGTCGCGCACCGCGGCGAGGCTGCGCTCGACCTGGTCGACCGCCTTGGCCTCCACCGCCAGATCGAACAGCGCGCTCGCGTAGCGCCCGCCGAGGCTGGCCTGGATGCTGCTGCCCTGATTACCGCTGGAACTCTCCACGCGATCCACTTTCCTCGCATAAACCCAAGGGTGTCGAACCCATGCGACCGGGTGGCGCGCGGCGGCGCCTTCGCTTGGGTAGCGGCGCGCGTAGCAAAGGGTTGCCGGGGATGCAACCGGAGCGGGCGGGTGTGGTGTTCAACGTGATCAACGGCGTGCGCGGCGGCGTGAGGGTTCGGGCGCAAGCCGTGGGATGCGGTGAGGGAGGCGGTGGCGTATAGACATGGGTAATGGTCGCGACCCGATACGTACAGAGGCCGCCGCGACGCCGAGGCAAGCGAGATGGCCGATGACCGACACGGTGCCCCTCCCCCACGCCCTTCCGTCATCCCGGACTTGGTCCGGGATCCACCCATCCGCGGATTCTGCCGCCGACGCGTATTCGGCACGGTGGATCCCGGACCAAGTCCGGGATGACGGGGGATGGGTGGCGCATGGCGTCGACCACGCGGACCCCGTTGCCATCTCAGGCACCATACCTGCCCCCTCCGCCCCCATCGCCGCCGACGTCGCCTGGGCCGCCTTCGTCCGCCGCGACCGCGCCTATGACGGCCGGTTCGTCGTCACCGTCAGCTCGACCCGCATCTATTGCCGGCCGAGCTGCGCGGCGCGGCGGCCGCGGCGCGAGCACGTCGGCTTCCTGCCCGATGGCGCTGCCGCGCGCGCGGCAGGGTATCGCGCCTGCCGCCGCTGTCTGCCCGACGACGTCACGCGCGACGCGACCGCGGTGAGGCGTGCGCTCACGCTGCTGGACGACGCCGAACGGCCCCTGTCGCTCGCCGACCTCGCCGCGTCGGTCGGCTACGCGCCGCATCACTTCCAGCGGTTGTTCACGCGCGCCACCGGCCTCTCCCCCGCCGCCTACGCCCGAGACCGTCGCGCGGCGCGCGCCGTCGCGGCGCTGCGGGCCGAGCGCAACGTCACCGCCGCGATCTACGCCGCGGGCTATGCCGCGCCGAGCCGCTTCTACGCCGACACCGCCGCGCTCGGCATGGCGCCGACCGCCTGGGCAAGCGGGGGGGCGGGCGAGCGAGTCGCCTGGTGCGTGCTGCCCTCGCCGCTCGGCGCGCTGCTGGTGGCGCATACCGGGCGCGGCTTGTGCCACGTCGCGTTCGATGAGGGGGTGGAGGCCCTCGCGGCGTTGCTGCCGGCGGCGACGCTGGTGGAGGCGGACCCGGGCGAGCAGGCGCGCGCGCTGCACTGGCTGGAGACGGCGGCGGTGCCGCTCGACGCCGCGCTGCCGGAGACACAGCGGCGGGCGTTGTTCCTCGCGGCGGTGCGGGCGGCGGCGCGCGAAGAAGGACAAACATATCGCGTGCTCCTGCGCCTGCCGGAAACCGGAGGATGAGCGCTTTCCTCACGGAGAGAAGTTGAGGCGCATATCTTTCTTGTCCGGGTCGCAGCCAGCGCGGGGACACGGCCACACCAGGCCGAGGCCGGTCGTGGCCTTGGTTAGGCGATTATAAAGGCTTGTCGCTTAGCTCGATCCTCGGACTTTCGAGGATGACCGGGTCGATGAACGCGTTCGGACGCCGCAACGGCGGGATAGGGACGACAGGCGCGCGCGGCGGCTTCGGTGTGGCGCGGCCGATGCAGGCCAACCCGCTCGCGCGCCCAGAGCCCGAGCCCTTTCCTACCGTCGACGCGCTCGCGCTTCCCGGCGAGGGCGATCCGTCGCTGGTGCCGCAGGGCACGGTCGACGCGATGCAGCGACTCGCCGACCGACAGAACGCCAGCGGGGACGCCGGCGCGAGCCGGATGGAGGGGTTCGAGGCCTCGATCCACCGCATCAAGGAGCAGGTGCTGCCGCGCCTGCTCGAGCGCGTCGACCCGGAGGCCGCCGCCACACTCGGCAAGGACGAGCTGGCCGAGGAGTTCCGCCCGATCATCGGCGAGGTGCTCGCCGAGCTCAAGCTGACGCTCAACCGCCGCGAGCAGTTCGCGCTGGAGAAGGTGCTGGTCGACGAGCTGCTCGGTCTCGGGCCGCTGGAGGAGCTGCTCGCCGACGCCGACATCAGCGACATCATGGTCAACGGCCCGGACCAGACCTTCGTCGAGCGCAAGGGCAAGCTGGAGTTGGCCAACATCCAGTTCCGCGACGAGGAGCATCTGTTCCAGATCGCGCAGCGGATCTGCAACTCGGTCGGCCGCCGCGTCGACCAGACCACGCCGCTCGCCGACGCACGCCTCAAGGACGGCAGCCGCGTCAACGTGATCGTGCCGCCGCTGAGCCTGCGCGGCACGGCCATCTCGATCCGTAAGTTCTCCGCCAAGCCGATCACGCTCGACATGATGGCGGGCTTCGGCAGCATGTCGCAGAAGATGGCGACCGCGCTCAAGATCGCGGGAGCGTGCCGCTTCAACGTCGTGATCTCGGGCGGCACCGGCTCGGGCAAGACGACGATGCTCAACGCCTTGTCGAAGATGATCGACCCGGGCGAGCGCGTGCTGACGATCGAGGACGCCGCCGAGCTGCGGCTCCAGCAGCCGCACTGGCTGCCGCTCGAGACGCGCCCGGCCAACCTCGAGGGCCAGGGCGAGATCTCGATCCGCGACCTTGTCAAGAACGCGCTGCGTATGCGCCCCGACCGCATCATCCTGGGCGAGATCCGTGGCAGCGAATGTTTCGACATGCTCGCCGCGATGAACACCGGCCACGACGGATCGATGTGCACGCTCCACTCCAACTCGCCGCGCGAGGCACTGGCGCGCATGGAGAACATGGTGATGATGTCGGACATCAAGGTGCCCAAGGAAGCGATCAGCCGCCAGATTGCCGATTCGGTCGACATGATCATCCAGGTCAAGCGCCTGCGCGACGGCTCGCGCCGCGTCACCAACATCACCGAGGTGATCGGCATGGAAGGGCCGGTGATCGTGACCCAGGAGCTGTTCAAGTTCGAGTATCTCGACGAGAGCGCCGACGGCAAGATCATCGGCGAGTATCGCTCGATGGGGCTGCGTCCGTACACGTTCGACAAGGCCAAGCAGTTCGGCTTCGATCAGGCGTATCTGGAAGCGTGTCTGTGAGTGGATTGTGCTATCGCTAGTGTTGCGGCGCGTCTTGCGGCTTTGGCCCGAGATCAAGACGAGAGAAGGCTCTCGAAACCGTCTGCGAAAAGGCGAGTGACCGAACCATGCCTTCCATCTAGGTCGGCCCATCGGCCCGATGGATTGCACTCGAAGAAGACCGTCTTTCCGTTCGGGGTCACCGCGAAGTCGAACACACCGCTGTGCAGATGAGACCTGCGCAGGAAGGCGCTGGTGAAGTATTGCATCTCCGGCGGGAGCGGGACAGGCTCGCGACCGACAATCCCGGCCAACCTCTCGGCACGACGCCAATCGATGACAGAGCGAGGCGACGCTTGCGAGTTAATTTTGAAGCCGAGGCACGCGTCGCCGAACCCAACAACCCTCAGCTCGTGCGATTTCTCGATACACGCTTGGTAGATCGCCGGGAAGGATGCCACTTGCTCATCACTGGCGGCAGAGATCTCCGCGACCGTTACCACATTGGCCATGATGCTTATGAGCGTGGCGTCGTCGCTACCGTAAGCTGGCGCGAAGCTCATACTGAATGGTTTCACGATCGTTCGACCGGAAGCCTGGATGAACGCGATGATCTGAGCCTTGTCACACGAGACAAGCGTGTCAGGGACTGCGAAACCGAGCGAGCGCGCGATATCAAGCTGGGTCAGCTTGTCGGGCAACCCGCGCCACTCATTGTTGAAGCACCGGCATCCACGGTTGGCATCAGCGAAAGCGCGACATCGCGCCGCGTCGTGGCCTCGAAGCTGCGGCGCTGATCGTCCGCCGAGCGATAGCGGATCGTCCGATGCTTGCTCCTGAGCCACCACCAGTCCTTGGGCTCAACCGAGACGGCTATGCCGCTCGCGTCCGTTAGGCGGACAGATGGAAGACGTGTTCCTTCCTCGTCGGCCACCGGTGAGTAGACGAGGCACGTTACCCCCCTGGTTAGCAGCTCAGCGGTGACGCCTCTGATGTGAGGGTCACCGGGCGAGCCAAGGATATGGAGCAGCGCGCGCCGCCCCATTATCGGGCGCTCACCGGCCCGATCGCCGGCGGAGAGGCTGTCAGACTGGTACCTACGGAGAAGACGCCGTTGAAGCCATCGGTGATCGTCGGCAGGGCGCGAACATAGGCCGACTTATGTGTGCCCTTACCCGAGAGTGAATGAGGGCCGCAACCGTCTTGCTGACAGTTCCACGCGCTACCGGTGGCAGGCTCCGACTGGAGCGACAAGACGTCCGCGGCGGGAAGATGGCTGGCGGCGGGCGCGAACATCATACCGGGCTGACGTACCAGATGCGCGTGTAAGCTCCCCACCAGGATCAGCACGACGCTATTCGGGTGAGTGTCTGCCAGACTTGCCCAACGATCCGCCATCGCCAGCTCATAATAATGTTGGTCGAGACGGCCGCTGGCCCGCGGCTGCGTCCCATGCACCTCGATCACTCGGCCGGCAGCGCGCCAGTCGCGCAAGCGGCGCAGCAACGTCAACATTGCCATGCTCGATCGACCGTCCGCCAGGTCTCGCGCCCAGATGTCGGATCGCAGCAATCTCTCGACAGCCGCATCGTCGCCGGAAGAGGCAAGAAATTGCGCGACGTCCACGTCGGTCCGTTCGTCGAACTCGAGCGCGATAACCACGGGGCGCCGCTTGGCGACAACGCAGGCGACGTCTCCGAAGAGGCGTGGAACCTGGTCGGTGCCATGGATCTCACCGACAATCACGAAACGCGGCGCGCGCTCCGCCAAGTCTTCGCTTCCGTTGAGAGAGGCGCAGACCTGCGGATCATCGGCGCGTCCAACGGGAGGCGTGAGGGGCCGCGCTGCTCCGCTCGTCGCGAGCATGAAGAGGATAGCGATAGATGGTAGGAGTGCCATAAATGCCCCGATAGCGGTAGGCGGCCCGCAGGCGAGCCGCCAAGAAAGTTCAGGGATCGTCGCTGTGGATTCCACGCCCTCCGTCGTTGGGAGTATACCAGGTGCCTGTATTTCCAGTCGGCGTCGAATAGATCGTGCCGTCCGGATCTCCACCCGCCACCATCACTTTCTCTTCTTCACTTATTATTGAAAAGTTGGTTCATTTTTGCTAAATAGAAAAGGTTCTGCCATTGCCTTCTCCGAAGGATGAAGCCGACTCATTGTCGGCAAGTATATGCTGCCTTCAACGGATTATCTTTTCTATGCAGAAGTGGCACAAAGCGGCCAAACTAACCATTAACCTTGTAGAATAATTGACAATCATCGGATTGGCGAGTTGGATGGCGCTTGATCAATGCGACCATCGCGGTCATTGCTCCATGATGCCGGTACCCGGTTGACCCAGCGCCTACCGCGACGCAGCATTGCGCGATGGCTACACTCCCCCCGATCACCAACAATCCCGACGTCCGCTATCTCGGCCGCGTGCTGGGCGACGTTATCCGCGCTTATGGGGGCGAGACGCTCTACGAGCGCACCGAGGCGATTCGCTCCGCCTCGGTCGAGCGCCACCGTGGCAACGACCAGGGCTCGCCCGACGTCGGGCTCGGCGCGCTCGACCTCGACGAGACGCTCGACTTCGTGCGCGGCTTCATGCTGTTCTCGATGCTCGCCAATCTCGCCGAGGACCGCCAGGGGATCGCCGCCGAGGAGGGCGCCGACGTCGCCGCCGCGCTCCAGCGCCTGGCCGGGGCCGGCGTTGACCGCGACCAGGTGCTCGCCCTGCTCGACCGCGCGCTGATCGCGCCGGTGCTCACCGCGCACCCCACCGAGGTGCGGCGCAAGAGCATGATCGATCACCGCAACCGCATCGCCCAGCTGATGGCGCTGCGCGACCGCGGGATCGACACCACGCCCGAGGGGGACCAGGTCGACGAGGCGATCGTGCGCCAGGTCGCGCTGCTGTGGCAGACGCGCGTGCTGCGGCGCGAGCGCCTGTACGTCACCGACGAGGTCGAGACCGCGCTCAGCTACCTGCGCGACGTCTTCCTGCCGGTGATCCCCGCGCTCTACCAACGCTGGGATCGTGCGCTGGGCGCGCGCGTGCCCGCCTTCCTGCGCCCGGGCAGCTGGATCGGCGGCGACCGCGACGGCAATCCCTTCGTCACAGCGGACAGCCTGCGCGCCGCGCTCGCACGCGCGTCGCGCGCGGTGCTGGGCTATTATCTCGACCAGCTCCACGCGATGGGGGCCGAGCTGTCGATCTCCGCCGACCATGGCGCGGTCGACGAGGGCGTGCTCGCGCTGGCCGAGGCGAGCGGCGACACCTCCGAGACGCGCAGCGACGAGCCCTATCGCCGCGCCATCAGCGGCATCTACGCGCGCACCGCGGCGACCTATCAGAAGCTCACCGGCGAGCCAGCGCCCCGCCCCGGCACGCTGCGCGGTGAGCCCTATGACAACCCGGCCGCGCTTCGTGCCGACCTCAAGACGATCGCGCGCCCGCTCTCGGCCGAGGGCGCGGGGCTGCTCGGTACCGGCGGCGCGATCGGGCGGCTGATCCGCGCGGTCGAGGTGTTCGGCTTCCATCTCGCCACGCTCGATCTGCGCCAGAACAGCGCGGTGCACGAGAAGGTCGTCGCCGAGATGCTGCGCGTCGCCGGCGTCTGCGCCGATTACACCGCGCTGGACGAAGACGCGCGCGTGATGCTGCTGCGCCAAGAGCTGGCCACGCCGCGCCCGCTGACCAGCCGCTTCACTACCTATTCGGACGAGACGGCGTCCGAGCTGGCGATCGTCCAGGCCGCGGCCGAGGCGCACGCCACCTACGGCGCGGCGTGCATTCGCCAATATATCGTGTCGATGACCAAGTCGGTGTCCGACCTGCTCGAGGTCCACCTGCTGCTCAAGGAGGTCGGGCTGTACCGCCCAGCGTCCGACGACGCCCCTGCCAGCGCCGCCGTGATGGCGGTGCCCTTGTTCGAGACGATCGAGGATCTCGAGGCCGCGCCCGCGATCATGACCGAGTGGTTCGCCATCCCTGAGGTGCGCGACATCGCGTGCGCGCGCGGTCACCAGGAGGTGATGATCGGCTATTCGGACAGCAACAAGGACGGCGGCTATCTCACCTCGACCTGGCAGCTGTCGCGCGCCTCGACCGCGCTGAAGCCGGTGTTCGACGCCGCGGGAGTCGGCATGCAGTTGTTCCACGGCCGCGGCGGTGCGGTCGGGCGCGGCGGCGGCTCCAGCTTCGCCGCGATCCGCGCGCAGCCCGCGGGCACGGTGCAGGGCCGCATCCGCATCACCGAACAGGGTGAGGTGATCGCGGGCAAGTACGGCACGCGCGAGAGCGCCAGCACCAACCTGGAGGCGATGGCCTCGGCGACCTTGCTCGCCAGCCTCGAGCCCGAGCAATTGTCGAACAGCGACAATGCCAGCTTCGCCGCGGCGATGGACCGGCTGTCCGACGCGGCCTTCCGCGCCTATCGCGGGCTGGTCTACGAGACCGAGGGCTTCCGCACCTTCTTCCGCCAGATGACCCCGATCGCCGAGATCGCCGGACTGAAGATCGGCAGTCGCCCTGCCAGCCGCAAGCAATCGGACGCGATCGAGGACCTGCGCGCCATACCCTGGGTGTTCAGCTGGGCGCAGGCGCGCGTGATGCTGCCGGGCTGGTACGGTGTCGGCCAGGCGATCGCCGCGTTCGAGGATCGCGGGCTGCTGCGCGAGATGGCGCAGGGTTGGCCGCTGTTCGCCGCGACGCTGGCCAACATGGAGATGGTGCTCGCCAAGTCGGACATGGGGATCGCCGAGCGCTATGCCGGGCTGGTCGAGGACGCCGAGCTGCGCGACCGCGTATTCGGGCGCATCCGCGACGGCTGGCAGCAGACCCACGACGGGCTGCTCGACGTCACCGCGCAGTCGCACCTGCTCGAGAAGCATCCGGCGCTCGACGCCTCGATCCGGCTACGGCTGCCCTATATCGAGCCGCTGAACCTGCTCCAAATCGAGCTGATGAAACGCCACCGCGCGGGCGAGGCCGACGAGCGCGTGCGTCAGGGCATCCTGCTGTCGATCAACGCGATCGCGACGGCGCTGCGCAATTCGGGGTGAGGAGGCAGCGTGACGAGCGATGCGTGCCGGTGGCGGACGCGCGGACGGTTCTGATCGTTCCTTTCGATCATGCCCTCACGCCCACTCCTGCGTCATCCCCGCGCAGGCGGGGATCCATACACGCTGACGCCTCGGCTCCGTCGTAGGTCCGCGCGTCTGGATCCGCGCCTGCGCGGGGATGACGGATGGTATCGATGAAGTGCTTCATGACCGGGGCTCGCCCGCGGCTGATATCTGCTGACGTATCAGCGAGCGGAAGCCGCGCCGAGCCGCCTCCCTTTACTACCCCTCCAGGCTCTTCGACGCCTGTTCGAACAAGTCCTTGCTGATCCCAGGCGTCGCGACGATCCGCTCCAGCTCGGCGCGCATGAGCGCCGCGCGTGCAGGGTCGAAGCGGCGCCAGCGGCCGAGCGGGGGCAGCAACCGCGCCGAGGTTTGCGGGTTGAGCGGGTCGAGCGCGAGCAGCTGGTCCGCGAGCCAGCGATAGCCTGCCCCCCCGGCGACGTGGAAGGCACGCTGGTTGACCGCGAAGGCGCCGATCAGCGCGCGCGCGCGATTGGGGTTGGCGAGCGAGAAATCGGGGTGGCGCGCCAGCTCGGCGACCAGCGCGGGCGTGTCGTCGCGCGATGCCAGCGCCTGCGTCTGGAACCATTTGTCGAGCACCAGCGGATTGTCGGCATAGCGCGCGTAGAAGGCCGCCAGCGCGGCGTCGCGCTCGTCGGAATGGCCGCTCGCCAGCGCGGTGAGCGCGCCCTGCCGGTCGGTCATGTTGTCCGCTGCCGCGAACTGCGCCCAGGCCAGCGCCGGCGCGTCCGCCGCGCCGCCCGCCTGGAGGTAGTGGAGCGCGACGTTGCGCAGGCGCCGCACGCCCTTGGCCGCCGGCGTATAAGCGTAAGGCACGCGATCGCCGAGATCGCAGGCGGCGCGCCAGCGCTGGTCGAGCGCGCGCGCAAGCGCACGCCGCAGCGCCTCACGCGCGGTGAAGACCGCCTCGGGGTCGACCATGGCGAGCTGGTCGCCGATAAAATTCTCCGATGGCAGCAGCACCGCCTCGGCGACGAAGGCACGGTCGAGCGCTGGATCGTCGAGCGTGTCCGCCACCGCCTCGATCACGGCGCGATGATCGGCCTCGCCCTCCACGGTTGCGGCCACCAATGTGTCGAGCATCAGCTGCTGCGTCGCCTCGTAGCGCGCAAAGGAATCGTCGTCGTGGCGCGCGAGGAAGGCGAGGTCGGCGGCGGTGCGATCGCTCTCGATGATCACCGGCGCGGAGAAGCCGCGGTTGAGCGAGACCACGGGCCGCTCGGTCACGTCCTCGAAGGCGACGCTCTCCGCCGCGTCGCGCAGCACCACCAACCGCTCGGCACCGAGCGGCTTGCCGGTGGCGCTGCCGAACAGTCGCACCCGCAGCGGCAGGACCTGCGGCGCCTTGCCGCTTTGCCCCGGCGTGTCGGGCACCTTCTGCGCGAGGTGGAGCAGCGCACGGCCGCTGCCGGGCTCGTGCTCGACGCTGGCCGACACGCGCGGCGTGCCCGCCTGGCTGTACCATAGGCGGAACTGCGCGAGGTCGACCCCGCTCGCCTCCTCCATGCAGCGGACGAAGTCCTCGCAGGTCGCGGCGGTGCCGTCGTGGCGGTCGAAGTAGAGGTCGGCGCCGGCGCGGAAGGCGGCGTCACCCAGCATCGTCGCCACCATGCGGATCAGCTCGGCGCCCTTGTTGTAGATGGTCGCGGTGTAGAAGTTGCTGATCTCGATGTAGCTCTCGGGGCGCACCGGGTGCGCCAGCGGGCCGGAATCTTCGGGGAACTGCGCCGCGCGCAGCCCGCGCACGTCCTCGATCCGCTTCACCGCGGCGGAGCCCTGGTCGGCGCTGAACGACTGGTCGCGATAGACGGTGAAGCCTTCCTTCAGGCTCAGCTGGAACCAGTCGCGGCACGTGACGCGATTGCCCGACCAGTTGTGGAAATATTCGTGCGCCACCACCGCGGCGATGGCGTCATAGTCATAGTCGGTCGCGGTGTCCGGATCGGCGAGGATGTAGCGGCTGTTGAAGATGTTCAGCCCCTTGTTCTCCATCGCGCCGAAGTTGAAGTCGTCGACCGCGACGATATTGAACACGTCGAGGTCATATTCGCGGCCGTAGACGCGCTCGTCCCACGCCATCGAGAGCTTGAGCGCGTCGAGCGCGTGCGCGGTCTTGGCCAGCTCCGCGGCGCGGACCCAGATGCCCAGTGCCACCTCACGTCCCGAGCGCGTGGTGAACGTGTCGCGGTTCACCGCCAGGTCGCCCGCCACCAGCGCGAAGAGATAGGAGGGCTTGGGATAGGGATCGTGCCACTCGGCCCAGTGCGTTCCGTCGGCGCCCTCGCCCTGCGCCACGGGGTCCCCATTGGCGAGCAGCACCGGGAAGCGGCGCCGGTCGGCGCTCATCCGCACCCGATAGGTGGCGAGCACGTCGGGCCGATCGGGGAAATAGGTGATGCGTCGGAAGCCCTCGGCCTCGCATTGCGTGCACAGGATCCCACCCGAGGCGTAGAGCCCCATCAGCTGGGTGTTGCGATCGGGCGCGACCTCCACTTCGGTCTCGATCACGTGGCGGTCGCCGGCGAGCGGCACGACGAGTTGCTCGCCCTCTATCGTCCAGCCCTCGGCGGGCGCGCCGTCCACCATGACCGAGAGCGGCACCTGCCCCGCGCCGTCGAGCCGCAGCGGCAGGTCGTGCGTGCCGTTGCGCTCGACGCTGAGCCGGGCGCGCACGCGCGTGCGCGTCGGATCGAGCGCGAAATCGAGCGCTATATCAGGGACGAGCCAAGCGGGCGCCTGATAATCGCGGCGATAGGTGACGAGGGGTGCGGCGGCGGTGAGGCGTGCGTCCATGGCCTTGACTATAATCGGGCGCCGCGCTGGTTCCATGAGAAAGCGGCGTCCGTCTCCGCCGCACCGGGCCACTCGGCAGGTGCGCGATGTGAAAAGCTAAGCTACGGCGATTCCTTCAAATTGCCGAAGGTCGCCGATGTACCGTCGTATCGTCACTCCGCTGCTGCTCGCCTGTGCCACCGTCGCCACCGCCCAGGTTCCCGCCCCCGCACCTGCCCCGACGCCGGCCGCGCGCAACGCCGCGCTCACCGCTCCGCTGCCCGCCGATCAGGCGGCGATGAAGGCGCACGTGATGTTCCTCTCCTCGGACGCGATGCGCGGGCGCGAGGCGGGCAGCGGCGAATATGACATCGCCGCGCAATATGTCGCCTCGCAATTCTACGCCGCCGGGCTCAAGCCGATGGGCGACGACGGCGGCTACCTCCAGAAGGTGCCGCTGACCGCCTATAAAATCGCGGACGAGGGCGCATTCAGCTGGGCACCGGCGACCGGCGCATCGCAGAAGCTGGCGTTCGGCACCGACTATGTGCCCGCCGCAAACCCCGCCGCGAAGCAGACGCGCGTATCGGCACCGGTGGTCTATGTCGGCCACGGCCTGTCGGCGAACGCTTATGGCATCGACGATTACGCCGGCGCCGACGTGCGCGGCAAGATCGTCGCCTATGTCGGCGGTGTGCCGACCGGGCTGCCGAGCGAGATCGCGGCGACGCTGAGCGGCGCGCCGGCGCGGCTCGCCGCCGCAGCAGCGCACGGCGCGGTGGGAGCGGTCGCGATCGCCGACCTGCGCGCGCCGGGGCGCGGCACGCCGGGCTTCGACACGGTGAAGAAGGGCTATGACTCGGAGCGGGTGACCTGGGCGCTGCCCGACGGCACCGGCAGCACTGCCATTCCCTCGGTGCCGCTGCTCGGCACGCTCTCCACCGCTGGCGCGGCCAAGCTCTTCGGGCGCGACTGGGCGACGATGGTGCGCGCGGCGAAGAAGAAGGTGCTGCGCGCGCGCCCGGTCACCGCCGCCGGCACGCTGACGGTGCAGAGCGCGACCGGCTTCCGCGCGCTGCCCAGCAGCAACGTCATCGGCATGATCCCCGGCACCGATCCGAGCGTCGGGCGCGAGACCGTCGTGCTGTCGGCGCACCTCGATCACGTCGGCGTTGGCAAGGCGGTCAAGGGCGACACGATCTACAACGGCGCGCTCGACGACGCGATCGGCATCGCCAGCCTGATCGAGGCGGCCAAGCGCTTCAGGCAGGCGCCGCCGCCGAAGCGGTCGGTGCTGTTCCTCGCCGTCACCGCCGAGGAGAAGGGGCTCGTCGGCAGCGACTATTTCACCAACCATTCGACCGTGCCGATCACCGACATCGTCGCCGACGTGAACCTCGACATGCCGATCCTCACCTACAGGTTCGAGGACATGGTGGCGTTCGGCGGCGACCGCTCGTCGCTCGGGCCGATCATCGCGCGCGCGGTCGGCGCGATCGGCGTCGGCCTCTCGCCCGATCCGATGCCGGAGGAGGCAATCTTCGTCCGATCGGACCATTTCCGCTTCGTGCAGAAAGGCGTGCCCTCGGTCTTCCTGTGGCCGGGACAGAAGGGGCCGGGCAAGGCCGCGGTCGCCGACTTCATGGGCAACTGCTACCACAAGCCGTGCGACGATCTGTCGCAGCCGATCCTGTGGGACCAGGGCGTCCGCTTCGTCGACGCCAATTACCGCATCGCGCGCGAGATCGCCGACGCGGCCGACCGGCCGCGCTGGAACAGAGGCGACTATTTCGGCCTGCTGTTCAAGGGACCGATGGCGGCGCAATGAGCCGCCGCGGCGGCGCGCGGCGCGCTCAGTCGAGCGGCCGCGCCTCGCCCTCGGCGTAGAGGTGCGTGCAGACCTGCGCCTCGGGCGTGTCACCCGGCTCCAGCGCCGCGACGGTAACCCAGCCTTCCGCGCGCATCGCCGCGCCGTCCGCCGCCGGCGTACCGAACGGCAGGAACAACCGGCGGCGCTCGCCCGCGGGCTGGTCGCCGATCAGCCGGTCCGCGAACAGCGAGAAGCCGGTCGCCGCCTCCTCGGAACCGCCCTCGTGCACGACGGTGTAAGTGCCGCCGCGGCCGACCTCCGCGGACGAGCTCCCCGCGAACAGCGAGAAGCCCAGCCAGGTCTGATATTCGAAGCCGTGGCGCTCGGTCGGGTCGAGCGTCAGCACCGCGCGACCATCCAGCGCACGCGCGATCGCGGCGAGCGCGTCGAGCCGTGACCCGAGCGCGCCGTCGCGGTCGAAGTCGCGCAGCCGCGCCAGCGCCTGATCGAACGGTCCCGCCGCCGCGACGAGCGGGAGGTAGTCGGGCGCGAGCTCGGCGACCGCGCCCGCGTCCTTGGCGTCGAGCCGCTGGCGCAGCGAGTCGAGCTTCTCGGGCGCGACCGGCAGCGCGCCCGCCGCGAGCGTGTCGACCAGATCGGGCAAGGTAAAGTCGATCGAGGGACGCGCCACCCTCGCGGCCGCGACCGCCTCGATCGCGACGGTCACCACCTCCTGCGCCGCCGCCACGGTGTCCAGCCCGAACAGCTCGGCGCCGATCTGCCGCGTCTCGCGCGCGGGAGCGAGCTGGCTGGCGCGCAGCTTGAGCACCGCGCCGGCGTAGCTCAGCCGCACCGGCCGCGGATGGTGCCCCATCCGGGTCGCCGCGATCCGCGCCACCTGCGCGGTCAGGTCCGGCCGGATCGCCAGCGTGCGCTGCGAGACCGGGTCGACGAAGCGCACCGCATCCTGCAACGCGCCGGCCTTGAGCCGCGAGCCTAACCCCTCGGCGAACTCGGCGAGCGGCGGGTCGACGCGCTCATAGCCGTGGGCGTGAATCGCGCCGAGCACGCGCGCCTCCAGTGCCGCAGCGGCGTCGGCGACGGGCGGAAGGCGGTCGCGCAGCCCCTCGGGCAGCAGCGCGGTCACGCGCGACGCTCCCGCTCGTCCGCCACGAGAAGGCAGGGGTGAGGCGTCATCGTCATCGTCCCGTTCGCGTTGCGGCGGCACACCCGATGGCCGCGCGCCTCGAGCCCTGTTGTCCGCCGGTCGCCGCCCGATTGGTCGCTGCGCGCGCCGCCGTCAACCTCGCCGGAAGGCGGGCGCCACCTTGAGCGGCAAGTGATTGAGAAGGCGCGGCACCCGCCCGCGCCCCGCCGCGTTACCCCGCCATGCCTACACCCTCCGATCACCCGCTCCGCCTCGGCTTCCCGGTCAAGGTGATGGGCAAGCCCGGCCTCAAGAGCGGCGACACGCGCCGCTGGCAGGCCAATCCGCATCTGAAATGCTCGCTCGAGCAGGTCGACAAGGTGCTCGACTACCTCGCCAGCGAGCGGCTCGACATGTATCGGCTGTCGTCCGATCTGGCGCCCTACGCCACGCATCCGGACATGCCGCAGTTCCACGACATGGTGCGCGAGAGCGACGCCGAGCTCGCCGCCTTCGGTGCCAAGGCGCGCACGCTGGGCATCCGGCTGTCGTTCCACCCCTCGCAATATGTGCTGCTCAACAGCCCCGACGACGCGCTGACCGCCAAGTCGATCTGGGATCTGTCGTCGCAGGCCGAGATGCTCGACCGTATGGGGCTGGACGAGGAGGCCGTGATGGTGACGCACGTCGGCGGCGTCTACGACGACCATGACGCCAGCCGTGAGCGCTGGCTGCGCGGCTGGGAGCGCTGCCCCGAGCATGTGCGGCAGCGGATCGTGCTCGAGAACGATGACCTGCGCTTCTCCGCCGCCGACGCTTTGTGGATCCACGAGCGCTGCGGCGTACGGCTGATCTTCGACTATCAGCATTTCTGGTGCCTCAACCCCGAGGGGCTGGACATGCGCGAGACGCTGGAGCGCTTCCTGGCGACCTGGCCTACCGGCGTGCGTCCCAAGATCCACTTCTCCTCGCCGCGCACCGAGATGCGGGAGATCAAACAGAAGATCACCGCCAAGCAGCGTGCCAGCGGCAAGACGGTGCGCAAGGGCGAGCTGGTCAAGGCGCCGGTCAAGGCGGGCGCGCGCGTCAAGACGGTGTTGCGCCCGCCGGTGTGGACCGGCCACGCCGACTTCACCAACCCGTTCGAGTTCGCCACCTTCATGCGAACCGCGGCGGGGCTGTTGTTCGACGTGATGATGGAGGGCAAGGCGAAGGACGTCAGCCTGCTCAAGCTACGCCCCGACCTGCTGCGCTACGCTCCCGACGTGGCGGCGCGCTTCGGCATCACCGCGGCCGATGCCGACGCGCTCGCCGCAGACGAGGCGGCGCTGGAGAGCGGCGGCGCGGCGGCGGACGAGGCGCCCGACGTGGACGAGGGCGAGATGTGATATGCCGTTTCCCGGCGCAGGCCGGGGCCCCGTTGGGAGACGTCAGTGTGACTCACAGGCGCCTTCCCACCTGGGCCACGGCCTTCGCCGGGAACGGCCTCACTCCCGATAGGCCGGGCTCACCCGGTCGAGCTTGCGCAGCAGCGCGGGCCAGGCGAGCGCCTGTGCCACCATCCCCATCCCCGCCGGGCTGGCCTGGTGCGCGACCTTCTCCTCGACGCCGTCGGGCGGCGGATTGAGCCCGTCGCGCCCCGCCGCGAGCATGTGCACCTGCGCCTGGCACGCGCGCTCGAGGAAGTAGAGCCGCAGGAAACAGGCCGCGACCGAGTTGCCCACCGCCAGCGTGCCATGGTTGCGCAGGATCATCGCGTTCTTGGCACCGAGATCCGCGACGAGCCGCTCACGCTCGGCGAGGTCGGTCGCGATGCCCTCGTAATCGTGATAGGCGACGTCGTGGCTCGCGATCATCGCGGTCTGCGTGTGCGGCAGCAGCCCGCACGCCATCGCCGAGACCGCCTGACCGTGCGGCGTGTGCAGGTGCATCACCGCGTGCGCGTCGTCGCGCGCCACGTGGATCGCCGAGTGGATGGTGAAGCCCGCCGGGTTGACCGGATGGTCCGAGCGGCCGACCGGCTGTCCGTCGACGTCGATCTTGACCAGAGTCGAGGCGGTGATTTCCTCGAACATCATGTCGTACGGGTTGATCAGGAAATGATGCTCGGGCCCGGGCACCCGCGCCGACAGATGGGTGAAGATCAGGTCGTCCCAGCCGTATAGCGCGACCAGCCGGTAAGCAGCGGCGAGATCGACCCGCGCCTCCCACTCGCCGGGCGCATAGGCCGCAGTGTCCACCGACGCGAGCGTCGCCATCGCCTCTCTCCTCTGCTTTGGCGCGAGGGTAGAGGAAGCGCGGCGGAGTCGCCAGCGTGCGGTTAGAGCGCAAGAAGCCCTCGGCCGGCCGCCCTGACCGCTGGCCCTTCTTCCTCTCGCCGTCACCCCGGCGAAGGCCGGGGTCCACTCGTCCGCGCACCCATGGGCCGGCGATGCGCGGCAGGGTGGATCCCGGACCACGTCCGGGATGACGGCAGAAAGGGACGTTCGCGTCCCTAGGAACGGGCCGGCCCCGCCCGCTCAGTCGACGAAGGCGCGCTCGATCACGAACTGGCCGGGATTGGCGTTGGAGCCCTCGACCAGCCCGCGCTGCTCGAGCATGCCCGCGACCTCGCGGATCATCGCGGTCGAGCCGCACAGCATCACGCGGTCGTTCTCGGCGTCGAACTTGGCCTCGCCGCCGAGCCCGTCGAACAGGCGGCCGTCCTCGATCAGCGCGGGGATGCGCGCCTGCACCGGAAAGTCCTCGCGCGTCACCGTCGGCAGGTAGCGGAACTGCGCCGCCGCCTGCTCCGACACCAGCGGGTCCTCAGCCAGCTTGGCCTCGAGCATCTCGCGCCAGGCGAGGTCGTCGACGCGGCGGACGCCGTGAACCACCACCACCTCGTCGAACCGCTCGTACACGTCGGGGTCGCGCGCCACGCTGAGGAACGGCGCGAGCCCAGTGCCGGTCGACAGCAGGAACAATCGCCGTCCACCGAGCAACGCGTCGAGCACCAGCGTGCCGGTCGGCTTCTTGCCGAGATAGACCTGGTCGCCGGGCTCGATCTGCTGCAGCCGACCGGTCAGCGGCCCCTCGGGCACCTTGATGGAGAGGAATTCGAGCTCCTCGGCCCAAGCCGGGCTGGCGATCGAATAGGCGCGCATCACCGGCTTGGCGGACTTGCCGTCCTCGCCCGCGATGCCGGGCAGGCCGATCATCACGAACTCGCCCGAGCGAAAGCGGAACGAGGCGGGACGCTCGACCGCGAAGCTGAACAGATGCTCGTTCCAGTGACGCACCCAGGTGACCGCCACGCTATGAAAGGCGGTGGATTCAGGGATAAGCACTGGCGCGCGGAGGTCGGTCATCGGCGATCCGGTCTGAGAACGGGGAATGTCGTGCGAATGGGGCGCATTATGGCCCGAGAGGCGCAGGGTCAACCATAGGTCGGCTTGGGGCGCGCGCGGTCAGGCTTGTCGCGGCGTGCCGTCCCGCTGCGCCAGCGGCGCTTGTAGGAAGCGCAGCGCCACCCACTCGATCGCGGTGACGGTGCGCGCCAGTGCGGGCTCGGTCACGAGCGTCGCCGCGATCCGCCGTGTCGCGTCGCGCTCGCCGTGCATCGCCGAGTCGATCAGCGCGAGCAGCACCGCCTCGTCGTCGCTCACGGTGCGCGCGGTCGCCGCGCCGAACCGGAGCCATCGCTTCCCCTCGCGATCGAGCGCTCCCATCGCCGCGGCGAAGTCCGGGAGCGCGGCATTGACCCCGCGCCAGGTGAAGGCCGGGGCGAGCGCGCGGCAGGCGCAGCGGCCCGCGCGCGTGACCAGCGTCCACTGACGCATCGCGCTGACGAGGAAATGCAGATGCTCGTCAAGCTGGTCGAGCGGCCGATCGAGGAAGCGGTACATCGTCGCCCCATGTGGTTGCGATTAACTCGCAGTAGCGTTCTGCTGGCGTGGAAGCAAGAGGGCCAGCAACGTTTCCCCCGGCACGTAGTGGGGGACCGCTCGCGGAAGCGAGCGGTCGAGGGGGCTTCCTCATACGAGCCGCCCGTCGGTGGAGAGCTCCCTTCGCCACCGGCCTGCGGCCGGCGGTCGCCCTCCGCGCGCGCGGGGAGGATCTTCCCTTACCCGAACCCTTTCCCCCGCTCGATCCCGCGCCCATATCAGCGGCATGGCGATCCAGATCCGTACGTCCCTTGCCGAGCCGGAGACCGGCACCGACTTCGTCCCTCACCGCCCCAACCGCCCGCAGAAGGTCGAGGGCGGCCGTCGCTTCACCCTCGTCAGCGAGTATCAGCCCTCCGGCGACCAGCCGACCGCGATCCGCGAGCTGGTCGACGCCGCCAGGGCGGGCGAGCGCGACCAGGTGCTGCTCGGCGTCACCGGCTCGGGCAAGACCTTCACCATGGCCAAGGTGATCGAGGAGATGCAGCGCCCCGCGCTGATCCTCGCGCCTAACAAGATCCTCGCCGCGCAGCTCTACGGCGAGTTCAAGAGCTTCTTCCCCGACAACGCGGTCGAGTATTTCGTCAGCTATTACGATTATTACCAGCCCGAAGCCTATGTCCCGCGCTCCGACACGTACATCGAGAAAGAGAGCTCGATCAACGAGTCGATAGATCGCATGCGTCACTCGGCGACGCGCTCGCTGCTCGAGCGCGACGACGTCATCATCGTCGCCTCGGTGTCGTGTCTCTACGGCATCGGTTCGGTCGAGACCTATTCGGCGATGATCTTTGACCTGAAGAAGGGCCAGAGCGTCGACCAGCGCGAGATCGTCCGCAAGCTGGTCGCGCTGCAATACAAGCGCAACGACGCCGCCTTCCAGCGCGGCAACTTCCGCGTGAAGGGCGATACGCTCGAGATCTTTCCCTCGCACTATGAGGACAGTGCCTGGCGCGTGTCCTTCTTCGGCGACGAGATCGAGGAGATCGTCGAGTTCGACCCGCTCACCGGCAAGAAGAGCGCGTCGCTCAACACGGTGCGGATCTACGCCAACTCGCACTATGTCACGCCCGGGCCGACGATGAAGCAGGCCGCGGAGGCGATCCGGCATGAGCTGAGCGAGCGGCTCAAGGAGCTGGAGATCGAGGGCAAGCTGCTCGAGCGCCAGCGGCTGGAGCAGCGCACCAACTTCGACCTCGAGATGATCGCGGCGACGGGCAGCTGCAACGGCATCGAGAATTACAGCCGCTTCCTCACCGGCCGCCTGCCCGGCGAGCCGCCCCCCACCTTGTTCGAGTATCTGCCCGAGAACGCGCTGCTCTTCGTCGACGAGAGCCACCAGACGATCGGCCAGATCAACGGCATGTCGCGCGGCGACCACCGCCGCAAGATCACGCTGGCCGAGTACGGCTTCCGCCTGCCCTCCGCGATCGACAACCGCCCGCTTCGTTTCAACGAGTGGGACGCGATGCGCCCGCAGACCGTCTGCGTCTCCGCGACGCCGGGTAGCTGGGAGATGGAACAGGCCAGCGGCGTCTTCGCCGAGCAGGTGATCCGCCCGACCGGGCTGATCGACCCGCCGGTCGAGATCAAGCCGGTCGAGGAGCAGGTGCAGGACCTGATCGTCGAGTGTCGCGCCACCACCGAGAAGGGCTATCGCACGCTCGTCACCACGCTGACCAAGCGGATGGCTGAGGATCTCACCGAGTACATGCACGAGGCCGGGATCAAGGTCCGCTACATGCACTCCGACGTCGAGACGCTGGAGCGCATCGAGCTAATCCGCGACCTGCGCTTGGGCGTGTATGACGTGCTCATCGGCATCAACCTGCTGCGTGAGGGGCTCGACATCCCCGAGTGCGGGCTGGTCGCGATCCTCGACGCCGACAAGGAGGGCTTCCTCCGCTCCGAGACGTCGCTGATCCAGACGATCGGACGCGCCGCGCGCAACGTCGACGGGCGCGTGATCCTCTACGCCGACCGGATCACCGGCAGCATGGAGCGCGCGATGAACGAGACCGCGCGCCGCCGCGAGAAGCAGGAGGCGTATAACCGCGAGCACGGCATCACGCCGACCACGATCCGCCGCAACATCGGCGACATCATCGCGCACGTCGCCTCGAAGGACCAGGTCACCGTCGAGATCGACGACGAGCGGCCGCACATGGTCGGCCACAACCTGCGCGCCTATATCGAGGAACTCGAGAAGAAGATGCGCAAGGCCGCATCGGACCTCGAGTTCGAGGAAGCGGGCCGGCTGCGCGACGAGATCCGCCAGCTCGAGCAGGAGGAGCTCGGACTGCCGGTGGAGCAGCACAAGGCGCCGCTGATGGGCCGCTCCAATGAGGGCAAGCCGGGGACGCGGAAGACCCGGTTCGGCAAGACGCAGCGCAAGTTCGGGAAGAGGTGAGAGCGTCCTGCGGCGCAGGGAAGCAACCCCGCGAGTGTTGCCAGCCGGCACCGTCACTTCGGGTCAGCCCCACAGTCGTATCAAAAACTTTCCGTCATCCCGGACTTGGTCCGGGATCCACCGGCCCGCATACTCGAGAGGCGTTGGTTTGGCGGAAGAGTGTATCCCTGACCAAGCCCAGGATGACGGAAAGGTAAGGGCCTGTTCGCATCTCGCGCAAGTTCTGCTGAAGATTGCGCGGGCGAGCCTTTCCTCGCCTCAGCCTAGCAGCATCTCCTTCACCCCGTGACGAAACAGGCCTCGCCCGCGACCTTGAGCCGACCGCAGAGGTTCGCCGCGTTGCCCGCGCTCCCCGCGTTGACCCGCAGCCGATAGACGTTGCGCCCGTTGACCGTCGCCGGCTGCACCACCTTGCCCAGAGCGGCGACATAGCCAAAGCGCTTGGCGATCGCGCTCCAGGCGACGTTCGCCGCTGCCTCGGTCGGGAAGGCGCCAAGCTGAACCAGCGCGCCACCCGTCCCGGCCCCAGGCACGCGCGGCACCGGCGCGGCGACGGGGCGTGCCGCGCGCAGCGGTGCCGCGGCCTGCGGCACCGCCGCGCTGACCGAGGGGGCGCCACTGGGCGGCGTCGGCGTCGCGCTGGGCGCCGCGCTCGGGCGCGCGATCGGCGCCTCGGGTACGGCGGAGAGATCGATCGCCGCCGCGCTGTTGCTGCCCGCGCTCGCCGCGATCGCCGAGTCGCCCTCACCCTCCACCTTGAGCCCGCCGGGCTCGTCGGGGCGGATCTTATAGTCGCCCGCCGGCGCCGCGATCAGCGCGCCCTCGCCGCCCGCGCCGCGCTGGTAATGGTAGAGGCCGAACAGCACCGCGCCGAGCACCACCAGCCCCAGCAGCACGAGCAGCACCACCCGGCCGACCGGAGCACCCTCGGGCTCGTCCGGCTCGACCGTCTCGAGCCAGGGCAGCCGGTCCTCGTCGCCGCGCGCGAACGACCCAGACCTCGACATCAGTGCATCTCCGTGACCGCCTCCACGCCCATGATGGCGAGGCCGTTGCGGATAATCTGGCCGATCGCCGCGGCCAAGGACAAGCGCGCGGCGGTGACCTGAGCATCCTCCGGGACGAGGAAGCGACGCTCCGGTCGATCGTTGCCGACATTCCACAGCGCGTGGAACTCCGCCGCCAAGTCATAGAGATAAAAGGCGATGCGGTGCGGCTCGCGCGCCGCGGCGGCGGTCTCGACCACGCGCGGGAACTGTGCCGCGCGCTTCACCAGCGCCAGCTCCTCCGTATCGAGCCGGGACAGATCGGCCGCCTCGGCGCTGATCCCCGCCTCGGCCGCGCGGCGGTGAAGCGAGTGCACCCGCGCGTGCGCGTACTGCACGTAGAACACCGGATTCTCCTTCGACGCCTCCACCACCTTGGCGAAGTCGAAGTCCATCTGCGCGTCGGAGCGGCGGGTCAGCATGGTGAAGCGCACCACGTCCTTGCCGACCTCGCGCACCACGTCGGCGAGCGTGACGAAATTGCCCGCGCGCTTCGACATCTTGACGGGCTCGCCGCCGCGCAGCAACCGCACCATCTGCACCAGCTTGACGTCGAAACGCGTCTTGCCCTCGGTCAGCGCGGCGACGGCGGCCTGGATGCGCTTGACCGTGCCGGCGTGATCGGCGCCCCAGATGTCGATCAGCTGGTCCGCGCCCTGCGCCTTCTGGAAGTGATAGGCGAGGTCGGCGCCGAAATAGGTCCAGTTGCCGTTCGACTTCTTGATCGGTCGGTCCTGGTCGTCGCCGAAGCGGCTGGAGCGGAACAGCGGCAGCTCGACGGGCTCCCAGTCCTCGGGCGTCTCGCCCTTGGGCGCCTCGAGCACGCCGTCATAGACGAGGTCGCGCGCGCGCAGCCACGCCTCGGCCGCCTCGGGCTTGCCCGCCGCCTGCAGCTCCGCCTCGGACGAGAACAGGTCGTGGTGAATGCCGAGCAGCGCGAGGTCGTCGCGGATCAGCACCAGCATCGCCGCCACCGCGCGCGCGCGGAACAGCGCGAGCCACTCGCTCTCGGGCGCGGCGGCGTAGCGGTCGCCGAACTCCTCGGCGAGCGCGCGCCCGACCGGGATCAGATAGTCGCCGGGGTATAGCCCCTCGGGCACAGCGCCGACATCCTCCCCGAGCGCCTCGCGATAACGCAGGTGCGCCGAGCGCGCGAGCACGTCGACCTGCCCGCCCGCATCGTTGACGTAATATTCGCGCACCACCTTGTGCCCGGCGAACTCGAGCAGGCTGGCGAGCGCGTCGCCGACCACCGCGCCGCGGCAATGCCCCATGTGCATCGGACCGGTCGGGTTGGCGGAGACATATTCGATGTTGACGGTGACGCCCTCGCCGCCGGACGAGCGACCGTAATCCGCCGCCGCCGCATGGATCGCGCCGATCTCGCCGCGCCACACGTCGTCGCGCAGGCGCAGGTTGATGAAGCCCGGCCCGGCGACGCTCACCTCGGCCACGTCGGGCAGCTGGCGCAGCTCGCCCGCCAGCGCTTCGGCGAGCGCGCGCGGGTTGGTTGCGGCCGGCTTGGCGAGCACCATCGCCGCGTTGGTGGCGAGGTCGCCGTGGCTGGGATCGCGCGGCGGCTCGACGGTGACGTTGCGGCGGTCGAGCCCCGCGGGCAGCAGGCCGGCGGCGGTGAGCGCGTCGAGCGCGGCGTCGAGGTGAGCGGCGAAGCGAGTGAAGAGCGTCATAGGCGCGGCGCCTTAGCCGATGCGCGAGGGCGACGCAAAAGCGCGTGCGGCGATGCGGGATCGACAGGTGCAATCGCTGCAATCACGTTTGCGAATCACTCAGTTGCGCATGTTGCGGCGCAACATCCATGCTGCGACGCATCAATCGGGCACTCGCCCCCTAGCCTGGAGCAACGTTCATGCGCACCACCACTATCCTCGCCGCCGCCGCCGCGCTGACCGCCACCGCCGCGACCGCCGCGCCGGCCGAGCGCAGCTTCACGCGCGACGGCCACACCTATGTGTACACCACCAGCGCGCTGGACTCGCAGCGCACCGTGATCGAGGGCCGCGAGGTCGGCCGCGGCGGTCGCTTCCGCTTGGTCGTGAATGGCGATCGTGTCTCGGGCCAGGCGAACGGCGTGCCGGTCTCGTTCCGCGCCGCTCAGCCGCTGTCGACGAACGTCGTCGGCGCTGCCAACTGAGCGAACGGGCCGCTCGCCCGTTGGGCTGAGCTTTCGTCGAGCCGTTGATCTCGACACCGACGCGGCGTGCTCTTGGCTGAGCGCGCCGCGCTGGCTCACACCGTCCGTTCGTCCGCCAGCCCGCACGGCGCCCCGGTCTCCACCTGCAGCGTCGCGTGTCCGATCCCGAAGCGGGCGTGCAGCATCTCCTGCGCGGAATGAAGGAAGCCGTCGCCGGGGTGACCGCCCGGCATGCAGAGATGCGCGGTGAGGCTCGGCTCGGTCGTCGACATCGGCCAGATATGCAGGTCGTGGATCGCCGCGACGCCCGGCAGCCCGGCGAGCGCGGCGCGTACGCCGTCATAGTCGATCCCGCGCGGCACCGCCGCCAGTGCCATCTCCACCGTCTCACGCAGCAGCCCCCAAGTCTGCCAGAAGATCACCGCGGCGATGACGAGGCTCACCGCCGGGTCGATCCAGCCGAAGCCCGTGAAGTAGAGCGCGATTCCGGCCGCGACCACGCCCGCCGACACCACCGCGTCGGCGAGCATGTGGAGATAGGCGCCGCGAATGTTGACGTCGCCCTCGCGTCCGCGCGCGAACAGCCAGGCGGTGACGGCGTTGACCGCGATCCCGGCGCCGGCGACGAGCGAGACGGTCAGCCCCGGCACCGGCTGCGGCGCGCCGAAGCGATGTACCGCCTCCAGCGCGATCGCGCCGATCGCCACCAGCAGCAGCAGCGCGTTGGCGAGAGCGGCGAGGATGGTCGAGCCCTTCAACCCGTAAGTGAAGCGCTTCGACGGCGCCGCCCGCGCCAGCGTCGCGCCCCCCCAGGCCACCGCGAGGCCGAGCACGTCGGACAGATTGTGTCCGGCGTCGGCGAGCAGCGCCATCGATCCCAGGATCAGCCCGGCCGCTCCCTCGGCGACGACATAGGCGAGGTTGAGCCCGATTCCGATCGCAAAGGCGCGGTCCCAGCGCTCCGGTGGGGCGTGGTGATGGTGGCCGTGCGACTCGTGATCGTGGTGGTGGTGCGCGTGCGCGTGATGGTGACCGTGGCCCATGCGGGCGCGTCTACCATCACGGGGGCGGCGCGCGCCAGCGGCGCAGCGAGGGCCAGGTTGGCAGTCGAAGTGAGGGTGCTAGTCAGGGCTATTGAACATCGTTTCGCGGAAAGATCCTCCCCGCTCGCGGGGAAGGGGGACCGGCGCGCGAAGCGCCATGGTGGAGGGGGCTCTCCACGCAACGCAGCGTTCGCGGACAACCCCCTCCACCACCCGGCTGCGCCGGGCGGTCCCCCTCCCCGTACCGGGGAGGATCTCACTCCCTCGCCGCATCGAGTAGCGCAGCGTCCGAGGAAGCCCCACCGCTACCTGCTTCGCCGCTTGGATTTTCCTTCCTCACCCCGTCTCGAGCAGCCGCTCCGCCTGGGCCCGCGCCTCATCGGTGACGGTGGCGCCCGACAGCATGCGCGCGATCTCCTCGCGGCGCTCGGCCGCGTCGAGCGGGCGCACGCCGGTGCGGGTTACGACACCGTCGCTCGACTTGGCGATCAGCCAGTGCGTCGCGCCGCGCGCCGCCACCTGCGGGCTGTGCGTCACCACCAGCAGCTGGGTCGCCTGCGCCAGCCGCGCCAGCCGCTCGCCGATCGCGCTCGCCACCGCGCCGCCGACACCGCGATCGATCTCGTCGAAGATCATCGTGGTCGCGCCGCCCTCCTGCGCCAGCGCCACCTTGAGCGCCAGGATGAAGCGCGAGAGCTCACCGCCCGACGCGATCTTGGCGAGCGCCGCGAAGGGGGCGCCCGGGTTCGTCGCGATCTCGAACTCGACCCGGTCGCGCCCAGCCGCCGACCAGTCACTCTCCGCCAGCGGCGCGACCACGGTGCGGAAGCGCGCGGCGTCGAGTTTCAATGGTGCCAATTCATCGGCCACCGCGGCATCGAGCCGGGTCGCCGCGGCGGTGCGCGTCGCGGTCAGCTCGGCCGCGGCACTCTCGTAGCGCGTGCGCGCCGCCGCCACCGCGCGCTCCAGACCGCTCAACCCTTCCTCGCCGGCATTGAGCCGCTCGAGCTGCGCCGCCAGATCGCCCGCCAGTGCGGCGAGCTCATCGGGCTGCACGCGATGCTTGCGCGCCATCGCACGAAGCTCGAACAGCCGCGCCTCGTCGTCCTCGAGCTGACGCGGGTCGTACAGCAGCGCCGCGGCGGCCTCGCGCAGCCGCTCCTCCGCCGCGCCCCCCTCGATCAGCGCGCGATCGACCGCCGCCAGCGCGTCGCCGAGCGCGGGATGGTCCTCCGCGATCCGCTCCAGCACGCGCGCGGCCTGGCGGAGATGAGTCAGCGCCCCGTCGCCGCCGTCGAGATGGTCGGTCACCGCGCCCAGATCGTCCGCCACCTTCTCGGCGCGCTGCATCGCGCGTCGCCGCTCGGCCAGCGTCTCCTCCTCGCCCGGCTCGGGCGCGAGCGCGACGAGCTCGGCGACCGAATGCTCGAGCCACTCGCGATCGCGCTGGGCCGCGGCGATGCCGTCGCGCGCCTCGTCCAGCGCGCGCTCGGCGGCACGCCATGCTAGGTGCGCCTCGGCCACCGCGCGGGTGTTGCCGCGGGCATACGCGTCGAGGAGGGCACGATGACCTGCCGCGGCGAGCAGGCCGCGGTCGTCGTGCTGCCCGTGAATCTCGACGAGCAGCGCGCCGACTTCTCTCAGCAGCGCCGCCGACGCGGGCTGGTCGTTGACGAAAGCGCGGCTGCCGCCGTCGGCCTTGACGATGCGGCGGATGATCAGCGGCTCGCCGGGGTCGAGCTCCAGCCCGTTGTCGGCGAGCAGCGCCGCCGCCGCGGGCGGCGCGTCGAAGCTGGCGGTCACGACCGCCTGGGTCGCGCCGCTGCGCACCAGCCCGCTCTCGCCGCGACGACCGAGGGCTAGCCCCAGCGCATCGAGCAGGATCGACTTGCCCGCGCCAGTCTCGCCGGTGAGCACGCCGAGTCCGGCGCCGAACTCCAGCTCGAGCGCCTCGATCAGCACGACGTCACGGATGGATAGCGCGGTCAGCATCGGCCTGCGCTCCTTAGCGGCGAATCGTGCGCCTGTTTACCCCTTCTGTTCCGCCGCAACCGCTTATTGCGGCGCGCTCGGCGTCGTCGCGGGCGTGTCGGTGACCGCACCGGGGGCGGTGCTGCCCGACGGATTGTCGCCGCCGGTGGTGGTCGGCGTCGTCGGCGCGGGCGCCTCGGCGCTGGGCGGGGCGGCGGTCGCCTCGCCCGGCACGCTCGGCCGAGTCGCCACCGGCACGACCAGCTCGCCTGGCGCGAGCGGGGTCAGCGGCTTGGCGGGATACTCACGCATCAGCTTGTAGGCGCGCTGATACCATTCGCTGCCCGGGTAGTTGGCGCCGAGCACCGCCGCGGCCTTCTCCGCCTCGGGGCGGACGCCGAGCGCGAGATAAGTCTCGGTCAGCCGCATCAGCGCCTCGGGCGCATGGGTCGTGGTCTGATACTCGTCGACGACGCGGCGGAAGCGCAGCGTGGCGGAGAGCCACTGCCGGCGCCGCTCGTAGAAGCGGCCGATCTCCATCTCCTTGCCGGCGAGATGGTCGCGCACCAGATCGATCTTGAGTCGCGCATCGGCGGCGTAGCGCGTGTTGGGATAGCGCCGCGTCAGCTCGCCGAGCGCGTCCTGCGCCTGCGAGGTGATCTTCTGGTCGCGCGTGACGTCGTTGATCTGCTCGTAATAGCTCATCGCCACAAGATAGTAAGCGTAGGGGGCGTCGCGGTTGCCCGGGTGCACCGACAGGAAGCGCTGCGCGCCCTGAATCGCCTGAGTGTAATCGCGGTTGAGGTAGTAGCTGAATGCGCCCATCAGCTGCGCGCGGCGCGCCCAGACCGAATAGGGGTGCTGCCGCTCCACCTCGTCAAACAACGCCGCCGCCTCCTTGTACCGGCCCTGATCGAGCCGCTGCTTCGCGGCCGAATAGAGCGTGCCCACGTCGCGCGCGACATAGGGCAGATCGGCCCGATTGGATTTGCCCGCGCAGCCGGCGACCGGCAGCGCCAGCGCGGCGACGAGCCCGAGCGCGAGCGGCCGGACGGAGGGGGAGCGGAAAAGGGGGGTACGCATCGACCCGGCTCTTAGCTTAAGGAGGTCGCGACGAACAACGGCTTTCACGCGGACGCAACGCGCCGCGCGCACGACACGTTGTCGCCGCTCGATCCGCTCGCACCCAAGGAGTCCGCATGCCCGCTACCCTGCTCGCCACCAAGCGCGTCGAGAAGCCCTGGGGGCGGCACCACCTGTTCCCCGGCTTCCCCGATCCGGCACCCGATGCCGAGCCGATCGGCGAGATCTGGTTCCAGTCGCCCCACCCGGAACAGTCGGAGCTGCTGATCAAATACTTGTTCACCAGCGAGAAATTGTCGGTGCAGGATCACCCTTCCGACGAGGAGGCGCAGAAGCGTGGCCTGCCGCGCGGCAAGGACGAGTGCTGGACCATCCTGGCCGCCGAGCCCGAGTCGACGATCGCGCTCGGACCGCTCCAGCCGATCACGCGCGAGGAGCTGCGCGCGAGCGCCGAGGATGGCAGCCTCGAGCACAAGCTCGACTGGAAGCCGGTGAAGGCGGGCGACTTCTTCTACTCGCACTCGGGCGTGATCCACGCCATCGGCGCGGGCCTTACGCTGATCGAAGTGCAGCAGAACTCCGACACGACCTATCGCCTGTTCGATTACGGCCGGCCGCGTGAGCTGCATCTCGACGACGGCGTCGCCGTGGCCGACCTCGAGCCCTACGTCGATTATCCCTCGCCCGGCGAGGTCGCGCCGGGGCGCATCATCCTCGTCGAAGGTCCCAAGTTCGTGCTGGAGCGCTGGACCGGCGGCGCGCGCGAGATCGCGCTGCCCGAAGGCACGACCGGCTGGCTCGTCCCGATCCGTGGCGAGGGCGTGGTCGCCGGTGTCGAGTGGAAGGCGGGCGAGTGCGTCACCGTCACGGGGCACGAGCAGCTGCACGCGTCGAACGATGCCGACCTGCTGTTCGCCTACCCCGGGCAGCGGCGTCTGTGAGGCTGCGGCAGGAGCGTCGCTAACATAAGCTAAGCTCCTGAATTTGATCCATAGTAAATCTTCTTCGCTCCATTCTCGCACCATTCATGTTAGCGATGTGCATCAGACCGCGATCGCGGCACGGACACGGGGATGGACGCGATGGATCGCGCGGCGTCGCGGAGCCTGATGAGTTGCCTAGTTGACGAGCACATGCGGGTCGTCGACGCCGACGACGACTTCGTCGCCATGCTGGGTTACGGGCGCGACCTGCTGGTCGGCCGCAGCGTCCTGGAGTTTACGCACCAGGACGATCGTACCGTCAATCGTCAGCGCTCGGACGCGCTGCTCGCCGGCGGCGACCCCTTCTCGATCACCAAACGCTACATCGCCGCCGACGGTAGCGCTATCTGGGTGACCAACCACGTCAGCCTGTTCCACACCGGTACCAAGCGGCGCCAGCTCGCCACGGTCGAGGTGCTGGAGACGCCGCGGGTCGAGGATCAGCGCCGGCTGCTTCGGGTCGCGGCCGAGCGGATCCTCGCCAAGCGGCGGCTGCGCTCGCATTTTTTCCAGGGCGAGATGTTCGGCGAGCCCGCCTTCGACCTGATGCTCGATCTGTTCGTCCAGGAATTGTCCAACCGCCAGACCTATACCACCAGCGCGGCGGTCGCGTCGGGGGCGCCCCTCACCACCGCGCTGCGCCAGATCACCATGCTGGTCGAACGCGGACTGGTGTGCCGCGAGGCCGATCCGGTCGACCGCCGCCGCGTGCTGCTGCGGCTGACGAGCGAGGGCAGCAAGCAGATGTGGGACTATCTCGCCGCGGCCGAGAAGATCTGAGCGCCGCGCCATGCTCGGCTCGTCGCCGGGTCGGCGCGCTTCACCGCAGCACCGCCGGCGGCGTCATTGCCGGTTCAGCCGCCACCCGGTCTAGACGGCAGCCCGGCCCGGCGACGGGCCTCAGCCAGTCCGCCCGCCGCATCGCGGGCGGGGAGAACAGTTCGCATGACCGACGTCCCTCGCCCGCGACCGGGACGCACGCTCGCCGCCGCGCTCGCGCCGCTGGCGCTCGCCGCCGCGCTCGCCGCCGCGCCCGCGACGGTCGCGCGCGCGCAGGCGATCATGCCCGTCGCCAATCCGGAGGCCGACCGGCTCGCCGAGCTGGTGCGGCGCATCGGCGCGTCGCCGCGCGACCTCTCCGCGCTGGTCGAGGCGGGCGAGCTGTCGTTCAAGCTCGGCGATGCCACCGCCGCCGCCGCGCTGTACAAGCGCGCCGAGGCGATCGATCCGCGCAAC
Source organism: Sphingomonas sp. BK069 (assembly GCF_014193405.1). Taxonomy (NCBI): domain Bacteria; kingdom Pseudomonadati; phylum Pseudomonadota; class Alphaproteobacteria; order Sphingomonadales; family Sphingomonadaceae; genus Sphingomonas; species Sphingomonas sp. BK069. The sequence continues at coordinate 9,402 of NZ_JACHZH010000001.1, read as the reverse complement.
GCGCGCGTGAAGGGTGGGATCGCGCGCATCCTGGTCAACGGCGAGCGCCCCGGCGAGGCGCTGCGCTATTTCGACGAGGCGCAGCGCTATGGTGCGGTGATGGCGCGTTACGCCGACGATCGCGGACTGGCCTACGACCTGATCGGCGAGCAGGAGCGCGCCCAACGCGACTATCGGCTGGCGCTGGCGCAAGGCGGCGTGCAGGGCGACGAGCTCGACGAGATCCGCCGCCGCTACGCGCTCTCGCTCGGCATCTCGGGGCGGCAGCAGGAGGCCTTGGCGGAGATCGACGCGCTGCTGCGCCGCTCCGACCGCGGCGCGTGGCGCGCGCGCGCTTTCATTCTCGCGATGGGCGGCGACGTCTCCGGTGCGAACCGCATCGCCACCGGGATGATGCCGCCGGGCATGGCGCAGGGACTCGCCGCCTTCTTCCAGCGTCTGCCGACACTGAACGCCGCCGACCGCGCCTTCGCGGTGCATTTCGGCGAGGTGGCGCCGACCGCTGCGCGGCTCGCCGACGCGCGCATGGTGCCGGTGCTGCCTGTGCTCGGCGCCGATCCTTACGCGCCGCGGCGGCTCGAGGTCGCCGCCGTGACACCGACGCCCGTCGCGGAGAAGCCGCTGTCGCGCAGCGAGCAGCGCCGCCGCCTGAAGGAAGCCGAGCGCCAGCGCCAGCTCGCGGCGCGTACGGCGTCGCCAAGCCGGCAGATCGCCGCGCGTCCCGCCGTATCTCCGACGCCGACTCCGACTCCCCCGCAACAGGTCGCCGCCGCGTCCCTGCCCGCGATACCGTCGACCGCGGCCGCGCGCACGTGGCCGCTGGCCTCGGCCGCGCCCGCCAGCGTCGCGCGCGCACCTGCCGCACCCGCGCCGGACACGTCCGTTACCACTGCCAACGCGGCGCCGACCACCGCGCGCGCACCTGCCGCGCCCACGTCGAGCGCCGTAGCCGCTGCGGCGCCGGCGCCGAGCGCCTCGACCTCGACCTCGCCGCCGACCGCCGCCGTGCAGGTTGCCGCTGCAACGTCTCCGCCACCGACGCCGACGCCGCTCCCCTCACCCGCCGCATCGCGCCCCTCCGCGGCGCCCGCGCCCGCGATCGGCACCGCGCGGCCGACGCCCCCGCGTCTGGGCGAGGACTCGATTCTCGCGCGCATCGTCGCGGGCATCTCGGTGCCTGGCGCCGAGCTCGGCGTGGCGCCGATGCCGGGCACGCAGCGCGTCGTCGCGGTCGCCGCGCCGCCCGCCCCGACCGGTGCCTCGCTCGACGAAGCGGCGGCGGCGGCCGAGCGCAACGCGGCCGCCGACGAGCAGAAGCGCCAGCGGCTCGCCGCGGCGAAGCGCGTCACCACGCGCGACGTCACCGCCGAGGAACCGGTCGAACCGACGCGGACGCGCGGCCGGCGACTCGCCGCCGCGGACAAGCGCACGTCGCGCGCCGCCGAGGAAGAAGATGCACCCGTCGGCAAGAAGGGCGCGCGCGGGCGTGCCGCTGCCGACGACGAGCCGCCCGCCAAGGGCACCGCCGCCAAGACAGCCGGCAAGAAGGGGGCGAGCGACAGGAAACTCGCCGTCGAGAAGGACAGCGACTCGGACGACGCCCCGGCCGGCAAGGCCGGCAAGACCGGCTCCAAGGTCTCGGCGAAGGGAGCGGCGAAGGCCGAGCGCGAGGAACCCGCGCGGATCTGGGTCCAGGTCGCCGGCGGCGCCAATCCCGGCGATCTCGGCAAGGCGTGGAAGTCGGCGCAGGGCAAGGCGCCGGCTCTGGCCGGCAAGCGCGCCTATACGACGCCGCTGCGCGCGACCAACCGCGTCGTCACCGGTCCGTTCAAGACGCAGGCCGAGGCGCGCGCGATGGTCAACACGCTCGCCAAACAAGGGCTCTCCGCCTTCACCTTCACCAGCGAGGCGGGCCAGAAGGTATCCCGGCTCGACGACCAGTGAGCGGCACCCCGCACCGTGCGCCCTGGGCGTCCGACCCGGCGCGCAGCCGCGGTCGGCTCCACCGCGAGGACGTGGGCGACCGTGGCCCGCGCGACGCCTTCCAGCGCGACCGCGACCGCATCATCCACTCGATCAGCTTTCGCCGACTGCGTCACAAGACCCAGGTCTTCCTCGCGCCCGACGGCGACCATTTCCGCGTCCGGCTGACGCATAGTCTGGAGGTGGCGCAGATCGGCCGCACGATCGCGCGCACGCTCGAGCTCAACGAGGATCTTACCGAAGCGTTGTGCCTCGCGCACGACATCGGCCACCCGCCGTTCGGCCACGCCGGCGAGGACGCGCTGCGCGCTGCCACCCACGCGCGCGGCGGCTTCGACCATAACGGCCACACGCTGCGGACACTGATGCGGATCGAGCGTCCCTATCCGCGCTGGCCCGGCCTTAATCTCACCTGGGAAACGCTCGAAGGGCTGGCCAAGCACAACGGCCCGGTGCGCCGCCCCGGCTGGGCGCTGGCCGAGGCGGACGCCGAGGCCGCGCTCGCGCTAGAGACGCACGCCTCGCTCGAGGCGCAGGTCGCCGCACTCGCCGATGACATCGCCTACGACAATCACGACATCGACGACGGATTGCGCGCCGGCCTGCTGACGCTCGACCAGATCATGGCGGTGCCGCTGGTGGCTCAGGGGTGGGGCCGAGTCGAGTCGCGCTTCACCGACGTGCCGCGCGCGCGTCTGGCCGGCGAGCTGATCCGCAGCCAGATCGGCGCGATGGTCAACGATCTGATCGCCGAGTCGCGGCGCCGCATCGACGCCGCCGGGGTGACGAACGTGGAGGAGGTACGCGCCGCGGGGCGGGCGCTCATCGCCTTCTCGCCCGAGATGGCGGCCGCCGAGCGCGAGCTGAAGCGCTTCATGTACGCCAACCTCTACCATCACCCGCGGCAACTCGCCGCGGCGGAAGCCGCCGCGCAGGTCGTGGCGGGGCTGTTCGCCGCCTATCGCGACGACCCGGCGCGGCTACCGGACGAGTGGCGCGCGCGGCTTCCCGAGGACGAGCCCGGGATCACGCGCCACATCGCGGACTTCATCGCCGGCATGACCGATCGCTACGCGATCGCGCGCTACCGCGAAGTGGTCGGCGCGATCGACCTGCCCGAGGGCTTCTGAACCAGCACCAAAGCGGAAGGGCGACGCTCCCCTCCCTACTGCCCGAGTCAGTTCAGATGGAGCGTCGTCGCCGCGCTGGCCGCGATCCGGCGTGCGCCCCCACTCACGCGGCGCCAACCGCGCCGCGGCATCGCGCGGTCGTAGTAGCTCGACGAGCGAGCGACATGGTGGATCATGTCGCCGTAGCGCCGCCCGGCGTGTGCGGCGACGTCGACCATGTTGATCACAGCACCGGTGATCGAGCGGCCGAACACCTGCACCGCGACCCGCGCCGCCTCGGGATCGGTCTTGCCCCAGCGCAGCACCAGCAACGTCGAGTCGGCCACGTCGGCGAGCATCTTGGCGTCGCGCACCGGCAGGATCGGCGGGGCGTTGAGGATGACGAGGCTGTAATGCTCGCGCAGCTGCGCGATCAGGCGCGGCAACCGCGGCGAGCTCAGCAGCGCGCCCGGGTCGAGCGGCGCCTGCCCCGCCCCGAGCGAGGCGAACGGCTGCCCCTCGTGCGACACGCTGAGCTGGTCGAACGAGGCGTCGCCCGCGAGATACGCGACCACGCCGGTCTGCGGCACCTCGCCGGGTGCGGCGCTGCCGAGCGCGAGCTCGGGGCGGCGCAGGTCGAAGTCGACCACCACGACGCGCTGGTCGACCCGCGTCGCGGTCGCGGCGAGGCTCTTGGCGATCGTGTTCTTGCCCTCCGCCTCCAGCGGCGAGGTGATCACCACCACGTGCGACTGGCTGGTGCGACGCCCCTCCAGCTCGATCAGCAGGTTGCGCATCGCCTCGGCGAAGCGCGAGCGCGGTCGCTGGTTGACCAGATCGTGGCTCGCCGCACCCGACCCATCCTCCAGCCGCGTGTCGGGCACCATCGCCAATGTCCGCACGCCGAGCAGCCGCTCGACCTGCTCGGCGGTGCGCAGCTTGATGTCCATCATCTCGACGACCAGTGCGAGCACCGCGCCGAGCGCCGCGGAGGCGAGCAGCGCGATGCCGAGTGCCTGCTTGGGCAGCGGTGAGCTCGGTGAGTCGGGGATCGGCGCGCGCGAGACCACCGCGATGTCCGCCTTGGTCTGCGGGTCGAGGCTGAGCTTGCCGTTGAGCAGCGCCGCGACCGAGCTGTACAGCGCGTTGGCGGTCTCCGCCCGGCGCTCGAGCTCACGCAGCTGCACCGCGGCGGCGCCCTGCGCCAGCGCGGTGCCGCGGATGCCGGATGCGCTCGCCGCCATCGCCGCGGCGCGCGCCTGGCTTGCCCCCGCCTGCGCGGCGAGATCGGTGCGAATGCGCGCGCTCTCCTGGTCGATCCGAGTGCGCAGCGCGGCGATCTCGGCGTTGACCTTGGCGACCTCCGGATAGCCAGGGCCGTAGAAGCCGGCGAGCTCGCTCTGCCGCCGCGCCAGCGTCGCCTCCTGTTCGCGAAGGCCGGCGAGCAGCGGCGAGGTGGCCGAGCCCCCCGCCTGCGCGCGGCGCGCCTCGGCGATCCCGTCCGCCCGCGTCTGGCCGACAAGTCCGGCGAGCTGGGACGCGCTCGCCGCTGCGCCGAGCTCGGGCTGCGACACGAGCAAGCCGTGCGACGTGCGGAAGGCGGCGACCGCGCGGTCCGCCGCGACCGCGGCGTCGCGCGACTGCGCGAGACGGGCGCTGAGATCGTCGATCGTGGCGACGCGCGAGTCGGTCGACTCGGCCATCTGCGACTTGATGTAGGTATCCGCGACCCGGTTGGCGATCAGCGCGGCCTTGCGCGGGTCGGCCGAGGAAGCGGTGATGTTGATCATGCTCGACCGCGCGACACGGCTGACGTCGAGCCGCTCGATCAGTCGGTCGACCACCGCCTCGTTGCGCGCGCGCTCGATCGCTTTCGGCGTGACCGCGGCGGTGACCGTCGGCGGATTGATCCAGCCGAGCAGCCGGTCGAGCAGGCCCGGCCGCGCGTCGCGAGGCGGCGCGAACTCGGGATCATTCGCCAGGCGCAACGTCGCGGCGACCTCGCGTGCCAGGTTGCGCGATTGAAGGAGTTCCACCTTGGTCTCGATCGCGGTCTCCTGGCTGGGGCTGACGATCGCGGTCGGCAGCGCGGCGACGTTGGTGCTGGCGTCATCGGGCTTGACGATGATCGTCGCCGTCGCGCTGTACACCGGCGTGGTTCGCAGCACGACGAACAGCGCCGCCGCGACGCCGAGCAGCACCACCAGCGCGATCAGCGCGGCGCGCCGATAGAGGATGCGCACCACCGAGGCGAGATTGAGATACCCCGATCGGGTCCCGGGGTGTGCCGAACGCGCATCCGTCCAGTCGCGCTCGCCCCAGTGCGTCTCGCCCCCGTTTCTCTCGCCCGAGTCATTCTCGCCATGACGCATCATCGCCGGCGGCGCGCCGGGCGTGCTGAGTTCGCGCATCGGAGCTTCCTTCGGCTATTTAAAGCTGCATCTCGTGTGTCGGCGCCCGATCGCGCGTGCGCGGCTCGGCCGCCGCGGCGACGCGCGGTGACAAAGCGCCGTCGCTCGGCTGCGCCAGCCCGCGGCTCAGCGCCCAGACCGCGGCCTGGGTACGGTTGAGCACGTGCAGCTTGCGCAGGATCGACTTGACGTGGACCTTGACGGTCGCCTCGGTGATCGAGAGCCGCCGCGAGATCACCTTGTTGGGCTCGCCCTGGATGAGGCCCTGCAGGATTTCGAGCTCGCGCTCGGACACGTTGACGTCGCCCAGGTCGATCTCCGGCTCCACCGTAGCGGCTTCGAGGCGCAGCGAGGCGAGCTCGTTGACCACCTGCGAGGGCACCAGCTTCTCGCCCAGCACGATCAGCTTGAGCATCTCGGTCAGCCCCGCGACCGAGGTCTCGATGCTGAGATAGCCGTCCGCTCCCGCCTGGATCGCCTCCGCCACCGCGGCGCTCTCGCAGGCCCGCGCCATCACGGCGAGGCGTACCTGCGGCCAGCGTGCGCGCGCGTCGCGGCACATCCCCGTGGCCTCGCCGGGCGGTGCGCGCAACAACACCAGATCGGGCACGGCGGCATCGCATGCTGCCGCGCAGCTGCGTGCCACGCCGATCACGTCGAACCGCTCTCCCCCGAGCAGCCGACGCAGTCCTTCGCCCTCGATCTCATTCGGCGATACAATCAACAGGCCGATCCGTCCGCTCATCTGCTCCCCCCACGAGCTGATCGTCCGGTGTCTTCCGCACCGCCCCCACGATCGTTGTATGTGCTGCCGCGCCCTGGTCGACGTAATATAATTTGATCGCAGGCAAGTGAACGACGGCAAAGTTACAATTGACCCGTTTCAGGACAGGCGGAGTAATCCCCAGATCGTGACGCAGGCGATATGGATAAGCGCTTGTTACCCACGCACGTTAGTTCTTCGGCGTGACAAGTCTCTTCCTAGATAATCTGCTCCACTACTTTGGTTGAGGGTGGTACTCCGGAAGTGGTAGACCAACGGTGCGAGCGCGTTAATGCAGGGCGCGCACTCCATTGCCGGTCGAGCTGGAGGGCGGGTTGGCCTGCCCTCGCAGCAGCGATCGGCCGGATTGCGCGAGTCGACAGATGAACCAGCATCTCGCGTGAAATAAGGTGGCGAAGGCCAGCCCCTCGTCACCGGCGAGATAGCCGAACGCCTCGGCGATCACCCAGCGCGCCGCGCGCCGGTCCGGCAACGACTCGCGCCGGACGATCGCGATCGTCCACTCGCCGGCGCGAACGATCATCGTCCGGGGTGCCCCCGGAGCGACGCCGCGAGAAGGATCGAAGCGAATGATCATCCGCCGCGACCCTCGTCGTGCCTCGCGCAGGGGGCGGCGCTCCGCCGCGCCGCAGTGGGAAGCGGTCGCGCCTGCAGACGCGGCTCGGTCGGTCGTTGAAAGCGTGGCGCCCGCATGTCCCGTCGCGATCTGGTGAGACGAAGGCGAAGGCTGCGCCGCACGTCGGCGAGCGTCAACGGCTACGAGCGATTAACCCTTCGGGACGCGCAAACGCGTCAGGCGAGGATGTCGCCGAGCCCGTCGAGCGAATAGGGCTTGCGCAACAGTGCGAAGCCGTGGTCCTGCTCGCCGACCAAAGCGTGGCTGTAGCCGGTGGTCAGCACCACCGGCAGCGCGGGCCAGCGCGAGCGGACCGCACGCGCCAGATCGAGCCCGCTGATGCCCGGCATGATCACGTCGCTGAACACGAGGTCGAACTCGTCGCGGGCGCGTTCCAGCAGATCGAGTGCCGCCTCCCCGTTCGAGATCCAGGTGACGGTCTGGCCGAGCTCCTCGAGCAGCCCGCGCGCGAACTGCCCCACCGCCTCATTGTCCTCCACCAGCAGGACTCGACGCGACGGCAGCGGGCGCGTGGGGGCGCGCGGCGGTGACGCGACGACCGGCGCGGCACCTCCGGCCAGCGGCAGATAGAGCGTGAAGACGGTCCCGATCCCGGGCTCGCTGTGGACGTCGATCTCGCCCCCGCTCTGCTTGGCGAAACCGTGCACCTGGCTGAGCCCCAGTCCGGTCCCCTGATTGACGGCCTTGGTGGTGAAAAAGGGTTCGAAGATCTTCTCCAGCACCTCGGGCGCGATGCCGCTGCCGGTATCGCTGACGCGCAGGGCGACAAAGCGGCCCTCGGCACCGCCGTGGCCGCGCACCGCGGGCAGGCCGTCGACGATCGCCGGCACGAGCGAGAGCGCTCCGCCCGCGGGCATGGCGTCGCGCGCGTTGATGACAAGGTTGAGCACCGCGCTCTCGAACTGGTTACGGTCGGCGTTGACGATGGCACCCGCGAGGGTAGCAACGCTGAGGATGACAGTAGCGCCGACGCTGGTCTGCATCAGCGGCCGCATCTCGGCGAGCCGCTCGCTGACGTCGAACCGCTCGGGCTTGAGCGGCTGTCGGCGCGAGAAAGCGAGCAGCTGCGAGGTGAGTGCGGCGGCACGCTCGGCCGTCTGCGCGATCGCCTCGACGTATCGCTCGCGCTTCTCAGGGGCGAGCGTCGGAAGCTTGAGCAGATCGGCCGAAGAGCGGATGATCGTGAGCAGGTTGTTGAAATCGTGCGCGACGCCGCCGGTGAGCCGGCCGACGGCCTCCATCTTCTGCGCCTGCGCCATCGCCTCGCGGGCGCGCTCCAGCTCCTGCTGCGCCTGCCAGCGCTCGGTGAGGTCGCGCGTGATCTTGGCGAAGCCGATCAGCGCGCCGCTCTCGTCGCGGATCGGGTCGATCAGCACGCCGGCACGGAACCGCGCGCCGCCCTTGCGCACGCGCCACGCCTCGACCTCATATTTGCCCGCCTCCAACGCAGTGCGCAGCGCGCGCTCTGGCTCGCCACGCGCGCGATCCTCGGCGGTGTAGAAGGCGGAGAAATGCTGCCCGACGATCTCCTCGGCGTCATAGCCCTTGATCGCCTGTGCGCCGCGGTTCCAGTTGGTGACCCGTCCCGCGGGGTCGAGCAGGTAGATGGCATAATCGCGCACGCCCTGGACCAGCAGGCGGAAGCGCTGCTCACTCTCCAGCAGCGCGCGCTCGGCGGCGCGGCGTTCCGTGATGTCGCGGGTTACCTTGGCGAAGCCGATCAACGCGCCGCTCTCGTCCAGCACCGGGTCGATCACCGCGCTGGTCCAGAAGCGCGTGCCGTCCTTGCGCACGCGCCAGCCCTCGGCCTCGTACGTGCCGTGCGCCGCGGCCGCCTCGAGCGCGCGGCGCGGGAGCTCAGCGGCCTGGTCCTCGGGCGTATAGAAGCGGGAGAAATGCTGGCCGATGATCTCGGCCGCGGCATATCCCTTGAAACGCTCGGCACCCGCGTTCCAGCTCGCGACATGGCCGTCGCGATCGAGCAGGTAGATCGCGTAATCGCGCACCGAGTTGACCAATCGCTCGAAGCGACCGGCCCCGCTCAGCGCTTCCGGCACCTGCCATTCCTTCACGTCACACCCGCTATCGCTATCCAGGATCGGCCCCGCCGGACAGACCGCGAGATGAGCGATGTCGTCCCAAGAGCCTGGGCGGGTCAATGGCCCTGTCATAGCTCTGGATCATAGCGCAGGGCGCAGCGCGCCCTGCCTCGGCGCTGCTCGCACGTGCGCCCCCGCCAGCGGTGAGCTGCGGGGGAGTGTCGGTAAGGGGAAGGTTGGTTGCGGGGACAGGATTTGAACCTGTGACCTTCAGGTTATGAGCCTGACGAGCTACCGGGCTGCTCCACCCCGCGTCACGCTCTCCTTGGTGGAGAGCGGTGTGTGTGAATGGGTTCATGTGATGGTTTGTGTTGCAACGCGCTGGCTTCAATGCCTGGCGGCGACCTACTCTTCCATCGCTTGAGCGATAGTACCATTG